>NZ_CP170082.1:2276363-3680227 GCF_042181575.1 Devosia polycyclovorans | reverse complement strand
GTGGCGAGCTTCGGCTCGCCATGCCCCGGCAGATCATCATGTTCGAAGATTTCACTTTTTACCTCGAGCCGCCTCCAGAGCGTGTGCGGCTTCTAGCTCGGTTCTGCAGCTGGCTCCGTGGCCGCGGGAACAGGAATCCGCCCACTAGTCCGAGCCTGCTCAAGGACATCG
This sequence comes from Devosia polycyclovorans, assembly GCF_042181575.1. GTDB lineage: Bacteria > Pseudomonadota > Alphaproteobacteria > Rhizobiales > Devosiaceae > Devosia > Devosia polycyclovorans. The sequence goes on along the minus strand of NZ_CP170082.1, from coordinate 3,680,056 downwards.
GGCTTACCGACTTCGGTCGATCCACCCCAAAGGAATACACAAAATGACTCGCGTACTCGTTCTCTACTACTCAGCCTGGGGCCACATAGAATCCATGGCGCATGCCGTCGCTGAAGGGGCCAGCCAGGCCGGTGCGACAGTTTCCATCCGTCGGGTCCCTGATCTCGTGCCCATGCAGATCTCCGAAAATGAAGGCTCCCCGATCAATCAATCTGCACCACTTGCGCATATCGATGAGCTTGCGGACTACGACGCCATCATCATCGGAACGCCCACCCGCTTCGGCTCCATGGCCGCCCCAATGCGTGCATTCCTGGAACGGGCTGGCGGACTTTGGTCTCGCAATGCGCTCGTTGGAAAAGTCGGCGCAATTTTCACCACCTCGGGCACCCAGCACGGTGGTCAGGAGACCACAATTCTGACGGCGATGCCGACGCTGTTCCATCTTGGAATGATCGTTGTTGGCCTCCCCTACACCTTTGAGGGACAGGCCGGGCTGGAGGAGGTTAGGGGGGGCAGCCCTTACGGCGCCGGGGCGATCGTCGGCAGCGATGGCGAACGGATGCCAACCGCCGCCGAACTGGCCGGAGCTCGCTTCCAGGGCCATCACGTAGCTACCCTGGCCTCGCGGCTCGCTCACAAATTAGCGGCCTGATCCCGTTGGCGGAGATGATGTCTCCGCCAATCCTCCTTGCACGACGATAGGGCATTGACCTGACCATCGTTGGAAGGCCGATGACAGACAGCACCATCCCAGGAGGTGCAAAATGCAGACGTCATCTTCCACAACCATCGAAATTTACACGACCCCAATTTGCCCGGACTGCCGGCAACTCAAGGCGTGGTTCGATCAGCTCGGCATCCCCTTCGAGGAACACGACCTTGCTCGCCCTGGCGTGGCCGAACAGGCCAAGGCACGAACCGGTGTGCGGGTCGCACCCATCACTGTGGTCGGGACCAAGGTCTATTACGGCACCCATGACACACAGCGCGCTCAGTTGCGTCAGAATTGGCCCGGCCTGTTCGGGAGCGGACGATGACCACTCTGCGTCTTCCCCAGTGCCAATCACGCCTGGAAATGACCGAAGGGCAAACTGTGCTCGAGGCCGCTCTTGAAGCGAATGTGCCGTTTCCCCATAGCTGTCGGTCGGGTCGGTGCGGCGCATGCAAGTCCCAACTCCTCTCGGGCGAGGTGATGATGCTGCACCATTCGCCCTTCGCGCTCGATGCGTCGGAAAGGGCAGCCGGAAATATCCTGGCCTGTCGTGCTGTTCCACTGACGGACGTGGCCGTCGCCTGGGCTGATGATCAAGTCGTGGCGGGTGCGCCGGCCCGGATCGTTGCGCTGTACGCCATGGCGCCCGACATCTATCGCTTGGTTCTGCGACCCGATGAACCCATCGCCTTTTCACCGGGCCAGTTCTTCCAGATCGAACTGGCCCCCGGCATTACCCGCAGTTACTCGGTAGCCAGCGGGCAGGGGGCTTCCCATCTGGAGTTCCACATTCGTGCCATTGCCGGTGGGCGCGCCTCTGGGCTCTTGGCGGAGGAATTTGAGTTGAGCGATGTTGTGCGAATTTCTGGACCGTTCGGTAATGCCGTTGGCGCTGACAACGCGACGGGACCAATCCTGGCGATTGCCGCCTCAACCGGCCACGCCCCCGTCCAGTCGATTCTGAAGTCAAACGACGGCCGCCGTGTCCATCTCCTCTCCTTTGCGCGCCAGCCCGAAAGCTTCTATCTCAATGGCCTCTTCACGCAAGCGGCCAAGGCAGAGACCCGCTTCACCTATCAGGTTTTCGCGATCGGGGCAGTCGCGCGGAACGTATCGGCATCGCCTTTGGCCGAGGCCATCAGACAGCTCGATTGCGGCTTGCTGTCAGGGCAGATTTACATCGCCGGGCCGCCGGGCTTTGTTGACGCGGCAGCGGAACTGGTGTCGGCGCGGCACTGCCTCACCGGCGATATTCTGACTGACAGGTTCGAATTGCGCGCCGCCGCAGCCGCCAGTTGATCTGACGGGTCGGCAGTGGCCTACTGCCGACCATCCCGTCTATTGGCAGCGCAAATAGCCCATCCGGGACGCGCCTGTGATAGGACCAGCTCTGGCCCCTTCGCTTCAAATAGCGGTCCAGATCAATCAGGCGAGGCACCGGCTGCCCTCCGTGGCACAGTTTGTGGCACAGGAATCACGGTGCAAAAAAGCGCAGAACGACCAGAATTCAGCCTTTCTTGAGCTAAAACAGCGCTTTAGGTTAGCGGCGATATCGGGGAAATGGAGCGCGTGAAGGAATCGGAGTACTAAAAAGTATCTATATAAATCAAATAGATAGCAATTTCCTCGAACGGTCAGTGGCACAGTTTGTAGTACAGTTTGTGGTACAAGTTCCACCCGCCGCCGTTAAACTAAATCTCTTTAAGGACTGGCCAGTCTCTCCAAGTCTGGCATTGTGAAAGAGAGAATACACATTCGCCGCCTTGGCAAGGCAGCCGCCAATCCGACTGCAATCGGACTGACGGCCTGACCAAAGCGGCACCTGCAGGAACAGGAGACACGCAATGGCTATGGCCATCTATTCGGCGTCGGAGATTCGACGCAACCATTTCCCCCATTTTTGCGCGTTCAGGGTGCCCGTTTTGGGCTCCGGCAATTTGAGCAAAGCCCCGGCTCTCAGGGATCACAGCTAGTCTGGCTGCTTTGCTTTAGCAGGACAGTGGATGCCGCAAGTCGGCGGCTGATGCATCGTCCTTCCATTGTTTGTGATCGTCTCGTGCCTGGCTCGGTCCTGGTCTCGATGGCGCTCGCGCTGGATTCGTAATCATGACCAAAAACGAAAAGAAGCCCGCCTTGCAGAAGGCAGATGAACCCAAGCCCGCATCCACTTCAAATGAAGCACAGATGTTCGGGCCCGACCGTGAAGAGTCGGAGATGCCCCCGTCAGATGGCGAGGGCGACCTCATGGACATCGATGATCTCAATGCAGATGAGGATCGGTTCGCCGACTACGAGATCCGGCTGCATGCCATGATGCGGGCCCGGCTCGGCCGCCCGGTTCGCTATCGCACCTCAGAGGGTAAGAAGACCATTGTGCGTTTGGCGAACCAGCATCAGGCGGACACCGTCGACAGTAGTTCTGACAGGGAACGGCGGAGCACCATGCGGGCGCAACGCAACGAGCTGATCGAATTCTTCGCCCTTGCCGGGCCGTCGGATCACCATCGGATCGACGAAGTTGCGGCAGATCTCTTTGCGCAGCACATGCTGCTGGGGACAGCTATTGAGCATATCCGATCCAGCAGCCAGCTGGCATTGAACCGCGGCGCCAGCTGGTTCGCCTTTCACCCGCTGCTTATTGCCTCACCACCGGGCTTGGGCAAGACCAGCTTTGTACGCAACCTCGCTACGGCAGCCGGCCTACCAGTCATCTACATTGACTGCAGCCTTGAGAAGACGGTGACCAGCATTACCAGCAGCGACAGCGTGTTCGGCACCTCGCGCGCATCCGCCCTGATCAGCGGCCTGGCTGAACACAAGGTGGCCAATATCCTTGTGGTTCTCGACGAAATCGACAAGCTGACGGACGTGTCTCGCAATGCCTCGGCGACGCCGAGCGGAAATCTGATCGGCCTGGTGCAGCGCGAGACTGCCAAGGTCTACCGCGACAGTCACCTGCAGATGACGGTTGACCTGAGCTATCTCAATTTCATCTTCCTCGCCAACGACCTCAGTCGGATCGCGGCGCCACTGAAGGACCGCGTGAAGGTCGTTCAGCTCGCCCCTCCGACCGCGCAACAGATCGCCGACATTGCCACACGCGAGGTAGAACGGCGTGGCCTTGATCCAAGGCTGGTGCCGATCCTGCGCAGGGCAACAGTGACGGGCAAGATCAGGAGCCTTCGCAAGCTGCACAAGCTGCTCGACGCTGCCCAGGCGACCAAGTCTCGGCCGTTGCTCAACTAAGCAGCCGCCCGCACTTCCTAACAAATCATCAACGCGGAGCCGTCAGGTCCGCGAACGCCCCAACCTTGTCTCAGGACGAGCGGAAAGAACCCACGATGTGTAACCGCACCATCAGAACTGTGACCTCCCCTTCTGCTTTTGGCGACCTCGTCATTCCCAGTGACAGTATCCTTGACCCGATGCAGTCGGCCCAACTGGCCGAACAGCGCCTTGCCATCACCACGGCGAGGGCCAAAGGCGAACCGCTCTATCGGTGCCATGAATGCGGGGAACCCGTCTATATTGCCCGCACCTTCCAGGCCGACGGCCATGGGGGTCTCCATTTCCGGCACTTCCAGAGCGGGGCGGCCAAGGCCTGCAAATGGCGAATCGGCGGCAATGTCCGGGCTCTTGGCGACATCCGTTTCAATGGTCAGCAGGAAGGCGATGGGCACTTCCGCCTCAAGCACGCCCTCGCTGAGGCTTTGGCGCAGGATTCCTACTTCTGGTCCGTCGCGGTTGAAAAGCAGATCATCGGGGAGACCACCGGCACGCGGCGCCAGCCAGATGTCTCGGGGCGGTTCCTGAGCGGGGAGCTTGTGGGGTTTGACCTGCAGCTGGCCGGCATGTCCGTCAAGGATATTGCCGGACGCAACAGTTTCTACCTTGAGAACGACATCCATCACGTGTGGCTGACCTCTGCGTCGGACCTTGAGCGGCTCAAAAGCCAGAGCTTTCAGGACATCTACTTTGCCACCGGAGCATCCATATACTGTGCTTCCCCTGCTGCGTTGGAGGCCAGCGAGGCCGAGGGGCAGTTGCAGCTTGATGAGCTGCAGGTGGTGCCGAACCTAGGCGACAAGGAGATCTACTGCAGCTGGCGGGTGGCGCGAGTTGGCGTCGAGCGCCTCCTGCGTGATCTGCCAACTCGGCAAGCCTATGGTATTACAGCGTTTGGCCGGGCCTTGTCCGATCAGGTCGATCAGGACACCCATCAGGCCGTCCGACGTCTGCGTGACGTCTGCATGGCTGGAGCGTCGTGGCCGTCCCTGGCCGCGGACTGGACCATTGTCGCCAGGGCCGTCCATGGGCGCGATGCCAGGATGGCTCAGTCGGACAATGCCCTTCTGATGCTGGCCTGGCTGTCCCTTGCCGAAGAGCTGACCCGCGTTGTGGCAGCGCCGGACGGGTATGCTGCGGAGTTCGGTCGCCGGACGGCCCGTCTGCTTGCGGTTCGGAATGCGGCCAACTGGGTCTCGCTCAGCATCCTGACAGCCAAACCCGACCGTCTCCAAGGCGCCCCTTTCCGGTCATTGGCGTGGGCACGGGTGAAGCTCAGAAGCTGTCGATGGGCAGCAATGGCGCTGACCCATCAAGCGGAGAGTAGCGACTGCGGGCCGTCCATCACGAGCCTGAAGCGATCTGGACAACGAAGCGGAAGGCAACACTACCCTCCCACCACATGGGAAAATTGGTGCCCCACTTGTTGTTGTAGAGGTTGAAACGCAGTCCGGCGCTGAAACCGGGTCGCTCGGGCTGGAACGGAATGAAGGGCGCGCCCTCTGGCGAGACCAGCATGCTGTCCTTCGGTTCGATCATGAGCCTGCCCGAGCGTGCCGCCTCCACCGCCTGCAATTGACCGCCGCCGCGACGCACAATATTGGCGCTCTCGTGCCACAGCCCCATTTTGCGGAGCTCCCAGCGGTCCGAGCCATCGGGCGTGAAGCTCAAGAAACCAGCTTCCGGCATGCGATTTGCGGGCTTGTCGTGAAGTCCCAGCGTTACTTCCACCCTGTCGGCATCAAGTGCGCGCAGGCGGTAGTTTACGCTGCGGGGTGCGCCGAGCGCCGCGTGGCCATCCTCCGGCATCTGGCTCCAGGCGATGCCGCCTGCCACGCCGCGATGCTGTGGCGCGAATTGTGCCGTGCGGGCGGTTTTCGCCGCGCCGAGACCCGGCTTGTCGTGGTCGAGAATGGCCCATTCGTCGCGATGTTGCAGATAGCTGTCGAGGTGTTTTTGCAACTCGTACCAGTCGTAGCTTTCGTGGCGAAAGGCGATGAGGCGTCCCTTATGCCCTTCGATCACCCGTCCATCCGGCGCGGTGATGCGGATGATGTCGCCGCTCGTTGCGTCGAGCTCGGCTGACCAGTCTCCGCTGGTGATATGCGTTCCGGCTGAAAGGGTGTCGGGCTTCGCCGGGACAATTTCGTCGAGCTCGGCCAGCGCTGCGTCCGCTACGGCCCTGTCCCCGGCCACGAGGTTCTCCATCGCCGTTGCCATGTAAGCGCGCTGTTCGACCCAGGATTGCTCCGCATAGGCGAAGCGGTGGTCCTGCTTGCGCGCCGCCTCGAAATCGGCACGATCCCACGCCGTCTCGTCGCGCAGATAGGTTTTTATGTCGACGCCCCAGGTGTGTTCGGCCACCATGGTCAGGCCGCGCCCGAAGGCGCGCCGCTCGGGCGTTGGCGCATCGATCCAGCCGTCATAGACCCGGCTCAGAGCACGGTAGCGCGAGAGCTTGATCGGGTCGGTGGCGGTGCCATGGATCCAGCTATCGCCGATCTCCTCCGTTACGACAGGAAAATTCTCCCGCCGCGCCCACATCTGGTCGCCGAAAGCGTCGAGCGTCGAGGCTCTAATCTCGGCGCCCGGGTTGGCGTGATGCATATGCCGCAGCGCCTCGACGGTCTGCCCGACGCTTTGCGGCCCGATATTGTCATTGGTATGGGCAAAGCTCAGGCCCACATCGTTGCCGGCGGGAAAGTCGGTGGCACCATAAGAGGCCTGATACATGACCACCACCTCCTCCCCGCCGGGCGCGCGCCAGCGGAAAATAGGCGGCACGTCGGGCACCGGACTGGCGGTGTTGACGCCCAGATGCAGGAAGTGGATGCCGGCCTCGGCAAGCAGCGGCACCATGCCCAGCGTGTGGCCCGGCACGTCGGTCATCTTGGCGGCCGTGGTGGTGCGCCCGAAGCGCCGGTCGAGCTCGGCCGCATAAGAGAGGCCGGCGCGGAACAGGGCCGGGCTCATCAGCTCGGTATGGGTGGTAAAGGGCAGGCCATGCCAGACGATGAGGCCACGTTCAATCGCCTGTTCGAGCCGTCGCACCTTGTCGGCCGGCTGCGAGTTGAGGTGATCCCAGATCAGCCAGGCGCCCGTGGTCCAGATAAAGGCCGGTGCGCCGGGATTCTCGGCGTAAAAATGCGCGCCGGTGGCAATCGCCTGCGGAATGAACTGCTCGTGATACTGCTTCCGCACGCGCGCGGCATGATCGGTGAAACCAATATCAAGATGGGTCTTGAAGACGAGGTGGATGGTCCTGGAGGTCATGAAAATCAGCCGACGGTGCCGCGCACGACGAGGCGGGTGTTGAGGGTCTCTTCGAGCGCGGGCGCGTCGGGATTGTTGAGGCGCCGCAGGATCAGTCGCACCAGGGCGCGTACGCGTTCTTGCAGGTCGAACTTGACCGTGGTCAGGTTGTAGCTTTTCCAGTGCGACTGGGCGATGTCGTCAAAGCCGACAACCTTGACGTCCTCGGGGACGCGCAGGTTCAGTTCGTGGCGCAGCGCATCGATGACGCCAAACGCGCCCACGTCATTGGCCGCGAAGACGGCATCGGCGCCCTCGCCGACACGGAACAGGTCGAGGGTGGCGGCATAGGCCCGGCCATAGCTGAAGTCGCTGGCTGCAATGATGGGTGGTTCCAGTCCGCGCTCGGCCATCACGACCCGCAACATTTCCTCACGCGCCATGTTTGCTCGAGCTTTGTCGACACCCGAAACATAGGCTATGCGCCGCGCCCCATAGCCCTGCAGGAGGGAGACCGCTTGTTCAACGCCGGTACGGTGAAGCACATTGAGGCGGTCATGCAACGGACCGGCCTGCCTTTCTTCAGGGGCGTCGGAGCGGGGATAGTGGATGTATATGGGTACGGCACGATCCAGGAATCTGGCCAGCGTTGTCGGCTTCACGTTCTCGACAAAGGCGATGACGGAATCCGGATTGAAGCCGCGCATATAGGCGAGCAATTGCTCGTCCATGGAATAGTCGATACGGGTTTTGAACAGCAGGGTGGCGAACCCTTCAGCCTGGAGCGCCGTCGTCAACGCATCGATCTCCTGGCTTTCCCAGTGACTGCAAACGTCAGGCACGATAACGCCGACCAAATGCGAGCGGCCGCTGACCAGAGCGCGGGCGGCGCGGTCGGGAGTGTAGTTGAGCTCCTGGGCAATGCGCAGGATCAGCTCGCGCTTGGCGGGCTTTAGCGAGGCATGGGGGTTGAAGGCGCGCGACACGGCGACGCGCGAAACATTGGCGCGTTGCGCAACCATCTCGGCGGTTGCCCGCCCCCTTGCCGCCGTCTCGTCCTGGCTCAATGCCACACCCGCCCTCAGCGCGCTGAAATCGTGTTCAATTGTCTGACCGCAAGGCAGAGCACTGTCAAGTTGTGACGCATGGAAAACCGGTGGCGATTCCCGTCAAGCTGTCACAGGAGCGTTGCAAATAGCCAGTGTTGCTGACGCATCTTTCCGTCGAGCCGTTTTCGACAGTGTGTCAGGCCATTGACGGAAAGTGAAAACGTGTTCATTCTTCACCAGTCTCCTGCCGGAATGGGGGAGGCCAAGACCGGCTATCCGAGAATTCGGAGCCATCACATGGGAGGAGTATTTGCGATGAGCAATCATCTGCGCAGCATTGCGTTCGGCCTGATCGGCGCCACGGCGATGGCCGCGCCGGCATTCGCTGTGGATCTGGACATTACCTGCCGATGCGTGATCGGCGGCGTCAACAGCGCCACTGCGGAGTGGATCGAAGAGAGCGTTATTCCCGCCTTTGAGGCCGCCAATCCGGACATCAACGTTACGCTCAACCAGTTCGGCGGCGAAGACGCTCAGCTCACTCAGCAGTTGGCACTCGATTTTTCCACCGGCGCCGGCCCCGACATTTCCGCCTTTGACGGTTTCCTGATCCCGGCCTTTGCCGAAGGCGGCCAGCTCAAGTCGCTCGATGAACTGATCGGCGAGGACTATGCGAACTGGGAAGGCTGGGACCACATCTCGGACGGCATTCGCTCGATCCTGTCCTATGATGGCGAAACCTATGGCATCGGCCTGGGCACTGACGTGCGCATGATCCATGTCCGCAAGGATCTGCTGGAACAGGCCGGTATCGCTGACGACTGGCAGCCGACCTCCTGGACTGACGTGCTCGATGCTGCACGCAAGCTCAAGGAAGCGGGCGTCGAAGCTCCGCTCCAGCTCAATGCCGGCGTTGCCATGGGCGAAGCCACCACCATGCAGGGCTATTGGATGGCGCTCCTGGGCACCGGTGAAGGTGTCACCGATGAGAACGGCAAGTATATCGTGGAAAGCCAGGGCATCCTCGACGTGCTGAACCTCTACAAGACCATCTATGTCGATGAAGAACTGGGCGATCAGCGCGCACAGCTCCTGGCCGATGGCCGCAATCGGTCCTTCGCCAATTTCCGCGACGGCAAGACCGCCATGCTGGTCGAGGGTGACTGGTTCTACCGCTCGGTCACCGCGCCCGGCTCGGAATTCGAAGTTGCCGACCGTGACAATGTCATGAGCTGGGTCAAGATGCCTGCAGAGGAGCCCGGTGCCGGCATTCGCGGCCAGGACTTCGTCTCCATCTCGGGCGGCACGGGCTTTGTGATCAACCCCAATACCGACACGCCCAAGGAAGCCTGGAAGTTCCTCTCGTTCATGATGAGCCAGGAACAGATGACCGCCTTCCAGGACTATCAGCCGGGCATCCGCTCACGTTCGGACGTGCCGATCCCGAACAACCCGTTCCTGACCGAAACCAGCCAGACGCTGCTGCCGCTGACCACGGCCCGTCCGAACGACCCGAACTACAATGCTGTGTCGCAGGAAATCCAGCGCATGACGGAAGCCGTGGTTTCGGGCGAGTTGTCGCCGGAAGAAGCCATGGCCCAGTACAAGGCCGCGGTCACCAGCATTGTCGGTGAAGAAAACACCGTCAGCTTGCTCTAGGCCAAGACCCTCGCACACCCGGCGCGCCATGCGTGCCGGGTCGTCCGACGGCCGCAGTGCCATCCATTTCACCGATCCGTCCTCGGACTCTCATCCGAGAACCGTTCGACACTTGCGCAATTTGGGAGTGGCTCTCGCGCGCCCGAGGTCGGCACACGAGTGTGCACCACCGCCTGCCGACGCCTCAGACATTAGGCCAAAGTGACCATGAAAACTGAACCCATCACGTCAAAGCCCCGGCGAAAGGTGCGCAATTTCTCCCTGCTCTCCAACAGGGCCGGGGCCGCCTTCATGCTCCCTGCTGGCCTTCTGGTCTCGATCTTCGTGATCGTCCCGTTCTTCTGGGTGATCTTCGTTTCCTTTACCAACCGGACCTTGATCGGTCGGACAGCACTCAACCCGGAGTTTGTGGGCCTGGGCAATTATCTGGTGCTGTTCGACCCGGCAACTTTCTTTCAACGCGGCCAGTTCGGCTTCTCGCTCATTCTGACCACCCAGTTCGTGCTGGCCTCGGCCCTGATCGGGCAGGCATTGCTCGGCCTGCTCCTAGCCTGGCTGATCCAGACGGTACCGCCATGGATCAAGCGCATTACCGAGACCTTTGTCATCGCCGCCTGGATCCTGCCCGAAGTGGTCATCGGCTTTGCCTGGTTTGCCTTTCTGGACCGCGACCAGGGCACGCTCAATGCGCTGCTCACCGGGTTCGGCCTGCCGCCCGGGGACTTTCTCCTCGAGCAGCCCTTCTGGGTCATCGTGGTGTTCAATACCTGGCGCGGCGCGGCCTTCTCGATGATGCTGTTCAACTCGGCTTTCTCGTCAATCCCGCCGAGCTATTTCCAGGCCGCGGACGTGGCCGGTGCTTCGAGCTGGCAAAAATTCCGCGATATCGGCCTGCCGCTCATTCGCGGGCATATCGTCACCGATCTCATCCTCATTACCATGTGGACGTTCAACACGTTCACGCCGTTCCTGCTCACCAATGGCGGGCCGAGTTACCGGACTGAACTGGTCTCGATCTACAATTATCGCGTTGCCTTCCAGGACTTCCAGTTCGGCAAGGGCGCTGCAGTGGGTGTGATCATGATGCTGATCAACCTGGCTTTTGCGCTGATCTATCTCAGCCTGGGCCGCAAGAAGGCCCCCAAATCATGAAGCTCACTCTTCCAGCTTATGTCGGCCGTATTGCCTTTTCGGCCCTCGCTGCCCTGATCGGCGCGATATTCGCATTGCCGCTCATCTGGTTCATTTTCGCGCCCTTTAATGCGCGGGCTGAACTCGGTCTGGCAATTCCCGACCCGTGGACGCTCTCCAATTTTGCCACCGTGTTCGGCAATTCCTACGCGGTTCAGGCGCTCTGGAACAGTTTCATCCAGGCCACCGGCGGTGTCATCCTGGTGGGTGCGGCGGCGACATTGGCCGCTTATGCCCTGAGCCGCTCCTCGGTGCCGGGCAAGGGAGCCGTCACCTATACTTTGCTGCTGTTTTCCTCTGTCGTTTCGGGATCTGCCGCCATGGTGCCGATCTTCCTCATCGTTTCGGCCATGGGGGTCATGGATACGCACATTGCCGTCATCCTGACATTCGCTGGCGGGCTCCTGCCAACTGCCATGTTCATCCTCCGCGACTTCATCGACTCCATCCCAAAATCCTATGAGGAAAGTGCCATGGTGGCGGGGGCTTCGCCGGTCCAGGCTTTTTTTGACGTAGCCCTGCCGGTCATCCGGCCCGGCATCGTCGTCGTGGTGGTCTGGGCCTTCGTCAACATCTGGGGAAGCTTCCTCATTCCCTTCATTCTCCTGCGCAGCTCGGACAACATGCCGGCCTCGGTGGCGATCTATTCCTTCTACTCCGAGGCGGGTACGCCCATCGTGACGCTCCTGGCCGCCTATGCGCTCATCTATTCGCTGCCCGTCGTGGCTCTGTATCTCTTCGTCAGCTGGAAGTTTGGTTTCCGGTTCTTCGGCGGCATCAAGGCTTGATCATTTCATGGCTTCTGTTGAATTCAAAAACGTCTCCAAGAGCTTCAACGCCTTCAAGGCCGTATCGGACGTTAATCTCGATATCGGTGATGGCGAGTTCGTCTGTCTTCTCGGTCCTTCGGGATGCGGCAAGACCACCTCTCTCAGGATGATGGCGGGCCTTGAAACGCCGACCTCAGGCCAGATCCTGATTGGCGGCAAGGAGGTGACCCATCTCCACCCCAAGGACCGCAACATCGCTATGGTGTTCCAGGACTACGCGCTCTATCCGCATATGAACCTGGCGGACAACATGGCCTATCCGCTCAAGGTGCGCGGCGAGCCAGTGCAAAAGCGCCATGCCCGTGCAAGGGAAGTCGCCGACGTGCTCAAGATCGGCCATCTCATGGACCGCCTGCCCAGCCAGATTTCGGGCGGCCAGCAGCAACGGACTTCGCTGGCGCGAGCTCTGGTCTATCCGGCGCAGGTTTATCTCTTTGACGAACCGCTTTCCAATCTCGACGCCAAGCTGCGCCTCGAGGCCCGCGGGTTCCTCAACCACCTGCAGCGCGACATGGGCATGACCGCAGTCTATGTCACCCATGATCAGGCAGAGGCGATGGCCCTGGCCACCCGCATCGCGGTCATGGATCAGGGCAAGATCGTGCAGTACGCTTCGCCAATCGAGATCTACCGCCGTCCGGCCACCACCTTTGTCGCCAATTTCGTCGGCAACCCGCCGATGAACCTGGTGGAGGTGGAGTGTGAGCAGGGCGAGGGTCAGTTGCTGCTCAAGGGCGAGGGGCTCACCATGCAAGGCCTGCCGATGACCGATGCCATCGGCAAGGCACTGGCCACGAGCGGCAAGAAACTGACGCTGGGCGTGCGCCCGGAACATCTGGCCATTGCCGCTGCTGGCGCCAGCAACACAGTCACGGCGCCGCTGTTTGCCAATGAAAATATGGGCCCGGAAAGCCTCGTGACACTCGACCGTGGCGAGAATGCGCGGATCACGGCCCGTATCTTCACCGACGATCACTTGGACGTCGACAAGGTGGTGACGCTCAGCTTTTTGGCTGAGCATGTGCATCTCTTTGATGGCACTGGAAAACGTATCCCGGTTGCTGGGGAATGACCGGCCAATTGCAGCACGAGGGGGCTCTGCGCCACCCCGTTCTCATCTCCCCACCGTCGAGAGGGGAGGGGATCGCCCTATTCACGTGGCTGCACGTCGAGAAACGTCAATGACCACGATCACCACCCATGTCACCCGCGCCGACCAGGCCGCAAACCCCTATTTCTACATCCCATTCGATGTTCCCGAGGCCACGACCCGCATCGATGTCGTCCTCACCTATGCCAAGGCGGAGGACTGTATCATCGATCTGGGCGCATTTGATCCGCGTGACACCGGCTATCCGACCCAGCAAGGCTTCCGCGGCTGGAGCGGGGGCGCGCGCGACCGCTTTTTCATCGCGACCGACGACGCCACGCCGGGTTATATCCATGGCGAGATTCAGCCCGGCACCTGGAACGTCATTCTCGGACTCTATCAGGTCCCTGTGGCGGGAGCGGACGTCACCGTTGCCATTACGCTCGACAGCGCTCACCGCCGGCTCGAACCGCAGCCGGCGCGCACCTTTCCGGTCCGATCCGAACCAGGTTGGTACAGGGGCGACCTGCACTGCCATACCTTCCATTCCGACGCCAAGGGTTCGCCCGAACTGCTGCATGCTGCGGCCAAACAGGCCGGGCTCGATTTCCTTGCCGTTGCCGACCACAACACCATTACCCAGAGGCGGTATTTCCACCCGCAGTCTTCGCCCGAACTGATTTTCGTGCGCGCCATGGAGGTTACGACCGCCGTGGGGCACGCCAATGTCTACGGCATGGATGAATGGGTCGACTTCCGCATGACCCATCCCAGTGATGCCCATGTGCTCGAAAGGCTGGTGCACGAGAAGAGCGGGCTGCTTTCGATCAATCACGACAAGCCCACCATCCCCTGGGACTATGAATTCCCCGCCGCCGACTGCCAGGAAGTTTGGCAATCGACATGGCTGGCCTGGAACTGGATTTCCCTTGAGCGCTACCAGCAGCGGCTTGCCGCCGGGCTGCGGATTTCGGCTATCGGTGGGTCCGATTATCACCAGCCTGACCGGCTGATGCCCGAGGGTCCGCTGGTGTTGGCACGCCCCACGACCGTGCTGTTCCTGCCCGAACTGAGCGAAGATGCCGTGTTGGCAGCGATGAAGGCTGGACACGGCTATGTGACTGAAAGCCCGACGGGCCCCCATCTGGAAATACGCGTGGGCGACATCGTGATGGGGGGCATGGCACGCGCGCTTGCCTCGATCGAGGTGGTGGCGCGTGGCGCGGCGGGTGACCTCCTGGTGCTGATCGATGCGACGGGGCCGGTCGCCAGGCTTGAAATTGACAGCGATGATTGGTCGGCCAGCGTGCCGCTGCCAGCCGTCCAGACATTCATTCGGGCCGAAATCATCGCCGGTGATGCCAGCCGCGCGCGACTAGTCGCCGAGTTCGCTGCTGCGCTCGATGGGCGTGCACTCCCCTGGCAGCTCAAGGGTGCTGACCTGGTGGATCAGCCTATCCGCAGAGCCCTGGGCAATCCCATCTACATCGGAGCGTAAACCATGCTTATCGCCAACGCGCCCTGTTCCTGGGGCATCACCTATCCGACGGGCAATGACTATAGCTGGCAGCGTTATCTCGATGAGGTGGCGGCAGCAGGCTATCGCGGTACCGAATTGGGTCCCTTCGGTTTCCTGCCCAAGGACGCGGAACTGCTCAAGGCCGAACTTGCAGCGCGCAACCTCGAGATGATCGGGGCAACTCATGTTCACACGTTCGGCGACGCCACTTCAGCGCCCGTTCTCATGCAGACGCTGCGTGAACTTGCGTCGCTGCTGGTCTCGCTGGGGGCGCAGCACCTGGTAATCATGGATGAGAGTAATTTTTATCCCAAGGGACATGAAGGCGTGCTCGATGACGCCGGATGGGCGGGCCTGATCCAGATGGTCCGGGACGGGCAGGCGCTGGTCGAGAGCGAGTACGGGCTCCAGCTCAGCTTTCACCCCCATATTGGCACGGCAATCGAGCGGGAAGCTCAGATCGACCGCCTTCTGGCCGAGACCGACATCGCGCTCTGCTTCGACACCGGCCACCATGCCTTCTGGGACCAGGATCCGCTGGCCTATATGGAACGGGTGTTTCCCCGCATCGCCTATATGCATCTCAAGAACGTCAATGGGGCAGTGCGCCGACGCGTGCTCGAGGGGGAGCTTTCCGTCGCCGGCTCCTATGACGCAGGGGTGATGTGTCCACTGCCGGACGGGGTGGTGGATATCCAGGCGGTGAGGCGCCTGCTTGAAGCGCGCGGTTTTGTGGGCCCCATCGTGGTGGAGCAGGATGTCGCTGCCGATGCCAGAGAAACGCCGCTCGAACTCGCCACGCGCAATCTTGCCTATATGAACGCCATCGCCAAATGACCCAAACTCTTAAAGTGGGCCTGATCGGCCTGGGTGAAGTCGCCCAACTCATGCATCTGCCGCTTTTGGCCGATGACCAGCGGTTTTCTGTCGCCGCCATCACCGATGTGTCGCCGAGCCTGGTCGAACATATCGCCCGCCGCTATGGCGTGCCCACGCGCCACGACAATGCAGCAGCGCTGATCGCTGATCCGAGGCTCGATGCGGTCTTCATCCTGACGCCCGATCACCTCCATGCCGATCTGCTGGCTGAGGCGATCCGATCGGGCAAGCATGTCTTCATCGAAAAGCCGGCCTGCCTTAC
Source organism: Devosia polycyclovorans (assembly GCF_042181575.1). Lineage (GTDB taxonomy): Bacteria > Pseudomonadota > Alphaproteobacteria > Rhizobiales > Devosiaceae > Devosia > Devosia polycyclovorans. Next base: position 3,664,325 of record NZ_CP170082.1, on the reverse strand, counting down.
CGCCGACCAGTTGCGCCCGATCCTCGATATTCCCCAGCGTCCCGGCCAGGTGGTCTTTGTTGGCTATATGCGGCGCTTCTCGCGGCCCTTTCTCGAACTCAAGAACCACCTGCCGGCTCTAGATACGATCCGCCACGTCCGTATCCGTGACATCATCCGCGAGGCGCCGTTCTTCGTGGCGCAAACGCGTAACGTCTTCAGGCCCGACGATGTTTCGCCCGATCTCATCGCCGCTGGCCGGGCCCGCACCCAGGCAATACTCCGCACGGTCATGGGTGAGGATTGCCCGCCCGATGCGCTTCGCGCCTACCAGGTCCTGACCGGCCTCTCTTCGCACAGCATTTCGGCCATGCGTGATCTCCTGGGCTTGCCCCGGCGGGTCCGCTACGCCACCCAGCATGAAGGAGAAACCGTCATCGCGCTCTTCGACTATGGACACTTCACCGCCCTTTACGAGGCGGTCATCGACGATGTCTCGCGCTTCGACGCCGGCATCGAAGTGCTGACCCAGACCCAGCATTTCAAGCTCAACTACGATACGCCCTACATCCGTAATCTGCCGACACGCCTCGAAATTACGTCTTCATCGGCGACCGAAACGGGCACGGAAGTGATCGGGCCGGTCTACGAAGACCCCTTCCGCATCGAGCTTGGCGCCTTTCTAGACAACGTCGTCAACGGTACGCCCAACAAGACCACGCTTGAAGACTCCCTTGACGACCTCAAGATCCTTGCGGAGATCGGCCATCACTTCAGGACTAACGTCAGCCCGACGCAAAGCTCATGTACTTGGGTGCCACGGCAAGGAGGGCAGCCATGACGCCGCAGTTGAAAAGTTGCGGGTGGTTAGCCGAGGTTCCAATCCCAGGACGGCGGGCGTAAATGCTTACTTCGACACACAGCAAGCTAGTCCCTAAGCTAACCGCCGGGGCCAATTTCTTGGGCTATCGACAAATCGGGTTCGCGAGCGTTTGGTCCGGTCCGCTTCGCTACGGCTGTTTTTCGCCGTAGCCGACCAAAACCGGACAGACAATTAGCGATCCCGCTCGAGGCACTGCATTGCAGAGTTGTGGGGCAGGGGGGCCATTCTTTTGAAGCGGCACGGCGCCGGCCGACAAACCGCTCGCCTTATTCGTTCTCCGATTGGCCGATGTTGGCCAAAGGACAACGAAAATGGGTATCTCACAGATGACCCCGCCGCCAGAGGTCGGCCGGCTTGGAACGCTGGTCGGCAAGTCGGCGCCAAGCGGGCGCTCGAGGTCCGCCAGATCTGGGCAATCCGGTTCTTCCTGGATCGGGAGGGTCGCATGCGCGACCCAGCGCTGTTCGATCTGGCTTTCGATAGCAAGCTGCGCGGCTGCGACCTGGTCAAACTTAAGATCGGCACACTGGTGACCGGTCATGACATTCGCGCCCGGGCGATGGTGATCCAGCAGAAGACCGGTCGACCAGTGCAGTTCGAGATCACGAGTGATGCTAGAACAAGTTTGCTGGCATGGCTCAAGAGGCGAGGGGGCTCGGTTGAGGACTTCGCGTTTCCTAGCCGAGCTGATCCGAACGATCATCTAAGCACTAGGCAATATGCCCGATTGGTGGATGAGTGGGTCACCGCCATTGGTCTGCGCAAGGAGGAGTATGGCACGCATTCGCTGCGGCGTACCAAGGCCTCGCTCATCTACAAGGCGACCGGCAATCTCCGCGCGGTGCAGATCCTTCTGGGCCATAACAAGTTCGAGAATACGGTTCGGTACCTGGGCGTCGATGTTGAGGACGCGCTGGAACTGGCGGAACACACCGAAGTCTGAGGATCAGTGGCCCCGCCGCAGGTGAGGCCACACGAGAACACGCCGGCGGCTCACGATCCCGGTTCGATATCTGGAACCGGACGGTCAGCAGCCACATTGTCCGTCGTCAGAACATTTGGCACAACTCGCGGCGTAAATTAGCGGAGTGCGGGCCTCGTCCTGGGGATGATATTAAGCGGCGATCTTGCGGTGCAGCAAGCGCCGATGTTCGATGGTCTTCCGTTTGATCCTTTCGCGCTGTTTGATGATGGCATCGGCCCTGCCGAAGTAGGCGTCGGCGGGCGTCACGTTGTTCAGGCTCTCGTGGTAACGTCGGTGGTTATAATGCTCGACGAACGCTTCGATCTGGGCCTCAAGGTCACCGGGCAGGAAGTAATTTTCGAGCAGGATGCGATTCTTGAGGGTCTGATGCCAGCGCTCGATCTTGCCCTGAGTCTGGGGATGCATCGGAGCGCCGCGCACATGGCTCATTTTCCGGGCCTCGATATATTCCGCCAGTTCACCCGCGATGTAGCTCGGGCCATTATCCGACAGCAGCCGAGGCTTGTGCAGCACCGTTGCGCTGTCGCAACCCGAGGCCTCGAGCGCGAGGTCCAGCGTGTCGGTGACATCCTCGGCCCGCATGTTGGTGCACAGCTTCCAGGCGATGATGTAGCGCGAGAAGTCGTCGAGCACGGTCGACAGATACATCCAGCCCCACCCGATGATCTTGAAGTAGGTGAAGTCGGTCTGCCACATCTCGTTCACCCGGGTGGTCTTGGTGTGGAACTGATCGGCGGCCTTGATCACGATATAGGCCGGGCTGGTGATCAGATCATGGGCCTTCAACAGACGGTAAACCGTGGCTTCCGACACGAAGTAGCGCTTCTCGTCGGTGAAGCGCACCGCCAGTTCGCGCGGTGACAGTTCGCTGTAATCCAGCGCCATCTCGACGATCTGGTCCTGGATATCATCGCCGATGCGGTTCCACACACGGCTCGGCGCCGATGGTCGATCTTCCAGCGCCTCCGGCCCGCCTTCGAGGAAGCGATCATACCAGCGATAGAACGTCCGGCGGGCAATGCCCAACTGGTCCAGCGTGTGCCTGGCCGGCAGGTGCGACTGCTCGACGATCCGGATGATCTCGAGCTTCTCGGATGCCGGATACCTCATTCGTCGTCGCCCCCATCCGCGATCATGCTTTTTTTGAGCAGGCGGTTTTCCAAGGTCAGGTCGGCAACGCATTCCTTCAGGGCGCGGGCCTCGCGGCGCAGGTCATGCACTTCGCCGGTGGTCGCAGCGCGGGCGGTGTCTCCGGCGAGGCGCCGCTTGCCGGCCTCCATGAACTCCTTCGACCAGGTGTAATACAGGCTCTGGGCGATCCCTTCCTTGCGGCACAGCTCGGCAATGCTGTCCTCGCCGCGCAAGCCTTCCAGCACGATCCGGATCTTGTCTTCGGCCGAGAAGTGCCGACGCGTCGCACGCCGGATATCCTTCACCACCCGCTCCGCGGGAGCCTTGGAGGGCGATTTTTTCAAGGAGGATTTGGGCTTCATCTTCGTTCCTTCGTCACTACGACGAAGCCCAAATCCTCCTTAAATCACAACCTCAAATCTGTGCCATTGGTGCTGACGGCGGACAGTTCAAGCCTTCCTGCACGACTCTGAAGGCGCATGTCTTTAGCGCTTCACTAACAGGTTCGGGCACTTCCACCACGGACAGTTCTACATGGTTTCCGGTATGGGCCTGATGCCGCTCAACTGCCCGATGTATGGTTTCAAGAAGAGTCAGGCCGGCAATTTCCGGCAAGCTTAGTCCTGTCGCAATTGCGCGGAGTTCACCCAAAGCATTCTGGGTCATCTCTACGGCTGTCTCGATCTGTTGCTCTACGGCCTTTCTGTCTATTCCTGCCGTTCGAAGAATGCGCACTGCAGAGGTCATTTTGAGCGTAGAAAGCGTTAGCAACTGAAGGGGGCCGTCGTGCAAGTCCGAGCCGATCCGGCTCAAGTGGTGCTCAGTCTGAGTGCTTGCATTGAGACGGGCTTTGTCCGCAGCCAGGCGCAACGCTCTATTTTGTTGCGCCAGTCGGCTCTGCTGAACAATTCGAGACCGCAGTAGCTTCCGCTGCGCCACGATGGTTTGACTTGCCCGCCAGACGATCAAATAGAGACACCCGACAAGCCCTGTGGCCGCAGTTGCGACTACGAGCCAGGTCATCTGCTGGCTTTGATCCAACGCGTCCGAGAGCGCGTTACCGCGCTCGTAGGTTTCCGCAATCGCGAGGACCTCATCTGACCCGGTCCGAAAAAGAGGTGCATAAACCTCGACCAGCTTCTCTTGAACCAGGCGTTCATGGGCATGTTCAGAACGGTAGACGCTCTCGAATTGGGCCACGATCTTTCCCGCGGCGGCCTCGCGAACGTAGATAGGATCGAACAGCTGGCCGATCAGGTCGTGGTTGGTCGCGTAGAGTACAAGGCCGTCACTCCGCCAGATTTTGATCGATACGTAGAGATCCGCAAAGGGCGTCTCGCCCAGGAGCGCGTCAATCGCATTGATGCGTGCTTCGTCAAGGGTTCCGCCCGCCTCCAGATCTTGCACGAACGGCGCCAAGATGGTTTCCGCGAACAGGCTTGTCTGGACGCCCGTCGCAACCAGGACTGAATGCTTGATCTGGTGGCTGACCCAGCTCCCAAGAACCAGCATGGATGCAAAGATCGTTACAACGGAAGCGATGAAAAATTGCGCGGCGACTGATCTGAAAAGGATACCCCCTTTAGACCAAAGTCTAGTTCCAATACCGACCAAGGTCTCAACTCCGGATAGGTCCTTTTACAGACTAAATGACCTGACGATGTGCAGTATCGCTTAATTGCTGACAAGAGCAACACTGAACCCCAGCAATTCACAGTCGTGTCCGGCTCGAGCCCTGTCTCGGCGGTTTGGCTGTCGAAACAGGAGGGACAGATGGCGATCGAACTTAACCTCAATGACCTGCAATTCATTCTCAAGCAGATCAAGATTGGTGAGGCACATGCAAATGGTGCCGCGCTGACAGAGATCAGGATCGATCCTGCCTCCGGCGAAGTGATTACGGAAGGCGTCTTCTACGATGCAAATGGGGTCTTCACGGGTGACGCCGGTTGGCCGCGGGCCATTCCGGACACCAAGACCCCTTTTGGCATTCGGACGGTTGACGGGAGCTACAACAACCTGGTCGCTGGACGGGAACTCTGGGGCGCGTCCGACCAGCCAATGCCTCGCTTCCTGTCCCCGAACTACATGAACGATGCCGATGGCGACACGATGAATTTCGGCCCCGGAGGCTTAGTCACAAATACCGATTATAGCGTCCTCAACGGGGTCCCCGGCGCTGCCAATGGCGGAAATACCGGCAATGTGGCCGATGCGGATCCTCGCATTATATCCAATCTCATCGCCGACATGAGCATCAATAACCCCGCTGCAATATTTGCTGCGTTGGTTTTCGCCGGTTCGGAGGACCCTTATGCCGACCTCGCGGCATTACTGAGCGTACGCGGTGCCGGTGGCGCGGACCTGAGCACGTTGGAACAGGACCTGGCCGTAGCCGAAACGAATTTTCAGGCCGCGATGGCAGGTTATGATCCGCTGGACTCGACTACCTGGGATGCAATCCAGGATGCCGGTGCCGCCCTCACTATTGCTGAGCAAGCGCTTGCGAGTGCCCAGACTGCCTCAGCCGATCCGAATGGGGCATTCCTCGCGATGGCCCATGACATGGGTATTCTCGATGAAACAAACGGACTCATCATCCCCAACGTGGCCCCCGATGAAGGCATCTCCGCCCCCTTTAACGCCTGGATGACATTTTTTGGCCAGTTCTTTGATCATGGACTGGATCTGATCAGCAAGGGCGGCAATGGCACCATCTATGTCCCGCTCCAGAACGATGATCCGCTGGTGCTCGGTGCTGATGGCATCCTCGGTACCGCCGACGATTTGGCTCCACAACTGCGCTTCATGGCGCTGACCAGAGCCACGACGGTTCTTGATGAAAACGGTATCCCGACGCAGAAAAACGTCACCACACCGCATGTTGACCAAAACCAGACCTATACGTCACACGCTTCGCATCAGGTGTTCCTGCGCGAATATGTGATGGGCCCAAATGGTCCTCTCTCGACGGGACGACTGCTTGAGGGCCAACAGGGTGGGCTGGCAACCTGGGGCGACATCAAGGAACAAGCCCGGAGCTTGCTCGGGATAGAGCTGGACGACCGCGACGTGCACGCTGTTCCATTGCTTCGCACGGACGCATATGGCGAATTCGTCCGGGGTCCGAACGGATTGCCCCTGATCGTGACCAACATCGGCCTGGATGGTATCCCCAATACTGCCGACGACACGACGATTGAGGGGAACCTCACGACGCCCGTAGCCACGTGGGACGTCGCCGTGAAGATCTCCAACGCATTCCTGGATGACATCGCACACGATGCCGTGCCGGTGTTCGTGGACCCTGACCGTAACCCTGCCACACCCAACAGCGTCTGGACTTCAGCAGACGCGGATGGGGACACCGGGAATGCTCAGGCTCTCAACGCTTTTGGCGTTCGCACTGAATACGACAATGAACTGCTCGATCGTCATTTCATCACTGGCGACGGACGCGGCAACGAAAACTTTGGTCTGACCGCGGTCCACCATGTTTTCCACTCCGAACATAATCGCCAGACCGTAGTCCAGAAGCTCAAAATCCTTGAAGAAGGCGATCTTGCTTTTGTTAACGACTGGCTGGTGACCGACCTTACCGCCGACGAACTGGCCAGCCTGCATGCCTCTCTGGATGCGGCCGTCGACAAGCACGCCTTTATCAACGGGCTGACGCTTGCGTGGGATGGCGAACGTATCTTTCAGGCGGCCCGCTTTGCCACCGAGATGCAATATCAGCACCTGGTGTTTGAAGAATTTGGTCGCAAGATTCAGCCGGCGATCGACCCCTTCGTTTTCAACTCCGTCACTGACATCAATCCGGCAATTTTCGCTGAGTTTGCGAATGTGGTTTACCGGTTTGGCCATTCGATGCTGACTGACAGTCTGCCGCGCGCGTTTTATGATCCACTCGGTACGGCCGACACCGCCTTTCTCAATACAGTCGATAGCGGCTTGATCGCGGCGTTCCTCAACCCGGTGCAGTATGACAACGATGGTGGCATATCCAGTGAAGCAGCGGCGGGCGCGGTTGTCCGGGGGCTGACGAATGTGCGCGGCAATGCGATCGACGAGTTTGTCGTTGATGCCTTGCGCAATAACCTGCTTGGACTGCCACTCGACCTCGCGGCAATAAACATTGCTCGCGGTCGAGACACCGGAATGCCGACCCTAAACCAGGCACGCGAACAACTATTCTCTGCCACGGGTCATAGCTTCCTAAGACCCTATAACAACTGGGCCGACTTTGCGGTGGGCCTAAAAAACCCGCTCTCCGTCGTGAACTTCGTCGCCGCCTATGGCACTCATAGCCTGCTTTTGGCAGCAGACACCCTTGCAGAGAAGCGCGAAGTTGCAATGGAACTGGTGTTCGGTGTCGATGCCGCCGGCAACGCAACTGACATCGCGGACCGCAACTCCTTCATCAACGGCACGGGCACCTTTTCCGGCAATCTGGGCGGCCTGAATGACGTCGACTTGTGGATTGGCGGCCTTGCCGAGAAGATCTTGCTGTTTGGCGGCATGCTTGGTTCGACATTCACCGCAGTGTTCGAAGCGCAAATGGAGGCACTGCAGGATGCGGATCGGTTCTACTACCTGACGCGCACGCAGGGCTTGAATTTCCTGGACGCACTGGAGAATAACGCCTTCTCCAAAATGATTATGGCCAACACGGACCTGACCGAACCCGGTCCAGACGGCATTCGCGGCACCGCTGATGACGTGATCCGCCATCACATCGGCATCGACTCGTTCGCAAAGTATGACCTGGTGCTGGAGGTCAACCAGAACTACCAGCAGGACTATAACGGCATTGATCCTGGCAAGGACCCCAACGACATCGATGCCGTTTTGGCCGGTCTAGGCTTCACCCAGGTTGGCCGGACCATGCCAGCCGCCTTTCAGGCCTACTACGACAATTATCTCCGCTACATTGGCGGCGAGCATGTCGTGCTGGGCGGCACCTCAGCGAATGATGTGTTGATCGGCGATCTCGGCGACGATGCGATCTGGGGCGATGCCGGCAACGACTATATCGAGGGTGGCCAAGGTGTCGACCTCATCATGGGCGGGGCGGGCGACGACATAATCCTCGATGAGGGAGACGAAGGCGACTTCATCAAGGGTGACGCCGGTGACGACGTAATTGCCAGCTCCAACGGACTCGACGTCCTGATGGGCGGCGAAGGCAAAGATGTTGTCTTCGCCGGAAAGGACGATACCGAAGTGTTCGGCGGTGAAGGCGATGACTTCATCCTCGGCGGGGATGGTGCGGACTTCTTGCTCGGCAATGAAGGGGATGACTGGATAGAAGCTGGCGGGGGGTTCGACACCACCGCGGGTGATAACTCCGAACTATTCTTCAACTCGACAATTCTTGGTCATGACGTGATGTTCGCCGGCTCGGACGAGCACGACTTTGACGCCGAGTCGGGCGACGACATCATGGTGCAGGGCGAGAGCGTCATGCGCAATGAAGGCATGTTCGGCTTTGACTGGGTCAGCTACCAAGGCGCCACATTTGATGCCAATGCCGACATGCGCATCCGCATTTTCACTACCGAAGAAGCGGACATACTGCGAAACCGTTTTGACAAGGTCGAGGCACTCTCTGGCGGCGATGGCAACGACACGCTGCGCGGTGATGATCGCGTTGCTGGCACTCCCCCAGCCATACCTACGGTCAACAACACTGAAACCCTGTTCTTCAAGGACGAGCTCAGCCAGGCTGGCCTGGATCGCATCGAAGGTCTTCGCGAGCTCTTGGGCAACCTGGTGTCCAATGTCCCGGTAGGAACCAGTGAAGACATAGTAGCCTTCACCGGTGGCAATATCTTGCTTGGCGGTGGCGGGAGCGACATCCTTCAGGGCAACGGTGGTGACGACTTCATCGACGGAAATGCTCGCCTCAACGTGCGGATCCGCCTGACCGATCCGGGCGCTGAGAACTCAGCTGCAAACGAGATCGCAACTATCTACACGCTCAAGCATGTGTTCACCGCCGTTGATGCGGTTGAACCGACCTGGATCGGCAAGTCACTGTTCGAACTGCTGGTTTCACGGACGATCGTGCCCAGCCAAATGCACATCGTACGCGAAATCATCGCGGATGACGGTGCCGTCGAGGACGTCGACACCGCTGTTTTCAACGACAACTTCCTCGCCGATGATGGCACGGAAAACTATACGGTCACCCTCAACGGGGATGGTTCGGTTACGGTCGCTCATGTGAATGTTACCGCCGATATTGATCCGGTGACCGGTCGTCGGCTGATCTCGGATGGGGTGGACACTCTTCGCAACATCGAGCGACTGCAATTCCGGGACCAGACCATTGTGCTGGCCGATCTTATCAACCAGCCAGCACAGGGTGCACCGGTCATCAGTGATCTAACGCCGACCGAAGGTCAGCCGCTCACCGTTGATGTGTCCTCAATCACCGATGCGAATGGCGTGGGCCCACTCAGCTTCCAGTGGCAGGTATCCGCCGATGGGGTCAACTGGGCAAACGTGCCGGCTCTTCTCGGTGGCAACAGCCCCAGCTTTACGCCCACCGATGCTGATCTGGGCTTTTTGGGTAATGCTGCCAATGCCTTTGCAGGAATGCAAGTGAGGGTTGCGGTCAGCTTTACGGACGGAGGTGGCAATCCGGAAACACTGGTCTCTGACGCCACGGCGCCTGTGGGGGCTAACTGGGCGCGCGGCCTACTTGTTCCGAGCCCCTTTAATGGCACCGCCGGAGACGACATCGCAAATGGGTCCGGGGCCGCTGACGTCCTCAATGGTGCCGCGGGCAATGATATCCTTAACGGCAATGGTGGCGCCGATACTCTCAACGGGGGCTCCGGCGATGACATTTTGACCGGAGGGACCGGCAACGACACGGTCAATGGAGGCGACGACAACGACACCATCATCTGGCGAACTGGCGATGGCCGCGATCGTATCGACGGCGGCGCAGGCAACGATACCATTGTTATAACGGGCAACGCCGGCGCCGAGACCTTCCGCATCTATACAAGGGCTGAAGCAGTTTTGGCTGGCATGACTGGCCTGGCCGCTACCACCGAAATAGTCATCACCAGGAACGGCACCAATAATGCATCCATTATCGCCGAGCTCGACAATATCGAGGAGATTGTGGTCAACACGCTGGAGGTGTCAGCCAATGACGGCAACGGCGTACCAAATGGCGGCGCGACCGGCGGTGACACAGTCCTGGTGATCGGCAACTTCCTCGGAACGAGCCTTAACTTTTCGACTATTACTGTCAACGGCAGTGCGGCGGATGACACCGTCGATTTCTCGGCCCTGTCTTCAGCGCACCGCATAGTATTCCGTTCCAATGGCGGTAACGACACCATTGTCGGCACGGTCCGGCCGCAGGACGTTATCGAACTTGCACCGGGTGAAGATGTCTCGGACTACACCCTCGTTGACAATGGCAACGGCACCCAGACCTATTCGAACGGCACACATTCAGTGATGTTCACCGGCTCGGTACCCCCCCAGTTCCAGAACGGCCCTGGCAACAGTGGCAACTTGCTGGACGACGAGGATATCGAGGACTTGCTCGACATGGTGCGAGACCCAGCCTTCGACAGGAACTCGTCCGGCTATGGCAACAATGTCGACAACCCGACCTGGGGAGCGGCCGATCATCGATTCATTCGCCTGACTGACGCTTACTTCACCGATGGCGCTACCGGGATCCGGCAGACGGCGCTCACCCCGCGCGAAATTTCCAATATCCTGTCCAACCAGGACAATGATGGGGATGGCATCGAGGAAAGCATTGTCAATGCCTTTGGCGGCACCAGCCTGCTGACCTTCTTCGGCCAGTATTTCGACCACGGTCTCGACTTCGTGGCCAAGGGGCAGCCTGGTTCGGTCTACATCGGCAATGTTGGTCCAGTACCGGTCAATGCCCCGCGATCCAATATCGTCTTGGGTACAGGTGTGGATCCGGACGGCATTCCCAACAATGGGGATGAGGTCCCGGCAGAGTACATCAATCATGCCTCGCCCTATGTCGACCAAAACCAGGCCTACGGGTCTCATGATGCCATCACCGACATCTTGCGCCGCTGGGAAGTCGGCAGCGATGGTGGACCCGTCCAGACCGCCTATCTACTGACCGGCGACGCGGACTCGACAGGCTACATGCTTTTGCCCACGCTTGCTCATATCCGCGACAATTTCCGGCTCATGACCGGAGGCGGCGAGCTGACCTCGGACGATGTCGGGAACTACCAGGGCACCGGGCAGCCACTGTTGATCGATTTCATTCCGAAATTCGTCACATTGCCCGATGGAACAGAGTCCAATTATCTCGACCTCGACCAGATCGGCCACTACTTCGTGGCCGGCGACGGTCGCGCCAATGAAAATGTGATGCTGACCTCGATCCACACGATCTGGCACCGAAATCACAATTTCTGGGTCGACGAGCTGAAGGCCCGCACCAACAACGAGTGGACTGAACAGGAATACTTCGAAGCGGCTCGTATCCGGAACATCGCAGAGTACCAGCGCGTGGTGTTCACCGAGTTCACCACGGCAATGGCCGGCGGGTTTGGCGACAGCGACGACAATGAGCACGGTTTCGAGGGATACGACCCGACCATCGACGCTTCGATTTCGGTCGAGTTTGCCCAGGCGGCGTACCGCTTCGGCCATTCCATGCTCAACGAGACCGTAAGTTACGTCGATGAGAATGGTGCGCTCCAGGAAGTCTCCCTGGTTCAGGCCTTCCTCAGCCCGGCCCAGGTGGTCAATCTGGGCGTAAGCAACCTGCTGGCAGGCGCGATTCAGGTGCAGCATCAAGCGATTGACGAGGATGTGGTCAACGCACTGCGCAACCAGCTCGTGGGCCGGCCGCTCGATCTGGCCGCACTCAATATCTTCCGCGGCCGGGACATGGGCGTTGCGCCGTTCAATGTAGTGCGCTCGCAACTGTACGAGCAGACGCATCTGAGTGCCCTGAAACCCTATACCGGCTGGGCGGACTTTGCTCTGCGCAATGGCATCTCCAACGTGATGCTTGCCAAGCTCCAGCAAGCCTATCCCGATGGGTTCGACTCCATGGATTTGTGGGTCGGAGGTCTGCTTGAAAAGCCTGTGGCTGGCCAACTTGGTTCGACCTTCGGCTACATTTTCCTTGAGCAGCTCAACCGCCTGCAACATGGCGACCGTCTCTACTATCTGGAAATCTTCGATGACTCCCTGTTCCGTGAGGAGAGCAACGTCACCTTTGCCGACATCATCGCCCGCAACACAGGACTGACGGGTCTGCCGGACAACGTCTTTGATCTTGATGGCTCGAATGCACCGGACGACGATGACGACCATATCTTCAATAGTCTGGATGCAGACGACGACACCGCTGGCCAGGATGGCCACGATGACGATGACGATGACGATGCCGTTGGTCAGGATGATGACGACCTCGAGGAAGACTTCGAAGACGATGACGATGAGGGCGACGAAGATGAAAGCGGCACTGACGGTTCAGGTCTAGTCGCTCCCGTGATCGGGACGCCCGCTGGTGGGGTCCTCATGGGAACATCGGGGCCGGACCTGATCTTCGGGATGAGCGGAGTCGATTTCGTCATTGCCGGAGCTGGTGCAGATATCATCAGGCTTGGTGATGGCGACGACTTCGCCGACGCTGGCGCAGGCAACGATGTCGTCTGGAGCGGCGCAGGTGATGACGACGTCCTGGGCGGCGACGGCAACGACATGCTCTATGGCGAGGCCGGCGATGATTGGATTTCTGGCGACGCTGGCAATGACATGATCGACGGCGGTGCCGGCAACGACGAACTATACGGCGGCTCCGGCGACGACAAATTCATCGGCCGCATCAATGACGGGGACGATCTGATTGATGGCGGGGCGGGCATCGATACGCTCGATCTCGGCTCAATGACCGAAGCGGTCCATGTGAACCTGGGTACAGGCATAGGTGGTAGAGGCCATGTGACTGGCAGCCAATCGGGTACTGATACGCTCTATGGTGTAGAGAATGTTACGACCGGCTCCGGCAATGACACCATCATCGCCAGCAACGCGGTTAACATCATGGATGGCGGCGCTGGAGAGGACGTATTCGTGTTCGGTAGCGCCGCGGCCGCCGACGGCGACACCATCCTCAACTTCGAGGCGGGCGACAAGATAGACCTGTCCGGCATGCTAGCCGGTGGGACCTCCTTCTCGCTGGTGAACGGCGCTCCTTCTGCTGGTCAGATCGCGCTAAGCCACGAAGTGCGGGAGGACGGCGAATACACCGTGGTGACCGGCAATGTCGATGGGGGCGATGCCGACTTCCGCATCTCGATAACCGGCAATCACAACCTGACATCCTCAGACTTCAATCTCTAGATGTCCTTGCCCGATCGGCGTCCCGCCGGTCGGGTTTCTTGCATTTGAAGGGGTCGGAAAATGGCCAAGCCAACGTCTGGTAAGGCTCTCGCAGAGCGCCGCAATGACGCGATGCTCAAGCGAGAGTTCAAGGGAATTGGAGTCTTTCTGTTCTGGATCTCGGGCATCATCAACGTGCTGGCGCTCACCGGCTCGTTTTACATGCTGCAGATTTACGACCGGGCGCTCACGAGCGGATCTGTGCCGACATTGGCCGCGCTTTCGGTCCTGGCGTTAGGACTTTATCTCTTTCAGGGCGTTTTCGACATCATACGATCTCAACTGCTGGTGCGCATTGGGGCGAAGATCGATCGTATTCTCTCCCCGATTGCTCATCGCGTCAGCGTTGACATGCCTCGTTTTGGCTTCTCCTCGGCTGAAGCATTGGAACGCGGTCGAGACGTGGACACACTGCGCACCTTCATGGGAAGTCAGGGGCCGGTAGCTCTGTTCGATCTGCCCTGGGTGCCGCTCTATATACTCTTCGTCTATTTCCTGCATCCTGTACTGGGTGCAGTAACCCTGGGCGGAGCAGTATTGCTGACCCTTTTGACTGTCTGGACAGAACTCAAGTCCCGCCAGCTCGCCAATGCCGTCCACCAGGCGAACATAGCGCGTAGCGCGATCGCCGATTCCAACGCTCGCAACTCCGATATCATTAAGGCGATGGGCATTCAGGATCGTGCCGTCCATCGTTATACCCAGGCCAATTCCGAACACTTGGTCCTGCAGACGCAGGTGACCGACATTACAGGCACTTTCAGCGCCATCTCACGTGTGCTCCGGATGCTCCTGCAATCGGGCCTTCTGGGCTTGGGTGCCTATTTCACCATCCAGGGCCAGATGTCAGCGGGCGCCATTATCGCTGTCTCAGTCGCGGCCTCTCGAGCGCTGGCCCCTATCGACATGGCCATCGGCAACTGGAAGGGAATGGTGACGGCCCGTCAGGCATACAAGCGCCTGCGTGAAACCATGGTGGCCCTGGCAGATCTGCCCGAGCGCATTGATCTGCCGGCCCCCAAAGAGTCACTGCGGGTTGAGAAGATCACTGTAGCAGCTCCGTCCTCAGGCCAGGTCCTGCTTTCCGAAGTGAGCCTGGAGGTCAAGGCCGGACAGGGCTTGGCCATTATTGGCCCGAGCGGGGGTGGCAAGACGACACTGGTTCGTGCCTTGACTGGCATATGGCCGGTGTTGCGCGGCTCGGTGCGCCTGGACAATGCCGACCTGCTTCAGTGGAAGGAAGAGGTCCTGGGGCGCTACTTGGGCTACCTCCCCCAGGAAGTGGCGCTGATGGACGGCACTATTGTGGAGAACATCTCGCGCTTCGCGCCCAAGCGCGACGGTAAGGGTGTGGTAGCCGCCGCAATGGCCGCGGGCGTTCATGAGCTGATTGTGCGCCTGCCTGATGGCTACGATACTCCGCTCGGGTCCCAGGGCACCGCCCTGTCAGCCGGACAGCGCCAGCGCATTGGACTGGCCCGCGCGCTCTACGGCGATCCCTTTGTGGTGGTTCTTGATGAGCCTAACGCCTTTTTGGACACCGAGGGAGAGCAGGCCCTGAACAAGGCGATTGCCGGCATCAAGAAGCGGGGTGGCATTGTCATCGTTGTCGCCCATCGCCCCAGCGTACTTGAGCAGATGGATCTCGTCGCCGTTGTGCAGGCGGGCAAGCTGACAGCATTTGGCACCAAGGCGCAGGTTCTGGGGGCACAGCAGGCGCCCGAACGAAGCAAGCCGAACCTGCAGCCGGTGCGGGCAGCGGAGTGATGTGTCATGTTGATTGAGGTCAAATCCGCGCAGAACGACGAATCCGAACTTAAGGGCGCCAAGCGTTTCGAGTTCAACACGGCCGAGCGCCTGACACGCCTTCCAGCCTACTTGGCGCTCATGGTTGTTGGCATTGCTGCCTATATTCGCTCGATCACGGCAGCGCAGGCGCGTTTGCCTGAAACGGACCGCGCTGAGGGGGCTGAAGGCGAGTCCGTCAATGCTCCCCCAGCTCAGGAAACTGATGACCTAGCGGTTGCAGGGATCGATGATACGGAGACGGGAGGCATCGAGGGCGAGGGAGGTCGGCGGGGCCTCGGTCTCGAACCGGGAAATGCCTGGCCCGCCTCCTTCGTGGTGCCGGAGTATCCGCGCTTTTATTTTGTCGAGCCGACAATCCTTGCCACCAGGGGCCATCCCTTCTCGCCGACAGCGCTACTGCAGTTTCCCATGAACGACAATTTCGGTGGTCAGACCGGTTCATCCATCGGGTCCAGCACGCCGCCTACCAGCAGTCCTGCGGACTTCGGTCAAGGCGGCGGCGGGGGCGCCCACCAGCCTGACGGCTCCGGTCCTGATGACGGCGCTGATGACGACGATGGCGGCAATGACGGCGGCAATAGCGGCGGCGGCTCTGGGGCCGGGAACCGGGCACCAACAGTCATGGGGCCGGTGCGGCTCAATGATGTGTTTGCAGGACAGATCGTTCTGATTGCCCTTGTTTATCTTTTGCGGGGCGCTTCCGACCCGGACGGCGATACCCTTAGCGTTGAAAACGTAGTGATCAAGGGTGCCAATCTGGTGGCCACGGCGGATGGCTGGCTGCTCGAGACCAAGACCGGCATGGTCGGCCCCGTCCTGATAACCTATCGCATCTCAGATTCAGAGGCCTGGGTGGCCCAGGAAGCCACCCTGGAGATCGTGCGTAAAGTTATGGCTCTGGGTGATGATGACGACCTCATCGTCGGCTCCCCTTACGACGACGATATCTTCAGCAGGGGTGGTGATGACCTGATCGATGCCCTCGAGGGCAATGACCATGTTGATGGCGGCAGCGGCGACGACCACATTCATGGCGGCGACGGCGACGACGTGCTTTTGGGCGGTCTTGGCAACGACATCATTTTCGGAGGCGGGGGCAACGACCTCATCAAAGGTGGCGAAGGCAATGATCGCCTTTTCGGCGAAGCAGGCGCGGACACGATCTTTGGTGAAGCTGGGGATGATTACATCGAAGGCGGCGCTGGCAAGGATCACCTGGACGGCGGGGAGGGCAACGACGCTATTTACGGCGGGGAAGGGATTGATCGGCTGATTGGTGGCGCCGGCCACGACCTGCTCGAAGGCGGTGCCGACGACGACCTGCTCGAAGGTGGCGAGGGCGATGACACGCTCAAGGGCGGTACCGGCAATGATGTGCTGGTCGACGGCGGAGGGCAGGATGCCGTTTACGGCGAGGAGGGCGACGATATCCTCGTAGCATCTGCTGGAAATGACACGATGGACGGAGGCGACGGATATGACAGGCTCGACCTGTCCGCCGCCCAAGACGACATGGTCATCGACGCTGTGGGAGGAACCAGTTTCAGCGGCGAACTCGGCACGGACAAGTTCTCGGCGATCGAAGAGATCACGGGCGGTGACGGCAACGACATGTTCATTCTTGGCGGAAAGGCCATGGTGCTGTCCGGCGGCAAAGGCAGGGATACCTTCATTTTCGAGGTCACCGACAGCGCCCCCAGCCTAAGCGAGAATGTGGTTCACAAAATATTGGACTTCGTTGTCGGCGATCGTGTTCGAGTACGGGATTACGATCTGGATCGCGCAGCCCGAGATGTCGAGCGAGACATGTTCGAGGCAATTTACGGCGATGACAAGGACGACTGGCTGCTGTCTGACATTCCCCTGCAGGTTTCGCACGAACTGATCGATGATGAGCACTGGACCTTCATCGTCGCTGATCTGAACGGTGACAGCATCTACGACCTGGCCATAAACATTCAGGGCGTCATGTTGACCCCGCCCGACAATCTGGCCTGAGAAGTGAACGGTTGAGGAATATCCATCATGACAAGCATTGACGCCGCGGGCGTGTTGCATTCGTCTTCATCCAGGTTGGACCGTAAGGGGCGCGATCCTGCACAGTTCTCCATGAGGGGACGCGTGATCTGGGGGACCCTGTTTGCTATCGCCCTCGTGGGCGGACTTGGAGGCTGGGCCTCTACGGCCCGGCTTTCCGGCGCCGTTATTGGGCAGGGGACCGTTCAGATCGATGAAGATCTCAAAGTCGTCCAGCATGTCGATGGGGGGGTGGTGCGCGAGATCCGCGTGAAGGTGGGCGAAAGGGTTGTCGCCGGCCAAGTGCTGCTGCGCCTCGATGCTACCCAGGCCCGATCTGAGCACAGTATCCTCTCGGGTCAGATAATCGAGCTCGAAGCTCGCCGTTTCCGCCTTCTCGCCGAACGGGACGACCTGATCGGACTTGATGTTCCGGCCAGTTTTCGAGAGCAGACCACAAATAGCCAAATCGCGGTTGACGAAGAGACCCAGCTTTTCGACAGCAACCTGGCCTTTCGAAACACGCAACTCGATCAAATGCAGTTGCAACTGAGCCAGCTACAACAAGAGATTGTCGGGCTGGAGGCCCAGCAGACGGCCACAGCCAGCGAGCTTGAACTGGCAGGCGAAGAGCGCACTCGATTGCGTGAACTGGCCTCGGGTCAACTGGTGGAAACCTCCCGCCTCACTGTCGCCGAGCGTGATATGGCCCGGTTGGAAGGGCAGATGGGCGAGGTCAGTGCCGCCATCGCGCGGGCGCAATCGCGGATCAGCGAACTGCAATTGCGGATCATGGGCATGGACAGCGACCGTCGCACCGTTGCCCAACGCGAGTTGCGTGCCGTCGACGCACAACTTGCCGAGTTGCGCGAACGGCTTAACGCGGCTGCTGCGAGGCTGGCCCGCGTCGAGATCCTGGCACCCACCTCAGGGATAGTGAACGAACTGAACGTATCCACGTTGGGCGGTGTAATCTCGCCGGCCGAACGATTGCTGACAATTGTGCCCGACGACGCCCTTCTGACTATCGAATTCCGCGTTGCTGTCACCGATATCGATCAGGTCGTAGTAGGCAAGGAGGTCAGCCTCCGCTTTTCAGCCTTCAACCAGCGCGTCACGCCGGAAGTCGATGGCGTCGTGACCCGGGTGGCAGCAGCTGCACAAATTGATCACGCCAGCGGCCAGCCATTCTATACCGCTGACGTTGAAGTCAGTGATGATGCGGCAAACTTCCAGCTGGTCCCCGGCATGCCCGTTGAAGTTTTCGTCACTACCGAGGAGCAACTGGCCATTGCCTATTTCATGAAGCCCTTTACCGATCAGATCTCCAGAGCCTTCCGGGAGGAGTAATCCGCCCATGTCCGCATTGCAGGGTTTCAGGCTCCAAAGCGGATTGTCGGTCCACGGCCCCAAATGAGCCATTGGCGCCCACAATCGCTTCCAAAGTACTCTCAGTACGGAGCAGACGGGCGGCTAATCCGCTCAACGCCGCAAATGCCATTGACCTGGGCCCCAAGTCCCCTCCGGTTTTACGGAGAGTCCTTGGGTTGATTTGACGTGGGACCCGATTTTGGACCACCCGGCTGGGGATTTCCCGGGGTAGCGTGACGTGCTCCCCGATTTTGGGCCACCCGGCTGGGGGATTTCCCGGGGGTAGCACTCACGGCGGACCGGATGCGCCGTAGGCATTCATGAGCGATATCGGTGATTTGTTGCCGATGGCGCTGTGAGGTCGGACCTCGTTGTAGTCTCGACGCCATTCCTCCATTTTCTGGCGGGCGTCGTCAAGGCTAAGGAACCAGTGCTGGTTCAGGCATTCGGCCCGGAACTTACCGTTGAACGACTCGATGTACGCATTGTCGGTGGGTTTGCCGGGCCGGGAGAAGTCCAGGACCACATCCCTCTGATATGCCCACAGATCGAGGTCTCGGGAGATAAACTCGCTCCCATTGTCCACCCGGATCATCTTCGGATAACCCAGCTCCTGGCAGACCCGCTCAAGCGTTTGCACAACATCTTCACCACGGTAGCTGAACCGCGGATCGGTGGCCGGCGCGTAGCGGGAATGGGTATCGACGATGGTCAGGATGCGCAGCTTCCGGCCGGTGGCCAACTGGTCATGCACGAAGTCCATCGCCCAGATCTGGTTGGAATGGGTGGCATCCGTTCGGTCCTCCCTGAGCTTGGCCTTCACCCGTCGTTTTGGTGTTTTGTTGCGCAGCTGTAGCCCCAACTCGTTGTAAAGCCTACGAGTTCGCTTCATGTTGATTGGCCACCCTTCCCGCAGCAGGAGGACATGGACCCGCCGATACCCGTATCGGACCCGGGTCTCGCAGATCTCCTTGATCCTGAGCTTGAGGTCGGCCTGCTCGCCGCGCTTGGACTTGTAGGTGTAGAGGGAGCGATCAATCCGCAGGGCCTCGCAGGCCCGACGCACCGACACCTTCCAGGTCTCCCTCACCACATCGACAAGCTGGCGCCGGCGGGCAGGCTTTAGAGCTTTTTTGCCAAGACATCCTGCAGCATGGCTTTGTCCAGGCTGAGATCGGCGACCAGGCGCTTGAGCTTGCCATTCTCTTCCTCGAGCTGACGCAATCGCTTCACCTCCGACGGCATCAGCCCGGCATAACGCTTGCGCCAGTTGTAGAACGTGGCTTCGGAAATCCCAGCCTTGCGACAGACCTCGCCAACTGCCGTGCCGTCTTCAGCCTGCTTGAGAACAAAGGCGATCTGCGCCTCCGAAAACTTCGATGCCTTCATCGGGACTCTCCATCTCCCGGTCAGGGATCATAACTGGAAAACTCCAGCTCAGAATGGTCCGAAACGGCGGGGGCACGTCAGCAAGGCAGCCCAAACACTATACGGAAATTATTCCTATTGTCAAGTCCTGGTCCTAATAAGCCATTGTTTCTAAACAATATCCTGTTGAATGGACTTGACCTTGACTATTGCGATCGTGCGAACGTTTGAGCCTCAAAGGAGGCTAGATATGGCTCGAATTGGCTATGCTCGCGTCAGTACATCGGACCAGGACGCAGAGCTTCAAATCGCGAAACTGCGGGCTGAGGGTTGCGAGATTGTTCGGGCCGAAAAAGTGTCAGGTGCTTCCAGAGCGGGGAGAGATGAACTTGAGACGATAATCCAATTTCTGCGATCGGGAGATGAGCTGGTTGTCACCCGACTGGACCGTCTGGGCCGTGATACGCGAGATGTTCTGAACGTCGTCCATGAATGTGAGCAGAAGGGTGCCAGCGTCACAGTTCTTGACCCGAATGTATCCACCCGAGGAGAGATGGGACACCTCGTCATTACCGTCCTCGGCATGGTGGCCCAGATGGAGCGCCGATTTATCAAAGAGCGGCAGCGGGAGGGGATTGCCCGCGCAAAACGAGAAGGTGTTTACAAAGGGGGCAAGCGGCGCATTGATAGGATGCAAGTTCAATCCCTCTACAGCGAAGGCATCGGACCTTCTCAGATTGCTATACGACTGGGATGCTCACGAATGCAGATCTATAGAATTCTGGGTAAGCTGTGACCGGATTGGGGCCGGTTGCGGTTAGTCTGGTTTTGGAGAGCGGAGCCTAGATAGCCGACTGTTGGTTAGGATCATGCTGGAGAGTAGCGTCCAGAGAGCCAGTGCAACTATCATCAGGTTGTCAGCGAGCGAATCGTAGGCCAGCGGCAAGTTGCTACAGCCGCCGACATAGGCGCATTTAAGCTCACGCCGATCCATGTAGACCACCTCGAACACTGACACCGCTCCCCGCGGTGCCGATGACGAGCGCAGTGGGAATCGAGGGCCATGTGCCCCCGAACACGGTTGAACGGGCGCTATAGTTGAACGCGCAAAACGCTGGCGAGCCAATCGAGTGCTTTTTCAGAGATTGGCCGGTCCTCCCATTGCTCAAGCGTAATGGGGGTCGATTTCGCGAGATCTTGTTCGAATATCTGGATTTGCTCACGTGCGAAGTCAGCACCGAACAAATTTAGGTTCGCCTCGTCATTGAGGCGAAACGATCTCTCGTCAAAATTGGCAGAACCCACCGTTGTCCATCGGTCATCCACTACCATGATCTTCGCATGGTACATGGTCGGATCGAACTCGTAGATATTCACTCCAGCCCGCAGCAAATCCCCCCAGAAGTGCCGCGACGCGGACCGAACCACGTCTTTGTTTGTGTGTTTGCCGGGGACCATTATGTCTACCCTCACGCCTCTCTCCCGCGCAGCGAGTAGCTGTCTCAGTGCGATTTCATCTGGCACAAAGTATGCCGTGCCTATGCGGATGTTGTTCTGGGCGGCGGAAATCGCAGTCATGAGCATGAGATGCATAACGTTGCGTGCACCCGTCGTCGAATACACCAACTGGGCTAGTTGCCCATCGTCGCTGGTATCAAGTTCCGGGAAATAGGCCGGCCCTTGCAAAGTGTGACCAGAAGCCTCCACCCAGTTAAAGACAAAGGCCCCTTGCATAGCGGCAACTATCGGACCCTCGACGCGGTAGTGGAGCTCGCGAAACTCGTCTGGGTTTCGAGCATCTCCCAGCCATTTGTCGGCGATGCCGACACCGCCGATGAAGCCTATCCGGCCATCCACGACAAGCAGCTTTCGATGGGTACGGGAATTCAGCCGATCTATGGTGTACCAGTGAACAGGCCGGAAGCGCTCGACGACAACACCTGCTGCCGTCATGAGCTCGATAAGCTCGGGACGCATCGGCACACTACCCTGCCAATCCAATAGGACATTGACCTCTACGCCCGCCGCTGCGCGCTCGGCCAGTGCCTCCGCGAAACGAGCACCGATGGCCCCGCTCCAATAGACGTAGGTTTCTAGATTGATTGACGCTTTCGCGTTGGCGATCGCGTCCAACATCGCTGGGAAGATCTCGGCGCCGTTCTGCAAGGTGAGGACCTCGTTGCCTGCAGAGTATTGACCCGAGTGAATGCCGAGCATGGAGCGCACAAAATCGGCTCTGCTCGTCGTGCTGAGCGTGGCGGGAACCGGCCCTGTCAGTTCATGGGGCTCGGGGGTTAAGATGACGAAAAGAAGCGTTCCTATGGCCCCGATTACCGCGGCCAAGGTGATGGCGAAAGTGCGTTTGGAGAAGAGTGTCACACGGCCTCCGGTCGGTTTGCGCTGGCAAAGGTCAGCGGCGGCAATGTGTCGTACCTAGTTCGTCACGGCGCCCCAGAACCACACTAGACGCCCAGAGCTTACGGCAACCTTACACAACTTGTGATCTAAATATCATCGCGGAATCAGTTAGTTACAAGAAACCTCTCGAAGGGTCGCGCGTTCCTTGTCACGACAATGATTGGAGAGCGAACATGCCCATAGAACGAGAAACAATAGTGGAACGTCCTGCGAGGACCGACACGGTGGTTGTCGGTGGCGGGAGCCCGTTTGGCATAATCGGCGGCATAATCGCCGCCATCCTCGCAGTGTTTTTGATCATCTGGCTGGTAAATGGCGGAATTTCCGGCAACGGCGGCTCTGTCAATGTCGATCTGCCTGAAGTCACCGTGACTGAATAGCCCTTCAACCCCGAATTACAAGCTGGCCTCCTGAGGGCTCAGCAAAGGAGGTTATCATGAACAAGCTTTTTACCCTGACAACTGCCGCTGTACTGGTCACAACTGCCATGACGGGCGCGGCACTTGCGCAGACCGCGGCGGCAACCGCGACGACAGAGCTCAACATCCGCTCTGGCCCGGGACCGCAGTTCGAAGCGGTCGGCTTTATCGCCTCGGGGGATAGTGTGACGGTTGAAGGGTGCCTGGACGCCAGTAAATGGTGCCGTGTTTCCTATAACGGTGTTACCGGTTGGTCCTACTCGGACTACTTGACAGCTGACCGCTCCGGCACCGTCGTAGTGATGACGGATAGCTATGCCGACGTCGGCATTGAGACCGTTACCTATACCGACAGCGGATCTGCAGCCGGCGGCGCTGTCACTGGGGCCGGGAGCGGCGCGATAGTGGGCGCTCTGGTCGGCGGCCCCATAGGCGCAGCCGTTGGCGCCACTGTGGGCGCCGCAACAGGCGCGACTGCAGGGGCTATCATTGATCCCCCCGAAACCGTCCGCACCTATGTTGCATCCAATCCTGTGGACACCGTCTACCTGGAAGGCGAAGTGGTTGTCGGCGCAACCGTCCCAGAGAGTGTGACTCTCAGCGTAGTGCCAGACTACGACTACCGATACGTGTACATCAACGGCCAGCGTGCACTGGTAGACCCGGGCACCCGGCAGATCGTATACGTCATCCGCTAAGAAGACTGTGGCCGGGCACTAGCTAAGTGGTGCCCACAATATAGCCATGGTATGGCGGCGCCACCTTGACCTCAGTGGCGTCGCCCATCCGTAATTGGCACATGTTCAGCTGCCCGTTTAGCCCCGGCCGTCTTAAGGTTTTAGGATCAGAGGTATCAGCGCGGTTCGTAAGCTGAATGTCAGCTGAGATAGGATATGCTGGCTCCATGTTTGTGCGCGCCATCTTCCTCTTTTATGCGGTACTGGCATCGATCGTACCGAGTTTTGGCCAAGGGCTGAGCGTGGACATTCCGCTCAAGCTCCAGGGGAGCGAGGATGCGGTTGGGGCCGCTCCAGCAAGCCCGGACGTCCCGTTAATCCCTTCTCACGCGCCTTCGTCCGCCAGCGATCACGTCCCAAGTACTGGCAGGTCGCAGACAAGGGAAGAGCCTCAGCCTGACGCAGCACCACAATCACGGCGCATTTTGTCGGCTGATGACGTGCTTGAGGCCCTTCGAAATCACAATGCTTTGCCGCTTGTAAGTTTTGCCCGGCGTGTCGAACAGCAGCAAGCCGGCCAGATCATCGATGCTGCTCTCCTCAAGATTGGCTCCGCTTTCGTGTATGAAATCAAGGTAATCGATGGCAATGGACAGGTGAACGTGCACCATTACAATGCCCGGACCGGCGCCTATATCGGGAGGCGATAATGCGCATTCTCCTGGCTGAAGACGACTACCATGTCGCAGCGGCTCTCATAGCGACCTTGGAGAAATCAGGGTTCTACGTCGAGCATGAAAGCGATGGTGAGGCCGTTCTTTATCGTGGAGAAACAGAGGCCTTTGACGCGGTCCTGCTCGATCTAGGACTTCCGCAAATGGACGGACTTTCGGTATTGCGGCGTTGGAGACGGTCGGGACGCACAATGCCTGTGCTCATCCTGACGGCGCGCGGACAGTGGGAAGAACGGGTCGAAGGTATCGAAGCGGGCGCCGACGACTACGTGGTCAAGCCGTTTCACATCATGGAAGTCGTGGCGCGGCTCCGGGCACTCATTCGAAGAGCAGGCGGGCTGGCCTCATCTCGCACCAAACTGGGGCCGTACGAAGTAGATTTACGTTCGCAGCAGATCTCTAAAGACGGTGTGCCATTGGATCTCACGCCACAGGAATATCGGCTCATCTCTTACCTGCTGCACAATCGCGGGCGCGTCTTATCTCAGCTTGAAATTACCGAGCATCTTTACCGTCAGGATTATGAACTGGGATCAAACGCTGTTGAAGTCCTGGTCGCCAGGGTGCGCAAGCGGCTTGGACAGGACGTCATCACAACCCGGCGAGGCTTCGGCTACACATTAGGCGACGGGTTTTGAATTCCCGGTCCATTCGACTTCGGCTGCTGGGCCTAGCCACACTGTGGGTGGGCGTCTCACTGGCTGCCACGGCTGTTATACTCCACACCATATTCGTGGCGAGTGTTGAACGGGATATTGTAGAGGACCTATCGGCAAATCTGAATCGCCTCATCGCCTTGATGGACGTGGAGCCGCCCGACATCAACTTCGCTGCCTCGCTGCCTGATCCTCGCTACGAAACGCCTTTAGGAGGGCGGTATTGGCAAGTTCAGGGAAATTGGCCGAATGGCTTGGCCCGTTCGCGATCCCTGTGGGATATGATCATACCGTTGGAAGGTCTCAATGATGGTCTGCATCATTTAGATGGTAGTTCAGAAGAGCACTTCATCTTTCTCGTCCAGACTATCTGGGTGAAAGATCAATCCATTCGAGTTGCCGTGGGAGAAGATCACACTGCGGTGCACTCAACGGGCGCTCAGTTTTCCGGCGGGGTGACTATCCTGCTTGCCTTGCTGGGTGCACTGATGCTCGCCTTCGGTTGGTTGTTGATACATTTTGGCCTCCTACCTCTTGATCGTCTTCGCAGCGCTATCGACGACATTCGGCAAGGTAGACGTAGCCGTCTCGAGCCACATCTAGCCGTTGAGGTCCAGCCCCTGGTCAACGAGATAAATGCGCTCCTGGGTGAGAGAGAAGAGACACTGGAGAAGGCACGGCAGCGGGCTTCCGATCTCGCGCACGGACTGAAAACGCCCTTGGCTGCTCTTCAGGGGGTCACCCATCAACTGCGAGAACAAGGCCAGAGCGCGGAGGCAGACGCAATCGACGATGTGGTTTTGGAGGCTTCTAAGCACATCGACTATCATCTAAGGCTCTCGGTCCTTCGAGCCCGGCGGGGTAGTCAGCGCGAGAGTGTCTCCCTCACGAACGCCGTGGTCAGAACAATAGCCGTTCTGAAAAAGACTGGAAGAGGAGAACGCCTCTTCTGGATGGCCGAGCTTGATGAGGATGTCCAGGTCAATGTCCACCGTCAGGATCTCCTGGAGCTTATTGGTGTAATCCTCGAAAACGCTGCAAAATGGGCAAAGGAGCGGGTTGTCGTCCGTGCCAGCTGTCAATCAGAATACGCGCATTTGCAGATTGCAGATGACGGTCCAGGGATAGACGACAGCTTGCTTGCTGAAATCGGACAGCGGGGACGCCGTTTGGACGAAAGCAAGCCAGGTAGCGGGCTAGGACTCGCCATTGCCTCTGAAATCGTGGCCCAGTATGGGGGCCAGCTGTCATTTGTTCGGGCGTCTGAAGGCGGGTTGGAGGTGCTGATTATCTTGCCTCTGGCACGCTAGACATACCCTGCCGAGCGCGCCTTGTATCTGACGACTGACCAGACTGCGGGAACAGCAGCAACCAGCTTGCCGCGCTGCCGAAAACGAAGAAAAATCCAAAAAGCAGAAGCGATGTCATTTGCCGGACCCCATAAAGCCGAAGTCATGCCTGCTCGGCCAACGGGTGCCCAGATAAGCAGTTCCTTTAAGTGGTTGAAAATTTGATTATTTTTTCTTGTCTTGGCATGTCAGCGTTTTGTCAGGTGTTGGGTCCTACAAGGATGCTCCTGAGAGATTCAATTCGATGAACTATCCCGACAGTCAAGGAGAACCCGTGGACCACCTGAAGTCACTGTTTGACCGTGCGCTCGATGCGGTAGTGGGCATGGATCGCTCTGGTGCTGTCATTGCCTGGAATACCGCAGCCCGAGAGATGTTTGGCTGGTCGGAGCGGGAAGCCTTAGGCGCCTTGATGGCGGACCTCATTGTCCCAGTCCAGCATAGGCAAGCGCACGCGCAGGGTTTGGAACACTACAATCGGACGGGCCACGGTCCGGTGCTGGAACAGAAAATTACGATCACTGCGACCAGGCGCACTGGGGCCGAGTTTCCTGTCGAACTCTCAATTTTTGCGGTCCACGACCAAGGTCAACCCGCCGTCTTCTATGCCTTTATTCGCAGTCTGGAACTGGAGGCGGCATTCCAACGAAGTCAGGAACTACGGGCATCAGAGGCGACTTTGCTTTTGAACCTTGGGCTCAAACTCATCGATGATACCCCGTTCGATGATTTCGCCCGCTATGCGCTCGCACAGGTTTGTAAGTTGGCCGAGTTGGATGCCGCACACGTATTCCTGAAACGCACTGACAATAGCGCGGAGTCACTTGCATCTGCGGGCATATGGTACCTGCAAAACGAAAGGTTTCGTCCTGTGGTGGACGTGACCTCAAAAATGACCTTCAGGCGCGGCGAGGGCTTGCCAGGTCTGGCCTGGCAAACGGGAGAGCTTCAGCTTCTCAGCGACATCGTTCAAAATCCTAGATTTTTGCGCAGGCAGGTGTTTTCCGAAGTTGGATTAACACGTGCGGTGTCATTGCCAGTCATTGAGGGCGGAGAGCTGCGCGCAGTACTGGAATTTTTCGGCAGCAGTGCCTCGCGCATCGACGACGAGATATTGCAAGTTCTCAAAACAGTGGGAAGCCAAGTCGGCGCGGCAATTCAGAAGAAGAGAGCAGCCGAAACCCGCCAGCTTCTGCATCGGGAAATGGTGCACCGTCTTGGCAACAGCCTGACCGTTCTGTCATCTATCTATCAGATATGCTCGCGACGCGCCGCCACCAAGGATGAATTGGACCAGTCGTTTCTCAGCCGCATTGCCGCGATGGGGCAGGCCAATCGCATGTCCATCATGGAAGCGGAACAGGGCGTATTGCTTGATCGCGTCATTATTGGAGCGCTTGGGGTGTTACCCATGCAAGACGATATCCTGCTCGACGTTCCGCCGATGATGATCAGAAGCGAAGCCGTCATGCCATTGTCACTGGTGTTCAATGAACTCGCTACGAATGCACTGAAATACGGCAAAGCCGAGCTGGGCGTGCGGGTGACGATCCAAGGGCGCGTTGTCCAAGACGATTCCGAGCTGGAGATCGAATGGATCGAGCCGGACAATCGAGTGGTAGAGCCAAAGCCATTCAACGAAGGCTTCGGTAGCCGCCTGTTGCGGACGATGATTGCCGGCCGGTTGGGAGGACGTTACGAGAGATTTCTAGACGCGAACGGATTTCGTTTCGTCATGGTTTTGCCTCTCACGCAGGTCGCCGCGATGCATTGGGAGTCGCTGTAGTAAGCTAGGACCACCGACCGGCTGAACACTCCAGGGGTCTAGGCAACGTGTGCCCGATGAACTTTCCCGGCCCTCTGCCGTTTTGATGCCAGCAGCACCTCGAGACCCCTTCATGCCCAAGCGCCCTCCGAAGCTTTCTATTGTAGTTCCAGCTCCCGAAGCGCCTACCCCCGTGAATGAATCTGCTGCAGACACTACTGGTCAGCCCTTTGAGACCACCGATCCAGCGAACCAAAATCCTCCGAGTACGACACAGGCAGCCGTGGTGCTTTTCCGTGCTGCGCTCCGGGACCTGCGACAGCTCTGGGTGAGCTTACAACCACATTTCATAAGCGCGGGTACAGCCGCGCGCAACGCGGTGACTTCCCTGATCGAAAGGGCTCATTCAATCCGGAGCGGCAAGGCGCCCGTGACGGCTGAAGGTCAAAATTCCGCACCGGATTCGGAACAGGATAATCCGGACGCCGTGCCCCGCTCCCGCTTAAGCCGGAAAAAGCTGGCGATCGGTGCTGCGGGGCTGTTGGTCACCTTCTTTGTCACCGTCGTTGGGATCATGATCTGGGCCTTGCACGATGTGCCGCTGGACCGGATTGCGGCGGGCCAAATGGGGAGCCAAGTTATTGTTCTTACAACGGTCGACGGCTCACCCCTCATCCAGCAAGGACCGTATCAGGAAATACCGGCTGGCTTGGATGAGTACCCTGATCATGTCGTGGAAGCGGTGATCGCGATCGAGGACCGGCGCTTTTACGATCATTGGGGCGTAGATGTGTGGGGCATCGGCCGCGCATTGTCGCGCAACATTTTTGCCGGCGAGGTGCGGGAAGGTGGAAGCACCATCACCCAGCAACTGCTCAAGATCCTCTATCTCGAACCCGACCGAACCGTGCGGCGCAAGGTGCAGGAGGTCTTCCTCTCGTTGTGGCTCGAACGATCACAAAGCAAAGACGAGATCCTCGCTCTATACCTCAATAATATCTATCTTGGCGCCGGGGCCACCGGCATGCCGGCAGCAGCACGCGTCTACTTTGACAAGGGCGTCTCCGAACTGAGCTTGGCAGAGGGCGCCCTCTTGGCAGGGTTAATTGCCTCGCCCTCCGCGCTCAACCCACTCGAAAACCTGGAGGGCGCCCTTGACCGGACTGGGGTGGTGCTAAATGCCATGCTAGCCAGCGGCTATCTCAGCGAAGACGAACTGTTGGAGGCTCAGTTGCATTCCGCGCAATTGCGCCCCCGACGCCCAGACCTCGGCACGGGAACGTGGTTCGCTGACTGGGCGATGGCAGAGGCGCAGGACATAGCCGGGCAGTTTAGCGGCAGTGCTATCGTGACCACTACCTTGTCTCCGGAACTGCAGTCAGTGGCTGAGCAGTCTGTTGCCGCGATCCTTGCGGAACATGCCGCCGGTTCCGGGGCGTCTCAAGCAGCTATGGTTGTGTTGAGCCCCGAAGGCGGCGTTTTGGCAATGGTAGGCGGAGTGGACTACAACGAGAGTCAGTTCAACCGAGCCTTGGCGCCGCGCCAGCCAGGCTCGACGTTCAAGGTATTCCCCTACTATGCAGCCTTGAAGTTAGGCGCTCAGCCCGACACGCAATTAGACGACAGCCCGATCGAGATCGATGGTTGGTCACCAGAAAATATCGATGGCGAGTTTTCTGGTCGCGTCACCCTCGCCGAGTCGTTTGCCCGTTCGCTCAACGTTGCTACGGTGCGCATGGGCATGGAGATCGGTTTGCCTGCTGTAGTGGAGGCCGCACGCGAACTGGGAATAGATGCTCCGCTTCAGGAGACGCCCAGTATGCTGCTCGGCGCCTCGGAGGTGACCCTTCTCGATTTGACCGGTGCTTTCGCCTCGCTTCGAGCCGGTGCAGCGCCAATTCAGCCTTACGCGATCGAAACTTTTCAGGCGCCACGGGGACAGCCCTTCACCATCCGCTCGGGCTCCTCGGCCCTTACAGACCTCAGTCAGGTGCATACCAACATGTTGGGTCTTCTGCAGTTGGTCGTTGAGCGTGGCACCGGTCAGGCCGCCCGTATCGACAGGTTCGCGGCCGGCAAGACAGGCACCAGCCAAGACTATCGAGATGCCTGGTTCATTGGCTTCGACGAGAACTACACGGTTGGCGTCTGGGTCGGTAACGACGACAACTCTCCCATGGAAGAAGTGACCGGAGGAAAACTGCCCGCGCTGATCTGGCAGCATTTCATGACCAGTGCCGTGTCGGCTGAGGGGACTTCTGATGGATCGATAGTGCGGCCCGCGGCTGGCGCATCGTCTTCAGCAGAAGCGCCGCCACTATGCAACATTCAGGTTTGTTCCCAGAGCTACCGCTCCTTCCGAGCTTCTGATTGTACCTTCCAGCCCTATTCCGGTCCACGGCGCATCTGCGAGAAGTAGCGCACCTTGCCCGGCTGGCAAGTTGCGGTTCGAGGCATTTGCCTTGTGTCAAGCAGATGGGACTATAATTAGGTCGCAAACCGGTGCTGAAGCCAAAGCGCGGACGCAAGAAGGCTGAGGCTGGGCAGCTCCTCACGCTATCTGTCCCGTGGATGCTGCCAATGTCGGCCGCATCGGTTGGCCAAGTGCTCTGGACGGGCGGTAAGGCGCATTTGTCGTGCGCTGCTGCAGTATAATATTTGGCAAGCCTACCGCGCGGCGAACTTGCTCACAGCCGCGATGAGACTTTCAATGTTGTAAGGTTTAGGCAGCCAGCCAACGGGTTCGGCTACCTGAGCACGGGCGACATTTTCCGCGTCCTGGTTGGCGGAGGTAAACAGTGAAGCCAGGCCGAAGCGACGCCTAATCTCGATCGCCGTGTCCACACCATCGCGCGACGAGGCAAGTCGGATATCCATCAGGACCAGATCCGGCCGTTCCCTCTCGGCGATGCTCAATGCCTGCTCGAATGTGGCTGCCACACCTACGACGTCGAACCCTTCGGCCAGCAGGGCCTCCTCGGCGGATAAGGCAATCAGGAACTCATCTTCGACAATGAGAATGCGTTTGGGAGCATTTGAGTCGGACCGCGGGGTGGCAGCTTCTGGAGTCATGATGGCACTGTGATCTGGAATCGCGTGCCTTGCCCCTCCAAGGGTTCGATGGTCGCGCCGATCTGCCGCCGCATCCCCTCGACCAGCTTCATCCCCAGCCCGGAGCCTTTCGCTGCTTCAGTTGGAGTCTGTATCCCATATCCATCGTCAGCAATTTGCACGACGATCTCCTCGTCATGGCACACCAATGTGATGTAGATGCTGCCCTCCTCACCCTCGGGGAACGCATATTTGATGGCATTGGTGACCAGCTCGTTGACTATGAGACCTAGCGGCACCGCTCTGTCGAGATCGAGCATGCAATGATCGGCCTCGCAATGGAGCGTGATTGCGGTTCCGGACAGCAGCGATTTTCGGAATTTCTCCGCAAGCGCCTCAAGGTGGGCCCCGAAATCGATACGGCCCACCCCGCCCTCGGGGCCTAGCTGCACCTGCAGATCGCTGATCGCCTGCACACGCTCGATGGTGCTTTCGAGGGCCTGCCTAGAACCTGCATCTGTGAGGCGTGACAGCTGCAGCCGCATCATGCTGGAGATCATCTGCAGATTGTTTTTAACCCGATGGTTAAGTTCCTTCAGCAGCATCTTTTGGTGGTCGAGCGCTGCCTCCCGCTCTTCTTCCCTTCGCTTCCGGTCGGTTGCGTCGAAAAGCGCGCCGATCATCCGCTCGGTGCCGTCGGCCAACTGCCTGTAGGAGCCCTGTGAGGCAATCCAACGGATCGCCCCGTCGGGCGCGAGGATCCGATATTCGAGCGGGATGGTTGCCTTTTGTTCTACTCCTGCGAGAAGGCCGTGCCGAATGCGATCAACGTCATCCGGGTGGATGGCCTTCAAGTACTCTGCGACAGAACGCGTTGCGCTATCCTGAGGAAGGCCAAAGATCGGATTGGTTGCGCCTGAGCCAGTGATGGTCTGATCCTGGGGATCGAATTCCCAGGTACCGATGCCAGCGACCTCCATTCCCATGTGCAGCATTGTCGCCGCACGTTCGCGTTCTCCCTCGCGCCGATGCTGATCCGTCACGTCGAGGATGACGCCATCCCAGATCAGGGAGCCGTCGGGACCGGGATGCGGACGAGACAGCGACCTAACCCAGGTCACCTCGCCATTATCGCCCAGAACGCGCCCTTCGAGGTCCAGTGGCGACAGAGAGTCTGCCGCCTTCCTGAACCTGTCCCTCATCGCAGGGAGATCCTCGAAGTGAATCAGCCTGGAGACATCCTCCATTGTCCGCATTTCTGCGATCCGCTCCGGCGCAATGTGAAATACGGACCCGTCAACGCCGCTGAAATAGGGATACTCTACTCGTCCGTCTGGATAGGTGATCCGACGGAAGATTATGCCCGGAAAATTTGCTGCGATATCGCTGAGGCGCTGTTCGCTTTCCCGCAGAGCTTCCTCGGTTCTTCGCTGTTCCGTGGTATCGAAATTGACACCGATCATCCGCAGCGGCCGGCCTTCGCTGTCACGGACGACGCGTCCACGGCCCTGGATCCAGCGTATACCGTCTTCGGGATGAATGATCCGAAACTCGATCGTCAACTGGTCCGCATGCTCGACGAACTCACTTGTTTCCCGATCTGCCCGCTCACGATCTTCGGGATGCAGTCGTTCCAGCCAGGCGGGATAAATATTCTCAGGGGCGGTCTCTGGATCGATCCCATATAGCCGAAACATTTCAGGCGACCAGGAGATCGCATTCCCGCCGACGTCCCAATCATAGGTTCCCACAGATGCCGCTTCCTGGGCAAGCGCGAGGCGCTCCTGGCTTCGCTGCAATGCAGCCTCGGCCTCCTTGCGTTCAGTAATGTCGACGCAGGCACCGATATATCCGTCGAAGGAACCGTCGCTGGCGATCCTGGGTCGGCCGCTATCAAGCATCCAGCGCCATTCCCCGTCGTGACGGCGAAGGCGGTACTCCGCCTGGAATGGCGCGCGGGCCTTTAGCGCATCAGCATAGGCCTCCACGGCACCCATGTCGTCAGGGTGAATCCCCGACATCCATCCACCACCGGTTTCCTGCTCGAGCGTCCGACCTGTGAACTCAAGCCAGGTTTGGTTGAAGTGGGTGCCGCTATAGTCAGCGTCTGACAGCCAGATGAGGACAGGCACATCGTCGAAGGTATTGATCATATCTGCCGCTATGTATCTGTCAGTTTGCCAGGTGGGAATCGAGATGGTCGTATCGTTTCATGACCGCAACATAGCGCGGGCATTTATGGGAAGCGAGCCATCCAGGGATGCTGCCGTGTCGCGTCGTTCTCTGAACAAACTCGTAGGCTTCCCCGTGCCTGCGCCTGCGTTAAGTTGGCGAAGTAGCTCCTCCTGCGCCAGTTAGGGCAAGGTTCGAACGTGGGTCAAATTCCGGTGAAAATGTCCCAGCCTACTAGCTCAATCCCAGTGGCAATCAACGGTAGGGGACAAGGTGAACTTCCGCACCGATCTGATTGCGGATGTAATGAAAAGGTTGTTGCTGCCACTGCTGCTCATGATGCCGGTGATCGGCGGCCTGATCGGGTGGTGGTTTCCGTGGGCCTCCATGCCGGCGTTCCACACTCTTTCGCATGGCACGTTGTGGACGCTGGGCGCTATCGGCCTCGGCACCGGTCTTCTGCCATAGAACAGCCACCCTCATGGGCGAACGAAGCCGCGCCGAGGTGCCGCACCTCGTCTTTAGCGCGCATTAACCAGACCGGGGCAAACTTCGAACCATGCGAAAGTGGCCAATCACATGGCTGACGGCGCTGGTCGCCCTGGTCTTTACTTTGCTGCTCGCCACGCCTGTCGTGGCTGCGGCGGCACATTCGCATGTCATTGGCGCCGTTGTCGAAGCCGTGGAATCGCACGGCCACGCCCATGGTGATGTCGGCGCGGATATCCACGACGCCACCGATCATGCCCATGACGTGCCCCATCATCCAAGTGTCCAGTCGCCTTGGTCCATCTTTCGCCCGATTGGCCCGGCGGCGTGGTCTTGAGCATCAAGAGCTCGATCCGGTTCGGCACCGAAAGACCACCTAAAACCTTGCTGTGACACGCCAGGGGCAAGCCCCTCACGTTCACATGCACGGACCAATTCTATGACCCTCAATCTCCCGCGGGCGATTTGGCCATTCAGGCCGATCGCAACCGCTCTCCTGGCGCTGGCGGATGAACATCGTGGCGTGGAATGTATTTTTCGTGTGCCTGAACCTGACCCAGATCGTTCGTCTTCTGTTCGCGAGAAGCCCAAGGAACGGCCGCTAATAGTAACTGAAACACCGCCCGAACGCAGAAATTAGGCGCGTTGGTGCCTGTGCGAAATGGTGTGCTGAGGCTGCCTTCCTTTGGTATCAAATAGTCGGCCTTTGTCACCGCCCGCAGTGGTCTTCCTGAGCACTTGGTTGGCCGGTTCGGAACAGAAGGCGAGTGTTGTCGTTTCCTTCCGATGGAGAACATCGGATATCACGCCTCGCACGAGCAAATCGACCCTGCAACCTTGCTCAGGGCGGTCGTCAGCGCAGAACAGGCCGGCTTTACTGCCGCGATGTGCTCCGATCACTTTGCGCCATGGAGTGAACGCCAGGGCCAGTCCGGCTTCGCGTGGTCGTGGCTGGGGGCGGCGCTGCAGGCTACCTCGCTTACCTTTGGTGTGGTGAACGCCCCAGGTCAGCGATATCACCCCGCCATCATCGCCCAGGCCGCCGCGACTTTATCGCAGATGTTTCCAGACCGGTTCTGGTTGGCCCTTGGTTCGGGCGAGGCAGCCAACGAGCACATCACCGGTGACCGCTGGCCGGACAAGGCGGTGCGGAATGCCCGCCTCGGCGAGTGCGTCGAGATCATGCGCCAGCTTTTTGCGGGTGAAACGGTCAGCCACCAAGGTCTTGTCACCGTTGATCGCGCCAAGCTGTGGACGCGACCAGACACGCCAGCGCCCATGATCGGCGCGGCGGTCAGCCCTGAGACGGCCCGCTGGGTCGGGGGTTGGGCAGACGGGCTGATCACCATCAATCAGCCACATGACAAGCTGCGGCAGGTGATTGACGCTTTTCACGCTGGGGGCGGCGAAGGAAAACCGATCTATGTTCAGATACACCTCTCCTATGCCAATGATGCCGATCGGGCGCTTGAAATCGCATTTGAGCAATGGCGCTCGAACGTCTTCTCTCCGCCAGTGTGCTGGGACCTGGAGCTTCCCCAGCATTTCGACGAGGCCTCCCGGTTCGTACGCCAGGAGGACATGCATGCTTCGGTGCTGATCTCTCACGAGCCGTCTCGGTTTGTAGACCTGCTAAGCGAGCTGGCGACCTTGGGCTTTGACGGCCTCTATCTGCACCATGTCGGCCAGGAGCAGCAGGCCTTCATTGAGACATTCGGCGAGAAGGTGCTGCCACATCTCAAAGGGATCTGACGATGGACATCTCCCAGACCAGCGATCTGTGGTGGAAGAACGCCGTGTTCTATTGCCTCGATGTAGAGACGTTCCGCGATGGCGACGGTGACGGCAACGGCGATTTCAAGGGTCTGATCGACCGCATCGATTATCTTGCTGGGCTTGGTGTTACCTGTATCTGGCTCATGCCATTCTATCCAACCGCCAACCGGGACGATGGATATGACATCATCGACTATTATGCAGTCGATCCGCGCTACGGCTCTCTGGGGGACTTCGTCGAATTCATCAGAACCGCACGTGATCGCGGCATAAGGGTGATCGCCGACCTTGTGGTGAACCATACGTCCGCCGAGCACCCGTGGTTCAAGGCTTCCCGTTCCAACAAATCCTCACCGTTCCGGGATTGGTATGTCTGGCGTGACGCGATACCGGAAGGGGCCTCGCAAAGTTTGGTTTTCCCGGACGAGGAAACTAGCAATTGGGAGTTGGACCAGGAGTCCGGGGAGTATTTCCTGCACCGCTTCTACAAGCACCAGCCTGACCTCAATGTGGCGAACCCCCGTGTTCGGGACGAAATCCAGAAAATCATCGGCTTCTGGCTTGAGCTCGGCCTCTCGGGCTTCCGCGTGGATGCCGTTCCCTTTCTACTAGAGACCGAGGGAATCGCCCAGGCGATGGAGCTTGATCCGCATGATTGGTTGCGAAATCTGCGCGGCTTCCTGAGCCGCAGACGCGGTGATGCGCTGCTCTTGGGTGAGGTCAATCTTGAGTATGAAGGTGTCCGTCAGTTCTTTGGCGATGGCGGAGGCGATGAACTCCACATGTGCCTCAACTTCAATCTCAATCAGGCTTTTGCCCTTGCGCTTGTGCGGAAAGACGCGGGTTCGTTGGTCCACAATCTTCGGGCGATGCCCACACTGCCCAAGGATGGAGCCTGGGCGAACTTCGTTCGCAACCATGATGAATGGTCGCTGGACAAGCTCACCGAGGCTGAACGGCAGGAGGTCTTCGAAGCCTTTGGTCCCAAGCCTGACATGCAGCTCTTCGGGCGGGGGCTCCGCCGGCGCCTGCCAACCATGTTGAACGGTGACCATGCACGATTGCGGATGGCCTATAGCTTGATGTTCGCTCTGCCTGGGGCGCCGGTCCTCTTCTATGGAGAAGAGATTGGCATGGCCGAAAACTTAGAGATTGAAGGCCGCATGAGCGTGCGCTCGCTCATGCAGTGGTCTGATCGGGAGAATGGCGGGTTCTCTGAAGCGGCTTCGGACATGCTCTGTCGCCCACTCATGAAGTCCAAGAAGTGGGGTCCTTCCGCCATCAATGTAAGGGACCAAGAGCGTGATGCAGATTCACTGCTTATCTGGATGGAACAACTCATTCGTCACAGGCGTGAAATGCCTGAGATCGCCTTCGGTAAATGGAGTTTTCTGCCTATCGCCGACCCGGCGGTATTGGCGCTGAGCTATGAGTGGGGTGACCGCAAATCCCTTATTGTTCACAACCTTGCCTCCGAAGAGAAGAAGGTCACCTTCCGGTTGAGCTCCCCGCGCCACAAGCCTTCATTTGTCGATCGTTTCGGTGACGGTCACATAGACATTGCAACAGATGGCACCGTATCGCTCCATCTTGCAGGTTATGGATACAGATGGCTCAAGCCATTGTGAGACAATGCAGTTCTGCGAATGAAGCCCATGCTTAGCTCCCTCCACTGGGCTTGGTCCAACGCGTATGTAGACGTTCATCTAGTCTGAGAACAACGGAAGCTGTCTAGCGCGCACCGGTTCGAGCGTTTTTGGCTGCTGGCCGAGACACCTAATCGGTCCCGATTAGCAGGTGTGGCGATCTAGCGACTGAAGTCCCATCGGCGACTAATCTTCGAGCGGCGCGTTGTTGCCGTGCGCGTGCTAACCCAGTGGAGAGAAACATGCAGACCTATGATCGCGTTCAAGGGAACGAAACTGAAGCCTACATAAAGGCTCGTATATTTAATGGCGCCCAAGAACCTGAAGCAGAACTGCACAAGGGCGGGCCGGACACGGAAGGCGCTGATTCAATTTCTGGGCCCATGAGCGTCCTTCAAGCTCTTGAAAGAGGCAAAGAGATTGCCTCGGAGAATGGCGTTCAGTTTCTCATTCAAATGGATGGAGCGGCTTGGGACGAGACTTGGGGCATGTTACGCGTCTAGCTCACTGAGTAATTCATGGACTTTGCCGACACTTCCGTTCGAAGGACGCGCTGGCCGGTGCGTCCTTGTGCCGCCATATCGAGAGGGGCCTTATTCTGACGTGCCCCCGCCGTTTCGGACCATTCTGAGCTGGAGTTTTCCAGTTATGATCCCTGACCGGGAGATGGAGAGTCCCGATGAAGGCATCGAAGTTTTCGGAGGCGCAGATCGCCTTTGTTCTCAAGCAGGCTGAAGACGGCACGGCAGTTGGCGAGGTCTGTCGCAAGGCTGGGATTTCCGAAGCCACGTTCTACAACTGGCGCAAGCGTTATGCCGGGCTGATGCCGTCGGAGGTGAAGCGATTGCGTCAGCTCGAGGAAGAGAATGGCAAGCTCAAGCGCCTGGTCGCCGATCTCAGCCTGGACAAAGCCATGCTGCAGGATGTCTTGGCAAAAAAGCTCTAAAGCCTGCCCGCCGGCGCCAGCTTGTCGATGTGGTGAGGGAGACCTGGAAGGTGTCGGTGCGTCGGGCCTGCGAGGCCCTGCGGATTGATCGCTCCCTCTACACCTACAAGTCCAAGCGCGGCGAGCAGGCCGACCTCAAGCTCAGGATCAAGGAGATCTGCGAGACCCGGGTCCGATACGGGTATCGGCGGGTCCATGTCCTCCTGCTGCGGGAAGGGTGGCCAATCAACATGAAGCGAACTCGTAGGCTTTACAACGAGTTGGGGCTACAGCTGCGCAACAAAACACCAAAACGACGGGTGAAGGCCAAGCTCAGGGAGGACCGAACGGATGCCACCCATTCCAACCAGATCTGGGCGATGGACTTCGTGCATGACCAGTTGGCCACCGGCCGGAAGCTGCGCATCCTGACCATCGTCGATACCCATTCCCGCTACGCGCCGGCCACCGATCCGCGGTTCAGCTACCGTGGTGAAGATGTTGTGCAAACGCTTGAGCGGGTCTGCCAGGAGCTGGGTTATCCGAAGATGATCCGGGTGGACAATGGGAGCGAGTTTATCTCCCGAGACCTCGATCTGTGGGCATATCAGAGGGATGTGGTCCTGGACTTCTCCCGGCCCGGCAAACCCACCGACAATGCGTACATCGAGTCGTTCAACGGTAAGTTCCGGGCCGAATGCCTGAACCAGCACTGGTTCCTTAGCCTTGACGACGCCCGCCAGAAAATGGAGGAATGGCGTCGAGACTACAACGAGGTCCGACCTCACAGCGCCATCGGCAACAAATCACCGATATCGCTCATGAATGCCTACGGCGCATCCGGTCCGCCGTGAGTGCTACCCCCGGGAAATCCCCCAGCCGGGTGGCCCAAAATCGGGGAGCACGTCACGCTACCCCGGGAAATCCCCAGCCGGGTGGTCCAAAATCGGGTCCCACGTCAGCTACCCCGGGAAATCCCCAGCCGGGTGGTCCAAAATCGGGTCCCACGTCAGCGCGTCTGTCGGTCCAGATCCTTCCGGTCCACAACGAAGAGGCACTTCTCAATGTCCGGATTGTCCTTCAGGAGCGTTGAAGCCTTGAAAGAGGTGAGCGTTTTGCCGCTGCCGGTGGTGTGCCAGACGTAGCCATTGCCGCAGTCTTGCGCAATGGAATCGACAATCGCCTTCACGGCGTAGACCTGATAGGGCCGCATCATCAGGAGCTTCTGCTCGCTTGCGACCAGAACCATATAGCGGCTGATTGTCTGGCCGAGCGTGCACTTGACGAGGAAGGTCTCGGCGAAGCTGTCGAGGTGAACAATCTTCTTGTTGTCTACGTCGGCAAACTCGTAGACCGGTAGGAAACGCTCCTCGGCATTGAAAGCGAAGTGGCGCGCATTGTTGTTGGCGAAATAGAATGTTCGATCCCGGTTGCTAACAATAAAGAGCTGAATAAAACACAGCAGGGTTTTGGTGTAGCCGTTCCCAGGATCGTTCTTGTACTCGACTATCTGCTCCATGGCGCGACGCGGGGTTATGCCGAGGGTCTTCAGCTCGGCCTGAACGACCGGTACGCCGTTGATCAGTAGAATGACGTCATAGCGATGGTGGCTGTTGTCCGTGTTGATGCGGAGCTGGTTGACCACCTCGAATGAATTCTTGCACCAGTCCTTGATGTTGACGAGCGTGTAGTTGAGCGGCGTTCCGTCATCTCGGATGAAACTGCTTCGCTCGCGCAGCGTTCGAGCCGCCGTGAAAACATCCGACGTGATGATCTCGTCCAAGAGGCGAATGAATTCAGAGTCGGTAAGGCGAACACGATTGAGTGCCTCGAACTTCTCCCGGAAGTTTCGCTCTAGGGTCGTGCGATCTCTTATGTCCGGACGATACTCGTACTTGAGGTCCCGCAGTTTTGTAACGAGTGAGTCCTCAAGGGTGCGCTCTAGTATATTCATATTGAGAACGTCACTCCGCAGGCTAAACTTGTGCTGCCCCTCATCAGGGATTCGGTATGTTTACCTGTGAATTGGCGGGTTGGGGAGGGCCACGGCGGCGTATCGACTAATCAAGGGGCTACCCTCCCCGCCTCAAAAGCCGCCAATTAGCCACCGGACCAAGCTGACGCTGCCCCGAATTGAAGGGCATTTAGGCATAGCTAATTTTCTGCGTCGTCGCGCATCCCATCTAGCAGGTCGGCCCACCATTGCATCATGCGGACGCGCTCGTCCCAGTAGGTAGAGCGATTGTATATTCGACGGGCTTCGCGGGCATCGAGATGAGCGAGTTGAGCTTCAATGGCGTCCGCACTAAAATTGCCACTCTCGTTGAGGATGGTACTGGCGGAGGATCGAAAGCCGTGGGCTGTGTGTTCCGACCTGCGAACCCCCATACGGCGCATGGCCGAGTTCATTGAATTCTCTGATAGCAGCTTCTTGCCTGACATCATTGACGGAAAGACGTAGATCCCGTCACTAGCCATTTTCCGCATCTCCTCAATCACTTCCAGGGCTTGGCGGGAAAGAGGTACCTGATGCTCGCGGCGCATCTTTGTCTTCGCTGCTGGGATGGTCCAGACCGCATTTGCGAGATTCAATTCGGTCCATTCCATGGACCGCGTTTCACCAGGACGGGCGAAGCACAGCGCTTGAATTGAGAGAGCGCCACGTAGTGATGGCCAGCCCTGATAGCCATCAATTGCCCTTAGAAGTCCGCCGATTTCCTTCGGATCGGTAAGCGCTGGATGGCTCACTGGAGCATGCCTTTGAAGCGCCCCGCGTAGTGCCGAAGTCGGATCGCTCTCTGCGCGCGCCGTCGCGATAGCGAAACGGAAGACTCTCCCGATCGCGGCGCGTGTGGCAAGAGCGCTTTCCACGCGACCACTCCGCTCTAAGGCCGCCAGCACGGCGAGGACATCCTTGGCGGTGATTTGGGTGATGGGATGGGGCGCAAGTTTGGACGCGAGAGTCTGGAGCATCCACTTGTTCTTCTTGATCGTCGGTTCTGCCCGTCTGTCACGGTGCATTTTTTCGATGAACTCTTGTGCAATCACCCCAAAAGTGTTTCCTGCCGCGGCCATTGCATCAAGGCGCGCCCGCCTCTTTGCCAAAGATGGATCAGTCCCCTCTCTCAGCAGCCGTTTTGCGTCATCCTTTTTTGACCTTGCGTCTGAAAGAGAGAGCGCCGGATAAGGGCCGAACGTAAGGGTCTTGCGCTTCTCGGCAAATCGGTAGTCCATCCTCCATGACTTGCCGCCAGCGGGTGAGACAAAAAGATACAGCCCTTCCATATCCGGAAGCTTCTTCGCCTTCTTGTCAGGCTTCGCGTTTCGAATCTGAATGTCGGTTAGGGGCAATGACGGTATCGTCCCACTGATGAAAAGTTTGATACCGTCAAAAATACCGACAAAATCGTTGGCTGTCACTGGACATTACCGCACCGCCTCGCGCGCGCGAGGGGCCGAGATCCGCTGAAACCTTGAACTAGTAGACTTTGCGGGACGGTGCTGGACTGGTCGCTGGAGCGGGTGAAGGGAATCGAACCCTCGTCGTAAGCTTGGGAAGCTTCTGCTCTACCATTGAGCTACACCCGCCTGCGCCACTAGATGCTGGAAAATGTTGCCAGCGTCAAGCATTCGCCCGAAGCTCTCGTTCAGGCCGCAATTGAGACGCCCAGCGTTAGCAGTTTGCCAACGAATTGGGCGATTTGACAGCTTTCCACGGCTGCTGGCGTCATTGCACTTGCATTGCTCAAGAAACGCAAATATTGCGTAATTGAATGAAAAGGAACCGCAATGGTACCGGGCAAGCGCGCCAGCCAGGCCGATATCGCAGAAAAGCTCGGGGTGTCGGTGTCCACCGTGTCGCGGGCGCTGGCCAACGAAATTGGCATCAGTGATGCGGTGCGGGCCGAGGTCCAGCGTGTCGCACGCCAACTCGGCTACAAGAGCAAGCATCCACCTGTCATGGGGCGGCTCGACAAGCGCGCACTGACCCTGGTGCCGCTCAACAGCGCCATGGGAAGCCTTGCCAGCTTCTACCACGGCATCGTTGCGGGCATGCGCGCCCAGGCCGAGGAGGCCGGCATGGTCCTCGATGTGCGGCTGGTCAATGAAGACATGGTCTCGCTCGAATTCATCCGGCGCCAGATTGCCAAGACCGGTGCAAATGGGGTGATCCTGGCCGGGATCGATCCGGACGACGACATTGCCCAGTGGGCGCACGAAAGCGGCACGGCCGTGGTCCTCGCCAACGGCACCGACCCATTGATGCGCTTCAGTTCTGTGGCGCCGGCCAATTTCTTCGGCGCCTACCAGGCCACCCAGCGGCTGATCGACGCCGGTCACCGCAAGATCCTGCACTACACCTATCGCCATCGCCCTACCATTCTGCAGCGGCGGCGGGGTTTTGAGGCAGCCATTGCCGCCAATCCCGGCGTCACGGGGAAAGTCGTCATTTCCAATGAGCATTCCTCCAGCGATCTGCTCGCGTCCCTCCTCGCCGGCGATCATGACGTGACCGCGGTCTTCTGCTGGAATGACGGGGTGGCGGTAGGCATGGTGGAAGCGCTGCTGGGCCAGGATTCCCCCATGCCGGCAGGCTTTTCAATTATTGGCTTTGACGATTTGCCCATTGCCGGCATGGCCAATCCGCGCCTGAGCACTGTGCGGGTGGACCGCGAGGCGCTTGGCCGGGGCGTCATTCGTGTGCTGACCAACCAGCTCGATTGCGAGGCGGCTATTCAGCAACTCGAAATCGGCGTCTCGCTGGTTGAGGGCGAGACCGTCCACAGCCTTGGCTAACGCTATTCTTGCGTAATTTTTTTCCTGGGCATGTTGAAAACCAGGCTTCAGCGGTGCCCTTGGCGGGCTCTATCCGGCTGTCCCGACGATGCAATTTCCGCAAAATTGCGTAAGTTGCGTGAAATGCGCAAAAAGCTTGAATTTGCGCAAATTGGTGCATAGCCTTGCATAGCGTCCGATTAACCCGCCAAGGGAAATTGCTAACAGACTGTTAGCGCCGGGCGCGACCCAGGGAGGGATTGCGTGACTTTACGGCGCTGGACAGTGAAAGACGTGCGGGAGGTGCTGAGCGCCGCCGCCGATTTCACGCCGTTTCCACGATCGGGCGGGCCTGAAATGGAGAGGCTCAAGGCTGCCCTGGGACAGGAGGAAATTGCCGGACTCCTGCTATGGGCTGAGACTGACGCCAGCGCGCCAATTCCTGTCCTTCCAGCTTCGCTCTACGCCGAGTTTGCCCAAACCGGTCGGCGTGAAGGATATGAAGACGCCCAGCGCGATCGCCGCAACAAGCTCTACCGCCTGACCCTGGCCGAATGGCTCGAAGGGCAGGGGCGATTTCTGACATCGCTGGAAGACCTCGCCTGGGCCCGCCTGGAGGAAACCAATTGGGCCTGGCCCGCTCACGCCCGCGCGCTGGATAGTGCAGACCATCCCACGCTCGATCTGGCCGCTGCCATGACCGCGCTTGACCTGGCGGAGACCGACCACCTTATCGGG
The DNA here is from genome assembly GCF_042181575.1 of Devosia polycyclovorans. Classification (GTDB taxonomy): domain Bacteria; phylum Pseudomonadota; class Alphaproteobacteria; order Rhizobiales; family Devosiaceae; genus Devosia; species Devosia polycyclovorans. The sequence continues at coordinate 3,620,770 of NZ_CP170082.1, read as the reverse complement.
GATCGGTTGGCACCCAATTTGCGGCGTCGCATTCGGGCCGAGGTCGAACGCCGCGCGATCAGTCCGTTTCTCGACCGGGACGACCATTGGTGGCTGCGCACCACGCCGCAAAAGCAGGTCAACAACTGGACCGCCGTCTGCGTCGCCGGCGCCGTGGGCGCCGCGCTCTATCTCGAACCAGACACAGATCGTCTCGCCCGCATCGTCACGCGCGGCCTTCATAGCCTTGCCGACTATCTCGAGACTTTCGACCGTCAGGGCGGCTCGTCGGAAGGTCCGGACTACTGGACCTATGGCTTTGGCAATTATGCCGTTCTGGCGCATTTGCTGCATGCCCGCACCAATGGCGCCATAGACCTGCTGGCCGGAGATCTTGTGCGCGACATTGCCCAGTTCCCGCTCCGCACCCAGATGGCGCCCGGGGTCTGGGTCAGCTTCTCCGACAGCGACAGCAATCCGGTCTTTCATCCCGGACTGCTCTCGCACCTGGCCGGCCATATGAACCTGCCCGGACTGCTCGGTCTGGGGATGGCCAATGACTTCGCCGTCGAGGGCTTCAACCAGTTCTGCTGGCCCCTGCGCCAATATGCCTGGCCCCTGCCTGAACATACGGCGGCGGCCCAGCCGGGCCCGCACGACTGGTATGCCGACATGGGCTGGATGATCGGCCGGCTCGATCCAGATGATCCAGCATCTCTGCGCCTGGCGGCCAAGGGCGGGCACAATGACGAGATGCACAACCAGAACGATGTCGGCTCCTTCATGGTCGTGGCCGGCGGCAAGGTTGTGCTGACCGATCCCGGCCGGGGCCGCTATTCCAAGAGCTATTTCGGGCCCGAGCGCTACCAGAACCTCTTTGCTTCGTCGCGTGGCCATTCGGTGCCCATGATCAACGGTCTTGAGCAGGCCGCCGGGCGCGACCACGCCGGCAAAGTGATGGTGCATGAGCATGGCGCGGATGCGGACCGGCTCGAACTCGACATGGCCGCCGCCTATCCGGCCGAGGCCGGGCTCTCGTCGCTCAGGCGCAGCCTGATGCTGGACCGGAAGACGCCGGGCGGCCGCGTGCTGCTCGAAGATGACTTCGCCTTCGCGGGCGATGAGGGGCTGTTCCAGTCGGTTCTGGTGACGCCCATGGCCGCGGAGGCCGGGAACGGCATGGTTCGTATCGGCGACACGGGGGCAGGCGTGAAGGTGCACTACGACGCCGCGGCCCTCGACGTCGCCCTGGAACGTCATGAGGGGGCTGAAAAGCAATACCAGCCTGCAGTCGATCTCACGCGCGTGGTGTTTACGCCCCGCCGACAAAGCCGGAGCGGACGTCTGGCGCTCGAAATCTCACCGCTCGACTGAGCGGAGGGTGCCGCCCGGTTGTGGGCGGGTTTATCGCGGTCGCCGGTTCAGAGGAGTGCCGGGGCCAGAACTGAAATCCGGTGGCGGGACAGCCCCGGAAAGGGAGGATTAGGATGAGAAAGCATGATTTTCTCGGCTTGACCGGCGCGGTGGCCATGGCGGCCATTCTGGCGGCGGCCGGACCGGCGCTCGCGGCAGGCCAAGCGCCTGAACTCGAGGCGCTCGTTGCAAGCGGCGACCTGCCGCCGCTCGAAGACCGTCTGCCGGCCAACCCGCTGGTAGTCGAGGGCGAAAGCGTGGGTCAATATGGCGGCACCTGGCGCATGGGCATGAATGGCGGCGGCGACAATGGCCTGATCGTCAAGACTGTCGCCTATGAAGGCCTGGTTCGCTACGACCACCAGTGGGACAAGGTTATTCCCAACCTGGCCGAAAGCTGGGAGGTCAATGACGACGCGACCGAATACACCTTCAAGCTGCGTGAAGGCGTGAAATGGTCCGATGGAACGCCTTTCACCAGCGAAGATATCGCTTTCACCTTCGAGATGTACCAGGACCCCGATTACGCGGCGGGCAGCTGGATCGACAACAAGAACAATCTGCCGAGCCTGGAAGTAATCGACGACCACAATTTCAAGATCATTTTCGAAAAGCCCAATGGCATGTTCATGGGCACCATTGCCGGGGTAGATGGCATTCATATTACCTCGCTGCAGAAGAAATATTGCAGCCAGTTCCACCCCACCTATAACGAGAACGCCGCCGCCGACGCGGAAGCGGCAGGCTTTTCGAGCTGGGCGCTCTACCTGCAGGATCGCTGCGCCTGGGGCTGGGAAACCATTCGCTACGCCAATCCCGACCTTCCCACCATCTATGGCTGGGTGATCGAAACCCCGCTGACGGCCAATACCTCCCGCGTTACTTGGAAGCGCAATCCTTATTATTGGAAGGTCGATGCGGAGGGGAACCAGCTTCCCTATATCGACAATCTGGACATGCGCGTCAGCCAGGGTGGTGTCGAAGAGCTGACGCTGGCCGCGCTCAATGGCGAGATCGATTTCCAGGAACGCCACATCGCCACCACCACCAACAAGCCCCTGTTCTTCGATGGTCAGGAAGCGGGCGGTTATCACCTCGGCGAGGTGATCCCCTCGGCCTCCAATTCGCTGGTCCTGCAGCTCAATCTCAATCACCTCGATCCGGTCAAGCGCGAGCTCTACCAGAACAAGGACTTCCGCATCGGCATTTCCCACGCCATCGACCGTCAGGAAATCATCGACGTGGTCTTCACTGGCCAGGGCGAACCCTTCCAGGTCGCGCCGCGCCCTGAATCCGCCTTCTATGACGAAGAGCTGGCCAAGCAATATACCGAGTTCGATCCTGACCTGGCCGCCCAGCATTTCGAAGCCGCCGGCCTGACCGAAAAGAACGGCGATGGCATCTATCTGATGAGTGACGGCAATCCGGCAAAGATCACGATAGACGTGATTTCGGCGCTGCGCCCCGAATGGATCGACATGCTGGAAATCATGCAGCTTCAGCTTGGCGCTGCCGGTATCGAGATTGAGCTCAACAATATCGATCGTACTCTGTTCTACGAAAAGCGTCCGGCCGGCGAGTTCGACGCCCAGGTCTGGGCTGGCGACGGTGGTATCGAGGCCCTGCAGGAGCCGCGCTACTACTTCCCCTTCTCCGATGAATCGGTCTGGGCCTATCGCTGGGCGCAGTGGTTCAACGGCACCCGCTCGGAAATCGCCGAGGAACCGGTGGATTGGGCCAAGGAGCAGATGGAGCTCTATAACCAGGTCCGCGCTTCGGGCGATCCGGATGAACGTGCCGAACTGTTCCGCCAGGTCCTGGCGATCACCAAGGAGCAGTTCCCGGTCATTGGTGTGAACCTGATGCCGAACTCCTATTCGATCATCCGGAACAACCTCAAGAACGCGCCTGAATCCATGTTCAACGCTTGGCTCTTCCCGACCCCAGCGCCCATGGATCCGGTGACCTGGTACTTCGAGTAAGCGGGTCCTCCCCCGCACCGTCCCCTCGCGGCGCTCCCGGGCCGCGGGGGGAACCTCCAACAACCAGCAAGGGCCCCCGCCATGCTTGCCTTCATCATCCGGCGCACCATCGCCATGGTGCTGACCCTGTTCGCCGTATCCATCGTGGCCTTTGCCATTATCCAGCTGCCGCCGGGTGATTTCCTCACCAGCTATATCGCCAATCTTTCGGCAACGGGCGACCAGGTCGATCCGCGCGTCATCGAAAATTTGCGCAATCAATATGGATTGGGCGAGCCCTTCTATATCCAGTACGCCAAGTGGATATCCGGCGTTGTCCAAGGCAATTTCGGCCACAGCTTCGAGTGGAAACGACCCGTCTGGGAACTGATCTGGGGACGCCTGGGCAATTCGCTGCTGGTCGAAGGCCTGGCCGTCATCGTCATGTGGCTGGTGGCCCTGCCCATCGGCATCTATGCGGCAGTGCGCAAATATTCCCTGGGCGACTATCTGGCCACCATTGCCGGCTTCATTGGCCTGGCCGTGCCCAATTTTTTCTTCGCGCTGATCCTGATGTACCTGGCCTATATCTGGTTCGGCACCACGCTGGGCGGGCTGTTCTCGCCCGAATTCGAAAATGCGCGCTGGAGCCTGCCGCGCATCTGGGACTTCCTGACCCACGCCTGGGCGCCCGTCCTGGTGCTCGCCACCAGCGGCACCGCCGAACTCATCCGCATTCTGCGCGCCAACCTGCTCGACGAGCTGAAAAAGCCCTATGTGGTCACCGCGCGCGCCAAGGGCCTGCCTGAATGGAAGGTGATCCTTAAGTATCCCGTGCGGCTGGCGCTCAACCCGCTCGTCTCGACCATTGGCTGGCTGCTGCCGGCGCTGGTTTCCGGTTCGGTCATCGTCTCGGTGGTTCTGAACCTGCCCACGGCCGGCCCGATGCTGCTGCGCTCGCTGACCACCCAGGACATGTATCTGGCCGGCGCCATCATCCTTCTGCTCAGCGTCCTCACCGTTATCGGCACGCTGATCTCGGACATTCTTCTCGCCCTCATCGACCCCCGCATCCGCTATGGGGCCAAATAATGGCTGTCGACAGCATGGAAAACCTCGCGCCCGCCGCCGCAACCCCGGTCCGCCCCGCCCGCGAAAGTCAGTTCGGCCTGATGTGGCGCCGCTTCCGGCAGCATAAGCTGGCTGTGGTCAGCCTCTGGGTGGTTGGCTTCTTTTACCTCGTCGCTCTGCTGGCGGAATTCCTCGCCCCCATGGACCCGTCCGATTACAGCGCCCGTTACACCTATGCGCCGCCCCAGGGCCTGCATTTCGTCTCTCAGAGTGAGGATGGCGGCTGGCAGTTCGGTCCCTACGTCTATGGCTACAAGACCGAGATCGACCCGGTTGCCCTGCGCCGGACCTTCGTCATCGACGAAACTGTCAAGCTGCCCGTGCGCTTCTTCGCCCAAAGCGAGCCCTATCTGCTGGCCGGTGTCATTCCCATGTCCATCAAACTGATCGACGTCGAAAACCCGCGCGACCCCTTCTACATCCTGGGGGCCGACCGGCTGGGACGTGACCTGCTGAGCCGCCTTATCCATGGCACCCGCATCTCCCTGTCCATCGGCCTCGCCGGTGTCACCCTGAGCCTGTTCTTTGGCATCGTCATCGGGGGCTTTGCCGGGTTTTATGGCGGCTGGTTCGACAGCGCGGTCATGCGCACTGTCGAATTCATCCGCTCCATGCCCACCATTCCGCTCTGGCTTGGGTTGGCGGCGGCCATGCCCAAGGACTGGTCGGCGCTCCAGACCTATTTTGCCATCACCATTATTCTCTCCCTGATCGGCTGGACCGAACTGGCCCGCGTGGTGCGCGGACGCTTCTTGTCCCTGCGCACCGAGGACTTTGTCACCGCAGCCCAGCTCGATGGGGCCAGCGACTGGCGCATTGTCACCCGCCACATGGTGCCCAGTTTCACCAGCCACATCATAGCGGCCGCGACGCTGGCCATTCCCGGCATGATCCTGGCAGAAACCGCCCTGAGCTTTCTTGGCCTGGGCCTCCAGGCGCCAATCGTCAGCTGGGGAACCCTGCTGCAGGACGCCCAGAATATCCGCACCCTTGCCACGGCCCCCTGGCTGCTCGCCCCCGGCGTCTGCGTCGTGGTGGTCATTCTTGCCCTCAACTTCTTCGGAGACGGCCTTCGTGATGCCGCAGACCCCCATGGCCGCTGAACCGCTTCTCACCATCAAGGACATGTCCATCAGCTTCTCCTCGCCCGATGAAGCCGATATCGAGGCCGTGCGCCAGGTCGACCTGACCCTGACGCCGGGCAAGACCCTGGCTTTGGTCGGGGAAAGCGGCTGCGGCAAGTCCGTCACCGCCCGGGCCGTGCTGCGCCTGCTCGACAGGAATGCGAAGATTCCGCGTGGCGAAATCCTCTTCGACACCGGCCAAGGCGCGGTGGATATCGCCCGGCTGCATTCCGACAGCACGGCCATGCGCGCCATTCGGGGCGCCGAGATCTCCATGATCTTCCAGGAGCCCATGACCTCTCTCTCGCCGGTGCATACCATCGGTGATCAGATCGACGAGATCATCATCCTGCATGACGGTCTCTCGCCCAAACAGGCACGCGAACGCACGGTCTCCCTGCTCGATCAGGTTGGCGTGCCCGGCGCCCGCGATCGCGCCAACGCTTACCCGTTCGAACTCAGCGGCGGGCTGCGCCAGCGCGCCATGATCGCCATGGCCCTGGCCTGCACGCCCAAGCTGCTGATCGCCGACGAGCCGACCACCGCGCTGGACGTCACCACCCAGGCCCAGATTCTCGATCTCCTGCGCCAGCTGCAGGATGATTTCGGCATGGCCATGCTGTTCATCACCCATGATCTTGGCGTGGTCGCCGAGATCGCCGATGAGATCGCCGTGATGTATCTTGGGGACGTTGTCGAGCAAGGGGACGTCTATGAGGTCTTCCGCGCCCCCAAACATCCCTATACCCAGGCCCTCATGAACTCGGTGCCGCGCCTGCAGCGCAAGGCCGATCGCCAGCGCCTCTCGCCCATCAAGGGCACGGTGCCCTCGCCCAAGGATCGCCCCGCTGGTTGCGCCTTTACCAGCCGCTGTCCACACGCCTTTGGTCCCTGCGCCGGCACCCGTCCTGAACGCACCAAGGTCAGCGGCGCGGGTCATGTGGCGCGCTGCCATCTCCTCACTCACAAACAGGCAGAGGTTCTCGCATGACAACGCTGCTCACCGTCGAAAACCTCTCGAAAGTCTTCCATCTCGGCGGCGGCCCGTTCCGGCAAGGCCGCGAACTGGTCGCGCTCAACGACATCAACCTGACCGTCGAGGCCGGCGAGACCCTCGCCATCGTGGGTGAGAGCGGCTGCGGCAAGACAACGCTGGGGCGCTGCATCATCAAGGCACAACCGGTGACCTCGGGTCATGTCTTCTATCATCCAGAGGGGCAGGGTCATGTCGACCTCACCACGCTCAACAAGCGGGACATCAAGCCCTATCGCCGCGACATCCGCATGATCTTCCAGGACCCGATGAGTTCGCTCAACCCCAATATGCGGGTCTTTGACATCGTCGCCGAACCGCTGCGAGTGCACAAGCTGATGCGCGGTAAGGCGCTCGAGGCGCGAGTCTACGATACCCTCGCCAAAGTGGGCATTTCTCCCGACGCCGCCGGGCGCTACCCCCACGCCTTTTCCGGCGGCCAGCGCCAGCGCATTGGTATCGCAAGAGCCTTGGTGCTCGACCCCAAGCTGGTGATTGCCGATGAGGCCGTCTCGGCGCTCGACGTCTCCATCCAGGCGCAGGTCCTCAATCTTCTTGATGACCTGAAAGCGGATTTCGGGCTCACTTATATATTCATCAGCCACGATCTTGGCGTGGTGAACTACATCGCCGACCGGGTGGTCGTGATGTATCTGGGCCATGTTGTGGAAAATTCGCCCACCGAAATGCTCTTCGAGCGGCCGCGCCATCCCTATACCGAAATGTTGCTCGAGGCCCTGCCCATTGCCGATCCGACACGGCGCAAGGGCCGGCGGGCCGAACTCAAGGGCGAAATCCCCTATCTCGGCAATCGCCCACAGGGCTGTCCATTCCATACCCGCTGCAAATATGCCGCCGACCGCTGCCGCAGCGAAAAGCCCGCGCTTCGTCCCATCAATGGCACGGCTCAGCTTGCGGCCTGCCACTTTGCCGAAACTCTCGAACTGACCGGTGCCTATGACGCGCCGCAAAAGGCAATTGCTTGAAATGACTTATGATCCGGCCACCGCCAATCCGCTGTTTGGCAATCCGCTGCAGACCCGCGCCGATGTCGAAAAGGGGCTGCGCGACCTTTTCGATCCGCTGCTGCCCTATTTCTCTGAAGGCGGCGCGCGCGTGCGGCTTGATGGGGCAGGGGCCCATTTCGATCGCGCTGCGGCTGATCTTGAAGGATTTGCCCGTCCGCTCTGGGGCCTGACGCCCCTGGCTGCTGGCGGGGCGGACTTCGCGCATTGGGAGCTGTACCGCCAGGGCCTCGCCAATGGCACCGATCCGGACCATCCCGAATATTGGGGCCAGGTCAATTCAACCGACCAGCGCATGGTCGAGCTGGCGGCCATCGGGTTCACCATGCGCATGGTGCCCCACCTTGTCTGGGAGCCTTTGCCGCAAAAGGCCAAGGACAACCTGGCGGCCTATCTCAAGCATGCCCGCCAGTTCGACTATGCCGACAATAACTGGAAGTTCTTCCGCATCCTGGTCGATCTCGGTCTTGAAGAATGCGGCGTCGATTTCGACCGGTCCCTGACCGAGAAATATCTCGAGGAGCTCGACGGCTTCTATCTGGGCGATGGCTGGTATCGCGACGGCAATGTGCGCCGCATCGATCACTACATTCCCTTCGCCATGCATTTTTATGGCCTGATCTACGCCAAGCTCGCCCGTGGCGATGAAAAGCGCGTGGCCGCCTACAAGGAGCGCGCGGCACTCTTCGCCAAGGACATCCAGCATTGGTTCGACGAAGACGGTGGCACGCTCGCCTTCGGGCGCTCGCTCACCTATCGCTTTGCCTGTGCCGGCATCTGGGGTGCGCTTGCCTTTGCCGATCTCGAAGCTTTGCCCTGGGGCAAGATCAAGGGCCACTTCATGCGGCACCTGCGCTGGTGGGCCGACAAGCCCATCGCCCACGGCAATGGCGTGCTCTCCATCGGCTATGGCTACCCCAACCTCTTCATGTCCGAGAGCTATAATTCTGCCGGTTCGCCCTATTGGGCGCTCAAGGCCTTCCTGCCCCTGGCCCTGCCGGCTGACCATCCGTTCTGGACCGCTGAGGAGGAAGCGGCCGGTTTCGACGAAAAACCGGTGCCGCTCAAGCATCCCGGCATGGTCATGCAGCATACGCCCGGCAATGTCGTGGCGCTTTCGAGCGGCCAGCAGAACTGGCAGATGCGGGCGGGCACCGAGAAATACGCTAAATTCGTCTATTCGAGCCGCTATGGTTTTTCGGTGGAAGTGGACGAGCGCGCCTATCACCAGGGCGTCTTCGACGGCGCGCTGGCATTGAGCGACGATGGCCGTCACTACCGGGTGCGCGAGACCAACGAGACCGCACAGATCGCCGAAAACTGTCTCTTCGCGCGTTGGAAACCCTGGGCCGATGTGACGGTCGAGACCTGGCTCGTGCCCGCCCATCACTGGCATATCCGCGTCCACCGCATCACCACGCCGCGCGCCCTGCACGGCACCGAAGGCGGCTTTGCCATTGCCCGTGCCGATCTCAATGCCGACACCTATATCGACCGGCCGAGCCGGGGCGAAGCGCGCTCTGCAACCGATGTCTCCGTCATTCTGGATCTCAATGGGAAGCGCGAGGGCCGGGCCTTCCGCGCCCTGCCCAACACCAATCTGATCGCATCAAAGATCATCGTGCCGCAATTGCGCGGCGATATCCCAGCAGGAACCACGGTCCTGCTCACCGCCGCCATGGCGATACCGGCCGGGGCGGAGGCCGACAAGGCGTCGGCGCATCCGCCGCATGCGCCTGACCTTCAGGCCCTGGAAGCCCTGTTCGCGCGCGAAGGCATTGATGTCAGCGCCATACTGGTTCCGGAGCGCTTCTGATGCGGCCAAAACTCATCTTCGCCTACGACCCGCGCAAGACCAACCATGTGTTCGAGGACGACGCCCTGGAGCGTTTGGGGCGCAGTTGCGAAATTCTCTCCCGCGCGCCGCTTGCCAGCTTTTCGGCGCCGGACGACCGTGCCTTGCTTGCTCAGGCTCAGGTCCTGGTCACCGGCTGGGGGTGCCCCATGCTCACCCCCGACGTGCTGCGCAGTGCACCCCATCTCAAGCTGATCGCCCACGCTGCCGGCACGGTCAAATACACCGTGGATCCCACCGCCTATGCCATGGGCATCCGCGTGACGCATGCGGCCGAAGCCAACGCTGTGCCGGTTGCAGAGTTCACGCTGGCAGCGATCCTGTTTGCCAATAAGCGCGTCTTTGAACTGCGCGACGTTTATCGCGACGATCCCACACGGCGCAGGGCCTACCAGTTGATGGATGAGCCGATTGGCAATTTCCGTCGCACCGTCGGTCTGGTCGGTGCCTCGCGTATCGGCCGCCGCGTTGCTGCCTTGCTGGCGGGCTTTGACCTCAACGTGCTGCTTTACGATCCCTTCGTGCAGCCCGATGACCCTGTTTCACAACAGGCGGAGCTGGTTGATCTCGACGCGCTCATGGCCCGCTCCGATGTCGTTTCGGTCCATGCCCCCTCGCTGCCTTCCACAAGAGGCATGATCGGGTCGCGCCAACTAAAGCTCATGCAGGACGGCGCTGCCTTCATCAACACGGCGCGCGGCGCCCTGGTCGATGAAGCGGCCTTGCTGACAGAATTGCAAACCGGCCGTATTCATGCCGTCATTGATGTCACCGACCCCGAAGTGCCGCCCGCCAATTCGCCTTTCTTCAGCCTGCCCAATGTCTTTCTGACGCCCCATGTGGCCGGCGCCATCGGCACTGAGCGGGCCCGGTTGGGCCTGATGGCCATCGAAGAAGTTGAGCGCTTTGCACGTGGCGAGCCTATGCTCTACGAGATCGAGCCTGAATTGTTGGAAAGGCTGGCGTGATGCAACACATCCAGCCCTCTGCCGGCGCGGCGTCTGCAGATACTGTTGCCGCCGCAGCCGGCGAGACGACAGAGGCGGCTTGGCGCCGGTCTCGCCTGCAATTTCTAACCTGGGATCGCACCCCCGATGACATCGACGGCCCCGAACATCGCGCCCGCCAGGCTGAGCTGGCTGAGCGCGCCGGAGCGCGCTTTCATCCCACCGCCTATGTGGCGGCAGATGCGTCCATCTTCACGACCAGGCTTGTTCTGGGCGCCGAGAGCTGGATTGCCGGCTATGCCCTGGTGCGCGGCGAGGTGGTTTTGGGCGCTCATTGCACGGTCAACCCCTATGCGACGATATCGGGCAAGGTCAGCTGCGGCGATGGTGTCCGCATCGCAAGTCACGCCTCGCTGGTGGGCTTCAACCATGGGTTTGATGACCCCGACCTGCCAATCTATCGGCAAAAGCACGAAAGCCGCGGCATCATCATCGAGGACGACGTTTGGATCGGCGCCAATGCGGTAGTGGTCGACGGCGTAACCATTGGGCGCGGCGCGGTGATTGCGGCCGGCGCCGTGGTCAGCAAGGACGTGCCGCCCATGGCCGTTGTCGGCGGCGTGCCGGCAAAGGTGCTGCGCTATCGCGGCCAGTCGCGCCGCGACGAGCCGCGGTCACAACTGGCAGCGTTGGGCGAGCGGGCGCGGGATCAGTTCCAGGCCATTCTCAAGCGCAATATGCAGGACGGCGACTATCTTTCGCGCGAAAACCATGGCGAAAATCGCATGAGCATCCGCCACCTCTGCGACGCCGTCGAGATCGCTGCCAGCTTTGACCAATGGCCCGATGGCCTCGATGTGGCCGCGACAATTGCCCGGTTGCAGGCCGTGCAGGACCCTCAGACCGGGCTCTTTCCCGATCCCTACCAACAGCCAAAGCCCGGCGTGCCGCTGCGGCAGGACGGATTGGCGCTCTACAATGTGCTGGCCGTGGGCTATGCGCTCGAAGTGCTGGGCAGCAAGCCGCTGCACCCCATAAGCGCGGTCGAACTCCCGGCCCCCGATTTTTGTCAATGGCTGGAAAGCCTGACCTGGCGTGAGCGGGCCTGGGCGGCTGGCGCCGATGTCGATACCATTGGCACGGCGCTCTATTTCAATGCCCGTTACTTTTCCTCTGGCACATCACGGGAAACGCTGTTTGGCTGGCTCGCGCTCAAGCAGGACCGGGGGTCGGGCCTGTGGGGATCGCCGACCCCGGACCAGGGGCTGTTGCAGCCGGTCAATGGTTTCTACCGGCTGACGCGCGGCACCTATGCCCAGTTCGGCATTGCCGTGCCGAATCCAGACCGGGCGATAGACAGCGTGCTGCTCAACCACCGCAATTATGGTGGATTTTCCGGGGCCACCTATACCGCCTGCAACCTGCTCGACACCATCCATCCGCTACTGCTCTGCCTCGGTCAGACCGACCACCGGCGGGCCGAGGCAGAGCAGATCGCCCGCGCGCTCATTGCCCGGGCCGGCGAGCGCTGGGTCGATGGCCAAGGTTTCGCCTTTGCCGATGGCCAGGTGCCGGGTCTGCAAGGGACCGAAATGTGGCTTTCGGTCATTCATCTGGCGGCCAAGTTATTGGGTGAAGAGGATGCCTTCCCCTTCGTCCCCAAAGGCGTGCATCGCACCCTGGCGGTGGGGATGGGCCTATGACCAAAAGAGCCCTTGTTGTCTGGGGTGGCATGGAACTGCATACCCCCGAGCGCGGCGCCCATGTCGTGCGCGACCTTCTCGAGGAAGACGGTTTTGCCGTCACCGTAACGTCCAACTATGACGCTCTGGGCGCCGATGATGTCAGCAACAATGACCTTGTTGTCCCGGTCATTACCGATGGCACCCTGGCCCCGGAAAAGATGAACAATCTGATTGCCGCCATCCGCGCCGGCACAGGTCTTGCGGGCTATCACATGGGGCTGGCCACCACCTTCCGTGCCAGCGTGCCCTTCCGCTACGCGGCCAGCGTCTACTGGGTGCAGCACCCGGGCAATATCATGACCTACAAGGTCGATGTCAGCCGCCCCGACCATCCCATCATGGCTGGTATCGAAAGCTTCGAGCACACCTCCGAGCAGTATTACCTCAACTACGATCCTGCCGTTGAGGTGCTCGCCACCACGACCTTTTCCGGTGAACACCATCCATGGCGCAAGGACGTGGTCATGCCGGTGGTCTTTACCACCACCCATGACAAGGGGCGGGTGTTCTATTCCTCCCTCGGGCATACCGCAGACGAATTGGAAATCCCGCAGATCCGCACCATTCTCAAGCGCGGCCTGCTCTGGGCTTCGCGCTGATCACTGCTGCTGCTGCTGTTGCTGCTCGGCCTGCCGGCGCAGCACCTCGGATTCGGGCAGGGCGTTGGCGTATTTCAGTTCGCGATTGGCCCTGTCCCAGAACGCGGGATGCACTCGGTCAAGCAATGCTGGTTCGGTTGGCTGCAGTCCCAGAACGGTCCCCAGATCGGGGCGCAGAAACAGGATCGCATTCTGCCGGTACCATGCCGGAATGGCCTCGTCGGCCCAGATCGCGGGCCGCACGACATCATAGGCGCCAAGACCTTGTCCGGCAAAGAGCCCTGCCCAATGGCTCGGCCATTGTTCGTTGACATGCCCGACCCCGCCCTGACCCGGAATGGCGGCACTGAAGAGCACGGCTGGCGCCATCGTACAGAGGTCTGCAACAAAACTCTGGGCCCGGCCTGGCGACAGATGCTCGGCGACTTCCAGCGACAGCACCAGGTCGACTTCCGGGCCGGAGAGCTTTTGTTCAAGATCATGCGTCTGGAAGACAATTTTCTGTTCATCCAGCATGTCCTGGCTGACCCAATCCCCCTCGAACCCGAACACGGCTTCCGCGCCCGTCTCTAGCGCCGCAGCCAGAAACGTGCCCGTGCCGCAGCCGATATCGGCCACACGTCTGCCACGGAGATCGAGCGGCAGGGCGCCCAGCAGGCGCCGCGCTGCGTGCAAGGTATGCCGCCGCCTTTCGCCATAAAAATCTGTTGGATAGAGGAGGTTGGTCATGGTGAAACCGTCTGCTTTTTTTGCCCCTTGTGCGAGGGCGAAACCCGGGAAAGAGGTTCGATCGCGTCAAGTTGATAGTTTTGTGCCCCAAGGTGACGCTTCGGTAAGGTCTGATCTGGCACCTAGATGACCTAGAATTGGTGTAGTTGCGTAGGTTCTGGCGTGCCGGTTATCGATTTCTTCTTCAAGGCCCACGAGCCCGGTCTGATCCTGCTGGCCGCGGCCATCTGCCTGATATCCTCTTATGCCTGTATTGGCCTGCTGCGGCACGCGCAGCGGTCCAGGGATCATATGCGCGCCATCTGGACTGGCGTGGCTGCGCTGGCGGTCGGCTTCGGTATTTGGGCCACTCACTTTGTCGCCGTTTTGGCTTTCAGACCGGGATTTACCCTCGACTATGATCTGGGCCTGACCGCCCTGTCCATGCTGATCGCCATTGTGCTGTGCGGCGCCGGTATCGCCGTGGCTGTGCGGGGCACGAATGTATGGGACCGGGTGTTGGGCGGAGCCGTGGTCGGGGTTGCCATCTCATCCATGCATTATGCCGGCATCGGCGCTCTGGTTATGGGCGGAAGCTTGCAATGGAATCCGGGTCTTGTCGCCACCTCAATCTTGGCCGGCATCGTGCTGGGTGGCCTCTCCTTCCGCTTCGGCATGGGGCAGAGCTTGGGTGGCCTGTTCAGTGGCGCTCTGACATTGACCGGCGCAATCTGCGCCATGCACTTCACCGCCATGGCGGCGGCCGATTTTTCGCTTTGTTTTCCTCTATCCGCCGATGGCAGCATCGATGGCTTCTGGCTTTCGCTCGCCTTGGCTTTTATCTCGGTACTGCTGCTCGCCTTGGCATTGGGCAGCACGGTGCTGGACGAGGCCGACCGGCGCCGCACTGAGCGCGAGCGGGATCGCCAGTTGCGCGACGCTGAGCGGCTCAGCGAGGTGTCCGGCCGGCTCGAACTGGCACTGACCAATATGGCGCAAGGCCTGGGTCTTTTCGGCGCCGATGGCACCCTGCAGCTCTACAACCAGCGCTTTCCTGAATTGCTTGGCCTGGATCTGGAGCAGGACCTGACGGGCATCAGTTTCCCGCAGACCTGCCGCATGACGTTGCTGGGGGCCAATGCCGAGCTTGAGGATGTCGACGTGCAACTGGCCGAAGTCCTGGAGAGCCACCAAAATCTGATCCGGCACGGTGGAGAGATCGTCCACAAATTCAGCGAGGACCAGGTTCTCCGGATCAGCCATAACCCTGTTGGCGACGGGTCCTGGGTAACCACGATCGACGATATAACCGAGCGTCATCATTCCGAGCGTGCCATTGCCCACCTGGCCCGGCACGACAGCTTGACCGGCCTGCCCAACCGGGCTCGCTACGCCGAGGCGTTTGACTGGTCCCTCGCGAAGGTCAAAGAAAATGGCCGGAAGATAGCCGTTATCGCCATCGATCTGGATCACTTCAAGGACGTCAATGACAGTCACGGTCATGCCGCTGGGGACGCAGTGCTCAAGTCCATAGCGTCGCGCTTCAACGGCTTGCTGCGAGACGGAGAGGTCATAGCACGCCTGGGTGGCGACGAGTTCGCGGCGCTCAAGGAATTCACGAGCATGGATGGATTGCGTGAGTTTCTCGGCCGGCTCGATGAGGCCCTGTCCCGGCGGATCGAAGATGGCGAACTGGCCGTTTCGATCGGTGGCAGCATTGGCGTTGCCGTCTATCCTGAGGACGGCAACGATCTGTCCAAGCTTTTGAGCAATGCCGATCTGGCAATGTATCGCGCCAAGGCCGAGTTCGACCGGCATATCTGCTACTATGAGCGGGATATGGACGAACAGGCCCGCCAACGCCGGGACATGGCGCGCGACCTCTGGTCAGCGCTCGAACAGGACGACTTCTATCTGGCCTATCAGGTGCAAAAATCCGTGTTGACCGGAGAGACCACGGGCTATGAAGTCCTGCTGCGCTGGAACCGGCCAGGCCACGGCAATGTGCCACCTTCGGAATTCATTCCGGTTGCCGAGGAATGCGGCGCCATCAACGCCATCGGCGTATGGGTCCTCAAGAGGGCATGCCTGGACGCAGCGGCATGGCCCGAACCCTACAAGGTTGCGGTGAACGTCTCTGGTCTCCAATTGGCTCAGATCGATCTCATCGACACGGTCCGCAATACCTTGTTCATGACCGGCCTCGCGCCAGAACGGCTGGAACTTGAGGTGACCGAAACTGCCATCATCGGCGACAAGCATCGGGCCCTCCACATTCTGCGTCAGATCAAGGCCATGGGCGTGTCCATCGCCATCGACGATTTCGGCACCGGTTATTCGTCGCTCGAAACCCTGCGTGCCTTTCCCTTCGACAAGATCAAGCTGGATCGCTCTTTCATGAGCGAGGTGGAGAACAACGAGCAATCCAAGGCCATCGTCCGGGCGATCCTGGCCCTGGGCCGCTCGCTGTCTGTTCCGGTCTTGGCCGAGGGCGTCGAAACGCTGGCGCAGCTCGATGTTTTGCGTGTGGAGGGCTGCACCGAGGCGCAAGGTTTCCTGCTCGGACGACCCGGTGCTATCGACTGGAATGACCTGCTCGAAGCCGGTCTCTCGGCCTGATACGCAAGCGCAAACTGATTGACCCGATCGCAGGGCCGGGGCTAGCGTGCCGGCCATGGTCACGATCAAAGAAATTGCCGCAACGGTCGGCGTCTCCAGCGCCACCGTTTCGCGCGTGCTCAATTACGATACCACGCTCTCCATTTCAAAGCGCAAGCGGCAGGCCATCATCGAGACAGCCGAAGCGCTCAATTATGCCACCCCTCGCAACCGAAACCGAGCCATCCATCAGGGCTTGAGCAAATTGGCGCTGGTGCATTTCCTGGCGCCCGAACGTGAACTGGTCGACCCATATTACATCGCCCTGCGCCTGGGCATTGAACGCCGCTGTGCCGCCCTCAAGATCGAAACGGTAAAAGTTTACCACACAGATGCGCGGCCAGACGCCAAACTACTGCAGGAGGCCTCCGGCACCATTGCCATTGGACGGCATGATGAGGAAGAGACGGACTGGCTGCAGAAGAACTCGCGCCAGATCGTTTTCGCCGACCACCTCCCGCATGACGACCAGATCGATTCCGTCGCGGCAGACCTGCGCGCAGCCATGGAGAAGCTGCTGGCGGCGCTGGCCCAGCGCGGCTACCGGCGCATGGCCTATATCGGTTGGGGCGACCGGCGCGCCCAGGCCTTCGTGCAATGGATGACGGCGGCGGGCTGGTTTGACGACCGCCTGTTCCGCAGCGGCGACAACACCGAAGAGGGCGGCTATACGCTGACCCGCGAATTGCTCGCCGCGCGCCGCCCCATCGACGTCATCGTCACCTTCAATGACTCCATGGCCATTGGTGTCTATCGGGCTTTGCACGAGGCCGGCCTGTCCATACCCGGCGATATCGGTGTGGCCAGCTTCAATGACATTTCGGTCGCCCAGTTCCTCAATCCACCCCTGACCACGGTACACTTACCGGCCGAAGAAATCGGCGAGACCGCGGTGGAACTGCTGCTTGAGCGGGTGGGCGGGCGCGAAATCGCCAAGCAGATCAGCCTCGCCTCGCGCATTGTCTGGCGCTCGAGCACCCGCCCGACTGCCAGCGAAGAGGCGCAGTAAATTTCTCCCAGTAAATATTTACTGAAATTCTTGCGCTCGGACCAAAAGTCATATTAGCTTGCTCTCTGGGTGATGAGGAAACACCCAATTGGGAGGAAATTCAATGACTCGTATGTCCACGGGCCTGAAGCGCTCGCTCGCCGTTGCACTCGCTAGTGTGTCCATGTTCAGCGTCACGGCCGCGTCCGCTGCCGAAATCCTGGTCTGGTGCTGGGACCCCAACTTCAATGGGGCAACCATGGAACAGGCCTTTGCGCGCTATCAGGCCGAACACCCCGATGACACCATAAGGGTCGAAATCTTCGACAAGGCCGCCATGGAGCAGAAGCTTCAGACCCAGCTTGCATCCGGCACCACCGAAGGGCTGCCTGATATCGTGCTGATCGAAGATTATCGCGCTCAGAAATATCTTCTCTCGTTCCCCGGTGCTTTCGAACCGCTGACCGATCAGATCGATTACTCGTCCTTCGCACCCTACAAGGTGGCCGTGGGCACGGTTGATGATCAGTCCTATTCGATGCCCTTCGACTCTGGCGTGACCGGTTATTTCTACCGCGCCGATCTCCTTGAAGCAGCCGGCTATACTGCCGCCGATCTTGAAGACATCACCTGGGATCGCCTCATCGAAATCGGCGTCGACATCAAGGAGAAGACCGGCGAGACGTTGCTGCCGATCGACCCCAATGATGCGGGTTGGCTGCGCATCATGATGCAGTCTGCCGGCTCCTGGTATTTCGACGAGGCTGGCAATTTGACCATTGCCGACAATCCCGTGATCAAGGCCTCGCTCGAAACCTATCAACGCCTGATGAATGCAGGCATCACCAAGCCGGTGGCAGGTTGGACCGAATATACAGGTTCCTTCACCTCGGGCGACACCATGTCGACCTTTACCGGCGTGTGGATGACGGCGACCATCAAGGCCAATCCCGACCAGTCCGGTCAGTGGGGCGTTGCGCCCATTCCGCGGCTCGATGGGGTCGAAGGCTCGGTCAATGCCTCCAATCTGGGCGGCTCGAGCTGGTATGTCCTGTCCTCGGCGCCGCAGAAGGACATGGCCATCGACTTTCTCAAGACCATCTGGGGTGCCGATGTTGATTTCTACCAGGAAATCCTGATCAACCAGGGCGCGCTGGGCACCTACCTGCCGGCCCGTGAAGGTGAAGCCTTCCAGGCCAGTGACGAGTTCTTCGGCGGTCAGCCTGTCTGGCAGAACTTCTCCAACTGGCTCGCCGAGATCCCTGCGGTCAACTATGGCATCTTTACCGAAGAAGCCGACACCGCGGTGGTGGCTCAGCTTCCGGCCCTGGTCAATGGTGGCGATGTCGACGAAATCATCTCGGCCATCAACGCCCAGGTCAGCCAGCAGATTCAATAAGCTGACGGAATACCGGGGCGGCTTGCCGCCCCGGCCTCCCCGGGGCCCTTGCCGCAAGGTGAGGGTCATCGGCGGTTACGGAAACAAGCGGATGGGGGTTGGCGTGGCGCAATCTGGCTTGGCGCGAAAAGAGCAGGTGAGCGGCTGGCTGTTTGTCATGCCCGCACTGGTTTTGCTCGGCATCTTCATGATCTATCCGATCCTCTGGTCGCTCTGGATGAGCTTCCAGGTCGGGCGCGGCATGGCCTTCAGCTTCGGTGGCTTTGCCAATATCATCCGGCTGACGCAGGATCCCGTCTTCCTCCGGGCACTGACCAACACCCTGGTTTTCCTGGCGATCCAGGTGCCGATCATGCTGGTCCTGGCGCTGCTGTTTGCCAGTGCGCTCAATGACAGCAAGCTGTGGGGGCGCGGCTTTTTCCGCACCGCCATCTTCCTGCCCTGCGTCACCTCGCTGGTGGCCTATTCGGTAATCTTCAAGTCGATGTTCGCTGGCGACGGCGTCATCAATCAGGTGCTGCTGGGCCTGCATATCGTCTCTACGCCGATCCCCTGGCTCGCCGATCCGTTCTGGGCAAAATTCGTTGTCGTCTCGGCCATCACCTGGCGCTGGACCGGCTACAACATGATCTTCTATCTCGCTGCCATGCAGAATATAGACCGCTCCATTTATGAGGCGGCCCGCATAGACGGTGTGCCCACCTGGGCGCGCTTCTGGTACATCACCGTGCCCATGCTCAAGCCGGTGATCCTGTTTACCGCCGTCATCTCGACCATCGGCACGTTGCAGCTCTTCGACGAGCCCAATCTGCTCACCCAGGGCGGTCCATCAGATTCGACGCTGACGCTCTCCATGTACATCTACAACCTCAGCTTCCGCTTCATGCCCAGCTTCGGCTATGCGGCCACGGTGAGCTACGTCATTGTCGTGCTGGTCGCCATTTTGAGCTACATCCAGTTCCTGGTCGCAAGGGATCGCCGCGCATGAGCAATCCCTTTGCCCTTATCGGTCGCGCCGCAACCTATCTGGCCCTGTCTCTTGCCGCCTTCGTCTCGGTTTTTCCCTTCGTCTGGATGGTGATCGCCGCTACCAATACCTCGCCCGACATCATCAAGGGCAAGGCAACGCCAGGCAGCGCGCTTTTTGCCAACATCGGCACGTTCCTCAATTCGGTCGACCTGCCGCGCGTGCTGTTCAATTCCTTTTTCATCGCCGGTGCCGGCACCGCGCTGACCCTGCTGGTCTCCTCGCTCGCCGGCTATGGCTTTGAGATGTTCCGCTCGCGCTTCCGGGAAAAGCTGTTCGGCGGGCTGCTGCTGATGCTGTCCATCCCATTCGCCGCGCTGATGATCCCGCTTTTCGTGATGATGGCGAATTTGAAGCTGATCAACACCTATCAGGCCATCATCCTGCCCACCGTGGCCTGGGTTTTCATCATCTTCTATTTCCGACAGGCGACGAAGGCCTTCCCGCATGAATTGCGCGATGCTGCCCGGATCGACGGGCTCAAGGAATGGCAGATATTCCTCTACGTCTACATGCCGGTGATGCGATCCACCTATGCGGCGGCCACCATCATCGTCTTCATGATGCACTGGAACAATTATCTTTGGCCGCTGATCGTGCTCCAGACCAATGAGATGTTCACCCTGACCCTGGCGGTCGCCGCGCTCAGTGCGGGTTACACCCCCGATTTCGGCCTGGTCATGGTCGGCGCCATTGTCGCGACTTTGCCCACCCTCATCATCTTCTTCCTGCTCCAGCGCCGCTTCGTCGAAGGCATGCTGGGCGCCGTCAAATAGAGTATTCCATGCGTTCTCTGATCGATTTCAATTCCGGCTGGCTGTTCGAGGGCAAGGACGAGGTCCGCCTGCCGCACAATGCGCTCGACCTGCCGTTCAACTATTTTGATGAGACGGCCTATCAGCGCGTCTTCTCCTATGAGAAGCGCTTCACGGTCGATCCGGCCTGGAACGGCAAGGAAATCGCGATCGTCTTTGATGGCGCCATGGCCAATGCAAAGGTGAGCCTCAACGGCGAGGCGATCGCGGCGCATAAGGACGGCTACACGCCCTTCGAAGCGCGGCTGACCGGCAAGCTCAAGGATGGCGAGAACGTCCTCGCCGTTACCATTGATGGCAGCGAAAACCCCGAGATTCCACCCTTTGGCGGCCAGATCGACTACCTGACCTATGCCGGCATCTATCGCGAGGCCTGGTTGCGCGTGACGGCGCCCGTCTATGTGGGCAATGGCAAGGTGGAAACGCCGGATGCACTGGCCGACAGAAAGACGGTGCGCGCCCGGATCGATCTCGCCAATCCGCAAGACCTGCCCATCTCGGGCACTGTTGTCGCCACCATCAAGGATGCCGCGGGCAAAACGATTGCAACAACCGATGCCCTCATTGAGGGCGATAGCGTCGATGTCGCGCTGAACGGCCTCGCCGGTATCAGCCTTTGGGACATTGATAGCCCCACGCTCTATACCCTGGCACTTAATCTCGAAACGCCTCATGGGCGGGATCAGGCGCAGTTCCGCTTTGGCTTCCGCACTGCCGAATTCACCACTGACGGCTTCAAGCTCAATGGCAGGGCGCTGAAACTGCGCGGCCTCAACCGCCACCAGTCATTCCCCTATGTCGGCTATGCGCTGGGGCGCTCGGCGCAAGAGCGGGATGCGGAGATCCTGAAGCGGGAACTCAAACTCAACATGGTGCGCACCTCCCACTATCCTCAATCCCACTATTTTCTCGACCGCTGCGACGAACTGGGCCTTCTGGTCTTCGAGGAAATCCCTGGCTGGCAACATATCGGCGGCGAGGCCTGGAAAGACGAGAGCGTCGAAAACATCCGGCGCATGATCACCCGCGACTGGAACCACCCCTCCATCGTCATCTGGGGCGTGCGCATCAACGAAAGCCAGGACGACCACGACTTCTACCAGCGCACCAACACGCTGGCGCATGAACTCGACAGCACCCGACAGACTGGCGGGGTGCGCTACATCACCGACAGCGAGATGCTCGAAGACGTCTACACCATGAACGACTTCATCTTGGGGCAGGAGGAATGGGGTGGCAATCGTCCGCGCACCCCGCTCCGGCCACAACAGGAAGTCACAGGCCTTGATCGCGTCGTGCCCTACATGATCACGGAGTATGGCGGGCACATGTATCCCACCAAGAGCTGGGACCAGGAGCAGCGCCAGGCCGAGCACGTGCTGCGGCACCTGGAGGTGATGAACGCCGCCTATGGCGATCCGCAGATCGCCGGCTGCATCGGCTGGTGCGCCTTCGACTACAACACCCACAAGGATTTCGGCTCGGGCGACCGCATCTGCCACCACGGCGTCATGGACATGTTCCGCGAGCCCAAATTTGCCGCCTATGCCTATATCAGCCAGTGCGAGCCGGAGGACGAAGTCATCCTCAAGCCCGTGACCTTCTGGGCCCGCGGCGAGCGCAATATCGGCGGCGTCTTGCCACTGATGATCCTGACCAATTGCGACGAGGTCGAACTGGCCTATGGCAACAACGCCCCCAAGCGCTTCACGCCCGACCGCGAGGCCTTCCCGCATCTCCCTCACGCCCCCGTGGTCATCAAGCGCGAGCACCTGACCGACGAGGAACTGGGGCTGTGGGGTATGAGCTGGGAGGACGCCACCATAACCGGCTATCTCGACGGCAAGCCGGTCAAGACCGTCAACTTCATCGCCGACCCGATCGCGCATGAGCTGGAAGTGGCGCCCGACACGACTGAAATCGGCGCAGAGGGCGACACGGTACGCGTCATGATCCGGGCGCTGGATCAGTCGGGCAAGAAGCTGCCCTTTTTTGCCGAGCCGGTCTCTATTGAAGTGTCCGGCGCCGCCGAACGGCTGGGCCCGGGGCTGGTGCCGTTGCGCGCCGGCTCCACCGGCTTCTGGCTCAAATCCACGGGCAAGGGCCCGATCACCGTCACCGTCACCAGCGAACGGCTCGGCCGCGCTGTCACAACGCTCACCGCAAGCTGAGGATTGGCCCCATGTCCGGATTGAAGCTGACCCAAGTGAAAAAATCCTTCGGCGTGGTCGAGGTGATCAAAGGGGTCGATCTCGATATTGCCGACAAGGAATTCGTCGTCTTCGTCGGCCCCTCGGGCTGTGGCAAGTCGACCCTGCTGCGCATGATTGCCGGTCTCGAGCAGATTTCGGGCGGTGATCTCTACATTGGCGATGAGCGCATGAACGATGTCGACCCGTCCAAGCGCGGCATCGCCATGGTGTTCCAGTCCTATGCGCTCTATCCGCATATGAGCGTGCGCGAAAATATGGGCTTTGCCCTGCGCTTTGCCGGCGCCAGCAAGGCCGAGATCGAGAGCCGTGTGGCCGAAGCGGCCCGCATTCTCGAGCTCGGACCGTTGCTCGACCGTCGTCCAGGGCAACTCTCGGGCGGCCAGCGCCAGCGCGTTGCCATTGGCCGCGCCATCGTGCGCCACCCCGATGTGTTCCTGTTCGATGAGCCTCTGTCCAATCTCGATGCCGAGCTGCGCGTGCATATGCGCATCGAACTGGCGCGGCTGCACAAGGAGCTCAACACCACCATCATCTATGTGACCCACGATCAGGTCGAAGCCATGACCCTGGCCGACAAGATCGTGGTGTTGCGGGATGGCCGCATCGAACAGGTCGGCTCGCCGCTCGAACTCTATGACGACCCGGACAATCTGTTCGTTGCCGGCTTCATCGGCTCGCCCAAGATGAATTTCCTGGCTGGCACGGCCGAAGCCGATGGTATTCGCCTGGCCGATTTCCCCGGTCAGGTTATTCCCTCCCCGGTGAATTTATCCGACGGCGATTCTGTCACGGTTGGCGTTCGGCCTGAACACTTCTCCAATGCCGGCGCAGCCGTTCTTGAGGTCAATGTCGAGATCATCGAGCACCTGGGCGGCGAGACCTATGCCTATGCCCGCGACAAGGGCACCGAACTGATCACTATCGCCACCGGCAATGACCGCACGCTCAAGACCGGCGACCGCTACAAGGCTCATTTCGACCCCGCGGCCCTCTTGGTGTTCGATCAGGACGGGCAGCGCATCCGCTAGGTCCCCGTCCGGTCACCCCTGCAGCCGCAGATTGCCGTTCAGGAAATAGCGCTCGAAGAGCGGGCTGGTGGCAGCGCCAATCGCCCGGGCGTTGAACCCCACGACACCCGCTTCGATCTGTGGTGCAACAAGTCCGCGCATGTCCTGGTTGATGAGATAGCGCCGGGTGCGCTCCACCAGCTCATGCTTGACCGCGTCGGGAAACGCGCCGTCGATCACGATGGCTTCAAAGTCGATAACGGCACAAACCGATAGGCTCGCTTTCGCCAGTTCCTGGGCTGTTCGACCGATCCAGGGGTCAACAAGCCGGCTGAAGCCGCTCCAGTCCTGTGGTTGGGTCCAAAGTTCGCGCGGATCATGTCCGTGTTCTGCCAACCGCGCCTCAAGCAGATGGATCGAGGCCGTATCGATCAACTGCTGGCTCTCGCCCTGCGGTCCGAAACTGCGCAATGATCCCAAGGCGCCAGCGTTACCCAAATGGCCCTGATAGACCGAGTGGTTGAGCACAATACCGCCCCCGACGAAGGCGCCGATAAAGAAATAGGCGTAGTCCCGAAATTCTTTTCCGCGCCCATAAATGTGCTCGGCCTGGCAACCGGCAGTGGCGTCGTTGACCACTTGCACCGGCAGGTCCGTGAAGCGGGCTAGCTCGGCCTGATAATCCACATGCCGCCAGGATGCGAAGTCCTTGGCCGGTGCGTCGACCAGTTCGCTCCATTTCCACAGCTCGAACGGTGTGCCGATACCAATGCCACAGACGCGCGAGCGCTCTTCGGGACTGCATTTGGACAGGATGGTGTCGATGCCCTTGCGCAAAAACGCAAATATGGCTTCCGGCATGGGATAATCATAGGTCAGCCGCAGTTCTTGCCGCACCGTGCCGCGGAAATCGGCTAGCAGCAGCACGGCGCTGCGCCTGCCGATCTTGCAACCCAAGGACAGCACCCCGCCTTCTGCCAGGCGCATCGGTATGGAGGGCTTACCCACTCTCCCTTTTACGGGCGCGCCGCGGGCCAAAAGCCCCTCGCTCTCAAGTTCCCGCAGAATGATAGAGACCGTTTGCGGGGACAGATTTGCCAATCGCGCCAGATCGCTGCCCGCCATCGACCCGTGCCGCTGGAGCAGGGTCAGCAGCAGTCGCACATTGTGGTCGCGAACCCCACTCTGGTTCACGCCGCGACTGACGGTTCTGATGATCGGCTCTCCCATGGCGGGCACCATAGAGACAGCTTCGACGAAGCGGAAGGTCGTCCGGCTCAAATAAATAAATAAAGTAGAGTTATATATTGACGGCCCTGGGATTCCTCTTCACCATGAGGGCGTCAAGACAGGCAGACATGCTTTTGCGAGGGGAGGAGCCCGCTCGCAGCCTGTCTGCAAAGGGAGAGAGAAACGTGAAAAAGCTGCTTATCGGCACGGCTATATGCCTTGCCGCCATGTCCCCGGCCGTGACCCCCGCCGCCATGGCGCAGGAGATATCGGCCTGCCTCATCACCAAGACCGACACCAACCCCTTCTTCGTCAAGATGAAGGAAGGGGCCGAGGCCAAGGCGGCTGAGCTGGGCATTACGCTCAAATCCTTCGCCGGGCGCATCGACGGCGATCATGAAACCCAAGTCGCGGCCATCGAAACCTGCATTGCCGATGGGGCCAGTGGAATTCTGATTACCGCCTCGGACACCTCGGCCATCGTGCAGTCGGTGCAGCAGGCGCGCGATGCCGGATTGCTCGTTATCGCGCTCGATACGCCACTCAACCCCATTGATGCCGCCGACGCCACATTCGCTACCGACAATTTCCTGGCAGGCGAACTGATTGGCAAATGGGCCGCTGGCAAACTGGGCGATGAAGCCGCGAATGCCAGGATAGCCCTGCTCAATCTGGGTATCAGCCAGCCGACCGTGGACGTTTTGCGCAACCAGGGCTTCTTGCAGGGCTTTGGTATCGATTTGGCCGATCCCAACAAATGGGGCGACGAAACCGATCCGCGCATTGTTGGCCACGACGTGACGGCCGGCAACGAAGAAGGTGGCCGTGAGGCCATGGAAAACCTTCTCGTCAAGGATCCCACCATCAATGTGGTTCACACAATCAATGAACCCTCGGCTGCCGGCGCCTATGAAGCGCTCAAATCCTTCGGCCGAGAAAACGACGTGTTGATTGTTTCGGTGGATGGCGGCTGCCCGGGCGTGGCCAATGTCAAGGATGGCGTTATTGGCGCAACCTCACAGCAGTACCCCCTTCAGATGGCGGCGCTGGGCGTCGAGGCCATCAAGGACTGGGCCGACAACGGCACCAAGCCAGAACCGACCGAGGGCAAGGATTTCGTCGACACAGGTGTGAAACTTGTTACCGACGAGCCGGTCGAGGGCGTCGAGTCCATCGACACAACCGAGGGTGAGGCCCTCTGCTGGGGCTG
The DNA here is from genome assembly GCF_042181575.1 of Devosia polycyclovorans. Classification (GTDB taxonomy): domain Bacteria; phylum Pseudomonadota; class Alphaproteobacteria; order Rhizobiales; family Devosiaceae; genus Devosia; species Devosia polycyclovorans. The sequence goes on along the minus strand of NZ_CP170082.1, from coordinate 3,594,703 downwards.
ATCGTCAATCCGCATTAGAACGAGGGCAGGGGCAGGTGGTCATCCGCCTCTGCTCTCGAATGGGAACCGGGGAGAATACCCATGTCGAACCAGACAGAGACCGACGGCGGTCTCGTCACTCGTGCTGAGGCAATCGCCAGTTTTGAGCACCAGCACACCGCATTATCGCGCATCCAGCACGCTCTGCATTCCAATCCCGCGCTGGTGCCACTGATCGTGCTTGTGCTCTCGACCGCCGTATTCGGGGCGCTGCTGGGCACCAAGTTCTTCTCGTCCTTTGCGCTGACGTTGATCCTGCAGCAGGTGGCCATTGTCGGCATCGTCGGTGCCGCGCAGTCGCTCGTCATCCTCACTGCCGGGATCGACCTTTCGGTCGGCGCCATCATGGTGCTGAGCTCGGTCATCATGGGCCAGTTCACCTTTCGCCTCGGCCTGCCGCCGGCTGTTGCCGTAGCCTGCGGGCTGGCCATTGGCACCTTCATTGGCTTCGTCAACGGCTGGCTGGTCGCCCGCATCAAATTGCCGCCCTTCATCGTTACGCTGGGCATGTGGCAGATCGCGCTGGCCTCCAATTTCCTCTATTCGGGCAATGAAACCATTCGCGCCCAGGATATCGAGGCGAACGCGCCGCTCCTGCAATTCTTCGGCCAGTCCATCAGCGTGGGCGGCGCCGTATTCACCTATGGCGTCATCTTCTTCATTCTGCTGGTCCTGGTGCTCGCCTATATCCTGCGCCACACCGCCTGGGGGCGCCATGTTTATGCCGTGGGCGACGACCCGGAGGCCGCCGAACTCTCGGGCGTTAATACCAAACGCATCCTCATATCCGTCTATGCTCTCTCGGGTCTGATCTGTGCATTCGCCGGCTGGGCCCTGATCGGCCGCATCGGTTCGGTCTCTCCCACCTCCGGCCAGTTCTCCAATATCGAGTCCATAACGGCCGTGGTGATCGGTGGCATTTCTCTATTCGGCGGACGGGGATCCATTCTGGGCATGTTTTTCGGGGCCCTCATCGTCGGCGTCTTCTCGCTCGGCTTGAGGCTTCTGGGAGCAGACGCACAATGGACCTATCTGCTCATCGGCGTGCTCATCATTGGCGCCGTTGCCGTGGACCAGTGGATCAGAAAGGTATCGGCCTGATGCAACCCATTCTTTCCGCCAGCAATCTGTGCAAACGCTACGGTAGGGTCACGGCCCTGGACAATTGCGATTTCGAGCTGATGCCGGGCGAAATCCTTGCCGTGATCGGTGACAACGGGGCTGGAAAGTCCTCACTGATCAAGGCCCTGTCCGGCGCCATCAAGGTCGATAGTGGCGATATCTTTCTTGATGGGAAGCCGGTCCATTTCACCTCTCCCATCGACGCGCGCCATGCAGGGGTGGAAACGGTCTATCAGACGCTGGCCATGTCGCCCGCCCTGTCGATCGCTGACAACATGTTCATGGGGCGGGAAATCCGCAAACCGGGCTTCATGGGCAAGGTCTTGCGTCAGCTCGACCGCCCGGCCATGGAGCGCATCGCCCGCGAGAAACTGTCAGATCTGGGGTTGATGACCATCCAGAACATCAACCAGGCGGTCGAAACGCTCTCTGGTGGACAACGCCAAGGTGTGGCCGTGGCGCGTGCGGCGGCCTTCGGTTCGAAAGTGATCATTCTCGATGAACCGACTGCGGCCCTGGGCGTCAAGGAGTCCCGGCGGGTTCTCGACCTCATCCTGGATGTGCGGGCGCGCGGTATTCCGATCATACTGATCAGCCACAATATGCCCCATGTCTTTGAAGTGGCTGATCGCATCCACGTCCACAGGCTCGGACGGCGCCTCTGTGTCATCGACCCCAAGGACTACACCATGTCCGATGCTGTCGCGTTTATGACCGGAGCCAAAACGGCCCCAGGCGCGACGGCAAGCGCGGCATAAGGACAAACCCGGCTCCGTTCCTCCACCGGGTCATCAGAGGCCGGCGCGTCCTTCCCGGGGTGCGCCGGCTTCAGCCTCCAAATGCCTTGAAGTGCTTGGACAGCTTGAGCGTCTGCGCCTGGTAGTTTGAGCCCAGATCGGTGCCATAGAGCCGATCCGGCTTCTCGGCCAGCGCCTCATAGATCAGCCGGCCGATGGTCTGTCCGTGGCCGAGCAGAAATGGCACTTCGCGGCTCCGCACTTCCAGAACGGCCCGGCTGCCCGTGCCGCCCGCCGCCGAATGGCCGAATCCGGGATCGAAAAATCCCGCGTAGTGCACCCGGAACTCGCCGACCAGCGGGTCGAAAGGCACCATCTCGGCTGCATGGGTTGGCGGCACGTGGACCGCCTCCAAACTCACCAGGATATAGAATTCGTCCGGATCAAGGATCAGCTCACTCTGCCCATGGGCATAGAGCGGATCCCAGAAGTCGCGCACTTCAAGAGAAGCTTTCTTGTCGACATCGACGACGGCGGTATGCCGTTTGGAGCGGAAGCCGATCAGCCCGTCGCGCCCCTGACCTTCCAGGTCAATGGAAAGGGCGACGCCTTCGCCGACCGGCACGTCGCCGCCGATAACCAGTGTGTCGGATGTGTGCAATGCCTGGTGCTCGGCAACGCTGAGCCGACTGTCCCCACAGCGGAACCGCATCTGACTGAGGCGTGATCCGGTCCGCACCAGCACCGGAAAGGTGCGCGGGCTGATTTCGAGGTAAAGCGGGCCAGTGTAGCCCGCAGGCAATTGGTCAAAGCCGCGTGCCCTGTCCCCGATGACACGGGTAAACACATCCAGCCGCCCGGTCGAACTCTTGGGGTTGGCCGACGCGCTGACTTCTGGCGGAAGCTTGAGGCTTTCCTCCAGCGGCACCAGATAGACACAGCCCCGTTCCAGCACAGCACCCTTGCTGAGGTCGATTTCATGCAGCTTGAGGGCATCGATGCGTTCGGCCACCGAATGTGAGGGCCCGGGAAGAAAGCTTGAGCGCACGCGAAAAGCGGTTTTGCCCAGTCGCAAGTCCAGGCTGGCTGGCTGCACCTGGTCGATATCGAATGGCCGGGAGGCGATGATCGCACCTTCGCCATGCAGCTTCTCGATCAACCGCGCCGGAAAGACGCCTTTCGGCCAGTTGCCTGCCATGTGTTCGGTCCCATCCCCGCGCGACTGACCTTCCCTAGCAATCCCGCCAATTGACGCCAACTGCCAATTGGCTTTACATCACAATCCAGTGGTGATTTGGCCGGTCGCTTGCAGCCACTTAAAACAAATTGCTAAAGACCGTTGTGGAACCGGCCGCCATTGCGAGCCGGTTTTTTTGTTTGAAGGTTTCGAGCATGTCCAGGAAGAACAACCCCCTCGCGGACCCCCGGAAACTCTCCGCAGCCACCCAGATGGTGCATGGTGGCGGCAAGCGGAGCCAGTTCCATGAGACAAGCGAGGCGATGTTCCTCAATTCCGGCTTTTCCTACCCAAGCTCGGAACATGCCGAATTGCTGTTTCAGGGCAAGGTGCCGGGCGGACACAACTATTCGCGTTTCGCCAATCCCAATTACGACATGTTCCAGGACCGTATGGCGCTGCTCGAAGGCGCAGAAGCGGCCCGCTGCTTTGCCACCGGCATGGCGGCGGTCACCAATGCGGTCATGAGCCAGGTCAGGGCAGGGGACCATATCGTGGCTTCCCAGGCCCTGTTTGGCGGTTGCCGCTATGTGGTGGAGGACTTTGCCCCGCGTTTTGGTGTGGACTCGACCTTGGTCGACGGGCGCGATCCGCCCAATTTTGCCGCGGCCATGCGGCCCAATACCAAGCTGGTTTTCATCGAAACGCCGACCAACCCGACCCTGGAACTGGTGGACATCGCCGCCGTGGCGGAGATTGCCCATGCACAGGGCGCCAAGCTCATCGTCGACAATGTCTTTGCCACCGCCCTTTACCAGAAGCCGCTCGAATTGGGCGCCGACATCGTCACCTATTCGGCCACCAAGCATATCGACGGCCAGGGCCGCGTCATGGGCGGCATTGTGCTGGGCTCCAAGGAAATCATCGAAGGCGATGTGCACACCTTCCTGCGCCACACCGGCGCCACGCTGTCGCCCTTCAATGCCTGGGTGTTGACCAAGGGTCTCGAAACCTTCGCCCTGCGGGTCGAGCAGATGACCAATAGTGCCGAGAAGGTCGCGGCAGCTCTGGCCAGCCACCCCAAGATCAACAGGGTGATCTACCCGCATGATCCGGGCCACCCGCAATATGATCTGGCCAAACGCCAGATGAAACGCGGCTCGACGCTGCTGGCGCTGGACGTCAAGGGCGGGCAAGAAGGGGCCTTCACGCTCGCCGACAATCTTGCTGTGATCCTGATTTCCAACAATCTGGGCGACGCCAAATCGCTGATTACCCACCCGCGCACCACAACCCATGCCCGCCTCACCGAAGACGTGCGGCTTGAAACCGGCGTCACACCGGGCCTGCTGCGGCTTTCGGTGGGCCTGGAAGATCCGGACGATCTGATTGCCGATCTGATGTATGGGCTGGATCAGGTGTAGCCGTGTTGCTTACCGGTTCGCTCCACCCCCTCTCCTTCGGGCTCTCAAACTCTCCACCGCAGAGTGCTGCCCCTCGTGACGGGTCCGAGCCCATCACGGGAAGGGCATGGGGAGGCGCTCTGGCGGGCCTTGCTGCAAGCATCCTCACCCTTGCCGCCCCCGCACAGGCACAGTCCCTCCCTTACCACGCCGATCCTGACGCGCGCGAAATGCTGCCTAGCCTCACGCCCATTCCAGCGATCCGCTTCCTGACTACAGACGATTTCCCGCCCTTCAACTATCGCGACGAGAGCGGGGAACTTGTCGGTTTCAACATCGATCTGGCCAAGCGCATTTGTGTTGAAGTCGACGTCGCCTGCACCATCCAGGTCTGGCCCTGGGATCAGGCTGCAACGGCCCTCTCGGATAATCTGGGTGACGCCTTGATCGCCGGCCTGGCCATGACCCCGGAAAATGGCGAGCTTTTCGATTTTTCCTCGACCTATCTGGCGCTGCCGGGCCGTTTCGTCACCCGTGCGGAAGACGTTGAAGGCTTTCGCACCGACTCACTGGCAGGTGAACCGGTCGCCGTGCGCGCCGGCAGCGTCCACGCCGAGTTCCTCGATCGCTATCTGCCCAATGTCGAAGCCATGCCCTTCGACACCGAAAGCGCCGCACTCGAAGCGGTCAAGTCCGGCACTGTGTCTGCCTGGTTCGGTGACGCCATGCGCGCGTCATTCTGGCTCAATGACAATCTGGCCTGCTGCGGCTTTGCCGGGGATGCCTACTTTCGCCCGCATCTTTTTGGCGAAGGCCTCACCATTGCCATGCCGGCCGGTCAGGATCCTGTCCGCCATTCCATCGACTGGGCGCTGGTTCGCCTCAAGGAGAATGGCGCGCTGGACGAGCTTTACCTGCGCTGGTTCCCGGTGGGCTTTTACTAGGCCGGCGCCCGCAGCCTGACCGTCGGACGGCGCGGCCAGCGGAGCACCAGTTCCGCCACCAACAGGTTTGGTACCCAGCACAGCCAGGCAATCGCTGGATAGGCGGTGTCGAACGGAATATCGAGCATCATGCTGGCCGGGATCTGGATGCGCAGAGTGACCGCAGCCAGCGTCAGGGCGACGGAGCGGATCATCCAGCGGCGATGGGCAGTGCGATCGCCGCTCATGGCGAGACGGATACCCGTGATCGTCGTGCCAAGCCACAGAACGGCGAGCAGCCCAAAGCCAAAGGCGGCAACCGGCCCGGCCTCGGTGGTGACGGCCAGCCAGAGCCCGCTTGCGCCCGAGAGCAGTACGGCAATGCCATAGGCACGTCCCATCAGGCGATGAACCTGGGGTCGCTTTTCACGCAGCCCCTGCCAAAGCTGGAGGGGCACCAGCGCCAGCGCGACCGGCGCCAGGACGACATGCCCGAAAAAGGCAATTGGCCGCAACTGGGCGTGATAGGCCACGAACTCCATAGTGGCTTCGACGCCGCCCACCATGAAGCGCCATGAAAACACCGCCACGCCGATAGTGAAGAGCCACAGCAGGCCCGTGCGTGTCCATACCCATCCAGTCGTCAGCATTTTCCGCTCCTTCGTGCTAGCTTGACAGTGTAAAGGCCACTTTTGCTTGACACTGTCAAGCGCGCTTGCTTACTGGTGGCCATGACCATTTCGCTTGAAAAATCGCGCGCTGGTGCCCATGGCGATTTGCGCGAAGGCCTGATCAATGCAGGGCTGACCTTGCTCACCCGCGATGGAACTTCGGGCCTCACCCTGCGCAAATGCGCCGCCCTGGCCGGCGTGTCACACGCCGCGCCGGCCCATCACTTTGATGGCCTGCCGGGGCTGCTCGACGCCATTGCTGCGCGAGGCTTCGAAATGTTTGCCGATGTGATGGAGGCCAGGGCGGAGGCAGCCCCGCAAGAGCCGCGGGCGCGACTGGAGGCAATCTGCCTGGGCTATTTCGACTTCGCCCGCGACAACCCGGCCCTTTACGACCTGATGTTCCGCCAGATCTGGTCTCTGGCCGGTGCAAGTGAGGAACTGGGCCGCTCGGGCACCCGCGCCTATATGGTCCTGGCCGATACCTGCGCGCCCTTCGTGCTGCCGGGGCAGGAGCCGGGCGTGGTGGAAACCCAGGTCTGGAGCCTCATCCACGGCTATGCCACGCTGGTTCTCGTGGGCAAGCTCGGGCGCAACCGGGCCATTGCTTCGGTCACCGACGTGCTGGGTTTGCTAGGCGGCCTGACGCTGGCCGATTAGTCCGGCAACCGCCGGTGCCGGGCCCGCGCTGCCACTTCGATGGCCGCCGTGGTCAGCCGGTCAAGGCTGAGATTATCCCGCAGCATTTCGAGGAAGCGCAGCTCTTCCTGCTCGAGATGCAGGTCCACCGCCGTCACCTCCACAGCCAGTGCATAGGCCGTATCCTGCAGTTTCTCCGGCAGCGACGCCACGGCTTCTGCCACCATGCGATCGAGCCCATTGGGGCCGTTGAGAATGTCTGCGCAGTCATTGGCGACCGTTTCCAGCCGGTCCTTGTCGAAGCCCTCAAACACAGGCAGACGGTCGATCAACGCCGTGATGCGCTTCAATTCCTTTTCGGTCATGGTGCTGTCGGATGACGCGGCCACGATCATGAGGTGGATGAGAGCGTCTTGGGCGGTGGTCATGGGCGTCATTTCCAATTGCGGATAGGATCAAGAACTAGGCCCTGTCCGCCCGCTTCGCAACCACCTGCGACATTGACGTCCGCCCGGTTCCGGTGCATTGACCGGGCTTCGTCTCTTCCAGAAGAACCTGAAAGGCTGCCACCCCGTGTCGCCCGCCACTTTGCCCGCCCTCGACCCCGATTTCTTCGCGCCGGCTGAGAATGCCCGCGCCTGGCCCTTCGAGGAAGCGCGCAAGCTGGTCAAACGCCTGGAAAAGTCGGGCAAGGGTGAAGCCCTGTTCGAGACCGGCTATGGCCCCTCGGGGCTACCGCATATCGGCACGTTTGGCGAAGTTGCGCGCACCACCATGGTGCGGACGGCCTTCCGCCTCTTGACGCGCGACGAAATCCCGACGCGCCTGATTTGCTTCTCCGACGATCTCGACGGCATGCGCAAGATTCCGGATACCGTTCCCGCCAAGGAGGCGATGGAGCCGCATCTGCAGAAGCCGCTGACCGCGGTGCCCGATCCCTGGACGAACGAATATGAGAGTTTCGGCCACCACAACAACGCCATGTTGCGGCGGTTCCTGGACACCTTCGGCTTCGACTACGAGTTCGCCAGCGCGACGGACTATTACAACTCGGGCAAGTTCGACGCGGTGCTGCGCCGCGCCGCCGAACGCTATGACGACATCATGGCTGTGATGCTGCCGACCCTTGGCGCGGAACGTCAGGCGACATATTCGCCCTTCCTGCCGATCTCGCCGATCAGCGGGCGGGTGCTCTATGTGCCCATGAAGGAGGTCAACGCCAAGGACGGCACGATCACCTTTGCCGACGAGGACGGCCGCGACACCACCGTGCCGGTCACCGGCGGCCATGTGAAGCTGCAGTGGAAGCCCGATTTCGGCATGCGCTGGGCCGCGCTCGGCGTCGATTTCGAAATGTTCGGCAAGGATCACCAGACCAATCAGGTCATTTACGACAAGATCTGCTCGATCCTGGGCGGCACCCCGCCCGAGCATTATGTCTATGAGCTGTTCCTGGACGCCGAAGGCCAGAAGATTTCCAAGTCCAAGGGCAACGGCCTGACCATCGATGAATGGCTGACCTATGCCCCGACCGAGAGCCTGGGGCTTTACATGTTCCAGAAGCCGCGTGTCGCCAAGCGCCTGCATTTTGACGTCATCCCGCGCGCCGTGGACGAGTATTTTGCCCATGTGGCCTCGTTTGAGAAGCAGGAGGCGCCCGCACGGCTCGAGAATCCGGCCTTCCATGTCCACTTTGGCAATGTGCCCAAGGTCGACATGCCGGTCACCTTCGCGCTGTTGCTGAACCTGGCCACGGCCTCGAACCCGGAGACACCCGAGGTCATGTGGGGCTATATTTCGGCCTATGCACCTGGCGTCTCAGCCAAGACCCATCCGCATCTCGATGCGCTGGTCGGCTATGCCATGCGCTATTTCCGCGACTTCGTGCAAAAGAGCTATCGCGCGCCGGACGATGTCGAACGCGACGCGCTCGAAAAGCTGTCGGCCGCCTTCGGCGATCTTCCGGCCGATGCGACCAACGAAACCATCCAGAACACCGCCCTCGACGTGGCGCGCAATATCGAGCGCTACCAGGACCACTCCAAAAAGAGCCCGACGGGCGGTCCCGGCGTTTCCGGCGACTTCTTCCAGATGCTCTATCAGGTCCTGATCGGCCAGGAGCGCGGCCCGCGCTTCGGCTCCTTTGCCGCACTCTATGGCGTGGAAAACACAAGGCGTCTGATTGCAGACGCCTTGGCAGGCAAGCTTCAGGCAGCCTCCTAAGCACAGCTGCGCAGCCTGTGATCAACAGGCGGGGAGTGGGTCCTTGACCCATTCCGCCGCCAGTTGCGCCACCTCACCCAGTTTCGAGGCACGATTGGGCATCAGCATGCTGTGGTCGAGCGCGGGAAACTCCCAATAGGTGAGGCGGCAATCCCCGGCCTCGGCGAAGGCGTTGGCGGCCAGGCGGGCGGCATGCGGCGGATTGGAGAGATCGCGTCCCCCCTGGATCAACAGGAAGGGCGACGAGCTCGCTATCATATAGTCCAGGACGCGTTGATCCAGGCTGTCGGCCCAGTACCTGTATGACGATCCTGCAAACAAGGTGCTGTCGTCGGGACTGACCCGCGCTTTGGCAAATCCGTCGTCGAGCATGGCATGGCCTTCCGGTGGCACCGTGCTCTTGATCAGTTCTTCCAGCGACAGGCCGGTGCCTGAGGACATGACGATAGTGGCAACGGGGTCGAGCTCTGCCGCAAGCCGCGCCACAGCCAGTCCGCCTTCCGATCCGCCATAGAGCACCAACCGTGATGCGCCCAGTTCGGGGCTTTCGCGCAGATGCTCCAGCACCGTCACATAGTCCGAGACACGTTGTGTCATAGTATACCCGTCCACGAAGGCTTTTGGGCAGTCGACATGGCCCTCGGCAATCTTGGCACCCGGGGTAATGCCGATCTTCTCGACAACCACCGCCGTATAGTCCGCGAATGCCGCACGCACCGTGGCAATACCGGTATTGGTGGCGCCCGGCAGGCAGCCTGAGCCTTGAGCAATCACGATCAGGCCTGTCGGCGGCCCCGCAGGGCGATCGATCGTGTAGTGGATCAGGCTGCCATCGGCGCGCGCCAGTGTTTGCGCCTCCTGTGCCGCGAGGGCGGGCAGGCATGCAAGGGCCGCGATGACCAGGTTGGCAGGCAACCGCATCTTGGTAGTCTCCGTGATGTTTGGGAAGGAAAGTCTAGGCGGTCGGCTCGTCCGGCTCCGGCTCGAACGACAACAGGTCTCCTGGCTGGCAATCCAGACATTGGCAGATCGCTTCAAGCGTTTCGAAGCGAATGCCCTTGACCTTGCCCTGCTTGAGCAGGCTCAGATTGGCCTCGGTGATGCCGATGACCTGTGCCAAGTCCTTGGACTTGACACCGCGCTGGGCCAGGACGACGGCCAGGTTGACTTTGATCGGCATGGTTCAAACGAACTGGCTGTTTTCATCGGCAATGGCGGCGGCCTTTTCCAGCGCCCAGGCCAGAGCGGCTATGATACCCGCAAACAGGACCAGGAAGATCAATTCCGCGTTGATCTGAACTGTGAGTTGTCGATAGCCGGGGGCTGCATTCCAGGTGAGTACAAGCCCCATTACCGTGTGGCTGATCAACTGGACCAGGGCCGAGAGCATGCTACCCAGGGCAAAGTCGCGCAGACCGGCAATACCTCTGGGCGCAAAGGGATGGCCCGCGGCAAAGCAGTTGAGGCAGATTTTCAATCGCACCAACCCCCAGGCCAGCGGCGCGGTGGCAACCAGAGCAACCAATGCCGCGGCGATCCGCTGCCCCATATCGATATCGGGGTGCACTGCCTCTGCCAGACCGGACATTTCCCGCACGGCATCTCCGTCGATAACCAGCCAATAGGCAAAGGCGGCCAGTGGCAGAAGGCTGGCGAGCGTCACCGCCGAAACGGCCAGTCCATTGAAGAGCAGCGTCATGCGTGGGGTGACCTCTATCGGGCGCACGCTGTCCGGGTTGAGCATTCCAGTGTCGATCATGTCAGTCTCCATTTGACGGTGTGGATCGCACATAAATTATCGTTTGACAATAAGAAACCTGCTCGACATGAGTATTTATTATCGCAAAACGATAAGGAGATGTCTCATGCGAACCATTCTCGTACTCGCCCTGGCCTGTCTCATCACCAGCACGGCGGTAGCGGCGGCCCCAAGTACCAGCACAGGCCGGGTTTCTGTGGCCCAGCTCTTCGATCTATCCCAGCGTTCAAAGACGGACGGTGCGGCACACGGCACCCTCGTGGCCTATCTTTTTGCCGTCGGTGAGACGGTGGGGATTCTGGCCGACGAGGCCAAGCAACGGGGCTTTCCGCTGGAATGTCAGCGGACTTTCACGCTGTCCGAAGATGCAGCGATGCATGCCTTGCGAATGGCGGCACCCGATCAGTCCGCCTGGGCCGAAACGGCGGCCACTCCCATCATTGTCGCCGATGTCCTTGCGCGGGCCGGGTGCGACTAGCGAAGCCAGTCACGCGCCAAGCGCTTTTTTGAAGAACACAACGCGCTGAGTTTCCGCAAAGCCCAGCGCGTTGTGCATTCCGTGGCTGCCAATATTGTCCAGTGCCGCATCGGAGGCCAGTTCGGTTGCGCCCTGGCTGCGCGCCCAGGCCTCGATCGTGGCGATCAGCGCCCGCGCCACGCCCTGGCCGCGTGCCTCCGGGGTTACATATATGCCTTCGAGGAAGGCCACCGGCGAGCTGTCGCAGCCATTGACATAGTCATGCCGCAGGCTGGCTTCGGCAAAGCCCAGCGCAGCCCCGCCCTCTTGTCGGGCAATCAGATTGATTGTGTTCCCAGGGTCAGCCAGCAATCTGGCAATGTCCTGGGCATGAGTGCCGTGATCGCCGCCTGTTGGCCAAAGAGCTTCACGCATCCCAGCCCAATCGGCAGCATCGGCGTGGGAGACCTGCTCCACCCTCATTGGCTGGCCCAGATGATCCGGGCCATCCATTCGATATCGCCGATGTCGAAGATGCGCGGTTCATAGGCCGGATTGACCGAATGCAGCTCGATCTGCCGGGCGGATTGGCGGTGGAGAATCTTGGCCATGACTTCCCCATCGGTGGTCTTGACCACCACCCGGTCGCCCCGCCGCACCTGCTCGGTGGGCGAAACCACGATCCGGTCGCCTTCGCGATAGAGCGGCTCCATGCTGTCGCCCGAAATTTCGAGGGCATAGATACCGCTCTCATCGGGCGTGGGCAGCGCCACCTCGTCCCAGCCATGCCCTACCGGATGTCCAGCGCTGTCGAAAAAGCCGCCATGGCCGGCCTGTGCCAGACCCAATAGCGGGATATTGCGCAGATCCGGCTCGGCAAAGCCGCTTGGCATCGCCATATAGGCGCCGGTGCCGGAGAGAAAGCTGTCAAAGCTTTCGCCCGTGGCATCCAGAATCTTGGAAATGCTCTCGGTCGAGGGCCAGCGCTCGCGTCCATCCTTGCTGACCCGCTTGGATACATTGAACGCCGTCGCATCCAGCCCGGCCAGCTTGGCGAGCGCCGAAACAGACACGCCCTGCCGGCGCGCCAGCGCATCAATGCCGTCCCAGATGGCGCGATGTGAGAGCATGGCAAGGAAATCAATCTTATTACGGAAAACAATCCTATATTAGGGTGACGCATTCGCCTTGTAAAGAGGGCGCAACCGCATTACCCCGGCGTCTAGGCCGCGCTGCCCAGAGGTTCTCCATGTCGCCAATCCCTGACCTGATTTACAAGATCGCCACCAGCGCCAGCTTCGCCCCGGCGCGGCTCTCCGGCCAGTATCAGGGCATGCCGATCGATGCGGATGACGGCTACATGCATTTCTCGACTGCCGCGCAACTGGCCGAGACGCTGCGCTTGCATTTCAAGGGGCAATCTGACCTGGTCCTGCTCGCTGTGCGTGCCGCCGACCTGGGTGGCGGGCTGGAGTGGGAGCCTTCGCGTGGCGGCCAGCTCTTTCCCCATCTCTATGGTGGACCGCTACCCTTGGGCGCCATCGTCTGGGAGGAGCCGATCAGCGTCGACGCCGACGGCAATTGCACGTTGCCGGAGGCCGTTCGATGATTTTTTCCGCCCTGTCGCCGCTGCTGCGCAATGCCGGGCTGTCCAGCCTGACCCGTGACGCACTCCTGCGCATGGACCCTGAAACAGCGCACGGCGCCACCATCACCGCCCTGCGCATGGGCCTTGCCCCGCAACAGCTGCATGCCGATCCGCCTGAACTGGCCACGACCCTTTGCGGCATGGAGCTCAAGAACCCGGTCGGCATGGCCGCCGGTTTCGACAAGAATGCCGAAGTGCCGCGCCCCCTGGCGCTGATGGGCTTCGGCATGGTGGAAATCGGCACGGTGACGCCGCGCCCGCAATCGGGCAATCCCAAGCCGCGCCTGTTCCGCGTGGCGGAGGCCGAAGGCGTCATCAACCGCATGGGCTTCAACAATGAGGGCCATGAAGCGGCGTTTCAGCGCCTCAGGGGATTGCGCGTGCCGGCCGCCCTCGGCGTCAATATCGGCGCCAATAAGGACAGCGAGGATTTCGTCGCCGACTATGTGCTCGGCGTGCAGCGCTTCGCCGATCTGGCCGACTACCTGACGGTCAATATTTCCTCGCCCAATACGCCGGGGCTGCGCAACCTGCAGGCCGATGAGGCCCTGACCCGTCTTCTGGGCGAAGTTCTCGAGGCCCGCGCCAAGGCCAAAACGCGGGTGCCGGTTCTGCTCAAGATTGCGCCGGATCTCGATCAAGCCGGCATGGACCCCATCGCCCGGGTCATTCTCGAGACCGATCTCGATGGCCTGATTGTTTCCAACACCACCATTTCCCGCGATCCCGTCGCGGGCATGGAGAACGCCGAAGAAACCGGCGGGCTTTCCGGCAGGCCGCTCTTCGCCCTCTCAACCCAGCGCCTGGCACAAATGCGTCAGCGCGTCGGTGCACTGCCGATTGTCGGGGTTGGTGGTATTCATTCCCCGCAATCGGCCCTGGCCAAGCTCGAAGCGGGCGCCGATGCCATTCAGCTCTATTCGGCGCTGGTCTTTGGCGGCCTTGATCTGCTTGAGCGGATCAAGCGCGGCCTTGTTGCTGGCGTGCGTTCAGCCGGAAAAAAGAACATCGCCGAACTGGTGGGGACGCGGACGGCCGAGTGGAGTTCAGGCCGGGCTGAATAGTCCGGCCTTCTTGCGCTCCAGCGCCCACCAGTAGATGCCGCCGCGCGCCAGGAACCAGCTATGCATGGCGGCCCACAGCCCCCAATTGCCCCAGTCGCGCAGCAAGAGTGCCACGCCGACAAACACCACCAGCGACACGATCATGCCATTGCGCATGACCACGTTCTGCGTGGTGCCGATCAAGATGCCATCGTAAACGAAGGCGGGCATGAAGCTCAGCGCACAGAGCGCAGCTACCGGCAGGAAGGTCAGCGCCAGGGCCCGCACTTCGGCATTGGTGGTCATGAAATTGATCACCCATGGTCCGCCCAGATACCATGCAGCGCCCAGCCCCAGCGCGATCACCAGTCCCCAGATCATCGAGAGGCGATAGGCCTGGTCATAGGCGGGCCGCCAATTGGCGCCCACCGCCTTGCCGGTCAGTTGCTCGGCCGCCTGCGCGATGCCGTCGAGGAAAAACCCGACCACCATCAGCAGATTCAACAGCACCGCATTGGCCGCCAAAGCAACTTCGCCCATCCGTGAGCCTTGCGCGGCAAACCAGGCATAGGCGCCCATCAGCGCCATGGAGCGGATCATCAGGTCACGGCTAAGCCCGAACATGCGGGCGATCGCGACAGTGTCACGCAATTCGCCCGGCGCAATGCGGGTCAACAGGCTTGCTATGCCGCCATAGTGCCGCGCCAGAATGGCAAGTCCGAGCAGAGCGGCCAAGATCTGCCCCAGCACTGTCCCGGCCGCCGCGCCCGCGACGCCCCAGCCCAGGCCATAGACGAACACAATGCTGCACACGATATTGATGCCATGCAGCATGAGTTGCAGCACCATGCCGGTGCGCGCTGCCGCCCGGCCATAAAACCAGCCCAGCAGTGCATAATTGACCAGCGAGAATGGCGCCGACCAGATCCGCACGTGGTAATAGTCCGCCAGCGCATCGGCCACACCAGGATCGGGCGAGAGCAGTGCCTCGGCGGCCCACAGGATTGGTCCGGCCAATACCAACAGGCCAACTCCAATGCCCAGCCCCAGGATCAGCGCCCGCACCACATGCAGAAGCCCGTCGCGCGGATCGCGCGCGCCCACCGCCTGCGCCACCAGCCCCGCCGTCCCGATGCGCAGGAAATAGGCCATCGAGAAGACGAAATCGAACACCAGCGCGCCCAGCACCAGCCCGCCCAATAGCGCCGCATCGCCCAGGCGTCCGACAACGGTAATGTCGACCAACCCCACCACGGGTTCGGTGATGAAGGCGATCGAAGCAGGCAGCGCAATGGACCAGACGTCGCGGCTGCGCACGTCGAAAGGAAACTGTGGGCGGGTGGTCATGGGTTGGGACTCGAAGAGACACCGCTTCATATCACCATGCCCGGGCAAGAAAACCCCCGGCTTCCATCCCTCTCAAATGGGGGGCACAAGACGGTGTGCGTCTGGCCCGCTACTGGGCCACATCCAGCTCGAACACCACATCGGCCCGCTCGCGGGACTGTTCGACCAAGTCGTAATTGGGCAGGTCATTTCGCTCGATATGGGCGCGGTTGCGCTCCTCGCTGAACAGGCCCTCCTCGCCATGGCGCTTCAAGAGCCGCTGGCGCACCAATTCGCGCGGCACATGGATGAAGACGGCATAGTCGAGCAGCGACCGTACACCGGCCCAGGGACCTTCTGTGAGCAACAGGTAATTGCCCTCCACGACCAGCACCTTCACATTGGGCTGCACTGTGAATGCGTTGTCGACAGTATCCTCGATTTTGCGGCTGTAGCCGGGACCGCTCACCGCTTCGCTGGCGTGTTTGAGGTGATGCAGGAAACTGACGAACTGCGCACCCTCGAACGTGTGCGGGGCGCCCTTGCGATCAGTCTCGCCCATGGCCTCGATCTTGGCGTGCTTCATGTGGAAGCCATCCATGGGCACGAGGGCAGCGCTGCCGGGCTTGAGTGCATTGAGCATGGTGACGAGCTCCGCGGCGAGGGTCGATTTGCCCGTTCCGGGACCACCGGCCAGCCCGATGGCGATACGCTGGCCGTGCGCGGCGCTCTCCATCTCCAGAATGTGCGGCACGAGCCGCGCCATCGCGTTTTCGGGGCTCAGTGAAATGATCTGGGGCATGGGCGCCTCCCGCCTTGGTATGGTCGAGGTCGATCATATAGGCTTGGCAGCGATTTGCAGCAGGTGATCCTTGGCTCCGAACCTTCCCCCGATCATTCAAGACTGGTTTGCGGCCCGGGGCTGGTCGCCTCGCGATCATCAGCGCAAGGTGCTCGGGTCCTATCAGGCCGGTGCCAGCCAACTGCTGATTGCCCCCACCGGTGCGGGCAAGACGCTGGCGGGGTTCCTGCCAACCCTCGCCGATCTGGTGGACGGGGATTTTGATGGCTTGCACACCCTCTATATCTCGCCACTCAAGGCGCTAGCGGTTGACGTGCAGCGCAACCTCTCCACTCCCATTGCCGAAATGGGCCTGCCCATTCGTGTTGAGACCCGCACCGGCGACACTTCTGCTGCCAAGCGCGCGCGCCAGCGGGTCAAGCCGCCACAGGTCCTGCTGACCACGCCCGAGCAATTAGCCTTGCTGATTTCCCATCCCCATGCCGAATTGATGTTCGGCTCGCTCCGCCGGGTCGTGCTGGACGAGCTGCACGCCCTGGTCACCTCCAAGCGCGGCGAACTCCTGTCGCTGGGCCTGGCGCGCTTGGCCCGGCTCGCCCCGGAAATGCGCCTTACGGCACTCTCGGCCACTATCGCCCGCCCAGATCTCTTGCGAGACTGGATCGCCCAAGCATTGCCGCAGCGTCAGACAGACCTCTTGACCATGTCGGGAGGCGCCCCGCCGCAGCTCTCAATTCTGGAGACCGAGGAACGCCTGCCCTGGGCTGGCCACTCCGCCGTCTATGCCCATAGTGAGCTTTACCAGACGATCCAGCGGCACAAGACCACGCTGCTATTCGTCAACACCCGCTCGCAGGCCGAAATGCTGTTCCAGGGGCTCTGGGACATCAATGAGGACATGCTGCCCATCGCCTTGCATCATGGCTCGCTTTCGGTCGAACAGCGCCGCAAGGTCGAGGCGGCCATGGCATCGGGCAAATTGAAGGCGGTTGTCTGTACCTCCACGCTCGATCTCGGCATCGACTGGGGCGACGTCGACCTCGTCGTGCAGGTGGGCGCGCCAAAAGGCTCCTCGCGCATGCTGCAGCGCATCGGCCGCGCCAACCACCGGCTCGATGATCCGTCACAGGCGCTGCTGGTGCCCTCCAACCGCTTCGAAGTGCTCGAATGCGAAGCGGCGGTGGAAGCCGTGGCGGAAGGCCATCAGGACAGCGAAGACCCGATGCCCGGCGGTTATGACGTGCTGGCCCAGCATGTCCTGGGCATGGCCTGTGCCGGACCCTTCCTGGCCGACGACCTCTATGCCGAAGTCACATGCGCCTGGCCCTACCGTGACCTCACCCGCGAAAAATTCGACAAGGTGCTCGATTTCGTCGCCACCGGCGGCTACGCCCTGCGCGCCTATGAACGCTACGCCCGTCTCAAGCAGAACCCGGACGGCACTTGGCGCCTCTCCCATCCGCAGGTGGCCCAACAATACCGGCTCAATATCGGCACCATCATCGAAGAACCCATGGTCCGCGTTCGTCTTGTCCGTGCCCGCGGGCAGAAGCAGGGGCGCACCACAGGCCCTATTGGCGCAGGCGGGCGCGTGCTGGGCGAAATGGAGGAATATTTCTTCGGCACGCTTTCGCTGGCCGATACCTTCATGTTCGGTGGCGAGATTGTCGCCTTCGAGGGCATGAAGGACAACGAGGCCTTCGTCTCCCGCGCCTTTTCCAAGGACCCAAAGATTCCATCCTATATGGGCGGTAGGTTTCCGCTCTCGACCTATCTGGCCGAGCGCGTCCGCCGCATCATGGATAGCCCGGATGAATGGCAGAAGCTGCCCGATCAGGTCAGCGATTGGCTGCGCCTGCAGCGCGATCTATCCGTCCTGCCGCGGCGCGATAGCCTCCTGGTCGAGACCTTCCCGCGTGGCACCAATAATTTCCTGGTCTGCTACCCCTTTGAAGGCCGGCTCGCTCACCAGACCCTGGGCATGTTGCTGACCCGGCGGCTCGAACGCATGCGGGCCCGGCCTTTGGGTTTCGTCGCCTCCGAATATGCGCTGGCCATCTGGGGTCTGGGCGATCTATCCGCGCTGATCCGCACCAACCGGCTTTCCCTCGACGAGCTCTTTTCCGAGGACATGCTGGGTGATGACCTAGAGGCCTGGCTGGATGAAAGCGCGCTGATGAAGCGCACCTTCCGCAACTGCGCCATCATTGCCGGGCTAATCGAACGCCGTCATCCCGGCAAGGAAAAGACCGGGCGGCAGATCACCATGAGCTCGGACATCATCTACGACGTGCTCTACCAGCACGAGCCGGACCACATCCTGATCGAAGCCACCCGCCACGACGCAGCAAGGGGCCTGCTCGATATAGAACGCCTGGGGCAGATGCTCTCCCGCATCCGCCACCACATCGTCCACAAGCCCCTGCACCAGATTTCCCCGCTGGCGGTACCGGTCATGCTTGATATCGGCAAGGAACCGATTTTCGGGGAGGCAAGGGAATCAGCTATGGCTGATGCGGCGGATGAGTTGATCCGCGAGGCAATGGGCGGTCGCTGACGGCGCGATCTCAAGGCCTTCCAGTCCGGATACGAACGACGCTATGAACACCGCAGCTCTTGCCGCCCTTGAACCGGACCTGACCGTGCTACGCTTTGCCGGCCATAATTTCGAGCCTCTCCCCTCCGGAGCCCTCTACTGGCGCGCCCGCGAAACGCTGCTGGTCGCCGATCTCCATTTTGAGAAAATGGCCAGCTTTGCCCGGCGCGGCCAGATGCTGCCCCCTTACGACACGGCGATGACGCTGAAGCGGCTGGAGTCCGATCTGCGACGGACCGGCGCGCGTGAACTTCTCTCTCTGGGCGACAGTTTCCATCGTCCGGATTCCGCTTCGCTCCTGACGCCTGGTGATCGCATGCGGCTCGACGCCATCACTGAGGCGGTTTCTTGTATCTGGCTCTCGGGCAACCACGATCCGGTGCCCCATGACATTGGCGGCACCTGCCTGCCCGAACTCGAAATGGATGGCCTGCTATTCAGTCATGAGCCAAAGAAGGGGCGCACCGGCCTAATCGCTGGACATCTGCATCCAGCAGCGCGCCTGGCCATCAATGGCCGCGCCACACGAAAGCCCTGCTTTGTGCACGACAACCGCCTGCTGATCCTGCCCGCCTATGGCAGCTCTACCGGCGCGCTCAACATCCTCTCGCCTGCCTTTGTCGGACTGTTTCATTGGCCTGCGCTTGAAGTCGTCATGCTGGGGCGGGACCGCACCTATCCGGTGCCGGTCAAGCGCCTGGTTGGCGGCTAGCGCCGGAACACCACCCCGCCCAGCCAGCCGGTGAACAGCGCCAGCACCACGCAGGCGAGCCCATAGAGCAGCGGATATTGCGTGGCTGACAGCGCCAGGAACCGCTCGAAATCGATCTTGCGCACGGCAAAGCCATCCGACTTGCGCGCAATGATTTCGCCATTCTTGAACACATAGGTCTGGGCGATATAGGGACCGGGCGGCGCATTGCTCGGCAGCGTCAACTGCGCCTGGTAAAAGCCCTCGGAGAGGAACTGCACACCGTTTTCCTGTACGCCGAACAGGCCCTGCTCGCTCATCAGCCGGATCAGTTCGCGCCCAAAGGTCAGGGTCTGCCACCAGCCCGCCGGGTTGGGCGAAATGGCGTGGGCCTCCGGCAAGATGTAGTTGGTGGTCAGCGTGTTGACATCGGTGATGTCGCGCAGCCTGGCGCTGGACAGCACGTGAAAATAACTCGGAAAGCGTTTGAACTCCACCTGCTCGGTATTGAGCCAAATGCCGAAATTATTGGTTTTTTTTCGCGCTACGCGATCCTGGGTCGGCCCGAGGACGACGACGACCACATGAAACGGGCCCTCGACAAAGCGTTGCTCGGCCCCGGCGTCGGGTGCCACCGTACCGTAGAAAGTCAGCCTCTCGCCATCGAAGCCCGAGGTGATCTGCACCGTCTCTGTGGAGAGGCCCGATATCAGCCGTTCTGCGGCCGCCGGCAGCGCCAGGCACAGACTTGCCAGCAATGTGAGAACCAAGCGGATCATCGCGCTACGCTCGTCACGGCCATGGAGAAGATGTCATCCGGGGTCAGTACCAGCGATAGCCCGAACCGGATGGCAACCGCCAGCACCAGCAGCGCCAGCAGGCCGCGCAACTGCTCGCCGCGCAGATGCATGCCGGCCGCAGCCCCAAATTGCGCGCCAGCGACACCCCCGACCATCAGGCAGAACGCCAGGAGAATATCGACGCTCTGGCTCTGCACGGCATGCAGCACCGTGGTTGCAGCCATCATCGCCACCACCTGCGCCAGGGACGTGCCGATGACCACCGAACCCGGCACCCGCAGCAGATAGACGAGCGCGGGCACCATGATGAACCCGCCGCCAATGCCCAGCAACGAACCGACAAAGCCGATGAACAATCCGATCAGCAGCACCGGCAGCACGCTGATGTAGAGCCGGCTCTTCTTGAATCGCACGCGCCAGGGCAGGCCGTGGATCCAGCTGTGTTGGTTGGCCTGGCGCTCACGCACCACCACACCCTGGCGCCGCTTGAGCAGCGCGCGCACAGATTCCTGCAGCATCAGAATGCCGACAAAGCCCAGCAGAACCAGGAAGCCCAGCGAAATGATCAGATCGAGCTGACCGGCCTGGCGCAACAGGTCAAAGGCGGCTACCCCGCCAAAGGCCCCCAATATGCCCGAGAGCACCAGATACATGGCCAGATGCAGGTCAACGCCACCGCGCCGGTAGTGACTGAGTGCGCCCGAGGTGGAGGCGGCGACCACCTGCCCGGTCACAGACGCGACCGCTACCGCGGTGGGAACGCCCGAGAAGATCAGGAGTGGGGTGAGCAGAAAGCCACCTCCCACGCCGAACAGGCCGGACAAAAATCCGACCGCCCCTCCGATCCCCACGAGAAAGAAGAGGTTCACGGAAAGCTCGGCGATCGGCAGATAGATCTGCAAGACCAGGGTCCCGTAATAGGTGTTACGGGCCATCCTACAGGACGGTCCGTCAACAAGTGGTAAGGCCCGGACGCGTCGGGCGAAACTATAATGTCCCGGGCTTACGTCCGGGCCATGACGCTGTCAAATGGAGTCGCTGTTCTAGACGGGCTGACTGCCCAGCACGGCCAGCAAACGCGGGTTTATGTCGCCAGTTTCGCTCATACCCGTAGCCCGCTCGAAGGCGCGGATGGCATCGCGTGTCTTGGGACCGATGACGCCGTCAGCCGTGCCGACCTCGAAGCCCAGCTTGGTCAGGGCCTGCTGCACCTTGGCGATAACCTCAGCATTGCCGATGGCCTCGCCGGGGTCGAACGCGTCGCTCCAGGTGCCGATTGGCGCAAAATTGGCTGCCAGGTCAACCTGCTCCATGGTCCAGGCGTTTACCTCGGCACCAATCCTGCTCACAGCTTCAGCCGTGAGCGACTTGGCAATGTCCTCGCGGGCTTTCGAAGCGTCCCGGTCGCCGCTGAGGGCAGCCAACGAGAACCACTTGTAGGATTGCTCGAAATCCTGCTCGACCCCCAGGCCACGCGCATAAAGCATGCCCAGATTGAACTGGCTGTCGGTCATCCCGCGATTGGCGGCCTGGTCGAACCATTCCGCGGCCAGTTCAAACTGCTGGTCACCAAGTGCGCCGCCGGCATAGAGCGCCGCCAGATTGTGCATCGCCATGCGATTGCCCGCCTCGGCGCTGCGCTGGTACCATAGCCTCGCCTGCTCCAGGTCCTTTTCCACGCCATTGCCCATCTCATAGAGATTGCCAAGGCGATACTGTGCGGGCACGAAGCCCTGCGCCGCCGAGCGTTGATACCAGAGCGCTGAAGCTTCCAGGTCTTTCTCCACGGCACGGCCCTCGCCAAGGATTGCCGCGACTTCGAATTGCGCCTTGGCATTGCCATTGGCCGCTGCCTGTCGCAGTTCCAGCGGTCCGATCGCCTCAGGCGGCAGATCGAACATGTCTGCGGCGGCCCCAGAGACCTCGGCTGCCGGCCCGATTGAGCCGGTTACTTCCGGCGCGTCCGGTTTCGGACTGGTCGTGGCCAGCGCGATACGTCCGCCGTCCGCCATCAGCGTGGGCGGCATCGGCGTTGCCGGCGCGATCTTGTTATCGCGCGAAAAGCTCATGGGCTCGCCCGGATTGATCGAGCCCGTCGCAGTTGTATCCACCAGGTCGATCACCCGCGGCGGGATAATGCTCGAAACGTCGTCCGATCCCTCCGGCGAAGCCGCGGCCGGTGCGTCCGGCGTTGAAACCGCCGCTGAGGGGCTGGGCGAAGCCGGGCCCATCCGCTGCAACACCAGATTGAGCGTGAGCAGGGAAACGGCAGTCAGCGTGGCGGCCAGCAGCAAGGGACGGCGATAGCGCGTCAGGAAATCGGGCCGCTTATCAGCATTCGCCTCTGGCAGGACCGGCGCGCCGGTCTCGTCGGCCCCACCCTTCTTGGCGCGCTTTGGTCGCTTCCGCTCAACAGGCTTTGGCGGCTCTGCAGCGATCGGTTGCGCCGGGACCTCTGGCTTGGGCGCAGCCGGCTCAGTCGGATTGCTATCCCGCTTTGAGCGGACCCGTGCCAGGGCCCGCCCGATAATGGAATTGCTCGTGCTGTCGGTTGGCGTCTCGTCCTGCTTGGCGCGCTGGGCCCTGCGGGCCGCTGCGACAAAGGTGCTGGTGTTCGAGGTCACCGCGCGGGGTTCCTCGGGCTTGACCTCGCTGGGCCGGGCGGCTGGCGCAAAGGGGTCTGCGTCCAGTTCGGCAAAGCTCGAGCGCGGCCGGGGTGGTCGTTCGGCGCGGCTGGGGTCAAAGGCGGCTGGCTCGGACGGCGCTTTTGGGGCAGCGGGCGCCGCCATCGGTGCCGATGCCCGGCTGGCTTCCCGGCTCAGCGCTTGGCGCACTGGCGATTTGTCGCCAAAACCCTTGTCGATCAGCGGCTTCTCGTCCGCCGGGTTCTCCGGCATGGCGTCCCGCCGATCGCTCGCCAGGCTCGCCAGAATGCTGTCCAGCCTGTCGTTTTCCGGCTCGGAAGCCTCCAGGATTTCGTCGAACTGACTGCGCGCCGCGGGGGGCTGCGCTGCAGCTGGCCGCGGCGCCGCTGTTTGTGACGCGGGCGACGCTTTGGTTTGCGGGGCAGGGGCAGGCGCCGGGGCGGCAACCGCCGTATCCGTCTTTTTGCTGAGCACGGCCTCAAGGCGTGCCAGCCGCTCCGCCGTTTCCTGGCCGGCCGTGTTGAGCAGGGCCGCCATACGCTTTTCCAGCGCATCCATGTCGTCGGACTTTGCTGCCGGCACCTTGCTCATGGCCTCGGTGGCGCGTGTCGCAACCAGGTCCGCCAATTGTTCGTAATCGGGCGTCTTACCAGCCGATTTGATCAACCCGGCAAGGCGATCTTCGATGCTTTTGAGGCTCTCCGGCCCGAACATGGCGACCGGTGCAGGTGCCTTGCGGCTCACCGCTTCGCTTGTGCGTTCCGCCACCATGGTAGCCAACGATTCAAAGTCCGGGCGCTCCCCGGCGTCCTTCTGGCGTGCCAGCACGTCGAGCTGCGCGCCTGCCTCGTCCATGCGGTTCATCAGCAGCTTGAGCTGGTCCTCCACCGCCTTGGTATTGACCGGGACGATCCTGTCACTGAGGATTTCCAGCTTGTTTTCGATCTGGCTGAAACGAGGTTCCATGCCATCCAGGACGGCCTGGCGCAGGGCGGCCATGTCGGCCCGCAGCGCATCGACCTGCTCGTTGCGGGCATCGATACCGTCCAGCCGTGCCATCAGGGCATCGAGCTGTCCGGCCAGGGCATCGGGGGCGTCGCCCTTGGTCTGCATCGCCTGGGTGAAGGCCGCCATTTCGCTTGTCAGCTTCTCGAAGTCGGCCGAGGACAGCGAAACGGTCTGCTCGATGGCGTCGATCCGGTCGTAGACATTGCGCACACCGTCTTCGATGGAGCGCATGGCCGGAGCCAGCGTCTCGGCAGGATCAGATTGGGCGTTGCGGCGCTGGTCGCGCGCAATTTCCCGCTCCATCTGCTGGGCCTGCAATTCGGCCAGCTTGCCCACCGTGGTGGATACATCGTCCAGCCGCGCATTGAGAGTGGAAAGGTCGTTGCGCGGACCTTCCTCGATCATCGCGCCAAGCGCGGCAATCTGTGCTTCGAGCCGCTTGACCTGGCCCGTTTCACCCACCGCGCCCGCCAGCAGTTCCACCACTTGGGTCAATTGCTCGACCTGACCGGCGACTTCGCGCACATGGCTGGCGCTTGAGCGCTGGGTCTTGAGCTCGCCTTCCAGCCGCTCCAGCCTCTGGCTCATGCCGCCCACGAGGGCGCCCAGCTCGCGCAATTCGGGCAGGTCGCTGGCGCGCCGCATCGGCATGGGCGTCGGGGCCGCACCCTGGCGGCTCCGGATTTCGGCAATGGCGGCAGTCAGCTCGTCGGGCATGCCGGGCCCGTCCTGCGCCATGTCCCGATCGGAGAACCGGTCGACCGCCCGCTTCACGGTGCGCAGGGCCTCGCGGTGGCGCGAATTGGTCTCGGACCCGACAACCTGATTGCGCAGATTGCGCACGCGCTGCGCCAGGGCGCTGGCGGGCGGCGCGGGCTGTTCGTCCTCCACCTGGCCATAATGGCTCTCAACCTTGTCCAGCAGAGCCACCAATTCACCACGCAAAGCCTGCCATTCACCCGTATTGGGATCGCGTGCCGGGTCGGCATAGTCCGGAAGAGTGTGGGCGCGCGGCATATCAGGTCCTTCGTCACAATAGACGGACCCCTCGCGATTCAACACGAAGGTATAACCCTCACTCTTGGGAAAACATGGTAAAGAACCCGTTAAGCATTGTCGCAATATGCAAGGACAGATGCCGGGAATCCATGCGATTCAGGCAGGGTTCACAGGTTCAGGGACAGGTTAGCTTCATGACGCGCCGCCGTATTATCATCGTTGACGATCACCCCCTGTTCCGGGCGGCCCTGCGCCAGACCCTGGCGGGCGGCGATGCCACGGTGAGCGTAGAAGAGGCCGGTGACCTCAACAGCCTGAGCGCAGCACTCGATACCGACCGCGATTGCGACCTGGTCCTGCTCGATCTCAACATGCCCGGCGTGCGGGGATTTTCCGGGCTTCTGCTGCTGCGGGCGCAATATCCCGATATCCCGGTGATGATCATTTCTGCGGTCGAGGACGCCACGGTGGTCCGCCGCGCTTTCGAGCTGGGTGCTGCGGGCTATCTGCACAAATCTGAAGGGCCGACCGAAATCCGCCGGGCCATCGAGACGGTGCTGTCGGGCGAAGTCTTCGTGCCTTCTGGCACCACCCTGGGGGGTGAGGATGAACAGACCGCCTTGATGAAACGGCTGGCCACCCTGACCCCGCAGCAGGTGCGGGTGCTGATGATGCTCAGCGACGGGCTGATGAACAAGCAGATCGCCTACGAGCTCTCGATTTCCGAAGCCACGGTCAAGGCGCATGTTTCGGCCATCCTGCAAAAGCTCGATGTCGACAGCCGCACCCAGGCCGTGATCGCCGCCTCACGCATCGAGGACGGCCAGTTCGAAGCCCTGTTTTCCACCGGCGCAGACAAGGCCTGACCCATGAAGCCCGAAATTTCCATAATCACCATCGGCGTCGACGATCTGGAACGCGCCTTCACCTTCTACCGCGCCCTGTTCGATATTTCCGACGATCAGATCGGTGCGGGTGAGGATCATGTCGCCTTTTTCTTCGACGATAAGTTTTCTTTCGTGCTGTTTCCGCGCGAACAGATCGCCCAGACCGCCGGCAAGCCGGAAAGCCTCGATGGAACACCCGGCTTTGTGCTGTCTCATCGCGCAGAGAGCCCCGAGGCGGTCGACGACATCCTCGAACGCGTGCTGGTCGCGGGCGGGGCGGTCATCACCCCCGGCACCCAGTCCGAATGGGGCTATTCGGCCTATTTCGAGGACAGCGAAGGCAATGTCTGGGAACTGATGGCGCAGCCGACCGCGAATTGAGGGTGTTCTTCCCCGGCAGAAGCGCAGCCGTGCCCGAGACTAAAACAATGGGCCCACCGCAACAGCGCATCGCACTAACCCGCAGACAAAGCCAGGACCATCGCATTTTCAAGCGAGGGATCAGCGTTTAGTAAGAAAGCCCCGGTATCGTCCATGGTGTTCTCGGATGGTCCTGATGCCGAAATTTGCCCGTTCACCAGCTGATTATCTGCAAGCCCTGCGCTCCAGACTGCTTGCCTATCTGCTCGGCAAAACCGGCACCGGCGATCCAAGTGCTGAGCCAGACATACAAAAACTCATCAGCTTGGTGGGTATTGCCGTTATCATCGGCCCATCGTTTGCCCTTTATTATGCAGTTGTCGGCATTGCAGAGCTGTCAATCGCACTGATTGTGTCCAGCATAGTTATGCTGTCGGCGCTCTTCGTGTATAGGGTGAGCAGAAATCTCGCATTGGCTAGAGATTACTTCCTATTTTCATTCTTCTGCTACCTGGTTTACTGCGGATACTATTTTGGCAATGTTGCGTCTCCCACCACCTTTTGGATGGCCACTTTCCCAGTAGTCGGCGTCCTGCTTGGCAGCAAGCGAGCAGGCATTATGTGGCTGGCACTCGTTCTCGTGTTTATCGCAGTTCTATCAGGTCTGACGGATGGTGCCTCGCCGTCCCCCTTGCCCCCTCACCTCTATGCTATGAGCCTGGCGGGAATGATCATCTCGATCTTCCTGTTCGTGCTCATGATCGATGGTGCACGCCGGCGCGCATTGGCGAACCTCGAGGATGCCAATGCTGCAGTTACCGAGCTTGCTCGTCGCGACTCCCTGACGGGACTATACAACCGGCGCTATGTCTGGGAGACCCTCGCGCGCGAGGAGACCTATGCGCAACAGGTGGGAGAAAGCTTTTCCATTCTGTTGGTCGACATTGATCGGTTCAAGGTGATCAACGACACGTTTGGGCACGTAACGGGGGACATTGTTCTCAAGGATGTCGCCAGTGTCATCCAGTCCACGATCGGAGAACGCGACTTCTGCGGCCGCTACGGTGGGGAGGAATTTCTCGTGCTGCTCAAAGGCAGGCAGAGCGCAGCTGCAGCAAGCTGCGCAGAGCACATACGCTGCGCGATAGAAGACCTCGGCTTTGGACACGTAGACGGGCCACAGCAGGTTACTGCGTCCATTGGATTAGCCTGCTATGAAGGGGGCGAAGCGTTCACTGAAACCTTCAAGCGAGCAGATCAAGCGCTCTATTTGGCGAAAGGATCGGGACGCAACCGCGTCTCAATCCACCAGATCGCACTTGCAAGTTAGGCGTGGCGACAGCCGAACAAACGCCTGGCCGTTTCCGCCTCAACCCAGGCATTGGGTTTCGCCGTCCCCTTAAAAACCCCCGCCGGTCTTGAACCCGCCATGCTTGCGCGAGCCTGACGCGCCCGTGCGGGGCCGCGAGAACCCGCCGCCGGAAGAACCACTGCTCCAGCCGCCACCAAAGCCACCGCCGAAACCACCGCGTGATGTCTTGCTCTTGTTGCTGCCTGAGCTGCCAATGCTGCTCTCAGGCCACTGGAACCCGCCGCCGCTGGGAGGCCACGGTCCGGAATTGCGTTTGTTCTGCGAACTGCGCGTGCTTTTATAGCCCGCGCCCCACTCGCTGCCCGGCGCCCAGTTCTGGCTTTTGCGCCACTGGTCCCAATAGCTAGCGGCCGAAATGCCGCCGCGCAGGAAGTCGTTGAGCAGATCGCCCACCAGGCGGTCTTCCTTGAAGCTGGAACCGGGGTCGTCAAAGCGCTGCTTCTTGAATTCCCATTGAATATCTTCGAGCTCGCGGCGGCGCGCGGCGAGGGTCTTGAGCCGTTCGCGCTGTTCGCGGCTCTCCTCTTCCTCCTCGCGCAGCCGGGCGCGGGCTTCATCGATCTGCGCCACCAGCGTGTCGTCCTGACCGGTGCTGGTCTGGCGCGCTTCGGCAAGCAGGGTACGGATATCTTCGCGCCCCAGCGCTGCCGCCAGATCGGCTGCCGCGCTCTCAAAGGCCGGGTCCTTGCCCTCGGCCAATACGCGCAAGGTCTCAGCCGCCGCATCGCGCTCGTCTTCGATCCGCGCAATCTCGGCGTCCAGCGCTTCGATGCTCGCTAGCCCGGCGGCAATAGCCTGGCGCATCGGCTTGCCGCCAGCCGCATCCACCACCGCGATTTCCATCTGGGCCAGTTCGGCCTCGGCGGCGCTCACATTGGCTTCCTGCCGCTCGGCATGCTCGCGCAAGCGCAAGGGAATTTCATTGAGCATGGCATAGTTTGGCCGCGCCTTGGCGAAGCCGACCAGATTGGCCACCATGCCATCGAAATAGCGGACCAGATTGCTGGCCTTGTAGTTGGAGGTGCCGTAACCGGCCTGCCAGAGATACATGAACAGTGGGTCTTCCCGGTAGGGGCGGCCCTTTTCTTCGCGATCGGCCTCAGCCTGCTCCGTCTTGCGCAGGGATTGCTCGGCAATCTGGTCCAGTTCCTCGGTTTGCGCCCGCTTGGCCGCATAGGCAGGGTCGGCAGCAAGCTTGCTGGCCTGCGCCGCGGTCAGGGCTGCGAGCTGGGCCTGTTGCTCCTCAAGCACGGCAATCGCGGCCGCCCGTTGATCGGTCAGTTCCGCGCGTCGGGCATCGAGGCCACTGATGGTTTTCTCGGCCTTGCCGACATCTTTCGAATGCGCCTTGAGCGTGTCCCGCGCCTTTGCTTCGGCGGCCGAAATGCGTCCGTCCATTTCCGTCTGCACGGCCGGGTCAAGCCGGAGGCGCGCGAGCTGGCGGAACAGTTCCGCTTCATGCTCGCGGATCTTGCTGGCCCGCTCTGCGGCGCGCGAGACGCGCTTGGACAATTCGTCCTCTTCGCGCCGAATATCGCGCATGGCTTCTTCGAGACTGGCCAGGGCCTGTGGTCCGCGAATGCTCATTGGCCTACCACCTGGTCACCGCGCCGCCCAAGACTGGCACGGCATATTCAACGTCGAGGAAACCATCGGACTTGCGGCCCATGATGTTGGATTGAATGATCCCGTCATCGCGCTTGTCGGCGGCCACCGCATCATAAACGCTTTCCGGGACACGAACGCCCCAGATATTGACCGCTTCGGTCTCGCCATTCTCTTCGTTGAGGATCGGCAGGGTCAACGCATTGCCATCGGGGTCCAGCGCCTCGACCACGACATAGTAATTGGTCGCTTCGGTGTTGATTTCGGGGAACGTCCAGAAACCAGATTGCACGCCCTCGCGATTGACCACACGCAAGGTATATTCGAGCCGCAACTGATCGCGCAGGGCCTCCAACTGTTCCACCGCGCGCTCCGCCCCGGCGCGATTGCCCTCAGCCGCAAAGGCCTTGCCACGCGCGACCAGCGCTTCGGCTTCGGTCACGGCCTGTTGCACCTTGGTCTCTTCGAAGATGGTCTGGTAAAGCGCATCCATTTTGGCCGGAAGGCCCTGGCTCAGTTCGATTTGCGCCTGTTCAGCCTGACCGCGCTGGTACGGTTGCCAGATGCCGAAATAGCCGATGCCCGCCACCAGCAGGATGCCCAGAACGGCCAAGAGCGGTCGACCCCATTGCTTGCGGCTGACATAGAGCCGCGCCAGCGTGGTGCCCAGGCCCGGGGCAGGGGGCTCGTAGGCAAAGCGGCTTTCGGCCAGCGCCGAAACCCCTTCCTTAAGGATATGGTCGGGCACCTCGATGCCCTGCTGGTGATAGACCTCGCGCAGTTTCTCGATGAGTTGCCGCTCACGGGTGATCCCGTCGAGTTCCCGCGTCACCAGATTCTGCTGGTGACGCAAGGTGTCGACCACATCCATGGCCAGCATGACCTCGTCCAGCGGGGCCGCGGGTTTTGCCGTCGCGTTACTCATGCAGTGCCTTACTCAATGCAATGCCTTTGCCAGCAACCCGCCCGCCTCAACTCTTGGTTTCGAGCAAGAGGGCGTTGCCCTCGGTCGCCAATGTCGCCAGACGCTTCTTGCCGTCTTCGACCGCGTCGCGGATCTCCGCCGAATTCTTGGTCGAGGCCACCCGCATCTCATTGATGATGGTGCGGCTCTTTTCCTGGAAGTTGACCACGCTATCGACCAGCTTCTTGACCGCATCGGCGCGCACCGTCGGGCCATAGCCAGCCTTGATCGCCTCTTCCTGCACCTTGTCGCCGATCTCGGACAGGGTTTCGAGCGACTTGCTCATCCCTTCCTTCATCGCGTTCAGCGTCTCGGTCGATTCGTGCAGGCCGAACATGCCGGTGAACGAGGCCGAAAGCGCAGTCAGAACGGTTTCGTTGGTCGAAAAGAACGAGATCGACTGCTGATAGACGCGTTCCTTGGCATTGGTCGTCTGCATCAGCCGCGCCATCACCACTTCCGAGGTGTTGTAGGAAATGGTCAGATTGTCCGAGAGGTCCTTGGCGATCTGGTAGCGCTTTTCTTCGTTCTGCATTTCGCGCAGGCGTTCGTCGCGGGCCATTTCCAGCCGCGCCCGGTCGGCCGGTACGTCGCCGGCATAGGTGGCCAGCTCGTCGGCGGCCTTTTGCAGAATGTCCTTCTTTTCCTTGAGGCGCGCCTCGGCGGTCTGCAGCACTTCGAGCGCCATCACTTCGGACTGTTTCAGCGCGCCGCGGAAATCGCGATAGGCCTCGAGAATGGTATGTTCGCGGTCGATCTGGTCCTTGGTGTCGGCGGTGACTTCGAGATAGGTGTCGCGGATCTTGTTAAAGCGCGTGGCGATATCGCCCCGGCTGACTTTCATCCACACATTGGACGCCCGCTCGAACAGGTCGATCTTGTTGTCTTCGAGCTGATCGACCATGCCCTTGGCATCGTCCCGGATGGAATCGAAGCCCTTGGTGATGTCCTCATAGCGTTCGCCAATTTTCATCGCGGCGACCTGCTCGCGCACCACTTCATTAAAGGCGCTGGCCTGCGAAAGAGTGCGGCCGATGAGGATCACGCGGGTTTCGTCCAACTCGGTGATCTGTGCCAGAAGACCGGTAATTGGCGCCTCGGCCTGATTTTCCGGCCAGATGCCCAGATCGCGGATCGCATTGACCGCCTTGTCCAGATACTGCAGCGGCTTTTCTGCCAATACCGAAACATTGGCTGCAGCGCTCGGTGTGGCTGTGGTCACTTGGTCGGTCATCCCTGGCTCCCTCGAAAACTATAGGCCCATCTGGCGAAGCTGCCACTGGCCCTAGATTGCGTCTGCCGGCCCGCCTGACAATTGCAAGTACAGGTCGCGGCAACTATTTAGACCATATTGGTGCGAAAAAGCCGCACGTAAAGATTTGGGAACAACACCATGAGCACAAAGCGCGACAGTTTTGTTTCCGCCCCTGGCGCAAGGGAGCAATCGGCCTGATGGATTTTGGCGGGCGCTATCGTATCGCGGCGAGCCGCATGGCTGTCTGGGCGGCTCTGAACAATCCCGAAATGCTCAAGGCCGCCATTCCTGGTTGCAGCCATATCGGCTGGACGGGCCCGGAAACGCTCGATCTGGCGATCACTGTCAATCTGGGCGTGGTCAAGCCCGTTTTCAAAGGCGATCTGATGCTGACCAGTGTCGTGCCCGCTGCCAGTTACACGCTCGCAGGCAAGGGCAGGGGTGGCCTGTTGGGTCTGGCAGAAGGCACCGCCGATATCGAGCTGGCCGATGATGGCGAGCAGACGCTGCTTTCCTTCACGGCCAAGGGTGGCGCCTCCGGACAAATCATGAAGCTGGGCAAGGCGGTGATCGGCAGTTCGGCGCAGAAGATCATCGATGGCTTCTTTGAGCGCTTTGCGGCCGCCATGGGTGTCGCCATCGAGCCGCTTGGCCCGCCCTGATCCGGTTGGCTAAATCTTTGCTTAACCATGCCGCAATCGGCCGCAACTCGGCCATGATTTCGCCGCGGCCGATAGGGTAGAGAGGATCTGGTTCAACGCAATTTGTTTCAAATCCCACCATGTCCTCCGACGCCCGCGACAGCATCGCCCTTTATATCATCGCCGCCACCGCCGTTCTGGTAAGCCTGTTCGCCGATGTCGATCTGGGCCAGCTCTTTCAGGCGCTCTTGGCGCGCCTCTAGCGGCACCCGCAAAACGCGGCCGGAGTCGAGCTCTCTCAACCATTTTTGACCAAATGGGAAAAATTAGCGCCTTCCCTCTTGCGGCAGAGGCCATTGCACGATTTTATCCGCTGTTAGCGCACGCAGATTGACCTACGGACTCAGGTTCCGGTGCTGGTGCGAGACAGGGAGACATGATTCAATGAAAATTTCGACCTTTACCAAGGCCGTTGCGAGCGGTGTTGCACTGAGCGCAGTGATGGCCGGTGCTGCTTTGGCCGATGGCGCGCTCGTCTATGACGGTGGCGGCAAGTTCGACAAATCGTTCAACGAGGCGGCCTACACCGGCGCCGAGCGCTTCCGCGAGGAAGGCGGAGCCTACCAGGATCTGGAAATCTCGGGCGACGCCATGCGCGAGCAGGCCGTTCGCCAGTTCGCCTCGCGCGGCAACAACCCGATCGTGCTGCCTGGCTTCTCCTGGGAAACTGCGCTGCGCGCCGTGGCGCCGGAATTCCCCGATACCAAGTTCACCATCATCGACACCGTCGTTGACCTGCCAAACGTCCAGTCCGTGGTCTTCAAGGAGCAGGAAGGTTCCTACCTGGTCGGCGTGCTGGCAGCGATGAAGTCGGAAAGCGGCAAGATCGGCGTCGTGCCGGCCTTCAATTTCGACCTGCTCGAGGCATTTGCCTGTGGCTATGCGCAGGGCGCCAAGTCGGTGAACCCCGATATCGAAGTGCTCGAGACCTATGTCGGTACCGGCTTTGATGCCTTCAACGACCCGGTCAAGGCGACCGAAGTTGCCAAGTCCCAGCTCGATCAGGGCGTGGACGTGATCTTCCAGGTTGCCGGCGGTGCTGGTGCAGGCGTGCTGCAGGCTGCTGCCGACGCCGGCAAGTATGGCATCGGCGTGGACTCCAACCAGAACCATCTGCATCCCGGTTCGGTCCTGACCTCGATGATCAAGCGCGTCGATGTGGCCACCTACAACGCCATGAAGGGCGTAGAGGATGGCACTTGGGAGCCCGGCCTGATCGTGCTGGGTCTGGCTGAAGACGGCGTTGGCGCTGCCTTTGACGAGCACAATGCCGATCTCATCACTGATGAAATGATGGCTGCTGTCGAGCAGGCCTCTGCCGACATCATCTCGGGCGCCGTCACTGTGCACGACTACCGCACCGACAAGAACTGCGACGCCCTGTAAGGCTTGAAACGAAAAGGGTGAGACTGCAATGACAGGTCTTAACCCGACAAACGAGCAGCGGTCCTCCGGGACCGCTGCCTCTGCGCTCGCTATCGAGCTTGTCGGCATCAACAAGCATTTCGGTCCGGTTCACGCCAACAAAGACATTCACCTCGCCGTCAAGCGCGGCACGGTGCATGGCATTGTGGGAGAAAACGGGGCCGGTAAATCGACGCTGATGTCGATCCTTTACGGCTTCTACACCGCCGACAGCGGCACCATTCATGTTGATGGCGTTGCGCACAAAATTACCGACAGCCGCCATGCGCTCGCCTTGGGCATCGGCATGGTGCACCAGCACTTCATGCTGGTCGACAATTTCACGGTGCTGGAAAACGTTGTCCTGGGCGCCGAGGATTCTGCCCTGCTGACGCCGACGCTGAACCGCGCGCGCGGCCACCTCAAGGAACTGGCCCGGGACTATGGGCTCGATATCGACCCCGACGCGATCGTGGGCAATCTTTCCGTGGGCCAGCAGCAGCGCGTGGAGATCCTCAAGGCGCTCTATCGCGGCGCCGAAACCCTCATTCTGGACGAGCCCACCGGCGTGTTGACGCCGGCCGAGGCCGACCATCTCTTCCGCATTCTGGGCAAGCTCCGGGCGGAAGGCAAAACCATCATCCTGATCACCCACAAGCTGCGCGAGATCATGGCGATCACCGACGAAGTTTCGGTCATGCGTCAGGGCGAGATGGTGGCAACGCTTGAAACCGCCGAAACCAGTCCCGAGCATTTGGCCGAACTCATGGTCGGCCGCCGCGTGCTGCTGCGCGTGGAGAAGGGCACCGCCAACCCCGGCAAGGTGCTGCTTGAAGTCGAGAACCTGGTCGTCACCGACGATTTCGGCACGCCGCGCGTCAAGGGTGTCAATTTCCAGGTCCGCGCCGGCGAGATCGTCGGCATTGCTGGCGTGGCGGGCAATGGGCAGTCAGAACTGCTCGAATCCATCTCCGGCATGCGTGACCAGAAATCGGGCACCATTCGCGTCCACGGCAATGCCCTAAAAATCAGCGGCGATGATGGCGCGGACCGGGCGCGGAGCGCCGGGCTTGCCCATGTGCCCGAGGACCGCCTGCGCATGGGGCTGGTCACCAAGTTCAACGCCTGGGAAAACGCCATTCTGGGCTATCAGGACAGTTATGGCCAAGGACCGGCCCTGGACATTTCCGCTGCACGCGACGCCGCTCGGGAATACATGAAGAAGTTCGATGTCCGCCCTGCTGACCTCGACCTCAAGACCGCCAATTTCTCCGGCGGCAATCAGCAAAAGCTGGTCCTGGCCCGCGAGATGGAGCGCGACCCTGAAGTGCTGGTCGTCGGCCAGCCAACGCGCGGCGTCGATATCGGCGCCATCGAGTTCATCCACAACCAGATCATCAAGATGCGCGATGCCGGCAAGGCAATCCTGCTCGTCTCGGTGGAACTGGACGAAATCCGCTCGCTCTCGGACCGCATCCTGGTGATTTTCGATGGGCAGATCGTGGGTGAAGCCGATCCGGCGACGGCCGACGAAACTGAACTGGGCCTGCGCATGACAGGTTCGCACGCCGACAATGTGGTCACCGAACCGGGGACCCTGTCCGAGCATGAAACGCCCACAGACCAGACGCTGGTGGAAATGAGCCCCAAAGACAATTCCGGCAGGGATACCAACTGATGACCCCATTGCCACGCTGGGCCGATGTCGTACTTCTGCCGTTTCTCAACGTCGCCCTTGCCTTTCTGATCGGTGGGCTGATCGTGCTATCGGTCGGGCAGAACCCGCTGCAGGCCGTCGGCATCATGCTCTACGGGGCCTTCGGCTACGGTTCGGGCTTCGGCTATACGCTCTACTACACCACCGACTTCATCTTCGCCGGCCTCGCCGTCTCGCTCGCCTATCACGCGGGCCTGTTCAATATCGGGCCCGAAGGTCAGGCCTATGTCGGGGGGTTGGGCGTCATCCTCATCGGGCTGGCGCTCAATGGCATGCACTGGGCCCTGGTTTTCCCGCTGATGATCATCTGCGGGGCGCTGTTTGGCGCCGCGTGGGCCTTTGTGCCGGGCTATCTGCAGGCCAAGCGCGGCAGCCATGTGGTGATCACCACCATCATGTTCAACTTCATCGCCGTCTCGATGATGGGCTATATCATCAGCCGCATATTGAAGCCCGAAGGCGTCAATTCCGATGAAAGCGCGCCGCTCGACGCCATAACGCGCGTGCCGCAGCTTCGCAGCTTCATCGAGCTGTTCAAGAATTCGCCGGTCAATCTCACCTTCTTCCTGGCTATCGGGGCTCTGTTCCTTGTCTATTGGCTGATCTGGCGCACCAAGTTCGGTTACAAGGTGCGTACCGTGGGTAATAACCCGGTGGCGGCCCGCTATGCCGGTATCTCGACCCAGAAGACCATCATGGTCATCATGGCCCTGGCTGGGGCCTTCGCGGCCATGGTTGCGGTCAACAATGTCGGCGGTGTGCAGGGCCGTCTCATTCTCAACTTCGTCAATGGTGCCGGTTTTGTGGGTATTGCCGTGGCCTTCATGGGCAAAGGCCATCCCATCGGCGTTGGCCTGTCGGCGCTGCTGTTCGGCATGCTCTATCAGGGCGGTCAGGAACTGGCCTTCCAGATGCCCGGCATCACCCGCGAAATGATCGTCACCATCCAGGCGCTGGTCATTCTGTTCACCGGAGCCATGGGCGATATGATGCGCGGCCCGCTCTCGCGGATGTTCTTCCAACCTGACGCACCGGCGGGAGACAAGTGATGGACCAGATCCTCGTCGACATCACCCTGATCCTGGATTCCACCGTACGTCTGGCGGTGCCGCTGATCCTGGCGTCCCTGGCCGGTCTGTATTCGGAGCGCTCGGGCATCATCGATATTGGTCTTGAAGGCAAGCTCCTGGCCGGCGCCTTTGCCGCTGCGGCCATGTCGGCCGTCACCGGTTCGGCCTGGCTTGGCCTGATGGCGGGCATTGGCGCTGCGCTGGTCTTCTCCGGCATTCATGGCCTCGCCTCGATCAACTTCAAGGGCAACCAGACCATTTCGGGCGTGGCGCTCAACTTCCTCGCTGCCGGTCTCACCACATTCCTGGGCCAGTCCTGGTTCCGGCGCGGCGGCTATACGCCCCAGCTTTCGGGCGACCAGCGGTTCAACCCCATCACCTTGCCATTTGCCGAAGAGCTGCGCGATGTCCCGGTTCTGGGCCAGATCTATGGCGAACTGATTTCGGGCCACAACATCATCACCTATGTCGCCTTCATCGCCGTGCCGGTGACCGCCTGGGTGCTGTTCCGCAGCCGCTTTGGCCTGCGTCTGCGTGCCGTGGGCGAAAACCCCAAGGCCATCGACACGGCCGGCATTTCGGTGACGCGCCTGCGCTATCAGGCGCTGATCATCACCGCGGTGCTGGTCGGCATTGGCGGCGCCTATCTTTCGATCGCCCAGTCGGCAGGGTTCAATAACAACATGTCTGCCGGGCGCGGCTATATCGCGCTGGCGGCGTTGATCTTTGCCAAGTGGCGGCCGGGGCCAGCGCTGCTGGTGTGCCTGATGTTCGGTTTCCTTGATGCTGTGCAGTTCCGCATCCAGGGCCAGGTTTTCCCGATCATCGGCGAGGTTCCGGTGCAGGCCATCCAGGCGCTGCCCTATATCCTGACCGTTGTGCTGCTTGCCGGTTTCATCGGCCGCGCCGTCGCCCCCAAGGCTATCGGCGTGCCTTACACCAAGGAGCGCTAGGCCTTCGGGCCTGGCTGTGGCGGCAACATGACAATCGAAGAGATCGACAAGGCCCTGTTCGAGGCCGCCGAGGCTGTGCGCGCCAGGGCCTATGCGCCCTATTCGAAGTTCCAGGTCGGCGCCGCCATCCTGGCCGATGACGGCAAGATTTACGCGGGCTGCAATGTCGAAAACGCGGCCTATCCCGTTGGCAATTGCGCCGAGCCGAGTGCCATCGCCGCCATGCTGGCCGGTGGCGGGACGCGCATCCGCCGCATCTATGTTACCGGCCCGGGCATCTTGCCTGTGACGCCCTGTGGCGGGTGCCGGCAACGCATTCGCGAGTTTGCCGATCCAGGCGTCGAAATTGTCTCCCATGGTGTCGATGGTACCCCGCTGGTGCAGACGCTCGATCAGCTTCTGCCGCACAGCTTTGGCCCGGAGCATTTGTAGACATGACCAAAGCCGCCAGGACCATCCGCAAGATCGCCGGCAAGGAGCCAATCGCCGCCGCCATCGTGCTCGGCTCGGGCCATTCGGCCATTGGCGATTTGCTCGATGAAAAGATCACCATTCCCTATTCGGAACTGAAAGGCTTTCCGGGCGGTGGCGTCTCCGGTCATGGCCGCGACCTGCTGATCGGCCAGATGGGCGGCAAGCGCGTCGCCGTGCTCACCGGTCGCCAGCATTATTACGAACACGGCAATGCCGCTGCGATGCGCCCGGCGCTGGAGGCGCTGAGCGAACTGGGCGCCGAGACACTGCTGCTCACCAATTCCGCCGGCTCGGTCGACCAGCGCTTCCAGCCCGGCGACCTGATGCTGATTGCCGATCACATCAATTATGCAGGGATGAACCCGCTGATCGGCGAGCCGACCGACCGCCGTTTTGTCAACATGGTCAATTGCTACGATCTCGACCTGCGCGCCAAGGCAACGGAATTGGCACAGCGCTTCGACTATGCGCTGGGGGAAGGGGTCTATCTCTGGTATTCCGGCCCCAGCTTCGAGACGGTGGCCGAAATCCAGATGGTCATGCGTTTAGGCGCCAATGCCGTGGGCATGTCCACGGCACCAGAAGTCATTCTCGGGCGTTTCCTGAGGATGAAGGTCTGGGCCTGCTCGTCCATAACCAATATGGGCGCAGGTCTTTCGAGCGAAAATATCAGCCATGAGCACACCAAGCTGATGGCTGTTCAGGGGGCTGAAAAACTCAAGAAACTGATCCCCGCACTGGTGGAGGAACTATGAGTCTCAAGGTCGTCGACAACAAATCAGCCGAGCCGGTGCACAAGCGCAATCCGGGCTATCCGCTCGATCTCGACTGGGTCGAGCGCGTCCGCATGAATCGCTCGGCGCTGGAGCGCCGCGCCGGCACCATCGGCGCCCGCCGCACGGTCAAGAAGGACTACCAGCTCGCCTGGCTCCTCAAGGCGATCACCATGATCGACCTCACAACGCTCAATGCCGACGATACCGATGGCCGGGTTGAGCGCCTCTGCGCCAAAGCCCGTAACCCCATCCGCCGGGACATTCTCGAGCAACTGGGCATGGGCAACCGCCGCATCCTGCCCGGCGCCGTCTGCGTCTATCACACCTTCGTGCACACTGCTGTGCAGGCGCTGGAAAACACCGGCATTCCCGTAGCCGCTGTCTCCACCGCCTTCCCGCATGGTCTGGCGCCGGTCGAGACCAAGATCGCCGAGATCGAGGCTTCGGTGAAGGATGGGGCAAAAGAGATCGACATCGTCATCGAGCGCGGCATGGTGCTGCGCGGCGACTGGCAGGCGCTCTATGACCAGGTAAGAAGCTTCCGCAAGGCCTGCGGCGACGCGCATATCAAGACCATTCTGGGCACTGGTGAACTGGCCACCCAGACCAATATCGCCAAGGCGTCGCTGGTCTGCATGCTGGCCGGCGCTGATTTCATCAAGACCTCGACCGGAAAGGAAAAGGTCAATGCCAACCTTGTGACCTCGCTGACCATGATCCGCATGATCCGCTGGTTCGCTGAAGAGACCGGCATCGAGATCGGCTACAAGCCCGCCGGCGGCATCGCTACGGCCGGCGACGCCCTCAAATATATGGCGCTGATGAAGGAAGAGCTGGGCACCCATTGGCTGCAGCCACACCTGTTCCGCTTCGGTGCCTCGTCGCTTTTGACCGATATCGAACGGCAGCTGGAACATGGGCTGACCGGCCACTACGCCGCCGATTATCGCCAGCCGATGGTGTGACGCGTGTGGAGGGGATCGGCCCCTCATCCGGCGCTGAGCGCCACCTTCTTCCCGCCGGGAGAAGCATCAGCGGCCCTGCCGCACCCGAGGAATTCAGGCACTCGCGAGGAGGCCACACATGAACAAGATCGCGCAAATCTTCGATAGTCTCGAATACGGCCCGGCGCCCGAAGCGCCCGATCAGGCCATTGCCTGGCTCGACAGCAAGGGCCGCAAGTTCGGCCACTTCATCGATGGCAAATGGACCAAGCCGGGCAAGACTTTTACCGCCGACAACCCGGCGACCGGCGCCTCGCTGGCCGAGATCACCGATGGTACTGCCGGTGATGTCGACACGGCGGTGAAAGCGGCTCGCGCTGCGTTCAAGGGCTGGAGTGCGCTTAGCGGCTATGAGCGCGGCAAATATCTCTATGCCATCGCCCGCATGATCCAGAAGCATTCCCGGCTCTTTGCGGTGCTCGAAAGCATGGATAATGGCAAGCCGATCCGCGAAACCCGCGACGCCGACATTCCGCTGGTCGCCCGGCATTTCTATCACCATGCCGGCTGGGCCACGCATCTGGCCACCCAGTTCCCCGACCACGTGCCCTATGGTGTGTGCGGCCAGATCATTCCGTGGAACTTCCCGCTGCTGATGCTGGCCTGGAAGATCGCACCGGCGCTGGCTGCGGGCAACACGGTGGTTCTCAAGCCGGCCGAATTTACCTCGCTCACCGCGCTGCTTTTTGCCGAAATCTGCGAGCGCGTCGGCCTGCCCAAGGGCGTGGTCAACATCGTCACTGGCGAGGGCGACACCGGAGGCGCCATCGTCAATCATCCCGATATCGACAAGATCGCCTTCACCGGTTCGACCGAAGTGGGCAAGCTCATCCGCGCCGCTACCGCCGGTTCCGGCAAGGGACTGTCGCTCGAATTGGGCGGAAAATCGCCCTATATCGTTTTTGAGGATGCAGATCTCGACTCTGCCGTCGAGGGTCTGGTCGATGCCATCTGGTTCAATCAGGGCCAGGTCTGCTGCGCCGGTTCGCGCCTTCTGGTGCAGGAGAGCATCGAGGAGCGCTTCATCGCCAAGGTCAAGGCGCGCATGGCCAAATTGCGTGTCGGCGACCCGCTCGACAAATCGGTTGATATCGGTGCGCTGGTCGCCCCAGTGCAGGTCGAACGCATTCGCGACCTGATGAAAAAAGGCATCGCCGAAGGCGCCCATGTCTATGAGCCCGATTTTGAGCTACCGGGCGGCAATTGCTATTTGAAGCCAGCCCTGGTCACCAATGTCTCGCCGGCAAACACGCTTGTGTCCGAAGAAATCTTTGGGCCGGTGCTGGTCGCCATGAGCTTCCGCACCCCCGAAGAGGCCGTGGCCTTGGCCAACAACACCAAATATGGTCTTGCCGCCACCCTCTGGAGCGAGAACATCAATCTCGCTCTCGACATTGCGCCCAAGCTCAAGGCCGGGGTGATCTGGATCAACGGCACCAATAATTTCGACGCCGCCGTTGGCTTTGGCGGCTATAAGGAATCTGGCTTCGGGCGCGAAGGCGGCCGCGAAGGCATGAATGCCTATCTCAAGCCGGCCTGGGAAAAGACGCTCAAGGCAGCCCCATCCACTACCCCGACAAAACCGGCAGCGGCAAACCCGCTCGATACCGGAAGTCTCGACCAGACCGCCAAGATGTATGTTGGCGGCAAGCAGGCACGTCCCGACTCTGGCTACAACCGGCCTGTGCTCGGTCCCAAGGGCGAGCTGGTCGGCGAAGTGGGTGAGGGCAACCGCAAGGACATTCGCAACGCGGTTGAGGCCGCGCGCAAGGCACTAGGCTGGGGCACGACCGCGGCCCATACCCGCGCGCAGATCCTCTACTACCTGGCGGAGAACCTTGATTACCGGCGCGACGAGTTCGCGGCCCGCATCAAGGCGCAGACTGGCGAAAACGGTGCCGAGGAAGTCGCCCTTTCGGTGGAACGCCTGTTCGCCTTTGCCGGCTGGGCCGACAAATATGATGGTGCGGTGCACAATCCGCCCCAGCGCATGATTGCGACCGCTCTCGTGGAGCCGTTGGGCGTGCTCGGCATCGTCGCCCCGCCGTCCCGGCCCTTGCTTGGTTCAGTTGCATTGCTCGCTCCAGCCATCGCCATGGGCAATACCGTGGTTCTGGTGCCCTCCGAGCGCAGCCCGCTTTCCGTGACCGATCTCTACCAGGTGCTCGAAACCTCCGATGTCCCCAATGGCGTGGTCAACATCGTCACCGGCGACAGCACTGCCCTGGCCAAGACATTGGCCGAGCATGACGGCGTCGATGGTCTGTGGTTTGCCGGTTCGGCTGAGAGTTCCGCCATGGTCGAAAAGGCCTCGGTGGGCAATCTCAAGCAGACCTGGACCAGCCGCGGTCTCTATTACGATCTCGCCGATCCGCGCTTTGCCGGCGACTACTTTCTGGCCAAGGCGACACAGGTCAAAAACGTCTGGATCCCTTACGGGGCTTAGTGCCTCGGATACCCCACCCGGCCTCCCCCTGATAGGGGGAGGAGCACCACAGCGTATTGGATGAGAACTCGCCCAAAGCGCGATCTATTCCTCCCCCTATCGGGGAGGTTTGGTGAGGGTATCCCTCAACAAAGAAGAGCCACCCATGGTCTTTCTCCCCCAAGAGGTCATCCTCAAGAAACGCAATGGTGAGATCCTCGCCAAGGACGACATCGCCCAGTTCATTGCTGGCTTTGCCAATGGTACGGTCTCTCATGCCCAGGCAGCGGCCTTTGCCATGGCCGTCTACTTCCAGGACATGAATATGGATGAGCGCGTGGCGCTGACCGTGGCGATGCGCGATAGCGGCACCGTGCTCGACTGGTCCGACCTCGATGGGCCCGTGGCCGACAAGCACTCGACCGGCGGCGTGGGCGACAATGTCAGCCTGATGCTCGCCCCGATCCTGGCGGCCATCGGTGTTTATGTGCCGATGATTTCCGGGCGGGGGCTGGGTCATACCGGCGGCACGCTCGACAAGTTCGATGCCATCCCCGGCTACCAGACCCAACCCGACAATGCGCTGTTCCGCAAGGTGGTGAAGGAGGCCGGTTGCGCCATTATCGGCCAGACCGCCGACCTCGCCCCCGCCGACAAGACGCTTTATGCCATCCGTGATGTCACCGGTACGGTGGAATCCATTGCCCTGATCACCGCGTCAATCCTTTCGAAAAAACTTGCTGCGGGGCTCGATGCGCTGATCCTCGACGTCAAGACCGGCTCCGGCGCCTTCATGCCGACGCTGGAAAAGTCGACCGCGCTGGCCGAGAGCCTCGTTGCCGTCGCCAATGGCGCAGGCTTGAAGACCGGCGCTTTGATCACCGACATGAACGAGCCGCTTGCCTCGGCCGCAGGCAACGGCCTTGAAGTGCGCAACGCCGTCAACTTCTTGACCGGCGCCCACCAAGACCCTCGCCTGCGCGAGGTCACCCTGGCCCTCTGTGCCGAAATCGCCCTGATGACGGGCAAGGACACAACGCTGGACGAGGCCCGCGGACAGGTCGAAACCGCCCTTGATAGCGGTCGCGCCACTGAGCATTTCGCCAGAATGGTCACCGCGCTCGGAGGCCCCGCCGACTTTATCGACAAGATGGACACTCACCTGGCCGCCGCACCTATCATTCGCGATGTGTTTGCGGATGAACAGGGCACGGTTTCGTCCATCGACACCCGTGGCGTCGGCATGGCGGTGGTCGCTCTTGGCGGGGGCCGCGCCACGCCGACCGATGACATCGATTATCGCGTCGGCTTCGACCGCCTCGCTCCGCTAGGTGCAGTTGCCGATGCCCAGACACCCATTGCACGCATTCATGCTGCCGATGAAGCCAGCGCCGCCGATGCAGCCGCGCGGCTGAAACGCGCCTATGGTCTGGGCGAAGCAGCCATCGAAAACCCGATCATTGCCGGCCGCGTCGAGCCCAAGGAGTAACGCCCATGCCCCGCGCCATTGTGTGTCTCCTCGACAGCGTCGGCATTGGCGGTGCCCCAGATGCTGCCAGCTACGGCGATGAAGGATCGAACACGGTCGGCCACATCGCCGAATGGGCCGCCGCCGGCAAGGCGGATCGTGAAGGCCTGCGCACAGGCCCGCTTCATGTGCCGAATATGGACGCCATGGGTCTTGGCGCCGCCATAAAACTCTCCACCGGCACCCTGCCACCCAATCTCTCGGACACGCCCAAGGGCGGCCGCTTCGGCGTCGGGCGCGAGGTGTCCAGGGGCAAGGACACACCTTCGGGCCATTGGGAAATCGCCGGCGTGCCGGTCCCCTTCGAATGGGGCTATTTCCCGCAAACCGAGCCGACCTTTCCGCCTGACCTGATCGCCGAATTTCTGAAGCGCACCGGCCTCCCCGGCATTCTGGGCGACAAGCATGCCTCGGGCACGACCGTCATCGCCGAGCTGGGCGAGGAGCATATCCGCACCGGCATGCCCATCTGCTATACCTCGATCGACAGCGTGTTCCAGATCGCCGCGCATGAGAGCCATTTCGGCCTCGACCGGCTCTACGAGATCTGCAA
Source organism: Devosia polycyclovorans (assembly GCF_042181575.1). GTDB lineage: Bacteria > Pseudomonadota > Alphaproteobacteria > Rhizobiales > Devosiaceae > Devosia > Devosia polycyclovorans. The sequence continues at coordinate 3,550,947 of NZ_CP170082.1, read as the reverse complement.
GATCGCCTTTGAATTGACCGAGCCGCTCAAGATCGGGCGCGTCATTGCCCGCCCCTTCATCGGCGAAACTGCCGAGACCTTCAAGCGCACCGGCAATCGCCGCGACTTCGCCATTGCCCCGCCAGAACCGACCCTGCTCGATCGCAATGCGGCCGCGGGCAACCAGGTCTTTGCCATCGGCAAGATCTCCGACATCTATGCCGGCTCCGGCGTCACCCATAAGCTTAAGGGCACCGGCATCCCGCAGCTTTTCGATTGCACGCTCGAGGCCTTGGAAATGGCGGGCGACCGGGCCTTCATCATGACCAATTTCGTCGATTTCGATAGTGAATACGGCCATCGCCGCGATGTGCCCGGCTATGCCGCCGCGCTCGAGCTGTTCGATGCACGTCTGCCTGAGATCATTGCCGCAATGCGCCACGATGATCTTTTGATCCTGACCGCTGACCACGGCAACGATCCGACCTGGCCGGGCACCGACCATACGCGCGAACAGGTGCCGATCCTGGTCTTTTCCCCAGCCCTCCTGCCAGCAGAGATTGGCATTCGCCCCACCTTCGCTGATATAGGAGAAAGTATAGCCGCCTGGCTCGGTCTTGCCCCCGGCCGCCATGGCAAGAGTTTTCTCTGATCCAACAGACAAGAGGTGTTTCGATGAGCAGAACCGAAGGCAATGTGACGGTCATCGATCACCCCATGATCCAGCACAAGCTGACCATTATGCGCAACAAGGAGACCTCGATCGCAGGTTTCCGTCGCCTGTTGCGCGAGATTGCCCATCTGATGTGCTACGAGGTCACCCGCGATCTCGAACTGGAAATGATCGACATCGAAACGCCCATGGCGCCGATGCAATCGCCCGCCATCAAGGGCAAGAAGCTGGTCTTCGCTTCCATTTTGCGTGCCGGCAATGGCCTGCTCGATGGCATGCTTGACCTGGTGCCAGCGGCCCGCGTTGCCCATATCGGCATGTATCGCGACCATGAGACGCTTGAGCCTGTGGAATATTACTTCAAGGCTCCCTCAAGCCTTGAGGACCGCCTGATCATCGTCGTCGATCCCATGCTGGCCACGGCCAATTCGGCCACTGCCGCCATCGAAAAGCTCAAGGAACGCGGCGCCAACAATATCCGCTTCCTCTGTCTCCTGGCCGCCCCCGAAGGCATCAAGCACTTTACCGAGGCCCATCCCGACGTGCCGGTCTATACCGCGGCAATCGATGATCATCTCAACGAGAAGGGCTATATCGTCCCGGGTCTGGGTGATGCCGGCGACCGCATGTACGGCACGCGCTGACCCCGTCTGCCCTACGACCGCAACATCTATAAAACTGGAGTCACTGGATGGCCAAGCTCGTCCACTCGATGATCCGCGTCCTCGATGAGGCGCGATCAGTCGCCTATTACGAAAAGGCCTTCGGCCTGAAAGTGGTGGATCGTCTGGATTTTGAAGGGTTCACCCTCGTCTACATGGCGGGAGACGAGGTTGGATTCGAACTCGAACTGACCATCAACAAGGGCACCACAGAGCCCTATGATCTCGGCAATGGTTACGGACATCTGGCCGTGGTGGTCGACGATGTCGGTGCCGAACACGCCCGCTTCAGCGATCTGGGACTGCCGACTGGCAAGCTCGTCGATTTCAAGAATGGTGATACGCCGGTGGCAAAGTTCTTCTTTGCCACCGATCCGGATGGTTACAAGATCGAAGTGATCGAAAAAGGCGGACGTTTCCGCTAGCCAAAGAGGCCCGGGGAAACCCCCGGGCCTTTTGCTTATTTGGCCTTGAGCGGCAGCCCCAGCGCGATCAGGTCGGCCCGCAAATGCTCGGGGTCCTTGAAGTGGATGCCCTTCATGCCGAACTTGCGGGCGGCCACGATATTGGGCTCGCTGTCGTCAATGAACACGCAGCTCTCCGGCGCCAGCGCATAGCGCTCGCAGAACACGCGATAGAGCCGCGGATCGGGCTTCACCAGCCCTTCCAGTCCGGAGACGATCACACCGTCAAACTTCTCCAGGAATGGCCATTCGCCCAGCCGCGTCATCCACTTCTCCCAGGAGAAATTGGTGATCGCGAAGGTGGGGATGTCCTGATCGACCAACTCGTTGTGGATGTCGATCGTCCCCTGAATATGTGGCCCGAATGTCTCCGCCCAGCGCTCGTCATAAGCCTTTATTTCACGCCAGTACTTGGGAAACCGCGTCACCAGCTTGGCCACGCCCTCGGCATAGATCTCGCCGGCATCAAACTCCAGGTTCCAGTCCCCTGTGCAGATGTGGTCGTGAAACCACTGTGCATCCTCCTCGCTGTCAAACAGCTTGCGGAACAGATACATGGGGTTCCAGTCGACGAAGACGCCGCCCAGATCGAATACAGGAATGATGTGGTCGTCCATGAATGCCGTCCGCTCGTTGGGAGAACTCTGAGCGGCTTTTGGCATGGCCCGCCGGGTCCGGCAAGCGAGGCTCAATTGATGGCGATGGGATTTCCGAAGCGCGGCATGAAATAGCTGGCGCGGTAAAGCTTGATCGGCGCATCGAAGACGACGCCCTTGAGGGGCGTATAGGTGTCGCTGGCTTCTGCCGCGATCACCGTGCTGCCTCGGGAAATGTCGATCATCGCCTCGGGCAGCGCAAAATCGGCCCCGACCGTATGCGGCGTGCTGCTCGAATAAACGCCATTTTGATACTGCCGCGTCCAGACCACCTCGGTCGAACGGTCACTGTTGACCCGCACCGCCGTTACCACCTGCAGCACCGAACCTGAATCATAGGGCGTCATGATGCCACTGGCGGCGCGGAAAAAGTCCTGCAACTGGCTGGACGTGATGGTGCCGTCGACACGGGCGACAAGGTCGCCAATGGCGCCGGCCACCGACTGTACCTTGCGGTCCATGGTGATCAGCGTACTCGCTTCGAGCGTGCCCAGATAGGTGAAGATCATGATGGGCAGGACCAGCGCGAATTCCACCGCCGCCACACCGCGATCGGCGCGGCACATCCGCCTGAGCCAGGAGGTAAAGGACCGGCGAGCCATCATGAGAAGGGCTCATTCTGGAATACGGTTGCCGAGCCGAGCAGACGGCGTCCGTCGCCCATATTGGCCATGCCGAACGGGCCCAACTGTACCACGACCGGATAGCGGTAATAGACCTGCACCAGCACCACGGACTTGCCAACCCCTGGCGTCCAGCTTTCGTTTTCGGTCCAGTCGCAAGGGGCCACGCAGTCTGCGGGCACAGGTGGTGCCACCGTGGCCGACTGGAAATTGGTGACCGTATTGACCCTGATATGCAGGCCCGAACAGTCTGGGAACAGTCCGAACAATTGATCGCACACCGCGGACCGGTACCCCTCGATCGTCATGTTCGCGCCCTGCGCCTGGCCCGTGCGAATTGTGCGCGATGAGTCATTCACTGCGCTTTCAAGCACCTGTGACGCGAGAAAAACCAGCGAGGTTTGCAAAATTGCGCCGACAACGCTGAAGAATGGCAGGGCCAGCAGCGCAAACTCAACCACAGTCACCCCGCGATCGTCGCGCTTGAACCGGCGGCTGTGCCGCTTCGCCGCTTGCCAGCACCTCCCGAACAATTTGCTGTGGCTCCCACATAGCTGCATACCGAGCCACACTATGGAGATACCCTCACCCAATAGTTAGGAAGGGCGGGACAAATGGCGCGATTGCGTCATATGGTAAATGCGCCGTTAACAGCTCTGGGGGGACGGATTGCGACCTAGTTGGCGGCCGACTGCACCAGTTGAGAAGACGCCAGCGTCTGCCCGGAAAAGCCCGCATCGTCACCCATCATGACAACGGGCTGGCACACCGGGGCACAGGACAGGGTTGTGCGACTCTGACCCTGATAGACAGTCATGACCCCGGCAGTCATCTGCACCACTTCCACCAGCGTATCGGCAACCGGCTCGCCCCGGCTGTCCAGAACGATCAGATTGGTTTGGCCATAGCTCTTGCCGGTCAGGATCAGTGTCTGGGGGTCCTGAATGGTGACATCGGCAATGCCGGGATTACCCACGATCACCGTTGCGGCCGGTGCACTGATGCGCAGCACGCGTGCCATGTTCACATTGACATTGATCGGCGCTCCGTCCTGCGCCAGGGCAGGCATTGGCCCCACAAGGGTGGCCATGAGCAGCAGGGCTGTGGCGGCAGAACGGAACATTGGTGCAAATCCGGGTACTGATACTCTCGCTGGCTAGCATCGGCCCGAATGGTAAATACTTGGCAAACGCACCTGAGTTGCGCTGTGACAGGCATCCTTCCACAGGTCACAAAGTAAATAAACGCAGGGGTGTCGCCTGGCTGGTCAGTGGCGAAATATATGACAGAATTGAAAAGAGTGTCGGAGGCGAGTTCACTGATGAATACAATCTTATCTATTTTGCCGGACTGTCATTAACCAGGGGAATCACCATTCGCAGCAGTCTGTCCAGGCAGTTGGAGATTAACGCTATTTCAACCTGTCACCGCTAGCGTCAGGTCCATGTTCGATGTGTGACGTGGTCCGACACTGCTGTCACTCGAGGACGTGTAAAAAGGAGCCTGGGAATGAAAATTTTCGCACGTTTTGCGCAGGACGAGTCGGGCGCGACGGCAATTGAATACGGTCTTATCGCCGCTCTGATCGCTGTTGGCATTATCGCCGCTGCCACCACCCTCGGTGGCAACCTCGGTAGCCTGTTCAACGGTATCGCCAACGATCTGAACGTCTACTAATTTCGGCGGCAGATATATCCTGTCCTCGATTTCGTATCAGGGGAAGGCGCTCGCGCCTTCCCCTCTTTTGTTTGGCGTTTTTTAACGCGCCGCGCGCATTCTCGGCAGGATCGTCCAGTTGATCGGGTCCGTCATGTCCAACATTGCGCTGCTGTTCTTCCCGCTGGCCATGGCCTTTGCCGCCTCCTCGGATCTGCTGACCATGCGCATTTCCAACAAGCTGGTCCTGCTGCTGGCCGCGGGCTTTGTTGCTATGGCGCTCATCGTCGAGCTGCCCTTGCAGCAATTCGCCATGCATCTGCTGTGTGCTTTTGTCGTGCTGGTTGTGGCTTTCGGCATGTTCGCCATGCGCTGGATCGGCGGCGGCGATGCCAAACTGGCGGCGGCCACCACGCTTTGGCTCGGCTTCGGGCTTACCCTGCCTTACCTCGCCTATGCCGCCCTTTTGGGGGGCGTGTTGACGCTTGTCATTCTGGTGCTGCGCCGCCTGCCCCTCGACAGGTTATTCATCGGACGGCCCTGGCTGGGTTGGCTCAATCGCCTGCATGACCCCAAGCAGGGGGTCCCCTATGGTGTCGCCCTGGCCGCAGCCGGGCTGCTCACCTACTCCAATACCGTCATTTTCGAACGCCTGGTCACCTGACTTCAGTATTACTCCACCTTGCGGGCCGCGGACGAAGTAATCGTCTGCGGCCTTTGCTTTTCTTGAGGGTAGTGTCGCAAAAAGCCAGCGTTCATAACTTGTTAACGCCTTTTGCAAAGCCCTGATTAACTAAACCTTGACCCTTTGCTTTCATAGTTCAGCCGGTGGAATTGGGCCCGTGGGTCCACGTACAACCGGAGTAGGTCATGAGACCGGCGCGTATTGTCCTTCTATTGGTTGCCCTGGTGGCGGGGTCTCTGGCGGCCTTCCTGGTCACACGGAGTGGCAGGCCGCCTGCGCCCACCAGCGAGGTCGTTACCCAGGTCGTACAAGAGGCCAAGACCCAGATTCTTGTGGCCAGGGCGCCGATCGGCGTGGGCGAGCGGCTCAATCCCGAACGCCTGGAATGGCAGGATTGGCCGGATGGTGCGCTGCGCCCTGAATATGTCACGGTTTCGGCCATGCCCGATGCGCCCAAACAACTGACCGGCGCCGTCGCCCGCTTTGAATTCTTCCCCGGCGAGCCCATCCGCGAGGCCAAGCTGGTCCGGGCCGATCAGGGCTATCTCTCTGCTGTGCTCTCGCCGGGCAAACGGGGGGTTTCGGTCACCGTGTCGGCGGCTTCCAGCGCCGGCGGCTTCGTGGTTCCAAATGACCATGTCGACGTGCTGCTCACCACCTCCACCGAGATGGGCCAGCGCTCCGAGGTCATCCTGTCAAATGTTCGCGTCCTCGCCCTTGGCAAGCGTCTGGGTGAGATGGGGGTCAGCGGCGGCGACGAGACCGGTGCCGAAGGCAGCCCCAACCCCACCACCTTCGATGCCTCCACCATCGCGACGCTCGAACTTGATCCGGGACAGGCCGAGACCCTGGTCAATGCTTCGACCCGCGGGCAACTGAGCCTGACCCTGCGATCTGTGGCCGACTTCAACCGTGCCGAGGCCGGTCCCGCAACCACCAATCAGGCTGTCCGGCTGATCCGCTATGGCCGGGAACAAAGCGTAATGGCCGGCAATGCGATGGGTGCGAATGCCGGTCAGCAAGGCCCTGCGGAATCCGGCGACATGCCCGTCGATAATCAGGCCGCTGGCGACCCGGTCATGCCCCAGGTTTTGCCCCAGTAGAGGCGAGAGAATGATGGACAAGCCAATCACCAATACTATGCAACGCCTGCCCCGAGCAGCGGCCATTTTCGGTCTGGCAGCGCTGATGTGCACATCCGCAGCCATTGCTCCGGCTTTCGCGCAGGCAACCCCGGCGCAGTTGACCATCGCTGCTTCCGCCTATGGCGCGGTGCGCTCGCTCGATGTGGAACTGAACAAGTCTGTGATCGTCGACCTGCCGGCCGGCGTCGCCGAGGTGATCGTTTCCCAGCCCAATGTCGCGGCTGCAATCATGCGCACCCGCACCCGCAGCATCATTCAGGGCGTCACCGGCGGCAACACCAACGTATTCTTCCTTGACGATCAGGGGCGCACAATTCAGGTGCTTGACCTGCGCGTCATCGAAGAGCCCTCTCAGGTCGGCAACGCCCTCGAGGACGCCTTGGCACGCGTTATTCCTGGCTCCCACATCAGCGTTGAATCGGTCACGCTGGGCGGCGGTACCAATCGTGTGGTGCTTACCGGCACGGTGCGTTCGGCCGAGGATAAGGACCGCGCCCTGGCGGTCGCCGTTCAGTTTGCCGGGGGCGCTGACAATGTGGCCAGCATCATTGATGTTGCCGGCGCCCAACAGGTCATGCTGCAGGTTACCGTGTCCGAAGTGAAGCGGGACATCGCCAAGCAGTTCGGCATCAATCTCGGCGCCGCTTTCAACTTCGGCACCACCAATCTCTTCAGCTTCGTCAACAATCTGGTGGACATCGAAACGCCTCACGGCCTGAACTATTCCTATCAGAACGGCGGAACCCAGGTAGCGTCGGCCATTCGCGCGCTGGAAGGGCGCGGTGCCCTGCGTGTCCTCGCCCAACCCACGCTGACCGCCATCTCCGGTCAGGAGGCCAAGTTCCTCGCGGGCGGCGAACTGCCCTACTACACTTATGACGAGACCGACGATAACCGGCTGACCCGCACGGTGACCTTCAAGCCCTATGGTGTCGAACTCTCCTTCACCCCGGTGGTCAAGTCCAACGGCAGCATCGGCCTGACGGTCGATACATCGGTGTCCGAACCTCAGGCCGACTTCTCGATCACCAAGCGTCAGGCCTCGACCTCGGTCGAATTACCCAGCGGCACAACCCTGTCCATTGGCGGTCTGTTGCAGGAAAGCGCCAGCCAGGACATCCAGCAATTCCCCCTTCTGGGCGATATCCCCATCCTGGGCGCGCTGTTCCGTTCGCGCGAATACCAGACCCAGCAAACCGAACTGGTCATCCTGGTCACGCCTTATCTGGTGTCGCCCAGCCCGGCCAACTCCATTCCCGTGCCGACCGATCGCACCACCATGGCCAGCGATGCCGAGGGCATATTCCTGGGCCGGCTCGAGACCATCTACGGGGTTGGCGCCACTGGCGAGTTCCGGAGTGGTTTTTCCGGCAATGTCGGCTTCGTTTTGGACTGATTGCGGATCAGGAGCAGCAGATAAATGAGTTTCCTTACCCCCGACCAGCCCGCCCAGATCGAGGAACCGGCCGCCGAGATCGCCTCGGGCGCCCGCCTTGTGCCGCGCATCACCATCCAGGCTTTCTGCGAGCATTCGCAGACCGCCCAACTGGTTGAAAGCGCCATGCACGACCGGCGCATGTCCAAGGTGGCGCTCACCACGCACAATGGTGGCATAGACGGCGCTGTCGAGACCTACAAGTCCAACCCCACGCCCAATCTCATCATCGTCGAGACCACGCTCTCGCCCGCCGAGATACCCTCGGCCCTGGGGCGGCTGGCTGAGGTGTGCGATGCCTCCACCCGGGTGATCGTGCTGGGCCATGTCAACGACGTGCTGCTCTATCGTGAACTGATCCGTTCGGGCATCTCGGAATATGTCGTGCTGCCGGCAACTTCGGCCGAGATCGTCACCTCGATCACCGACCTCTATGCCGCCGAGGGCGCGGCACCGATCGGCCGTACCATCGGTTTCATTTCCGCAAAGGGCGGGGCTGGCAGCTCCACCATTGCGCACAATGTCGCCTGGGCCATCGCCACCGGGCTGCGCCAGGACTGCCTGATTGTCGACATGGACCTGCCCTTCGGCACGGCCGGTCTCAACTTCAACCAGGATCCGCCGCACGGCCTCGCCGATGCGGTGCTGGCCAACCAGAAGGTCGACCAGACCATGCTGGATCGCCTGATGAGCAAGGCCGCCAACCACATCAACCTGCTCACCGCACCCGCTACCCTGGACCACACCTGGGATTTCGAGGAACGAGAATTCGAACAGGTCATCGAAACTTGCCAGAAGAGCGTGCCGGTGATCGTGCTGGATATTCCGCATTGCTGGAACAGCTGGACCCGCCAGACCCTGGCCTCGATCGATGATGTCGTGATCGTGGCCGAGCCGGACCTGGCCAATCTGCGCAATGCCAAGAACATGGCCGATACCATCAAGGCCATGCGGCCCACCGACAACACCCCCAAGCTGGTGATCAACAAGCTGGGGCTGCCGCGCCGTCCCGAAATCGGGGCGGGCGAGTTCGCCTCTTCAGTGGAATGCGAACTGGTCGGACAGATCGGCTTTGACGCTCAGCTCTTCGGCACCGCGGCCAATAACGGCCAGATGATTGCCGAGGTGGCGGCCAACAACAAAAGCAACGAAGTGTTTTCGGCCATCGGCATGCGGGTCACAGGCCGCCAGTCGGCCCATACGGCGGCGAAATCGGGGAGCCTGCTCAAGCTTCCATCCCTATTCAAGAAGCGGGCCTGAGGCAAGCAGACATAGAGACGGACGGTAGGGAATTTCATGTTTGGCAAGCGCACCACATTTGGCGGCAATACGCCTGGACTGAGCGAGGCACCGCGGCCGGTGCCCAGCCCGTCGCCTGCGGCTGCGCCGGCGCCCGCCCAGCCCAAGCGCCGCGCCAGCGATGATGACAGCATGGGCGCGCGCATGCGCACCACCGACGAGGTGCTCGATGTCCGCGCCCCCGCCGATGCCCAGCGCGCCAAGGAATATTTCCAGACCAAGTCGGCCATCTTCAACGCGCTGATCGACTCCATCGATCTCAGCCAGCTCGCCACGATGGAGACCCAGTCGGCGCGCGAGGAAATTCGCGACATCGTCGCCGAAATCATCGCGCTCAAATCCATCGTCATGTCGATTTCCGAGCAGGAAGACCTGCTCGAGGATATCTGCAACGACGTCCTCGGCTATGGTCCGCTCGAGCCGCTGCTGGCGCGCGACGACATCGCCGATATCATGGTGAATGGCTCGCAGAAGTGCTATATCGAGGTGGCCGGCAAGGTGCGCCTGACCAATGTGCGCTTCCGCGACGACGCGCATCTGATGAATGTCTGTCAGCGCATCGTCAGCCAGGTCGGCCGCCGGGTCGATGAAGGCTCGCCCATCTGTGACGCGCGCCTGCCCGATGGCTCCCGCGTCAACGTCATCGCGCCGCCCCTGGCCATCGATGGCGCCGCGCTCACCATTCGTAAGTTCAAGAAGGACAAGCTGACCCTCCAGCAGCTGGTCAAATACAATTCCATCTCGCCCGAAGGCGCCGAGGTGCTGCGCATCCTCGGGCGCGTCCGCGCCAATGTGCTGATCTCGGGCGGTACCGGTTCGGGCAAGACGACGCTGCTCAATTGCCTCACCGCCTTCATCGAAAAGGATGAGCGCGTCATCACCTGCGAGGACTCGGCCGAACTCCAGCTCCAGCAGCCCCACGTCGTGCGTCTCGAAACTCGCCCGCCCAATCTGGAGGGCGAGGGCGAGATCACCATGCGCGATCTTATCAAGAACTGCCTGCGCATGCGTCCCGAACGCATCATCGTCGGCGAAGTCCGTGGCCCCGAGAGCTTCGACCTGCTCCAGGCCATGAACACCGGCCATGACGGCTCCATGGGCACGCTGCACGCCAACTCGCCGCGCGAAGCTCTCAGCCGTCTCGAATCCATGATCACCATGGGCGGCTATGCTCTCCCCAGCCGCACCATTCGCGAAATGATCGTCTCGTCCATTGACGTCATCGTTCAGGCCGCGCGCCTGCGCGATGGTTCGCGCCGCATCACCCACATTTCGGAAGTCTTGGGCATGGAAGGCGACGTCATCGTCACCCAGGACGTCTTCGTCTATGACATCCTGGGCGAGGATTCGAACGGCATGCTGATCGGCAAGCATCGCTCCACCGGCATTACCAAGCCGCAATTCACCGAACGCGCCCGCTACTTCAACGAGGAAGCCAACCTCGTGGAAGCGCTCGAAAAGGCCAATACCGAACAGCACGAAATTTTGGGCCGCTGATCATGACCATGCTCCTGCTTGTCGCGCTCTTCGTCGTCACCATCGGGGCGGCCGGCTTTGCCCTGGTGCCCTCGGCTCTGGGCAATAAGCGCGCCGAGCAGCGCATGAAGGCGTTTCAGGGCGATATCCGCGTCAATCGCCGCGAGGCCGATGCCAGCCGCACGCGGGAAGACCGGCGCAAGACTGTCCAGCAAGCGCTCAAATCCCAGGCCGATGAGCTCAATGCCAAAAAGCGCATCAGCCTCCCCGACCTGATCTTTCAGGCCGGCATGACCATCAAGCCGGCCGCCTTTATCCGCAACAGCATCATCTTCGGCGTCGTCCTGCTGGTGGTGCTTGTGGTTGCGCAGGTGCCCATCTATTTTGGAGCCATCTTCGCCCTGGCCGGCGGCTATCTCCTGCCGCGCATGTATGTCTCGCGCCGCCGCAAGAAATACCAGGACCGGTTCCTGGACGAATTGCCCAACGCCATCGAAGCCATTGTCCGCGGCGTCAAAACCGGCCTGCCGCTCAACGATTCCATGCGCGTGGTCGCCAGGGACACCAAGGAGCCGGTGAAGTCCGAATTCGCCCGTGTGCTCGACCAGCAGAGCTTTGGCATGTCCATGACCGAGGCGGTGCAGGTCCTGCTCGATCGCGTGCCGCTGCCCGAAGTCAACTTCTTCGTCGTGGTCATTTCCGTGCAGCAGCAGGCCGGCGGCAATCTCTCCGAAGCGCTGGGCAATCTGGCGCGCGTGCTGCGCAACCGCAAGAAGATGAAGCAGAAGGTCAAGGCCATGTCCTCCGAGGCCAAGGCCTCTGCCGGCATTATCGGCTCGCTGCCCATCGTGGTGGCGGTGCTGGTCTCGCTGGTCTCACCCACCTATCTCCTGCCGCTCTTTGCCACCCCCGTGGGCAATGTCTGTCTGGCGGTCGGAGTGCTGATGCTGGCCACCGGCATTTTTGTCATGAACCGCATGGTCCAGTTCGAAGTTTGAGGCGGAGGCCAGGGTCGTGAATATCATCGAGCTTCTGACGCAGCGGGATTTCCTCATTGCCGTGCTGGCCGCCATCTCGGCCGCCGCGGTGGTTTTCACCTTCGGCTCCACCATGATTGTCCGGCAGGACATGAAGCAGCGCATCAAGCGCGTTGCGGTGGAACGCGACCGCATGCGCGCCGAGGAAATGGCCCGCCTGCGCGGCGGTGCGGCCGCTGCCAATGGCCGCTCCTCCATCCGGCGCGGCAAGGAAGCCAAGTCCTATATGAAGCAGGCCGTGGAGCGCTTCGACCTCAAAAAGGCCTTCCAGGACGACACCACCGTCGACAAGCTCGCCATGGCCGGCCTGCGCGGGCAGGGGGAATTGACCAAGTTTCTCTTCCAGCGCCTGGTCTATCCCATCGCCATTTTCGCAGTCGCCGCCTTCTATCTGTTGATCATGGCGCCGGGCGACCGGCCACTCTATCTCAACCTGGTCTATGCCATCGGCGCCGGTCTGGTGGGCGCCTATGTGCCGCTATTGCTGCTCAAGAACCGCACGCAGAAACGCCAGACCTCCATCCGCCGCTCCTGGCCGGACTGTCTCGATCTACTGCTGCTCTGCGTCGAGGCCGGCATGTCGATGGAACATGCATTCAAGCGCGTCGCCAAGGAAATCGGCGGCCAATCCGCTGAGCTGGCCGAGGAGCTGACCCTCACCACGGCCGAACTGTCCTTCCTCGAAGACCGCACCCGCGCCTATGAAAATCTGGGCCGCCGCACCGGTCTCGACGGTGTCAAATCGGTGATGACCGCGCTCATCCAGGCCGATCGCTACGGCACCTCGGTCGGTCAGGCCCTGCGCGTCATGGCCGAGGAAGGCCGCGAGGCCCGCATGATGGAAGCCGAGAAGAAGGCCGCGGCCCTGCCGCCCAAGCTGACCGTGCCGCTAATCCTGTTTTTCCTGCCCGTACTGTTCATCGTCATCCTCTCGCCGGCCATGATCCAGGTATTTGGCGGCCCCGTCGCATCGACAGTGGGCGGCGGTTAGGACCGTTCGCCAACGGGGCGCCGCGCACTTGGCTCAGGTCCTGTGCCCGCCCGATCAGCAAGCCTTCGTGGCTGCGAATGTAGCAGAGCCGATGGCTGCTGCAGGCCACGATTATTGCCGCCTCAGGTGTTGTGATGCAGCGCGATGGACGTGCACTCAGCTGTCTGTGAGAGCGGTGGTCTGGGCAAAGATTGTTCGCGCATCGGCGCCTGCGGGAAGACGCATTGGGGCGTCCGGCTCGGTCACGGCTCGCCATATGGCCTTTGCCACATCGTCTGCCTAAGTTTTCTCACTCGAGCTGCGCATCGTTGCAAAGCAGTCCTGCACAAAGACTTCGTAGGGGGGCGGGACGTCCATCCCCATGCGCGCGACAGCGTTCTTTCCGAAGGCGGCGACGTCTCTGTTTGTAGTTTTCCGAGGCGCACGCGCCTCGGGATGCGTCCACCTAGCCCTTTTCGATCAAATCCCAGCGGTTCTGCTGGGTAAGAAGGGCCCGGACATAGGCCATATTGGCTTCCACCTGGTCGGGCGGCAACTCGGCGGCATAGATGGCCCGGCTTTCGTCGAACCGGCCCTGCAGGCCCACCACCAGCGCCAGGTTCTGACGGGTCTGACTATTGGCACCGCGCATCTGCACCGCGCGCCGCAAATGCTTTTCGGCCGCGACCAGATCATTGGTCATGGCGTAGGAAAGGCCCAGATTGGTCTCGATCGAGGCTTCGCCAGGCGCGATGACCGAGGCCTGCACGTAAACCTGCCGCGCCTCCTCGTGGCGACCGGTCTGGTCCAGTGTTGCCCCCAGCACCAGCAAGGCGTTCCAGTCCGGCGCATCGGGTTCGATCACATTGCGCAGCACTTCGATGGATTGGTCGAACCGCCCCGCGGCTGTCAGGGCCTTGGCATAGGCAACGCTGATCGCCACATCGCCGGGATGATGGGGGATCGCCTGTTCCAGCGCAGCGGCCGCCTGTTGCGGCTGCCCGGCCGCCCGCAGCGCTGCCGCATAGTGAATGACCACGGCCCTGTCCTTGGGATTGGCCCGATAGCGCGCGGTCAGCTGGCCCAGCTGGGCATGGCTTTCGGCCGCGCTCAGCCCAGCATAGTCGGTATTGGCCAATTGTCCGCGATTGGACGCACAGGCCGACAGCGCCAGCGTTGCCACGCCTGCCAGCAGCAGGGGGCGCAGCGCTCCGATCATTCGCTTTGCCTTGAACACGTCTTGCTCCGGGCCGTCAGCAGGCCATCTCAACTCATCCCCGAGCAATAGATCATTAACCCTAACGCCCGGTTAAACACCGCCGCGGCAGCGTTGTGCCCCGGCGCTGTCCCGGTTAGACAGAGGGCAGTGCAACGGAGCCCTGACATGTCCAAACAGTCTGCCATCCCCCTGATCTTCATTCCCGAAGGAGGGCTGCAAGCGGCACCACTGGAGGACAGCCAGCGCGCCTGGGCCGAGGCCAACCGGTTTACCGGCCAGCAGGGTCGCCTCTTGGCCCTGCCAGACAGCAAAGGCCGTGTTACCGCCTGGCTTTTCGGAACGGGCGCAGCCGAAGGCCGCCCCGTCTTCGTAGCCGGATTGGCCGGTGCCGGCCTGCCCGAGGGCGATTACCAATTGCAGGGCGAGGTGGGCGATCCGACCCTCGCGGCCATCGCTTTCCGCCTGGGGACTTACCGCTTCGAAACCTATCGCAGCGCCCCTCCGCCCCCGCGGCTCGTCCTGCCCGAAGTGGCCGACAGCGCCGAGGTCGAGCGGCAGGTGGCGGCGGCGAGCCTGGCGCGGGATCTGATCAACACGCCTGCCAACGACCTGGGTCCCGATGCACTCGAAGCCCGCGCCCGCGAACTGGCAAAAACGCATGGTATGAGCGTCAGCGTCACCGCCGGAGACGACCTGCTGGATCAGAACTTCCCCATGATCCACGCCGTTGGCCGCGCCAGCGCCCAGGCACCGCGCCTCATCGATCTGCGCTGGGGTAAGGACACCGATCCAAAGGTCACGCTGGTGGGCAAGGGCGTCACCTTCGATACCGGCGGCCTCGACATCAAATCGGCCTCCGGCATGCTGATGATGAAGAAGGACATGGGGGGCGCCGCCAATGTGCTGGGCCTGGCCCATGCCATCATGGATGCCGGCTTGCCGGTACGGCTGCGGGTGCTGCTGCCGGTGGTCGAGAACGCCATTTCAGGCAATGCCTTCCGCCCCGGCGACGTTCTGCGCTCGCGTGCCGGTCTCAGCGTGGAAATCGGTAATACCGACGCCGAGGGCCGGCTGATCCTCGCCGACGCGTTGGCCCTGGCTGATGAGGAGACGCCCGAACTGCTGATCGACATGGCCACGTTGACCGGTGCGGCACGCATTGCCCTTGGCCCGGAGCTGCCTGCGCTCTATTCAACCGACGATCGGGTTGCCGCCGGTGTGGCCGCGGCCGGTCTGGCGGCCGAGGACCCGCTCTGGCCCATGCCGCTCTGGTCGTCCTATGCCGGGCTTCTGTCCTCCCGCATCGCCGACATCAACAACGCCGCCTCCGGTGGTCATGCCGGCTCGGTCACCGCGGCGCTGTTCCTCAAGCGCTTCGTGCGCAATGCCGGTGCCTGGGTACATCTCGACATTTTCGGCTGGGCCCCCGATGCCCGCCCTGGCCGCCCCGCCGGTGGCACCGACCAGGCCATCCGTGCGCTCTATGGCTTCCTGCGTCAGCGCTATTTGGGCTGAACGGGAGCCAGCGAGCCTGGGATGATATCGGTGCCGATGGTCTGCTCGAACACCTTGTCAGTGACCTCTGTGCCATGCTTGGGAAACAGCAGGGGCGCTGCCGCAAAGCCGCCAATCACGGCGGCCAGCATCACCCAGCCGGCCCATTTCTTGTGTTTTTCGATGAAGGTGCTGGCCACCGGCCCGAAAAAGTAGAACAGGCCGCAGGGCACGAAGAAGCGCAGCCCCCGGCCGATTATCCCGTAAAGGATGAAGGTCCAGATATCGATGCCGGCAACGCCGCTGGTAATGGTGATGATCTTGTAGGGAATCGGGGTGACAGCCCCGATCATGATCATGAATGCTCCATTGGCGACAAAGCTGTCGCGCAACTGATCGAACCCGGCGCCAGCGCCATAGAACTCCACGATTCCCTTGCCGACCGTGCGCTCTATGGCTTCCTGCGTCAGCGCTATTTGGGCTGAACGGGAGCCAGCGAGCCTGGGATGATATCGGTGCCGATGGTCTGCTCGAACACCTTGTCAGTGACCTCTGTGCCATGCTTGGGAAACAGCAGGGGCGCTGCCGCAAAGCCGCCAATCACGGCGGCCAGCATCACCCAGCCGGCCCATTTCTTGTGTTTTTCGATGAAGGTGCTGGCCACCGGCCCGAAAAAGTAGAACAGGCCGCAGGGCACGAAGAAGCGCAGCCCCCGGCCGATTATCCCGTAAAGGATGAAGGTCCAGATATCGATGCCGGCGACGCCGCTGGTAATGGTGATGATCTTGTAGGGAATCGGGGTTACAGCCCCGATCATGATCATGAATGCTCCATTGGCGACAAAGCTGTCGCGCAACTGATCGAACCCGGCGCCAGCGCCATAGAACTCCACGATTCCCTTGCCGATGGAATCGAACAGGAAATAGCCGATGGCATAACCGAATATGCCGCCCACCACCGAGGACACCGTGCAGATCGTAGCCAGCCGCCAGGCTCGACGGCGGTCGGCCAGGATCATGGGCGCGAGCATGACCTCGGGAAAAACCGGAACGATCATCGCCTCGAGAAAACAGATCAGCGCCAGGATCGGCTCGGCCAGCGGATGCCCCGTGGCGGATTTCAGCCGCTCATAAAGGCCCGGTTTTTCCTGTTGCACTGTGTCGGTCATACCCCTCAACCGGCTCCTTCTGTTTCAGCCATCCTGCTTGCATGACACATTGATCCCTGACCAGTGAATTTTATGTGTCGAACTAATATCCCCGCGCGCGGTCTACCACATTGGGCAGCGCCTTGCCCTGCTCATGATCTTTCAACACGCGCGTAAAGTAGCGCACCCCGCTTTGCTCATTGGAAATGGCTGCGATATGCGGCGTGATATAGCAGTTTTCCATACCCCAGAGCGGGCTGTCCGGGGGAAGGGGCTCAACCTCGAACACGTCAAGGCTCGCCGCTCCCAGCGTGCCGTCTTCCAGCGCTTGGACGATATCGGCTTCTTTCTGGTGCCCGCCGCGCGCCGCATTGATGATAACAGGTCCGCCGGCCAGCCTGTCCCGCCGCAATTTGGCAAAGGTGGCGCGATTGAGAATGCCCGTGGTTTCCGGGGTCAGCGGCAGCAGATTGACCAGAATATCAGTGCCGGCCAGGAAGTTGTCGAATTCCGCGTCGCCAGAAAAGCCCGCCACGCCGTCCATGTCTTTGGGTGTGCGGCTCCAGCTTCTGAGGTCAAAGCCGAGCGGCTTGAGCCGACTGACCGCATCCTGCCCTAGCACGCCCATGCCCATGATGCCCACCGTGGTCTCGCCTGCGGCGGGCGGATAATACTGGTCCCAGCGGCGCGCCTTCTGGTCGGCCTGGAAGCGGGTGAACTGGCGGTGATGCATGGTCACATGCGCCACCACATAATCGCTCATACGCTGGCTAAGGTCATCATCGACAAAGCGCACGATCGGGGCATCAGGCAGGTTGGGGTGCCTGAGCAGCGCGTCCACCCCGGCACCCAGCGAGAGCACTGCCTTGAGGTTGGTCAGGCCGTCAAAAGCGTCAGCCTTGGGCTTCCAGACAAAGATATAGCGAATCTCGGCCGGGTCGAAACTGTCTCCCCGCCGCACCACGGGGTAGGGCGCCAGCGCGTCTGAAAATGCCCGAGCCCAGCTCGCTTCATCAACATCGGAAAGGTGCAGCAGCAGCATCGACAACGGTCCTTGATATGAAAAAAGCCGCACCTTGGGGCGCGGCTTTCTTGAGAATCTGGTCAGTCAGGCAAAGCCTTACTGGCTGGCGGCCGGCGCTTCCGGGCTTGCCGGCGAGGTTTCCTGAACCGGCGTGCCTTCCACCCGACTATCCGACTGGGTCGCAGTCGGCGTTTCCACGGCGGCACCCGGCTCGGTCGTCACGGTCTCTACGCTAGCATCGTCAGGCGCAACGATTTCTTCGGGAATGGTCTCGACTTCGGTGACCTCGCCTTCGGCCGGGGCCGCCTCTTCTGCGGGCGCAGCTTCCGGCTCGGGGAACGGCACCGGATTGGCCGAAAGGGTCTGCAGGTAGGCCAGGATATCTGCACGTTCCTCGGGCGAGCGGACGCCGGCAAAACTCATCTTGGTACCGGGCGCGTAACCGCGTGGGCTGGCAAGGAAAGCGTCGAGGTTCTCGTAGCTCCAGGTCAACCCCTCATTGCGGTGCTGAATGAGGATATCGGAATAGGCAAAGCCTTCCACACGGGCTTGTAAGGCCCCGACCACGCCATAGAGCACCGGGCCCTGCTTATTGGCTTCGCCCTCGCCGAAATTGTGGCAGCTCTGGCATTTGCGAACCGCCGCGGCGCCGTTTTCTACGCTTGCGCTGGCGAGCAACACACCAAGGGGAACGGTTGGCTCTTCCTCGGCTGGCGCGCCGGCTTCGGCGACTTCCGGTTCGGGAAGTGCATAGCCGGGGCCGCGGTTCTCGATGGGGTGATAGATGGCTTCCGCCACAAACCCTACACCCATGACAAACAACAGGGTGCCGAGCACGGCGCCGATGATCTTGTTTAGCTCGAACGAATCCATTTGGTCTCTCTGCCGGTCCATCCCCGTGGACATTTATCCGAACCAGCCCAACTTTAGATACCCAATAGGGAAATCCGCCTCAACCGGCCGGTTCGACGCGCGCGGAACATAGTATCAAGACCACTTGTGGCGCAACAGGTCAAACCGCCGCGGCGTGGTCCGTGTAGTGGAAAATGCCTCCGGCGCGCCGAATTTCCGCCTCGTCGGGCAGAGGGCTGCCAGATTGACTCTTGCCCGGTCGCGCGCCACAACCCGCCAGCCTTACGCATTGACGGACCAGACCGATGACCAAGAATATTGCTTTCCAGGGTGAACCCGGCGCCTTCAGCCACGCGGCTGCCGCCAATGTCTTTCCTGGTGAGGAATTTCTGGGTTGCGTTACCTTCGAGGAGACGCTCAATGCCGTGCAGACCGGGAAGGCCGACTATGCCGTGGTACCTGTCGAGAATTCGCTTTATGGCCGCATCACCGACATTCACCATCTGCTGCCCGAAAGCGGGCTCAACATCATCGGCGAGACCTATCTGCGCGTCGAGATGACCCTGCTCGGCGTGCCCGGTGCGAAGCTGGAAGACATTGAGGCCGTCCAATCGCTGTCGGTCGCCCTGGGCCAGTGTCGCAAGTTCATTTCGAGCCGGGGCCTGAGAACCATAAACGCTGTCGACACCGCCGGCTCGGCCCGCGAGATTGCCGAAAAGGCGGATCCGGCCGTTGCGGCCATTGCCTCGCGCTTTGCCGGCGAAATCTATGGCCTCACCGTTCTGGCCGAGAATATCGAGGACGCCGACCACAATACCACGCGCTTCCTCGTGCTCTCGCCCACCGAAAAGCTTGCGCCCAACCAGGGCAAGGTGAAAACGACCTTTGTGTTCCGCGTACGCAACGTGCCCGCAGCCCTCTACAAGGCCATGGGCGGCTTTGCCACGAATGGCATCAATATGACCAAGCTCGAAAGCTACATGGTCGGCGGCGCCTTCACGGCGACCCAGTTCTATGCCGATATCGAGGGGCACCCGGACGATATCGGCGTGCAGCATGCCTTCGAAGAGCTGGGATTTTTTACCGACTACTTCCGCATTCTGGGGGTCTATCCGGCTGCGGATTGAGCCAGACCGCGACGCGCTGCGGGGCGACCTCTAGGCGTGCTTGCGCCTGTGTGCCCGGCGGCCGGCGGGGCGTGATTGGTTGATCTCTTCGATCTGGGCACACACCATGTCGATCGGAACGGGCCTGCCGATAAAGTAGCCTTGCCCGATGTCGCAGCCCGCGCTGCGCAGCAGTTCCAGTTGCCTGAAGGTCTCCACGCCTTCAACCACGACTTTTGCGCCGGTCTTCCGGGCCAGGATCAGCACGGCCTCGATCACGGAAAGCCCGAGCGAGTCGGTGTCAAGGTTGTTCACGAAGGTACGGTCGAGCTTGATTTCGTCCCAGTGAAACCGCGTCAGGTATGACAGGGAGGAGTATCCAGTGCCAAAATCGTCCAGTGCCAGGGCGACACCCAGATAACGTAGGTCGGACAGGACGGCGATCGGCTGTTTTGCATCCGCCATCATCACCGATTCTGTAACCTCGAGCTTGAGCCGTCCGGGTGGCAGGCCCGCCGCCATCAGGGCGTCGGCAGTCGCTTCCACCACTTCGCCCTGCATGATCTGGACGACCGACAGGTTGACCGCGACCTGGACCACTGCCGGCAACCGCAGCGCGTCCCGGCAGGCGCACTCGATCATGTGCCTGCCCAGATCGATGATCTGGCCGGACGCTTCGGCAATGGGAATGAACTCGATCGGTGCGATTGGTCCCAACTGGGCATGATGCCAGCGGGCTAGCGCCTCAACACCCACCACCGCCCCGGTCTCTATGTCGATCTGAACCTGATAGTGTGGTGTTATCTCGCCATTGGCGATTGCGGACCGGAGATCGTTTTCCAGCGTCAGGCGGCGCTCAACCATCTCGCGGAGCGATTGATCATATATGGAGATCGATCCCTTCTTGCGCGCCTTGGCCTCGCTCTGCGCCAGATCCGCATCGGCCAGAAGTCCCCGCGCATTCTGCAATGCACGCGAAGCGGTGGCTATGCCGGCCGTGGCACTGATGGTGACGGAGCTGCCATCGATCTCGAATGGACGCTTGAGGGCCTCAAGCGCGCGGTCTGCAATTGCTTTGGCCTCGGTTTCATCTTGCAGGTGCAGTAACGCCGCAAATTCGTCTCCACCCAGCCGGGCGACGATATTGCCCTCTTCCGTGGTGATGACCTCTTCGAGCCGGCGCGCTGCCGCGTTGAGCAGCTTGTCGCCAAATATGTGTCCCCAGCTGTCGTTGATCAACTTGAAGCCGTCCAGATCGAACACAATCACCCCTGTGCAGCGTGCGTGACTGTCCGGCGGCTGATCCGCGTCTGAAAATGCCGTCCGGTTTGGCAGGCCGGTCAGAGGATCGTGATGGGCCAGATAGGAGAATTTGTCTGCCGCCCGGCCGACCTGACGATGGGCCCGGCGCAGGGTGCGGTTCTGGTAGGCCGACACCACAAGCATCACGCCGGCCGACAACAGCGCCGTCACAACCAGATAATGTTGCAGCGTCTGTTGCTCTGTCAGTGTCTGGCGGATCGCCGCCGCCCTGTTGACTGCCGAGTCAGTGGCCTCCGCGCCGATCTTGTGGATCATGTCGCCGACCGGCTCCAACCGGTGCAGCAACTGGGTAGCCGTGGCGGCACTATCCAGGCCCGACATCTCGGCTTCAACCGATTCCAGAAGATCCAGCAGATTGACATAGGCCTGCCGGCTTTCTGGGTTGGAAGCCAGGAATTCTCCATAGCCGCCAACACCCCAGCTATCGAGCCGCCCAAGCAGAATCTGGTAGTACAGTTCAGCTTTGTCGGCGTCGCCCTGCTGGCCCATTGCCGCGTAGCGCGCCAGATAGGTTTCCAACTGGGCCGCCTCAATCCGGCCATGCGCTCCAATCCAGGAAACATCGAAACGCATGGAATTCCTGACGGCCTCGGCCGTCTCCTGTACGACACGCGCGTGCAGGACCGTGGCAACGCCCAAAATGACGATCACCAGAACCGCAAATTTTCGAAACCATCCCGGCGGCAGCATAACGCGCCAAACCTTCCGACTTATCGGATTGTAATGCTGCGAACCTGCCACGCCGATCGGGCATGGTAGAGATCGTTCTGCAACTGGTCGTATTCATCGAAGGGGTAGATGATAAACAACGGCCCTTTCTGTCGAACCGACATGTATTCGCCATTCTGCTTGAGGGCCAGCAAGACCGGGTATGTGGTGAAATCCGAGAGCGGGATCGTCGTGCGGTAGCCATTCAACGCCAGCACATCGGCCTCTTGCCCTTCGGCGCCGACATGGGCCATCAGCATGTCCATGGGAACACCCTCGAACACGGGGGTTCCTTCATGCCAGGGCGTGGCAGTAGCGACTTGAGCGGACCCGATGGCTTCAAGCTCCGCGGCGGTGAAGTCGAGCGGGCCGCCATCGACTTTGCCGTCCACGGTAAGGATGACAGCATCTGATTGCGCAATCGCCGCAAGGGGGATAGAAATGGTGGCGAGCAGCACAAACGAGAGCTGAAGGACCAAGTTCTTCATTTTAGTGCTCCGGGTTGCCAAATTTCTACCCTGCACCAGAAGAGCGAACTTCAAGTAAACGGACTTGTCCGTTTTCTTTGCAGTTTCTTTATGCCGGATTGACATTGCCGCCGCAGGCCAGAGCTGCGCCGGGCCCGTTGACTCACGGCCCGCCCCCGCTATGGTCCGCGCCAACGTCAAAACGCCAGGACCCGCCATGTCGCACGAGCAACTTGCCCAGACCATCGACACCGCCTTCGAAAATCGCGCCGAGATCAATTTCAACACCACAGGCGAAGTACGCGACGCCGTCAATGAGGCGTTGAACCTGCTCGACAGCGGTCAGGCCCGCGTGGCCGAAAAGGTGGACGGTACCTGGCAGGTCAATCAGTGGCTCAAGCGCGCCGTGCTGCTCTCCTTCCGCCTCAACGACAATGAGCCGATGACCGGCGCGCCGCAGGGCTCAACCTGGTGGGACAAGGTGCCCACCAAGTTCGAGGGTTGGACCGACAACACCTGGCGCGAAGCCGGTTTCCGCGCCGTGCCCGGCGCCATCGTCCGCCGCTCCGCCCATATCGGCAAGGGCGCCATCCTCATGCCCAGCTTCGTCAATCTGGGGGCCTTTGTCGGTGAAGGCTCCATGGTCGACACCTGGGTCACGGTCGGCTCCTGCGCCCAGATCGGCAAGAATGTGCACCTCTCCGGCGGCGTCGGCATTGGCGGCGTGCTCGAACCGCTTCAGGCCGGTCCGACCATCATCGAGGACAATTGCTTTATCGGCGCACGCTCGGAAATCGTCGAGGGAGTGGTCGTGGGTGAAGGCTCGGTGATTTCCATGGGCGTGTTCATCGGTGCTTCCACCAAGGTGGTGAACCGCCAGACGGGCGAGATCCATATGGGCTATGTGCCGCCCTATTCGGTGGTCGTCTCCGGCTCGCTCCCCGGCAAGCCCTTCCCCGATGGCACACCGGGTCCGAACCTATATTGCGCCGTCATCGTCAAGACTGTCGATGCCCAGACCCGCTCCAAGACCGGCATAAACGACCTGCTGCGCGACTGAGAAATTCGTCAATGCTGGCCCCTTTCGCGCCGGCATCTTACTCTTTGATGAGCCGGAACTGATTCCGGTTCATTGAGGGGGCACAAATGGACAATATCAAAACGCTGTTGACCACCACCGAGGGCCGCATCGGGCGCCAGCAATGGTGGATCGGCATTGTCGTGCTTATCATCATCTCCATCCTCGCTAGCATCATTGTCAGCATCATCAGCCTGGGCAATGCGGCCGTCATTGCCTGGCTTGGCGTGCTGATCAATCTGGTGCTGATCTGGCCAAGTTACTGCATCGGCATCAAGCGCCGGCACGACCGCGACAACGATGGCACTGACCTCAAGATATTGATTGCCGGCTCGATCATACTGAACCTGCTCCAGGCCACGGGCATCGGTGCCTCGATGGTTGACGTGGGTGGGGTCAGCTATCCCGTGCCACCGATTTGGCTCACTGTCCTGAGCGTCATCTACGGCATTTTCGCAATCTACATGCTTGTACAGCTTGGCTTCCTCAAGGGCACGGCCGGCCCCAATACCTATGGCCCCGATCCTTTGGACGCTGCCGCCTGAACCCAACTGGAGCCGTCGTGACCATCGACCCTGCTGACCTGCTCGCCCGACTCATCGCCTGTCCCTCGGTCACCCCCGAAGAGGCGGGAGCGCTCGACCTCTTGCAGTTCGAACTCGAGGCCATCGGTTTTGCCGTGACGCGACTGCGTTTCAAAGGCGACGGCTCCTATCCGGTGGATAACCTCTTCGCCACGAGAGGGCAGGGCGGGCGCCGCCTGCTCTTTGCTGGCCACACCGATGTCGTGCCACCGGGCGAGGTGGCGAACTGGTCGTCCGACCCGTTCACGCCCCGCATTGCTGACGGCAAGATTTTCGGACGCGGCGCCGCCGACATGAAGTCCGGCATTGCCGCCTTCGTCGCCGCCTGCGCCGCCATTCCGTCCGAGGCCGGCACGATCCAGCTTGCCATCACCAATGACGAGGAAGCCGACGCCATCAATGGCACCGAAAAGCTCGTCGCCTGGATGGCGGAGAACGGTCATCACTTCGACTTTGCCATTGTCGGCGAGCCCAGTTCCACCGAAACTCTGGGCGACAGCATCAAGATTGGCCGCCGCGGTTCTTTTTCGGGCAAGGTCACCGTCACCGGCACCCAGGGCCATGTCGCCTACCCGCACAAGGCCAACAATCCGCTGCCGGTCCTGGCGGCCGTTGCCACCGCGCTGACCTCGGAAAAGCTCGACACCGGCACCCTGCATTTCCCGGCATCCAATCTCGAACTGACCACAATCGATACCGGCAATCCGGTCTCCAATGTCATCCCCATGTCGGGCACTTTGCGCTTCAACATCCGTTACAACGACATTTGGACGCCCGAGTCGCTGGCCGAGTGGGTCCGCGCCCGCCTGGCCAGTGTCGATCCCAAAGATACCGGCATCGCCTTCGAGATTTCCGGCACACCCTCACGCGCCTTTCTTTCGCCGCTGGGCGCCGATATCGAGACGCTCTCCGCCGTCATTGCCGAACGCAACGGCAAGCCGCCCGAATATTCCACAGGCGGCGGCACATCCGACGCGCGCTTCATCGCTCAATATGGCCCGGTGGTCGAATGTGGGCTGGTGGGCCCCTCCATGCACAAGGCCGACGAGCATATTGCCCTAAGCGACCTCACCGGCCTGACCGAAATCTACCAGGCCTTCGTCGAGCGCTTCCTGGCAGGGACCTCGGCATGAAGATCATCAGCGCCCTGCGCCAGTCCGTCTATGGCTGGATCATGATCCTCAGGAACGAAGCGGGCTGGCAGGCGCGCTTCCGCTTCACCGTTGCGGGCCTGATCACGGCGCTGGTCCTGTTCTACCTCTTCGCCTTCCTGGCTGTCGTGCTAACTTCGCTCGAAATGGGCGTGCCTACACCGCAGGGCCTGTTCGACATCATGCTCATTCAGTCGCTCTGGTTGCTCGCGCTTGTCGTCGGCATTTATGGCACCCGCTTCGCCCTGCGTGAAACCGTGCCCATACTGCCGCTGCTCGTCCCCGGCATTTATGCGCTGATCTACTATCTCATCCTGGGCACGCTGATTTCCCTCATCCTGGGCATGCTGCTGCCGCTTTTGTGGGTGGGACTGGGCTGGTTGCTGTTTTGTCTCGGGCGCCGGGCGGGCAACTGGACGCTTGGAGTGGCCGCGGCATTTGCAGTGTTGACGGTCGTGCTTCTTGTCGGCACCCCTTTGACGCTCTACATGCTTACAGCGCCCCTATCCGCTGCCTGAGACGAGTCTGTTCTTTGCCCCAGCCCTCACCGACCTTTATCGAAGAAGCTCTCGACGCCGCACGCGGCACCTGGGCCCTTGTTCTCGGGCGGCCGGATGCAGCCAGCTACTTCGATTTTTCGCAGCGCGGTCTGATTGGCAGCTTTATTGCGCTTTTGTTGGCCGTGACCGTCAGCGTCTTCGGTCCCCAATTGCTCGGTGCCGCATCACCGACGGGCACCGCTGCCGGTGTGACATTGCTTTCGGCGCTGATCTTCGCCGTGCAGATCGGCGCGGCCTATCTCGTCCTGCAAATGATGGGGCGGCTGGATGGCTTCATGCCCTATCTGGTGGCCGACAACTGGGCCAATTTCTATGTGTCCTTGTTCGGTTTGCTTCTATCGGCGCTGCTGGGCGCCAACGACATCATGCTGCTGGTCATGGGCGTTCTGGCCATCGTTATCGAGGTCAATATCGCGCGGCGTATCGTGACCCTTGCGCCGGTGCAGATCGTCATCTTCATCGTTGCCCAACTGGCTGCCAATTTCATCGGTCTGATGATTCTTGGGGGCTTTCTCCTGCAGACGATGGGGCCAGCCGTCTAAAGCCTAGGGGTAGTCCACCCCGGTCAGATACAATCCGCTGGCCGGGGCCATGGCGCCGCATCGCGTCCGGTCAGCCGCGTCCAGTGCCGCGCGGAAATCCGCCGGGCTCCATTTGCCTTCCCCCACCAGCTTGAGCGAACCCACCATCGAGCGCACCTGATGGTGCAGGAAGCTGCGGGCACTGGCCGTGATGGCAATGACCTCGCCATCCCCCGTCACATCGAATGCATCCAGCGTACGAATGGGCGAGTTGGCCTGGCACTCGGAGGAGCGGAAGGTGGTAAAGTCATGGTGACCCAGAATGGTCTGTGCCGCCTCATGCATCCTCTCCGCATCCAGTGGCTTGGGCACGTGCCAGACTTGGTTTCGCTCTATGGCTGCCGGCGCCCGCCGGTTGAGAATGCGATATTCATAATGCCGGGCCGTCGCAGAAAATCGCGCCTCGAACGTCTCCGGTACGGCCTCGCTTTCCACTACTACCACCGGGTGGGGCCGCAAATGGTAGTTCAGTGCCTCGCGGATACGGAACGGGTCCCAGTCCTTGGCCAAGTCGAAATGCGCCACCTGACCCAGCGCATGCACACCCGCATCGGTGCGCCCCGCCGCCTGGGTTGTCACCGTCTCGCCGGAAAAACCAGCAATGGCCTCTTCGAGCGCCTGCTGCACGCTCATCCGGTCCTTCTGCCGTTGCCAGCCGGAGAACGGGGTTCCGTCATATTCGATTGTGAGCTTGTAGCGCGGCATTAGTTAACTTGATCGGGAAGGTGCCCCGCGCCGCGCAAAAACGTCGCCGCATCCATGGCGCCCTTCCCCTCGCGTTGCACCTGGGTGAGTCCCACCGCGCCCGAGCCGCAGGCAATGGTGAGACCTTCCCCGATCAACGCGCCGGGCGCGCTGTGGCCCTCAGCAAGGCTCGAGCGCAGCGCCTTGATGCGCACCGGCTTGCCACCCAACTCCATCTCGAACCATGCCCCTGGAAACGGCGAGAGGCCCCTGATGAGGTTGTGCACCTCCTCGGCGCTCTTGGAAAAGTCGATCCGGGCCTCGGCCTTGTCTATCTTGGCCGCATAGGTTTCCCCGCTCTCTGGCTGCGGGGTGAAGTCCAGGCTCCCCCGTTCCAGCGCCGCCAGCGCGCGTCCCATGAGATCAGCGCCGAGCAGCTTCATCTGGTCGTGCAACTCGCCGGCCGTCATGTCCGGGGCGATGGGAATGATTTCGGTGGGGCCCATGGCGCCGGTATCGAGCCCCTCGTCCATTTGCATCACCACAATGCCGGTCTGCTTGTCGCCGGCCATGATGGCGCGCTGGATTGGGGCCGCGCCGCGCCAGCGTGGCAAAAGCGAACCATGCAGGTTCAGACATCCAAATTCGGGCGCATCGAGCACCGGCTTGGGCAGCAGCAGCCCATAGGCCACGACCACCGCGACTTCTGCGTTCAGCGCCGCAAACTGCGCCTGCTCGTCGGCGCCCTTGAGCGAGCGGGGCGTGAACACCGGAATACCGAACGCCTCGGCTGTTTCATGCACCGGGCTCTTGCGTTCCGCCTGACCGCGTCCCGCCGGCTTGGGTGCGCGCGTATAGACCGCCACCACCTCATGCCCGGCCGAGACAATCTCGGTCAGCGTCGGCACGGAAAAATCGGGCGTGCCCATGAAGACGACGCGCATGGGGCAGCCTCCCTAATGTCCGTTCAGCGGCGTAGTGGTTTAGCCGGCCGCGCGCTTGGCGGCCTTGTCGAACTTCTTGATCACGCGGTCGCGCTTCAGCCGGCTGAGATAGTCGATATAAAGCACGCCATCGAGGTGATCGAGCTCGTGCTGAATGCAGACTGCCAGCTTGCCCTCGGCTTCCTTGGTGACTTCCTTACCCTCGAGATCGGTGTATTTCACCGTCACATCATTGGGCCGCTCGACCTCGTAATAGAGTTCGGGGATGGAAAGGCACCCTTCCTCGGTCACCTGCATCTGATCGCCGAAATGCGTGATCTCGGGATTGATCATCACCAGCGGAGCCGCCGGCTCACCCTCGCCCGCCAGGTCCATAACCACAATGCGCTTCATCACCCCGATCTGCGGGGCGGCCAGGCCGATGCCCGGCGCGTCATACATGGTGTCCAGCATGTCCTTGGCCAGGGACTTGATCTCATCGTCGACCTCGATGATGGGGTCGGCAACGGCACGCAAACGTGCATCGGGAATGATCAGGATAGGGCGAACGGCCATGGCAAAAAAGTCCGGCGATAAATGGATTGACCCCGATATGGCGATTTCCGCGTCCGCGGTCAACTGCAGCCCGGTTCAAACCACCGCGCAAAGGGAACATTTTGCGAACAGCAGAATCGGACTAGACTGCGCCCATGCGTGATCTCGACACTGTTCTGTTCATCTGGGGCGACGTCCCCGTCACCGTGGCCCTCGCCCTGCTCATCGGGGGCGCCTTGCTCGTGGCGCTGCTGCTGGCCGGACTTGTGCTCTGGGCCCGCGCCAGCGCTAGGCGCGCGGACGCTGCGGCCCGGGAGGCGGCGGACAGTCTCAAGGCCCACTTCCTCGAACAGGTCACCACGCGCGATAGCCGCATCCGCGATCTGGAAGGCCAGATCGAGCGCGATCGCCATCGCGCCACCGAACTGCTCGATACCGAACGCGAGAAATCCTCGGGCCTTCAGGCCGAACTCGCTGCGATGCGCACGCGCCTCGATGAGCAGGCCCGGCAGAACGAGGCCAATCTGAAACGCTTCGCAGAAGCCCGCCAGCAGATGACCGACGAGTTCAAGTCCATCGCCGGCGAGGTTTTGCAGACCCACAGCGAGACCTTCACCAAGCAGAACCGCGAGCAGGTCGACACGCTCCTGAAGCCCTTGCAGGACAAGATTACCGAGTTTCATAAGAACCTGGTCGAAGACCGCTCGGCCATGGGCGAGCGCATCCGCGCCCTGGCCGAAAGCAATCTGCAGATCACCACCGAGGCGCAGAACCTCACGCGCGCATTGAAGGGCAATTCACAGACCCAGGGCGCCTGGGGCGAAATGATCCTCGCGACTATTCTGGAGCAATCCGGCCTGCGTGAGGGCGAGCAATATTTCACCCAGCAGAGCCATTCCGGCGAGGATGGCCAGCGGGTCCGTACCGATGTCGAAATCCTCATGCCCAATGGTGACCGGCTGGTCATCGACTCCAAGGTATCCCTGACCGCCTTCGAGGCCTTCGTGAACAGCCCGGAAGATGGTCGTGACCAGCATTTGCGCGCCCATATCACTTCGGTGCGCGGCCATATCACCACGTTGGGCGACAAGACCTATCACCGCGCGGCCAGATCCAGCCTTGACTATGTGATGATGTTCGTGCCCATCGAGAGCGCATTGGCCACCGCCATTCAGCATGATGCCAAACTCGTCGAATTCGGCATGAGCAAGGGCGTCATGCTGACGACGCCGACGACGCTGATGACTGTGCTGCGCACCGTGCGCAATGTCTGGGACATCGAAAAGCGGCATCAGAACGCAGAGGAAATCGCCGAGCGCGCCGGCCAGCTCTTCGACAAGGTGGCGGGCTTCCTCGGCACCATGGACCAGGTGGGCGATGCCATCGACAAGTCCCAGCGCGCCTATGCCAAGGCCCGGGACCAGTTGACCACCGGCCGCGGTAATGTGGTGCGCCAGGTCGAAATGCTGCGCGAACTGGGCGCCAAATCCAGCAAGTCCATCCCCGCAAACTGGGATGGCGGCTCGGACGAGCCACAACCGGCCCTGCGGCTGGTCAAGGACGAGCCGGGCGACCTTCACTAGGCCCTGCTGACTTCGCTCCGGCTTTTGAGCACCTTGTCCCCATCATCCTGCTCTATGAGATAGGCAGGTTCGTCGCGGCTCGCCTTGCGGGTGACCTCGGTCCCCTTGATCGTCCGCGTGACATCCCTGGTAAAGCGTTCGACAATTTTCCCATCGGCGCTGTGGGCGCCCCATTGCCACCGGACCCTCGATCCCTTGCGCAGAGCCATTTTCTCCTCGTTGCGAACGCATGCCGATGTGATCGAACTCTCCGCCGGCCCTCTGCGTTCCGGTCGTATCGTGGACTTAGGAAATGGGAGATCAGCCATGGTTCAGAACCACCATCACCCCGGGAGCCTCGTCCCCCAGGAAACCAATTTTGACAATGCCGACACACCCGGTATTGCCCAGCCCTATAGCCAAAGCGAAATCGAAGATTTGCTCTATGGCGATGACCGCCCGGCGCGGGATCGGCTGGAGCGGCTGTGGGAAATGCGCCACGAAGCCGCCGAGCGTGAAAGCGGTGATTTCGGAGGTCAGGACCCGGCCTATATGCTCGAAGAGCTCGATCGGGCCATCGCCGAACTGCAACGTGACCTCGACAATACCGAGGAGACCGGCAATGTCGATGTCTCCATGTCATTCGATCCTGCCGATCATCTCGACGCCCTCTCGCCCGACGACACCGATGCCCGCGAGGCGCTGATCGGCGAGGACGAGTTCTACGAGGAAGATGAGGACGGCCCTGTCGATGACGACCATGTCTGGCACGGCAGCGAGGAATTCGACCCGCATCTGCACTGAGGCCCCGGCGTCACCCCACCCTCATTCCCTCCCCATCCAGGGGAGGGATGCGAAGAGCCGCAGAATGTGTGTTTAACGCCGCCCTTCTTCGGGAGGTGGGGTGGTGCTTCCAGAAGACCCTAAATCTGCGTGCGCGCCTTGAGCGCCTGGCTCAACGTGCCCTCATCGAGATAGTCCAGCTCCCCACCCACTGGCACCCCATGGGCCAGGCGCGTCACCTTGATACCCGACCCTGGCAATCGGTCGGTGATGTAGTGTGCCGTCGTCTGGCCCTCCACCGTTGCATTCATCGCCAACACGATCTCTGAGTAGTCCTGCGCCCGGCCGATCAGCCCCTCAAGGTTGAGATCGTCGGGCCCCACGCCATCGAGCGGTGACAACACGCCACCCAGCACATGATAGCGGACCTGGCCCACCCCGGCGCGCTCCAGCGCCCAGAGGTCGGCCACGTCTTCCACCACGATCAGGATGCCGCTCTCGCCCCGGCGAGGATCGGCGCAGATCGAGCAGGGCGACATCGTATCGACGTTGCCGCACACTTCGCAGCTCTTGACCGCCACGACCGCGCGGTCCAGCGCGGCTGAAAGCGGCAGCATGAGCTGCTCCTTCTTCTTGATCAGGTGCAGCACCGCGCGCCGCGCCGAGCGCGGACCGAGCCCTGGCAGACGCGCCAGAAGCTGGATCAATTGTTCAATTTCAGGTCCGCCGGAGGCCACAGCGGGGCGAGCCTAAAACGGCAGCTTCATGCCCGGGGGGATCGGCAGGCCGGACGTCACGTCAGCCATCTTGCGCTGGGCTTCAGCTTCGCTCTTGCCCTTGGCGTCGTTAAAGGCGGCAATGATCAGGTCTTCGACCATCTCGGCATCTTCGGGCTTGAGCAAGGAAGGATCGATCTTGATGCCCTTCATCTCGCCCTTGCCGCTCAGCGACACGCGGACCATCCCGCCGCCGGACTGACCTTCAACGACCAGCTCGGCCAGTTCGGCCTGCATGGCCTCCATCTTGGCCTTCATCTCGCCGGCGGCCTTCATCATGTTCATGATGTCTTTCATTCGTCGTCCTCTTCGATTGGGGGCGGAGCCAGTTCGGTCGGCGCGGCTTCATCGTCGCGCACCGTCACGTTCACCAGCTTGGCGCCCGGAAATGTTTCCAATATGGCCTTGACCAGCGGATCGTCATGGGCCGCTGCAGTCGCAGCCTCCTTGCGCTGTTCCTTTTCCTGGCGGATGGTCAGGCCCTCCGGGGCCTTGGTCGAAACCATCACCAGCCAGCGTTGCCCGGTCCAGGTTTGCAGGCGCGCCGAGAGCGTAGAAATAATTCCCGGGTCAGCGCCATCGCTCAGCGCAACTTCAATCCGGCCCTGTTCAAAGGACACCGGCCGCATCTGGCTTTCCAGCGCCAGCTTGACCAGCACGTCGCGCTTGGCCGTAGCCAGCGCGATAAGGTCCTTATAGCTGGCCACTGTCGCAAGGGCCGGTTGCGCCACGGCCTGCGGCCGCGATGCCGGAATAACCGGAGAAGGCGCCGCCACCGAAGCGGCCGCTGGGGCGGTCTGTACGGCCTCGACCCGCATGGCAGAGGCGCCGCCAGAAGGTCCACGGGGAGCGGGGACGGGACTGCCGCCGCCCGCGGGCAGGTTGCCCTGTTGCGTCAGCTTGCTGATCACCTCGTCCGGACTGGGCAAATCAGCCGCATAGGCCAGGCGGATCAGCGTCATTTCGGCGGCTTGAAGCGCGTTGCCGGCCCGTCCGGTCTCTTCATTGCCCTTGAAGAGAATTTGCCAGGCTCGCGTCAATGCGCGCATCGGCAGGCGCTGCGCCAGATCGGCACCCCGCGAGCGTTCGTCCGGGGTCAGCGAGGCATCGTCTGCAGCCGCCGGCACAACCTTTATCCGCGTCACCAGATGGGTGAATTCGGCCAGATCCGCCAGCAAGGTCTGCGGGTCAGCGCCAAGGTCATAAAGCTCCTTGAGCGCGCCCAGCGCCTCGGCAATCCGGCCGCCCATCAAATCTTCGAACAAATCGATGATCCGCGCCCGGTCCCCCAGGCCCAGCATGGCCTTGACCGTCGCCGTGCTCACCGAACCATTGCCATGCGCGATCGCCTGATCGAGCAGCGAGAGGGAGTCGCGCGCCGAGCCCTCACCGGCCCGCACGATCATGGCCAGCGCGTCCGGCTCAAAGCCGATGCCTTCCTGGCCCAGGATTTTTTCGAGGTAGGATGTCATAACCTCGGCCGGAATGCGCCGCAGGTCGAAACGCTGGCAGCGCGACAGAATCGTCACCGGCACCTTGCGGATCTCGGTGGTGGCAAAGATGAATTTCACATAAGGCGGCGGCTCTTCGAGCGTCTTCAGCAGCCCGTTGAAGGCCGCTGTGGAGAGCATGTGCACCTCGTCGATCACATAGACCTTGTAGGGTGCCGAAACCGGGCCGTATTTGACCGAGTCGATGATCTCGCGAATGTCGCCAATACCGGTGTTGGACGCGGCGTCCATTTCCACCACATCGACATGCCGTCCCTCGATAATGGCGCGGCAATGGGTGCCTTCGGTTTCCAGCTCCAGCGTGGGATGGCGGCCGGTCTCGTCTTCATAGTTGAAGGCGCGGGCCAGGATGCGGGCAGTGGTCGTCTTGCCCACGCCGCGCACACCAGTCAGGATAAAAGCGTGGTGGATACGGTTTTGCGCAAAGGCATTGCCGAGCGTCTGCACCATCGCGTCCTGCCCGACGAGAGTCGAGAAGTCGCGCGGGCGGTATTTGCGGGCGAGGACCAGATAGGGCGTGGTCTGATTGTCAGCCATGCTGCCTGTCCTTGTCCTGCGTGCTGGGGAATCTGCCAAAGCTCATGTCCGGAACATAGGGCATGCCGATCCATGTCGCAAAAGGCCAATGCCCATTTGCGCTGCACCAGGCCCGATTCTGAACAGGGAATTAGTAGGAGGCTGGCATCGACCCGTGAGGATCTCGTTGGGGCTGCTTCCTTCCGGACCTGACCCGGTTGGCGAGGAACACGTCCGCGCCAACCTCCCGAGGGGCTATATGCGGATTTTGATGCCGGGATGCAAGGGGGGCGGGATAACGAGCCGGCGAGGCCCCCAGCCAGTGACGCCCTCACACGGGTGTCATGTCGGCAGAATACTGCGTCGAAAGGCCCGCACCAGCGCCTGGTCGAACCACTGTTCATTGTCCGTCAGATAGTCATAGGCCGCTTCGGAGGTGACCGGTTGCTTGTAGGTCCGGCGCTCCACCAGTGCCGAAAAGACATCGCAGATGGTCACCATCTTGACCAGGTCCGGCAGGCTGTTGCCCATCAGTCCCGCCGGATAGCCGGAGCCGTCCAGCAATTCATGGTGCGATCGCACACAGGCCAGCACATCCCCATTTTGGACGCCGTGCTCCTTGAGAATGGCGTAGCCGATCATCGGATGCCGCCGGACATTGGCGATTTCTGCCGCGTCCAGCGCCGTTTGCTTGTTCAAAATCTCAAGTGGTATGAAGGCCTTGCCCACGTCATGCGCGAACCCGGCCGTGGTCAGGAGAACCTTGTCTTCGCGCGAAAATCCCAGTGACGAGCCAAACGCGGCCGCCGTGCCCGCCACCAGCAGACAATGCTGATAGGTCAGATTGTCGTAGGACAGCACCTCATTCATCCAGTGCTGGATGCCCTCTGCCTCGATCGCGTCGAGGACGGCCTGAGCGCCCGCATTGATCAGCCCGCCATAATTGCTGGCGGCGTTCCATGTGTTGGGCTCGAGCAGGTCTTCGATAGCGCGCTGCGTTTCGGGCGGTACGCAGCTTTGATGGGCCCTGAGAAACGGAAACTTGGCCATCAGCTGCCTGAGCGCGGCGTTGATACCCTCCTCACCGCTGAGCAGGTCGCTGGCCCCCAAAGCCCGGGCCTGGGATTCGGTGTGGTGGTTTTTCTCCCTTAGCAGGAAAACGACCGGACTTTCAGCTGAGCGATGCACGGCCAGTGCCGAGCGCAGCTGGTGGGCGCTTGCGAAATTCTCTAGGTCGACGTCACACAGGATCACTGCATTGTCGATTCTGAAGGTGGGCGCTGACCGAAGCGGAAACATGCGACATATGCCGCGCATGATCAGCCGCTTGAGTTCACCCTCCTGTACCAGTTCCCGATCCGTGAACAGCAACAATTGTTTGCCCCCCGGATATCAGAAGGCCATGTGAATATTGAGGAGTCGTAAAGATTTCAGCTTATCTCTGTTCGATATAAAGACAAATTCGCGGCACGAAAGTATTCGCATGAGCGGCGCGGCGGTAATTTCCGGTTCGGGTTGGCTCTGGGCCGCTTCCACACTCGTGAACCGATTGGCCCTGCCTCGCCCTTGCTCAAGCCACTTCCGCTGGTTATGCCCTTCTTAGGCCTTTGCCGACAGAGTGGTCCTCTGCTTCGCTGAATAAGGCCGGGCAGAATGGGCGCTGAGGTGTAGCGCCATCCAAACGGGAGTTTGTCTTGTCTAAACGCCGTCATCCGACATCCTTGCGCACCTCCAGCGAGGACGTTGCCGTCTCGCGCAAGGCGCCCGACACGCCTCAGACGCGCAGCGCTGCCTATCGCCTGGCCTTCGCCGACGACGAATTCATGACCTCCGAAGACACGCGCGGGGTGCGCTTCCAGCTCGAATACTTGAAGCCCGAATTCCGCCTGCGGGAGCATGGCATCAACTCCACGGTTGTGCTGTTTGGCGGCGCGCGCATCCCCGAGCCGGGTAAGCCCGCCTGGGCCGCCAAGAACGAGACCCAGCGGCGCAATCTTGAAGCCGCCTCGCGTTACTATGACGAAGCGCGCAAATTCGCCCAGTTCGCCTCGCAAACCGCAGCCTCCATGGATTACAAGGAATTCGTTGTGACTACGGGTGGCGGACCCGGCGTCATGGAAGCCGGCAATCGCGGTGCGGCCGACATGGGCGCGCCCTCGATCGGGCTCAATATCGTGCTGCCTCATGAGCAGGCGCCCAATCTCTATGTGACGCCGGATCTGAGCTTCAATTTTCACTATTTCGCCACGCGCAAGATTCATTTCCTGATGCGCGCCAAGTCCGTTGCGGTCTTTCCAGGCGGTTTCGGCACGCTCGACGAATTCTTCGAGAGCCTGACCCTGATCCAGACCGGTCGCATGGACCGCATCCCCATCCTGCTGTTCGGCAAGGAATTCTGGACCAAGGTCATCAATCTCAAAGCCCTTGCCGAGGCAGGAACGATTTCGCCTGACGATCCGGACCTCTTCACCGTGGTGGAAACCGCCCGTGAAGGATGGGACGTGGTGCGCCAGTTCTATAACCTCCCCCAGATGGGCGAACCAACCTGGCAGGGTGGCTGACGCTTGCATCCCTGCCTTGCCCCACTGTCATTGCCCCTTGTGCAAAGACAGTGTCACAGTGCCGGTCTAGGCATCTGGGCTGATTTGCGGGGAGCTGGGCATTGGAGCGCTTCAATCTTGTCGTGATCGGATCGGGGCCGGCTGGGCGCCGCGCCGCCATTCAGGCCGCCAAGCTCGGCAAGTCGGTGCTCGTGGTGGAAAACCGCCTGCGTCTGGGCGGCGTCTCCGTCCACACCGGCACCATTCCCTCCAAGACCTTGCGCGAAACCGTGCTCAATCTGTCCGGCTGGCGCGAACGTGGCTTTTATGGCCTGTCCTATCGCGTCAAGAAGGACATTGAGGGCAAAGACCTCGGCGCCCGCCTGCGCAAGACGCTCGACTATGAGATCGAGGTGCTTGAGCACCAGTTTGCCCGCAACGGCGTGCGCACTTTTGGCGGCATGGCCCGCTTTGCCGATGAGCATCACCTGCTGGTCACCGACCACAGTGGCGATGAGCACCAGTTTGCTTTCGATCACGCGGTCATTGCAGTGGGCACCGCTCCCTATCGCCCCACCAATATCCCGTTCGACGGCCACACCGTCATGGATAGCGATAGCCTGGTCAGCGAATTGCGCGTCCCGCGCAGCCTCACTGTCGTTGGCGCCGGCGTCATCGGCATCGAATACGCCACCATTTTCTCCGCGCTCGATGTGCCGGTGACCATCATAGAGCCCCGCGACAATTTCCTCGAATTCATCGATCGCGAGATCATCGAGGAATTTACCCATGATCTGCGCCAGCGCGGCGTCACGATCCGCCTGGGCTCCAAGGTGGATCGAGTGGAAAAGGACGAACAGGGCTGGGCCATAGCCCACCTGACCGACGGCCGTCAGATTCGCTCCGACATGCTGCTCTATGCGGCTGGTCGCGTCGGCGCCACCCAGGATCTGGGGCTCGAAAAATGCGGGGTCATGCCCGACGAGCGCGGCCGCCTCAAGGTCGATCCGGCTACCTTCCAGACCCAGATACCGCACATTTATGCGGCCGGCGACGTCATCGGCTTTCCCTCCCTGGCCTCGACCTCCATGGAACAGGGGCGCATTGCGGCCCTCCATGCCTTCGAGGCCAAGATGCCCCCGGCGCCGGAATTCTTTCCCTACGGCATCTATGCCGTGCCCGAAATCTCGACTGTCGGTCTCACAGAGCAGCAAGTGCGTGCCCACAACATCTCTTATGAATGCGGCGTCGCCCGGTTCCGCGAAACCTCGCGCGGTCACATCATGGGCCTGCAGTCAGGCATGATGAAGATGATCGTCTCGCTTGAAACCCGAAAATTGCTGGGCGTGCATATCGTAGGAGAGGGGGCGACCGAGCTCATCCATATCGGCCAGGCAGTGCTCAACCTGGGCGCCACGCTCGATTATTTCGTCGAGAACACCTTCAACTATCCCACCCTGGCCGAGGCCTACAAGATTGCTGCCCTCGACGCCTGGAACCGCATGCCCCGGGTCACGCCCGCCGCGCCCGTGGTCGACGAAGTCGAAACCGCCCCGCAGCGCAAGAAGGCGACTGCACCCAAACAGGCCTGATCAGCCGGGGCGCTTGCCGCCACCCTGATTGGCCAGGCCGCTGATTGTGGCACGCAGCGCGGCGGGCTTGACCGGCTTGGTTACCACGGCAATGCCCCGTTCCTCCGCCAGCGTGCGCACTGCGGGGCTGCGATCGGCTGTCACCAGGGCCGCCGGCAAGTGTCCGCCCACATTGTGCCGCAGCCACTCAATTGCATCCAGGCCCGACGTCTGGTCCAAATGGTAGTCCATCAGCACCAGGTCAGGATACCAGCCTTCGAGCAGGCGTTCCCGGTCGATCTGCTTGAGCGAGAGCGCGCTGCGCACCTCGCACCCCCAATGGCTGAGCAAGCCCTCCATGGCCTCCAGAATGGCGCGCTCATTGTCCACGCACAGCACTTTGAGGCTCAGCGTTCCAAAGCCTGGCTCTGCCGCCGGGGGCTCGCCCGCGCTGGCTGGGCGCGCATTGCGGATGGCGGGCAGATAGATCGAGAAGCGCGAGCCGCGCCCCTCCTGGCTATCCAGTTCCAGGGTCAGCCCCAATGCGGTCACCAGCCGCTGCACGATGGACAGGCCCAGCCCTAAGCCCTGGGCCATGCGGGCGCCACGCTCGAGCCGGGAGAATTCGGCAAAGACCAGCCGGTGTTGATCCCTGTTGAAGCCGATGCCGGTGTCGATCACATCCAGCCGCCAGCGATTGCCGCGCTTGCGCAGCCCCACCAGCACCTTCCCTCCCACGGGCGTATATTTGATCGCATTGGACACCAGGTTCTGCACAATGCGACCCACCAGCGAGCGATCGGCCATCACGCTGGCCTTGGTCCTGACAATGCGGAGCGAAATCGAGCGCTCCCGCGCCATGGGTGCAAATTCGACTTCCGTCTTCTTGAGCAGGTCCTGCGCCTGGATAGGGGTTGGCGCCGGCTTGAGGGCGCCGCTGTCGATGCGCGAAATATCGAGCAGGGCCGACATGATGTCTTCCACTGCCGTCAGCGAAGCCTCGATGGAATTGGCCAGTTCGGCGAATCCAGTCGATTTGGCGCGCTCGATCAGGGTGGACGTATAGAGCCGTGCCGCATTCAGCGGTTGCAGCAGGTCATGGCTGGCCGCTGCCAGAAATCGCGTTTTGTCATGGTTGGAGGCGTCGGCCTTGGCCCGTGCCGCTTCCAGTTCTGCATTGACCTGCTTGAGTGATAAGGTGCGTTCGTCCACGCGCCTTTCGAGCGTCTGGTTCACCTGGGCCAATTGCTGCTCGGCATGCACCCGGGCGGTCACATCGGAAATGCTGATCACCAGCCCGCCATTGGGCAGGCGGCTGGAATGAAACTCCAATGACTGCCCGGCACTGCCAAGGCGCTGGGTTACGCTTGTTGGCGCGGCGGTCAAAACCTTGATCCGCTCGATGGCCAGTTGCGCCGCGTCACCCTCGCCCAGATCACCCCGCTCGCCCATATAGAGCGCTATGTCAAACAGCGCCGAACCGCGCCGGGTCAGGTCCTCGGGCAGGTTGAGGAGGCTGTCATAGCGCTGGTTGGTGGCCACCAGGCGCAAGCCGGCATCGAACACGGCCACACCTTGCGGAATATGGTCGATGGCCAGAGCAATGGCGCGTGTCCGGTCGTGGTCGAGCAGGCTCATCTTGCTCCATCGCGTGGCATCAAGGGTGCAATGTTCTTATCGGCTCCGCGTCGGGCCGGCGCAAGGCCACCCTTGGCCCCATTGCTTTTTGCTCCAGAAACCGTTCAATCCTTAACCACTGTTAACTGAGCGGCCGCCGGAGTGGGCGGGCCAACACAGCAAGGGGGTCTTAATGAGCGTGTTCAAGGAATTCCGGGACTTTGCCATCAAGGGCAATATGATCGATCTGGCCATCGGTGTGATCATCGGTGCCGCTTTCGGCGCCATCGTGTCATCTCTCGTCGATGATGTTTTCATGCCCTTGATTGGCCTGATCATTGGCGGCATCGACTTTTCCAACCTGTTTATTGTGCTCTCCAATCCCAATGATGTGCCGGTACCCTCCGTCGCTGCGGCCAATGAAGCCGGTGTCGCCACCCTCAATATCGGCCTGTTCATCAATGCGGTGGTCAAGTTCACCATCATCGCTTTTGTGCTCTTCATGGTCGTAAGGGCCATTAATTCGATGAAGCGCGAAGCCGCCAAGGAACCGGTGGAATCCACCCCGGCGCCATCAAAGGAAGAAGTTCTGCTCACCGAAATTCGCGACGCCATCCGCGCCAATGGCAAGACCTGATCTATTCAGTTCTTGGGCCGGCAGATTTGCCGGCCTCTTCTTTGGCGCAAGAATAGGAATAATGTCATTGACAGGTTTCGGAATGAATATATACCTAGACATAGGTAGTCCATCCTACGGATTCATCGTATCGGACGGCGCCACCACTTAGAGCAAACTACACTTGCGGGACACCTGGGCAGAGGTTCAGCGAGGCGGAGGCACTCTTGCTTTCGTCAGCGGAATGCTGCGCGCCCCGGCGACCGCTTCAGAGCGAACTTGCCGGAAGGGGCTTAGGCATGAACACGCATTCCTATTATCATTCTTTCTTCAATCGCGACCGTCTCGTCCACATTGTCGATCCCGATCCGGGCACATGCGAGGCGCTCAGCGTCCTGTTTCGCCTGGAAGGCTTCCAGACCATCTTCTCGTTGGAATCGTCTCATTTTGTCGCCGCTCTCGAACGGCGCCGGCCTGATGTGGCGGTCATCAACTTCACCCAGGGTGAAGAGAGCGGGCTAGGCCTGCTGCGTCGGGTCAAGGCCCTGCGCACCGGCGCGCCCGTCGTCATGCTGGCCAACGAACCGCAGTTGGAGGCCGCGGTCACCGCCATGAAGCTGGGCGCGACAGATGTGCTGTGCAAACCCATCGATAGCGAAATGCTCCTGACGGTTATTCGGGACGCCCTGCGCAAGGACATCCATTTAGGGGCCATGCAGGCTGGCGGGCGTCCGGTCGAGGTGCGCGGTTTCTCCCAGCTTACCCCGCGTGAGCGCGAAGTGCTGCAATTGATCACCAATGGCCAGTCCAACAAGGAAGCCGGTCGTGAACTGGGCATTTCCCCCCGCACCATCGAGGTGCACCGCGCCCGCGTCATGGAAAAGCTCGGCGCCCGCAACACGGCCGACCTGATGAGGATTGTGCTTACGAGCTAGCACGACGTCATGGTGACTGGTGGCGACACGTTCAGCGTCTCCCATTGCCGGGCAACTGTTCGATCAGGTCTCGCGCCCATTGGGCGGCGCGTCCGATTTCGCCCTCCTTCAGAGGACCTTCCTGGCCCAGGACGACAAAGCCAGCTGTGTCCCCGACCAGCACACAACCTTGCTCGGCCAGCTCTCGGGCCAGCCGTTCTGCAGCATAGCCGCCCGCGTGAACAACCCAACGCAGGGGCGCGGGCTCGATCGTGTCGAGATCGATCCGTGTGTCGAACGCGGCTGCAGGGCCTGTCAGGTCGGGGCGGGAAGCAAATTCCTGGATTTCAGGCGTCGGCCGGAACCCCCGCGTGGGCGATCCGACAATGAGCAGGTCAACGCCGGACAAATCCATGCCTTGGGCCTGCTGTGCCGTGGCCAGCCTGACCTCATGCGTCTTGCTCAATTCGTTCGCCATAGCCTGGGCGATCTGGCCGGTATTGCCGAAAATACTGTCATAGACGATGAGAATGGACACGGCACACACTCCCCGTTGCAGGGAGACTATGTCCCCCAACTGCGGGCCGGCCTTGATGTCGATCAACCGGGCTGAGCTTTTTTGGCGACGGTCCCGGTCTTCAGGCCGCGCACCTCAGTCTCAACCCTAGCCGCCTAGATTGGGCAGCGTCAGGTCCCCGCTGGTCAGCTTGCTGGCCGTAATGGCCGCGTCGGCCCGTTCGCGCGGCAGTTCCAGGCTCGTCCACACGCTCACCAGCGCATGGCGCAACTCGAAGATCATCTCGTCGCTATGCAGAGGCGTCGGCGTAATGCGCAGCCGTTCGGTGCCCTTGGGAACCGTCGGGTAATTGATCGGCTGGATATAGATGTTGTGCTTGTCGAGCAGCATGTCGCTGGCCGCCTTCACCGCGCGCGCATCGCCCACGATCAGCGGCACGATATGGGTGTCTGTCTCCATCACCGGCAGGCCGGCATCGGCCAGGATGGCCTTGGTGAGGCGCGCCTGACGCTGATGCAGCAGGCGCTCTTCGCCATTGCCCTTCAGATGTTCAATGGACGCACGCGCTGCAGCGCAAAGCGCCGGGGGCAGGGCGGTGGTGAAGATGAACTCGGGTGCATAGGAGCGCACCGCATCGATGATCGAGCGATTGGCGGCGATATAGCCACCCATCACGCCAAATCCCTTGGCCAGCGTGCCTTCGATCACGTCGATCCGGTCCATCAGGCCGTCGCGTTCGGCAATGCCGCCGCCACGCGGACCGTACATGCCCACGGCGTGCACTTCGTCGATATAGGTCAGCGCCCCGAATTCCTCGGCCAGATCGCAGATTTCCTGGATGGGAGCGACATCGCCGTCCATCGAATAGACGCTTTCAAACGCGATCAGCTTTGGACGTTTGCGGTCCACTTGGCTCAGCAATTCGCGCAAGTGCGCCACGTCATTGTGCCGGAAAATCTTCTTTTCCATGCCCGATTGGCGCACGCCCTGGATCATCGAGGCGTGGTTGAGCTGGTCAGAGAAGATGACGCAGTCGGGCAGTAGCCGGGCAATGGTCGAGATCGCCGCTTCATTGGACACAAAACCGGAAGTGAAGACCAACGCGGCTTCCTTGCGGTGCAGATCGGCGAGCGAACGCTCAAGCTCAACCAGGGGACGGTTGGTGCCCGAAATATTGCGCGTGCCACCCGCGCCAACACCCATTGCGGCTGCGGTCTCCTGCATGGCCGTCACGACTTTGGTGTGCTGGCCCATGCCCAGATAGTCATTGGAGCACCAGATGGTGATTTCCCGGGCATTGTCCGCATCGTCGCGGTACATCGCCTTGGGGAAGCGTCCGGCGATACGCTCAAGGTCGGCAAAGACGCGATAGCGCTTCTCTGCGCGCAGCGTGTCGACTGCATCCTCGAAAATTCCGCGATAGTCCATGGGAGCCATTCCTTTGCGAGCACTGGAACGGCGCGGCGGCCGGACCTGGCTCTTTCGTGCTCTACCTAATCCCCGAGACGCCGCATTGATATAGGTCAATTCGACGCGCACATGTCGCCAAACCCTTGTCGTCCGAGGGGCGACCTCAATACATGAGAGTTATTCTAAGTTTCTTATTTCCGCCTGCCAATGGGCAAAAGGCCAACGGTATGTTGGACCAAAGTCTAGGAAAAAAGGCGGCGTGGATAGGGCACTCAAGTTCACGGCCCAAAGATCGGGGCTGCGGTTTCCCCCCAAACAAGCCAATGTTTGAAGGCTGCTTCTCTCTCGTCCAAGCCATCACCCTTCAACTTGAGAAGCGCAGTTAACCGGGACAGACGGTAATTGTTGATCCAGAGCCAGCCATACGCTTAGATAAAATTTCCCGGGAGGGGGCATGGGGGGTTATTGAAGTGAAGAGTTTTTCGTCTTCAAGTTTTGCCGGCGAGCAGTTCGACGCGCTGGCACTGGCGCGGGCCGCCGTTGAGAAGAATCCGCAGGCCCTTTTTACAGACTTTCAGTGGTTTCTTTATAAGGGCAAGGACACGGTCTTCTTCACCGCCTTTTCCACCCAGACCTATGACAAGGATCGTCTCGGCAATATGGTTGCCGAGATGATCGCCCTGGCGCCGCAGCTGACCCACGGTTTCGTGGGCGCGCAGCCGGGCCAGCCCTTCCCCAAGCATATGCTTGATGCCATCACCTCGGTGGAATTGGTCGACGAATTCGACG
The DNA here is from genome assembly GCF_042181575.1 of Devosia polycyclovorans. GTDB lineage: Bacteria > Pseudomonadota > Alphaproteobacteria > Rhizobiales > Devosiaceae > Devosia > Devosia polycyclovorans. Next base: position 3,507,609 of record NZ_CP170082.1, on the reverse strand, counting down.
GCTATCCCGACAAGTGGCTCTCCAAGTCCTCGGACATTTTCGAGCGCGAAGACCTGCCGCTGTTCCGTGTCATGGCCGCCGTACGACGCAATGGCCCGGATGCTCAGGGCCGCGCCGCCATCCTGCAGGTGCGCTCCAGCCATGCCTTGCTCGAAGGCTCCGATTCGGCACTGCTGACCCGTTCGGCCTCGGCCGGCCATGGCGTCCAGTCCGACAAGTCCAACAAGCTGCCGTTCGCTGATCGCTTCAAGAGCGCGATGCGGGGCGGTCTCACCACGCTGATCTACCTGGTTTTGGCCAATATTCTGGCACCGAAAGCGCAGCCCTGGGGCTTCAGCACCCTGGCCGTCGAGCGTCACCGCCTGCGACGACTCGCCAACAAGCTTGGCGTCCGCCAGCGCAGTCTCATGTTTGCCCTTGTTACCCATGCCCTCAATGGGGATGGGGCCGAAAAGCACATGAGCAAGAAGGTGATCGGCGCCAACTACACTATGCTCGACACCAAGCGGAACAGCACTGACGACGACTTTTTCCGCGTTCGCGCCCTTGAGGCCAAGTTCACGGTCATGGATGATTTTGTCGACTATGTCCGCGCGGTCGACAATACTGTTGCGGGCATTGAGCAAAAGGACATCACCTCCTTTCAGGTGGTGATCAACTCCATGTTCAAGGCCATGCGAGCGGTCAATCGCGTCTTCCCCTTCCTGCCCAACAAGCGCTTCTGGCGCTTCAATGGCGGGAACCATATCGTCTTGACCCTGGTGCCGCCGCATCGCACCTATGGGCCCATGACCCATGGCCTGGTCGAGCCGCTCTATTGCGGCGCCTGGCATTCGGAAGTGAACATCTGCACCTTCTGCCCCAGCCGGGACTACGTCACGTTCAATTTCTCCATGGAACAGCGCCATATCGGCAATGTTGACAAGATTTCGGCCCTGCTCGAGGAGATCGAGAACCGCCAGGTCTCCCCGCACACCATGGCGCCGGCCGTCGAACGCCTGCGCTGAGTGCGGCTCCAGCTAGGCCCTGGTACCGGAGCAACGCCTTCACGCACCGCGCAGTCAAATCTTGATGTACGTACATCAAGGTGTCTTGCATGCGCGCCACGACCTCGGCATAAATACACGCGTTCATCTTTCCCCTCCCGGACCCAGCCATGACCGCCTTCGCGACCTATCCCAGCCTCAAGGACTGCCCCGTCGTCATTTCAGGCGGCGCTTCGGGGATAGGCGAAGCCATGGTCCGCGCCTTTGCCGGGCAGGGCGCTCGCGTCGGCTTTGTCGACATCGCCGCCGACGCCGGCAAAGCGCTCGCGTCCGGGTTGAATGTAGCAGGGCACACCGTTCACTTCATAGACTGCGACATCACCGACATCCCGGCATATCAGGCCGCCATCGCCGAATTTGCGCAAAGGCATGGCGATGCGCTGGTGCTGGTCAACAACGCCGCCCACGACCAGCGCCACCAGTGGAATGAGGTCACGCCTGAAGATTGGGACCAGCGCATGGCCGTCAATCTCAAGCACGCCTTTTTCGCTATTCAGGCCGTGGCGCCCGGCATGGCAAAAGCGGGCCGGGGCTCCATCATCAATTACGGCTCGATCAGCTGGATGATCATGGCGCCCGGCATCCCGGTCTACGAAACGGCAAAGGCAGCCACGCACGGCTTGACCCGCGCCATGGCCCGCGAACTGGGGCAATCGGGCATTCGCGTCAATTCCCTGGTTCCGGGCGCCGTGATGACTAAACGTCAGCGCGAACTTTGGGTTTCCGCGGATGACCTCGCCAATATCAAGCAGCAACAGGCGATCCCTGAGGCGATCTCGCCCGAGGACTGCGCCCGCATGGCCCTGTTTCTGGCCGCGGATGACAGCGCCATGATCACGGGTCAGCAATTCCTCGTCGATGCCGGCTGGGCCCACACCTGAACCGTTCATCCCGGGTTCAGGCTCTTTCCCTCATCACGCTCCTGCCTTATTCAAGGGCAACACAAGGCCACCATTACCGAATCCTTACTTGGGGGAAGTCTATGAAGTCGAAGGTTCTCGTCGCCCTTGCCGCGACCCTGGCGCTCAGCGCCTGTACCACCACCGATCCCTATACCGGCCAGAGCCGGATTTCCAACACCGCTGGCGGCGGCCTGCTCGGTGCTGGCGGCGGTGCTGTGGCAGGCGCCATTGTCGGCGCGGCGGTAGGTGGCGATCCGCGCGTGGGCGCCCTGATCGGCGCAGGCGTCGGGGGCCTGACTGGCGCCGCCATCGGCAATTACATGGATCAGCAGGAAGCCGAACTGCGTGCCCAGCTGCAGGGCACCGGCGTGTCTGTCACCCGCGTGGGCGACCAGATCATCCTCAACATGCCGTCCAACATCACCTTTGCGACCGATCAGTCGACGGTGCAGCCACAGTTCAACCAGACCCTGGTTTCGGTTGCGCTGGTGCTCAAGAAGTTCGAGAAGACCATTGTTGACGTCTATGGCCACACCGACAGTCAGGGTGACGACGCCTATAATCTCGCACTCAGCCAGCGCCGCGCCGTCTCCGTCGCGACCATCCTGGCCAATCAGGGTATCGATCAGCGTCGCTTCTACATTGAGGGCAAGGGCGAGACCTCGCCGATTGCGTCCAATGCCACCGAGGCCGGACGCGCGCAGAACCGTCGCGTGGAAATTCAGCTTTCGCCAATCCGCGGCTGATAGCGCTCAATTTTATCGATCAAGGCGCGGTCCTCTGGATCGCGCCTTTTTTATTGTGCCGGTGTCTCAACAACCGGTTCAGACGTCGGCGTGCCGGGCTGCATGTCGGTTCCCGGTGCGCCAGAGAACATCTGCATGACCAGCAGGATGGCAATGATTATCGCCAGGGCGCACAAGCCATAAAGCCACCAATTGGTCGGTCCGGTCGATCCCACCGTCGCATCGTGCTCACCGGCCACTTTGAGCCCAGAGCCATCGGGCACATCCAGCTTGGCCGAATTCTCATCCACAAGATAGTCCACCGCGGCTACGGTCGGCGCGTCTTTGTCACGTGTGCTGGCCATCAATAATCCCCTTTGAGAACGGTTTCTGTGCCCACCGCGCTTTCCACGCCTTCACGGACTTCGGCGATCGCCTGGTCGATCTCCTCAGGCTCATAGGCAACAGCAGCCCCTTCAACCGGCGCACCTGTGGCTTCGGCCTTGAGCTGATGCAGCAGGGCGATCTTGTCGCGCGCGGTGAATAGCGGGTGATGGGCGATTTGCATCGGCGTGAGCTGATCCTTTCCGCCCATGCGCTGTTTCAGGGTGTCGAAAATCATCATCATCTCCCTAATCGGTTGTGGGCCTTTGCGGCCCTCCACAAGGTCAATGCGACAACCTCCAGCCGGTTCCGGTGGGGTCGGACAACAGGAGGCAACGATTTAACCCGGCCTTGAGATGTTTTCGCGCATAGTCGGGGACGCGGAGGAAATCTCGGATGAGCCGGTTTGTCGGCATTCTGATCGCCGGAACCCATCAGCGCGGCCTCAGGATCTGCCTGTGGCTGGTCGCTTTTGTCGTGCTGCTGTTCGGCGCCACTTGGATTGTCGCCGAACAAGTCTCGCTCAACATGCGGGTGGAAACCCAACGTAGCCTGGCAGGCTTCGAGCGGCTGCGCGCCAATGTTCTCTCCACCTTCGAGGAAATGGATCGGCGTTTGGTACAACCAGCCTGTTCTCCGGCTTTCCTTGAGGAACTCCGTCGCATCGCCTTCTTGCCCGATGGCATCAACGAACTGCTCTACGCACCCGGCGGCAGCGTACAGTGTTCCGTCAATTCGGGGCGCCTCGCGACCCCTCAGCCGCTCGGCGAGCCTGACATTCCGGCTCAGAACCCTTTCGACATGGCCTTCTGGTTCGACATGGATCTGGGTTTTCTCGGGCTCGATGGCATGCAGGGCATACTGGCACAGCGCGGTTCATTGGCCATGATTGTGCCACCGCAGTCTCTCCCGGCCACCGGGCCGCGCTGGATGGAGCAGGAACTCATTTTTCGCTTCAGTGACGATGACTGGTTGCACCGGCAGGGCGAGGCCGGCCTCTATGATGAAGCCACCAGACATAGCGGTCCCCCGCTTATGTCCGTCCTTAGGGGCGTCTTCTATGAGGTAGCCTGTGATACCGGCGGCATCCACTGTGTCGCCAATCGCAGCTATCTGACCCAGCTCTTCGGTCCAGGCTGGGCGACCGTGGCCGTCATTCTCCTGGTGGCCAGCGTTCTGGCCGCCTGGATAGCCCAGCATCTCCAACCCATTATCGAGCGCTATTGGTCCTTCGAGGCCCGCTTCCTTCGCCGCTTCGACAAAGGCTCGGTTGTTTGCGCCTATCAGCCTCTGTTCGATCTGAAGCGGAACCTGGTGACCGGCTGCGAAGTGCTCGCGCGCTGGCGCGACATCGATGGCACCATTGTGCCGCCCGATCGGTTCCTGCCGATTATTGAGAAACATGGTCTGACCGAGCGCTTCACTGCCATTGTGGTGGCCTATGCCTATGCGGACCTGACCGCTCACCTCCCCAACGGTGTGCGCCTGCAGGTCAATTTCAATATCTTCCCGCAAGATCTCGATGCCGCCCGACTGGTGCCGGTCTTTGCCCCCTTCCTGGCCGAGGGCACGCCGTTCGACGTCGTGGTCGAAATTGTGGAAACCGCCGAAATCAGCCCGGAAACCGCACAGGTCGAAATCGAGCGGCTGCGCGCAGCCGGGATCAAGGTCTATATCGACGACTTCGGCGCCGGTTACTCTTCCATGCACAATCTCGCTGCCCTTTCGATCGACGGGGTTAAGCTCGACCGGTCGTTTGCCATGGCGCCAGACCATTCGGTCATGGCCACCATGCTGACCCATGCCATCGATCTGGTGCAGGCGTCGGGCCGGTCGCTGGTGGTGGAGGGGGTTGAAACAGATGAGCGCCTGGAAGCCCTCAAGGCCACGAACCTGGTCGATTTCGCTCAAGGCTACGGCATATCCCGCCCGTTGATGATCAATCCCTTCATCGCCTATCTGGCCGAGCATGGCCCGCGCCCCAGGTCGCGGCCGCGCCTGGTCGCCTGATCACATTTTTAGTTCTCGCGAAACCAGCTCGAGCTCATCGCGTTCTGCCTCCACACCCCAATCAAGGAGGATGAAATGGCCTATGATGACAACCGTGTGGACACAGCCGACGTCAAGGAAACGCACGATCTGATCGCTTCGGACAAGGTTGAGGGCACCAAGGTCTATGACCCCAATGGTGAGCATATCGGTTCCATCGAACGCATCCTGGTCGAGAAGCGTGGCGGCAAGGTTTCTTACGCCGTCCTCAGCTTTGGCGGCTTTTTGGGTATTGGCCACGACCACTATCCACTCCCCTGGTCCAAGCTGGACTACGATGAGACCCTCGGCGGCTATCGCGTCGATATCACCAAGGATCAGCTTGAAGGCGCCCCGCGCTATGAGGGCGAGGACGACAATTTCTGGACGGCCGAGAATGGGCGCCGCGTCTATGACTATTATGGCGTGACCCCCTACTGGATCTGATCCGGATACCGCTTTTTTCAATGACCAAATGATTGCAAGGCCGGCGCCGGTTTCCTGGCGTCGGTTTTTTGCGTTCACGAGCGCGTGAACGTGTAACTCCTCTGCACTGACTGCGAATGTCCTTGTGTCGGAACCTCAAAAGGTTCCCAAAGAGGAGAAACCCAATGAACCGTCTGTCCACCTTCGCTCTCGCCGCTTCGTTGACCGCTGCCCTCGGGGGCACCGCGGTTGCCCAGGATGCCATGGGCGGCGACGCCATGGCAGCGACCGAAAAGTGCTATGGCGTTGCCCTTGCCGGTGCCAATGACTGCGCCGCCGGCCCTGGCACCACCTGCGCCGGCACCTCCACCGTCGACTACCAGGGCAATGCCTGGAAAGCCGTGCCCGCCGGCACCTGCGAAACCATGTCGGTCGAAGGCGATCGCATGGGCTCGCTTGAGCCGCTTGATCGCGACCTCCCCATGGCAAGCTGATCGCTGCAAACGGGAGGCTCGCTGGGCCTCCCGCCTTTCACATAGGGAGGTCACCATGCCATTTGATACGCTGCCGTCCCGACCGGGATTGGGTCTCAAGCCCCAGCACTACGCCCAGATCATCGCCGACAAGCCCGATCTCGGTTTCTTCGAGGTCCATGCGGAGAACTATATGGGCGAGGGCGGTCCGCCGCACCGCTATCTGAGCGCGATTTGCGAGAACTATCCGCTCTCCCTGCACGGCGTGGGCCTGTCGATTGGTGGCGAGCGGCCGCTGGATCGCGACCACCTTGATCGCCTCCACGCCCTGGTAGAGCGCTATCAACCCGCCTCGTTTTCCGAGCACCTGGCTTGGTCCAGTCACGATGAAGGCTATCTCAACGATCTTTTGCCAGTGCCATATACGCCCCAGACCCTGGATCGGGTTGTAGCCCATGTCGATCAGGTGCAACAGGCCCTTGGCCGCCGCATGCTGCTCGAAAACCCTTCCACCTATGTGCTGTTTGAAGAAAGCACCATTGACGAGGTCGATTTCCTCGACGGCATCGCCCGCCGCACAGGTTGCGGCCTGCTGCTCGACGTCAACAATGTCATGGTCTCGGCGGTGAATCACCGGCTCGACCCCGTTGCTTACATTGACCGTTTTCCCGTGCACCACGTGGGCGAAATTCACCTCGCCGGCTATGATGAAACCACCGACGATGCCGGCGAGCGCCTGTTGATCGACGCGCATGGCAGCCGCGTCCGCCCCGACGTATTCGAGCTTTACCGTCACACTATAACCCGTACCGGCGCACTGCCCACGCTCATTGAGTGGGACAACAATGTCCCCACCTTTGACGTGCTGATGGACGAAGTCCGCCTGGTTGATGAGGTGCTCGATGGCACGTTGAACCGGAGACTGGCATCGTGACCAGTCAGAGCCAGTTCACCCGGGCATTGACCGATCCCGCTCAGCCGGTACCGGCGGGACTGGTCTCGCCACGCGGCAGTGTGGATAGCAAACGTTTCGCGGTCTATCGCAACAATGTCCATGTCGGCCTGGTTGGTGCCCTTGCGGCCCGCTTCCCGGTGACCCGCCAACTTGTCGGGGAAGAGTTCTTTGCCGGCATGGCACGGCTCTATGTTGGGCAGACCAAGCCCAAGGGTCCGGTTCTTATCCACTATGGCGACAGCTTCCCCGATTTCGTGGCGCAGTTTCCGCCCGCTTCGGGATTGCCCTATCTATCCGATCTGGCCCGGCTCGAGGCGGCCTGGACCGACGCCTACAATGCGGCCGATGCCGATGTCCTTGCCCCGGCCGATCTGAGCACGATTGGCGGTGATGCGCTGGCCGCGCTTGATCTGACACTGGCGCCGTCCACGCGCCTGGTGCGCTCTGGCTTTCCGGTCGGCTCGCTTTGGTCTGCCCATCAGACTACGCCGGTCAGCATTCCGGCATTATCGGGCAGCGAATGCGTGCTACTCACGCGGCCAGAGGCCGACATTCGCCTCACCATCATTCCACCCGCCGCCTTTGCATTCCTCAAGGCGATAGGGCAGGGCCTGTCTTTGGGCCAGGCGGCCGCAGCCGCCCTGACCGATTTTCCTGATTTTGATCCCGGCGCCGCGCTGGTGGGGCTGGCCGGACTGGGCGCCTTTGCGGCCCTGACCAAGGAGCAAGCTGATGTTTGATCGCGCCATTGCCCTCTGGAACCGTCTCGATGCGGGTCTCGGCGCCATCCCGGCCGCCTTGCCACTGCTGGCCTTGCGCATCGTGCTGGCCATTCCGTTCTGGCGTTCGGGCCTAACGAAATGGGACGGCCTTCTCAATCTCTCGACCGGTGCCCGCTATCTCTTCGAGCAGGAGTTCAAGCTGCACCTCTTCGGTCAGGCCTTCCCCTATCCTGCGCCGCTCGCCATGGCCTTTCTGGCCGGGCTTGGCGAGATCATCCTGCCCATCCATTTGGTTCTGGGGCTTGGCACACGCTTCGCCGCGCTGGGCATTCTGGCCATGACCGTCATCATCCAGCTTACCGTGCCCGATGGCCTGATCAATTTCCACCTGCCCTGGTTTGCCATGGCCCTGGCGTTGCTCGTCTATGGCGGCGGCACCCTCTCGGCCGACCGGTTGCTCGGCGCTGCCATTGGCCGGGGCTCTAAGGGGTCTGCGCACCTGTCGCAGTGACATAGATGGCATAGAGCGAGCCCGTGGCGGTGATGAACAGCCGGTTCCGCCGCGGGCCGCCGAAGGCCAGGTTCGAGACGCGCTGCGGGACGCGTATCTTGCCGCAAAGCTTTCCGGCGACATCGAATACATGCACCCCGTCAGCAGCAGAACACCAGACCCAGCCGTCCGTATCGACGCGGAAGCCATCAGGAATGCCATTATCGATCACCGCGAACGGCCCCTCGTCGCGCAGCGACATCCCCCCATTCTCGACAGCGAAGGCACGAATTTGCCGCGGCACATCCGGGTCGTGGCTGGCACCGGAATCTGCCACATAAAGTCGGCTCTCATCGGGCGAAAAGGCTAGCCCGTTGGGCTGCACGAAGTCCCCAATCATTAACCTGATGTCGCCGGTCTCCCCATCGATCCGATAGACCCCGTGCACCGGCTGCTCGGGCGCAGACTTGTATCCCTCGTAGTCCGAGAGGATGCCGTAGGTCGGGTCGGTGAACCAGATCGACCCATCCGATTTCACCACCACATCATTGGGTGAATTGAGTCTTTTGCCTTCATAACTGTCCGCCAGCACAGTGATCGTGCCATCGATCTCGGTCCGCGTAACCCGACGCGGCCCATGTTCGCACGAAATCAGGCGCCCCTGCCGGTCGCGTGTGTGGCCATTGGCGAAATTGGACGGCTCAGCATAGATACTAACCGAATTGTCGCGCGCCAGATAGCGCAGCACGCGCTGATTGGGGATGTCGGAGAAATAGAGGCAATCGTGGTCGGAAAACCACACCGGCCCTTCGGTCCAGCGGCAACCGCCATGGAGCTCCTCCAATTGCGCACTGCCCACGATCTTGCGGGCAAAACGCGGATCGATGATCTCATATAGTTCGCTGCTGGCCATGGTGTCCTCCCTTCCGGCAAGGCTTAGCCACAACAGTGCCGGGCCACAATAGCCCGGTGGAACGAACTTGCCTGAGAGAGGAAATGACCCGGTTGCGCCCTCTAGCAGGTGGAACTGGTTGCCTTGCCTGGCTCCTCAGGTGCAGAGGCTCACAAAGCTCACCGGCAGGAAGACGAGTATTGCTGCCAGCAAAGCAGCGCGATTGGCCCAGAGCGCTGCCGTGGACAGCGTGCCCTGGTGATCGTGGCTGTTGCCGGGCAGGGCCAGCCAGACCAAGGGGGCAATGGCGAGCAGGTAGAGCAGCCAAAGGATGGGCCGGTGCCAATCGCCCCAGTCATAGGCACAGCCCAGCGCCTGGGCGGCATAGAGTACGATGAAGGCCACGGACCAGACGACAAAGCCAGCAATCAGCCGCACCAGCGGGTGGGAGAGAGTGAAGGTCACGACGTTGCGCCTCCCAGACCGAGAATGCCGGTGAGGCCCAAGGACAGTATGACGGTACCTGCGGCATAGGCGTTCCAGAGGGCGGCCAGCACCATCTCGGTCCGGCGGCGCGCGGACACATAGCCCTTGGCAAGGCGCCAAAGCGCATGCGCCGAGATGACGGCCCCCAGTCCGCAATGCAAGCCCGCATAACTCAGGGCCACAAAGGGTACGGCCCGGCGGGCATGGCCTGTCGGATCGCCAAGCCAGAACATGGCGGCAATGATCGAAGCCATGGCGATCATCTGAACCAGGATTGCCAGGATCAGGCCGGAACTGGCAGGTCTGCCACGCGCATTGTCGTGTCTGGCGCGTGCCGCGAACATGGCGCCGGACAAGGTGGCCAGGGTGATCACAGCGCCAACCCATAGCGGGACCTGCGCCGCACTGGAGTCCTGCCAATTAGGCGCGACCACGAGCAGGAATAGTCCGCCAAAGAGCAGCGAGGCGAACAGCGTTGCGTTCATCGCCAGGGCGGTGCGATTAGCGAGGATCGTGACATTGTCGTGAACTTCCATATCGGGCGGAACGGAGATGCCGCGTCCAATATCAAGGGGTCCTCGATCCTGCCTTGTGCCCAGGCCGCGAGGCCAGACGAGAAACAGACCAAGCGTGACCAGGGCGCCAAGGGGCGCCAGCCAGTAAAGCTTGAACAGCAACGCGAGGAAAAAGCTCGCCGTCGCCAGCGCCGTCCATAGCGGCAGGTAGGATTGGCGCGGCAGGGTGATCAGATGCTCGACCTCGCCGGTGACCATGTTGACCCCAAGGGTTTCCTGCTCGCCCCTATGGACAAAGCCGAGATAGCCTTGCCCGCCCGCCAGTGCCGGGCCGGCAAGTGCCGGCCGCAACTGGTCGGCCCGCGTCTCGATATGCGGAATGGCGGCAAAATTATAGCTCGGCGGCGGGGTTGCCGTGGCCCATTCCAGCGTCCCGGCGCGCCAGGGATCGCGCCGGAAGCGGGCGCCAAAACGAAATTGCAGCACCATGTCCGCCAGCACCAGCGCAAAGCCCATGGTGAGAATAAAGCCACCCACCGAGGAGAGCAGGTTGAGCCAGTCCCAGCCCCAGTTGGAGGGATAGGTAGAAATGCGGCGCGGCATGCCCATCAAGCCGGTCAGGTGCATCAGGAAAAAGGTGAGGTTGAAGCCGATCAGGATCAGCCAGAAGGCCGGGATTGAGAGGCGATAAAGGCTTTGCCGGCCCGAGATATGCGGCAGCCAGTAATAGATCGCGGCCAGCATGGGAAAGACGAAACCGCCCACCAGTACATAATGCAGATGCGCCACCACGAAATAGCTGTCATGGGCCTGGGTGTTGAACGGCACCATGGCCAGCATCACCCCGGTCAGCCCGCCGATGACGAAGACGACGAAAAAACCGGCGACGTAGAGCATGGGGATGTCCCAGCGCGGCTTGCCGGAGGCCAGTGTGCCGATCCAGGCAAAGATTTGCACCGCTGTAGGGATCGCCACCAGGGCGCTTGCGGCCGAGAAGAACGCCAGCGCCAGATGCGGAATACCCACCGTGAACATGTGGTGCACCCAGAGCCCGAAGCTGAGAAAGGCCATCGCAACAAGCGCCGCGATAATGGCACGGTAGCCCAATATGGGGCGTTGCGCGAAGACCGGAATGATCGTGGTCAGCACGCCGGCGGCGGGCAGGAAGATGATGTAGACCTCCGGGTGACCGAACAGCCAGAACAGGTGCTGCCAGAGCAGCGGATCGCCGCCCCGCGTTGGATCGAAGAACGGCAGGTCGAAAGCCCGTTCGAGTTCGAGCAGGATCGAGCCCAGGATCAGTGGCGGAAAGCCGATGATCATCATGCCGGCCGTCACCAGCATGTACCAGGCGAACAGCGGCATGCGGGTGAGCGACATGCCCGGCGCCCGCATTTTGAGAATGGTGACGAAGATCTCGACCGCCGCTGTCACCGCCGAGATTTCGACAAAGGTGATGCCCAATAGCCAGACATCGGCATTGATGCCCGGGGTATAGGGTTTGGAGGAGAGCGGCGTATACATGAACCAGCCGCTATCGGGCGCCACCCCCACGAGCATGGCCACGATCAGAATCGATCCGCCGAACAGATAGCACCAGAAGCCATAGGCGGTGAGCCGGGGGAAGGCGAGGTCGCGCGCACCCAACAGCTTGGGCAGCATATAGATCGCGAAGCCTTCGAGCATGGGAATGGCGAACAGGAACATCATCACCGTCCCATGCATGGTGAAGATCTGGTTGTAGATTTCGGGGCCAAGAAAGGCACTGTCCGGGGTCGCCAATTGCGCCCGGATCAGCATGGACAGCACCCCGCCCACGCCAAAGAAGAACAGCGCCAGCGCCATGAACCGCTTGCCCAGTATGGTGTGATTGACGCTGGAGAGGCGAGCGAGCCCCGGCGGGGTACGCCAGATGGCGTCGAGCTGCTTGTGCAAACCGAGGGGAGATGGCGTCTGGCTCATTGGCCGCCCTCCATCAGGGCCGTGAAGTCCTCGGCCGTGTGCGCCTCGATGCGGAACCACATGCCATCATGGCCCGGTCCGCAATATTCGGCACATTGCCCCTGATAGGTGCCAGGTTCATCAGCTTCGAGGCGGATGAGGTTCTGATGGCCCGGAATGGCGTCGATCTTGCCCCCCAGCCTGGGGACCCAGAAGGCATGGATCACGTCCTGAGAGGTCACGGCCACATCGACGGGCTGTCCGGCGGGGATATGCAGGACTTCGTCGTTCATTTCTCGACCGTCGGGATAGGTAAAATTCCACTGCCAACGTTCAGCATGAGCACCAAAGCGCAGCGGTGCGTCGCCCCGGGGCAGCAATTGCTCACCCAGCACCAGTGCCGTGCCGGTGAGCAAGATCAGCACCGGGATGGGCAGGACGAGCCCGCCCCCGATAATCCATTGCATCGGTGTGACACGCGAGACCCATGCCGGGCGCAGATAGGTCAGAGCGAACAGCGCAATGACCAGCGCGAACAACAGGGTTGAGCCGAAAAACATCACCCACCACAGCGTTGCCAGATTACCGGCGCGAGGACCGGCCGGATCGAGGGTGGACAACGCACCCGTGCAACCGGCCAGCAGCAGCGGCGTTGCACCAAGTGCAACGGGTTTGAAAAAGGGGTGCAGCAGATGACCGATATTCCGCGCGAGGACGAGGAAAGCGAAATCCGCGACGAGGAGACCCCGCCTGAGGCTCGGTCGAACCATCCCAATCCGGCCATTCGCGCCGTTGCCAACAAGGACATCGGATCCACGATCGCAGTGGCCGGGCATCCTATCCATGCCATGCTGGTGCATTTCCCCATCGCCTTCGTCGTTGCCACGCTGGGTGTCGACATTTTCTATTGGTGGAACGCCGATCCGTTCTGGCTCGAGGTCGGTAAATGGGCCGCCGGCGCGGCTTTTGCCTTCGGCGTGCTCGCGGCCATTGTCGGTACGCTTGAACTGCTGGCCGTGCCCGGCATTCGCGTGCGGGTTGCGAGCTGGAACCATGCCATCGCGGCCATGGTGATGCTCGCGATTGTCGGGGCAAACGCCGGCTTGCGCATCTATTGGCCCGAGATGGTTCTGCCCAGCGGGTTGATGCTCTCGGTTTTGGCGACCATGGCGGCCGGCTTTGCAGGCTGGCATGGCGGCAAGCTGGTGTTCGATCATGGCGTCGGCCTCATCATTTCGTCACGCCAATAATCTGGCCGGCCAGTTCTGACAGCGCGCCAGGTGCAAAAAAGCGCGCGAGGACAGTCGGCCATTCGATATCGGGTTTGCCAAGGACCAGCACCAGGATCGCGGCGATGGCCGAAAGGGTCACTGTTAGAATGAGAATGAAGCGTCCGAGCGGATAGACCCCGTCCGGCTCGAACAGCCTGAGGATCAGCAGCCCGGAAAAAATGTGAACGCCGGTCAGCACGGAGACCCCGACCAGCTTGGCCGAAAACCAGTTCTCATAGGTTCCCTGCAGCAGGATCAGCGCCGTGCCTGAGGCGATGGCGGCAAACGCGGTGGGCGACACCAGCGCCACGTAGAGAAAGCGGGTAAAGGCATGCAGCCGGTACAGCGGCTGCCCCTCAAGTCCCCGGCGCTGGCGGTAAAGAAAGGGCAGGGCGATCAGTCCGGCGGACCATCCGGCTATGGTCGCGACATGGACAAATTTGAGCCAGGTGACAAGCAAAGCGAGGCTCATTCAGCCACCGCCTGCTCTGACCGCAGCGCTTGCGCCAGGCGCCAGAGCACCAGTACCAGGAGCGGCAGATTGGCCGGCACCCACATGATGAGCCCGGCCAGTTGCTGGTCCTCCAGCGGCGACAGGCCGAATGCCAGGGTGCTGCCCAGATGCGGCAAATAGAGCGGGCTGGGTGCAAACACCAGCAGCGCGCCGAGCAATCCCATCTGAATGGTGCTGGACAAGGCGGAGATGCCTGCGGCCATCGCGGCATGGCTGCGCAACAGGCCGAGCCACAGCCAGGTGAAGCTGCCTATCAGGCTTACCTGCATGAGCCAATAGAGCGCCGGATGGGTAAATGCGGCTGTATAGAAATCGGGCGCATGCCAGAGCCAGAGCGTAAGGGTCGAGATCACCAATGGCGGCAGCGAGCTGGCATGGGCACCCCAACGCGCGGGCAGGGTCAGCGCCAGCAGCGGCGCCAGCGCCATGGTCAGAACGATATGGTGGCCGACGCGCACCGAAAACAGCGCCACGCTCAGAGCGCAGACGGGCGAGACGAAAAGGAGCACCGCCAGCAGCCACGCACTGGCAAAGGCCAGTTGGCGTCGTCGCCCCGCTTGGTGCAGGAGTACAAAGCCGGCCAGAGCCGAGAGGGCGAGGACTATGAGCAGGATCGGCTCAAAATTCCACCGGCCCAGGAGCGTCTCCGGGGTCGGTGGCAATCCGCAATAGCTCATGTCAAAGGAAAAGGCTGACGCTGGGTCCATTTCCGTTCCGGTTGTTGGGGGTTGTGCCGACACCGCCTCGCCTTGTGGCCGGGCGGTGTCCCGGTGCGTTGCGCCCTAGGGCATCTCGTCGTCCTCGCTTTGGCCTGTCGCACTCTCGGGCAGGGCATAGGCGATGAAGTAGTCGCCTATGGGCGTCTCCATGAAATCATGGCCGCCGGCATTGATGACGACGATCTGCCGCCCCTGGGACTCATAGGTCATGGGGGTTGCCTGGCCGCCGGCGGGCAATTCGACCTCCCAGACCCTTTCGCCGGTTTCGATATCGATGGCACGGAACAGATCGTCGGTGGCAGCACCGATGAAGAACAGGCCCGAGGCGGTGATGAAGCCGCCTGCGTTATTGGGCGTACCGATATCGAAGGGCAGCATGGAGGGAATGCCGAACGGACCGTTCTTGCGGGCAGTGCCGAAGGGGCGATCCCACAGCACCTCGCGGGTGTTCAGGTCGATGGCCGCGATCCCGCCATAGGGCGGCTCCTTGCACAGCATTCCAGTAAACGGCACCCGCCAGCCAGCATTGACCCGAATGCCATAGGGCGCTTCGGCCTGTGGGCTGACCGAGCCATGCGAACCCGAGCTGGCGGATGGATCGTAATTGGGGTCGGCGATGGAATAGATGCCCATCTCGTCGACCTCTTCGCGCGGGATCAACTGGTTGTAATTGGGCATGTTGTTGTAGTTGGCGATGAGGATGCCCTTCACCGGATCCACCGCAATACCGCCCCAGTCAGAGCCGCCATTGTAGCCGGGGAACTGGATCCAGGGTTTCTCGACTGTCGGTGGCGTGTAGACGCCGTTATATTCTGCCTGGCGGTACTGGATACGGCACCAGAGCTGGTCGAGCGGCGTGGCGCCCCACATATCGGCCTCGGTGATGTCGGGCTTCAAGAGGCTCGGGAAGTCGGTGACATAGGGCTGGGTGGGCGACAGGCGCTCTGGCTCGACGCCACCCTGCGGGGCCGGGCGCTCTTCGATATTGACCAGCGGCTCGCCGGTCTCGCGATTGAGGATATAGAACTGGGCCTGCTTGGAGGGCATGATGATGGCCGGGACGGGGCCCTCGTCAGTGGGGAAATCCACCAGCGTGCCTTGGCCGCCCAGGTCGTAATCCCACACATCGTAATGCACGGTCTGGTAGTGCCAGGCGACTTCGCCGGTCTCCACATCCAGCGCGACGATGGCGGTGGAATAGGTATTCTCCTGTTCCGAGCGCGTGCCGCCCCAATAATCGACGGCCGAATTGCCCATGGGCAAATAGACCATGCCGAGCTCGTCGTCGCCCGAGGCAATGGTCCACATATTGGGCGTGCCGGGCGAATAGATTTCACCTTCCGGCGGCAGACCATTTTCGCCTGGGCGGTTCATATCCCATGCCCATTCCAGCTCGCCGGTGACGGCGTTGTAGCCGCGGATGACGCCGGACGGGGCAGTCCGCTGCTGGTTGTCGCTGACCTGGCTGCCCACCACCAGCACGTCGCGCACCAGGGTTGGGGGAGACGTCGGCGCATAAAAGCCCGGCGCGGTATCACCAATGCCTTCAAGCAGGTTCACCATGCCACCATTACCGAAATCGGGGCACAACTGGCCGGTCTCGGTGTCGAGCGCGATCATGCGCGCATCGTGGGTGAGGTTCACCGTACGGGTGGCACAGATTTCGTCACGCTCGGCGGTCGGGTCCTCGAAATAGACAAGGCCCCGGCATGAGGCGTTATAGCCCACATTGTCGGTCGAAACTTCTGGATCGTAGGTCCAGAATTCGGCGCCTGTGGCCGCATCAAGAGCGCTGATATGGTTGGTCGCCGAGCACAGATAGAGCCGATCACCCACCTTCACCGGCGTATTCTGGTTGCCGAACGGTTCATCGCCTTCCGGCATGTCGCCGGTACGGAATTCCCAAATCTTTTCAAGCTGCCCCACATTGTTCGGCGTGATCTGGTCAAGCGGCGAATAGCGCATGGCGCGGTGCGTGCCGCCATAGGCCGGCCAGTCGACGCCGGTCTCCAGCGCAACATAGGTGGGGCCGGTTTCCTCAGGCTGAGAAGCCTCGGTATCGGCCAGTTCTTCTTCGCCAGCCTCAAGTGGTGCGCCTTCCGCCGTCCCATCTGTGTTCGCAGGAGCGACCGGCGCCGGCTCCTCGGCCGGTGTGATGGGGGGCAGTTCAGTCGGCTCTGTCACGACAGGCGCTTCGGGAGTGTCGGGCTGAGCCAGTGGCTCTTCGACCTCCTGGGCGATTGTGCTCTCTATGCCCTGATTGGCTATGCCGATGGCGCCCACCGCGCCGGCAAAGGTCACGATGGCGGCCACGGCGCCAGTGCCGAAGCGGCGCACCGACCCGCGGAGCACGGGCAGGGTGGTCAAGACAAGAATGAGAACTATGGTTGGGGCCAGAAGGCGCGGCACCTGGGCCCACCCATCAAACCCGGCTTCCCACAGTGCCCAGATCAGCGTGCCCAGCCAGGTCAGTAGATAAATGCCTATGGCGGTGATATCGCGGCGGAACAGGAACCAGGCCGTCAGCAGCAGACCGATGCCTGCTGGCAGGTAATACCAGGACCCGCCCAGGGTGATCAGCCAAAGGCCGCCTGCCGCAATGGGCAGGCCAAAGACAAGCAACACAACCCCGACAAACATGGTCCACCAGAAGCCGAGTCCCTTGTGGTCTTGGCGCGGCAATGCGTGCTCGGTCATGCTTCCCTCCAATAGCGTGCTATGTCATGCAACGCCCTGATCCAGCCACAGTTCCGAACTGATTTCGCCCTTAACGCCCGGTGCGCCTCAAGAATGCCGCGGTTTCAATCTCATCTTCGTCGAGCCCTTCAATCGGCTTCAGCCGCCCTGAGCGGCGGAGACCGTCCTCCTGCCAAGCTAGGGCGATGGCGGGATGGACGTAGCATTGCCGGCACACTGTGCGGGTGTTTCCCAGGCGCGCCGCCACCTGATCCAAAACCTGATTGATGGTGCGCGTCCGCGCGCTCTTGCTCTCCGGGACCTCGGTGTCCGAAAAAATCCCGAAGGCACGGACAGTCGCTGCCCAGGTGCGAAAGTGCTTGGAGGTGAACGCCGGGCCGGCGAAGGCAGCGATGTAATCGTTGACGTCACGCGAGGTGATCGCACAATTTCCGTTCTCAGCCTGATACTGGAATAGGTGCTGACCAGGCATGTCCTGCAGCGACCGGACGAGTTTTGCGATCCTGCGATCCGTCAGTTGCAGACGCCACTGCTTTCCGGATTTACCCTTGAAGTGGAAATGCAGCGTAGCGCCGGTGATGTCGACGTGCCGATTGCGCAATGTGGTCAACCCGAAGCTTTTGTTCTGCCGCACATAGGCAGGATTGCCGATACGGATCAGGCTGTGATCCAGCAACCAGACCACAGAGGCCACGACCCGTTCATAGTTGAAGCTGCGACGGCGCAAATCAACCTGAACCTGCTGGCGTAGCCCTGGCAAGGCCTTGGAAAAGTCGAGCAGCGTGTCAAATTTGGTGGTGCTGCGATGCTCGGTCCATTGGGCGTGATAGCGATACTGCTTGCGACCCTTTTCGTCTCGTCCCGTGGCCTGGATGTGGCCGCTGGCGTCCCTGCATATCCAGACGTCGGTCCAGGCCGGCGGAATGGCCAGCGCGCTGATACGCTTGAGTTCGGAAGGCTCGGGCCGGGTACCGTCGTCGCCGACGTAGATGAAGCCGCTGCCCCGCTTCAGCCGGCGCCAGCCGGGTTCCGCATCGGAGGAATAAGCGAGCGTTGGGGCTGGTCCAATTTCATCGGTCCTTGCGCGGTCGAGCACCTGTCTTGCCATTCTCATGATTGCCTCTGGGTCGCGCTGAAAATGGCGGGAGGTGCCAAAGCGTTCCCTCAGCGACCTCGGTTGGCCGGAACGGCGAGCCAATTGCGGCGTTGAGTGGACAACAAATCTGTCATCAGGACCAAGCCATGCCCGCCTCACGTCCGGTCTGGAAAGGCCAGTTACGCCTGTCGTTGGTTGCCATTCCCGTGGAACTGTTCAGTGCCGCGCGCTCGGGAGCCAAGCCAAGCTTCCGGCAAATTCACGAGCCCACCGGCAAGCCCATTCACTACGAAAAAGTCGTGGCGGGGGTCGGGCCGGTGGACAAAGACGAGATCATCAAGGGGTTCGAATATGAGAAGGGCGACTATGTTCTGCTCACGAACGAAGAGATCGATGCCGTCAGGCTAGAAACCCGCAAGACGCTAGAACTCACCCAGTTCGTCGGCGCGTGCGAGATCGACCCGATCTATTATGACAAGTCCTATTTCGTGGTGCCTTCCGACGAGCTGGCAGAGGACGCTTTTCGCGTCATCCGTGATGCGTTGCGCCAGACCGAGAAGATCGGACTTGGTCAGCTTTCGATGCGCGGCAAGGAGTATCTGGCAGCCATCAAGCCCTCAGGGACTGGGTTGATGCTGGAGACGTTGCACTACGAGGATGAGATCCGCAAAGCCGATCCCTTCTTCGCACAAGTTTCCGGCAAAAAAGCAGAGGCTGATCTTCTGGAGGTTGCAACCGCGCTGATTGAAAAGAAGACGGCTCCATTCGATGCCGGGGCCTTCAAGGACCACTATCAGAGCGCATTGCGAGACCTGATCAAGCGCAAGATGAAATCGAAGGGTCGCAAGATCACCGCTAATGAAGAGGAGGCACCAGATAGGCCGAGCGGGGAAAACGTGGTCGACTTGATGGCCGCGCTGAAGGAAAGCCTGGAAGGCGGCAGCAAGAAGAGCGCCTCGTCCACCAGCAAGTCCTCCGCGAGCAAGGCGGGCGCGAGCCGAAAGCCCTCATCCTCTTCATCATCGCGCAAGAAGGCCAGTTGATCGTGGCCACCAAGGCGCAGGACCTGCTGAAGGACTACAAGGCCAAGCGTAATTTTGCCAAGACGCAGGAGCCGGCGGGCGCGGCCCCAATGCGAAGCGAAGGCGGGCGGGGCAAGTTTGTCGTCCAGAAACACGATGCAACGCGACTGCACTACGACTTCCGCATCGAACTCGACGGAGTGCTCAAGAGTTGGGCCATCACCAAGGGGCCGTCCAATAATCCAGCCGACAAGCGATTGGCGGTGCGGGTGGAGGACCATCCTCTCGAATATGGAGGCTTCGAAGGCACCATTCCCGAGGGGGAGTATGGCGGCGGCACGGTCATGTTGTGGGATCGAGGGACCTGGGAGCCGGTCGGCGACCCCCACGAGGGCCTTGCGAACGGCGACCTGAAGGTTCGTCTCTATGGCGAGCGCATGAAGGGCGAGTATGTGCTGGTGCACATGAAGGGGCGCGACACCAAGCGCCGGGGTGCGCCCGACCGCGAGAACTGGCTGCTGATCAAGCATCGCGATGGCTATGCCCGCGACAAGAACACGCTGACCACACGGTTCACGCGCTCGGTAGAGACGGGCCGTGACTTCAAGGCCATCGCGGCGGGCGCAAAACCGGCAAAAAACAGCAGCATGCCGGCTGAGAACGTATGGCACTCTGATCCGGCTGAAGCCAAGAAAGCCAATCAGAAAACGCGGGTCACGGCAAAGGCGACGGATGCCGGTGCGCCGGCTTTCCGCCCGGTACAACTTGCCACGCTGGTCGACACCGTCCCGGCGGGCGATGGTTGGCTGTTCGAGATGAAATATGACGGCTATCGCTGCCTTGCCGCCGTGGCGGGAGACCGTGTGCGGCTTTACACGCGCAATGGGCTGGATTGGACAGATCGGTTCGGTGCGCTTGTGGAACCACTGCAGGAGCTCAAGATCGGCTCAGCGCTTATCGATGGAGAAATCTGTGCCTTCGACAAAGGGGGGCGAACCGATTTCACCAGGCTCAAGAACGTACTTTCCAATGGTGGGCGGCTGGAATACTTCGCCTTCGACCTGCTGGAGGCCAATGGGGAAGACCTGACGAAACTGCCACTATTGGAGCGCAAGGCGCGCCTCGAAAAGCTGCTCGCCAGGTCCACGAAAAAGGACCCAGTCCAATACTCGTCCCATGTCAAAGGGCACGGCCAGAAGGTGCTCGACGCACTCTGCCGGGATGGACACGAGGGGGTGATCGCCAAGCGGGCCGACGCGCCCTATCGGGGCGAGCGGACCAAGGGGTGGCTCAAGATCAAGTGTCTCAAGCGCCAGGAATTTGTCATAGGCGGCTGGTCGCCATCTGCCAAAAGGCGCGGCTTTGCCTCGCTGCTGTTGGGCACTTGGGAAGGCGACAAATTGCTCTATAGGGGACGCGTGGGCACCGGCTTCAGCCAGGACATGCTGGCCGAACTCGAGCGAAAGCTGCAAAAGCTCAGCCGCAAGACCAGTCCGTTCGATGCTGTTCCAAAGGAGCGGGCCCGCAGCGCAAAGTGGGTGACGCCGGACCTGGTCGCCGAGATTGCCTATACCGAGCTGACCGGGGACGATATTCTTCGCCATCCCAGCTTTATCGGCCTGCGCGGTGACAAGCCAGCCAGGGAGGTTCGCATGGAACAGAACCAGAGCCTTGATGATGACGGCGAGGCCGTCGCCGAAAAATTGGGCGTTCGCCTGACGTCGCCGGATCGGGTGGTCTATCCCGGCCAGGGGATCACCAAGTCGCAACTCGTCGCCTATTACGAGGACGTGGCCAAGGCCATGCTGCCCCACATCATGGAGCGACCGCTCAGCCTGGTGCGATGCCCGCAGGGGCGCACCAAACACTGCTTTTTCCAGAAGCACGATACGGGCGGGTTCCCTGAACAGTTGCGATCCCGGCCTGTGGTGGAAAAGGATGGAGACAGGCAGGACTATTTTTATGTCGACGATCTGGCAGGGCTGGTCGCCGGAACACAGATGAACGTCCTTGAATGGCACATCTGGGGGGCGCGGTTCGGCGAGATCGAGCGACCAGACCGATTGGTGTTCGACATCGACCCCGATGAAGGGCTGGCCTTTTCGTCCATCGTCAGCGCCGCAGGCGATATCCGCGACCGGCTCCAGGATCTGAGTTTGACCAGCTTTCCGATGGTCTCGGGCGGCAAGGGCATTCATGTCATCGTGCCGTTGCAGCCGAAGGCCGAGTGGCCGGAGGTCAAGGCCTTTTGCAAGGCGCTGGCCCAATCCCTGGCCGACGATGAACCAGAGCGATATACGGCAAGCCTATCCAAGGCGCGGCGCAAAGGGCGTGTGTTCATTGACTATCTACGCAATGAACGCGGCTCGACGGCAATCTGTCCCTTTTCGGTTCGCTCACGCCAAGGAGCACCGGTGGCCGTGCCTCTGGCCTGGGACGAATTGCCCAAGCTCAAGGCCGCCAACAGCGTCTCGCTTGCCGCAGCGATCGAGCGTGCCAGGAGCGACCCCTGGCCGAACTACTTCAAACAGAGGCAAGCCCTGACGCCCGACATCGCGGCATCCTTGAGCAATTGAGCAAGCCAGGGTGATGAGAACCTCTAGGACCAGGGCCCCTTTGCTTTGGAATGTGCGATGTCGCCACCACCATGGGGCGTTCAAGCGTCCACCCAGAGAACACCTTGGAGCTCCCGTGTTCAGCAGTGAGCACCCAGCCAACCGGGCGATTCATGGCCGGTAGCGCCACCAGCGAAGTCTCCAGGCATTTCGCAATGACGGGGGCAAACCGGGAAGCTTCCAAGGCACGGTACAGATTGCCTTGCAACGCAGCGTACCATCCAAATTACTCAACCCCTGAAAATCGGGAGTCTCAGCAATATCAGAAGGATGGAATGGTGCTGCCGGACAGGATTGAATTGTGTGAAATATAATGAAATCAATGTCTTAAAAGGCGATTTGTAACGGCGTAACGGACGCAAAACTGTTGCTGGACTCCTGCTGCTTCGCAGCGCAAGCCAATTCTTGAGGCGCACCCTTGCAATATGTTCAAGACGCTCGCCGCTCGAGAGAGTTCGAGCTCTCTCTAGTATTGATGAGCGATTGCGGTGCCTCATCTGCGGCAAGGAAGCCCCGCTGTTTGCCGAACTGTTCATGGCCGAAGATTCGATCGATGCATGCTTGCGTGCGACGGAACTCAAACAGGCAGCGCGCCCTGCTGATTCCAAATGCCATGTGAAGATTGGGACCGCCATTTGCAGTCGAATTCGGTCCGCCCTTCAGGCACATGCCCACCGTTTCCGCGGTGCTTGACCAAGACGGGGTGACGTTGCCCCCTGTCCTTGTGAGACTGACAGGCGCTTGAGGCTGCGTCCCGGAGTAAGACGTGCGCTTGTTGAGAGCAGCTCTTGACGCCACTGTCGGCTGCACCCCAATGTCGCCTGGCCGCCAGCAGGACACATACCCAGATGACCGTCAAGCAATCGCAACAGCCAGCATTCAACCCTGCGCTGCACTTAGTTCGCGGCCTGTGTGCCGTTGGCGTGGCCGCCTACCACTATTTGGATTGGGAATACGGAATTTCTATAGAAAGCGCCGGAGCGTTTTTGGTCTATGTGTTCTTTACGTTGTCGGCACTCACAATGATGATTGCTCATGCAGAGCACTTCGAGAATTCAATCACATTCCCGCAGCTCATGGCATTCTACCGCAAAAGAGCGGCGAGAATCCTGCCTCTACTGGCTTTTGTAGCGATCTTGGCTCCCGGCTATGGCGTGATTCTATCCGGGGCCACAGTGAGTCCCGAAATGTTGGCGCGCACCTACCTGACAGCCTCGACGCTGATGGGCCTTCAGATGCCTGGATTTACGTCCGGCGTGGTTGCGGCTTGGTCACTCGGTATCGAGGCTGTGTTTTACCTTGTGTTTCCGGTCTTGGCGCTGATGGCCAAGAACGTCAGCCTTCGTGTTCTTCTTGTGGCCACAGCTCTGCTCGTTATTGGCCAGCAATGTGCCATCGTGCTGATTGCCGGGGATGAGGGATCTGCATTTTGGTTTCGATATGCCAACCCGCTGGTATTTGCGCCCTTTTTCGCGATCGGAATCATTATCTTTCTCAAACCCCTCCCCGAGCGGTCTGGCGGCAATTTTTGGCTTTCCATGATGGCCCTTGCAGCAATCGCGGGATTTTCTTTGGCGATCCCGGTGGACGTTTACCGCAACCCTGTAGCCTACTTGCTGCTGACCGCATTAACTGCCGGTGCTGTCCTTGCGGCCTATTCGGCCCGGGTACCTTCCTGGGCGACAAAGGGCGGGGTGCTCGGCAATATCAGCTATGCCCTCTACCTGACCCATTGGTTCGCGTATAAGGGCAGCAACTGGCTCGCGCCAAAACTGGGCCTTGAGAACCTGCAACCGATCCTCTACGCAGGTCTGGCGGCCATTCTTGCGTACTCGCTCTACCGCTTCTTGGAGGTGCCCGCCCGCAACTACCTGCGGGGCGTGCCCAGCGCGGCGCACCCTTCAGCAGTCCCGCTTCAGAGCTCTTCCAGCTAAGGATTTCATTGAGCTGCTGAAGTTGAGGGCCGGTCAGATGACGATATTTGGAAATCCCGGATTGGAAGCTTCCGGTGTGTGGCGCATATTCGTATGGTCGCTGGCGGATGGTTGGAACAAGCAATTGGGAACCAATTCACATGTCATCGGCTGAACTTTCGTTAGCCCTATTTCCAATAGCCAGAAATATAGACAACTAGATCAACCTGAGCGTACCCTAAGATCGTAATTTCCCGGTATATTTCGAGGCGACCGTCAGTCCCTATGGAAACGTCCACAGAGACATGATTTAGATCCTCTGTTGTGAGCGTTCCATTGTTGGGCCCAGGAAGGCCGTCCGCCTTGACCGTATAGGCATGGATAACTTCGTTCTTGTCACGCTCATCACCATGCGGCCTAATTTTCACTTGGATATCGCCAAGAGAATCTCCTGTAGCCCAAGTTACTGATTTGGCCTTCGCCTTAAGATGAAGGCGTACTGCCGTTGCGTCTACTGGTATCCCGTAGGTTCGAAGATTTTCAGTCACCATCCACTTGGGGCTTGGCGGAGGCTCCGCATCATATCCCCACTGCAGCCAATCCACGTAGTCACCGGCGTTATTGGTCTGTCGTAAAAAAACGGCCGTCTCTCCAGCTTCTGCCGCGTAGTATCTACCGTATTCAACGAAACCCTCAGGCGGAGGTGCGGCGCATGCGAAGACAGAAAGTATCGCTACCGTGGCCAAAATGCGGGAAGAAAACACTATCAGTTTAAAACAGCCATTCTCGAAATCAAACGATCAGACCCAAACACTAGGAGCGGTATAAGTCCCATCACGAGGATAGAATATCCAAACAAACCGCCAACCATCGCCAACATGATGGACAGATGAATCAAATTCTGACCCGGTGACGATGTCTGCACCATGTGAACGGGTCGCCAGCCAAAGCGCCGAGCAACCACCGCTCCTACAACAGCTGCAATCCACCAGTATTGAAGAACCGCTCCCAACATCCCTCCGGAGACCGGGGTGTCATCTTGTTCTACCAAGTTGCCCAGCCCGACCGACTTGGCAATGTCGCCACCTGCCCCATGGCCAAGCATGCGGACAACCGCAGCTTCATCGCCGCCATAAAATGTAAGGTTCTTGCCAAGCCCGATTAGGGCATAGCCAACAAACAGCGCCAAGATGGCGACAATAGATACAGCTGCAATTGGATTGTTCTTGAGGAGTTTGGCGTCCATCGAGGCGGCGACCAAGACAATACCTGCTGAAAGGGCCATCGCGGCCAATAGTGTGCCGGAGCTCACTCCTGCAAGAAGGCATCCGAGCAGTACCGAGATGGCGTTGACCGACTTCCATTCTCTCCGTTTGAACCAGTCAACTCCAGCAAAGATTATCAGCAGGTAGCCACAGAATGCCAGCAGAAGGCGTCCATTCATCAACAAGGACATAACGAACATGCTCAAGATCACGAGATCTCGACGCCAAACATGTCCCTGTGTGCCCCATACATCGACATCAATCTGGGCGACAAGCACGCTCATGAAGAGCAAAACCGCGGCGCTTCCGCAGCTGAACACGAGGTCTGGCGGCAGGTTCGAAAACTCGGCCACAGCGAATACTGGATAGTAGACCAGGTATCGAAGCCCATGCGGATGTCCACTTAGCAACACCCCAAAGGGGTTGTGCCCAGCCGACTGCCACATGTGCCATGCTTGGGAATTGAGAGTGAATGACTTCCCCCCGACAAGCACCATCAGCAAGAGCGCAAATGTCGCTAGGAGGGCCGCAAGGCTGATTCGTTCAATCTTCATGGGCCGCACTCGATCAGTTGTGCGGTCCTGTTACCGCCCGAACGGTAATGATGCAATCAGGTCTGCGTGGTCAGCGTGCCGCTGATCATCAGGTGTTGCTACCATGCACCGCTTTTGCAGTGAACTCCGTGAAGTTGAAGTTGCCCACAACACGTAGCCAACTGCAGCAGCGCTGGGTCAGGCGACGGGCGGCGAGGCCTGAAGTTGCTCGTCAGGGACACTCGCCGCAAATCCCGACAGCTTTGGACGTCTCCTATTGACCAAACTTGCCAATCGTGACAGGCGACCTAATCAACTGTCCAGACCGGTGATCTGTCATTCATGATACGTGAACTCGCGGCCCGCATCCTCGGTATTCCCCGGCGATGGAAACGTGTTGTCCTAGTTGCTAGCGACGTATTTATTGTTGTTTTTGCGGTCTGGGCCAGCTTGGCGATCCGGCTCGACACTTTTGGCCTGCCCGGGACTTGGGACGTGTGGTTCGCAATCCTCTCCGCGCCAGTCGTGGCAATTCCTGTCTTCGCGGGTATGGGCCTCTACCGCCCAGTTGTGCGCTACCTTCCAGAGCGGGCCATGTGGACGATCTTCCAGGCCACCGCCTTGTCTGTGATGGCTTGGGTGCTAGTTGCCTTTATGGCACAGCTCCTGTGGCGCGGCTCGTTGCCCCGGTCTGTTCCGATCATCTACTTCGCGATCGCTTGCGTTTTGCTGATCGGCAGCCGGTTTCTTGCCAAGTGGTTGATTTCGCACCTGGGCCGAGACGTTCTTGCTCAACGACCAACCGTTGTCATTTATGGCGCAGGCGCCGCCGGAACGCAGTTGGCCCAATCCTTGAAAGCCACGCACGACGTTGTCGCGTTTGTTGACGATGATCCGGCACTGCATCGACGCGAAATCGCAAATGTTCGGGTACATCCCCCCAGTGCCCTACCGGCGCTACTGGCCAACTACAGTGTCCAGCAGATCATATTATCGATGCCATCCATTTCGGCAGGCCGTCGAAAGGCCGTCGTTGCGGACGTGTCCCGTCACGGCGTAAAGGTCCAGTCGCTACCCGACATTTCGGACCTGGTGACGGGGAAATACCTCGTCAGCCAAGTGCGGGAGATTGAAATTGATGATCTCTTAGGGCGTTCTGCGGTGCCGCCCGACCTTGACCTCATTCGGCAAATGGTCGCTGGCAAGACCATCATGGTAACCGGGGCTGGCGGTTCGATCGGGTCTGAGCTCTGCCGGAAGATTTCGCAGTGGCGACCACAGCGCCTGGTCTTGTTCGAGGCCAATGAGTTCGCGCTATACAATATTGACCGCGAGTTGGCTCGGAGCAGGGAGGCGGCTGTCGTGCCGGTCCTGGGGTCTGTCACGGATGAAGCGCTAGTTCGCCGGACGATGGAACATTATGCGGTGGACGCGGTCTTCCATGCGGCCGCTCACAAGCATGTTCCTTTGGTCGAGGCCAACACGCTTGAGGGCATTCAGAACAATGTCTTTGGCACCAAGACTGTTGTAGACGTAGCGTTTGCCACCGGTGTTAAGAACTTCGTGCTCATTTCGACGGACAAGGCCGTTCGTCCAACTAACGTGATGGGCGCCACCAAGCGCTGGGCCGAGCTTATTGTGCGCGAGAAGGCTGCCAAAGCCGCGGCGGCGAATACCGGGCAGCAATTCTGCGCAGTGCGCTTTGGCAATGTCCTGGGGTCGAATGGTTCGGTTGTGCCCTTGTTCAAGGAGCAGATCGCGCACGGGGGGCCAATTACCCTGACCGATCCAGCCATGACGCGGTATTTCATGTCTATCAAGGAGGCCGCAGAACTGATCGTCCAAGCCGGTGCGCTTTCGAGGGGGGGAGACGTATTCCTTCTCGACATGGGTGAACCTATGCTGATTTCAGAGTTGGCAGAAAACATGGTCCGATTGGCTGGATTGTCCGTCAGGAACGTCCAAAATCCACATGGTGACATCGAGATCGTGGCGGTTGGCAAGCGGCCCGGAGAAAAGCTCTATGAAGAGCTGTTCTACGATGATGCGGCAGCTGAGCGGACCAGGCACCCCAAGATTCTCCGGGCTGCCGCGGCTCTGGACGATTTGCAAATGCAGCACAAGCTTGACCTGTTGCGCTCGGCTTTGCACGAAGCGGACGAGTCGCTGGCACGCAGTCTTCTATTTGGCCTGGTCGTAGAGACGGACGTCAACGTCGCCGGTCGCCTCGACAAGGCGACAGCGGGATAGTGTGCCAGAGCGGCCCTGCGATAGCGGGGTCCCTCCTCGTTTGACAAAGTGGAAGACGTCGATATGCGGTTAATTTTCATCACCAATGTACCCGAGCTGGCCGCCTACGTGTCCGACCGCGGGGTTGAGCGGGTGATGGTCGATCTCGAATTGCTCGGCAAGGTCGAAAGGCAGGGACACCTGTCCACCGTAATCAGCCGCCACACTTTTGATGATGTTGGACGGATTCGCAGGGCTATTCCCGACACGAATCTGATGGTTCGCCTTAACCCGCTGAACCTAGGTAGCCGTGACGAAGTCGAGCGTGCGATCGACCTCGGGGCAGATGTTCTGATGCTTCCTATGTTCCGAACGGCACAGGAAGTTGAGCAGTTTTGCGCCCTTGTTGCCGGCAGGGTCCGGATCTGCCTGCTTCTTGAAACCGCGGGGGCGGCCGCCAATGTCGCCGAAATCGTGCGCGTCCAAGGTGTGGATGAGATCCATATCGGCCTCAATGACCTGCATCTGGATCTAGGACGCACGTTCATGTTCGAACCTCTTGCGGATGGCCTGGTCGACCAACTCGCAGGCGCGATCACCGGCGCTGGCCTTGACTTGGGCATTGGCGGTCTGGCGCGGGCCGGCGAAGGGCTCCTGCCTGCCGAAATGCTGGTCGCCGAACACGTGCGCCTCGGATCCACTGCGGCGATTCTCTCGCGCACGTTCCACCGCAACAGACTGACGGTTCAGGACCTTGAAGCCGAGATGGATTTCGCGGACGAAGTGGCCAAGCTGCAGGACGCCTATCGCGCATTCGGACAGTCCTCGCCAGACGAGTTGCTGGCCATCCATCACGAAGTGGCCCTGCGCGTCGCAGCTATTGTGCGCGACAAAGCGGCGGGTGGCCAGGCGTCGTGAAGAGCCTTGTCTCCGCGAGCGTAGTGCTAAGCCTGACGCTGCTCCTGGGGCGCTTGTCTGGCTTCGTGCGCGAGATTCAATTGGGCGCCATATTCGGCCTGTCTCGCGAAGGCGACTTCGCGATTGTCATGCTGACTACCCCCGACCTGCTCGTAAATCTTCTGCTGGCGGGCGGACTTAGCGCAGCGCTTGTTCCCGAATTCGCCCGTCTCGATGCTTGCGGACGAGCACGCGTCTTCGGGGTAACAAGTCTTCTTGTGCTTGCTCTCTTCGGGACGATCGGGATCGTGCTCGCGTTCTTTCCCTCTTTGCTGCTCTTGGCCTTTGCTCCCGGCTATGCCGGCACGCCGCCGAGTGCCTACGCGCTGCCTTATGCCATAGCGGCTATGGCCATTCCGTTGGCGGGGCTCACTGGTGTCACTTCGGCACTTCTCAATTCACAGCACCGTTTTTTTGTTGCCGGCACCGGGACACTGGTCTTCAATTTGACAATCATCCTGGTGCTCTTGTTGATGCCCTCAGGGCAGCAGTCCTTGCTTGTCCTGGGCATCGGACTCGCCCTTGCGGCTTCTCTGCGCTACATGAGCCAAGTTGTCGCGGCCCTGCCGCATATGAACTGGGCTGGCGCCGCCAATCGTGACACCGACTACCGCCGACTGGTATTTCGCTTCATCCAGGCTCTTGGCGCTGCCACAATTGTCCTGTTTATCCCAGTCATTCTAAGGGCCCTCATCTCGCTGAATGGCGAAGGCAATATTGCTGCCTTCAACTTCGCTACCAAGCTGGTGGAGCTCCCCCTCGGCATAGCCATCACGACGATCAGCACCGTGGCTTTCCCGGCGTTGAGCAGGGCCTTCGGCGCCAATAATGGACCCGAGCAATTGCGCATTTATGAGAGCGGCATCCAGCGCGCGCTGCTTCTGGCACTCTGTATTACAATTCCGGGTGTCTGGTTCTCCTACCCGCTGGTTGAACTGGTTTTTGGCCGGGGACGCATCGGTCCCTCCGATCTGTCCCTAATCAGCGACTTGGCTCGCTTGGGCTTCCTGACCGTGCCATTGATCGCGGTCAGTTCGATGGCCACGGTTCTACTTAATGCCAGGGGGCAAACTGGCTTGCTGCTCAAGGTGACCCTCGCCAGTGTGTGTGTCGTTCCGCTGGCCGCGTTGCCAGGCATATGGAACGCGGACGCGCGCTTTGTCATGGCGGCACTGCCGGTTTTCCACTTCGTCTACGCGATTGCGCTGGTGCTGACGGCTCAGCAGCCGGTCTTTGCCGGCTGGTATGGGGCCTGGAGAGGCCTCTTCCGCCCGGCGCTCGCCGCTGTCACTGCGACCACTGTTTGTGCCATGCTTGCCAGCGTTGCCGGAACGGATTCTGCCATTGTCGGCGCGAGCCTAGCCTTGGCCGCGATGCTCGCGGCCGTGGTGGCCTCCGACGGCAATCCGCTGCGAACGAGGACCCCATAGGGCTGCCATGCTGAAACGAGGCTTCGATATCCTGAGCGCTGCGTCTGTCCTGATCGTCAGTTCGCCGGTCTGGTTGTTAATCGCCATTTTGATCAAGGCCCACGATGGCGGACCGGTCTTTTACCGGCAGATCCGGACTGGCTTGGTCGGTCGTACATTCGGCATCCTGAAGTTCCGCTCCATGGTGCAGAATGCAGACAAGATTGGCGGCTACTCGACCGCAGACAACGATTCTCGCATCACGCCAATTGGAAGATTTATACGCCGCACCAGCCTTGATGAACTGCCCCAGCTTTTCAATGTTCTGCGTGGCGACATGAGTGTCGTGGGACCTCGTCCCGATGTACCTGAGCAGCGCTCTCTTTATAGCGCTGAAGAGTTTGACAAGCGCAATCGCGTTCGTCCTGGTATCACAGGCTTGGCCCAGGCGACCATGCGATCCACCGCGACACCCGAAGAACGGAAGCGCCTCGATTTGGAATATGTTGATCAGGCAAGCTTTCTCCTTGACATGAAAATACTTGCGTTGACGGTCCGTCAGGTTTTGACAAAAGGTGGCAATTAGCGATGTGCGGCATTTTCGGCTATTTTGACCGGCAGGGACGGGGGCTGTCCGAACGGACCCTTGCGGCCATGGCCAGTGCCATTCGGCATCGCGGTCCCGACGAGCAGGGTGTCTTCGCCGAACCGGGCATTGCCTTGGGCAATCAGCGCCTGTCGATCATTGATGTTGACGGGGGGAGCCAGCCATTTGTCTCCGACGACGGCAATATCGTCGTCGTACAAAATGGCGAGATATTCAACCACGTCGAACTGGCTGCGGAACTAAAAGGCTCGCGATTTGCCTGCCGGACCCACTCGGATACTGAAGTGCTGCTGCGCCTCTATGAACGTGACGGTATCGATTTCGTGCCGCGCCTCAACGGCATGTTCGCGATCGCTATATTCGACCGTCGCACGCAGAGCGTCTATCTCATCCGCGACCGCATTGGTGTAAAGCCGCTCTACATTTTCGACGATGGCGACCGAGCGGTGTTTGCCTCAGAAATCAAGGCCCTCCTTCCCGCTACCGGCAGCCTGGGGATGGACGAGGAGGCGCTGCATCACTTCCTAACCTACAACTACGTGCCGCGCCCATTCACCATGTTCAGTGGGGTCCGCCATGTGTTGCCCGGCCACTGGCTAAAGATCGACCGGACCGGGACCCAACTGCGCCGTTGGTGGGACTTGGCGTCGGTCGAACCGGTGGAGCAGAGCGAGGCGGCCTGGATCGAAGAGATCAATGCAACGCTGGAGGATGCGGTGCGCATCAGGCTGCGCGCTGATGTGCCCTTTGGTGCCTTCCTCTCTGGCGGCGTGGATTCATCTACTGTCGTCGGCCTAATGTCCCGACACATGGCCAGCCCGGTGAAGACTTTCTCCATCGGATTCGACGATCCACGCTACGACGAGACCGCTTTTGCTCAGGAAGCGGCAGACATGTTTGGCACCGAGCATTCGTCGCAAAGGGTCGCACCCAACATGCTCGATCTCTGGCCTATGGCGACCTATCACTGCGACCAGCCTCATGGCGATGTGTCTTTCCTGCCAACTTTCAAAGTCTCAGAAATGGCCGCCAAGCACGTCAAGATGGTGCTAACCGGAGATGGCGGTGACGAATTATTTGCCGGCTACGATAAGTACAAGGACTTCTTTACGCCTGCCATCGACGAGCTCGATGAGGCCGCATTCCGCACCGCCTACTATCGCAATATCAGCCTCTTCCAGGATGAGCAGAAGGCACGGCTCCTTGGAAATGCCCGCACGCAAAGGCCGAACTCCTTTGCTCTTGTATCCGAGCTCTTTGATCGCGTCCCGCACTGGGATCGCATCAATCAGGCGCTCTATATCGACATGGAACTGCTGCTCTCTGGCAACAACCTTGTCAAACCTGATCGCATGGGCATGGCGGTTTCGCTTGAGGCGCGCACGCCCTTCCTGGATTATCGCATGATGGAACTGGCCTTCCGTATGCCTGGTAACATGAAGCTGCGCGACGGTGTGACCAAATATATACTGAAGAAGGCCGTATCCCCGATGATCGGGCACAACCTTGCCTATCGCGAGAAGCAGATGTTCACAGTGCCGGTCGGTGGCTGGTTCCGTAACGAGCTGCGCGAATATTGCCGGCAAATGCTGGGTGACCAGTCCTTCGGGCGCCGCACCAGTCTGTTCACAGATGAAGTTTCAGCACTGCTGGAGAACCATATCCAAGGGTCGCAGAACAACACGCGCGAAATCCGCGCCCTGATCGCCATCGAGCACTGGGCTAAGGCATTCAGCGCATGAGAAAGCTGCCAGAGGGCCAAGTCGATGTACTGTTCGCGTCCTACGGTGGCGGGCATGTGACCATGCTGCGCCCTGTGGCACAGGCTCTGATACGCGAGGGTATTTCAGTTGGTTTCCTGGGTCTCACCACGGCCCAGGCCGACCTCGAACGCCACGGGCTCGATTACTTTGGATTTGCCGAGCTTGAAGGCGCAGATAGCGCTGCCGTTCAGGCATGGGGTCGCGAATTCGCGGGACCGGAAGTGTCCGACTCACCTGTGCCGTATCATGAGAGCGTAGCCTATCACGGTCTCAATTTCCGCGATCAGGTTGCCTTGTGGGGGGCAACACAGGCGCGGACGCACTACGCCACACACGGGAGGCAAGGGTTTCTCCCGGTGCAGACGATGGAGACGTTGCTTACACAGCTCAAGCCAAGGCTGGTCGTCGCCACCAATTCCCCCCGCGCTGAAAAAGCACTTTTCATCGCGGCACGTAATCTCGGCATCCCCGCCCTTTGTCTCGTCGACCTCTTTGCTATCCAGGAAGTCAAGTGGATCGCCCAGCCAGCCTACGCATCGCGGATTTGCGTCCTCAACCAGCAGATCGCAGACTTCTTCGTGGCCAATGGCTGCAAGCCTGAAACTGTCGTCATTACGGGGAACCCGGCCTTCGACACGCTCTCTGCGCCGCACACGCAAGCCGCGGGCCGAGCGCTGCGAACGGAGCGTGGCTTCGGCGACGACGACAAAGTCATCCTCTGGGCCTCCAATGTCGAGCCCGATCGCCACCCGTTCACGGGTACTGCAGGCGATCCGACATTGCCACGACGCGTTGAGGCAGAATTGAGAGACATAGTGGCGACGGAACCAGGCTGGCATCTGGTTGTTCGATATCATCCGAGCGAGAACGTGGAATTCGTACCCCAGGCGAACGTGGTTCAGAGCACGCGTAAGGAAAATCTTCATGCATTGGTCAATGCCGTTGATGCAGTCGTAGTCATTGCGTCGACAGTCGGACTCGAGGCTCATTTGGCCGGAAAACCCGTCGTGTCCATCGATATGTCCGTGTTTACGAACGACGCCCCCTATTCACGCATGGGGATTTCCAGAGGCGTCAACGCGCTAGACGACCTGCGCGGGACCTTGCGGGCAGCATTGGCCTCCAGCGGAAATGCGATCCCTTCTGGCAGCGGAGTAGCCTGCCGAGCCGTCGCTGACCAGATCAAGTCTTTGCTTTCAGAGGCGCGCTATGATGGCACCCGCTTACATGCCCGCCGAACCAATTGATATGAGCGGGCGGTTAACGTATGTCAGTTTTTCGCGATCATTCAGACTGCCGCTGGCCGGCCAAATCCGTGGTTGAACTCCACCAGAAATCAACATGCAAAAAACTTGGGGCACAGATTGAGGCCCTGAAAGAGGAACGACCTGATGACCTTCATTAGTTACCCCGCCAGCATCGACAAGTCGCAATTCGCGCCGGACGCAACTAATCTGCCCACCAAATACGGCCTGCCGCAGGAGGTTAAGTTCTGCAAGCGGTGTGTCATTTCCAACCAGCGGCCCAATTCAGCGGTGGAATACAGCCACACCAAGGCTTCGGTGAAAAAGACCATCCATTTCGATGAGGAGGGTATCTGCGACGCCTGCCGCTTCGCGGAGCGCAAACAGGGAGCAATTGACTGGGCCGAGCGCGACAAGCAGCTTCGTGACCTCTGCGACCGTCACCGCAGCACCGACGGTAGCTATGATTGCATCGTGCCGGGTTCGGGCGGCAAGGATAGCTTCTATGCTTCCCATATCCTTCGCACCAAGTACGGTATGCATCCGCTCACCGTGACATGGGCACCGCACATCTACACCGAATGGGGCTGGCGCAATTTCCAGAGCTGGATACATGCTGGCCATGATAACCTTCTGATGACCCCGAACGGTCGTGTGCATCGCTTGCTGACTCGCCTGGCGGTGGATCTTCTGTTCCACCCCTTCCAGGCCTTCATGTTCGGACAAAAGGCGCTGGCCCCCAAGATGGCGCTGCTGCACAAGATCCCGCTGGTCTTCTACGGCGAGAACGAGGCTGAATACGGCAACCCTATCGGCGACACCGATACAGCCAAGCGCGATTGGTCTTATTTCACCGCCAAGGATCAGTCCCAAGTCTATTTGGGGGGCGTGTCTGTGCCTGAGTTGAAGGAAGAATTTGGCGTCGAGCATCAGGATCTGCTGCCCTACCTGCCAGCCAATCCGGAACAGATCGACGATCTGGGTGTCGAGGTGCACTACCTGGGGTACTACCTTAAGTGGCACCCGCAGAGTGCCTACTACTATGCCGTTGAGCACGGTGGTTTCGAGGCATCGCCCGAACGAACACCAGGCACCTATAGCAAGTACAACAGTATCGACGACCGAATCGATGACTTCCACTACTACACGACTGGCGCCAAGTTCGGTCTCGGTCGCGCCAGCTATGACGCGGCGCAGGAAATTCGTTCGGGAGACATCGATCGAGATGAAGGCGTTGCCTTGGTTAAGCGCTTCGACCATGAGTTCCCATCTCGTTTTGCCGAAGAAATTTTCCGCTATCTCAGCATTTCGGAAAAGGAATTCCCCGAGGCCAGCAAGAAGTTCGAGCAGCCGATCATGGATCGTGAATATTTCGACAAGCTGGGCGACACGTTCCGTTCGCCGCACCTCTGGAAGTGGCAGGACGATAGGTGGCAGCTGCGTCACGCCGTGTGGCAGGACTAGTGCTGCTCTATGAGTAATCTCCGGATCATTCCGCGCTTGGACATTAAGGGCAAGAATCTCATAAAGGGGATTCGCCTCGAAGGATTGCGGGTCATGGGCGATCCGCATGAATTCGCCATTCGCTATTATCACGCCGGCGCGGACGAGCTGATTTATATGGATATTGTTGCCAGCCTCTATGGCCGCAACAATCTGTCGGACATCATCTCGCGTGCCGCGGATCAGGTCTTCATTCCGATCACGGTCGGTGGAGGCATTCGGTCTGTAGATGACGTGCGGCACATCCTGCGATCGGGTGCTGACAAAGTTGCCATCAACACGGCGGCTATTGCCCGGCCCGAGCTCATATCCGAAGTGGCCCGACGCTTCGGGTCGCAGGCCATGGTTCTGTCAATCGAGGCAAAACAGGTCGCTCCCGGCAAGTGGGAAGCCTATACAGACAACGGCCGGGAGCGCACGGGGCTCGACGTGATCGAATGGGCCAAGCGTGGCGCCGAAATGGGCGCGGGTGAACTGATGGTCACCGCCGTGGATCGTGAGGGCACGCGCAAGGGATTTGACATTGACCTAATTCAGCAAGTCCGTTCCGCCGTCAGCATACCCGTCATTGCCAGCGGCGGCATGGGTACAATGGGGCATTTTCTGGAAGCGGCCCAAGAAGGCGGGGCAGATGGCGTTGCCATGGCCGATGTTCTCCACTACGGGCGCATGTCCTTGGCGGATATTCGGGCTGCAGCGCTCGACGCCAAACTCGAGGTGCGCGAGATATGATTACTTCCAGAAAGGTGACGTTGCTCGACTATGGTATGTGCAACATGCTCAATGTTGCGCGCGCTTTCGAGCATGCCGGTGCTGAACTGACGGTGACCGAAGATCCGCGCGCTGCCCTGTCCGCTGAGCGGCTAGTGGTGCCAGGCGTTGGCGCCTTTTCGGACAGCATGAAGGAAGTGCGGACGCGTGGGCATGACGACGCCATCCGACGCTTCGTTGAGACCGGCCGTCCCATGCTGGGCATCTGCGTCGGCATGCAGATCCTTTTCGAAGGCAGCGACGAGTTCGGCCAAGCGGCTGGCCTGGGCATCATCGGCGGCTGGATCAAGGCCGTGCCCTCTCAGAGCCTTGAGGGTCAGCCCCAGCGCGTGCCACATATCGGCTGGAACCAGCTCGTACAGCCACGCGAGACCAATCGCGGCTGGCAAGACACAATGCTGGAGGGCACCGAGCCGGACAAGGCCGCGGTCTATTTCGTTCATTCCTTCGCCGCCGTGCCCGCCAATCCTGCAGACCGCCTTGCCGACTTCATTTATGGTGGTCACCACCTCAGTGCCGCTATCAAGCGCGACAACGTGACAGCCACGCAGTTCCACCCAGAACGCAGCGGCGCCTTAGGCATCGAAATGCTGCGGCGGTTTATGGACTCCTGAAGGAATGTCGACGCTGGCCATCATACCCGCGAGAGGCGGTTCCAAGAGGTTGCCAGGCAAGAACATCAGGCCCTTTGCCGGCACCCCCCTGATCGCTTGGTCGATCCGGTTTGCGCAGGCTTATCCGGGATTTGACCGCGTCGCAGTTTCCACGGACTCGACCGAAATTGCTGCGGTGAGTGCTGCCGCAGGGACCGAAGTCACGCGCTTGCGTCCGGTTCATCTTGCGACTGACACCGCGACGACCATATCGGTGGTTCTCGATGTGCTAACGCACGAGGCCTCTGAAGGTCGTCGCTACGATACTGTTGCGCTGCTTCAGCCGACATCGCCCATGCGTCTGGCCAGACGTTGGGACGAAGCCTTCGCGCTGCTCGAAGACCCAGGCTTGGATGCTGTGATTGGCGTTTCTCCGGTGCGCACGCACCCATTTCATACCTTTACATTTGGCTCGGGTGCACTCGTACCGCTTCACGATCGTGAGACTCTGAAGCAGCGCAGTCAGGACCTGCCCATGGTCGTGGCGGTAGCTGGCAATCTTTACTTGGCGCGCACATCCGCCTTGGTGAGCCACCAGACGTTCTTCCCGAAAAGCACCGCAGGGGTCCTCTGCGACGAGCCGTTCGAGACGATCGACATCGACGATGAACTGGATTGGATTGTCGCCGAAACCATCGCCAACAGATATGGAATTGAACCGTGAGCACATTCATCATTGCCGAAGCCGGGGTCAATCATAACGGTGACGCTGCGCTCGCGCGGCGGCTGGTCGAAGTGGCGGCCGAGAGCGGCGCAGATGCAGTCAAGTTCCAGACCTTTTCGGCGGACAAGCTGACGACCAAGGGGGCTGCCAAGGCGGAGTACCAGAAGCGTGCGACCGGCGACGGCGACCAGTATGACATGCTTAAGGCGCTTGAGATGTCCGAGGTCCTACACAAGGAGTTGGTGGCACTGTCGAGCGAGTTGGGCATTGAGTTCATGTCGACCGCCTTTGATGAGGAATCGCTCGATCTCTTGGTCGCCTTGGGCATTAGGCGCATAAAGGTGCCCTCTGGCGAGGTTACGAACCACCCCTTCCTGCGGTACATGGCGCGCAAGAACCTGCCGCTCATTGTTTCGACGGGTATGGCCGACCTGGCCGAAGTCGAGGAAGCCATAGCGGTCATCGCCGCAGAACGACAGGCCCGCGGCCTGTCCGGCGCCCTCAAGGAAATGGTCACCGTGCTGCACTGCACCTCGAACTATCCGGCCGCCGTCGAGGACGTCAATCTCAACGCCATGCTCTCCATGGGCAAAGCCACTGGCATGCCGGTGGGCTATTCCGACCACACATTGGGCATAGCAGTATCCACTGCAGCGGTTGCCATGGGTGCGCGCGTCATCGAAAAACACTTCACGCTCGACAAAACCATGCCGGGACCTGATCACGCCGCCTCGCTTGATCCCGACGAACTCAAGGCCATGGTCGACGCGATAAGGGCCGTAGAGGGAGCTCTAGGCGACGGCATCAAGGCGCCGACCGCCTCCGAGGTCCCGGTGCGAGCACTGGTCCGGCGGAGCGTCACCACGGTTCGTCCGATCGCCGCCGGCTCGCTGATCGAGCCATCGGACCTGACCCTGATGCGGCCCGGCACCGGCATTGCGCCCAAGGATTTCGAGGCCGTCATCGGACGCAAGGCAGCCCATGACATCATGGCTGGCAAGACGCTTGACTGGGTCGATCTGCAATGAACCAGCGACGCAAGGTCGTCTATGTGTCGGGCACGCGGGCAGATTTCGGCCTGATGCAATCTACCCTGCAAGCTATTCATGCCAGCCCAGCTTTGGAGCTGGGCATTGTGGTGACCGGCATGCATCTGGACGAGCGCTACGGGGGTACCGTCAAGGAGATCGAGGATGCCGGCCTGCCTGTCGTGGCGCGAGTGCCGGTAAGTCATGTCCGGTCGCAGGGTGCCGATACCGCTCGCAACATCGCCACCATGCTCAGTGGTCTTGTTGATGCCTTTGCAGAGATAGGTCCGGATCTGGTTCTGATTCTCGGCGACCGAGGAGAAATGCTGGCTGCGGCAATCGCTGGCGGCCACATGTCGATACCAGTCGTCCACGTGCACGGCGGTGAGCGCTCCGGCACGATAGACGAACCGGTACGCCATGCGATCTCCAAACTCTCGCATATCCATCTCGTAGCGACTGAGGAGAGCGCCGAACGACTCGTCAAGATGGGGGAGGCTCCAGAGACTGTGCATATCATCGGTGCGCCCGGTCTTGACGGGTTGATCGACCTAGCCTCATTCAAAAAGGAGGCGCTGTTCGCGGCACTCGGACTCGGGCTGGGCAAACAAACGGCGCTCTTGCTCTACCACCCCGTATTGCAGGAAGCCGAGGAGGCCGGAGATCAGGTTGAAGCCGCGATTCGATCCCTGCTTGCCGAGAACTTTGCGGTTCTCGCGCTCAAGCCAAACTCGGATGCCGGTAGCGCACAGGTCCTCGGGGTCTTGGAACGCCGTTCTGAACAAGGTGATATTCGACTTCTTACCCATCTCAGGCGCGACCAGTTTGTGTCCCTGCTCAAGCATGTGGACCTGCTGGTTGGCAATTCGAGCAGCGGTATCATTGAAGCAGCCTCTTTTGGCACCCCTGTGGTCAATATCGGCTCGCGCCAGCACCTGCGCCAACGAAACCGCAATGTCATCGATGTTGCCGCCGAAGAAAGCGCAATTGCTCATGGCCTGACCTTGGCGCAGCGAATGGGGCGCCAGTATCCAGCCAATATTTACGGTGACGGCAATGCCGGCCGCCGACTCGTATCCATCTTGGAATCGCTCGACCTTTCGGGCCAACTTATGAACAAGGTCAATGCCTACTGACGCCCTGAATTTGATCGGTGCGGGTGGCCACGCAGCCGTGGTGGCTGATGCCGCTATGCTGTCCGGGGAGGGGAGGCTGCTCGTGTACTCCCAGGATCACGCGCAGGCGGGACATGATGTGCTTGGTTATGTGGTCCAGCTTCTCGACGACGGCGTTGGGCTTGGCCGGATTCATGTGGCTATCGGCAACAATGCAGTTCGGTCGCGACTCCAGCGGCAGTTCTCGGGCAGAGGCGCAGTGTCGACGACGATAATTCACCCTCAGGCGATCATTGCGGCCACATCGGCTGCCGGGGCGGGGAGCTTTGTGGCGGCGGGTGCCGTCCTTGCGCCGCGGAGTCGCATTGAAGAGGGGGTCATCGTCAACCACCGTGCCATCGTGGACCATGACGTTTCTGTGGGCGAATTCAGCCATATTGCACCGGGAGCCGTTCTGGGTGGGGGCGTAAAGGTCGGAGTCGGTGTGCTGGTGGGGGCGGGCGCTACCGTATTGCCCGGAGTCACGGTTGGAGATGGCGCCACGATTGGCGCTGGCGCGACGGTGCTGGCCGATGTATCCGCTGGCGCAACAGTCGTCGGTGTGCCAGCCCGCGAAACGAGAAGGGATGCATGATGGACATTTCGGAATTGAGCATCCTGCGGCAAGCGACCCTGCGCGAGGCGCTCGCACAGCTCGATCGTACCGCGCAGGGCATCATCCTGCTCAATGACGAATCAGGCCGATTCGAACGCACGATCACCGATGGCGACCTTCGACGGCTGATGCTGCAGGGTGCCAGCCTTGACGACCGGCTGGCCGAATTGGCCCCCGCCGAGTCGGTCACTTTGACTCCGGGGTTCACGCGCCGCCAGGCTCTCGAGAAAATGCAGAAGCACGGTATCAATCAGGTGCCTGTCGTCGACGCATCTGGGCGCGCCGTGGACTTGGTACTTCGGGCCGAGATCGATGAACAGATTCTCCTATCCACACCCCATATGGGAAGCGCTGAACTCGATTTTGTCGGTGAGGCCTTTCGAACCAATTGGATTGCCCCACTCGGTCCCAATGTCGACGCCTTCGAGCGTGAAATGGCCGACGCGGTAGGCGCTAGCCATGCAGTTGCATTGAGCTCGGGTACAGCTGCTATACACATTGCGTTGATCTTGCTCGGTGTTGGGCATGGCGACACGGTGTTTTGCTCATCGCTAACTTTTGCCGCAAGCGTTAACCCCATCGTTTATCAGGGTGCGGAGCCAGTCTTGATCGATGCCGAACCCGACAGCTGGAACATGTCGCCGGTCGCGCTTGAGCGTGCACTAGCGGCCGCGGCTCGGGCCAATCGTCTGCCCAAGGCGGTGATCATCGTCTCTCTTTATGGCCAGAGTGCTGACATGGATCCGCTGTTGGCGCTGTGCGACCAATATGGTGTGCCAGTTGTCGAGGACGCCGCTGAGTCATTGGGCGCCACCTATAAGGGCAAGTCTTCGGGCACCTTTGGCAAGCTGGGCATCTATTCTTTCAACGGGAACAAGATTATCACGACGTCCGGTGGCGGCATGCTCGTAACCGAAGACAAGGCGCTGGCGGACCGCGCGCGGTTCCTGGCCACTCAGGCTCGTGATCCGGCGCCGCACTACCAGCACTCGGTCATTGGCTATAACTACCGCATGAGCAACATCCTTGCCGGCGTAGGTCGTGGTCAGCTCAGCGTCCTTGGCGAACGCGTCGCCGCCCGCCGAGCCATATTTGATCTCTACAAGTCAGAACTCAGCGACCTCGGCTGGCTTGAATGGATGCCGGAGCCGGAGTGGAGCCATTCGACCCACTGGCTCTCAGTCTGCACAATTGCCAAGGACAGCACTCATATCCGCAGCGCGGATGTCATCGCTGCCCTCGCCGCGGACCTGATTGAGGCGCGTCCGGTTTGGAAACCTATGCACATGCAGCCAGTTTTCTCGGATTGCGACTACTACGAGCATGGCAATGCGTCGGTTTCTGACGATCTGTTCGCGCGGGGCATATGCCTACCGTCTGGTTCGAATATGAGCGAAGGCCAAGTTCTGCGGGTTATCGAGCGTCTTCGCGCGTACCCCACGATTTAGAACGCTCACTTAAGTTGACGACGGGAAGCTGAGGCGCTCAGTTTTTCGAAAGGGATGGTTGTAGAGCGCCTCCGCAAGTCAGCGGACCATCCCTGTTCGAAAGCAGAACCTGACGTTGCCCCCAACTTCTATCCAGCGTGATGTAGACTCGAGCGGTTGTTGACCTGCCCGCGAAGTTTGGACCACCCGAACGGGCAATTTTCGCAATTTTGACTGACGTGCTCCCCGATTTTGGGCCATCCGGCTGGGGGATTTCCCGGGGGTAGCACTCACGGCGGACAGGATGCGCCGTAGGCATTTCATGAGCGATATCGGTGGTTGTTGCCGATGGCGCTGTGAGGTCGGACACACACACTCCTTCGTGTTAGCAGCCCCTTCATTGCGCTAGCTATGTGCTAGCACATGCTGTGCTGCGCGAGCTAAGTCATTGAAAAATATGAAGCAGTCACAAGCTTTGAGAATGCTGTGCTAAGCTAGCACACGGTAGTGCAGCTCTCAGCGCATGAAGCACGTGGTCGTTTTGTTGAGAAAATGGTGCTGCCGGACAGGATTGAACTGTCGGCCTCTCCCTTACCAAGGGAGTGCTCTACCACTGAGCTACGGCAGCAAATTCGCGGGGGCCGGTATTCCGACGCGGCGACGGGGGCTCCTTTGCCATAGGGACTGTCTCGACGCAAGACCAAAAACAGCCTATCAACCGAACCAATGGAATCGAGGTGCCGAAGGGCCATGGGCAAATCGGAACAAACTGCACTGCGCGAGCAAAGATTGGCCGCAAAGCTGCGGGAGAACCTCAAGCGTCGGAAGGAACAGGCAAAGGCGCGCGCTTCAAGCGATGCGAACGAGCAGGTTTCAACGACAACCGGAACGGACACGCACAAGAAACCGTAAACCATTTTCGGGCGATTCTAATCGCAACATTTTCGAGAACGGCTGGTCTGGCTCACGTGGCAACGAAGACCCTGCCTTGCCTCCCAACAGGTAGCAGGCCTATCGGGCCATTTCTGAGGACTTCTTATGGATCGTATTCGTTTGGTCGGCGGCAATGAATTGCGGGGTGAAATCTCCATCTCGGGCGCCAAGAACGCCGCCTTGCCGCTGATGATCGCCTCTTTGCTGACCGACGAGCCTTTGGTGCTGCACAATGTGCCGCGCCTGGCAGACGTTAAACAGCTTGAGCGTATTCTGGAAAATCATGGCGTCGATATCGCCGTTCACGGCCGCCGCAGGGGCGAGGAGGAAAGCGTGGGCCAGCGCATGACCTTCCACGCCGCCGACATTGTCGACACCACCGCGCCCTATGATCTGGTCTCCAAGATGCGTGCCAGCTTCTGGGTCATCGGCCCGCTGCTGGCCCGTTGCCATGAGGCCCGCGTGTCGCTGCCCGGTGGCTGCGCCATCGGCACCCGGCCGGTGGACCTCTTTCTTTATGGCCTCAAGCAATTGGGCGCAGAGATCGATATCGATGAAGGCTATGTCGTGGCCAAGGCGCCCAAGGGCGGGCTGGTTGGCGCCACTGTCAGCTTCCCCAAGGTCTCGGTAGGCGCGACGCACACCATCCTGATGGCAGCGTCTCTGGCGCGTGGCACGACGGTCATCGAAAATGCCGCCCAGGAACCTGAAATCACCAATGTCGCCGAATGCCTCGTCGCCATGGGCGCCAAGATCTCCGGCATCGGCACCCGCACGCTGACTGTCGAAGGCGTTGAAAAACTGCATGGCGCCACTGTCGAAGTCATTCCCGACCGGATCGAAACCGGCACCTTCGCCATGGCAGCGGCCATGACCGGTGGCGACGTCTTGCTCAAGGGTGCGCGGCCCGAACACTTGCAGGCGGCTCTCGATATTCTGAGCCAGACGGGGGCAGAGCTCTCAAACGAGGCCAATGGCATTCGCGTGCGCCGCAATGGCAATGGCATTCAGCCCGTTGATGTCGATACCGACCCGTTTCCGGGTTTTCCGACCGATCTGCAGGCCCAGTTCATGGCGCTGATGACCATGAGTTCTGGCGTCAGCCAGATCCGCGAGACCATCTTCGAAAACCGCTACATGCATGTGGCCGAACTCGCCCGTTTCGGTGCCGACATCGCCGTCAACGGCCAGGTCGCGACCATCACCGGCCGTCCGCAGTTGAAGGGGGCCCAGGTCATGGCCACCGACCTGCGCGCTTCGGTGTCGCTGGTCATTGCCGGCCTCGCTGCCAAGGGCGAAACCGTGGTCAACCGCATCTACCACCTCGACCGCGGCTTCGAACGCCTGGAAGACAAGCTTTCCCGCTGCGGCGCCGAGATTGAAAGGGTGGCTGGCTAGCACGCGTGCCTTCGGCAAAATCGCCCCAGTGGGGCGATTTTAGCGTGCTAGGCCCGTAGAGCTACGCTCGCAGGGCGGGTTCAGTGCGCCCCAGTGGGCCGGTTCTAGCGTGCTAGGCCCGCAGAGCTACGCTTAGGGAGCAGCGGCAACGCGTATCATGGCGAACATGAACTTGTGCCTGCGGCGGACCCGCACTGGTCTGCCGCATTGCCCCGCGCCGCACAAACTTGTAGATCGGACAGGGCGTGACCAGATAGGGTCATCGTTACCCCAACAGGGCCTTGCACATGACCGATCTCAAGCTGATTGCGCTTGATACCGAAGACCTCGAAGTTGTCTCCGCCCATGCGCAGGACGCCGTCGTCCGCGTCGCGGATATGGGCTTTGCGCGCCGGGACCGGCGTTTCGCCCTGCTGATGAACCGCTTTGCCTGGGAAAGCGACGAGCCGCGTGGCAAGGGCATGCGCAAGCGCGCGGCGCTCGATTTCAGCGGCGTCACCCACGCGGCCTATGCCGGGTTCGATCCGGCATCGCCCGA
The DNA here is from genome assembly GCF_042181575.1 of Devosia polycyclovorans. Taxonomy (GTDB): domain Bacteria; phylum Pseudomonadota; class Alphaproteobacteria; order Rhizobiales; family Devosiaceae; genus Devosia; species Devosia polycyclovorans. The sequence continues at coordinate 3,463,085 of NZ_CP170082.1, read as the reverse complement.
TGGTGTGCTCAATCTCCTGGCCGTCAGTTTCGAAGTGACTGATGCCCCCTCCGGTATTGTCGAATTGCGTTTTGCCGGTGGCGGCACGGTGCGATTGACGGTTGAATTTCTCGAAGCCCGGCTGACCGACCTCGGCGCAGCCTGGGCCGCCTCGGCCAAGCCCGCTCACGCCATCGACTAGAAAGTCCTTCATGCCCCTTCGTCTCGACAGCGCCCAGTCCGATTTCGAACAGCGCTTTTCCGATCTGCTTGGCGCCAAGCGCGAATCCAGCAAGGACGTCAACGACACGGTTGCTGCCATCATCGCCGAGGTGCGGGCGCGTGGAGATGAGGCTGTGGCCGAACTCACCAACCGCTTCGATAAGGCCAATGTCACGTCCGCCACGCTGGCTTTCTCGACCGAGGAAATCTCCGCAGCCGCTGCCAGGGTTCCCGCCAATGTGACTGCGGCGCTGCAGACCGCGCATGACCGCATCAAGGCCCACCACGAAAAGCAGAAGCCTGAGGACCATATCTATACCGATGCCTTGGACGTCACCTTGGGTTCGCGCTGGACCGCCGTTGATGCCGTGGGCATCTATGTGCCGGGCGGCCTCGCCTCCTATCCCTCCTCGGTGCTGATGAACGCGGTTCCGGCCCACGTGGCCGGGGTCAAGCGCATCGCCATGGTGGTGCCGACCCCCAATGGTGAAATCAACCCCACAGTCCTGGCTGCCGCCCAGATTGCCGGGATCACCGAGATCTACCGCATTGGCGGCGCCCAGGCTGTTGCCGCTCTGGCCTATGGCACGCAGACGATTGCCCGTGTGGACAAAGTCACCGGCCCCGGCAATGCCTTCGTCGCCGCCGCCAAGCGCCAGGTCTTCGGCCAGGTGGGCATCGACATGATCGCAGGCCCCTCCGAAGTCCTCGTCATTGCCGACAGCTCAGCCAATCCCGCTTGGGTCGCTGCCGACCTGATTGCCCAGGCCGAGCACGGGGCAGGGGCCCAGTCGATCCTCGTCACGACGGATGGCAAGCTTGCCGACGCCGTGGCCGCCGAAGTCGAACGCCAGCTTTCACTTCTGCCCAAGCAGACCATTGCCCGCGAAGGTTGGGAGGAGTTCGGCGCCATCATCACTGTCACTTCGCTCGATCAGGCAGCGGACCTTGCCAACCGCATCGCCTCCGAACACGTGGAAATCGCCACCGACGACCCGCAGGCGCTGGTGCATAAAATCCGTCATGCCGGCGCGATCTTTCTCGGCCACCACACGCCCGAAGCCATTGGCGACTATGTCGGCGGCTCCAATCACGTGCTGCCCACCGCCCGCTCGGCGCGCTTTGCCTCCGGCCTGGGCGTGCTCGACTTCATGAAGCGCACCTCTCTGTTGGGCTGCACGCCATCCTCGCTCGCGGCCCTGGCCGAACCTGCCATCACCATTGCCGGCGTCGAAGATCTCGACGGCCACGGCCGGTCCATTTCCATAAGGCTCAATCGGTGAGCATTTCGATGGGCACAGAGCAGGCGGCGACCAGCAAGAACAGGCTGGTTACCGTCACGCTCGACCCCAATACCATCACCTCGATCAATCCTGACGAGGTGCATGAGTGGCGTATCGCCATTTACGATCTGCTCGAGGACAATGCGTTCAAGCCCGCCCGCGTCAGCGCCGAAGGGCCTTATGCGCTGCATATGTCGATCATCGGCAATTACATCCTGCTCGATGTCCGTCATCCCGAGACGTTCCAGCCCATCGCCGCGCACTATCTCTCGCTGACCCCGTTCCGGCGCCTTATCCGCGACTATTTCCGCGTCCGCGACGCCTATTACGAGGCCATCCGTTCCGCTCAGCCCTTCCAGATCGAAACGGTCGACATGGCCCGGCGCGGCATGCACAACGAGGCGGCCGAACTGCTGCGCACCCGCCTTACCAACAAGATCATCCTTGATCTTAACACGGCGCGTCGTCTGTTTACTCTCATCTGCGCAGTTCAGCCCTACGCTTCCCGAATCGATGAGGCCACCAGCGAACTCCCCACCGTGCTCTTTGTCTGTTCGATGAATTCGGTGCGCTCACCCATCGCCGCAGCGCTCGCCCGCCAGGCCTTTCCGGGCCGTCTCATCGCCCGCTCGGTCGGCGTCAATGGCGGCAAGGCCGATCAGTTCGTGCACGAGGTCATGGAAGAGATCGGCATTGATATGAGCGTGCATACGCCCCATATCCTGGACGAACTGGTCGCCAACCATTTTGATCTCGTCATCACCCTCTCTGACGACGCCCCCGATGCGGTGGAGAAGAAGGGGCTGGAAGCCGGCGCCGTCGAGCACTGGCAGGTGGATGACCCCTCGCTGGTCGAAGGCAATCGTAGCCTGGTTCTGGGCGCCTATCGCGATCTGCGCGATGGTTTGCGCCGGCGCGTAAAGGCGCGTTTGGAGCCCTTGATCACAAGTGGTTCACAAAAGCTTTGAATTGAAGTAGGTTCCGCCCGATTTTGCGGCCCCGGCCAGCCAACAATGGCGCATGGGGCCTTCTCAGGAGAAAGTATGGCCAAGGAAGAAGTGCTCGAATTTCCGGGCGTGGTCACCGAATTGCTTCCCAACGCGACCTTTCGCGTGAAGCTCGAAAACGATCACGAAATTATCGCCCACACTGCCGGGCGCATGCGCAAGAACCGCATCCGCGTTCTCGCCGGCGACAAGGTGCTGTGCGAAATGACCCCCTACGACCTCACCAAGGGTCGCATCACCTATCGCTTCAAGTGATCTGACATGGCCGGCCGTCCCGACCTGATTCTGGCTTCGGCCTCACCGCGCCGGCTCGCCTTGCTCAACCAGATCGGCATCGAGCCCGAGCATCTGGTGCCGGCCCATGTCGATGAGACCCCCGAAAAAGGCGAATTGCCGCGCAAGCTGGCGCAGCGCCTAGCCGATCTCAAGGCCTTGACGGCCCAGCACAAGGCGTCCATCGCCGGCTTCGGCGCCAACTCTATGGTGCTGGCAGCCGACACGGTTGTGGCCGTGGGTCGGCGCATTCTGCCCAAGGCTGAGACCATGGAAGAGGCATCTGATTGCCTCCGCCTGCTTTCGGGCCGTGCCCATCGCGTCTATACCGGGGTTACGCTGATCACGCCGTCCGGCGCCCGCCGCCAGCGACTGGTAGAGACCCGCATCCGCTTCAAGCGCCTGTCCGCGCGGGAAATGGAAGCCTACCTCGCCAGTGCCGAATGGCGCGACAAGGCTGGCGGCTATGCCATCCAGGGCATTGCCGGCGCTTTTGCCGTCAAGCTCGTTGGTTCTTATTCCGCCGTGGTGGGTCTGCCCCTGCACGAAACCGCCCAGCTTCTGGCTGGCGAAGGCTATCCGGTGCATTTCAACTGGCTCAACCAGTCGAGCCTCTCAGGCGTCTGATGGCTGAAGCCCCCAAAAAGAAATGCCCCATCTGCGGCAAGCCGATGGTGGAAGAGTTCAAACCCTTCTGCTCTCGGCGCTGCGCCGATATCGACCTCAATCGCTGGCTCATCGGGTCCTACGTCATCCCCGCCCGCGACGACGAGCCGATCCACGACGACGAGGACGGCGAGAGGTAGGATTTCCCGAGCCACGTTGCGGAGCGCAGCGTGGGTCTCGGCCAATGTCGGCGCGCTTTGAGGCCAGAGTGGTCAAGCCTGCCCCAGCAGGCGAACAAGAATCCCTTTATCCACACCGCCTTTTCCCGCTTGCGCGGCAAAAACCGTTCCCCTATAAGGCCCGTGGCTCGCGCACCAGTCGCTCGGGCCCGATGCCCAGATAGCTCAGTTGGTAGAGCAGCGGATTGAAAATCCGCGTGTCGCTGGTTCGATTCCGGCTCTGGGCACCACCACTTTTCCAAGCTATTGAAATCGCTCATAAAATAGGATGAAAACGTCCAGAGATTTGCTCGCGGCTATTTTTCTGGACACATTTGTTCCCGCTTTGACTTGCCGGTCTAATCGTCGTCCGTCTGTTTTTCCATGATGGCGGTGGCGGTCTTGGCAAGCCTTCGCTGGTTCGCCGCTCTGGTGTAGCGGTCCACCTCCTTGAGCGTCTGATGACCAGTAATTGCCATGATCTGATGGCCAGTGGCGCCACGGTCCGCCATGCGGGCAGCGCGGGCCTTTCTCAGACCGTGGGATGTGCATTCTGGCAGGCCAGCCTGATCGCACCACTCGCGCATCTTGTTGCCGAAGCCGTTTGCCGTGAACGGGCGCCCCAGGTCGTTCACAAGAAAAGTCATGTCGCCACTGGGGGTCGCGTCGATGATTTGGACCAGTTCGCGGGGGATTGGAATTTCCAGCGTGACCGGATTGCGATTGCGGCCCTTGAACTGCGTGAAGTAGAGCGCGTCCCCGCGACGGTGTTGCTTTCCGAATAACACGATATCGCTACGGCGCTGCGCCAAGTAGAAAAGCAAGCCGAAGGCGAGGCGGGCCTTCGTGCCGATCGGGTGTCTTTCCTCAAACCGGGCAACCTCGGCCTCGGTCCAAGAGTGGAAGCCCTGGCCGCGTGGCTTGAAGTAGGGGACATCCTTTGCCGGGTTGACCATCGCCAACTCGACCCCATCGAGCACACCCCATCCGAACACCTGGCGAAGCGCCTTCACCCGACTGTTTGCCGCCTCTGGCTTCTCGGCCTTCCGGTCGCGCAGAACCCGTATCACCTTAGACGTTACGGACGAGAGCGGCATATCCCCAATCATCTTATTGCCGTCTGGCTTTGTCGGTTCCGCCCAGCAACTCTCAAGGATGGACCGGCGCACCTTGCGGGTTCGTGCATCGAGCATCTTGTACTCGGCTGACCCGAAATATTGCTCGCATAGCCACCGGAGGGTGCCGCGCTTCGCAAGAACAGGACCTGCCGGCTTGCTCTCGATCACACCCTTGAGGGCGCGGTAATATTGTTCGTTGAACTCGTCGGTGCCGGGAATGCCGTGCAGCCGGATCTTTGGCTGACCACGCTTCCGAAAATAAAAGCGCAGCACGCCATCCGTGCGGTCCTCGATAATGTATTTTTTGGCGAACTTCTTGGGCACTTACGCCTCAACTTCCCATTCGTCATCCTCTCCGGCGCTCCCGCCCGGCAGAAGGTCGAAGGCCCTATCTATAGCGCGAACATCCCACACGGTGCGAGAGTTGATCCGCTTTGGTTGTGGCATGCGCCCGTCACGAACCATGTCATCGAATAGGGATGCTGACACGCCAATGTAGTTTGCTGCACCTTCGCGGCTCAGTCCTCGGGCAGTCGGGGGAGGGCAAACGGGCTGGGCTCGGGTCATGCGCCGACCTCATCGACCAGAGTAAAGCCTTGACCGTACCCAATGGCCTCAATCGTGACGCCTGAGCCTCGCAGCTTCTTGCGCGCATTCGAGATGGCGACCTTGAGCGCACTATACTTACGATCGGGGTTTTTAGGCACCGGGTCATCTGCGAACATGAGTTCGAGCAGCCATTCGTTCGACGCCACCCGACCAATTGCGCTGTCGATGATGCGGATGATTTGGCGCTCGCGAGGTTGCAGGCCATAGACCGACATCACTTGTTCCAATGTCGGGCTGGCGATCTGCCGACCACAGCACCGGCATTTCACGGGCCGAAACTGGCGACGATAACCGCCTGACTTGCCGGCAACCTGGAGGCGTTGTGTCGTGGGAGCGCCGGGGTCAGGAGTGAGGTGAAGGGACCGGCGCCATTCTTGCCGACCCTTGCCTTTCGGCCTGTTTCGATAGTCGGCTTTGATAACGTAGCCGAGGCCCTGCAATTTTCGCCTCAACCCCGTGATTGCCAGATGCACATCCCGGCCTGCCGACCATTCGGAAGGTCCGCCGTCATCATGGTCTTGGAATATCCAGTCTGCGATCTCAAAATTGGCGGCTTTGCCGTCACCGTCCAGGTTGCCGTACCGATCCCACAGAAACTCAAGGGCGGCTTCTTCATGCTCTGTCAGCTCAATGATCTGCGTGAGCCGCTGCGGCGAGGGGCACAAAGTTGCACCTCCGCAAAATGGGCAGGGGGCGCCCTGGAAACGGGTGAACGGCGGCAAAGGATTGTGAAGCATAGCGAGACCCATGACTTGCACAGGGATCGCTACTTACATTGCTAAAAAGGCAATGATCGGAAATTCCTGTAACAAAACATGGTTGGGAACGCCAGAATTGTCAATACATTCAGTACGTTGATAAAAAAGCAAAAGTAACAAATCGGGCTATGTTGCTAAAAACGCAATGAACGCTTGGGATGTCGCCGTCCCTGATTGTTTTCCACTTCAATTGCCAAAAATGCACTGTTTACGCCAAATTATCCGGGCGGGGCTAAAGCCCTCGCCAAGCTCTCGGATCAATACCTTTTTTGAGCCGAACGCCTGGGCCACCCCCATTCTCCGGGATGAATTCGGCTCCAGCTGTCTGAAGCGCCCGGCCCAGAGCAGATAGGTTGTTGGCAATCATGCCTGTCCTGCCAGCTTCGAAGTTTTTGATGCTGGAAAGCCCCACACCCGAACGCTCGGCCAGCTCGGCCTGCTTCATATCGAGCAGCCCGCGCGCGGCCCTGCATTGTTCTGGGGTCAATTCCATATTCCTGTTCTCCTGACTTAATAGCTAACCCTACCGATTATAGGTTGACATGTCCATACATGGCTATTATCGGTAGGGTTAACCTTAACGCTTAACAGGAGAGCTGACATGACCACCGCCTACACTCCCGCCGACGCCCGCCTTCTGACCCTGGCTGATGAGCTTGCCGTGCATGTCCGGAAGGCAATCGATGCCTTCGAGATGCTGGAGGCTGTCGCCCTCGATATCGGAGCCCAGGCAGAGAGCGAACGCACCGATGCGATCATGGCCGAACACGGCGCCAGCGACATCATCGAAGAAATGCTGGCCTGCCGCCCCTCGACCTTTGCCGGGTTCCAAGCCCTTGAAATGGCGCGGCTTTGGGAGCGCGGCGAGTATCCCGGCATGGATCGCGCTTGAGCTTCACTTTGGAGCGCCAACCATCAGTCATTTATCTCAACGTTTAACGAAAGGAGGTCGCTGTGACCGACATCATCGAAACCGAATTGCTCGACGCGCGCGACATCAAGCGCATTGCACCAGTTTCGGACATGTCCCTTTGGCGGTGGATCAAGGCAGGGGACTTTCCCAAGCCGATCAAGATTGCCCGCCGCAACTATTGGGTCGCGTCCGAAGTCCAAGACTGGCTCGCCGCAAAATCAGCGGAACGCATGGCAGTCTGAAGTCACCGGGCCGGAAAAAGAGACACCCCGGCTCATCTCTGAACCAGGGCGGGAAAGTACAAGATGATTTTGACGTTGCTACAAATGCAACATTTCCAGCCCATTCGCAAGCGAAAGGGCGGACAATGTTCGCAACTTCCCACTGCCGGCCCCTGCCGGAATTTATCCCCCCGTTCTATTCGACCCGCTACGAGGCAATCGGCTGGACCAGCTTTCGCCTCGGGCAGCTTTACCGAGTGCTGCTGGCCAAGGATCGCGTCTTGAACGCACCGTCACCACTGGCCAGGCACGCGCTACTTCTGAACTCGACGCTTGAACGGGCTGACGCTGAAATGCGGTTCGCGGGGGAGGCGAAAACGCTCATCAACATTGGCAAGATGGCGCGGCGCATCATCGACCAGGCTGAGATCGTTTTCGACTTCGAGGTGCACGCGCCAGCCGGGTTGTCATGCGAAGAGCTTGACCAGCTTCCCTATATGCTTGGTGCTGATCAGCCCGCCAGCAAATGGGAGCACGTGAACGAGGCTCGCTGTCTGCTGGACAACATCTACCTCGATGACGCGCTGGGCACCGACGACGCGATCAACGACAAGATCGACGTTGCGCTGCTTTGGGCGTCCCTGCCGAGGGTGGAGGACGAAATCGAATTCTGCGGCACCCGCTCCACACTCGATCGCATTTTTGAGGTGGCTCACTCAATCGCTGGGCGATTTCCCGGCGTAATTCCGATGGCGGCTTAGACATGGGGCGACATGACCGAATTGAAAGCGGGGGGCTGACACCCTCCGCTGAGTTGAAAGTGGTGACAGGCGGGCGCCGTGCGCCGGATCCTGTCGGCGCCGATGCAGTCGATATGCTCCGCTCCGGGCAAGTGTCCGACATCGAGAATGGGGGTGAGGTTGGGGTTGCTCAGCATCTTGCCGCCACCCTTGAGGGTGTCTGCGGTGATGTGGTGCGCGCCGATGGTGCATTCTGGGCGTGGGGTCCAACCTGCTGGCGCGAACTGCCGGAAAACAGCTTGCGCTTGGCCGTGCATCGCTACAACGGCTGCACCGTTCAGGGCCGCAAGCCCATGTGGATCGGTCGCAATTTCATCAATGGCGTCTTGGCCGAGGTCGGCACGATCCTTTCGGAGCCCGACTATTTTAATAATCCGTCTGTCGCCCTCAACTGCTCTGACACCGTGGTTGAGATTGCCAAGGGCGGCACTATCACAACGCGCCAGCACTCCCCCGATGACCGTTTCCGCTTCACAATCCCGGCGCGATACGGGAATGGGCGTTCCGACCCGCTGCCCGAGGGCTCGATGCTGCACAAGCTGGTGACGGGTGCATTTCACGGCGACCCGGATGCCGAAGCCAAGATTGATCTGGTCGGTGAAATATTGGGCGCTGCCGCATTCGGTATTGCCACGCGACTTCCACTGCCCAAGGCGTTCGTGTTCCTCGGTGAGACGGCCAGCAATGGCAAGTCCACGATTGCATCGCTGCTGGAGTGCTTGTTGCCCGAGGGTGCGGTGTCGCATATCCCGCCGTCTGCCTATGAGGATGAGCGCCGCATCGTCAACCTGGCCGGCAAGGCCGCGAACGTGGCGGATGAGCTGTCAGCCAATGCCATTGCCGGGGAAACCTTCAAGGCGGCTGTCACCGGCAACGCTCTTCAAGGCCGTGATGTCTACGCCAGTGCCATGACCTTCGTGCCGCGCGCATTGCACTTGTTCACCACCAACGCCCTGCCGCGCTTCCATGGCGGGCTTGACCGTGGTTTGCAGCGCCGGCTCGTCGTGCTTCGGTTCAATCGCTCGATCCCCGAAGATGAAATCGTTGAGGACATTGCCGACCGCATTCGCAATGACGAGCTTGACCTGCTACTGCGCTTTGCCATTGCCGGCGCTCAGCGCCTTTCGGAGCATCGGGCATATACCCTGCCGGCCTCGTCCCAAGAGGCGCTGCGCGATTGGCTGAGGCTGGATCCGCTTATTGAGTGGTTCGAGCAGCGGGTTGACCTCACCGACCACGAGCCGCCTGGCGGTTGGCATGGGACTTCCGAATTGTTCCGCGACTTCAAGGCGTGGGCGCTGGATGAAGGCTATGCCGAGAAATTTCTGCCTATCGTCAACACGTTCGGGCAACGGTTGCGCGCCATCCCCGGCATTGAAGGTCGCCGCATCGCCAAAGGCGCGATCATTGTCGGCGCCACTCTCAAGGGAACGCGCGCCTTTCAACAGTTTGAGCCGTGGTGATGTAAAGGTGTGTAGACGCCTTGCGCCAGTCTGGAGAAAATTCACCAGTAATTTCAGTCACATGAAGACAGTGTATAGCAATTTCGAAAAACTCCTATAGGGAGCGCCATTTCCTTAGGAAAGATATTTTCGGGCCATTCCTATTCACCGTCTACATGGCATTGCAGCGAAAGAGCTTTTTCGGACCGAGTTGCTCGATCGATTGCATCGCCTCTACATATCCGCTGCTGGCAAATGCTGACATCTCGCGCGCGTAGGCGACCCACCTCACCGCCCCAACCATTAGTCTGCATTCTGGCTCCGAATAAAATACCGGAGCGATACTGTGCAGCACGCATTTGAGAAACGCCGCTCACCCGGACGGCCCAAGGGCGCCCCGAACAAAACCACCGTGCAGGTGAAAGCCGCGCTCGAAAAAGCCTATGACGGCATTGGTGGCCTTGAAGCCTTCACCGCCTGGGCGCGCGAAAACCAGACCGAATTCTATAAGCTATATGCCAAGCTGCTGCCGCTGGAGGTCCGTGCTGATATCAAGCATGAGGGCGCCGTCACGATCATCGTGGACACAGGCATTCCCCGCACGCCCGATGGCCCATTGGTGGAGGCGCGCCCATGTTGACCGCCAGCCAGACGCGCGTTGCTGATGCCTATATCGAGCGCACCAAAAAAACGCCCACGCTCATTAAGTTTGTGCTGACCGACAATGGCGAGATTGATCTGGCAGACACAAGCGCCGAGGCGACCGCGTTCTGGATGTCGCTGCTTGGCCTCACGCATGGCGAAGAACTGACATCTCTGCTGGGACAGATTGCCCGCCAAGCACCAAGCGCCGATCAGGTCGAAGCCACAGTCAACCGCACCTTGGCGTCGATCGCTGCAATGGCGCCAAGGGATAGCGTTGAGACCATGCTGTGCAGCCAGATGATCGCAATTCAAAACATGACCATGCGCGTTGCCGGTCAATCCCCGTCTACATTCGAGGCTTCTGGAAGCCAGGCGAATGCGCTGACCAAGCTGGCCAAGACGTTCGCCGCCCAGCTCGAAGCACTCACCCGCTATCGAGCCCGTGGGCAGCAAAACATCAAGGTCGAGCACATCCATGTCCATGACGGCGGTCAGGTCGCTGTCGGCAACTTCGGTGGCCCAGGGGGAGGGGTGGCCAGCAATCTAGAGGATCAACCCCATGTGCGAGCCGAAACCGCCGAACTTCCCGAACGCCAAGCAGTGCTCAGCCACGTCGAAACGATCGGGCTTGCGGTGTCGAGGGCCGGCAGTGAAGGGCTGGAACGTATGCCGGTTCCACGGGGCGAGGGGCGGCGCGCCGATGGGCAGTAAGAACGGCAATTACGGCAGTGGTCAGCAGACGTTCGGCGCCAGGCGTGAGCGGGCAAGGATGCGCGACCTGATCAAAGAGGCTGCGGCCTCGCTCAAGCAGATCGCGGACATCGAAAAATGACCGGAGAGGCAACGTTTGCCGGTCCGGCGGGGCAAATGATCACCGTATGATGTACCTCAGCCGCTTGTTCGCGTCCTTGAGCAACCGCCGAGTGCGCTCGATGGCGTGTTCATCGTCCTCAGTTGCCATTTCTACGTCCTGAACGTCGCGGCCCAGATCGCGGAACACTGATGCAATGCGCGCCAGGTTGGCACGATTGGTGAGATCGACCCTGAGCTTTTGCAGGTCCGGCAGATCGCCCGCGCTCATAGCCGTTTCCCGGTCAGCACTTCCGCCTCCTCTCGCGCGACTTCCATGCGGCGATCGATGAAATTGGCCAGATCGACCAGTGCCACACCCTTCGCTGTCTTATTGGACGAGGGATCAATGCTCACAATGGGCAGGTCGAGCGCGCCCTCATTATACTTTCGCCAGAGTTTCTCCGGTGCCAGGTGAGGGAAGAAGTCCCGCGCTACGATGTCGAGCGGGATGATCGGCGCGCCCTCGTATCGGGCGATCAGAAGAAATGCGGTGTTCATGGCAGGCTCCTTTCTGCGGGGAGCCTAGACGGACCCCTAAGCCTTTGTAAAATCACGCTTTTCGTTGCCAAAACGGCAATGACGACAACGGCTGTAAACGCCCCCGCTCTAGCTACCAACCTTGTCCACCCATGATCAATTCACGCAACAACGGTGAATTGAGACATGGCATTACCGCATCCAAAGGATGAACCCCTCGCATACAGCATCGAGCAGGCCGCGATCGTCATGGGGATTTCCAAGTCCTCGATCTACACCCTGATTGATGAGGGGAAGCTCGTCGCCCGCAAGTTTGGCCGGCGCACGGTGATTACCCGGTTTGATGCCGAGGTGTTTCTCCAGTCCCTGCCTACAGTGTCGGCCAGCGGAGCACCTGCCCAGTCAGACACTGCCGCTGCAAAGCTCTCTCCGCTGGATCAGATGATTGCTGATCAGGTCGAGGCCGACCGCGCCGCGATCTATGGCGGCAAACTCCAATCCCCGCTGGCCGAGGTTGAGGCGCTGAGCATGACCAGCCGTCACCGGCCCGCAAATTCCAACGCCTCTGATGCAGGAGCTGACCAATGACGGACCTCAAGACTACCGGCGAAAAGGTGCTGGCACATGCCCGCCGCGTCGATGAAATCACCGATGAGCTGCGGGCCATCTGCCGCGACCTCGACGCTCTCGATCCTGAATTGCGCCAGGCGCTGCGGGATCGGGGGCTGTTCGAGCACGCCCTGCCACAGGGCACCTGGCTTGGGCTGGTCAACACCGTTCGCCGCGCCGTGACCGATGCCGTTGCCGATGCGCAACCGGCGAAGAAGCTGCCGACCGTTGCGGCCATTCTGGACAAAGCTTGGGGCCGACTGCTGCCGGTTGTCCCGGAAGCTGGCCCTGACATTTGAGGAGACGGAATATGAGCCTGAACGACACATGCCTTGAGATCCATTTCGCGGCGGAGGAGATCGACAAACTCGCTCTGCAAATGCGCCAAACCCTGAACACCCTTGGCGAACTGGACGAGAGGCTTCGCGCCGACATGCGTGACGAGGACCTGTCCATCCCCGACTGGTTTGCCGTGAAAGGTCCGGCTGCGGCGCGACTGCTGCTCGCTGCCCAGGGCACGACGCCAATTTCGGAGCTCGTACCGATTGGCAGCCGCGTTCACCAGATGATCCGCAAAATCCTGGACGCCCGCGCCCGGGCTGCGGTGGAGGGCAGCGATCATGCGTAATTATCAAGCCGAAATTGCCGACTTCGATCGCCGCATTGCTGATGCTGACCGCGAAATTGACCTGCTGAGCTTTCGCCAGGTCGAAGGCGAGGACGTCACCAAGGAAATGGACCGCGCCCGCGCTAAGCACCAAGCGCTTACATTGGAGCGCGACACCCTCACGCGCGCCCTCGCCGGTTTGAGTGCCAAGGCAGAGGACGAGGCCAAGGCACTGCGGCGTAAGACCGTCAAGGAACACCGCCAACTTGGCCGGGAGAAGGTCAAGCGCCTCAAGGTGCTGGCCAAGCGCGTCGATGCCATGGCTGCTGAGTTTAGTGAGGTACTGCGTGAGTTGCACCAGATCGATCACGCCATGAGGGAGCACGGCATCAAGGGCGAATTCATGTTCGAGGGCAAGATGGGTCAGGGCCAGTTGAGCCAGATCGCCCGTCTGCACCTCGATCGCGCGATGGCCAAGGATCATGAGAAACCCGATCGGCCCATGATTGAGAGCGCCACGGTTGCCTGGGGGGAAGTCCTGACCCTGCCAGCTGAGGTTGAGTGATATGGCTGAGGTTCCGATTTACAAACCCACCGTCGCGGAACGTCCGGCATTCCAGCAGCCTTTGACCGTTCGCGCGACCGGGGAGGATATGGGCGCCGCGATTGGGCGCGGCATGCAAGGCTTGGCCCAAGGGGTGCAGCGTGCATCGGACAATATTGCCGACCTGAACACCCTGATCGCCCAGGCCGACGCGAAAAACGCACTCAATGAGTTCACGGCCTGGACCACAAACGCTGCCTATGGCGACGGCGGTTTTTTGACTTTGCAGGGCAAAGCGGCGCTGGACGCTTATGCGGAATACGATGGCAAGTTGCGCCAGGCTCGGTCGGAATTCAGCCGCAACCTGAGCCCTGCCGCCCGCGCCGTTTACGACCAGGCATCTACGGCCCGCGTTTTGTCTGCCCAGCAGTCGGCCCTCGTGCACAAGGCTGATGCGCAGAAGCAGTTTATGGTCGGCACCTCGACGGCCCGGCAGGAGCTTCTGGCCAATGAGGCGCTCTTGCATGCCGGCAATCCGGCGAAGATGAATGCCGCCCTGGCCTTGGGCGTGAATGAGCTGCGCGAGCAGGCGGCTTTGCTCGGCTGGGACGAGCACACCACCCGCATGAAGGTTTGGGACTATGAGAGCGCCACGCTTTCAAATGTCGCCCTCCAAATCGCTCAAGACGATCCGATCGCTGCCGTCGAATTCCTGAGTGAACACTCCAGCAGGTTCACGGCTATTGACGGCATGAACCTTGTGGACAAGCTGGCGCCGATGGTTGCCGACGCTGCTGCACGCGATGCCGTCACGATGGGCTCGACGCCGCTGTTTGCGCCGGGGTCTGCGGCTGACCTTATTGCGAATTTTGAGGGCCTGTCATTCGCGGCCTACAACGACCCGGCCACGGACGAAAACGGCCAGCAGGTCGGGCCGAACATTTACCGGGCGGGCTTCGGTAGCAACACGGTTACGCGTGCCGATGGCAGCGTGGTCGAGGTCAATCCTTCCACGGTTGTGACTGAGGCTGATGCCAAGCGGGATCTGGCGCGCCGGCTGGAAACCGAGTTCATTCCGCGTGCCATCGAGGCGGTTGGCGTTGAGGCATGGGCGCGGCTGGACGGCATGACGCAAAACGTGCTCGCCAGCCTGACCTATAACTATGGTTCGTTGCCGGCACCTGTGGCCCGCGCTGTCGTGACTGGCGATAGGACGGCCATTGCCGCCGCCATTGAGGGGCTGGCCGGTCATAACGGCGGCATCAACAGGGAGCGCAGACTGAAAGAAGCCGCCCTTGTCCGCAACGGGCTGGGCGCTGGCGTTCAATTCAGCCCGCGCGTCGAAGCGGTGCTGTCTGCGTTGCCTGCCGATATGTCGGTGCAGGTTCGGGAGGCCGCTGCCGATGAGATTGGGCGCGAAAATGCCGCCCGTGCTGCGGAGCGCAGGGCTGCTTCTGCCATTGCGAAAGAAACCTTGGCGCTGGGGATTGTCACCGGCAATGTCACCTCCGAGCAAGCGATATTGCAGCACCCTGACCTCGATGATGGGGACAAGGTGACGCTGATCAACTCGCTTCGATCCGAGCAGGGTGCCACTGCCGAGGCGCGGGCCTATGTGTCCGCCCGCGCTGCCGGTGAAAACCGCGCGCTCAATCCGTATTCGTCCGACGATCGCTCACTGGCCGACAAAGCCTATGAACTGGAAATGTCCACTGTGCCGCCTGAACAGCGCGACACAGTGAGCATGGAGTGGGTGCGCGACACTGGAATGATCCCCAGCCCGATGATTGCCGCCGTGCGCCAGGGCCTCAATTCCAATGATCTCGGAGCGGTCGCTGCGGCCATGGAAATGTCGGCCAAGCTATCGGCAGATGCGCCCATGGCGGTCGGGCACCTCGATAATGCTTCGGAAATCGAGCAGGCGGCGGCTCAGTACGCCGCGATGGTCGATGGAAAAGGCTGGAGCGTAGAAGAAGCCGCGCGGTTCGTCATCGATCAACGCGACCCCAAAAACCGGGCCAATGCCGATCTGCTCAAGTCCGCATGGACCGAAGCGGCCAAGGGGCTAGGCATTGGTGATGTGCTGCGGGCCTTCGGGGACAACATATTGCCGGGTGGACCTGTTGCCGGGCTCACACCCCTCCAGCAAGAGGCGGTACTTGCCGACTATCTCAGCGCCGCCGAAGCCGCGTTTAAGGGGCCGGCTCAGGGTGATGTCGGCATAGCGCGCTCGATGGCCCTTGCCGAGATCAAGCGCACTTATGGCGTCTCGACGGTATCCGGGCAGGAGGTGGTCATGCCGTTCCCGCCCGAAATGCTCTACCCCCCGGTCGGGGGATCGCACGACTATATCCGCGACATGGCCATGGCCGATGTGCGTCAGGTCGCCCCTGATGCTCAGAACGTCATGCTGACGGCGGTGCCTGAGACTGCCCAGGACGTGCGCTCGGGCAAGCCACCGCGCTATGCCCTGACATTCGTTCGGCCCGATGGCGTCATTGATCAGGTGCCGGGGTTGTTCGTGGTGGACACGGACCAGCTCCAGCAGCTCGCCACACTCGACACCGAGGAAAGGCGCCTGCGTTTCGAGATCGAACGGGCCTACAAGTCTGCTCTCAGCGACCGGCCCATGGATTTCACCCGAACCTATATCGAGCGTATGAGCGGTGGACTTCTCGGACCGCCGACGCCTGCCGAGGTGGTGCCGGGCTTTGCTGACCTCGACGCGCAGTTGACTGATATTGGTCTGCGCCGGGATGCCCTTCTGGGCCGTCCTGGCTCTCTGGGTAACGCCGTGCCGATGGTCGATCCTGCCGACGCCGAGGCGGCATGGCTTGAGCAGCAATCCAGAACATTCGGAATGATGGGAGGGGCGCCGCGATGATCGTTCCAAGAGAGACAGCCGTGCTGCCCAATGCCGGTGCCATTGACCTGACGACGCGTCAGATGGATGCGCCCAATGCTGGTGATGTGATCGGGGCTGCGTTCCGGCAAGAGAACCCGATCGTTTCGCTTATCTCCCAGCACAGGGCGGGAGGCGACAAGGATCCGACATTCAACCCATGGGACGACATTGCCGGGACCGAGTTCGAACCCTATTGGGACCGGTTTGCGACCGTATGGAATGCCGGCCAATCCGCCGCCCTAAAACAGCAGATCACGCAGGAATTGTCCGACCGTCGCACCCTCGCTGCGTCGGGTGGCTGGGGCATGCTTGCCGGCATGGGGGCGTCGGTTCTGTCGCCCGATGTGCTCCTGCCCGGTGGCACGATCTATCGCGGTGTCCGCACCGGCCAGGCCGCGCTACGCACCGCGCTATCAACGGCAGGCGCAACGGCCCTGTCAACGTCCATGGCCGAAATGGGCCTGATGGCAACCCAGGAGCTGCGGACACCTCAAGAGGCAGCGGTGAATGTCGGCATGTCGGCCATTCTCGGCGGTGTGCTGGGCGGTTCGATCTCTGGCGTGTTCTCCGGTGGCGATTGGCTGCGGCTGTCGCGTGGCATGGATGATGAGGCGATCGCCGCCAACGACATGCGGCTGCTGGAAGAAAATGAGAATGCAGTGCTCGCCGGCATCAAGTCCTCAGATGCTGGTGCTATGGCGCGGCGCGTCCCGACGCTTGGCGAGAACACCATCGCCGGGCGCGCTGCTGCCACCGTTGGCGCGGCGACCGCTCAATTGAACCCCGTTTTACGGGCGCTGCACTCGGCCTCGCCGGTATTTCGCGACATCGCAACTCGGCTGTTTGAGAACCCGATCTATGTGAAGGCCAATCTTGCCGGTGAAACCAGCGGGCCAGCGGTCGAGACGATGGTCAAGCAATACCAGGGCAGTCTTGCGCGCGGGCTTGAGCAATTCACCGCCGCCTATGGCGAACACCGTAAGGCGGGCGGCCAGCTCTCCCGCGCTGAATTCAGCGAGGCCGTGAGCCGCGCTATGCGCCGGGCTGACAGGAGCTCCGACCCGGCAGTTGCCAAGGCTGCGCAGGCGTGGCGATCGAGCCTGTTTGATGCCGGCAAAGAGGAAGCAATCAAGCTCGGCATGCTGCCGGCTGATGTCTCGGTCGAGACAGCCAGCAGCTACCTGACGCGCATGTATAATCGACCGCTGATCGAGGCCCGCGAACAGGAATTCAAGGCTATTGTCCGCAAGTGGCTCGACCAGGAGGTGCGCAACGCGCAAATCCGGTTCGACAACGGCAAGCTCGACCCTCGCTATGCGACCGATGTGCGACCGCCCGAATTCCTGAACGATGCCGACCGGGCCGGGTACGTCAACGAGATCACTGACGCGGTGTTCAACAAGATCACTGGCCGCGAGTTTGACATGGACATGCCGCGCGACCTTGTGGTGACGGATCGCGGCCCCCTGGCCAAGCGCACGTTCTCGATCCCCGACCATATGATCGAGCCCTTCCTCGAGAACGATATCGAGGTGATCGCGCGCCGCTATGCCCGTGTCATGGGCGCCGACATTGAGCTGACCCGGCAATTCGGCAGCGTGGACCTGGCTGACCAGATCAAGGACATCAAGACCGACTATGCCAAGCTGCGCGAGGCGGTGCAGGCCGGTGTCGATCCTGAAACTGGCGCGCCGCTACCCAAAAAGCTGACCGCGAAACAGCGGGAAGCCGAGATCAAACGGCTATCGCAGCGCGAAAAGTCCGACTTGGCCGACCTCAAGGCCCTTCGCGACTTGGTGAGGGGAACACATCTGGCCGAATTGCAGGGGAAGATAAGCACGCGCGCCATGCGGGTGGCTGGCACCTTCAATTTCATCCGTTCGCTGGGCGGTGTTGCCCTGTCATCTGTTGCGGACGTTGGGCGCCATCTAATGGTGCATGCGTTCGCCCAGGACGGTGGGGTGCTCCGCGATGGCCTGTTGCCGCTGATCAGGAACGTCAAGGGCATCAAGATGGCCGCTGGCGAGGCTAAGATGGCCGGCACGGTGCTTGAGCGAGTGCTGAACACCAGGCTCGCGACCATGGCGGAGCTGACGGATCCCTATTCATCGCGGTCGCCATTCGAGGCGTTCATGGATAACTCGGCAACGGTGTTTTCCAAGCTGACGCTGCTGGACCAGTGGACGGATTTTAACAAGTCGCTGGCCTCGACCATGACACAGAACCGCGTCCTGCGCGGCTCCGGCAACTATGCGGGGCTGACCAAAAAAGAGCGGGCATATCTGGCCTATCTCGGCATCGATGGCAGCATGGCCGAGCGAATTGCCCGGCAGTTCGAAGCGCATGGCCTTGAGGACGGCGGCGTGCGGGTGGCCAATACAGAGGATTGGACCGACGATGTTGCCAGGCGCACGTTCCGCGCTGCCATCGCGAAAGACGTGGACACAACCATTGTGACCAAGGGCGTGGGGGATATTCCACTTTGGATGAACACCCCTGCCGGCAAGCTGGTTGGGCAGTTCAAGAGCTTTGCCCTAGCATCTCACCAGCGAGTTTTGATGCGCGGATTGCAGGAGCGCCAGGCCGCAATGGTGTCAGGGGTCATCTTCTCGATGATGGCCGGCATGTTGGCGTATGCGCTCAAGTCCATCGAGAGCAATCGCATGGACGACATTTCGGACAACCCGGGCCGATGGATTGCGGAAGGGCTCGACCGCTCGGGCATCTTCTCGATTGCCTTCGAGATCAACAATACGGTCGAACAGGCTCTGGGCGTTGGCGCTTATGGCGCCTTGGCCGCTGCATTCCCCAATGCCAGCCAAGAGGGGACTGCCAGCCGTTACGCCATGCGCTCGACCGCAGCGGCGTTCACCGGCCCGACTGGCGACCTGATCGACACCGCCGTGCGCGCCGTTCAAGCCATCAAGGGCAGCGGCGACGGGCTCAGCGAAGGCGACGTGAATTCGATCCGGCGTCTGCTGCCGTATGCGACCCTGCCGGGCGTTCGATCACTGATTGAGTGGGTCGGCGTACCAACTGTCACCGGGCAAAGATAGGGCGCTTGCTTCCCCGCTCCATGCAAGCAAGGCGGGCCGGCTGCTAGCAGGCTACTGGCCCGCCCACCTCATCCAGGTCTTGTAAACGCGACAAGACACATCATATTAAGAATGTGTTTACCGGGGTTGTCGTAAAAGAAATCGTCGGGAACAATGTCCCCGACGACAGGTTATCTCTAGCGCGTCACGCAGCCGTCGATAACGTAGGGCACCTTGCGAGGACTAGTCGCAACAGCGCCAGTAACCCGAAACGTCTTCCCACTTGTTGAAGCGGAAGCGACGATACGGATTAACCCAATGACACGCTTTCACGCTCATTGTGGCCTCCTTTCGTTTGGAGGCACTTGCGCAGCAGAGCGATCCGCGCTAAACGCAGCTCGTTAATCTACTCCACCGGTCGCCTCAGACCTGCCCGGTGGAACCGAAAACCGGCTTTGCTTTGGTGCGCTAACACCTTGGCAGAGCCGTTTTCATTTTCGGTCGCACCCCATATATGAGAGATTCAAGGGCAAGATACAAGCGTTCCGAATGTGGTTGTGTGTCTTTCTCGTATCCGCTAGTGTATCAAGGTCTGGACATGGGAGCGGAAATCGATGGCTGAAAATCCGCTGAACTCAGCAAAAACCCTTTTGTCTCAATTGCTTAATGAGAAAGTCAAATTGACAGCGGAGCGCGCGGCGCTCGATAAAAGGGCCACTGAACTCGATAAACTAATCCACAGAGTGGAGAGCCTTGTTGCGGCATTGCAACAGGTAAAATCTGCGCAAGATACCGAAGCACGCATCAGGAACGACGAATCAGCGGCTTCCGAAAACTATGCTCTGGTGCACGATCTCGATCCCCCAGCCCGCAATCCGAAGAAGGAAGAGGTCGCGAAGGTTGCGCGCGAGATCATCGAAGAAGCCGGCCATCCGCTCAATCGAGGTGACCTCTTTCAACGGCTGCAAAGCAAGGGCATTGATCTTCAGGGGGCAAATCCTCAGATGGTCTTGTCCACAATGCTTTGGCGAGCCGGGGAGAAGGCTGGTATCGTGAGGCTGAAGCGATCCGGAGGCGGCTACTGGTTAAAGGAGCGCCCTTGGCCTGATGCTGGATACGACCCTGAAAGTGTATTTGACTAGCACACACTCGGATTGCTGCGCCCGTCCCAATCGGTGTAGCAGTCGCTATTCATCATAGCTGTGACCCGCCAGCCGACGCCTGGCAGCGACGTAATGATGTCCATGCCGAACCAGATCACGGCCAGGCAAAACACTATGCCGGCCACCCAGCCGAGCCAGTTGCTCGACCGCTTGGCGATCCGTGTGCCGACCCAATAGGCACCGCCGAACGCGAGCGCGATCATTCCATAGCGCAGCACCACCGCCACCGAGTGCTCGACCAGTCCCGCGAAGAAATTCCGCTCCCCGCTGGCAACCATCACCGCCTCGATCAGCACCACGGTACCAATACCCGATGCCCACTTCGCCCAGGTGGGCCAGGCGCTCCATTTGTCGATTGCGATCTGGATCATTTTGGCTGGACACCTCGGCAAAAAGCGTAGGCTTTATATGGAACGAAAAAGGGTCCAGAAATCAACTAACTAATTGAAATATATGGGTTCAGGTTCCCCGGCTCTGGGCACCACTATTTTCCCGCTTTTGATATGTCGAGCCGGTGGCCCTCGGGTACGCTGTCCTACTGGATATCGCACTCCTGGCTGCAGCCGATCGCTCGCTTGGCTCGGTTTACCGATTGCCCGTCAAATTTGTTAAAACTGAATACGTTCCCAAACACTCCCTTTACGGGCGGCTGCTAGCCTCTGGTCTTGGAAACTGGGGGCCGGGAAAGTGACGGGCAAAACCGAACTTTTGCTCCGTGTGCAGACGGAAGTTCTGGAAGCCGTCGCGCGGGGAGAAGAACTGGTCGAGGTGGGCAACATTCTGTGCCGTTGCGTCGAGCGGCAATTGCCCGATGTGATCTGCTCGATCTTGCTCGTTGAAGACGGCAAGATGCGTGCGCTCTCAGGGCCCAGCCTGCCCGCCAGCTACTGCGCGGCGATTGATGGCGTTGTCGTCGGCCCAAAGGCGGGCTCCTGTGGAACGGCGGCCTGGCGCGGCGAGCCCGTTATCGTCACCGACATCGAAGCCGACCCGCTTTGGGCCGACTTCAAGGTCCTGGCGTTGCCGCTGGGGCTGGAAGCCTGTTGGTCCAGCCCGATCCTGGACCAGGACGGGAATGTGGTCGCCACCTTCGCCTTCTACTATCACACCAAGCGCGCCCCGTCCGATTTCGAACGCGACATCGTTGCCACCTGCTTGCATCTGTGCGCCCTCTCCATCGCGCATGAACGCGTGCGCGCCAAAAATCACCGCCTGGCCTTTTTCGATGTGCTGACCGGCCTGCCCAACCGCGCGCATTTCAATGCCGCCCTGGCGGAACGGATTGTCACCGGTGAACGATTCGGGCTGATCCTGCTCGATATCGATCATCTCAAGCTGACCAATGACAGCATCGGACATGCCGCTGGCGATACCCTGATCCGGACCGTCGCCGAACGTCTCTCGACCTGTGGGGCTGATATACTGCCCTGCCGTCTGGGCGGCGACGAATTCGCGCTACTGGTCGCAGATTGCGCCGATCACGCGAGCTTGGAAGCGGCCGCGAAGCGCGTTCTGGCCGCCGCGTCCGGCATTGTCGAAGCGGGCGACCAGACTATCGACGCTCATGTCACGCTTGGCGGCGCGGTTCATGGCCTTGATGGCACTGATTCCGAGACGCTCTGCCAGAATGCGGACTTTGCACTTTATCAGGCCAAGCAGACCCATCGCGGTGGCTATGTCGGCTTTCGCCAGGATCTGCGCACCACCATGGTCGAGCGGATCGCTACGGTTCGCCGGCTCGGCACCGCAATGAGCGAGGGGCGGCTGGTCCCGCACTATCAGCCCGTCGTTCGCCTCGACACGGCCGAGATTGTTGGCCTCGAAGCACTGGCCCGGCTGGTGTTGCCCGATGGCGACGTGGTTTCCGCTGGCGCCTTTCAATCCGCACTGGACGATCCGCGCATCGCCTACGAACTGACCGGCCAAATGCTCAGCCAGGTGGCGCGCGACATCCGCACCTGGCTCGATGCCGGCATTCCCTTCCAGCATGTGGGGATCAACGTCACCACGGGCGACTTCCAGCGCGGGGACCTGGCCGAACGGGTGCAGGATATCTTTGCCGCCGAAGATGTCTCCCTCCGTCACGTGGTACTTGAGGTGAATGAAGCGGTGTTCATGGGCGGCAACGACCAGATCGTGCCGCGCGCCGTAGAATCGCTGCGCGAGCAGGGATTGCTCGTGGCGCTCGATGATTTCGGCACCGGCTATGCCTCACTCACGCATTTGCTCTGCTTCCCCGTCGATATCATCAAGATCGACCGGTCCTTTGTCGAGCAACTGGGCGCCGACCAGCCCAGTGGCGTCGTCACGCGCGCCATTCTCGACATCGCGCGCCAGCTTGACATGCGGGTGATCGCCGAGGGTATTGAAACCAGCGACCAGGCCGCCATATTGCGTCGCTATGGCTGCCAGATGGGGCAGGGCTATCTCTATTCCCGGCCTGTTCCGGCGGAGGATGCAACCAAGTTGTTGCAGCTCTTCGGGCAAAAGCTGCCCCGGCTCCGACGCGCTGCGGTTAACGCGTGATCTGTGTGCTAGAACAGCGCGCTCAGCACGGTTGCGCTAACGCCTACCATCGCGAACGCGCAGATTGACGCTGCGATCAGCATCAATCGCGCCCGTTGCGCTCGCGCGCCATGCCGCACGGCCCGCCTGAGACGGGCCAGTTCCGAGCCGGCGTGATTGAGATTTGCTTGGAACATCGGGCTGCCTCCACATCGGGCGCTCGGGTGGAACGCTATGCGCTTGCCGGGCAGCCGCCTTGTGGACTGTTTCTTACCCTCTGGGCGCCAAGCATACGCTCCCCTTTCGGTCGTCCAAGACCGGTCTCGATTCGCGGTTAATTTGTTTCAAATGCCATTCGGCAGCATCTTGTATGGAAGATATTGAATCCGGCCGGGGAACGTGGCACAAACCCCGGCATGACCCAGCCAGCCCATCTGCATCCCGATCGTCTGTTTCCCCCTTCCGAGCCGGCCCGCGCCCTAGCGCGCGACCTCTACGCCGAGGTTAGCGACCTGCCGCTGATCAGCCCGCACGGTCATACTGACCCGTCCTGGTTCGCGCAGAACGGCCGCTTTGCCAGCCCCACTGCACTGTTTCTGACGCCCGACCATTATGTGCTGCGCATGCTCAGGAGCCGGGGTGTCAGCTACGATGCGCTGGGCATCCCCCGCAAAGATGGCAAGGCTATAGAGACCGATGGTCGCAAGGCCTGGCGCCTTTTCGCAGAAAACTACCATCTATTCGCCGGCACCCCTTCCAAGACCTGGGTCGATCATTCCCTGCACGCGGTCTTTGGCATCACCGAGGAGCTGTCCGCATCAACTGCTGACAGCATCTACGATGCCATCGACGCGAAACTGGCGTCACCCGACCTGCTGCCCCGCGCCGTTCTCGATCGCTTCAAGGTCGAGGTCATCGCCACCACCGAATTCGCGCTTGATCCGCTGACCCATCACCAGTCCATGCTCGATCAGGGGCTGATCGGCCAGGTGCGCACCACCTATCGTCCCGACGACGTCACCGATCCCAGCCGCGCTGCCATTGTCGAGAACCTGCAGAAGTTCGGCGAACTGACCGGCGAGGACATTTCTAACTGGGATGGGCTGATCAACGCCCACCGCAAGCGTCGGGAGTATTTCCGCAAGTTCGGGGCCGTGGCCACCGACCATGGCGTCCCCACGGCCAATACGGCGGATCTTCCCCTTGATGAAAAGCAGGCCTTGCTCGACAAGGTGCTGGCCGGACGGCACGATGCCAATGATGCCGAACTGTTCCGCGCCCAGATGCTGACCGAAATGGCGCTTCTCTCGGTTGAAGATGGCATGGTCATGCAGATCCATGCCGGCTCGCGCCGCAACACCGATCCCCTTCTGTTCGCAGAGCGCGGGGCCGATCTCGGCGCCGATATACCTGGACCAACCGACTATGTCGGCGGCCTAAGGGCGCTGCTCAGCCGTTGCGGCAATGAGCCGAACCTGCAGATCATCATGTTCGTGCTCGACGAAACCACCTATGCGCGCGAACTGGCCCCCATGGCTGGCTATTGGCCCTCGCTGAGGATCGGTCCGCCCTGGTGGTTCCATGACAGCCCGCAGGGCATCCGCCGCTATCTCGATCAGGTCGTGGAGACCGCCGGCTTCTACAATCTCGCCGGCTTCAATGACGACACCCGCGCGCTGCTCTCCATCCCGGCCCGCCACGATGTATGGCGCCGCGAAGTCAGTGGCTTCCTCGCCAACTGGGTCGCCGAACACCGCTTGAGCAAATCTACGGCCACCGAAATCGCCAGGCATCTGAGCTATCAAGCAGCGAAAGACGCCTACAAGATCACGTAGGTCGACAGTCTGGATCGGTTCCTCCCCCTAAAAGGGGGAGGTTAGGTGGGGTATCCAACAAACACATCCCGCCCCACTTCCATCACCTTTCCGCGCGACTGCGTCAGAACCGTCGAATCATTTCCACGCTTCTGCTCTAATGGCGCCATGGTGAATCAGTCCCCCGTCGAAACGGCCCTGAGCCGTGCCATGATCCGTTGGTCCCTGACCAAATCCACCCCCGTGGCGGAAACGCCGCGCAGCTGGGTTTTCCGCGTTGAGCAGAACGGCCGAAATTTCGCTGCCCTTAAAATTCTCAAGCGCGCTGTGTCTGAAGAGGAGGGCAGGGGCGCGCGGCTACTGTCCTGGTATGGGGGCGATGGCGCCGCCACGGTCTTCGACATGCATGGCGATACCATCTTCATGGAATGGCTCGACGGCGGCACCCTGGGCGAGGCGGCCCGCAATGGCCGCGACGCCGAGGCCACCACGGCCCTCGCCACCGTTGTGTCCAATCTCCACCGCCATCGCGCCGATGCGCCGGCCGATTTGCTGCCGCTGCGGCAACGCTTCCAGGCCCTGTTCGACACCGATGTGCGCGCCTGGCCCCATACCGCCCGCGATCTCTATGCCCGCTCCGCCGGCATTGCGCTGAAACTCTTCGACAAGCCCATGCCGGAGATTCCGCTGCATGGCGACCTGCACCACGACAATATCATCTCGTCTGATCGAGGCTGGCTGGCCATCGACCCAAAAGGCCTGGTTGGCGATCCGCATTATGAAGTCGCCAACGCGTTCCGCAACCCGTCCGGCGCCACCAAGCTGGCGGCTGATCCCAAGCGTATCAACGCCATGGCCGATGCTTTCGCTGCTCGGCTGGGGTTCAATCGCAAGCGCGTGCTCGGCTTTGCCGCCGCCCACTCGGGCCTTTCGGTCTGCTGGGATCTGGTCGATGGCAAGCCCGTTACCACCGATCTTGCCATTTTACCCAATCTCTTGAGCGCATACGATCAGGCCTGACCCCATGACTCGCTATACCCGCCGTGCCGCCCTGGTCCTGGCCGCCTCGTCCCTGCTCTCGGCCTGCGCTTCAACCATCCCACCCTTGCCCGCCAAGGTATCCGATCGCCCCGAAGACCTCACGCGGGATCAGATCATTGCCACGATCAATGCCGTGCGCCGGGCCAATGGCGCGGGCAGCTGGAGCTATAATCCCCAGCTTGAAACCGCTGCGCGCTCGCAGGCCCGCCTGATGGCCCAAAAGGACACCCTTAGCCACGATCTCGGCGTCACCCTGCGCCAGCGCGTATCGGAAGCCGGCTATCTCCTGGCCGTGGGGGAAAACGTCGCCAAGGGCTACAAGACCCTCCCCGCCGCCATCGAAGGCTGGCTCGCCTCCCAGGGCCACCGCAACACCCTGCTCTCCAACCGCTTCACCGAGTTCGGCCTGGCCTTTGCCCGCACCAATTCGGGCAAGCTCTACTGGGCCCTCATCGCCGGCGGTCCATACGAAGCCTGGGTGCGGGCTTAGAGCCGTCCCCCAGGAGGATATCTATCCGGTGGAGAGATTTGAGGCGAGAAGGCCGCGAGAGCTATGCTCGAGTGGCGGCTTGAATGGCGGGGGCAACGGTTAGGGAACCAATTGTTCATCGTCTCCCTCCCCCTGGCGAAAGCAGGGTGGGGGTGTGTTGATCGCCTGTTCAGCCCCGGCCGAACACCAGCACCGTCTCGACATTCCCGTCACCGCCGGCAATCGGCGAAACCACCTTTGCCCGCAACCCAAACCCCGTGCGCTCCACAAACGCCACCACCTCGGCCAGCGCCCTCTCGGTCGCCGCAACGTCGCTGACAATTCCGCCCCTGCCGACAAATCCCCGGCCCACCTCGAATTGCGGCTTGAACAGAATGACCGCATCGGCCGCCGGTCCACACAGGGCCAGCGGCGCCGCCAGAACCTTGGTCAGCGACACAAAGCTGACATCCGAAACCAGAAGATCAATTGGGTCGGCAATGTTCTCTTGGTCGAGATCCCGGGCATTGGTGCCTTCCAGGCTTACCACGCGCGCATCATCGCGCAGGCTCTGGTGCAATTGGTCATGCCCGACATCGACGGCAAAGACCTTGGCCGCGCCGCGCTCGAGCAGCACTTGTGTAAATCCGCCCGTGGATGAACCGACGTCAAGGCAGGTCTTGCCGCCAACATCGATTTTTCCGGCATCGAGCCCGGCGAGCAGCTTCAACGCAGCGCGGGACACATAGCCTGCCGCCGGATCGTCCAGCGTCAGCTCATCGTCGGGTCCCACCATCTGGTTGGGTTTTTTCGCCGGTGCACCATTAACGGTTACGGTGCCCCGCAAAATTGCGTCCCGGGCCCGCGCCCGGCTGGGCATCAGCCCGCGCTGCTCCAACGCCAGGTCGAGCCGTATGCGGCTCACCCCTTGACCATGCGCTCGATCTTGCCAAGCGCGGTGTCGCTGGCTTCCTCATAGGCAATCGTGCCTTCAAAGGTGCCCTCGCTGTCGATCAGAAACGTCAGGGCGGTGTGATCGACCAGATAGAATTCGCTCTCCACATCGCCCGATTTCTCCGAGAACACACCGAAGGCCGCCTTGGCCTTCTCGGTCTGCTCGGGGGTTCCAACCAGCCCGATCACGCTGGGATCGAACCCTTCGACATAGGCCTTGACCATTTCGGGCGTGTCGCGCTCCGGATCGACCGTTACGAAGATGATCCGCAACTCCTCCGGCGTCAGGCCGAGCTGTTCGCGCCAGGCTGTCGTTTCCGCAAGCGTCGTGGGGCACACATCGGGACAGAAGGTATAGCCAAAAAAGATCAGGCTCGGCGTGCCACGCAGATCAGCCTGGGTAAAGCTGCCGCCCTGTGTCGAGGCCAGCGCAAATTCCTGCCCGGTCACGCCCAGCGGCCGCTGCGGCGGCCGGAACATATAAAGCGCCGTCGCCCCGATCGCCGCCACGGCCACCAGCACCCACAGCATGATGCGGAAATTGCGAAGGGTGTTGTTGGTCGTCATGGGGCAATAAGTCTCGATCTGTCAGCAAACGCTATGGCGTCCCTCCCCCCTGTCAGAGGGGGTGGATGGGGTATTGGCGAAAGCGATCAACCAGCATCCAGCGGCTCTGTACCCACCGCCTTGCCTTCGCGATTGAGCGTGATCTTTTCGATCCGCGCCTCTGCCGTCTTGAGCAGGGTTTCGCAATGCGCCTTCAGCGCCTCGCCTCGCTCATAGATGGCGATCGACTCCGCCAGCGGCGCCTTGCCGCTTTCGAGCTTGGCAACGATCTGCTCGAGCTGTTCCAGCGCCGCCTCGAAGCTCAGCGATTTGACATCGTCATGTGCGGTCTCGGCCATCTCGTTTGCTCGCTCAATTGTCGTTCATCTTAATCCCCAGGAGGGTCGCAACATGCTGCTGCACACCCCCGCTGAGGCCCTCGAGGTCATAGCCACCTTCGAGCAGCGACACAATCCGGTTGCCGCAGCGCTTTTCGGCAACCGCCATCAACTTTGCCGTGACCCAGGCAAAATCCTCGTCCACCCATTCCAGCTGCGCCAGTGGGTCGCGGATATGGGCGTCAAATCCCGCTGAGATCAGCAGTAGGTCGGGCGCGAAATTATCCAGTGCCGGCAATATGACATCGTCATAGGCTGCCCGCATGGCCTCGCCGCCCGAATGAGCCGGCAGTGCCACGTTGACGATATTGCCCACCCCCGTTTCCTCCGGCCGCCCGGTGCCTGGATAGAGCGGCATCTGGTGGCTCGATGCGTAAAAGACGCTCGGATCGTCCTTGAAAATATCCTGCGTGCCATTGCCGTGATGCACGTCGAAATCGACGATCGCCACCCGCTCAGCCCCATATTTCCGCTGCGCCTCCCGCGCCACGATGGCAACGGTATTGATCAGGCAAAACCCCATGGGCGCAGCAATTTCTGCATGGTGCCCAGGCGGCCTTATGGCGCAAAAGGCATTGTCCACCTCGCCTAGCAGCACGGCCTCAAGGCCCGCCAGCGCGCCACCCAGCCCCGTGGAGGCAACGCCCATCGATCCATCGGAAATAAAGGTATCGGCGTCCAGTTGCCCGATGCCCTCTGCCGGCCGCGCGTCGCGCAGACGGCTCAGATACGCAGCGTCATGCACCAGTTCGGCCAGCATGATGTCGCCAAAGGGCGCAGTGCGGCGCTTGAGACTGGCAAATTGCGGCCCGGCCAGCGCCTTTTCCACGGCCCGAATGCGGTCTGCCCTCTCCGGGTGCCCCTGCGGGGTCTGATGATCGGCAAAATTGGGCTGGCTGACCAGGAGCGTCGTCACGGAGCTCTCCACATGTTCCATCTCGTCTTGACGCGGCAATATCCTGTTGTCAAACACCGCTCATGTCAGACCCGTTCCGCATAACCATTGAGGAAGCTGCCGCCCTGCTGCGCGGGGGCAAGCTTTGCGCCTTCCCCACCGAAACGGTTTATGGTCTGGGCGCGGACGCCACCAACCCCGATGCGGTGCTTGCGATCTACGAAACCAAGGGCCGCCCGCGCTTCAATCCGCTGATCGTGCACTGCGCTGATCTGGCCATGGCGGAGCGGTTCGCGCGGTTCTCACCATTGGCTCGCGAGCTGGCCGAAAAGTTCTGGCCAGGGCCGTTGAGCCTGGTGCTGCCCCTCAGTGAAGGCAATGGCCTTGCCGACATCGCCACGGCTGGCCTCGACACGGTCGCCCTGCGGGTACCGGATCATCCGCTGGCCCTCGACCTCCTGCGCGCCACCGATCTACCCCTGGCCGCGCCCTCGGCCAACCCCTCTGGAAAGCTCTCCCCCACCACGGCAGCTCAGGTCCACAAGGGCTTTGCGGGCCGCGTACCGGTGCTCGATGGCGGGCCGTGCAAGGCCGGCGTCGAATCCACCATCCTGGCCATCGCAGAGGACCGGCTGATCCAGCTCCGCGCCGGGGCGCTCTCGCGCGAGGCCGTAGAGGCGGCCACCGGGCGGCCGGTAGAGCAGGCGGAGGAGGGCGCGGCAATCTCGGCGCCCGGCATGTTGCTCAGCCATTATGCACCCAATGCCACGATGCGGCTCAACACCACGCCCATGCCAGGCGAGGCCTATCTCGCATATGGCGAGCTTGCGCCGCACAACAGCCTGGTGCGCAACCTGTCCGAGACCGCCGACCTGCACGAGGCCGCCCGCAACCTCTTCTCCATGCTGCATGAGCTCGATGCCATGGGAGCGCAGATGATCGCAGTCGCCCCCATTCCCGAAACCGGACTGGGCGAAGCGATCAATGACCGGCTGCGGCGCGCGGCCGCGCCGCGAACCTAGTCCCTGACCTTGTAGGGCTTTTGGTCGCGCATGAACCGCGCCAGCGCCTCAAGATCCGCGTCGCCACCCGGCGGCAGTACCACGCGGATGTTCACATAAAGATCGCCATCGCCGTAAAGGCCTTTGCCCTTGAGCCGCAGCGCCTTGGAGGTGTCCATGCCCGGGGGCAGGGTCAATTCCACTGAACCGTCCAGCGTCGGCACTCGCACCTTCGCGCCCAGCACGGCCTCATAGAGCGTCACCGGCACATCGGTGCGCACATCATGCCCGTCCTTGCGGAAGGTCTTGGACTTCTCGAAGCGCACGGTCACCAGCGCATCACCCGGCTCGCCATAAGGGCTGGGCGACCCCTGGCCCTTGAGCCGGATCTGCTGCCCTTCTTCGACCTTTTCGGGCAGCTTGACCGAAAGCACCTTGCCCGACGGCATGCGGACCGGCACCGATGCTGCCTTGTGCGCGTCCTCGAGAGACACGGTGACATTGACGATAACATCGTCGCCCTTGCCCATTCGCCCGCCGGCGCTGCCGGCGGTCGTGCCCGTAAATGGGTCCCACTGGGCGCCGCCGCGTGCCCCGGCTGCCGCGCCGCCACGCGGCTGGCCGCCAAAGCCGCTCATGAATTCTTTGAGGATGTCTTCGGCCGAAAAACCTCCGGCGCCGGCCCCGGCGCCGGGCCGGGCGCCCCGGCTCGCCCCGCCAAAACCGCCATTGCCAAAGCCGGCAAAGCGCGGATTGCCTTCGGCATCGATCTCGCCCCGGTCGAACTGGCCGCGCTTGGCGCTATCGCTGAGAAGATCATAGGCATGGGTCGCCTCGGCAAACTTGGCGTGTGCCGTGGGGTCGTCGGGATTCTGGTCGGGGTGGTACTTCTTGGCCAGCTTGCGATAGGCGGACTTGATGTCCTTCTCGCTTGCGGACCGCGACACCCCGAGTACGGTGTAAGGATCGCGCATTTAGGTCCAATCTTTGCCATTGGGGCATTGTTCGCCCTGTCTTTGAGGTCCTATATGGCCACGCCCCCCGCCCTTGTCCAGTTGTGGCAAGGGCAACGCGCAGGAATATCGTGATGCTGCAGACCCTGACCGAACGCCTTTTCGACGATACCGACCGCACCGATCTCGATCCCTTTGCCATCTTCGAGGAATGGTTCGCCCTGGCCCAGGAGAGCGAACCCAATGATCCACATGCCATGGCTCTGGCCACGGCGGATCAATCGGGCCTGCCCGATGTGCGCATGGTGCTGCTCAACCGTCGCGACGCGCGCGGTTTTTGCTTCTTCACCAATTTTGAAAGCGCCAAGGGCGGGCAATTGCAGGCCAATCCGCAGGCCGCCATGGTCATGCACTGGAAAAGTCTCCGGCGGCAGGTCCGTATGCGCGGGCCGGTCGAACGCGTTACAGAGGCCGAGGCCGACGAGTATTTTGCCTCACGCGCCAGGGGCAGCCGCATTGCCTCGGCCACCTCGAAACAGTCCCGCCCCCTCGCCAGCCGGCAGCAGATGATGGACGAAGTGGCCGCCCTGACCGCCATGATCGGGGGCGGGGACGCTCCCCGTCCGGCACACTGGTCGGGCTACCGGCTGATCCCGACCGCCATGGAGTTCTGGAAGGATGGCGAGTTCCGTCTGCATGACCGGGTCCGCTTCACCCGCGACCTGCCTGGCGCCACCTGGACCAGCACGCGCCTATATCCTTAGGCGCACGCAAGAATTTTGTTCAAACAAGCGAAAGACCTTGCCGCTAATCTGCGCGCCGGATTGAGGAACGAGCCTACGTGCGGATACTGATCAGAACATCGAAATGGGCGCTAGCGGCGCGGCGGCTGGGAAGCCTGGCCTTACCCCTGCTCATCGTTCCTGTGTTCATGCACCGCGAACGGTTTTTCGATTCGAGCGTCTTTCTGATTGTGGCCGCTTTCGCCTGCGCTGTCGCGGCGCTAGCGGTTCTGACGGCCCTCATCGCGCTGGTGCGGTTATGGCATACCGGTGACCAGGGCTGGGGCAAGGCCCTTTCCGGGCTGTTCTTCGGCCTGGTTTGTCTCGCACCCTTCGCCTATTATGGTGCCCAGGCGCTGCGCTATCCCATTGTCACCGACATTGCGACGGCACCACGGGGCGAGCTCCCGCTGATTTTCGAGCCCGACACGGTCAACATGCAGGCGCCACGTGTCCTGAGCGCTGAACAACAGCAACGCTTCTTTCCCAACGCAACGACAAGAGCCTATCCACTGGACGCGCTTCAGCTTTTTGCCATTGTCCAACACCTGGTCGAGGCCCAGGGCTGGGACATCCGCCAAAGCCGTGAACCGGGCCTGGGCGGCTCTCCCGGACGCATCAATGCCCGCATTGTCACGCCTGTCGGCTGGCGCGAAGAGGCCGTGTTGCGCGTCCAGGCCACCCCGCAGGGCGCTAAAGTCGACATGCGCTCCGCCTCCATCGGCGCCATGCATGATCTGGGCTCGAACGGCCAGCGCATCAGCGCTTTTCTGGTGGCTCTGGACGGGGAGGTTACCGCCTTCATCCGCGACAATCCCAACATCAACCAGCCGCTGCCGCCCGAGCCCGAGGAGCCGGGCGCCGAAGTCCAGACCGGCGAGGAAGGCTGATTTAGCGCGTCAGCGTGCGGCGCACCGCGTCATTCCAGCCGGCAATCTTGGCCTCTCGGACCGAAGCCTCCATCTGCGGCTCGAAGCGATGGTCCCGTGCCCAGCCTGCGGCGAAGTCGGCCATTCCCGGCCAGACCCCGGCCTTCATGCCGGCCAGCCATGCCGCGCCCAGCGCCGTGGTTTCGAGAATGGTCGGCCGGTCCACCGGTGCATCGAGAATGTCGGCCAGGAATTGCATGGTCCAGTCCGAGGCCACCATGCCGCCATCCACACGCAAAACCGTGTCCTTTGCGCCGCCTGTCCAGTCCTTGCGCATGGCGTCGAGCAGGTCGCGCGTCTGGTAGCTGACGGCTTCCAGCGCCGCCTTGGCAATCTCGGCCGGCCCGGTATTGCGGGTGATGCCATAGATCGCGCCGCGCGCATCCGCGTCCCACCAAGGAGCGCCAAGTCCCACAAAAGCCGGCACCATAAAGACGTTCTGGCTCGGGTCAGCGCTACGCGCCAGCGGTCCGGTCTCACTGGCATGGCTGACCAGCTTCAACCCGTCACGTATCCATTGCACCGCGGCTCCAGCAATAAAGATCGAGCCTTCCAGCGCGTAAGTCGTCGTGCCGTCGAGGCGATAGGCGATGGTCGTCAGCAGCCGATTGTGCGAGGGCACCATATCGGTGCCCGTATTGAGCAGCGCGAAGCACCCGGTCCCGTAAGTCGATTTGACCATGCCGGGCTCGAAACAGGCCTGACCGATGGTGGCCGCATGCTGGTCGCCGGCCACCCCCAGAATGGGGATCGCGGCCCCGAACAGCGACGCTTCGGCTGTGCCGAAATCATCCGCGCAGTCCTTCACCTCCGGCAGCATCGCCATGGGCACGTCCAGGAGCGCGCAGAGCTCCGCATCCCACTGGTTCTGGCCGATATCGAACAGCAAAGTGCGGCCCGCATTGGTCGCATCGGTTGCATGCACCTTGCCCCCGGTCAGCCGCCAGATCAGGAAGCTGTCAACGGTACCGAAGGCCAGTTCGCCCTTTTCGGCGCGCTGGCGTGCGCCTTCGACATTGTCGAGCAGCCACTTGACCTTGGTGCCGGAGAAATACGGGTCAAGCAGCAGGCCGGTCTTTGCCGTCACCATCACTTCATGCCCGTCCTTTTTCAGCTCGGCGCAATGGGCCGCCGTGCGCCGGTCCTGCCAGACAATGGCCTTGTGGATTGGCTCACCCGTGGCCTTGTCCCAAATCACCACCGTTTCGCGTTGGTTGGTGATACCGATGGCGGCAATGTCGCTCGCGGTGACCGAGGCCTCCGCGAGCGCCTTCTTGACCGACCAGACCACGCTCTCCCAGATCTCCCCCGGGTCATGCTCCACCCATCCGTCCTGCGGAAAGTGCTGGGTAAACTCTTTCTGGCCGACGCCCACAATTTTGCGTGCCCCATCAAACACGATCGCCCGGCTCGAAGTGGTGCCCTGATCGATCGCCAGAATGAATTTGGTCATTGATATCTCCTCTTGGGGAGCTCTTTCGGCTCCTTGGCTACCCTCCCACTTGTGGGGAGGGTATCGCAGCTAGGCCATGAGGCCGTAGCGAAGGCGGGGTTGGGGGCTGTTGTTGTCACGCCAGTTATGCCCTCGACTCGTCTCGTGCCGCTAGATAATCCTCCAGCCGCGCCGCATCCCCGGCACTGACTTTCAGTCCGCGCTTGGTACGCCGCCACAGCACATCTTGTGCCGTCCTCGCCCATTCATTGGCAACGAGATAATCCACCTCCGCCCCATAGAGATCGGCGCCGAAATGCGGGCCCAGATCGGCCTCGCTCTTGGCCTCTCCGAGCACAGTCCGCGCCCGGGTCCCATAAAGGCGCAGCAGGCGCCGCAGCAGACCGGCATTCATGCCGGGATAATCCATTGCCAGTTTGCGCAACTCCGCATCAAAACTCTTGGGGCCGAAGTCGCCGCCTGGCAGCGTGCCTTTGGCCGTCCAAGCGGGGCCCTTCTTGCCCAGAACCTCTTCGATCTTTTCCAGCACCGACTCGGCCAGCCGCCGCGACGTGGTCAACTTGCCGCCGAACACATTGATCACGGCGCCGCTTTTTGCGTCGCCCTCGACCTTGAGGACATAGTCGCGAGTCGCCTCTTGCGCCGCGCTGGCGCCATCGTCGTAGAGTGGCCGGACGCCGGAATAGCTCCAAACAATGTCGTCCTGTGTAACGCCCTGCGCGAAATATTCGTTGGCTGCGTTGAGCAGATACGCCGTTTCCTCCTCGGTGATCGCCACATCCTTGGGGTCGCCATGATAATCGCGATCCGTCGTGCCGATCAGCGTGAAGTCTTCTTCATAGGGGATAGCAAAGAAAATGCGGCCATCGCTGTTTTGGAAGAAGTAGCAGCGATCATGCTCGTAGAGCTTCTTCGTCACGATATGGCTGCCTTGGACTAGCCGCACATTGCGACCCCCGTTCTTGCCCAGGGACTGGTTGATGACCGCATCCACCCAGGGGCCAGCGGCATTGACCAGCATGCGTGCCCGCACGGTCTGCTTTCCGGCCTCGCCATCCAGTTCAATGGTCCAGCCGCCATCCCCGCGCCGTGCGGAGACGACCTTGGTCCGTACATGGATGGTCGCGCCACGATCCGCTGCGTCGCGCGCATTGAGCACCACGAAGCGTGCATCGTTGACCCAGCAGTCTGAATATTCGAACGCCAGCTTGTAGCCTGGCTTGAGCGGCTTGCCCGCTTCGTCCTTGGTGAGATCCAGCGTCTTGGTCGGCGGCAGCAGGCGTCGCCCGCCCATATAGTCATAGAGCGCAAGCCCCGCCCGCAGCACCGCCGCGGGGCGTAGCCCTTTGTGGTGGGGCAACACGAAACGCAACGGCCAGATGATATGTGGCGCCGAGGCCCAGAGCACCTCGCGTTCAGCGAGTGCTTCATGCACCAGGCGGAACTCGTAATGCTCGAGATAGCGCAATCCGCCGTGGATGAGCTTGGTGGCCGCCGAGCTTGTGCCCGATGCCAGGTCATTCATTTCAGCCAGCGCCACCGTGTAACCGCGGCCAACCGCATCACGCGCCACGCTGGCGCCGTTGATTCCGCCACCAACCACAAAGATGTCCAACATCGAGCATTCCCATCGCGATAATGGTTCGTTTGTACGTCATATGCTTTCGATTTGAAAGACAATCAGGTTCGCTTATTCTACCATACAAGGAGGTGATTGACCTGGGTTCCGTCCGTGGCTACGGCTTCTTGGTCTCTCCTCTGGCCCGGATCACTGGCCGATGCTTTCCATTCTTGCCGTCATCGCGCCCATATTCGCGCTCATTGCGCTGGGCTATGTCGCAGTCAACCGCGGCCTCTATCCCGCAGACGGCGTGAAGGCGTTGATCGGCTTCGTCAACAACTTCGCCACCCCCTGTCTGCTGTTCTATTCCATTGGCACCAGCGACTTCGGGGCGGCCTTCAACATCGGCATCATCGCCCCGTTCTATGCCGGTGCGCTCGTCTGTTTTGTGATCGGCATCGCCGCTGCAAGGTGGCTGTTCGGCAATCGTCCGGGGGAGGCCGTCTCTGCCGGATTTTCAGCCACCTTCACCAACACCGTGCTGGTCGGCCTGCCCATTATGAGTCGCGCCTATGGTGAAGGCGCGCTGCCGGTCACCCTCTCCATCATTGGCCTGCATGGCGCCATCCTGCTCACGCTGGGCATGGTGACCATGGAATTGACCCGCCGCGATGCACAGCCGCTCGGTCCGACCCTGGTGCTGGCCATCCGCCGCGTTGTGTCAAATCCACTGATCTGGGGCATCGTGGGCGGCATCGTCCTATCGCTGACCGGCCTCGACCTCGCCGAGCCGGTTGCCGCTTTCTTTTCCATGCTTGGGCAGGCCGTGGTGCCTGCCGCGCTCTTCGGCATCGGCGGTGCGCTCAACGAATTCAAGCTCTCCGAGAACTGGCAGCAGGCGTTGGTCGACTCGCTGATCAAGCTGATCGTCCACCCCGCCATCGCCTATGTGCTGATGATCTGGGTATTTCAGGTGCCGATGGACATCGCCCGCTATGGCATCCTGCTCTCGGCCATGCCCTCAGGCATCAACATCTATGTCTTCGCCACCTTCTACGACCGCGGCGTGAGCGTGGCTGCCAACACCATCCTGATCGCTACCGTCTTGTCGGCGCTCACAATATCGGGCTGGCTCTACGTGCTGAGTTTGTGAGCCCGTCATCGCCGGGAAAGCTGCTTACGCTGCCTTCACGGCCGCCTTTTGCGCAATCTCCCCCGCCGGAGCGGTCCGCAAGGGCAGGGCCGTTTCCGCATCGAGCCCGACGCAAAGCCGCACATAGCGCTCTGTCGGGCATATCTGATGGCGTGGATCAAATCCGATCCAGCCCAGGCGATCGTCATAGGCCTCCGCCCAGGCGTGCAGCCCGCCTGCGTGCCCATCCCCGGCCGCGACATAGCCGCAGATATAGCGGGCCGGAATATCGAGCGCCCGCGCCGCGCCGATAAACAGATGCACATAATCGGCGTTGGGCGGCAGCTCCGGGTCCGGCTGCGTGCCTTGGTCCTGCGTCTGTTCGCCCGTCGCCTGCATCTGCGTCATCGGCTCGTCTTGCTCGGGCAACCCCAGCGTTTCGCCCACTCGCGCCATTAACCCATGCAAAACATCCAGCCGGCTGTCCTTTGCCGAGCGATATTTCCCATAGAGCGTCACTGGTGCTCGGGTCAGCGCCGTCACCCGCTTGTACAATGACGGCACCGGCTCACCGGCAAGCTTACCCAGCACGCCATTGGTGTCCTGGGTCACAACCGTACCGCGGGCGCCGATGGTGATGTCGCCTTCCGGCCTCGTCTGGTTCACCAGATGCACCGCATTGCCATAGCTGTCGCGGAACCGCCCGGCATTGCCAATGCCGGCGGCTTCCACGCTCCAGCTCTCGACAGTCTGCGACGGTCCGCTCGGCGGGGTCAGCATCAGATGCATGACCAGCGCGGCCGCACCGGGTGGCAGCGAACAGGTCAGGGAATGGTTTATCTCGATGCGCATGGTTCAATAGAAGTTATACGATTCCGACAGCGTGTCGGTCACCCGGTTATTGCGGGCGATGAACTCGTTGAGGAACTCGTGCAATCCATCGGTGAAGATGGCCTCCATGCTGGCGCCTTCTACCAGGGCAAGCAAGCTGTCCGCCGCTTCCTGGCATTTCTCCTTGCGGCCATAGGCCTTGGCAAGGCTATCCAGATTCTGCTGCACGAAATTGGCGCAATAGATCAGGCTACGCGGCATTTCGGGCCGCAGGATCAGGAAGTCGGCGATGTTATGGGCCTTGTAGCGGTCGTGATAGACATGCCGATAGGCCCTATGCGCCGAGGCCGCCCGCAGGATCAGCGTCCATTGCTGAATGTCGAGATCCCCGCCGACCTGTGTGGCACGGGGCAGCAGCACATAATATTTCATGTCGAGAATGCGCGCGGTATTGTCCGCCCGCTCGACGAAATTGCCCGCCTGCAGGAAGTTGAAGCCGTCATCGCGCAGAATGGTGCCCAGCAGCGCGCCCCGGAATTCATGGCTGCGCTGCTTCACCCACTGCAACAGGCCCAGGAGCTTGGCGCCCCGCACATCGCGTGGCTTGATCTGGGAAAATTCCAGCCAGGCTCCGTTCATGCTTTCCCACATGTCCCCGGTCAGGGCGGTG
Source organism: Devosia polycyclovorans (assembly GCF_042181575.1). Taxonomy (GTDB): domain Bacteria; phylum Pseudomonadota; class Alphaproteobacteria; order Rhizobiales; family Devosiaceae; genus Devosia; species Devosia polycyclovorans. The sequence goes on along the minus strand of NZ_CP170082.1, from coordinate 3,424,865 downwards.
CGCACCGAGCGTGCATTGGTCCGTGCGGCCTGCAGGCACGAATAGACCGAGGAAGAATTATCCGGGTCGAACATCATGTAATGGGCAACCGTGTCGACATCGGCCAACTCATGCTTGGCGTCGAAACCTTCATCGACTTCGGCGGCTTGCATCATCGAAACCAGATGTTCGCTGGCCCCGCCTTCGCGGCGGCTGGTCAGCGACATGCGGTATCCCACTTCGAGCAGGCGGGCCATGTTTTCGGCCCGCTCCACATAGCGTGAAAGCCAGAACAGATTGGCAGCGGTACGTCCGAGCATTCTCAATCTTCCAGCACCCACGTATCTTTCGTCCCGCCACCCTGGGACGAATTCACCACCAGCGAACCTTTCTTCAGCGCCACGCGCGTCAGCCCGCCCGGGGTGATCCGCACTTCGTCGCCCACCAGCACATAGGGCCGGAGGTCGACATGGCGCGGCGCCACATCGCCCGAGATATGGGTGGGGCAGGTGCTCAGGTTCAGCGTCGGCTGCACGATGTAATTGTCCGGCCGCGCCTCGATCTTTTTCCTGAACTCGGCATGCATGGCCTTGGTCGACGTCGGACCGACCATCATCCCATAGCCGCCCGAACCGTGGACCTCCTTGACCACCAGATCGGCGATGTTCTCCAGCACCCACGCGCGCTGGTCCTCATCAGTGCAATTATAGGTCGGCACATTCTGCAACAGCGACTTTTCACCAAGGTAAAACTCGATGATGTCCGGCACATAGGTATAGACCGCCTTGTCGTCGGCAACTCCTGTGCCCGGCGCATTGACCAGTGTCACATTGCCGGCCCGATAGGCGTCGAACAGGCCCGGTACGCCCAGCATGGAATCGGGGCGGAAAGTCAGCGGGTCGAGATAGTCATCATCGATCCGACGATAAATCACGTCCACCTGCTCGGGCCCGCACGTGGTGCGCATATAGACCTTGCCGCCATCCACAAACAGGTCAGGCCCTTCGCACAACTGCGCGCCCATCTGGTCGGCCAAGAACGAGTGCTCGAAATAGGCCGAATTGTAGATACCCGGCGTCAGCACTGCGATGTTGGGTGTGCCCCGCACACCCTCGGGCGCCACGCTTTCCAGCGTCCGCCGGAGGTTTTCGGGATAGGTCTCGACGGGCGCAACCTTGGATCGGTGGAACAGATCGGGCGCCAGAAGCATCATCGCCTCGCGGTCTTCCAGCATATAGCTGACCCCCGATGGCGTTCTAAGGTTGTCCTCCAGCACATAGAATTCGTCCGGTCCGACCCGCACGATGTCCACCCCGATGATGTGCGCGTAAACGCCCTTGGCCGGTTCCAGCCCCATCATCTGCGGGCAGAACGCCTCATTGTTGAGGATGAGCTTCTCCGGAATGCGCCCGGCCTTCAGGATTTCCTGCCTGTGATAGATGTCATAGAGAAAAGCGTTGAGCGCCTTGACCCGTTGCTCGATGCCTTTGGACAGACGCCGCCATTCATTGGCGGCGATGATCCGGGGGATCACGTCGAACGGGATCACCTTTTCGGTGCCCTCGTCTGAGCCGTATACGGCAAAGGTAATGCCCAGCCTGCGGAAGATCGCTTCCGCATCGGTCTGCATCAGCGCCAGGCCCTTGTCCGGCAGTTCATCCAGCCATTCGGCAAGCGCACGGTAGGGTTCGCGGACTGACCCATCCGGATTGTACATTTCGTCAAATGGCGTTTTCTCGCCCATTCTGCTCCGCTTCTGAAATGCGGCTTCCCATTCGCCGTCCCATTGCTACACGTTTGAAATCTGCCGTCCAGACACTCAAGCACCGAGCACTGCCGCTTTTTCGCGCAGCTCAGGGTTGCGAAGCGGTGGCATAAAGTGCTCTCATTCGCGCGCATTCAACGCCATCGTTCCAAAGTCGAGCAGAGTGGGAGCGTCGGCGCCCATTTCGGACCATTTTGCATGACCATTGAAATCCTCCAGACCCATCCGCTTCTCGCCTCATGCGAAGAGGCTCTGGCGGCTCGCTATACCGTCCACAAGCTGCATGAAATGGCGAACAAGGATGCCTGGCTGAGCGAAAACGGCGCCCGCATCCGCGCCCATGCCGGCTCGGGCGTCCAGGCCGATCTGATGGACAGGCTCCCCAAGCTCGAAATCATCGCCAGCTTCGGCGTTGGCTATGACAATATCGACGTTGGCGCTGCAAAGGCCCGCAATATACGTGTCACCAATACGCCGGACGTGCTTAACGACGCCGTGGCGGAGATGACCATCGGTCTGATGATCTCGCTGGCCCGGCGGATACCCCAGGCAGACCAGTTTGTGCGCAAGGGGAAATGGCCTTCTGGCAACTATGGTCTGTTCTCCGAACTGACCGGCAAGACCGTGGGCATTCTGGGCCTCGGGCGCATCGGCAAGGAAATTGCGGTGCGGGCTCAGGCCATGAAGATGCGCGTCGTCTATTTTGGCCGCCACCACCAGTCGTCAGTGCCTTACATCTACTACGACAAGCTTGAGGATATGGCCCGCGACAGCGATTGGCTGGTGGTCATCGCCCCTGGCGGCAAGGGCACCGAAGGCATTGTCAGTCGCAATGTGCTTGAAGCGCTCGGCCCCAAAGGATGTCTCGTCAATGTCGCCCGCGGCACGCTCATCGACGAAGCCGCCATGGTCGAGTTGCTGCAGAGCGGCGGTCTCGGCGGAGCGGCGCTCGACGTTTTCGAGAAGGAGCCGCAGGTGCCCGCCGAACTGCTCACTCTCGACAATGTCGTGCTCTCCCCCCACCAGGGCAGTGCCACGCATCAGACGCGCGATGCTATGGGCGCCCTGCTGGTCGCCAACCTCGAGCGCCACTTCGCCGGCGAGCCGCTGATCAGCGCCGTGGTGTAGGCCTGTTCCTCTCCCCCGATGGGCGAGCACAGAGGGCGACCACGATGCACCTCACTCCAGATCTGTCTGCACGATCATCCCAGCCGCATGGATGCACACGATGTCGGGCCGCTCCGGCCCCAGGTTGGTGAACTTGTGCGCCACCCCGGCTGGCGCCATGGCGATATCGCCCGGCCCGACCTCATATCGCTCGTGTCCGATCACTACCTCTGCCCTTCCGCGTCGCACCACCCAGGTCTCCGCATAAGGATGGGTATGCAGCGCCGGGCCTTGCCCCGGTTCATTGTCCACCGCAAAGAACGAGATCGGCGTGCCATAGGCTTCGCCCTCGAATTTGATGGTTCGGCCGTTGGTTACCGGGCGATCGGCGGCGCGCAGCAGATGGGACATGATGTTCCCCTCTTTTCAGGCACGACGGATGGCCACATGGGCGTTCGACCTGTTGAAGACAGTCTGCCCTGCGTTGGAGGCGATTAACAGCGCGCGAGTAAACCGATAGCCTCGGGCCAATTGGTGATACGGGCCCCATTGGTCCCTAAGGAGCAGTTTGATGAGTGAATGGTGGCGTGGCGGCGTGATCTATCAGGTCTATCCCCGTTCTTTTCAGGATAGTAACGGCGATGGGGTAGGGGACCTCCCTGGCATTATCGACCGGCTTGGCCATATCGCCAGTCTGGGTGTGGATTGCATCTGGCTCTCGCCAATTACCCAGTCGCCCCAGGCCGACATGGGCTATGACGTGTCAGAGTATACGCAGGTCGATCCGCTCTTCGGTTCGCTGCAGGACTTCGATCAGCTCATCGAACAGGCCCACGCGCTTGGGCTGAAGGTGATCATGGATCAGGTGGTCAGCCACACATCCGATCAGCATCCTTGGTTCCGCGAATCCTGCTTCTCGCGTGAGAACGCGCGGAGCGACTGGTATGTCTGGGCCGACGCCAACCCGGATGGTTCGCCGCCAAACAACTGGCTCTCGGTTTTCGGCGGATCGGCCTGGGAATGGCACACATCGCGCAAGCAATACTACCTGCACAACTTCCTGGCCGCGCAGCCGGATCTCAACTTCCACAACCCTGACGTGCAGGATGCGGTGCTCGACGTAATGCGCTTCTGGCTTGATCGCGGGCTTGATGGCTTCAGGCTCGACACCGTGAACTATTATTTTCACGACGCCAAATTGCGTTCCAACCCGCCGCTCAAGTCATTGAAGGGTCTGCCCGCAACCAACCCCTATGACATGCAAAGCCACAAATTCTCCAAGAGCCAGCCGGAGAACGTCGCCTGGCTCAAGAAGCTGCGCAAATTGCTCGACCAATATCCCGGCACCACCACTGTGGGCGAGGTTGGCGATGACGAGCGCGGTCTGGAGCTGATGAAGCTCTACACCTCCGGCAGCGACATGCTGCACCAGTGCTACTCTTTCGATTTTCTCGGCCCCAAGTTCACCGCCAAGCACTTCCGCTCCAAGGTCGAGGCTTTCTTTGCGGATGGGGAAACCGGCTGGCCGTGCTGGAGCTTTTCCAATCACGACGTCATCCGCCACATGACGCGCTGGGCGCCCCACAGCGTGTCGCCCGCCGATCTGGCCCGGCAAGCCGCGGCGCTGGTGCTGACGCTCAAGGGATCGGTTGGCCTCTATCAGGGCGAGGAGCTGGGCCTGCCCGAAGCCGATATCCTCTATGAAGAACTGACCGACCCGCGCGGCATTCGCTTCTGGCCCGAGGACAAGGGGCGCGATGGCTGCCGCACGCCCATGCCCTGGCAGCATGATCTGCCCCATGCCGGCTTTACCACCGGCAAGCCGTGGCTGCCGGTCAAGCAAGCACAATCCGCACTGAGCGTTGATGTTCAGGACCATGACCCCGCATCCACACTCAACGCTTACCGAGAATTGTTGGCCTGGAGAAGGACCCACCCCGCACTGATCACGGGTGACATCAGCTTCTTCAAATGCGACGAACCGGTGCTCGCCTATCGCCGATCGGGCGATGGCAAGGATCTGATCTGCGTTTTCAACCTTTCGGCAGAACCGCGCACGGTCAAGTTGTCCGAGGTCGATCTGGCGCTGGAACCGGTAAGCCACAATGCATCGCTGGATGGCGCCGCGCTCACGCTCGGACCAAATGGCTTTGCCATTCTCCATGCCCCAGCAGGGGAGGGCAGGGTGAGCTTCAAGGCCCGCTAGGCTATTCCCGCCAGAATGATGCCGTCTGCGCCGTCCTACATATAAACCCGCTCGAAGGACTGGGGGTGGAAGAACTGCATTTCTTCCCCGCTGGGCGTGCGTACGAAGGCGCGGATGCAGCCGCCCCACATTTCGGCGCGGGTGGCATCCACGCCCATGCGGCGCAGCCGCATCAGGTTGAATTCGTTCTGGTCGCTTTCGCTGAACTTGTCTCCCAGGGTCACCCCGAAGGAAATGCTCACGCCCGGCCGGTTGGCCAGGCATTGCGCAGTGGATGCCTGGGCTGTGCTGCAAAAGGCGAGGACAAGAAGGACTGGCGCAACAAATCGGATCATCGCTGCAATCTCCTTTGCTCAACTTTCATGCCGCTCAATTGTGGCCGTCTTGCGCCCGCTGTTCCGATCGGCGCACCCAGATGGCCACGGCCGGAATGGCAAAGCTGAGCATGAGCAGGCGGATCACGTGATGGGCCGCAATGAAGGCCGTGTCATAACCCAGCGCAATGCCAAGCGCGCCCATACCCTCAAGGGCACCCGGCGACAGACCTAGCCAGATCTGTCCGAACGGCATGTCCACCAGTTGCGCGACGCCCAGCGCCATGACGGTGACGATGCTGACGGTCATCGCGGTGGCGATCAGCCCACCCTTGGCTGCCGCCATGAACTCCGAGCGGGTAATTCCGACGAACCGCGAGCCAATCAGCGCCCCGGTCAGCACAAAGGTTGCAACGACCAGCGGGGCGGGCACGGCCTCGGTGTAAAGCCCACCAAGCTTGGCTGCTGTTGCTGCCGCCATGGCGCCCAACACCATGCCCGCCGGGACTTTGAGCCCCATGAATACGAGGCCGGTGGCGACACAGGCCGCAGCGAGCAGGATAAGTTGCAGCGGGCTGAGGAAAGCGGACGCTGCTTGCGTCGCAAAATGGTTGATCGGTAGAAAGACCGCCCCGATCGGCACGGCGATGGTGAGCATCAGTATGCGGATCACCTGGATGATCACGATCTGCCGCGCATTGCCCACACCCGTCGCCGCAATGCCCATCACGAAGGACAAATGCCCTGGAAATGAGCTGAGATAGGCCGTGCCGGGGTCGAGCTTGAACACCCTGGTCAGCATCCAGCCGGTAGTTGCGATGATAACGACCAACTCAATCGCCAGGGCCGCCAGCGAGATCGGCCAACTACCCAGCAATTGCAGGCTGTCCGGGGCGACACTGGCCCCCATAGACATGCCAATCAGCACGAAGACAACATTGCGCAGCCAATCGGGAAACTGAATTGGCGCCTTCAGCATCGCCGCAATCGTCACCGCCAGCGCCCCGCCCATCAGCCATCCGGCGGGCAGGCCGAGCAGCATTGCGATACCGCCCCCTGCTGCGGAAACGGCAAGGGTCAGGAGCACACAAAAGATGGTTCGGGAAGAAACGGAAAAGGCTGGCATGGTGCTGCCAGCCTTAGACGATCCCTCGTTTGCGCAAAAGGTTGATCTTTCCGGTCAACCCCTTGGCTCACCCCAGGGGCAGCGCCTTTTCCACCAGCCGCACCCAATAGCTCACGCCCACCGGAATGGCTTCGTCGTTGAAGTCATAGGTATCGGTATGCAGCTCGGTCGAATCCCCATTGCCCAGGAAAATATAGGCGCCGGGACGCTCGTTGAGCATGAAGGAAAAGTCCTCCCCGCCCATCGATGGCACGGCGTCGGCATCGACTTGGCCGGGCCCGACAATGTCGCGCGCCACCGACGCCGCAAACTCGGTCTGCTCGGGGGAATTGACGGTCACCGGGTAACCCCGTGCATAGCGCACGCTGGCCTCCGCGCCAAAGCTGCGGGCGAATTGCGGGACGAACTCGGCCAGCCGCGCTTCGATGAAGTCCTGCACGCCGCCATCGAGCGTCCGCACCGTGCCGATGATCTTGGCCGTGCGCGAGATCACATTGTCGGCCTCGCCAGCCTCGACCATGGTGACGCTGAGTACGGCGCTGTCCAGTGGATCGAGATTGCGCGACACAATGGTCTGCAGCGCCGTCACCATCTGGGCTGCGACAATGATCGGGTCGATCGTGGCATGGGGTCGGGCCGCATGCCCGCCCTTGCCGACAATGTCGACATAGAAGCGGTCGGTGGCCGCCATGATGCCGCCCGTTCGGATGCCGAAGGTGCCCACCGGCATTCCCGGCCAATTGTGCATACCATAGACTTCGGCGATGTCGAACCTGTCGAGTAGCCCGTCATCCAGCATCACCTTGCCGCCACCGCCGCCCTCTTCGGCCGGCTGGAAGATCAGCGCCACGCGCCCATCGAAATTGCGCGTTTCCGCCAGATATTTCGCCGCTCCCAGCAGCATGGCTGTGTGCCCGTCATGACCGCAGGCATGCATCCGGCCTTCGTGTGTGGAAGCGTGCGGCAGCCCGGTCTTTTCCGTCATCGGCAGCGCGTCCATATCGGCGCGCAGCCCGATCATGCGCTCGCCTGTACCGCGCCCCTTGATCACCGCCACAACACCCGTGCCGCCGATGCCGGTCACCACCTCATCGCAGCCGAACGACTTGAGCTTGTCCGCCACGATGCCGGCCGTCCGGTGCACATCGAACAGCAGCTCGGGATGGGCATGAAAATCCTGCCGCCAGGCGGCAATTTCAGGCTGGAATTCGGCAACGCGGTTGAGAACGGGCATGCAACAATCCGGGACTCGGGAAGGAAGGCCGCAATGTCTCCGTCCGGGCCTCGGCAGTCAACTCCACACCATGTCGCGCCGGGAAGCGTGGGCACTCTTTCCAACATTTCGCGCCAGACCGAACCGATATTCCCCCGCCGCGCCTTGCTCCTTTCGGGCCTTTTTGTCAGAAAGCCGCCAACTCCCGGGGATAGCCCAGAAAAGGTTGGCTATGAAAATTCTCGTCGCGGTCAAACGCGTGGTCGATCACAATGTCCGCATCCGGGTCCGGCCCGATGGATCGGGTGTCGAGACCAATGGCGTTCGCATGTCCATGAACCCCTTCTGCAAGCACGCCGTGGAAGCGGCGGTGCAACTGGCAGAGGCAGGGGCGGCCGACGAGATCGTCATTGTTTCCATCGGGCCCAAGCAGTCCAATGATGCCATCCTGACCGCACTGGCCATGGGCGCCCATCGCGGCATTCTGGTCGAGGCCGATCAGCCGCTCGAAACCCTGGTCATCGCCAAGCTCCTGGCCAAGGTGGTCGAGGAAGAACAGCCCGATCTGGTTCTACTCGGCAAACAGGCCGTGGACGATGACAGCAATCATGTCGGCCAGATGCTCGCCGCCCTGACGAACCGGCCCCAGGCCACCTTCGCCTCCGAAATCAAACTCGAAGGCAATGCCCTCGAAGTCACCCGCGAAGTGGATTCGGGCCGCGAGACCATCGCCTTGCCGCTCCCCGCCATCGTTACCGCCGATCTGCGTCTCAACACGCCGCGCAACGCTGCCCTGCCCATGGTGATGAAGGCGCGCTCCAAACCGTTGGCCGTGCGCCCTGTGGCCGAGTTCGGCGTCGATCTCAGCCCCCGCCTCACGGTCGAGAAGGTCTCGCCCCCGCCTGAGCGGACTGCGGGAGCGAGCGTTGGCACGGTATCCGAACTGGCCGGCATCATCGTCTCTGATGTCAACGAGATGGAGGCCATCTGATGAGCGTTCTGCTTCTCGCCGAGCTCGACAATGGCGCCCTTTCAGCCTCCACCGCCCGGATTGCTGCCGCCGCAGCTCAACTCGGCCCGGTCGACATCCTGGTCCCTGGCCCTCGCGCTGCTGCCGATCAGGCCGCAACTATTGCGGGCGTCGCCAAGGTTCTCCACGCCAAGGAGGCCTTGCTGGCTGACGGCCTTGCCGATCTGCTCACCAGCCTGGCCGAAGGCTATAAGGTCATTGCCGCCTCAGCCTCGACCACGGGCAAGGATGTCATGCCGCGCCTCGCCGCCAAACTCGACATCCAGCCGGTCACCGACATCGTCGCCATCGAAGGCGCCAATTGCTTCGTCCGGCCCATCTATGCCGGCAATGCGCTCGAAACCGTCACCGACCCGCAGCAAAAACATGTGCTGACCTTCCGCGCTTCTGCCTTCCGCCCGGCAGCGTCGAGCAACGCAGCGCCGGTTGAAACGCTCGATACCGATATCGCCTCTGCTGCCCGCTTCATCGCCGCCCATCGCACCCAAAGCGATATTCCCGATCTTTCAACCGCGCAGATAGTGGTAGGTGGCGGCGTCTCGGTTGGGTCTGCGGAAGGTTTCAAACTTGTCGAAGCCCTCGGCAAGACGCTGGGTGCAGCTGTCGGCGCCACCCGCGCCGCCGTCGATGCCGGCTATGCTCCCAATGACTGGCAGGTTGGTCAGACCGGCAAGATCATCGCGCCGGATCTCTATATCGCTGTCGGCATTTCGGGGGCGCTGCAGCATCTCGCCGGCATTCAGGGCGCCAAGAAGATCATCGCTATCAATACCGATCCGGAAGCGCCACTCGTCAAGATCGCCGATGTGGCCCTGATCGGCGATCTCTTCGAAATCCTGCCGCAACTGACAGCGGAGCTGGAGAAATCCGGCGTTAAGCGCTAGCGCTCAATTTGCAAATTATCCCATGCGGCCTATAAAGGCCGCGCCTTCTCACCGGATCTTCGGAAAAAATGTTCGAAACCCTCTCCAAGGCCCCTGGCGACAAGATTCTGGCGCTTATGGGCGAATACGCTGCCGACTCCCGCCCCACCAAGATCGACCTCGGCGTCGGTGTCTATAAGGACGAAAAAGGCGTAACGCCGATCATGTCCTCGGTCCGCAAGGCCGAAGAGCGCATGCTTTCGAACGAGAAGACCAAGTCCTATCTCGGCATCGCCGGCAACAAGGGTTTCGGCGCCGCCGTACTCGATCTTGTGTTGGCTGATAGCGTGGATCGGGCCCGCGTTCGCGTCGCCCAAGCTCCCGGTGGCACCGGCTCGCTCTGGGTGTTGATGCAACTGGTCAATCGCGCCCGTCCCGGCGCCACGGTCCATGTTTCCGATCCCACCTGGGCCAACCACAACCCCATCGCCATCGGCTCGGGCCTCAAGGTAGCCACTTACCCCTATTTCGATCCCGCCACCCGCGCAGTGAAGTTCGATGAGATGCTGGCCGCGCTCGACAAGCTTGGTCCGGACGATGTCGCTCTGCTGCATGGGTGCTGCCACAACCCCACCGGCGCCAATCTCAACAACGAACAGTGGGACCAGGTGGCCGCAAGTCTCGCCCGCACCGGCGCACTGCCCTTCATCGATCTGGCCTATCTCGGCTTCGGCGATGGTATCGAGCCCGACGCCTATGGCACCCGCCAGATACTTGCCTCGGTTCCCGAAGCGCTGATCGCCTTTTCCGGCTCGAAGAATTTCGGTCTATATCGTGAGCGCATTGGCGCCGCCATTCTCGTCGCCCGCGATGGCGAGCAGGCCGACGTGACCAACTCCCAGCTCCTCAACATCATTCGCGGCGCCTATTCACAGCCGCCCGATCATGGTGCCGAGATCATCCGCACCATTCTCGAGGACGCAGACCTGCGTGCTGAATGGGAGGCCGAGCTGGCCGAGATGCGCAATCGCATGATCGTGTTGCGCGAAAAGCTGGCTGCAGCCATTCGCGAGCGCTCGAACTCAAGCGATTTTGACTTCGTAGCCGATCACCGCGGCATGTTTTCGCTGCTCGGCCTCCCGGTCGAGGCGGTTGATCATCTTAAGGCCGAAAATGGGGTGTATATGACTTCGGATAGTCGCATCAATGTTGCCGGCATCCCGGAAGATCGCGTTGGCGATCTGGCCGAAGCCGTTTTGGCCGCCATTCGCTGATCCAGTGGCTTGCGGCAACCCGCGGCCATGTCTAAATCTGGTCTAAGCGCCAGACAGAATTCGAGTTTTTAGGAGGGAACGATGAAGTTCTTCGTCGACACTGCAGATACCGCCGCCATCAAGGAGCTTCACGATACCGGGCTGCTCGACGGCGTGACCACCAACCCGTCGCTGATTGCCAAATCTGGCCGCGACTTCAAGGAAGTGATTGCCGAGATTTGCGACATCGTCCCCGGCCCGGTTTCGGCCGAAGTCGCGTCGCTCGAATATGACGGCATGGTTGCCGAGGGCGAAACCCTGGCCAAGATCGCGTCCAACGTTGTCATCAAGCTGCCCCTGACTTTGGATGGCCTCAAGGCTACCAAGTACTTTAAGGAAAAGGGCACCAAGACCAACGTCACGCTCTGCTTCTCCGCCAATCAGGCGCTGCTGGCTGCCAAGGCTGGCGCGACCTATATCTCGCCCTTTATTGGCCGCCTCGACGACATCAATATCGACGGCATGGAGCTGATCGAAAGCATCCGCACCATCTACGACAACTACCAGTTCGAGACCCAGATTCTGGCCGCCTCGATCCGTTCGGCCAACCACGTCACCCAGGCGGCTCTCGCCGGTGCTGACGTCGCCACCATCCCGCCGGACGTCATCAAGAAGCTGGCTCTGCACCCGCTGACGGACAAGGGCATCGAAGGCTTCCTCAAGGATTGGAAGGCCACCGGCCAGTCGATCCTGTAAAGGGCTTTCGCGCCGCATTCAGACCCCGCCCTTCGACAAGTTCGGGGTGGGGTCTTTTCTTTTGGGAACTCCGCATGGCCGACGCTGATCTCGCCGCCCAGATCAAGACTGCACTTGCCGACGTCGAAATCCCCGGCGGCGGTGATCTTGCCAGCTATGGCGGCCTGTCCGATATCATTGTCACACCCGGCGCCATTGCCTTTGCAATCGCCGTGGCCCCGGGCATGGAAGCTGCATTCGGGCCGGCACGCGAAGAGGCCCAAAAGCGCGCCCAGGCGCTGGGCGGCCCCCGCAAGGTCATGGTGTCACTGACCGCAGAGAAATCCAACGCGCCCAAGTTCGGACACGGTGCGGCCCAGCCGCAGGGCAAGACGCGTGTCGATGGCGTCAAGCGCATCATCGCTGTCGGCTCCGGCAAGGGTGGCGTGGGCAAGTCGACCACCGCCGTCAATATCGCGCTCTCGCTTGCCGCCGAGGGCCTGAAAGTCGGCGTGCTCGACGCCGATCTTTATGGACCGTCCATCCCCAAGCTGCTTGGCATTGAGGGCAAGCCGGCAATCCGTGACGACGGCATCTTCACCCCGCATGACGCCTTCGGCCTCAAGGTCATGTCCATCGGCTCCATGCTGGTGCCCGGTCAGGCTGTGGTCTGGCGCGGCCCCATGGCCACCTCGGGCTTGCGCCAGCTCCTGCGCGAGACCGATTGGGGCGGGCTCGACTGTCTCATCATCGATCTCCCCCCTGGCACAGGTGACATCCATATTGCGCTGTTCCAGCAGACCATTGTCGATGGCGTGGTCATTGTCTCCACCCCGCAGGATCTCGCGCTGATCGATGCGCAAAAAGCCATCGACATGCTGCGCCGCATGTCCGTGCCGGTGCTCGGCCTGGTCGAGAACATGAGCTATTTCATCGCTCCGGACACCGGCAATCGCTACGACATCTTCGGCACCGGCGGCGCCGAGAAGGCCGCGGAGCGTCTCGAAATTCCTTTCCTGGGCCCTGTCCCTCTGGTCATGTCGATCCGCGAGGGCTCCGATGCCGGTACACCGCCACTGGTGACGGAGCCCGATGGCGCCGAAGCCAAGGCATACCGCCTGATCGCGCATCGGCTCGTAGCCAGCATTTCCTGATCTGCATCTGTGGGTCTGAGGCACGTACACCATTTAAATCGATTGCTGAAATCGATTGCATAACCTCCCGCGTGAATGTTATCGGCCTTCCCCACAAGGGTAAAATGCCCGCATGGAGGGGATATGTTCTCGTTTGATCGCCGCGATTTCGGCTCCGATTTCACCTTTGGCGTGGCCACCGCCGCCTATCAGATTGAAGGCGGGCAGGGCGACGGGCGCGGCACATCCATCTGGGACACTTTTGCGGCGACGCCCGGCAATGTCCACAATGGCGACACCGGCCTGAACGCGTGCAACCACTACGAACTCTGGCCACAGGACCTCGACCTGATCCGCGACGGCGGGTTCGATGCATACCGCTTCTCCTTCGCCTGGCCGCGCCTCATCCCCGAGGGCACCGGTGCCATCAACCAGGCAGGCGTCGATTTTTATGATCGTCTGCTCGACGGCATGCTTGAGCGCGGTATCAAGCCTTATGCCACGCTCTATCACTGGGATTTGCCCTCGACCCTGCAGGATCGCGGCGGCTGGATGAACCGCGACATCGCCAACTGGTTCGCCGACTATGCCACGCTGATTGCCAAAAAGTTCGGTGATCGCCTCCTATCCACCGCGACTATCAACGAGCCCTGGTGCGTGGCTTTTCTCAGTCACTTCCTAGGTGTGCATGCCCCCGGCTATCGCGACCTGCGCGCCGCTGCCCGGGCCATGCATCACGTGCTCTTTGCCCATGGCACGGCCATAGATGCGCTCCGGGCCGCCGGCGCAAAAAATCTGGGCATCGTGCTCAATCTCGAAAAATCCGAGCCCGCCAGCGAGAGCGAAGCGGACAAGACTGCAGCCAATTTTGGTGATGCCGTCTTCAATCGCTGGTATCTCGGCGGTGTCCTCAAGGGCCAGTATCCCAGGGAAATGACGGACTGGCTTGCGCCCTATCTGCCGGCCAATTATCAGGACGATATGGCGGTGGTCTCCCGCCCGCTCGATTGGCTGGGCATCAACTACTACACGCGCGGTCTATATCAGGCCTCTTCCGAACCTGGCCGCCCCGCCGAGCAGGTCAAGGGGCCGCTGGAAAAGACCGATATCGGTTGGGAAATCTACCCGCAGGGTCTCACCGACCTGCTGGTCCGCGTCTCCAATGACTACACCAAGCTGCCGATCTACGTCACCGAGAACGGCATGGCCGAAGTCGAGGGCGACAACGATCCGCGCCGCACCAAATACTACGAGGACCACCTCAAGGCCGTGCTCGCCGCGCGCGAGGCTGGTGCCGATGTGCGGGGCTATTTTGCCTGGTCGCTGCTCGACAATTACGAGTGGGCGGAGGGCTACAACAAGCGTTTCGGTCTCGTCCATGTCGACTACGAGACCCAGAAGCGCACTCCTAAATCCAGCTATCGCGCCTTTCAGGGCCTGCTGCACAACGCGCGCTAATCCTGTAGGGTCCTGAGGGATTGAGAACCGTCAGGACCTTTTTTGCATGGAACAGGAATACGCCGAACTTTCGCCATCGCTGCTTCGGCTTGAACAGCTTCTCGATGAGGTCGGAGAGCAGTCCATGCTGCTTTCGGAATTGGACGGGTTCCTCTGTTGCCTGGCGGTCGGCCCCGAGCCCGTTGCCAATGGGGAATGGTGGCCTTTTGACTGGTTGACCGATGAACGCGGCGTCCTGCGCAGCGGCAGCGAGGAAATTGCCGCTCTGATCGAGACGCGACTGGCCGAAATCAATGCCGAACTGGCCGCCGATGCCTATGCGCCGCTGTTCGAGGTGGACGAAGAGAGCGACGACATCATCTGGGAGGTGTGGATCGCTGGCTTTCAGCAGGCCATGCTCTTGCGCTTCGAGGCCTGGGACGATCTGTTGCGCGATACCGAGAGCGACATCCGGGGAGAAGCCGCCATGGGACTGGCATCTGCCCTGATGCTGGCTCAGCCCGATACCCGTCCCGACGATACAGCGGGCGACGAGGAATGGGCAGAGTTCGACGAGATGCATGAGAACATGCCCATGGTGATTGCCCGCACCGCCGTGCTGCTCCATTTGCTGCACAAACCCAATTAGCGCCCGTCTCAGGCCGCGATCTCCGGTAGCCGGGCAGCGACGAGTGCTTTGGTCAGCGCATGTTGCGGCTGTGCAAACAGCCGTTCAGGCGCACCCTCTTCGACAATACGTCCCTTTTCCATCACCAGCACCCGGTCAGCCATGGCCGCGACCATGTCGAGATCGTGGCTGATGATGAGATAGGTCAGGCCATGCTCTTGCTGAAGCCGCGATAGCAGACCGAGCACCTCGCCGCGAACCGACATATCCAGCGCCGAGACCGGTTCATCCAGCACCACCAGGCGCGGCCGGGTGACCAAGGCTCGGGCAATGGCCAGGCGCTGGCGCTGTCCGCCGGAAAATTCGTGCGGATAGCGCTCCAGCATCGCCGCACCGAGCCCAACCGCCTCAATCGCCTCTGCCAGTCGCGCCGCGCGCTCTTCGCGCGCCATTCGACCCAGCAGATGCAGCGGCTCGCCCAGCGACGCGCCAATGGTCATGCGCGGGTCAAAACTGCTGAACGGGTCCTGGAACACCAGCGATGTGCCGGCCCGCAACCGCGGCGGCAAATCCCGACCCCGATAGGGCATCCCATCGAACACCAGTTGCCCGGTGCTTGCATCATCGAGCCCCACAATCATCCGCGCCAGCGTGGTCTTGCCGCAACCCGACGGCCCCACCAGCGCCACGCATTCCCCGGCAGCGATGCTCAAGTCGACCCCATCAACGGCCCGCGCCGGGGCGTCGCGCCAAGGCCACAGACCACCCTGCCGATAGACACGGCTGAGCCGCTTCGTCTCAAGGATCGGAACTTCGTCCGGCCGGCTCTCCGGGGGAGTGGCCCGGCGACGTTCTATCCGGCTGGCGGCCAGGAGCTTGCGCGTGTAGTCGGCCTGCGGGACCTTGAAGATGGTTTCGGTGCTTCCTTCCTCCACCAGCCTGCCCCCATGCATCACGCCGACACGTGAGCACAGCCTCGCAATGGCCCTGATGTCATGGCTGATGAAGAGCAGGGTCATGTTCCGGCGCTTGCAGATGTCCGAGATCAGGTCGAGCACCGTGCGCTGGGTGATGGCATCCAGCGCTGACGTCGGCTCGTCGGCGATCATCAGCTCGGGTTGACTGGCCAGCGCCATGGCGATCATGGCGCGCTGCCGCTGGCCACCCGAAAGCTGATGCGGATAGCGCCCGACATGCCCGGGCGCCAGCCCCACCTCCTCCATCAGCTTTGGCAACACCACCGCCATCACCTCGGCAACCTCCGCCAGCGTGATGGCTTCCTCGATCTGCGCGCCGATCGTCATTAGCGGATTGAGCGCCGTCATGGGCTCCTGAAATACCATGCCGATCCGTTTGCCCCTGAGACGCGCCAGTTTGGTTTCGTCCGCTGGCAACGGCGCGCCGTCGAACGATACGTTGCCGCTCACCCGCGCCGATTCGGGCAACAACCCGGCAATCGAGAGCGCAGTCAGCGACTTGCCTGAGCCGCTTTCCCCGATAATGCCAAAACGCTCGCCGCTCTCGATCCTGAGGAAGAGATCCGAAACGGCCGGCGTCCCCTCAAAGCGGATGCTGAGGTGCTCTATCTCAACCAGCGCCATGGTTCAGTCCTTGATGACGCAGGCGCGGGTCGATGGCGTCGCGCAGTCCGTCGCCGGCAATGTTGAGCGCAATCACGATCAGCACAATGGTCAACCCGGGCACCACGCTCAGGCTGGGGTGGATCAAAAACAGGCTCTGCGCGTCGCGCAGCATCAGCCCCAGGCTCGTTGCCGGCGGCTGCGTACCCAGCCCGATATAGCTCAGCCCCGCTTCGGCCAGGATGCCGAGTGAGAGCTGGATTGTGCCTTGCACGATCAGAAGGCTCATGATGTTAGGCAGCAAATGCCGCGCAGCGATGGCGGCATTGCCTAGCCCCGCAAGCCGGGCGGCGGCGACGTAATCCTGTGTGGCGATGGCCAGCGCGCCGCCCCGCGCCACCCTGGCAAACACGGGAATGTTGAAGATGCCGATAGCGACAATGGCATTGGTTTCCCCAGGTCCCGCCAGCGCCGCGATCAGAATGGCCACGATCACCGCGGGAAAGGCAAAGGTCAGGTCTGAAAAGCGCAGCACTAGCCATTCCACCAGCCCGCCCCAGGCCACCGCGGCCAACCCAAGCGGCACACCGAGTCCAACGCCGATCAGCACGCCCAGCGCCGCCACGACAAAGCTGGTCAATGTACCCCGCATGACCAGTGATAGCATGTCCCGGCCCAGATGGTCGGTGCCCAGCCAATGATCCGCTGTTGGTCCCAGGAAGCGCCGGGCAATGCTGATCTGCTCGATGGGGTAGGGCGTCCACCACAGCGACACCAGGCCCAACAGGGCAAACATGGCTGCCGCCGTCAGTCCGACAGCCAGGCTCGGATGTCGCAGGATTTGCCGCCAATTCATGCGTCACGCCCCTTCAGCCGCGGATCGACCAGAGCATAGGCCATGTCGACGATCAGCATCGTGGCCGTGGTGACGACCACCAGCACGATTGTTGCCCCCCGCACCAGAACCAGATCACGCTCGGAAATCGCGGTGAAGATCAGTCGGCCCAGGCCGGGCAGGAAGAACACATTCTCCACGATGACGGTGCCGGCGATCAGATAGGCAAATTGCAGGCCCAGAATAGTCAGCACAGGCAAAAGCGCATTGCGCACGCCATGCCGCCAGATCGCCTCTCCTTTGGTCAGGCCCTTGGCCCGCGCCGTGCGGATGAAGTCCTGTTCCGTCACGTCCACCAGCGCCGTGCGCATTACCCGAGCCAGAATGGAGGCTTGCGGCAGGGCCAGCGCCAGCCCCGGCAGGATCAGCGCGCGCGCCGCTGCCCCCGCATCCTCGTGCCAGGGCACAAAACCCCCGGTGGGCAACCAGCGCAATCCCACCGCAAAGACCAGCGTCAGCAGCATGCCGAACCAGAAATTGGGGATCGCCACCCCGGTCTGCGCCAGTATCATTAGCGCGGTGTCGGTCGCCTTGCCGCGCCGCATTGCCGCCAGAATGCCGATCGGAAGTCCGACCACTACCGAAACTACCATGGCGATCAGGGCCAGCGGCAGCGTCACCGCCATGCGCTCGGCGATCAGCTCGGCGACCGGCAGCCTTTGCGTGGTCGAGAGCCCGAAATCGCCCACCAGCATGCCCCCGACCCAGGCCAGGAACCGCTCAAGCGCGGGCGCATCGAGCCCCATCTGCAGCCTCAGCGCGGCGACAGCCTCAGGGCTGGCATTGATCCCCAGAACGAACCGCGCCGGATCGCCGGGCAGCAGGTCGAGCAACAGGAAGATGATCAGCGCCGCCACGAATAGTGTGGCCGCAAACCCGGCAATGCGGCGGACGAGGAAGAGGGTCATGTGAAAGACACCCCCCACCCGGCCTCCCCCCGCCAGGGGGAGGGGCGCTTTCGCGTTAGAACCTGAAATCTATAGCACACGCCGACCAGTCCCTCCCCCCATTGGGGGGAGGTTAGGTGGGGGGCTTTGGCGGGGATAAAGTTATTCCACCCAGCGGATATCGCGCAGCACCACACCCTCCACAGGCGCATTCTGCCACATGCCTTCGAGCTTGGCGTTCCACACCCCGGTCTGGGCCAGTTCGAACAGGTAGCCATTGACGGCGTCCCGCGCGATGATGGTCTGGATTTCCTGCGCGATCTCCAGGCGTTCGGCCTCGTCAGTCGTGGCGTTGAGCGCCTCGTTGAGGGCCTGAACTTGCGCGTTGTCATAGCCGAAGTAGTAGTCGGGGTTGGCATAGATGCCAATATCGAACGGCTCGACATGGCTGATGATGGTCAGGTCGAAATCCTTGTTGGCAAACACATCTTCCAGCCACTGCGCCCATTCCATGTTGATCAGCTCGAGCTCGATCCCCACTTCGGCAAACTGGCTGGCAATGATCTGGCCCGACAAGCGCGCATAGGCCACCGGCGGCAGCTTCAGCGTCGCGGAGAACCCTTCCGCGTGGCCTGCCTCGGCCAGCAACGCCCGCGCCGCCTCCGGATCATGCGGATAGGTGTCGGTCAGCTCGAGATAATAGGGATGGTGCGGCGCAAAATGCGTGCCGATCGGCACGCCATAGCCATAGGTTGCTCCCTCGATGATCTCCTGCCGGTCCAGCGCATGCGCCATCGCCTGACGAACCTTGAGATCAGAGAACGGTTGTTTCCTGTTATTGGTGGCCAGGATCGTTTCGCCCTCGGTCGATCCCACCAGCACCTTGAACTGCGGATTGTTCTCAAACACCGCCAGTGCCTCGGCCGCGAAATTATTGGTTCCATCCACATCGCCGGCCAGCAGCGCATTGGTGAGCGTCGCCGTGTCGGAGATGAACACATAGGTGGCCTTGGTCAGGGCAGGCTTTTCGCCCCAATAAGGCCCGTATTGTTCCAGCACCACCCGGCTGCCGCGATCCCACTGAATGAAGGCAAAGGGACCCGTGCCGATGGGCTCGGCGCCATTGTTCTCCGCGCTTTCCGGCGCCACGATCACCGCATCGCCGCGCCCCAGATTGAACAGGAACAATCCATCCGGCCGCGACAGGGTAAATTCCACCGTCATCGGGTCGATCACATTCACCCCGGAAATGGGTGCATAAAGCGTCTTCTGCGCATTCACGCTGTCTTCGGCCAGCAAGCGGTCAAAGGTGAATTTGACGTCCTCGGCATCGAGGGCCGTGCCGTCGTGGAAGGTCACACCCTCATTGAGCGCGAACTCATAAGTCAGTCCGTCCTCGGAAATTGTCCAGCTCTCCGCCAGGCCCGGCTGAACCGCTCCGGTCTCATCAATGCTGACCAGGCCCTCAAAAACATTTTGATACACCACCACGTCGATGGCTTCGGCAGCGCCGGCGGTCGGGTCGAGCGCCGGTGGTTCAAGGGCCACCCCGATACGGATTTCGGTTGGCTGCGCCAGGGCAGGCCCCGCCGCCAGCATCAGGCCTGCCACCGTGAGCGCCAGGATCTTGCGTGCAGTCATGGTGGTCTCCTCCAGAGGTAGCCTGACGATAGCCAGATATAGCCCAGGGGGCCGTCCTTGCGTAGCGCTCGCTACTCGGCTTCCTCGGCATTTTTGATTATTGGCCGCTCGTCGACCAGATCTGCGGGTATTTTAAGCGTGAACAGCATGCCCTCCGGTCCTGCCGGATCCACAGACAGTGACACCGCATTGACCGCGAGCAGCGACCGGGTCAACGCCAGGCCCACGCTCGAGCGGATCGGCGCCAGCATCCGCCCATTGCGCCCCACACCATCGCGGAACACCACGAATCTCTCGGCCATATCCACCGCGTTGATCGAGCTGTCCCGCACATGAATGGCAATCGAGCCATCATCATGCCGCTGGGCAGAAATCACCACCGCGCCCCCCATTGGCGTCTGGTCGATGGCGCTGGCCAGAAGGTTCAACACGGCCTGCGCCAGTGAGGCTCGGTCAGCCGTCACGCGCGGCAGCATCTCGGAAATCGCATTGCGCACAATCACCCTGGCGCCATTGGCCTGGCCGCGGATGCGCCGCACGCATTGCTCCAAAAGATCCGTCAGATCCAGGCTCGCGCGCTGCGGCAGATAGCGTCCGTCGCGCAACCGCGCATAGTCATCCAGCTCGTCCACCAGCGCCGAAATTTCCTGCCCGGCCTGGGCAATGTCGTCGGCATAGGCGGCATATCGCTCATTATCGAGTTCGCCAAAGGCCTTGGACCGGATGATGTCGGAAAAACCTATAATGGTATTGAGAGGGCGGCGCACGCCACGGCTGATCCTGCCCAGTAGCGCCGGGTCGATGTCGTTGGCCGATCCAACCCGGGCGGGACTGGTCTCACGCGGTTTTACCAGGCCGAAATAGCCCGAAACGACTCCGGCCTGGCCCAGTGCGAACAACAGGATGTCGGCCCTGCCATCCGCAGATCGCAATGTGAGGCACGGCCGGGCGGTTTCGGCAAAGCGGGCCGGCCGCTCAAGAAAGGCCCGCAGCGCAACCGCGTCATCCTGCCCGACAAGCGAGGTTAGCGGTCGCCCGGTCATCACCTTCCCGCCGCCCAGAAGCGAGGTTGCTGATGCACTGGCCGCGCTCACCATACCGTTGCGATTGGCATCGACAAAGCCGTCGCCGCGGATATCGGCAAAGGTCTCGGCAAAGGCCTTCACTGCCTCCTCGTGGCCGGTGCGGACCTCGGTCGTGCTGGCCGACAGCATCAGGGCAGGGCGCCCATGCCAGGAGATCGACTGCAGTCGCGCTGTCACCGGCACCAGCGTGCCATCGCGCTGAACCAGATGGTTGACCGGTCCCGCCTCCTGGCCCTCGGCCCCCAACACCGGAAAGATGGCGCTCAGCCCGGCCTGCCGCAGGCTCTCCACGGAGTCATAGCCCACCATTTCGGTAATCGCGCGGTTGGCAAACAGCACCTGCTGGTCGCGGAACACCAGAATCCCCAGGGGCAGCCGGTTGAGCACAAGCGTTTCGCCCCCCAGATTGACCAGGGCGCCCGATCCGCTGGCCGGTAGAGTGCTGGGCGGCGCGGCGGACGCCGACGGCTCGCTGACCTGCTGGTTCCGCTCGCCCACCCGGTCATTGAGAATGCGCGACAGCTCATCGAAATTGTAGCGCGACACCCGCTCCACCGTTTCCGGATCGGGTTGCATCTCGTCTTCCGGTGCCGGCTCGGCGGCCTCGCCACTGCCCTGCGCTGGGGTAAAGCCGCGGCCCGTGACCTTGTAGAAGGTAGTCACTATCTTTTCGATCGGGTCAGCCTCTGGTTCCGCGCTCTGGTCCACAGCTGCGACCGGCGGTGTGTCATCGGCCTCCGTCAGGGGGGCGTACAATGCCTCGTCCTCGGCGAGCCGGTCCACCAGCGCACTCAACCGATGCGAGTCCGAGACCTGACCTTCCTGCGCGGCCTCGGCTGCATCCTCTGCGCCGGCATCCCCCTCCAGCGCGTCGCGCTCGCCCTGCAGGCTCTGTTCCGTCTGGATGGCGGCAATCGCCTCGAAGATACCGGCCGGCACGGCGGAATCGGGTTCGGGCGTCTCACCCGGTCCGTCGTCCTGCGGGTCTGACCAGCGTTCCGGATGATCCTGTTCCGGGTCAGGACGATGCGGCTCGGCCGGTTCGTAAGCCGTTTCGGCGTCGCCGTCCTGCCAGTTCTGCAACTCGCGCGTATAGGCTTCGTCCGCCGCAATGGGTGTGGTCTGGATCGCAACGACAGGTGCTGCCTCGTCTTCTATGGCGGGCAGTTCCTCTGCGCGACCGTCGGCGTTGACCACGTTGACCACGTCTTCGGCCTGCTCGTCCTGCGCCGCTCCCGCTTCGCCCGGAGCCACGGCAGTATTTGCGTCGCCCGCTGCCTCCAGCACATCCGCCGGAATGGGGTCGACCCCCACGATGAGCAGCACCGGCTCGCCATTCTCCCAAACCAGCGGGGTGGCCGCGCAGGTCGCCGACGCCGGCTTCTCCCCGGCCAGGAACTGAATGCGCGCCAGGCTGGTGCGGCCGGTCGAACCTAGCCGGACAATGCGCGCCACCTGTCCCTTGATCGGCACGGCGGGCGCTGCGCGCTTCAGCCCATATTTCTTGACCTTGGCCAGGAACAGTCCGGCAGCCGCATTGGACCAGATGAGGCGGCGCCCGTCCTGGGACCAGAGCCATGCCGGACGTGAATCAGCCGCATGCTGCTGCACGCGGCGCGCATCGGGCAATGTGTTCCAGCGGTCATCCATGGACTGCCTTTGTCTGGTCGCGACGTCGTTGGTCTGTGCCATTCCGGCACAAACGTCCGAAGTTCCTTAAGTGTTCTTCAATATAGTGCGGCGGCGGGCGAATCCACCCCGACCGTGCGGCGGCCAGGTCCAATCGAGGGCAATGGTTAAGTACCCTTTCCTAACGATTGGTCACGGGCCCGGCCAAATTCGCCGTGGACAGGGGCTTTTCGGCGCTCTGTCCACAGTGCAAAATCGGTGCTTGTCATAGCGATCATCTCGACCTATGTTCCGCCCGCTTTCGGATGCCGCCCCCGGGCGGTGCTCCGTTGCGGTTCCTGCCGCCTTAGCTCAGTTGGTTAGAGCGCTAGATTGTGGATCTAGAGGTCCCCCGTTCAATCCGGGGAGGCGGTACCACCTCCCTCTTAATGCTATCCAGCCACTACCGGGCCAGACGCAGGGCCGAGAGGTCGTTGGCAATTTCCTCGAATGTCGACTTGAGCTGGCTCGGCGAAGTGGGAAATTTCGCATTCGCGGCCACGGTCGCACAATTGGTCAGCATGGCGCGCACGGTTTCCGGCGTGCTCTGCGAAACGGTGTCGGTGGCCAGGCCGATCGTGTAGATCGAGATGCCTGTGGCCTTGGCATTGGTGCAGCTGTCGAGCGTGCGCTGGTTCATTTCCGCGACCAGCGTGCTGTTGTTCACATTGTTGGGATTGCCCATGCGCGCAATGTTGCCGCCGCTGGTGGTGGTGTTCGACGAATTGCTCGAATTGTACTGGAAGCCATAGGCGGAGTGGTAGCAATTGCCGTTCAGCGAACGTTGTGTCGAGCCGCAGTGACTGGACAGATTATAGGCCGTGTTCTCGCCGTCGGTCATGATGATCATGACCTTGCTGGTCGCTTGGTCATAAGGCCCGCCTTCGGTGAAGGGCGCAGTCGGCGACAGGGCGCGGAAGCCCCAGATGGTGCCCATATGGATGTTGGTGCCACCTTCGGCCTGCATGCTGTCGATCGTGCTGATCACGGTTGCCGGATTGTCCGTCAGCGGCAAGATGGCCGTGCGCGTACAATCGGCATTGGGCCCGCGCGAAAACGAGCTGCCGCTCACCCCGGCGTAGTATTTGCACACGCGTTCCTGCAGTTCGCGATCGCTCAACCCTTCAGGAACATAGCCCCCTCCGACGCAGCTCCGGGTACGGGTCTGATCGGTGCCGCCCGACCAGTTGGACCATGAGCTCCAGCTGCGGCAACTGCAGCTGTCAGCATGCGCTCCATAAATCCCCTTGGCGAACTTCGAAGTATTCAGGAAATTGGTGGGTCCGACGGTTTGGGCCGGTTGCGTTGTTGCACCGGTACATCCCCACCGATTACAGGTTCTGGTCTGGCTTTGGCTGCAGGTTGTCGAGCCTTGGGCCGGCCGGTCACAAATGGCCGGACTGTCATTGATGTAGCTGTTGGCGCCAACGCCATCGACCATGTCGGGCGAGAACAGCGGCGCAAAAAGCGTGTTCCCCGTCGTAGGCGCGGTATCGTCGGTGTCCAGATACTCCGATGGGGTCGTACCAGTCTTGATATGCGGCCGCGCCACCACGCAGCCGCGCCAGGCCTCTCCCGTCGCTGCAAACAGTTCAAAGCTGTTGGGAAAGCTATAGCCCGGTAGGCTCAGTGCGCCGGTGCTGTCGTCATCGTCATTGTCCATATTGTCATTGCCAATGACGGAATTGCCATATCGGTCTATCCAGCTCGCAGTGGCATTGCCGGCGCCCACATTGACATACATGGTGAAGGGCACGATCCCGACCTTGACGTCCTCGACCAGCGTGGCACCGGGCGCGGCTACGCAGGTGTTTCCGCTGTCGACCGTGTCGGTGTACATCAGGATATTGGTGGCGCATTTTGCCGCCGCCACCAGATTGGTCATGCGGCTTTCCCTGGACATCGACCCGGAATTGTCGAGCACCATGATCACCTCGAGCGCCAGCTTCTTGCGGGTTGCTTCGGCAAAGAAACTGGCCCCGATCTGCTCGACGCCTACCAGTCGCACGAACATGGTGGGCATGGTGAAATTGCCCCGAAAATAGAGCGAACCTTCGACCGGGTCGGCCACCACATCGGTGATTTCGATGCTGTCCACCACCCGTGTGTCGGCCACATGCTCCTTGACCAGCGCCAACGCGGAGGCCCTCACCACGTTTTGGTCATAGCTGGGCTTGAAGATCTCCGGCTGCAGCGCCAACGCAGCTGCGTCCAGCGCCAGTTGCGCGCGTTGCCGGGTCTGCTCGAGCGACACATAGTCCACCGTCGCGCCCCCCAGCGCGATCAGCACGATGGCCATAAGGCCGAACAGCACAGCAAAAACGCCGCTTTCGTCCTTGGCGAACCGTTTCAGCAGTGGAACGAATTGAGTCATGAAATGCACCTTGTTCGCGCCTATAAAACCAGTGGCGCGGCGGCATTTTCCCGCAAACTCGTTAGGAAAGCACAACCACCTTGGTGTTCAGTTGCGCGCGGCCGTAAAGATCAATCACATCTTCATTGGTCATGCGGATACAGCCCGAGGACACGTTCTGGCCAATAGACCAGGGCTCATTGGTGCCGTGGATGCGATAGAGCGTCGAGCCGAGATAGAGCGCCCGCGCACCCAGCGGATTGTTTATGCCGCCCGGCATATGGGCGGGCAGGCCGGGCTGGCGCTTGCGCATTTCGGCCGGCGGCGTCCAGCCGGGCCATTCGGCCTTGCGGCTGACGCGATGCGTGCCGCTCCACTCGAACCCGTCCCGGGCGACCCCGATGCCATAGCGCAGTGCCCGGCCGTCCCCGAGCACGAAATAGAGGAAATGATCTCGCGTATCGACCACGATCGTGCCGCTGCGCTCACTGGTGGCATAGGGCACCACCTGCCGCAGATAGACCGGCGACACATGCACATTGGCCTGCAGGGCCAGCGCATGGCGCGGGCGCCCCTCGGTAATGGTCACGCCCGGCGGCGGTGCAAAGCGCCAGCCGGGGCGGAAGCTTTCGGCCTGGCTTGGTAGAGCGCTGCCCAACAGCGCGAAAACAACCAGCATGCTGGCCAGCGTGGGCAAGGTCGGGTTGGTCATGGCCTGCATTCCCTAAAAAATGCGTTGGGCCGTATCTTCCCTCATCAAGGGCAAAGGAGTGGTCAAGCCACGTGGTTAATTGGGCGTGGGTGAAGAGTGCTAATAAAGCGTTATAGCGCCTGCTCTTCGTCCAGGCCCAGGCGCTAGAGAAAGACAGAGCTGTCCAGCTCCTCGGCCGGTGGCAGCACGCGCCGCACCGCCATGCCCAATTGCTCGGTCGTGAACGGCTTGGCCAGCACGTCGTTGACGCCCAGCTGCCTGGCGCGGGCAATATTGTCCTGCGAAGGATAGCCGGTCATCAGGATCACGGGCGTGGCGACCGGCGCCCCGAACCGGCTGTCGCGCAACACCTGCATAACCCCGGCCCCGTTGATGTCGGGCATGTACCAATCCATCAGCACGAAGTGGAAGGGTGCGCTCATCAGCTTGAGAATGGCCTCGGCGCCGTTCTCGGCCTCTTCCACTTCATTGATGCCCAGCTTGTTCAGGCCCACCGTACAGATCGCGCGCGCATAGGTGTTGTCGTCGATCACCAGTGCCCGCAATCGTCCCGGAATGATCATGCCGCCTTGCCCCCAATGCTGCATGGACACCAGCGCCCGCTAAGGGCGCAGAAATCGATATGCCAGAATGCCGCCGTGCCGGCTGGATATCAGGACGCTGCCCGCTGTCAATCCGGTAGGCTACCAATCCCGATCCACAGGCGTGTCTTCTGCGCAACACTCGGCGATGCGTGCGACAGACTGCCACATCTGCTCTTGCGGCTCACGGTTTCGTGAGGTACCGAGGTTTCGTCTGCAAAGCCAACCGAGGGAGGCGTTTAGTGTTCAAAACTGTAACCCGCCACTCGGGGCCAAATCACCTTCATCACGGCCACGCCACCACGTGACCCACTGATGGTACCCTCGGCCGCCTCGCGGCTCGCGGACACCCCCAACTCTCCACCCTGAATCGCTGAACCGGGTCGTTCCACGCCCCGATTCCGCTGTTCTCCCGTCTTTTCACATCAGAGGCCGGCAGGGTGACCTGCCGGAACAACCAATGACTTCGAACGTGCTCAATGAGCGCAGCGTGGTGCTGCGTCTCGAATTCTCCATCGCCGATGCTGTCCAGCAGCGGGGTTTGATCCCCGTGCTGGGCGCGGCAATCCGTGCCTGGTGGGACCAATGGCCCGTGCGCTATCCTGAAGTTCCCGGCTATCTGCGCGAGGATGTTGGCCTGCCGCCCGAGGATGAATACCGCAACCTGTATTCCGTGCCTGCGCAGCTCTGGCAGTTCCGCCCGCCGGATCAGGATATCCAAAGATGAGAGAAGGACAGCCGGGGGCCGCCCCGGCTGTCCTTTCGGTTCGAACGGCCCGGCGAACTTATCCACGGTGCCGAAAACCGCATCATACTGCACCCATCACTCCTGCGCGGACGGACTGCAGCGAACTTTGCGGGGGGAACTGGTGGGGCGCTGGGTCGCTTCAGGGCCTGCCTGCTCGTTGGGCCGCCTTGCGACGAGCGATCAACAGGGGCCACACAGCAGGAGAAACCCACTTCGATCTGTCCCGACAGGGCAAATCTCCCCAGTGGAGAGATTTGAAGTGAGAAGGCCATGAGAGCTACGCTCGAATGGCGAGAGGCGGCGACGTCTCTATTCCTTAGTTTTACCGAGATGCACGTGCCTCGGAACACGTCCACTCGGCCCCACCCGACGGCTTTTGCCGCTCGGGCTATTGGCGCAACCATTGTCTCACTGGCTTTGATCGTCTAAGCAAACGACCGACTTTCCAGGGCGAAGAAATGACCGAAAAGACCAAGCTCATCACGCCCCGCCTGCCGCGCGGGTTCGAAGATCGCACGCCGGGCGAAATCGCCGCTGTCGGCGCCATGATCGACAAGATCAAAGCCGTCTACGAGCGTTATGGCTTCGACCCCGTCGAAACGCCGCTGTTTGAATATACCGAAACGCTCGGCAAGTTCCTGCCTGATACCGACCGGCCCAATGCCGGCGTCTTCTCCCTGCAGGACGACGACGAGCAGTGGATGAGCCTGCGCTATGATCTGACCGCGCCGCTCGCCCGCTTCTTCGCCGAAAATTTCGAAACCCTGCCCAAGCCCTACCGCTCCTACCGCCAGGGCTATGTGTTCCGCAACGAAAAGCCCGGCCCCGGCCGCTTCCGCCAGTTCATGCAGTTCGACGCAGACACGGTTGGCGCGCCCGGCCCGGAAGCCGACGCCGAAATGTGCATGATGATGGCGGATGTGATGGATGCGCTGGGGTTGGCGGGGAAGTACGTCGTCCGGGTGAACAACCGCAAGGTGCTCGATGGCGTTCTCGAAGCTGCTGGCGTCACCAGCGATGAGCAGAAGCTGACCGTTCTCCGCGCCGTTGACAAGCTCGACAAGTTCGGCCCCGAGGGCGTGAAGCTCTTGCTCGGCGCAGGCCGCAAGGACGAGAGCGGCGACTTCACCAAGGGCGCTGGTCTGACTGACTCGCAAGCAGCCGTGGTGCTTGACTACATCGCCGGCAAACCACCTGCCGACAATGATGGTGTCGCTGAACTTGCTGCCATGCAGGCTCTTTTCATCGCCGCCGGATACGGCCCCGACCGCATCAAGATCGACCCCTCCGTCGTCCGCGGGCTCGAATATTATACTGGCCCGGTCTTCGAGATTGAACTGACCTTCAAGGTGCAGAACGAAAAGGGCCAGGACGTGGTCTTCGGCTCGGTTGGCGGCGGTGGCCGCTATGATGGCCTGGTCTCCCGCTTCCGCCGCGAACCCGTGCCCGCCACCGGCTTTTCCATCGGCGTCTCGCGCCTCGCCAACGCCCTCAAACTCACCGGCAATCTTGGTGCCACAGAACCGGCCGGCCCGGTCGTGGTCCTCGTCATGGACAAGTCCGAAACCGCCCGCTACCAGGCCATGGTTTCCGAGCTGCGCCAGGCCGGCATCCGCGCCGAGATGTTTCTCGGCTCCACCAAGAATTTCGGCAAGCAGGTCGCATATGCCGACAAGCGCAATTCGCCTGCCGTCATCATCGAAGGCAGCCAGGAGCGCGAACAGGGCATTCTGCAGGTCAAGGATCTCATCGCTGGGAAACAGGCCGCTACAGCCATCACTGACAACGCCGAATGGAAGGCCGCCCGCCCCGGCCAGTTCGAAATCAAGCGCGAAGATCTGGTCTCCGCGGTCCAGAAACTGCTGAGCGAGCAATGACCAACGCCGCTTATCGCCGGTCCCAGCTCGAATCCCTCGTTGAAGCCCAGGGCGGTTGCCGCGCCACGCCGCCGCTTTTGCTCAGTGCCGATCCCTATTTCGATCTTGCCGGCGAGGAATTTGGCCGCCGCCTGCTGCTCACCACCGACGTCACCGGCGCCGAATACTGCCTTCGCCCCGATTTCACCCTTCCCATCGTGGCCGATTACATCGCCAATGGGGCAGGGGAGCCGGCGGCGTTTTCCTATCTCGGCCCGATCTTTCGCCAGCGCGAAACCGGCCCAGCCGAGTTCGATCAGGCCGGCATCGAGTTGTTGGCCCAGCCCGATGGCGACATAGCTCTCGACCAGGTGCTCACCTTCGCCCGCGCCGCACTTTCGCTCTATGGCATCACTCCCAATGTGCGACTGGGCGGCGTTGGCCTGTTCGAGGCCCTGCTGGCACAGGCCGACATGCCTAACGCCTGGCGCCCGCGCATCCGCCATCGCTTCGGCCATACTGAAGCCATGGACCGCTTGCTGTCCCGGCTCGAACAGGCGCCAGATCTGCCCCGCACCGAACAGCCCAGCCGCGATGATCTGATCGAAGATGTCACCGCCCGCATGGTCTCGGCTGGCCTCAGCCTTTCCGATGGCCGCTCGCCCGGGGAGATCGCTGACCGCTATCTCGAGCAGCAGGCGCTCGACGCCGCCCATGTTCCGGCCGCCACGCTCAAATTGCTGCGCGACTTCCTTGCCATCGAAGGCGATGCCCTTTCTGCTCTGCGCCAGGTCGAGGCGCTGGCCGAGCACCATCGCCTGTTTCTTGGGCCGCCCTTGAAAGCAATTCGGCGCCATCTCGATAGCCTGGGCGAAGCGCGCGTCACCTTTGATGCCAGCTTCTCGCCGCGTCTCGATTATTACACCGGCATCGTCTTTGAAATGCGCGGGCAGGGGGGCACCGTTCTCGTCTCCGGCGGTCAGTATGATCGTCTTCTCGAACGCCTCGGCGCCACCGCCCCCATCGCTGCCTCTGGCTGCGCCCTTTGGGTCGATCGCATGGAAGCGGAGTGGCCCAAATGACCATCACCCTCGCCGTTCCCTCCAAGGGCCGCCTTGAAGAACTGACCCGCGACTGGTTTGCCCGGCGTGGCCTCACCATCACCCGCCCCGGCGGCGCCCGCTCTTATCTTGGCGCCATTGAAGGCCTGCCCGATGTGACGGTCCGTTTCTTCCCGGCCTCCGAAATTGCTCGCGAACTCATCCGCGGCAATATCGATCTCGGTGTCACCGGGCGTGACCTGATCCACGAGACCAGCGAGGCCGGCCCTGCCGCTGTGGACTTTGCTCGCGATCTCGAATTCGGCCAGGCCGATGTGGTCATTGCCGTGCCGGAATCCTGGATCGACGTGACCCATATGCACGACTTGGCCGATGTCGCCTCCGACTTTCGCTCGCGTCATGGCCGCTGGCTACGTATTGCCACCAAATACATCACCATCACCCGGCAGCATTTTGCCCGCGCTGGCATTGCCGAATACCGTATCGTTGAAAGCCTGGGCGCGACCGAAGCGGCGCCGGCCTCCGGCGTGGCCGATATCGTGGTCGACATCACCTCGACGGGCTCGACCCTGGCGGCCAACGGCCTCCGGGTCCTTGAGGATGGCGTGATGCTCAAGAGCGAGGCCAATCTCATCGTGTCGCGCACTGCGGATTGGACCGATGCGCGCCGCTCCACCTTGAACGACCTCCTGGGCCGATTGGGGAGCTAGCCAATGGACCTCGCCATTGTCATGCTGCTGGTGGTCTGCGCAGTGGGTCTCATCCTCTATGCCGGTTTGGCACGGCGCGACAGTCCCTCCGCGCCCCCGGCCGCGGACCGCTTTGAAAGCAATGATGGGGACGATGGCGGCGGCGACGGCGGCGGGGACTGACGCGCCGTTGCATTTCTGGCCCAAATCACGGCACAAGGTGGTCACCGACAGGCGGGGGGCGCCGTGGCCGACGAACTTGAACTGACTATCCTCATGCCCTGCCTCAACGAGGCAGAAACTCTGGCCGTTTGCATCGGCAAGGCGCGGGACTATCTGGCCCGGTCTGGTGTCGCCGGAGAAGTCGTGATTGCCGATAACGGCTCCACCGATGGGTCCCAGGCTATTGCCGAGGCCAATGGCGCCCGCGTCGTCAATGTCGAGCAGCGCGGTTATGGCGCGGCCCTCGCCGGCGGTGTCGCAGCCGCCCGCGGCCGCTTCGTCATCATGGGCGATGCGGACGACAGCTACGATTTCGCCAGTCTCGACAATTTTGTGAACGAGTTGCGCGACGGCGCCGACCTGGTCATGGGCAACCGCTTTGCCGGCGGCATCGCGCCCGGCGCCATGCCCTGGCATCATCGCTATATCGGCAACCCGGTGCTGAGCTTTCTGGGTCGGCTGTTCTTCAAGACTCCCATCCGTGATTTTCACTGTGGTTTGCGCGGTTTCCGCCGGGACGCCATAGCTGCGCTCAATCTGCGGACCACGGGCATGGAGTTTGCCTCCGAAATGGTGGTCAAGGCGACGCTGGCCGGTCGCGATATTCGCGAAGTACCCACCACGCTCAAGCCCGATGGCCGTTCGCGCCCGCCGCATCTGCGCTCCTTTCGCGATGGCTGGCGGCATCTGCGCTTTCTGCTGCTGTTTTCGCCGCGCTGGCTCTTTCTCTATCCAGGCCTGGCCCTGCTGATCACCGGGCTGATCGTCGGGGCGGTCCTGCTGCGCGGGCCGGTGCAAATCGGCGGGCTGTCCTTTAACGTGCATACCCTGCTGGTTGCATCGCTCTGCGTCATCATGGGGACCCAATCGATCGCCTTTGCCATCATCGGCCGGCGCTTTGCGTCGCGCTATGGCTTCATTCCGCGCTCGGGTGCCTATGACACTTTCCTCGAAAGTCTGAGCCTCGAGCGTCTGCTGCTCTTCGCCATGCTTCTGCTCCTTGGTGGCATGGGCGCCATGGGCTGGGGTTTTTGGGAATGGGCCAAGCGTGATTTTGGCCCTCTGACGTCCTCGGCCACGTTGCGGGCCGTCATATTGGCAATGACGGCACTGGTCACGGGCTTCCAGCTCATGATGAGCGCCTTCATGTCTTCCATGATCAACATTCCCATCTACGAGCGGCGCCTGGCCGACCAGATCGTGCCCGATGATCATTTCCGCCGCCGCGCGGACCGGGGCAAATAGAAACCATCCAACATGCTCGACCCTCTCATTCTCCTGGCCCTGATGGGTGTCGGCATGCTGGCCGGTTTCGTCGACGCCATAGCCGGTGGCGGCGGTATGCTGACAGTACCAGCCCTGCTTTCGGCCGGCCTGCCGCCCGTGGCAGCGCTGGCGACCAACAAGATGCAGTCCGTCGTAGGCACCAGCATGGCTGTGCTGACCTATTGGCGGCGCGGCTATGTTGCGCTGTCCAGTCTGGTGCCCGCCATCGCGCTGACCTTTGCCGGCAGTTTCCTCGGCGCCCTCACCGTCAGCCAGCTCGATACTGGCCTGCTCGATGTTGCGGTGCCCGTCGCGCTCATCGCCATCGCCTTCTATTTCCTTTTTGCTCCAAAGCTTTCCGACGCAGACAAGGCGGCCCGCCTGCCTTTCGGCCCCTTCGTGCCCGTCCTCGGCTTTGCAATAGGCTTTTACGACGGGGTGTTCGGGCCGGGCACAGGGTCCTTCTTCACGATCGGTTTTGTGCTCCTGTTCGGGCTGGGGCTGATCCGGGCCACCGGCAATACCAAGGTGCTCAACCTCATCTCCAATCTGGCAGCGCTTGTGCTCTTCATCCCCCAGGGTTACGTCGTCTGGCCCGTCGCCATTGTGATGGCGCTCGGCCAAATTATCGGCGGCTATGTCGGTGCCCGCACCGGCATCCGCTATGGCGCCAAGGTCATCCGGCCGCTGGTCGTGGTGGTGTCCATCGTCATGGCCATCAAGCTGCTGTTCTTTCCGTAAGACGGCGACTGCAAGATCGCGGGGGTGTGGGAAGTCATAGTGCAAGACAAGACCCCGATCGACCCGCAGGCCATCGGCTTCGCTTGGAGTGGACGTGTCCCGAGGCGCGTGCGTCTCAGTAAAACTAAGTAATAGAGACGTCGCCGCCTCTCGCCATTCGAGCGTAGCTCTCATGGCCTTCTCACTTCAAATCTCTCCACTGGAGAAATTTGCCCTGTCGGGACAGATCGAAGTGGGTTTCTCCTGCTGTCGCGGCCCCTATTGATCGCTCGTCGCAAGGTGGCCCGATCAGCAGGCAGGTCCTGGAGCGACCCAGCACCCAACCGGCTCCTCCCGCAAAAGTTCGCTGCAGTCCGTCCGCGCGGGAGTGATGCGAGCATTATGCATCGGCGCCAGACCGCGGGGATAAGTGGTCTTGAGCCGTGTGCCAGGCCTTCGAAGCGTTGGCCGGCGCGCCAGTATCCGGACAACGAAAAAGCCCCGGTGTTTCCACCGGGGCTTTCCACGAAGTTTGTGACTGGGAAGAGACGAACCTCGAAGCTTGTCGGAGTCGGCTGGATTAGAAATCCATGCCGCCCATGCCGCCCATGCCGCCGCCGCCCGGCATTGCCGGAGCGTCAGGCTTGGGGGCCTCAACGATGATGGCCTCGGTGGTGATCAGCAGCGAGGCTACCGAAGCGGCGTCTTCAAGAGCGGTGCGAACCACCTTGACCGGATCGATAACACCCAGAGCAACCAGATCACCATACTCACCGGTCGCGGCGTTGTAGCCGAACGAGATTTCCGAGTTCTCCAGGATCTTGTCCACAACGACCGAGCCTTCGGCACCGGCATTGTTGGCAATGGTGCGAACCGGAGCCTGCAGGGCACGGCGCACGATTGCGATACCGGCTTCCTGATCGGCATTGGCGCCCTTGGACTTGATGTTGGCCGATGCGCGCAGCAGGGCCACGCCACCACCCGGCACGATGCCTTCTTCAACGGCGGCGCGGGTCGCGTTGAGCGCGTCATCGACGCGGTCCTTGCGTTCCTTGACTTCCACTTCGGTCGAGCCACCAACGCGGATCACGGCAACGCCACCAGCGAGCTTGGCCAGGCGTTCCTGCAGCTTCTCACGGTCGTAGTCCGAGGTGGTTTCCTCGATCTGTGCCTTGATCTGGCCAACGCGGGCCTGAATGTCGTCGGCCGTGCCGGCGCCATCGACGATGGTGGTGTTTTCCTTGGTGATCTCGACGCGCTTGGCAGTGCCGAGCATGTCCAGGGTCACGTTCTCGAGCTTGATGCCCAGGTCTTCGGAGATCACCTGGCCACCGGTCAGCACGGCGATATCTTCCAGCATGGCCTTGCGGCGGTCACCAAAGCCAGGGGCCTTGACGGCAGCAACCTTGAGGCCGGCGCGCAGACGGTTGACGACCAGGGTCGGCAAGGCCTCGCCATCGACATCTTCTGCGATGATCAGCAGCGGGCGCTGCGACTGAACGACAGCTTCCAGAATCGGCAGGATGGCCTGCAGGTTGGAGAGCTTCTTTTCGTGCAGCAGGATGTACGGGTCTTCCAGGGTTGCCGTCATCTTTTCCGTGTTGGTCACGAAATAGGGCGACAGGTAACCACGGTCGAACTGCATGCCTTCAACGACATCGAGTTCGGTCTCAGCGGTCTTGGCTTCCTCGACGGTGATCACACCCTCGTTGCCGACCTTCTGCATGGCTTCGGCGATCATGTCACCGATGGAGGTCTCGCCATTGGCGGAAATGGTGCCGACCTGCGCCACTTCGGAGGACGAGGTGATGCCCTTGGCCGAGCCCTTGAGGCTTTCGATTACATCGGAGACGGCCAGATCAATACCGCGCTTGAGGTCCATCGGGTTGAAGCCGGCGGCGACGGCCTTGACGCCTTCGACGACGATGGCCTGACCCAGGACGGTCGCGGTGGTGGTGCCGTCACCGGCAACATCGTTGGTCTTGGACG
Source organism: Devosia polycyclovorans (assembly GCF_042181575.1). Classification (GTDB taxonomy): domain Bacteria; phylum Pseudomonadota; class Alphaproteobacteria; order Rhizobiales; family Devosiaceae; genus Devosia; species Devosia polycyclovorans. Next base: position 3,390,123 of record NZ_CP170082.1, on the reverse strand, counting down.
CGACCGAACGCAGCAGCTGCGCGCCCAGGTTTTCGAACTTGTCTTCCAGCTCGATTTCCTTGGCGACGGTTACGCCGTCCTTGGTGATGCGCGGAGCGCCGAACGACTTTTCGATAACGACGTTACGACCCTTGGGGCCGAGCGTGACCTTCACCGCATTGGCGAGGACGTTGACGCCGCGCAGCATCTTTTCGCGGGCGTCGGTCGAGAATTTGACTTCCTTGGCGGCCATTTATGGCTCCTTGAGAATATCTGTTGAGTGGGAACGACAAAAAGACGTGAGAAGCCGGATCAGGCTTCGATCACGCCCATGATGTCGCTTTCCTTCATGATGATCAGGTCTTCGCCGTTGAGCTTGACCTCGGTACCGCTCCACTTGCCGAACAGCACACGATCACCGGCCTTGACGTCGAGGGCGACAACCTTGCCGCTCTCGTCGCGGGCGCCGGGGCCCACGGATACGATCACGCCCTCAGAGGGCTTTTCCTTGGCGGTGTCGGGGATGATGATCCCGCCTTTGGTCTTTTCTTCACTGTCGACGCGACGGACGACCACGCGGTCATGCAGGGGACGGAAGCCCATGTTTTGTTCCTCTTGGCATCATTTCTGAATGCAATTTCGGACCTGTTAGCACTCGCATTGAGTGAGTGCTAACAGGCTGACGGGGATATAGGGATCGAGCCGGTCCAGAGTCAAGGCGCGTGAACCGAAGTTTTCACTCATGCGTTAGCAAGCCAGCACGACAAGTCCGAGACATCGTCCAGCACAAGGTGATTCACATGGACCAGACGACCCAATCGACGCCCAAAATTGTCCCGGTGGCGGGGCGAGTGCACATCTCTTTCGACGATGCCGAGATCGTCAGCTCAACCAAGGCCATGCGGCTTGAGCGCGAGGGCATGGATTCGCAGATTTTCGTGCCGCTCGATGACGTTCATCCCGGCATTCTGGAGGCGTCCGATACCAAGCGCACGGATGCTGGCCCAGGGGAGGCACATTTCTATACGATCAAAACGCTGACCGCCAACGGCGCCGATGAGGCCTGGTACTATCCCTATGCCGAGGGCGACTACGCGCCGATCCGGGACATGCTCACTTTCGGCGGGAAACGCATATCGGTCCGCGTGACCCAGGTCTGACCCGCGCAAAGCTGCATATTCCCCCTTCCCCCCGTTACAAGTCTGGGCCATAAGCACAGCCATGAGCGAACAATCCTCTTTGCAGATCAAGCTGCGCCGCACCGGCGGCGTTGGGGCCAACACCAATTGGCATTGGGAGGTCCAGGACGCCTCTGGCGCGGTCCTCAAGACCGGCAGCGCCGTCGGCCCTGAGCACAAGGCCTTTGCCACCGCCCGCATCGCCAAGGAAAAGCTGGAAGCTGCGGGCAAGTAGGCCCCGGACAGGACTGAGTTGACCGCGCCATCTGCCGAGCCTGCCGCCGCGACCGCTAAACGCGATTTGGGCGGCCCGTTGCGCGGCATTGCGCTCAAGATCGCCTCGGTCTGCTGCTTCGTGGTTATGGCCACCATGCTCAAGGCCACGCTCACCATTCCTTCGGGACAGATGGTGTTCTTCCGCTCCTTCTTCGCACTCCTGCCTGTCTTGGGTTATCTGGCCTGGAAGGGCAATCTGACGCGCGCCTTTCAAACTAAAAGGCCGTTGGGACACATCTTGCGCGGTCTGATCGGCGTGTCGTCCATGAGCCTGGGCTTTTTTGCGCTTACCCGCCTGCCGTTGCCCGAAGCAACGGCTATCGGCTACGCAGCCCCACTGATCATCGTCATTCTATCGGCAGTTCTGCTACGCGAAAGCGTGCATGTCTTCCGCTGGACCACCGTCCTTGTAGGGCTGGTAGGCGTATTGGTCATTCTCTGGCCGCGCTTGACGGTATTCTCCGGCGAAACGCCGATGGGCGATGCTCAATCCATCGGCGCGATTGCCGCGCTCTTTGCCGCTGTCCTGTCTGCTTTCGCCATGCTGCAGGTGCGCACCCTGGTCCAGACCGAGCGCACCGAGGCAATCGTCACCTATTTCTTCATCAGCGCCAGCGTCATCAGCCTGTTCACCATCCCCTTCGGCTGGGTCTGGCCCACGCCCGAACAGGCCGCGTTTCTGGTCGGGGCAGGATTCTTTGGCGGCATTGGCCAGCTCCTGCTGACGTCATGCTACCGCTATGCCGACATGTCCGTAATTGCGCCGTTTGAGTACGTCTCGCTGCTGCTGACCATCATCATCGGCTTCGTCATCTTCGCCGATGTGCCGACAGCAGCCATGCTGATCGGGGCCCTGATCATTGTCGCCTCGGGCATTGCCGTCATCCTGCGAGAGCGCTATCTGGGCCTGGATCGTGCCAAATCGCGCCAGGCCAATACGCCCTAAAGCGCCATGATATCGTCGCGCTAGTTAGATGGTGCGGCTACCGCCGTCGCAACCAATGGGAAACCGATTTCGGGCCATTGGACGTTGTCCAGCTTTGGTGTGAGCACGGCGATTGCGAGAACTGCCGCTACGCCTGTCTTGAACCTCTTGGCTCTTCTGCGTTTTTGGGCGATGGTAAGCACTTGAATTCACCTTTGTTTTCAGGTGAATAATGCTCCTGTGCTGCGGCGGGTTGCATTGAACTTGTTCACGTTACACTGGGGCAGCATGGCACAAGCGGCGGCAATCATCTTTACGGTCCTGATGGGTGCTCTGGCCATCTTTCAGGCTGCGCTCATAGCAGGCGCACCCCTGGGACATTTTGCCTGGGGCGGGCAGCATCGCGTCCTGCCACGTCGCTTGCGCATCGGCAGTGCGGTGGCCATCGCGCTCTACGGGCTGTTTGCGCTTATCCTGATGATGCGAGCCGGCTTGCTGGCACCGTGGCCGGATACGAGCTGGATCACGTTCGCCAGCTGGGTCATCCTTGCCTACTTGGCACTGGGCGTGGTGATGAACGCAATTTCACGCAGCCTGCCCGAACGCCTCACCATGACACCCCTTGTTGTTGCGCTGCTGGTCTTGGCTCTGGTCGTTGCGACGGCCTAGCCGGCAGCGGCCATGTCAGCCCAGCTCTGGCGCTTGCGGTAGATGGTCGACGGACTGATTTCCAAAGCCGCCGCGGCCATGGAGACATTGCCACCGAAGGCAGTAATCGCCTCCTCGATGATGCGCTGCTCTTGTTGCCACATGGGCAGAACCGCGCGTCGCTCCACACGTGGCGCCTCCACAGGAGCGGGCGTGGCAACCCGCGATTCGATGTCGGCGGCCTCGATCATGTCGGTGGTGATTTCGCCGCCATCGAACATCACGACCAGCCGGCGCACCAGATTCTGCAATTGGCGCACATTGCCCGGCCAGTCCGCCGCTGTCAGCCGCTGTGCCGCCTCGGGCGAAATGCCGGCGAAGCTCTTGCGCTCCTCATGGGCGTAGCGGCTGAGAAAGTGCCGCGTGAGCAACATGATATCGCTCGGGCGCTGCCGGAGCGGGGGCAGATGAATGGGCAGGACATGCAGGCGATAGAACAGATCCTCGCGGAACTGCCTGTCGGCAATCATCTGCATCGGGTTGCGATTGGTTGCGCAGATCACCCGCACATCGACCTTCCGGGTCGCCGTCTCGCCCACGCGCGAGAGGCATCCGGTTTGCAGAAAGCGCAATAGCTTGGACTGCAGCGACAGGTCGAGTTCGCCCACCTCGTCCAGAAACAGCGTCCCGCCATCGGCGAGTTCAGCGGCGCCGCGCCGGTCTTCATGCGCCCCGGTAAAGGCGCCGCGCATCACCCCGAACAACTCGCTTTCCATCAGGTCGCGCGGAATGGCCGCGCAATTGATCGCCACGAACCGGCTACCGGCACGGGGCCCCCGGCTATGGAGGGCTTCGGCGCAGACATCTTTTCCGGTGCCGCTTTCGCCGGTGATGAACACCGGGGCGGCGGACGCCGCAACGCGGCCGATCTGCTCATAGAGAAACTGCATGGCGCTCGAAGCGCCGACAAATCCGGCAAAGTCTGAAATTTCGGGTTCCGGCGTGGCTTCGACGCCCAGCGATCGCGGGCGGCCATGGCGCTGCGCCAATTCGGCCAGCCGGCCGGCCAGCGCGCTGCCATTGGTGGGCTTGGCGACGTAGTCATGCGCGCCGGCCCGCATGGCCCCCAGCGCGGCGCTCACCGAACCACTGTCCGCCACGGCCAGGACCAGGGCGCCATCGGCGAGGCGGACCAGCCGGCTCATGGCGTCTTCCACCCTCGATGCCAGGTCAGACAGGCTATCGAGATCGCAGATGATGACGTCAAAACGCAGCTTGCGCAGGTAATCAGCCGCCTCCCGGCCGGCGGCGGCATGGGTGATCTGCGGCGCAACCAGCAGCGAATCGAGCAGTTCGGCGCTGGTCTGGCGGGCGCAGGCGGAATCGCTGTCGATCAGCAGAAGCCGGCCGCACAGCGTTTTGTCGCTTCCGCTGGTCTTGATCATGCGGCTATATACCTTGCTCCGTCCGCAACCGGACCGTTCTTGTCGTTCTCCCAAGTGTTGCGGATTAGGGTAAATATTCCGTTCTTGATCCCAACTGCCAAACAGCGTTTATCTCAGCGCCATGCGTGACTTGCCTGAACAGGATGTCTTTGAACCAATTGTGCGCGGCATCACCCAGTCCGGGGTGCGCCTGGCCAATGAACGCGCTGTTTTGAGCCTGATCGCCGGCATTCCTGGCGTTTCGAACGCCGATATTGCCCGCCGTTCGGGGCTGGGGCCGCAGACGACTGCCCGCATACTGGCCGAGCTTGAGGCTCGCGATCTTATCATCCGAGGCGAGGTTTTGCGTGGCCGCCGCGGCCAACCGGCCACCCCTTACCACCTCAACCCCCAGGGCGGGTTTTCGCTTGGCGTGGAAATCGGGTGGCGGCACGTCGAGGTTCTGCTTCAGAACATTGCCGGCCAGCCCGTCGGTGTTACCCGACGGTGTCATCAATATCCAAATCCCGATACCGTTTTTGCCGAGGTGGCGGCCGACATTGAGACATTGCTGTCAGGCCTGCCCAACGAACATCGTGCGCGTCTCGCCGGCATAGGACTGTCGACGCCGGGCAATTTCGGCCCATTGCTGGCTCATCTGGGCGCGCCCGAATGTGTCATCGATGACTGGGCGTCACTCAAGATCGGGCCGCGCCTGGCAGCTGAGACCGACCTGCCGGTGCTCTGGGTCAATGACGGCAGCGCAGCGGCCTGGCGGGAAATCACCGTTTTGCCCCCGCCGCGGCCCAAGGGTATCGCCAGCTTCTTTGTCGGGACTTTTGTCGGTGGGGGTGTCGTGTCGGAAGGCAGCCTGGTCGAGGGCCCCTATGGCAATGCTGGCGATCTCGGCGCCATCGTGGTCCATGACCGGACCGGCAAACCGGCTTATCTGCATCTGACCGCTTCCCTGCACGCCCTCAATCTCAAGGCTATCGATGCCGGTTATGCCGCGCCCGCAGGGTCTCCGCGCAAATGGGATTGGGACGGCATGGCGCCAGTGGTCTCGGAATGGCTGGACGATGCGGGGCACGCACTGGCCCAGGCCGTACTGACCACTACGGCCATGACGGAGGTGGACGTCGTTACGATCAACGGCGACCTGCCCGAATCTATCCTTTCGCGCCTTGTTGAAACAACCACCGGTCACCTTGAACAGTTTCCGGTGCTGCTGCCCCATAGGCCGAGGCTGACCACCGGTCTTGGGGGACCGTCATCCACATCCTTTGGCGCCGCCCAATTGCTGCTGTTCCGGCGGCATTTTTCGCGGGCCTGGGATCTGTTTGACCCCGAACAGGACAAATAGGCCGGGGAGAGCGCCTATGCGGCGCTTTTTCCCCATTGCCGGGGGTGCTAAGTAAATCAGGCCGAATCCCGGCGAATGACAAGGGGTTTCAGGGCTGCCCGTGCAGGCACTTGTATATTCGTTCATCGCGCTTTCCGCAGCCGGATTGGGGGCACTGGCCTATTTTGGCCTGACCTTCACCCCGGCCAATGCGATTCTGCTCGCGGTGGTCTTCGGTTGTGTCTGTGTCGTCCTGATGGAACGGGTGCTGCGCCAGCGCGCCGAAAACCGGCTTGAGCGGGCAATAGAGGACTTGTCCCGGCTGCTCTCGACCGATGCCCAGGCCGGCGCTGTCCTGGGGCAGAGGATCAACGCCATTGCGGACCTCAATCCTGGCCAGCGCCTTGAAACCGTAGAGGCCGATATCTCCGTGCTCGGCACGGTTATCCGGCAGGTCGCGGAGGCCGTGGCGGAGGTCGAAGATAAGGTTGCCAAGGCCAATGCGGCGCGACCATCCGGCACGCATTCGCCCGATGCGCGCATGATTGCCGCGCCGCCACCGCCGCCTGCCACGCCGGTCTCTGCGCCCGACCCCGAGCCGGTGATCCCCCTCGAGGTGCTGCGCCAGGCGCTCGACGAAAACCGTCTTGTCCATCACATCCGGCCGGTCGTCCGCCTGCCTCAGCGCCGGGCCGTCGGCTATGACCTGGTGCCTCGGCTGATGCTGGAAGATGGCGAACTGGCCGAATCCTCTGATTTCATGCCACGGCGCGGCGGGAAGGACCTTGTCCGCCTGATAGAGGCCACCGGGCTGGCCGAAGCCGTTGCGATCGCCCGCCGCTCGCGCACGGGCGGTCAGCCGGCCATGCTGCACATCCCGCTCTCGCGCGCCAGCCTTGGGGATGCGGAAGCGACCGAGCAGTTGTTGGCGACGCTTGATGCCAATCGGGCCATCGCTTCAGCGCTGACCTTCCTCATCAGTGAATCGAACTGGCTCGAACTGACCACGCGTGAGCGCGCCGTGGTCGAACAGATAGCCCGCAAGGGCGCCGGTTTCTCGATAGCCAATATGCGTTCTCTGCGCATCGACATTGCCGATGCCGCCGCGCTGGGTGTGCGCTCACTGCGTGTCGACGCCACCCGCTTCATAGCCAGCCCGGAAAAATTCACCGATTTCCATATTTCGGATATCGCCAACTACATGGCGCGTTTCGAGGTTTCCCTGATGGCCACCGGTATCGGAAATGAACGGCAGATCGTCGAACTGCTGGACAACGACATCATCCTCGTACAGGGCGACTATATCGCCGCCCCCGGCCCGGTTCGCGCTGACCTGGTTCTGGAATCGGCCCGTCCTGCCCAGCAACTGCGCCGGGCAGAACTCTAGAGCGCTTCATCGTTTCGTCCAAACGGTGAAACCGCTCCAAGTCCCTGTCTTGTCGTTTCCGAACAGCAAACCGCTACTGCTTTTGCTCGAAACGCTCCGGGCAGGCTTTCGCCTAGCGGCCAAAACCACCGACGGCGCGCTTGAGTCCGCTCAGCAGGCCGCGAGCGCCCGTTGCGGGCTCGGCCGCCATGCGCGGCTCTTCGGTCCTGCTACCCAGCGTAAATGTACCGATCACGCGATCCAGCTCCGCGGCCTGGGCCTCGGTCTGCTCGATCGCCGCATTGGTTTCCTCCACCAGCGCGGCATTGTGCTGGGTCATTTCATCCAGCTGACGGACGGCCACATTGACCTCCTCGATCGACGAGGCCTGTTCACGGCTTGCCCGGGCCATGCTTTCGAGGAGGCTTGCATTGGCACTGATGCCATGCTGCACGGCTTGCAGGCGCTCAGCTGCCTCAGCGACCAGCTTTGAGCCGCCCTGAACCTCGTGAGCGCTCTGCTCGATCAGGGCCTTGACCTCCGATGAGGCTTCAGCTGCGCTTTGGGCCAGGCGGCGCACTTCGACGGCCACCACGGCGAAGCCCTTGCCGGCCTCGCCCGCCCGTGCTGCCTCCACCGAGGCATTGAGCGCCAGCAGATTGGTCTGGAACGCGATGTCGTCGATCAGGCCGATAATGTTGGAGATTTTGGCTGACGAGGATGTGATGCGTTCCATGGCGGAGTTGGCCTGGCCCATCACCGTGCCACTGGCTTGAGCCTCCGTTGCCACAGTGTGCGCCTGCTTGCTGGCCTCAGCCGCTTCCACCGCATTTTGCGCCACAGTATCGCGCAATTGCTCCATGGCGGCCGATGTTTCTTCAATGGTGGCGGCCTGTCGCGTGGTGCGTTCAGAAAGATCATTGGCACCGGAGAGGATTTCCCCGGTCGCGGTCTTGAGCGCTCCAGACGTTTCGCGCAGCTGGCTTACGATCTCACCAAGCTGTTCGGCCACACCATTGGTGTCGGTCTTGAGCCTGTTGAAGGCGCCCTTGAACTCGCCGGTCACCCGCAGGCTGAGATCGGCCTTGGCCAGGGCCGCGAGCACTTCGCCGGTTTCATCCACGCCGCGCTCCACCGTGGCAAGCAGCTCGTTGACATTGCTTGCCAGCCGTTTCAGGTCCGGATCGGATAGTGCGGTGTCGGCGCGTTGGGTGAAATCACCTTCAATAGCCGCCCCGACCACGCGGTCGATATCAGACTGCAGGGCCTGCATGCGCAGCGCCTGATCCGCGCGCTCTTCGTTCATGCTGACTTCGCTGGCGCGCAGTTCAGCAATCCTGAGCCCGTTCTGACGGAAGACCTCCACCGCCTTGGCCATGTCACCCAGTTCATCCGTCCGGTCCAGACCCGGCACATCGGCATCAAGCTCATTGCCCGCGATCTCGCTCATGGCATCGGTCAGCTTCGCGACCGGCCGGGTAATGGTGCGGGCGATCAGCACGCTCGCGATCGTCGAAAGCGCCAGCATCACCGAGCCGATGACCAGCATCGTATTGCGCAGCCCGGCCGAGGGGGCAAGGATCTCCGAGGTGTTCTCAAGGGCCACCACCGCCCAGTCCGAACCGCCAAAAGAGAGCGGCCGCGCCGCTGCGACATGCGGCACGCCATCGAAACCTGCCAGACTGCCAATACCGGGTGTCCCCTGCAGCGCGTCAGTGACCGCCGGTCCCTCCAGGGTCAGGTTGAACGTTTCGATCTCTGCGGTTTCCGGGGGGTCATTGCGCACCAGCCCATCCTGGCCAACCAGATAGACATGGCCACTCTCGCCCAACCCCTTGGTGCGCGCCAGCACCTCGCTGATGCGGCCAATCGGCATTTGATAGGCCAGGACACCTGCCTGCAGCCCTTGATCATAAACCGGAGCGGCGATGAAGCTGGCCGGCGCGTTATTGCCCGGGCCATAGGGCGCGAAGTCGGTCAGGAACACTTCGCCGGGATTGCCTACAAGCGCGGCGCGCACAACCTTGCCCAGATCCGTATCGGCCCAGGGGCCGCCATTCTCGGCAAAGCTGGTGCCGAAATCGGCTGCTTTCTGCACCGAATAGACATTGTTGCCGCTCAGGTCGAACAGGAACACGTCATAGTAGCCGCGGGTCTGGAGCAGATTGCGGAACTCATTGTGTTGAGCACGATGGATCTGGTCATAGACGGAAAGTTTCTCGGAGGTATCGAGCAACAGGCGCTCGCCTTCCGGGTGCGGGTTGTTCGCGACATAGGCATTGTGCAACAACGCGGCCGGTTCCCCCTGGCCCTTGAGTGAGTGCACAGCCCCGGTGAACGAATAGATTGCCGCCGCAACATCTTTGCGGCCGGCGAACAGCGTCAGGTCCTGCCGAACTTCGGACAGATAGGCATCAAGCGCGGCCGTGGCGTTGTCTGCCGCCGAATTGAGCCGCTGCTGCGCCTGGCTCGTTACGATCGAATCGCCGCTGAAATAGGCCGCGACACCCAGGCCGACGCCGGTCGCCATGGCGATGCCGATGATCAGGATCGGCAGGCGGAGCGAGAGTTTCATTCTGTTCAACATTGAAGGACCGCACCTGACTATGACATGCACCGAGTAATCATGCCCGGCTGCGGCCCCTCCCTCCGCTCCGGAAATATGCCGGATCATAGGAATCGAGGGTTAACGAAGCGAGTCTGATCCTGTCACAGCTCTGCCATATCTGCTTTTTGCTTGATCCTGCGCCGCAAACTGCCACATAGGACCCCATGTGCGATTTGAGCCAAGGCAATCCATGACCGCGCCTCTGCCCACCATCTCCGGCCTCTCCGACCTCTCGGGCCGCTATGACGCCGTCTTGAGCGATGTCTGGGGTGTAATCCACAACGGCGTGTCCGCCTTTCCCGAAGCCGTCGAGGCGCTGCGGACCTTTCGCCGCAATGGGGGCAGGGCGGTGCTGATCACCAATGCGCCGCGACCATCCGCGCCCATCGTGGCCATGCTTGACCGCCTCGGCGTCCCCCGCGATGCCTATGACGCCATTGTTTCTTCGGGTGACGCGACCCGCGCGATGATCGAAAAATATCGTGGCAAGGCTATCCATCACGTCGGTCCGCCCACCGAGGACGACGCGCTCTATGACGGCCTGGGTGTAAGGCGCACCGGCGCCGAAGAGGCCGAGGTCGTGGTCGTCACCGATCTCGATACCGATGACGACACGCCCGAAATGTACCGCGAGCGCGCGCGGCTCTGGCTCAACCGCAAGCTGCCCATGATCTGTGCCAATCCTGACCGGGTGGTCGAGCATGGCGACAAGATCATTTATTGCGGTGGCGCACTGGGCGATCTCTATTCGGCAATGGGCGGCATGGTCCATATGGCCGGCAAGCCCTATCCGCCGATTTACGAACAGGCTTTCGCGCTGGCGGAAGACGCCGCGGGCCGGTCGCTGGACAAGACGCGGGTTCTGGCCATTGGCGACAGTGTGCGGACCGACGCCGCAGGCGCGGCCCAATTCGGCATCGACCTGCTCTTCGTCACCGGGTCCATCCACGCCGCCGAGCTCGACGCCTTCGGCAAGCCCGATCCGCAGGCGATTGCCGACCTCATCGCGCCCAGCCGGGCACACGTGGCCGGCTACCTGCCGCGTCTGACCTGGTGAGGTCCCCAGTGGCCGGTTTTGTGCGTCTTTCCAGCCTCGCCGATCTTCCCCCCCATCTGCGCGGCGCCTGCGTTGCCATCGGCAATTTCGATGGCCTGCACCGTGGCCACCAGTCGATTGTGCGAGCCCTGCGGGTAAAGGCCGATGCTGACGGTGTTCCGGCTCTCTTGCTCACCTTTGAGCCGCACCCCCGCGACGTTTTTGCGCCTTCACCCTTCATGTTCCGGCTCACTCACGGTGATGCCAAGGCGCGGCTGGCCCAAGCCATGGGACTCGATGGCATCATTGTTCTGCCGTTTGACCGCGCGTTTTCGCAGAACGAGGCGGAAGTTTTCGTCGAGACCATGCTGGTGGAGCAATTGGGTGTGCGCAGTGTGATCGTCGGTGCCGATTTTCATTTCGGCCGTCAGCGGCGAGGTACCCCGGCCTTTCTGCGCGCGGCCGGAGAACGGCTCGGCTTCGATGTCGACATTCTGGACCTGATGGATGAAAGCGACGAGCCAATCTCGTCCTCGCGCATCCGCGCGGCCTTGTCGGAAGGGGCTGTCACCGCCGCCAACCGATTGCTGGGGTATCACTGGTTTTTCGAGGGGTGCGTCGTCAAGGGCGACCAGCGGGGCAGGGAACTGGGATACCCCACGGCCAACACCATGACCCCCACTGGCTTTCAACTGGCCCAGGGCGTTTATGCGGTGCGGGCCCGGCTGGGGGACCGGCTGCTCGATGGAGTGGCGGCCTATGGCAAGCCCATGTTCGACAACCAGTTGCCGCCCTTTGAGACGCATCTGTTCGACTTCGATGAGGATATCTACGGCCAAACCCTCACCGTCGCCCTTGTGGGGCATATTCGCGGGCAGGAGGTCTTTGCCGGTCTCGACGAACTGATGGCGGCCATGGATCGCGATTCCAGGAAGGCACGGCAATTGCTGGCCGAGGCGATGCCGATCAGTGCGCTTGATCGCGCGCTGGGCTTCGTCACCTAGCCATCAGGCAGCAAGAGCCGCACCAGCTCGGTCGGGCGGCGGGCGCCGGTAGCGCCGCACGGGGGTGCGCCCTTTCGCGCAGCCCAAATGCGAATGTTTTCGGCGACTTTGCCGCCCTGTTACGGCAGCTAATCGACCCGCTTCTGGCCTGATCGCGGCAAATCAGGCTTTGCCCCATGCGCCATGCCTTGCTAAAAGGCGCGCGAAATCTTCCAAACCGATTGCCGATCCATGAACGACACCGCTCAAAGCGCGACCGAGAAAGACTATTCGGCCACGCTCTTCCTGCCGGAAACCAACTTCCCCATGCGCGCTGGCCTGCCGCAGCGCGAGCCGGACTGGCTCAAGCGTTGGGAAGACATGGACATTTACGCAATGCAGCGCGAGCAGGCCAAGGATCGCCCGCTCTTCACCCTGCATGACGGCCCGCCATACGCCAATGGCAATATCCATATCGGCCACGCGCTCAACAAGACGCTTAAGGATCTCGTCGCCCGCTCCATGCAGATGCTGGGCTACAACTCGGCCTATGTGCCGGGCTGGGATTGCCACGGCCTGCCCATCGAATGGAAGATCGAGGAGCAGTATCGCGCCAAGGGCAAGGACAAGAACGAGGTTCCGGTGGTCGAATTCCGCCAGGAATGCCGCGCCTTTGCTGAACAATGGGTTGACGTGCAGCGCGAGGAGTTCAAGCGTCTGGGCATCCTGGGAGAATGGGAAAACCCCTATCTCACCATGAGCTTTGACGCCGAAGCCCAGATCGCCCGCGAGCTGATGAAGGTCTCTATGACCGGCCAGCTCTATCGCGGCTCCAAGCCCGTCATGTGGTCGGTGGTCGAGCGCACTGCGCTGGCCGAAGCCGAGATCGAATATGCCGACTACGAGAGCGACACCATCTGGGTGAAGTTCCCGGTTTCGCGTATCCAATCGGTCGACGGGAACAACACCGATGAGGTCATCACCCATCGCGAGCACTTGACCGGCGCATCTGTGGTTATCTGGACCACGACCCCCTGGACCATCCCGGCCAACCGCGCCATCAGCTTCTCGAACCGCATCGAATATGGCCTCTATGAAGTCACCGAGGCGCCAGCAGAAAACTGGGCCAAGGTAGGCGACAAGCTGATCCTGGCCGACAATCTGGCGGGCGAAGTCTTCGCCAAGGCCAAAGTGCAGACCTTTGTGCGCCTGCAGCACGTGCCAGCTTCGGTTCTCTCGGGCATCTCGGCGCACCACCCCCTGCGCGGCTTGGGTGGCGGCTATGAGTTCGACGTGCCCCTGCTCGATGGCGAACACGTCACCGATGATGCCGGTACCGGCTTCGTGCATACCGCGCCGGGCCATGGCCTCGACGACTTTGGCATCTGGATGGAATCCACCCGCCTGCTCAACGAGCGCGGCATCGATCCGAAGATCCCCTATTGCGTTGACGATGGCGGCTTCTACACCAAGGACGCGCCGGGCTTCGATGGCGCCCGCGTCATCGACGACAATGGCAAGAAGGGCGACGCCAACCAGCGCGTCATCACCGCCTTGGCCGAGCACGGCAACATCATCGCCCGCGGCCGCGTGAAGCACCAGTATCCCCATTCATGGCGTTCCAAGAAGCCGGTGATTTTCCGCAACACGCCGCAATGGTTTGTCTATATGGACAAGGACATTGATGGCGCGACGGGCGATACGCTGCGCACCCGCGCGCTTGCTTCGATCGACAAGACCAAATTCTACCCCGCCGCCGGGCAGAACCGTCTGCGCGCCATGATTGCCGACCGCCCCGATTGGGTGCTGTCGCGCCAGCGGGCCTGGGGCGTGCCGATCACCGTTTTCGTCCACAAGGAAAGCGGGGAAATCCTGCGCGATGAGACGGTCAATCATCGCATCGCCCAGTCCTTTGAGGAAGAAGGCGCCGACGCCTGGTTCAAGGACGGGGCGGCCCAGCGCTATCTCGGCTCTGACTACAAGGCGGAGGACTACGAGATGGTCACCGACGTCCTCGACGTCTGGTTCGATTCAGGCTCGACCCATTCCTTTGTGCTGCGCAACAAGCAGAAATGGCCGCATCTGAAGTTCCCGGCCTCGATGTATCTCGAAGGCTCGGATCAGCATCGCGGCTGGTTCCACTCGTCCCTGCTTGAAAGCTGCGCCACCAATGGCTACGCGCCCTATGATAGCGTCCTCACGCACGGCTTCACCATGGACGGCGAAGGCCGGAAAATGTCGAAGTCGCTGGGCAATGTCGTTGCCCCGCAGGAGATCATCAAGCAGTTCGGTGCCGATATCCTCCGCCTTTGGGTGGCCTCGTCCGACTATTCGGAAGACCTCCGCCTGGGCAAGGAAATCATCCAGACAACGGTCGACAGCTACCGCAAGCTCAGGAATACCCTGCGCTGGCTCCTGGGCAATCTCGCGCACTTCAAGGCCGGGGACGTTGCTGATCCCAAGGACATGCCCGAGCTCGAGCGGCTGATGCTGCATCGCCTGGCCCAGCTCGATACTGGCGTCCGCGCCGCTTACAAGGAATATGACTATCGCAAGGTCGTCACACTCCTCTCCAACTTCATGAATATCGAGCTCTCGGCTTTCTATTTCGACATCCGCAAGGACACGCTCTATTGCGACCCGATCTCCTCGATCAAGCGTCGCTCGGCACTGACGGTGCTCGATCACCTGTTCAATGCGCTCACCGCCTGGCTTGCGCCAATCCTTGTCTTCACCATGGAAGAATGCTGGCTGGAACGGCACCCGGAGGAGGGCTCTTCGGTCCATCTGCGTCTCTTCCCCGAAATTCCACAGGCCTGGCTGGACAATGACCTTGCCGCTAAGTGGCAGCTCATCCGCGCCGTCCGTCGCGTCGTCACCGGCGCGCTCGAAATCGAGCGCCGTGAAAAGCGCATCGGTTCCTCGCTCGAGGCGGCGCCCAGGGTGTTCATCGCCGATCCGCGCTATGTCGTGGCGCTGGAAGGCCAGGACCTGGCCGAAATCGCCATCACCTCGGCCATTCAGGTCAAGCAGGACGAAGGTCCGTCTGAAGCGTTCCGCCTCGAAGACGTGCCGGGTGTGTCTGTTCTGCCGGCCATGGCAGAGGGTCAGCGTTGCGCCCGTTCCTGGAAGGTGCTGCCCGAAGTCGGCTCCGACCCCGAATATCCCGACGTGTCCCCGCGTGACGCCCAGGCCCTGCGCGAACGCGCGGCGGCAGGTCTCTGACCTTGGCCGCGGTACGGCGTCTCGACATCTCGGTGATCGCTTCCCTCATGGTGGCGATCATCGCCTTTGGGCTGGATCGTGCCCAGAAGGCCTATCATATCGCCGCCGATTGCTACGCCATCGGCCAGTCGGCCTGTGTCAGCGTGCCGTTTTTCTTCGAGCCGCTCTCGCTCACCGGCTGGCGCGGTGGCGAAATGCTCAGCGTCACGCCATTCTTTGACTATGTGCTGGTCTGGAACACAGGCATTTCCTATGGCCTGCTAGACGATCTGCCGGTTTGGGCGCTGGGCGTGATCATGCTTGTAGCCATAGCGGCCCTCTCGGTTTGGTGGTGGCGAAGCCGGGAATTGCTGGTCCGGTTGGGTCTGGCCCTGTGTGTGGGCGGCGCCCTGTCCAACGCGCTGGATCGCCTGATCTATGGGGCGGTGGCCGACTTCTTCCATTTCCACTGGGGAAGCTGGTCATTTTACATCTTCAACATCGCCGATGTGGCCATCACCTTTGGTGTCGTGCTGCTCTTCGTCGATCTGCTGGGACTGTTCCGTCGCCGGGCGCCAAAGCAAGGCTGAGCGGCGCTCTACCACCTTGCTGCCAGAATCTGGTCTTACGGCTGGGAATGCGCTATAGAGGCCGCCGATATCGTAAGGGAATTTGCATGCGCATCGCATTGTTCGGGCAGAGTGCTGCCGTTTCTGCCGCCGCGCGCGCGGGTCTGGCCGCTCTTGGGCTGGTGGCGAGCCTGGCGCTGACGGCCTGCACAACGGTCGAAGGCACCAACGCCATGACCGACTTCGGCACCTTCGAGCGCGAAGTCATGAACACCACCGCCCGCGGCGTTGGCCTGATCCCGGGCGAGGCACCCAAGGAAGAACCGACTGCGGCACGCGCGCCCCTGGTCCTGCCCAAGTCCACCGCTGGTCTGCCCGCGCCCTCCACCCAGGTCGCGGCGGCGCAACTCCCGGCCAATAGCGATACGGTACAGATCGACACGACCAATTTGAGCGAGGCCGACCTCCGGCTGCTGCGCGATGCCCGCGTGGTGGACATGCGGACCCTTGGTGGTCGCCCGCTTACGGAGGCGGAGGCGCGTCAGCTGACAGCACGCATGCAGGCGGCGAACATGGCCGTCACCGCCAATAATGAGCGCCCGCTCTACCTGCCGCCGGCCGAATACTTCACCCGTGTGGGCGATTCCCAGCTTGTTTGCCGTGCCGCTTCGGGCGAACTGGTTTCCCTGCGAGACGACCGTTGCCCCGCCGACGTCCGTCGTGCCCTGCAGGAAGCCAATCCCGGTGTTTCCAGCTCCGGCCTGATCGGTTCCGACATCAACAAAGTCCTGGGCCAGAACTAATAGTCCCTTCGCCTCGCTTGAGGTGACACGACCAAATTGACGCCTCACCATAGGGTGGGGCGTCTTCGATTTTTCCGCGCCGCCCGCCATGGCAATCCTGCTCATGGCATATGGGTCCCGCATGTCAGAAAGTGCTCCAATGAGCGATACTCCCAAACAGCCCGAATCCGCCGATCGCCTGGCCAAGGTCATTGCCCGGGCGGGACTCTGCTCCCGTCGCGACGCCGAAGGCTGGATTGCCGATGGCCGCGTGGCCGTGAACGGCAAGATCGTCCTGACGCCAGCCTTCAACGTCACCAGCCGCGACAAGATCGTGATAGATGGTCTGCCGCTCGCGGCCCGCCAGGGCACCCGCGTCTGGCTCTACCACAAGCCTGCGGGCCTGGTGGTCACCGAGAAGGATCCCGAAGGGCGCCCGACCATTTTTGAGGAACTGGACCGCAAGGGCCTGCCGCGCGTGCTGACCGTTGGCCGCCTGGATATCAATACCGAGGGTCTTTTGCTGCTCACCAATGACGGCGGCCTGAAGCGGGTGCTCGAACTGCCGTCCACCGGCTGGCTGCGCCGCTATCGCGTGCGCGCCTTCGGTTCAGTCACCCAAGCCCAGCTCGATAGCCTCAAGCACGGTATCAGCGTCGATGGCGTGCAATATGGCCCGATCACCGCAACCCTTGAGCGCGAGCAGGGCAGCAATGTGTGGATGGTCCTGGGCCTGCGCGAAGGCAAGAACCGCGAGGTCAAGAACGTCCTTGGTTCGCTCGGCCTTGAAGTGAACCGGCTGATCCGGATTTCCTATGGTCCCTTCCAACTGGGCGACCTGCCCGAAGGCGGCGTAGAAATGGTCAAGTCGCGCATGCTGCGTGATCAGCTCGGCAAGAAGCTGGCTGAGTCTGCCGGCGTCGACTTTGAAAGCGAGGCGCCCGATATGGTGCAGCCGCCGCCGCGTGACGACCGGCCTGTTCGCTCGCCCCGCGACCGCGCGCCGCTTCGGCCCCGTCCGGGTGCCGACGGCCGTGGTGGCCGCCCCGGCTTTGGGGAGCGCGAGGAAGGCCGCACGGCCCGCCCCAGGCGTATTCATTTCGAGGATGATGGTCGGGCGCCCGAGGCCTATGAGCCCAAGGGTCCTGGCCGCGCGCGCAATGATCGCGACGACCAGCCGGCGCGGGGTTTCGGCAAACCCGCTGGCCGGCCCGAGCGGTCTGATCGCCCCGAGGGTCGCAAGAGCTTTGGGGATCGTCCACCACGCCGCGACGGCGACAAGCCGGCCCGCGGCGGCTTTGCCGATCGTCCCAAGAGGGATTTTGGCGACCGGCCTTCGCGCGGTCCGCGCCCCGAGGGCCGTTTCGAAGATCGCCCCAAGCGCAGCTTTGGCGACAAGCCGGCGCGGGGTGGTTTTTCCGACCGTCCCAAGAAGGACTTTGGCGACCGTCCGGCCCGCGGTCCACGTCCTGAAGGCAATTTCCAGGATCGCCCCAAGCGCGATTTTGGGGATCGTCCGCAACGGCCCGTCGGGGACAAGCCGCCGCGCGGTCCGCGCACCGAGCGGCCTCAGGGTGAGCGCCCTGCGCGCGGGGAGCGGCCGCAGCGCGCCGACGCCCGTCCGGGCGGCAAGGCCTTTGGCGATCGCAAGCCCTACGCCGGCAAACCCGGCGGCTCGGCCAAGCCCTATGCTGGCAAGCCCTATGCCGGGAAGCCTGGCGGTGCGCGTCCTGCCGGCGGTCGCCCCGGTGGCAAGCCGTTCTCGGGCAAGCCGGCGGGGTCACGGCCGACCGGTGGGCGACCTTCGGGCGGCCCGCGCAAGCCCCGGGGCTAGCCGATCATGCGCATCGTTGCCGGCAAGTTTCGCGGCAAGCAATTGTCTTCGCCGTCGGATGACAGCATCCGGCCCACCTCGGACCGGGCGCGCGAGTCGATGTTCAATATCCTCGGTTCGCGGCTGGGGCCGGTTCTGGAGGGCAAGCGAGTGCTGGACCTGTTTGCCGGCACCGGAGCGCTTGGCCTCGAAGCGCTGTCGCGCGGTGCTGCCCACGTCACCTTTGTCGATACCGGGGCAGAGGCGCGCGGCCTCATTCGCGACCACATCCAGGCTTTTGGCGCGGCCGGTATCACCAAGCTGCTGCGCCGCGATGCCACGGCGCTCGGCACGCCGGGCACCTTTGGGCAGTTCGACCTGATCTTTCTTGATCCGCCCTATGGCAGGGGGTTGGGCGAGAAGGCCCTGGCCGAGCTGGCCGGCAATGGCTGGATCGCCCCGGGCGCCACCATCGTCTGGGAGGAGGCTGCAGATGCCGAGGTCACGATCCCGTCCGGTTTCGTGCTGGAGGACACGCGCGAATATGGCGCAGCCGCTGTGCGCTTCCTGACGTTCGCATAGGGCGCCAGGGGCTGCGCAGTCGCTACGCGGCCGCCTTCAGGCAGGTGGCACATTTGCCGCGGATTTCCATGGTGGTGCGCTCGGTCTTGAAGCCTGTGTCCTTGGCCCAGGCCCCCAGACGTTCCTCGATCACCTCGTCGGCGAACTCATCCACCTTGCCGCAGGCCTCGCAGATGGCGAAGGCGATCAGCCCCTTGCGATGGCAATGCTCATCAGCGCAGGCCACAAAGGCATTGAGCGATTCCAGGCGGTGGGCGAGGCCTCGCTCCACCAGCTTGTCGAGTGCCCGATAGACCTGCAGCGGCGCCCGCAACCCCTCGCTGCGGAGCAGGTCGAGAATGTCATAGGCCGAAAGCGGGGCCGGCGCGTGATTGAGCGTGCCCAGCACCAGTTCCTGATTCCGGGTCAGATCTGCCGGCATGGCATGGTCATGCGCCATCTTGTTCTCTCCTGCCAAACAGCCGCGCCGTCGGTATGCTCAAGGATACCAGAAACAGCGCCAAAGCCATCACCACAATGGATGGTCCCGAAGCGGTATCCCAGGTGCGCGACCCGAACAAGCCGCCCACCACTGCAAGCGCCCCCAGCGCGGCGGCCACCAGGGCCATTATTTCCGGCGTCGCGCTCAGCCGCCGCGCCGTAGCAGCGGGGATGATGAGCAAAGACGTGATCAGCAGCACACCCACCAGTTTCATCGCAATGGCGATGACGCTGGCCATCAACAGCATCAATATGATGCGGCTGACTTCCGGTCGCAATCCTTCGGCTTCTGCCAATTCGGGGCTGACCGTGGCGGCCAGCAGCGGCCGCCAGTTCAGCACCAGAATGACAAGGATGGCGAGGCCCCCGCCATAGATGATGGCGATGTCCTCCACCGACACCGCCAGAATGTCCCCGAAGAGAAAACCCATCAGATCGATCCGGACCTGGGTCAAGAAGCCGACGATGACCAGGCCAACCGCCAGGCTGGAATGGCTGAGAATGCCAAGCAGGGCGTCGGTCGAAAGCGTGTTCTGCTTCTGCAGCAGCAGCAATGCACCGGCCACCAGTGCCGCCACGGCGAACACGCCAAGGGTCACGTTGACCGAGAGCAGGATCGACAGCGCCACGCCCAGCAAAGCAGAATGCGCCATGGTGTCACCGAAATAGGCCATCCGCCGCCAGACGACGAAACAGCCCAGCGGGCCGGTTACCGCGGCCAGGCCCACCCCGGCAATCAGGGCGCGGGAAAAGAAGTCACCGAACATGGTCGTGACCTTCATGCTCGTGGCGGTGGTCGCCATGGGGATGCTCATGTTCGCCATGTGCCCCCACCACGCAGCCATCGTCGTGGTGCTCATGGTCGTGATGGTGCTCATAGAGGGCAAGCGCCGAACCCGCCCGGTCCCCGAACAGCCTGAGATATTCCGGGCTATTCTTGACAGCATTGGGCGTGCCCCGGCAGCACACGTGCCCGTTGAGGCAAATCACCGTATCGGTCTCGGCCATGACCACATGCAGGTCGTGACTGATCATCAATATGCCTGCCTGAGTTGTGTCGCGGATCTGCCGGATCAACTGGTAGAGTGCCACCTCGCCGGAGAAATCGACACCTTGCACTGGCTCGTCTAGCACCAGCAGATCCGGTTTGCGGATCATGGCCCGGGCAAACAATACTCGCTGAAACTCGCCGCCGGACAGCTCTTGCACCGCCGCCCGGAGCAGGCGTGACGCACCCACCGCTTCCAGCGCCGCGGAGATTTCGGCAGCCGAAAACCGACCGGTCAGGGTCATGAGCCGCTCCACCGTCAGCGGCAGCGTCCAGTCAATCGCCAGCTTCTGCGGCACATAGCCGATTGTCAGCCCCGGCAGCCGCGAGACGGAGCCCATGCTTGGTCTCAGCACGCCAGTCACCATCTTGGCGGTCGTCGACTTGCCCGAGCCGTTCGGACCAATCAGCGTCACGATCTCGCCGCGCGCAATTGTCAGGTCCACCCCTTCCACCAGTACGCGTCCGCCACTGCGCACGCCCGCCTTGTTAAGGGTGATCAGGTTCTGTTTTTCCGGCGTCTGCAGCATAGTGACTCAGATTTCTGCGGCCGCTTTGCGTGGCAGCGGTCATGGGGGCATTGGGGCAGTGTGTGGGGTGGCGTCACCACGCAATTGGCATCAGAAAAGAAACCGCCTTGACGCCTGTCAATACGTTATAGCATAACGTGGCAGCAAGTGTAATAACATAACGTTGTAGTGCAGCTATGTCCCGTTCAGCCCTTCCGCTCGCCCTCCTGTCATCCCTTCTGCTGACCGGCACAGTGCTGGCGGCACCCAGTGTCGTGGTATCCACCAAGCCCATTCACGCATTGGTCGCGGCAGTCATGGGCGATACGGGCACGCCTGCGCTGATCGTCAAGGGCGCCGCCTCGCCTCACGCCTATTCCTTGCGCCCCTCGGACGCTGCTGCCCTCGAAAGCGCCGATATCGTCTTCTGGACCGGCCACGGCATGGAACTGTTTCTGGCCGACGCCCTCGACACCCTGACGACAGGCGCTGAGGTGGTCGAACTGGCCGAGGCGCCCGGCATCGAATTGCTGCCCCTGCGCGAGGGCGGCGCCATTGAAGCCCATGACCATGGCGACGAAGATCACGAGGATCACGAGGATCACGAGGATCACGAGGATCACGAGGAGCATGAGGGTCACGAGGACCACGAGGACCACGACCACGACGCGCACGATCAAGACGATCATGACCACGCCCATGGCGAGGAGGATATGCATTTCTGGCTCGATCCGGAGAATGCCAAGCTTATGATCACGGAGATCGCTGCGGTTCTGTCCGATGCGGATCCAGAAAATGCTGCAACCTACGGCGCCAATGCTGAGGCGGAAATCGTCCGTCTGGACGACCTGACCGCGGAGATCGCTGAAGCCCTCGCGCCCGTGGCGGACAAGCCTTTCGTAGTTTTCCACGACGCCTACCAATATTTTGAAGCCCGCTTCGGTCTCGAACTGGCCGGCACGGTGACAGTGTCACCTGAAGTCATGCCCGGCGCCGCCCGAATTGACCAACTGCGCGCCAAGGTCAGTGAATTGGGCGCCACCTGTGTCTTTGCCGAGCCCAATTTCGAACCCGCAATTGTCCGCACCATCATCGAGGGCACCGCGGCGCGCGCGGGCGTTCTGGATCCGGAAGGCAGCAGCCTCACGGAGGGGCCCGAACTTTATCCGCAATTGTTGCGCAATCTGGCAGCCGGTCTGCTGGAGTGCCTGGGCTAGGCGCTATTTCAGCGGGCCTTTGAAGATGAAGAAGGCGCCGAGCGCGATCAGCGCAAAGCCGATGCCATGGTTCCAGGTGAGCTTTTCACCCAGATACAGCACGGCGAAAAGCGCAAAGGCCGACAGGGAAATGACTTCCTGGATGGTCTTGAGTTCGGCGCCTGAGTAGACCCCATAGCCGATGCGGTTGGCCGGCACAGCCAGCCAGTACTCGAAGAAGGCAATGCCCCAGCTCGCCAGCACCACTACCCATAACGCTGCGCCAGGAAATTTGAGATGCCCGTACCAGGCAAAGGTCATGAACAGGTTCGAGGCAATCAGCAGGCCGATCGGGGCCAGGGTGGCAAGGTTGAAACCCAATTGAACACCTGAAGAAAAGCGAATCGGCCTAAAAAATTCGGCCGATCGGCTTATCTCCTCCGCCGCGAGAATGCTGGCAAGCGCCACAGCGCCATCCTGGCCTGAGGCGCGCGCCCTAGCGCGAGGAACCCGTCATTTGCTCGAGCGAAAAGATCTCGTCGCTGACATCGTCAATCTTCTTGCGCACTAGCGCCTGCGCGTCATAGAGCCCGCGATTGTAGAAATAGGCGCCCATCTTCTCGGCAAAGAACTGCATCAGCATCTCTGCCGGGATGGCGCCAATGCTCTGGTCCAGCTCATCCCGGAAGTAGTCCTGAATGTCCCCGACAATGGCCTTGGTTTCTTCACGGCTGAAGGTGATCGGCTTCATACTGTGGTTCCTCGCTTCAGGTCGGGTTCATATAGCAAAACCCATCTTGTCGTTGAAACGCCTCTGCGTCACTCTCACCCGGATTGAGGAGACACGTCATGACCTTGCGGCTCGCCTTGCTGTCCGCCTTCCTGCTCTCGGGCCCGGCAGGAGCCGCGGAGATCGCTTGCGAAGGGGCTTTTGCCATCGACAGTTCCGAGGCGCGGCTCGTTGAAATCTATGGCGCCGAGTATGTCCGCACTGGCATCGTCCCGGGTCCGGAAGGCACCGAAATGCTGGCCACACGCATCTTTCCCGACAACCCCAAGCGCATGCTCGAATTTGTCTGGTGGGACGAGGATGCCCGGACCGATCCAAGCGCAATCGGATTGCCAGCCAAACTAGCCGGACCTGGCGGCGTTCGCGCCGGCATGAGCGTAGCCGAGATCGAAGCGCTCAATGGCAAACCCTTCACCTTGAGCGGTTTCGGCTGGGACTATGGCGGCTATGCCGGCTTCGAAACCGGGGCGCTCGCGGCTCCGGCCGGCGGATGTCACCTCTCCCTGCGCTTTGACGCAAAAGACTACCCAGCCGGGATCGACATCGATTCAATCATCGGCGATCAAGCTGTGCAGTCCACTAATCCCGTGCTGACAGAAGTCGGCGCCTATGTCCAATCGGTGGCCATCGGCTATCCGCATCCCGACTATCGCGATTGACCCCGATCGGCGCCCGGCGTAGGTCTAAAGCGATGACGGTTCCCGGGGTACGGACGTGCCTCGGGATTAAAAGGGAACACGGTGTGGTCTAGCCATCAGGCGCCAATTCCGTGACTGCCCCCGCAACTGTAAGCGGTGGGCGCTCTCAATGAGCCACTTGGCGCCAGACGCGCCGGGGAAGGCGGGGGCGCTGCATTCACCGTGAGTCAGGAGACCTGCCGCCATTCATGGGCATTTTGCCCATCTGTTGTCAGTTGTCGGGTGGACAACGAAGCAGGGCATATGTGGCTGCGCGCCCAAAAATGCTCGTCTTCGCCCGGCCTTTTTTGAAAGCGGACGCTGCATGACCACCAAGATCCCCACGACCGTCATCACCGGCTTTCTCGGCGCCGGCAAGACCACCCTGGTGCGTCACATGCTGGCCCATGCGCCCAAGGGCAAGCGCATTGCTTTGATCATCAACGAATTCGGTGATCTGGGTGTCGACAAGGACATTCTGGCCGGCTGCGGGGATGAAACCTGCCGCGAGGAGGACATGGTGGAACTCTCCAATGGCTGCATCTGCTGCACCGTCGCCGACGAGTTCATACCCACCATGCAGGCATTGCTGTCCCGCGACGAAAAATTCGATCACATCGTCATCGAAACCTCGGGCCTGGCCCTGCCGCAGCCGCTGATTCGCGCCTTCAACTGGCCCGAAATCAAGGCCCAGGTCACCATTGATGGCGTCGTCACCGTTGCCGATGCCGCAGCCCTGGCTGAAGGCCGCTTTGCATCCGACGAGGCTGCCGTTGATGCCCAGCGCCGCAGGGATGAAATGCTCGATCACGAAACGCCGCTGGGCGAACTGTTCGAGGATCAGCTCTCTGCCGCCGACATGGTCATCATCAACAAGACCGACCTGGTCGATGCCGCCATGCTCGATACCGTCGAGAAGAACATCCGCGCCGAATTGCGCCCCGGTGTCGGCATTGTCCGCGCCGCCAATGGCCATGTCGACATCACTGCACTTCTGGGGCTCGGCATGTCCTCCGAAGACGACATTGCCAATCGCCCCAGCCACCACGAGCTGGAGCATGGCGGTGAAACCCATGAGCACGACGATTTCGACAGTTTTTCCCTGACCTTGCCATCCATCCAGGGCAAGGATCACCTGCTCTCGATCATCGAAGACACCATCAAGGCGCATGACGTCCTCAGGCTGAAAGGCTTTGCGGCCGTCCCCGGCGCCGCTGCCCGCCTGGCCATCCAGGCCGTTGGTCCGCGCGTCACCGCCTATTTCGACCGCCCTTGGAAGGCCGACGAGGCCAAGGTGACCTCGCTGGTGGTGATCGGCGAACAGCCGCTGGACCGAGCGGCGATCACGGCCAGTCTGGAGCAGGCGGCGGCCTGACCATGCATCTCCTCTCCGCCCAGGCCGGAGCCGTTCAGCAGGAAGGCGAGGCCATCGACCTCGCCCAGTCCCCGGGGGACTACGTCTTCGCGTCCTCGGCAGACAGCGAACTGGCCATGCTGGCGGGCGCCGCCGACCGAGCAGGGGAGAATGGCCTCAGGCTCGCCAATACGCTGCGCCTCTCCAACAATTTGTCCGTCGACATGTGGCTGGAGCAAACCGTCGCCCATGCCAGGCTGGTGGTGCTCCGCCTCATTGGTGGCGCCGCCTATTTCCAATATGGCGTCGACGAACTGACGGCGCTGTGCGCCAATCGCGGTATCCCGCTCGTTCTCTTGCCCGGCGACGCCAATCCTGATCCCATCCTGCGCGACCGTTCGACCCTTCACCCTGATGACTGGTCGACCCTCCACCGCCTCTTCGTTGCTGGCGGCCCCGAAAATGCCGATGCAATTCTGCAGGCATTCTCGAGACTGGCGGCCCTGCCTACCCTCCCCCTTGAGGGGCTTCGAGCTGTCCCGCAGGGCAAATCGCTCCAGCGGAGCGATTTGAGGCAAGAAGGCCAGGAGAGCTACGCTCGACTGGGCGGAGGAAGCGCCCCGCACCCCTTCCCCCGCTTCGGCCTCTGGCACCCAAAAACCGGCATGACCGACGAAGCGGCTCTTCGCGCCACCCACGAACGGCCACCGGCCGACTCCGCCCCCCGTCAGGGGGAGGCCGGGAGGGGGTACTTCGATGCGGCGCCCCATATCCCCATCCTCTTCTACCGCGCCGCTCTCGAAGGCGCCGGCACCGCAACGCTCGAAGCCCTCATTGCCGCATTGGAGGCCCGTGGCCTCACCCCGGTGCCCATCGTCGTGTCTTCGCTCAAGGAAGCGGCCTGCATCGCCTACGTGCAGCAGGTCTTCGCCGCCTTCCCGCCCGCCGCCATTTTCAATCTCACCGCTTTCGCCCTCGGGGTTGCCGATCTCGATAAGGCATCAAATCCTTTCGCAGGCACAGATGCGCCGGTGATCCAGCTCATCCAGTCCGGCCGGTCCCAGAGCCAGTGGGCCGCCGACCCGCAGGGGCTCTCGTCGAAAGACATGGCGATGTATCTCGTCATGCCCGAGGTCGATGGCCGTATCGGCGGGCTGCTGGTCGGCCACAAAGCCGACGCCGTCTGGCATGAGCGCACCCAATGCCCGCTATCGGCCTACGCGCCCGATCATGGCGGCATCAGCCGCGCCGTCGATCTCGCCTTCAACTGGGCTCGCCTCCGGGCCACCCCCCGCGCAGATCGCAAAGTTGCTTTCGTCCTCGCCAACTATCCCATCCGCGACGGACGACTTGCCAACGGCGTCGGCTACGATGCGCCCGAATCGACCGTTCAGATGCTGATGGCGCTGGATAGGGCGGGGTACGATTGCGCGACGGCCACAGGCCGTGGGGCCTACCCGAGAACTTCCGCCGACCTCATTGCCTGCCTGCAAGCGGGCCCCACGAACGCCGCTCCCCAACGCGGTCATTCCGGCGCTGTCCTTCCGCTCCGTCGCTATATCGAGCTCTTCGCCGCGCTGCCGACCGAAATCCAGCAGGCCGTCACCGCGCGCTGGGGTGACCCGGCAACCGATCCCTTCATCCGAAACAACGCCTTCCACCTGCCGGCCCATCGCTTTGGCAATATCGTCCTCATGCTTCAGCCCGCTCGTGGCTGGCATCTGGACGAAACCGAGAGCTATCACGATCCGGCCTTGGTTCCGCCGCACGCCTATATCGCCGCCTATCTCTGGCTGCGCCACGAGTTCGGTGCCCATGCGCTCGTCCACAATGGCAAGCATGGCACGCTCGAATGGCTGCCCGGTAAGTCGGCGGCGCTCGATGCCGATTGCTATCCCGATGCCCTCTGGGGCCAGCTGCCGCATCTTTATCCCTTCATCGTCAACGATCCGGGTGAAGGCACCCAGGCGAAGCGGCGCACCGGGGCGGTCATCATTGACCACCTGGTGCCCCCGCTGACCCGCGCCGAGACCTATGGGCCGCTCAAGGATCTCGAAGCCCTGCTCGACGAATACTACGCCGCCTCCGGCATGGACCGGCGGCGTCTCGCCGATCTCAAACGCCGCATCCTCGATTTCACCCGCGACAGCCGGCTCGATCAGGACATCGGCCTGCCTGAAGGCGAGACCGAGGCCCTGATCAAGATCGACAACTTCCTCTGCGATCTGAAGGAAGCCCAGATACGCGACGGACTGCATGTGTTCGGGTCATCGCCCGCGGGAGGCTTCGCGCGAGACCTTACCGTCGCACTGGCCAGAATACCGCGCGGCGAGTTGCCCGGGGATAACTCGCTCATTCGCGCCATTGCCGACGATCTGAAACTCGGTTTTGATCCCCTCACGACAAAGCTGGGCGAGCCCTGGACCGGACCTTCATTGACCGATCCGGAATTCGTTCATCTTGACCCTCCAGGAGGGTTGCGTCGGATCGGCGACATGGTCGAGAAACTCGAACTCATCGCCGCCGATCTCGTCGCCGCCAAGCGCGACTGCCCATCCGGCTGGACCGCAACCCGAGCCGTTCTCGCCACCGTCGAAACCACCATAAAGCCCCGCCTCGCCGCCTCGGGGCCCGCAGAAATGCAGGCCTTTCTCGATGCGCTCGACGGCAAGTTCATCGCTCCCGGCCCATCCGGCGCCCCCTCACGCGGCCGCCTCGACGTCCTGCCCACGGGCCGCAATTTCTACTCCGTCGATGCCCGCGCTGTCCCCACGCCAAGTGCTTGGGAATTAGGGAGAAAATCCGCCGAAAGCCTCGTCTTGCGTCATCTGCAGGACCATGGTCAACACCTCCGCGCCGTCGCCCTGTCGGTCTGGGGCACCGCCAATATGCGCACCGGCGGCGACGATATCGCCCAGGCATTGGCCCTGATTGGCGCCCGCCCCACCTGGGACCCGGGCTCGCTGCGCGTCTCGGGCTATGAAATCATCCCGCTGGCAAAACTTGGCCGCCCCCGCGTTGACGTGACCCTGCGCATCTCCGGCTTTTTCCGCGATGCCTTCCCGGCACAGATCGCCCTGTTCGACCGGGCCGTCCGCGCCATCGGTGCGCTGGACGAGCCGGAAGACGACAACCCAATCGCCGCCCGCATGCGAGCCGAAGCCCTTGGCCTGATTGCGGCTGGAAAGTCGGAAAGTGCAGCAGCCCTGGAAGCCGGTGCCCGGATTTTCGGTTCAAAGCCTGGGACTTATGGCGCCGGCCTCGGTCAGTTGATCGACAATGGCGCCTGGTCGGACAAGGCCGAACTCGCCCATCAGGCCGTTTCATGGGGCCAATATGCCTATGGCGCAACCGCCGAGGGACTAGCCATGCGGGATCGTTTCCGCGCCCGCCTTGGCCAGATCGACGCCGTCATCCACAATCAGGACAATCGCGAGCACGATCTGCTCGACAGCGACAATTACTACCAGTTCGAGGGTGGCCTGTCGGTCGCGGCCGAGACCCTGTCTGGCCACAAGCCCGCCGCCTATCACAATGACAATTCCCGTCCGGAGACGCCGAAAATCCGTACGCTGGAAGAAGAAATCAGCCACGTCATGCGCTCGCGCGTCGTCAATCCCAAGTGGATCGCGGGCATGCAGCGCCACGGTTATCGCGGTGCCTTCGAGATCATCGCCACGGTCGATTTCATGTTCGCCTTCGCGGCCACCACCGGCGCGGTGAAGACACATCATTTCGACCTCGCCTTTGAAGCCTTCATTGAAGACGAGGCCATACGCGAATGGCTGATCGAGGCCAATCGCTTCGGCTATGATGAACTCATAGCCAAGTTCAACGAGGCCCGCCAAAGAGGCCTCTGGTCTCCGCGATCCAATTCCGCCTATGCTTTCCTTTCGGGGGAAGCGTGAAAAACACCATCATCTATCTCATCGGCCACTATGGGGTCGGCAAACTCACCATCGCCCGTGCCATTGCCGCGGCCACGGGTGCCCGTGTCTTTGACAACCATCTGGCCAACAACGTTATCTTCTCGTTGATCCGGGAAGATGGGAAAACCAAGATACCAGAACGCGCCTGGGATCTGATCATGACCATCCGGCGTCAGGCGCTTGTTGCTATGACCGAACTGGCCCGTCCGGACGCCAGCTTCATCCTGACGAACGCGCTCATGGATGCCGACCCGATGGACCGGGCAGCATTCTCCGAAGTGCAGGCTGCTGCCGAGCAGCGTCGTGCTTGCTTTGTGCCGGTTACCCTTGTGGCCTCCGATGACACGTATGACATCCGCATCCCTTCACCAGAGCGCGAGCAGCGCCTCAAGATGACTGACGCCGTTGGCGCCAGAAAGGTGCGCACTACGCGCCAGTTGCTGCCTGTCCTCCATCCCCATCACCTCACTATTGATACTACCGACATTGCGCCCGATCAGGCGGCGCGAATGATCATCGACCACGCGGAGCGCCTCGCATGACTGAAAAACCCGTCAAGAAAACCGACCTCATGACCGAGGCGGAGCGCGACGCCTATCACGCCGAAAAGATGAAGAAAAAGAAGGCGGCGCGTGACAAGATCCTGTCCACCAAGACCGAAGAAAAGGGTCTGCTCATCGTCCATACCGGCAAGGGCAAAGGCAAGTCGACGGCGGCCTTCGGCATGGTGTTTCGGGCCCTGGGCAATGGCATGCGCGTCGGCGTGGTGCAATTCGTCAAAGGCGTGTGGAATACCGGGGAACGCGACGTACTCGACAAGTTCCCCGATCAGGTGACCATCAATGCCATGGGCGAGGGATTCACTTGGGACGTTGCCGACCGGCAGCGCGATCTAGCGGCCGCCCGAAAGGCCTGGGATCAGGCCAAGGCGCTTATCGCTGACTCGGACTACGATATGGTTTTGCTCGATGAGCTCAATATCTGCCTGCGCTACGACTACCTGCCGCTCGAGGAAGTGGTTGAGACACTGCGCAGCAAGCCAGTTGAAAAGCACGTTATCGTCACTGGCCGCAATGCCAAGGAAGAGTTGATCGAAATCGCCGACCTGGTCACCGAAATGACAGAGATCAAGCATCACTTCCGCGCGGGCGTGAAGGCGCAGAAGGGGATTGAGTTCTAGCAGCCCCTTGGCACGAACGACCGTGTCAGCCCGTCGATTACCGCGTTCATCTCCGCCAGATCGCGAGTATTGTACTCGATGCGGTAGCCCGCATAGCTTGCGCCGTCACATAGCGGCATCATGCGCTGATAAAAGATGCGGTGGTCGCGCTGGCCAGAGAAGACGGCCCATTGCGGTGTCGAAGCCTGATAGGTGATGGCCCAGTTTTCATCGATGGCAAAGCGCTGCCGCTGTGCGACCTCGGCTTCGAACCCCTCAACGAAATATCCGCTCCATGCGGCCAATACCTGTTCGGCCTTGAGCAGATGGAAGGTCTGGCCATCGCCATTCTCACTCTCGCCCTGGCCCTCATAGCCCGGAGGAATGTCGAGCTCGTAGCCGAAACGCTCATTGACGTAGTGGCCCCAGTATTGAGCCATTGCCGATGATGGCAGTAGAAACAGAAAAAGGATCAATATGCGGCGCATGATCCGGACTGTGCCCGGCATTCCCGCATTCGACAAGCCGGTCAGAGAACAACAATTCCGGCGTGCTTGGCCTTGTCTTCAGGCTCGACATGAATGGTGATCTGCACGTCGCTGACGGCCTGGCGAAGTTGGGCCTCGATGCAGTCGCAAATGGCATGTGCATCGTCCACGCTCATGGCGCCAGGAACCACCAGATGGAAGTCGATGAACGTCATCCTGCCAGCCTGGCGGGTGCGAATGTCGTGCGCCTCGATGGCCCCTTCGGCACTCGTGGCTATGACCTCACGGATGGTTTTCTGTGTGTCGTCGGGCACGGCGACATCCATCAGCCCGCCGACGCTTTCTTTTATGACGCCCCAACCCGACCACAGGATATTGAGGGCAACAAGGACTGCCAGAGCAGCGTCCAACTGCGCCCAGCCGGTGACATAGACCAGAACCAGCCCCACCAGCACGCCGAGGGTCGAGATCACATCGGTCATCAGATGCTTGCTGTCCGCGGTAATGGCGGGAGATTTGGCCGCTCGGCCTTGCCGCAGCAGGACGAAGGCCCAGACTAGGTTGATCGCCGTCGCAACAGAGCTGACGGCGAGGCCCTGGACCGGCGCATCAGGCATTTCGGGGGCAAGAAGCCCCATCGCAGCTTCACGCAGGATCAGAATGGCGGCCACGATAATCATGACGCCCACCAGCACGGCCGAAAAATATTCTGCCTTGTGATAGCCATAGGGCAGGCTTGAATCGGCAGGCCTTTGCGCCAGGCGCACCGCGATGAACGCTCCGATGGCCGTCACGACATTGACGATGGATTCCAGGGCATCCGAATAAAGGGCGATCGAACCTGTCAGCCGCCAGGCGAGGAACTTGAGCCCCAGCACGATCAGCCCCACCAGGATGCTGGACGCGGCGATGGCCAGGGTGCGATTGACCGGCATGGCGCTCTCCTTGCTCTTGAGTACCGCCTTACCGGAGCTGTGCCTAGGTCGCAAGTTGTTGTATTTGCGAACGATTTTCAGAAGCATTCGTAACTGCTGGCCATTCGGCCGGCATTGGGCCCAACCCATTGATTGACCGCGCACTTTGCCCGGCCTAGAACCGGAAGCAGCGCAGCGTTCCCAAGATGGAACTGAAACAGAGCCTGGTGCGGTCGACCAAAATGCGGGACCAAGCCCGGGGCTGCTCCGGTTTTTGAGTGATGCTGCCTCGTTTGAGCGAGGCGAGAATGAAAGATGCACATTCCGGCCAGCCCGCCGGCACCAATCTGATGGCCATAGTCGCCGGCATCGGTTTGCGAGCCAGCGCCGAGAGCGACGAAGTCCTCCACCTGCTCGATTTTTGCCTTGCACAGACAGGACTGACGCGCAGCGACTTGACGGCCCTCGCGACCCTTGATCGCAAGTCTTCTCACCCAGCGCTGGTCGGGGCGGCAGTGATCCTTGATGTGCCCGTTCTGTCTGTTGGCGAAGCGGACATTGAAATCAGTGTTCCAAATCCCTCGGCGCGCGTACGCCACCACACAGGCCTAGTTTCGGTCGCCGAGGCCGCTGCCATGCAGTTCGGCTCCCTGCTGGTTCAAAAGCAGTGCAGCGCCAACGTGACCTGTGCACTGGCGGCACGTCAGGATATGTCGCTGCCCAGTGCGTTCAGAGCGGCCTCGACTGTGTCTACTTCATGGGCCGGACCGTAAATGGGGCGCTCGATCATTACCACCCGCACCGATAGCTGCGCCGCCGCCTCGAGCTTGGCCGCCGTCTGTCCGCCTCCCGAATTCTTGCTGACCAGGTGCGTAATGCCATGACGCTGCATCAGCGCGATTTCATCGGCCAGTTGGTAGGGCGGCCGGCTCGTAATGAGTTCGGCATGTGCGGGCAATGGTTCAGGCGGCGCTTCGATGACGCGGACCAGGAACCGGCAATCCTCTCGCCCCATAAAATCATCAAGACCCGCATGTCCGGTCGTCAGCAGTGCGGTGGCATTGCTGGGCAAGGCATCCGCGGCCTCGCGCGTGGAGCCAACAACGGTCCAGTGCTGGCCAGGCGCTGGCACCCAGGGCGCGCGCATCAGGCGGACCAGCCTCACTCCGCTGGCGTTGGATGCTGCAACGGCGTTGATCGACATTTGCCCGGCATAAGGATGGGTGGCGTCCACCAGCCGCTCGATTCCGGCCGCGCGCAGATAGGCGCTCAACCCCGGAATGCCCCCGAACCGTCCCATGCGCAGCCGGCCCTTGGGCAGTATAGGGTCCTGGGTTCGGCCCGCCAGCGACGTGATGACGTCATGGCCGTCGCCGACCAGCCTGTTGGCCAGCTCCCGCGCCTCTGTCGTTCCCCCCAGAATCAGGATTTTCATGTCTTGGTGTCCATCGTGAGAGCCAATCTGCCTGCCCGCGGCATGGCACTCAAGCATTCCCGCGGCCACGATGAGCGATGATCACTTTGCCAGGTTGGCCCTGGCCGATTTTCCGCCATTTTTACCCGGCTCGGTTTGGCTGGTCGGCGCCGGGCCCGGTGGTCCGGGCCTGTTGACGCTTCTGGCCTTTCACGCGCTGGGACAGGCCGATGTGATTGTCCATGACGCGCTGGTGTCCCCTGACATTCTGGCGCTGGCGCCCGATCATGTCCTGCGCATCCATGCTGGCAAGCGCGGCGGCAAACCCTCGCCCAAACAGGCTGATATCACCATTCGCCTGATTGAATTGGCACGGCAGGGCAAACGCGTGCTGCGGCTCAAGGGCGGCGACCCCTTTATGTTCGGGCGTGGCGGCGAGGAGGCGACTGCCCTTGCGGAAGCAGGCATCCCCTTCCGCATCGTGCCCGGCATATCCTCGGGGCTCGGCGGGCTGGCCTATGCCGGGCTGCCGGTCACCCATCGCGAAACGAATCATGCAGTGATATTCGTCACCGGCCATGATGACACCGGCGCTGTCCCCAGCGCTGTGGATTGGCCCGCAACCGCCCGGGCGGCCCCGGTGATCGTCTTGTTCATGGCGGTCAAGCACCTCCCGCGCATAGCTGCGAACCTGCTGGCGGCGGGGCGGCATACAAGCGAAGCGGTGACCATTGTTTCCAATATCGCCCGGCCCGAACAGAGTGTGCTGGAGACCACGCTGGGCGAGGCCGGGACACTTGAGAACATACCGACACCAGCCATTGTCCTTGTAGGACCGGTCTCTCGCTATCGCGGCGGCCTCGACTGGTATGTCCAAGAGGTGCGGAGGCATGTCTTTGGCTAAGGGGTTTGTGATATCCGCAGCGCGTTCTGGTTCGGGCAAAACGGTGATTGCGCTGGGCCTGCTGGCCGCCCTTCGCCGCCGGGGCCTCGTGGTTGCTCCGGCCAAGTCAGGCCCTGACTATATCGATCCGCACTTTTCCAGCCTTGCCGCGGGGCGGGAGGCCATCAATCTCGATCCCTGGGCCATGCCCGCGACACAGGTCAAGGCTCTCGCAAACCAGCAGGCGACGGGGGCGGATCTGCTGGTGGTCGAAGGGGCCATGGGCCTGTTCGACGCCGCCGCCGATGGCAGGGGCTCCACTGGTGACCTGGCCGAAACCCTCGGCCTGCCGGTCATTCTGGTCGTCGATGCCGACAGGCATAGCCAGTCTGTGGCGCCTTTGGTGGCCGGCTTCGCGCATTGGCGGATGGGCGTGACGATTTCCGGCGTCATCCTCAATCGCGTCGCCAGCGCGCGACACGAGCGCATGATGATCGCTGCCTTGCGCGAGACTGGTATCCCCTGTCTGGGCGCCGTGCCCCGCCGGCCCGAACTTGTCGTTCCAGAGCGGCACCTGGGTCTGGTAATGCCTGGGGAAACCAAGGATTTTAACGCCTTCCTCGACCACGCCGCCGGTGCCGTCAGCGACTTTGTCGATCTGGAACAACTGCTCGGTCTCTCAGCTCCTCTGGCGGCTGAAGCGACGCCCCCAACGGCTCTGTCGCCGCTGGGTCAGCGCATTGCCATTGCGCGCGACAAGGCCTTCGCCTTCCTCTATCCGCATCTGCTCGATGGCTGGCGGGCCCAGGGCGCAAGCCTCAGTTTCTTTTCGCCCTTGGCCGATGAAGCTCCGGATTCGGATGCCGACGCAGTTTTTCTGCCCGGCGGCTATCCCGAGCTGCATGGCCAAGCTCTTTCTGCAGCAAGCACCTTTAGACAGGGATTGGTTGCGGCGCGGGATCGCCGTGCTCTGATCTATGGCGAGTGTGGAGGCTTCATGGTGCTGGGCGACAGTCTGGTCGACAAGCATGGTACCGGCCACGCCATGACCGGGCTGTTGCCCGTGACAACCCGCATCGACCGGCCCAAGCGCGTTCTGGGATATCGCCGTCTCATCCACCAAAGTCCCTTGCCCTGGCCCGCCGGTCTCAATGGCCACGAATTCCACTATTCATCGGCCAAGGGCAGCGGGTTGCCGCCGCTGTTTGAGGCGGTGGATGCCGAAAACATTCGGCAGCCGCCCATGGGCGCAGTCCTGGAGCGGATCATGGGGTCTTACGCCCACGTCATCTGTGCGCCATAAGGGCACCATGACGAAAGCTCTGATGTTCATGGGCACCGGCTCCGACGTCGGAAAATCGCTGATGGTCGCGGGCCTTTGCCGCGCGCTCAACAATCGTGGCCTTAAGGTCGCGCCCTTCAAGCCGCAGAATATGAGCAACAACGCCGCCGTTACGGTCGATGGGGGCGAGATCGGCCGCGCCCAGGCTTTGCAGGCCCGCGCCGCCCGCCGCGACCCCGTCACCGCAATGAACCCGGTCTTGCTCAAGCCCGAGGGCGAAACAGGCTCGCAAGTCGTGGTGCGCGGTAAGCGCCGCGCCAGCTTGAGCGCGAGGCAATATTGGGTCGATCGTGGCCAATTGCTGCCAGAAGTCATGGCGGCCTTTTCTGAGCTGGCAGCAGATGTGGAATATGTGCTGGTCGAAGGGGCCGGCAGCGCCTCAGAAGTCAATTTGCGCGCGGGTGACATTGCCAATTTCGGCTTTGCGCGCGCCGCAAATGTCCCGGTTGTCCTCATTGGCGATATACACCGCGGCGGGGTTATTGCCTCCATCGTCGGTACTCTGGACGTTATTGAGCCTGACGATGCGGCACTGGTTCGCGCCAGTCTGGTCAACAAGTTTTTCGGCGATCCGCTCCTCTTCGAGAGCGGCAAAACCTATCTGGAAACGCGGACCGGTCTGCCCTGCCTGGGTCCGGTACCCCACTTTACCGATGCGGCCCGGCTGCCGGCGGAGGATGCGCTGGCGCTTGAAGGCTATGCCGGGGGGAAGGGGGCATTGCACATTGCCGTGCCTCGCTTGCCGCGCATCGCCAATTTCGACGATCTGGACCCCCTGCGTGCGGAGCCAGGGGTGACGCTCACTCTTGTGCAACCCGGCCAACCTGTGCCGCGCGACGCAGAGCTCGTTCTTCTGCCGGGCTCCAAGGCCACGCGGGCCGATCTGGACGAGCTGCGCGCTAATGGCTGGGATATCGATATATATGCACACCACCGTACCGGTGGGCTGGTCTTGGGAATTTGCGGTGGCTACCAGATGCTGGGCCGAACCATCGCCGATCCGGAGGGTATTGAGGGTCCACCCGGCACCAGCCAAGGATTGGGCCTGTTACAGGTCGACACCGTCCTGGCGCCGACAAAACAATTGCGAACCGAGCAGGCTGTTCATCTGCCAAGCGGCGAAACTCTCTCGGGCTACCACATGCATATGGGCATCACGAGCGGCCCCGATAGGGCGCGTCCATTCGCACGGATTGGCAGTGAGACAGACGGTGCCATCAGCGCCGACGGTCGCGTTTTCGGCACTTATCTGCATGGCCTGTTTGCGGCCGACCGCTTTCGCAGCGCTTTTCTGGGCGCGTCTTCGGAGCCGGACCTCAATTATGAGGCAGGTGTGGAACGTGCTCTCGACGATCTTGCCAGCCACCTCGAAACCCATATCGATATCGACCAGCTCCTGGCCCTGGCCGCACCGATAAGGACCTGAGACGTGGATCCGCTGATTTCCCCCTTGGCCCTGGCCGTCGAACGCTGGCTCGGCTACCCGCAAAAGCTCATCGACACCATCGGCCATCCAGTGATGTGGTTCGGCAAGCTGATCAGTTTCTGTGAAGAGCGGCTGAACACCACGCGCCGCTTGCCTGCCCAGCGCAAGTTGGCTGGTATTGTCGCTCTGGGTTTGCTCGTGCTTTCGGTTCTGATTGTTACTGTCGGTATCCGCACCGTCTTGTCTTGGGTTCCGTTGGGCTGGATCATCGAGATGATGATTGCCACGGCGTTTCTGGCCCAGAAGGAATTGGGACGGGCTGTCGAGACGGTTTCCGAGGCGCTGCGAACGTCAACCGAAGCTGGTCGAGAGGCGGTCAGCCACGTCGTCGGGCGCGATCCGCAGGCGCTCGATGAGGCGGGGGTAGCCCGCGCCGCAGTGGAAACCTTGGCCGAGAGCACCTCGGATGGCGTGATCGCGCCCTGGCTGTTCCTGCTGCTGTTCGGGCTACCAGGCATTGCCGTCTACAAGGCCGTCAACACGGCTGATTCGATGATCGGTCATCGCGATGAGCGTTATCGCGATTATGGCTGGGCAGCAGCGAAGCTCGATGACGTGCTGAATTGGGTACCGGCGCGCCTTAGTGCTCTGCTTATTACTGGCGCATGTTTCTTCACACCGGGTGCCAGCCCTGGCCGCGCCTGGGCGACAGCGCAGCGTGATGCGGCAAAACACGATTCGCCCAATGCCGGTTGGCCAGAAGCAACCTTTGCCGGCGCGCTCAATTTCCAGCTCGGCGGTCCGCGGAGCTATGATGGCGAACTGGTCGATCTGCCCGCATTCGGCAGCGGCAAGGCGGGGCTGGGGCCAAGCGACATCATGCCGGCTCTATTGCTCTATCGCCGTACACTAGACGTTTTGCTGGGGCTGAGCGGCCTTATCGCGCTCATGCTGCTGATCAGCTGAGCGGGCCAGGGTTTTCTCCCTTCATCGTGAGGGGCAATCCGGCGGCAATGAAATAGACATCGTCGCAGATCTCTGCGAGCCGCTGATGAGTCGAACCGGCCAGATCACGAAAGGTGCGGGCCATGGCATTGTCCGGAACGATGCCCATTCCGACCTCATTGGACACGAGGATGACCTTGGTCTGCCGAAGCTCTTCAAGAGTTCCATATAGCTCGGTGACGGCCGTCGCGACGTCTCCATTGGCCAGCAGCAGATTGGTGATCCACAGCGTCAGGCAGTCGACCAGGATGACGTCATGCGATTTCGCGGCCTTGAGCAGGGCGTGAGACAGCTCGACTGGCTCCTCGATTGTCGTGAACCTTTCGCCCCGACTGGCCTGATGACTGCGCACACGCTCATGCATTTCCGAATCCAGCACGGTGGCCGTGGCGAGATAGGCGGGCCTGGACCCGGCATACAGCGCCAGCCCCTCGGCAAAGGCAGTTTTTCCCGAGCGAGCGCCGCCCAGGACCAGGCAATGTCGTGTCATGGTCAATCCTTGCTCGGGCCGCGCCGCTCCCCTTTTTTCCGTGACCGATACCTTCGCCCCAAACGTGTCGGGCTTGCAAGGCGTTCCCCCGCCTCGCGCTCTACGCAGGGGGTGCATGCAGCAGGCCGACTAGGCAATGCCATTTTCTTGGCGCCTACTACTTTCGTCTTAGCGCCTTTCGCATTATGGTCCGCGCCGAATTGACCACCTAGTTTGGGAGAAGTGGGGCACGGCATTCGCCTGTTGCCTTCAATTTTCCTCACACCCACGGAGATGCCTTTCGTGCCGCGATATTATCTTGGCGTTGACGGAGGCGGCACCAATTGCCGCGTGCGCCTGGCCAATGAGCAGCTGGAAACACTGGCAGAGGTCAAGAACGGCCGGTCGAACCTGCAGATCGACGGGGGCGAACCTGCCTACAAAGCCATCAGCGCCGGGGCGCAGGATGTGTTTCAGGCGGCGGGAATCGATTTTGCCGAAGCTGCCAACACCTATGCCTGTTTCGGCATGGCCGGTGGTCGCATGGATTCGGCGCGTGACGCGTTTGCGGCGCGCTCCTGGCCCTTTGCCGGTGTGAAGGTCTATGACGATATCGACATCGCCCATGCCGGCGCCCTGGGCGGCGAGGAGGGCGGCGTCGTCATCATCGGCACCGGCTCGGCGGCCATGTCCATCGTCAATGGCACCCGCCACCAGGCTGGCGGTTGGGGTTTTCACATCGGCGACCAGATGAGCGGCGCCATCCTCGGGCGCGAACTGGTGCGCTATGCGGTTGAAGCCGAAGACGGTCTGGTCGAGGCCTCGCCCTTGACCAGGGCGGTCATCTCCGCATTGGGCGGCGACAATCAGGCGGTCATGACCTGGTCCTTTGCTACGGAAATGGATTTGAAGCTTCTGAGCCGCGACGGCTCGGAAGGCTGCGACGATGCATTGGTGGGACGTGCGCCGGGTGAGTTCGGCAAGCTCATGCCGCTTTTCTTTGATTATCTCGAACAGAACGATCCGGTCGCGCAGAAATTGTTGGCCATCCAGGTCGGCTACGTCGACACCTACGTGAACTGGTTCAAGAGCCACGGCGCCAACGTCATGGCCATCGTCGGTGGGCTGGGGCAACGCCTCTTCCCCATCCTGCAGCAACACTATGGTGACTTTGTCGCTTTGCCCAAATACGAACCTCTGCACGGCGCGGTGATCCTCGCCAAACAGAATTTCGCGTCAAACTAAGGGACGTCCCACTTTGTCCAGCCGCATCATTCCCGTCCAGCCTTTCGATTACGTGGTGTTCGGCGCCACCGGTGACCTGACCAAGCGCAAGCTGATACCTGCGCTGTACCACCGTTTCTTGGATGGTCAATTCGACGAGCAGAGCCGCATCATTGGCGTCTCGCGCTCCAAGTTCAGCGACGCCGAGTTCCAGAAATTGGCCGGTGATGCCATCGCCCAGTTCGTAGAGAAGGATTACCAGGACGCCGAGACCATCAAGCGCTTTCTGACCATCTTCTCCTACGTGGTCAATGACGTGTCCAACGAGGCCGGCTGGGGCGATATCAAGAAGGCGCTGCGCGACGATCCCAAAGTGGTGCGCGCTTTCTACCTGGCTGTGGCGCCAGATCTGTTCGAGCCTATCGCCGAGCAGTTGGCCAAGACCAAGGTCTATCGCCGCGACGCGCGTGTGGTGATTGAGAAGCCCTTGGGCCATGACCTCGCTTCGTCGATCGAAATCAATGACGGTGTGGCCAAGATCTTCAAGGAAGATCAGGTCTACCGTATCGACCATTATCTGGGCAAAGAGACAGTGCAAAACCTGCTGGCGCTGCGCTTTGCCAACACCCTGTTCGAGCCGATCTGGAATTCGGCCCATATCGACCACGTGCAGTTGACCGTAGCTGAGAGTGTCGGCGCCGGCACGCGCGGCTATTATGACGAGAGTGGCGCTTTGCGCGACATGATCCAGAACCACATGCTGCAGTTGCTCTGCCTCGTGGCCATGGAGCCGCCCGCCAGCGACGATGCCAATGCACTGCGCGACGAGAAGCTTAAGGTTCTGCGGGCCCTCCGCCCCATCACCAACGGCGAAGTCGCAACCAAGACCGTGCGCGGCCAGTATCGCGGCGTGAAGTCCGAGACCGCCGCCGTGGCCAGCTACCAGGACGAATTGCCCGAGGACAAGAAGGGCAGCCACACCGAAACCTTCGTGGCGCTCAAGGCCGAGATCGACAATTGGCGCTGGGCGGGTGTGCCGTTCTACATGCGCACCGGCAAGCGCATGGCTGAGCGCGTGTCGGAAATCTGCATTCAGTTCAAGCCCATTCCGCATTCGATCTTCGACCATGCCGAGGGCGCACCCAAGGCCAACAAGCTGATCATCCGCCTGCAGCCCGATGAGGGCGTCAAGATGATGATGATGATCAAGGATCCGGGGCCGGGTGGCATGCGCTTGCGCCAGGTGCCGCTCAATCTCAGCTTTGCCGAGACCTTCACCGAGCGCACGCCCGAAGCCTATGAGCGCCTGCTGCTCGACGTGGTGCGGGGCAACCAGACCCTGTTTATGCGCCGGGACGAGCTCGAAGCGGCCTGGATGTGGGTCGATCCCATTCGCGAGGCCTGGGATCGCTCTTCCGAGCCGCCGCAGACCTACACCGCCGGTACCTGGGGCCCAAGTGGCGCCGTGGCCTTGATCGAGCGCGACGGCCGCACTTGGTATGAGGGTCCGAACTCGTGAGCATCGAACGCCGCAGCTTCGCCGACAAGTCGACCTTGGCCAAGGAACTGGCCGAGTCCGTGGCCGATCGCATCCGCGCGGCCATTGCCACTCACGGCGTGGCCGCCATCGCCGTGAGCGGAGGGTCAACACCGGGCAAATTCTTCCAGGCTTTGGGCAAGACCAAGGATATCGACTGGTCCAAGGTGGTGGTAACCTTGGTCGACGAGCGCTGGGTCGATGAAACCAGCGATCGCTCCAATGCCGCTCTGGTCAATGAGAAGATGTTGCAGGGACCGGCCGCCACGGCGCGTTTCTTCCCCCTGTACTCTGGTGGCGACGAGCCCACCGAAGCCGCAATTGCCAAGACCAACGCCTTGATGGCTGATCTGCCCCAGCCTTTTGCTGCGGTCATTCTGGGCATGGGCAATGATGGCCACACGGCAAGCTTCTTTCCGGGCGGTGACACGCTGGACGCGGCGCTGACCCAGGAAGGTCCTACGCTCGCCATTCGCGCCCCTGGTGCCGGCGAACCACGGGTGACCTTCACTCTGCCGGCCCTGCTCAAAACCGATAGCCTCTACTTGCACATTGAAGGTGAGGGTAAGGCCGAGGTGCTCGAAACCGCGCTGGGTGACGGCCCGGTTAAGGACATGCCGATCCGCGCCGTTCTGCGCTCGGGCGCGCCGGTGACTGTTTACTGGTGCCCATAAGGCTCCTGGGGCGGTCCCCAATCGACCGCCCTGGCCGCTGATTGGTACTGGTATTTTGATGCAAGGATAACCGCGCCAGCGGCCCCCTTCTGGCGCGTCCTTGCCAGCATATGGAGACTTGCCATGACCGTCCGCCAGGCTATCCAGGACGTGACCAACCGCATTGCCGCGCGCAGCCGTGACAGCCGCCGCGACTATCTCGACCGTCTCGATGCGGCCAAGGAACAGGGCGTCTACCGTTCTGCCTTGTCCTGCGGCAATCTTGCCCACGGCTTTGCCGCCTGTTCCCCCTCGGAGAAGGCCGCGCTGGCCGGCAACAAGACGCTGAACCTGGGCATCGTCAATTCCTATAACGACATGCTGAGCGCCCATCAGCCCTATCAATTCTACCCCGAAATCATCAAGGAAGCGGCGCGTGAGGTTGGCGCGACGGCGCAGGTGGCTGGCGGTGTCCCGGCTATGTGCGACGGCGTCACCCAGGGGCAGCCAGGCATGGATCTGAGCCTGTTCAGCCGCGACGTGATCGCCATGGCGACCGCCATTTCGCTCAGCCACAACATGTTCGATGCCGCCGTCTATCTTGGCATTTGCGACAAGATCGTGCCGGGCTTGGTCATTGGCGCGCTGAGCTTCGGCCATCTGCCAGCCGTCTTTATTCCGGCTGGGCCGATGCCCTCGGGCCTGCCTAATGACGAAAAGAGCAAGATCCGCCAGCTCTACATGGAGGGCAAGGTCGGCCGCGCCGAACTGCTGGAAGCTGAGAGCAAGTCCTACCACTCGGCCGGCACCTGCACATTCTATGGCACGGCCAATTCCAATCAGATGCTCATGGAAATCATGGGCCTCCACTTGCCCGGCGCCAGTTTCGTCAATCCAGGCACCCCGCTGCGCGACGCCCTGACCCGCGAGGCCACCAAGCGCGCTCTGTCGCTTTCGGCACGAGGCAACAACTATACGCCCATCGGCCACATCATGGACGAGAAGGCCATCGTCAATGGCCTCGTCGGGCTGCATGCCACGGGTGGCTCGACCAATCACACCATGCACCTGATCGCCATGGCCGCCGCGGCCGGGCTCCAGGTCACCTGGGACGATATGAGCGATCTCAGCGATGCCACGCCATTGCTGGCGCGCGTCTATCCCAACGGCGTGGCCGACGTAAACCATTTCCATGCGGCCGGCGGCATGGGCTTTCTCATCAAGGAACTGCTCAATGACGGCTATCTGCATGAGGACGTCAAAACAGTGTGGGGCACTGGTCTTTCGGGATATACGGTCGAAGCCAAACTGATCGAGGACACGCTGAGCTTCGAGCAGGCGCCCGACGAAAGCGCGCTGCCCAAGGTTCTGACCAGCACCAAGACGCCGTTCCAGCCCACTGGCGGCTTGAAACTGCTCAAGGGCAATCTGGGTCGCTCGGTCATCAAGGTCTCCGCGGTCAAGCCCGAGCACCGCGTGATCGAAGCGCCCGCCAGGGTGTTCCACGGACAGGAGGGCCTGCAGGCCGCCTTCAAGGCAGGTGAATTGACCGGCGACATGATCGCCGTGGTCCGCTTCTCCGGTCCCAAGGCCATCGGCATGCCCGAACTGCACAAGCTGACACCGGCCCTGGGTGTGCTGCAGGATCGCGGCTTCAAGGTTGCTCTGTTGACCGACGGACGCATGTCGGGTGCCTCTGGCAAGGTGCCCGCCGCGATCCACATGACGCCCGAGGCCATGGACGGCGGACCGATCAGCAAGATCCGCGATGGCGACGTGATCCGGCTCGACGCCAATGAAGGCACGCTGACCTTCCTCGGGGACGAGAAGGAATTTTTCTCGCGCACACCCTCGACCGAAGACCTCCGCCCGCAACATTTTGGCATGGGCCGCGAACTGTTCGCTGGTTTCCGTAGCCTGGTGGGTGTGGCTGACAAGGGCGCGAGCGTTTTCAACTGATCATTGGGTCCGGACCGGAGTAGCGGGCACGCGGTCGAATCAGCGCGCCGGTCTCCACCTGTTCAAGAGCGTGGGCG
Organism: Devosia polycyclovorans; assembly: GCF_042181575.1. Classification (GTDB taxonomy): domain Bacteria; phylum Pseudomonadota; class Alphaproteobacteria; order Rhizobiales; family Devosiaceae; genus Devosia; species Devosia polycyclovorans. The sequence goes on along the minus strand of NZ_CP170082.1, from coordinate 3,346,875 downwards.
ATCCAGCCCACGCTGCGGGCCAGGGCAAAGATTTGCAGCGGCGCGTCAGACGGCAGGTTGAAAGCTGCCGTCAATGCGGCGAGTGCAAAATCGATATTGGGCTTTTCGCCGATCAGCCGCTCTCCGGTCGCGGCCAGTTCCGCAAACACTATCGGCACGTTGAACGCCGCCATCAGTGAATCGGCTCGTACATCGCCATCTGAATAAAGCCGATGCCCGAAACAGGGCAGCGCACTTCCCTGCCGGATATGGGCGCCAATGGCCTTGGCGGCACCCTGCTTTTGTGCCTGCTCCACCAGTCCCGCCATGCTCTGGCTGGCATTGCCATGCAGCGGACCAGACAGGGCTGCCAATCCCGCCAGAACCGCCGCCGATAAAGGCGCGCCGGTGGATGCCGTCACCCGCGCCGCAAAGGTCGAGGCATTGAGTTCGTGCTCGGCCAGAAGCACCAGGGCCCGGCGGATGGCATTTGCTGCGTCGGGCCGGTTCCATTGCCTGGCCAGGCGAGAATGCAGCGGCGCATCGCCCGGCGCGGCCAACGCCTCGGCGAGAAAAGACACCGTCCTCGCAGCGTCCGCAATCAGCACCGTGCGCGTGCGCCCGGCGGTGGGCATGTCAGTCGCGGCCAGTTCCGCCGTGGCGCGGTAGGCCGCTGGCAAGCCGGGCTCTCCCACCTGCGTCGTGCTGCCAAAAACGGGTGGCGCGGCGCTTTGCCAGAGGAGCCTTGCAACCTCTTCCAGCGTCGCCGCTTCGGCCAGGGCGGCTGCATCCTGGCCGCGGTAAAGCAATCGGCCATCCTTTACTGTCGCAATGGCCGTTTCCAGCACGGGCTCGCCCCAGGCGATGGTTCCAGTCGCAACTGTGTGAGCTGGTCGTCGACCCTTCTGCCGGGCGGCCAGCCGCTCGACGTCCTCCTGCCGGTAAAGGCTGCGTCGCGGATCGGCGGGGTCGGGTCGCGCGCCAATCCGGCCACGGCTCACATTGGCATAAAGCGTTTGCGGCTTGGTGCCCAGCTGCGCCAGGGCCTGCTCGGCGGTGATCCAGCTCATATGGCCTCACATTGATCAATTGCATCAAGATTGACGTCAATCTTGATTGGCCTGATCTAGAGCGAAACAGCAAGGAGAGCAACATGTCTGGCCTCGATGATGTCATTGCCGCCGAAACCCGATTGTCCGAAGTCGATGGGCTCAATGGGCGTCTCGTTATCTGCGGTCACAGCCTGGAGTCGTTGGCGGGGCAAAAGAGCTATGAGGCTGTGCTGACACTGCTGCTGCCCGACATGTTGTCCGTCAGCGAGGACGATTTGCGGGCAGAACTGGGGCAGGCCAGGCTGCGTGCCTTTCGGGAACTGGCAAGCCTCGATACCGGTTTGGTCTCCTTGTCGATCACGGAAGGTCTCCGAGCCCTTATGGCACGGCTTCCAGATGGGGAGGATAAGGCGGTGGCTCTGTTGCAGATTGCTGCACCGGCCGTCTTCGTGCCAGCTCTGATCCGTGCCAAGGCCGGAAAGAAGCCGATACCGCCCCATATCGGACGCAGCCACGCAGCAGACATGCTGGCGATGTTGACGGGAGACCTGCCGGGCGATGAGCAGATCAAGGCTCTCGACGCCTATCTCGTGACCATCTCCGATCATGGGCTCAATGCCTCGACCTTCACGGCGCGTGTCGTGGCCTCAACCCGAGCTGGCTATGCCTCGGCAGTGCTGGCCGCGTTGGGAGCGCTCAAGGGGCCATTGCATGGCGGGGCACCAGGACCAGTGCTTGATATGCTCGATGCCGTTGCCATCCCCGATAATGCCACGGCTTGGCTGGCCGGGGAGATCTCCCGCGGTGAGCGGCTCATGGGTTTCGGCCACCGCATCTACCGGGTCCGCGATCCGAGGGCCGATGCGCTCAAAACAGCGCTCAATCGGCTCGGTGCTGCCGGTGGCATGGATGCCGATCGACTTGCTTTGGCTGAGGCGGTCGAGCGCGCGGCGCTGGCAGCGTTGCGGGCGGCCAAGCCGGACAGGGTGCTGGAAACCAATGTGGAGTTCTTCACCGCGCTTTTGCTCGAAGCGCTCGGTTTCCCGCGGGATGCTTTCACCGGTGTCTTTGCCGCCGGCCGGGTCGGCGGCTGGGTCGCCCATGCCCATGAGCAGATCGAGACCGGCCGGCTGATTCGCCCGCAGTCACGCTATGTCGGCCTAAAAGCGGCGTGATCTAGCCATTCGGAGATGGCCGGTGGGTCATGTGGCCCGAGTTCATGCCCGCCGGAAAGAATACGGGTGGTCACCAGGGCGCCGGATTTTGCAAGCGCATCAGCCAGCCTTTCGCCCGCCGGGCGGAAGGCATCGTTCTCGCCCAGAAGAATGAGGATCTTCGTGTCCGACAGGTCGACCTCCGGCACGGCCTCCAGCACCATGACCGGCCGCAACAGGATGGCCCGCTGGACCATTCCGGGATGCAGCAGCATGGCTGCGCCGAGCAGGTTCGCGCCATTGGAATAGCCCAGGGCCACCAGCCGCTCCGGGTCGAGTCGGTAAGAGCCGCTGGCTTGTTCGAAAAACGCTTCCAGCGCACCCGCTTCAAACCGAACGTCCTTCTGGTCGAAGATCGCTGGCCCCAGGGCCCGGAACCAGCGCCGCGTGCCGTCCTCCGTGCTGCGTCCGCGCAGCCCCAGTAGTGTCGCCTTTGGCGCCGCCTTGTGTGCCAAAGGCATCAGGTCAGTCTCGTCCCCGCCCGTGCCATGCAGCAGGACCAGCGTGGACCCGTTCGGCTGTTCCGGCGTGAAGAAGCGGTGCTTGTAGATGAGATCGCGATAGGCGACGCGCTCCTCGCCCGGCAGGCCGAACTGGGGCAGCATCACTTTCATCGCTTCCGGATCCGGCGTGTCCGGCGGCAGGAACAGCGTCTGGCCAAGGGTCTCGAGCGTTTCATCCAGCGTGAAGCCGGGTCCATCGCTGGCCATCTCGATCAGCACATTGCCCGGTTCGCGCACATAAAGCGAAGTGAAGTAATTGCGATCATGCAGCGTGGTGAGGCTTGAATTGCGCTTGCGCAATTCGGCTTCGACTGCCTCGACCTCTGCAGCGTCTACTGCGCGCACCGCGACATGATCTGCGGTCCCCGCGCCCGGTGCGCCCGGCCAGAAGCCGGCGGCATCGCGGATATCAATCACATCGCCAACGTCCGAGACCATCCGCTGGATCGGACCTTCAGATCCGGCCTTGGCAAAGCCGAAATAGCGGCTGAGATAGTCGACACTTTCCTCCTGCACATCCGAGAGCAGGGTCACCCCGCGAATGCGCTTGATCCGGTGCTCGATCGGAATATCGCGATCCGGCATCTCCAGAGCGGCAATATCGGCGCTGACCAGCTTGATGAGGAAGCCGTCGGGATCGCGCAGCCGCAAAGCCGTTTCGCCGAATTCCTGCCCCGTGCCCTCGACCTTGACCTGATGCGTCAACGCCCGCTCCAGCCAATAGCCGATGGAGCCTTGGGGAATGGCCAATGCAATTTCGCTGACCTGGCCAGCGCCCGCCTGTCCGGCCGAGCCACCCTGCCAGACCAGAAAGGTCAGCAGCGCGCCCGGACTGGCTGCGAAATCGCCGTAGAACAGATGCAACTGCCGTGCATCCGCATAGCCGCCGGTCTGCTTGACCAGCCGAAGGCCGAGAAATCCGACATAGAAGTCGACATTGGCCTGCACATCGGCGGTGATCAGGGTGACGTGGTGGATGCCGCTGGTCATCGGCTTCTCCCGAACAGGCGCTCGATATCGCCCTTTTTCAGTTCCACGTAAGTGGGGCGCCCATGGATGCACTGGCCCGAATGGGGCGTTGCTTCCATGTCGCGAAGGAGGGCGTTCATCTCGTCGGCCCGCAGGCGCCGACCGGAGCGGACCGAACCGTGACAGGCCATGCGCCCGATAATGGCCTCCATGCGCGCGGTGAGGGCGGCGGTGCTGTCCCATTCGGCCAGTCCGTCGGCCAGATCCCGGATCAGGCCGAAAATATCGGGATTGCCGAGCAGTGCCGGGGTCTCGCGCACGGCGATGGCCCGGGGGCCGAAGCGGTCGAGATAGAGCCCGAACCTTTCCAACTCCGGGGCGGCTTCCTCGAGCCGGGCACAGTCCTCTTCGGGCAACTCGACAATGACCGGGATCAGTTGCGCCTGGCTGGCGACGGGGCCGGAGGCAAGCTGGGCCTTGAAGCGTTCATAGACCAGCCGTTCATGGGCCGCGTGCTGATCGACCAGCAACAGGCCGTCGCCGTTCTGGGCGATGATGTAATTGTCGAACATCTGTGCTCGGGCCGTGCCGAGCGGAAAATCAACCGGTTCGGCAGCGGGCTCGAACGCCTCGACGCGAACGCTTGGCGCGGTGAAGCCGGCAAGCTGGCCGGGATGCCGGTCGAGATTGAGTGGGGCTCGTTTGGGCTGCCAATCAAAGCGCTGCGGCAGGTAGGCGGATGATGCCGGAGCGACCGGGGCAGGGGCAGATGGCTCGGCCATTTCCGGGGCGCTGAAGGCCCCCAGAATGTCTTCGGCCACGCTTGATGAGGCCTTGAAGCCGGCGCTGGCGAGGGCCGTGCCAATGGCTTTGATGACAGCACCGCGTACCGCGCCCTGATCGCGAAACCTGAGCTCTGCCTTGGCGGGATGCACATTGACGTCCACCTCGGCCGGGTCGATGGCGAGATACAGCGCCACCACCGGGAACCGGTCGCGGAACACATAATCGGCAAAGGCGGCCCGCACCGCGCCGACCAGCACCTTGTCGCGCACCGAGCGGCCATTGACGAAATAGAACTGGCTGAGCGAATTGGCCCGCGTATAGGTGGGCAGACCCGCCATGCCGGCCACCACGATACCATGCCGGGCGGTGGCGAGGGTAACCGCGTTTTCGACGAAGTCGGCGCCCATCACCTGGCCCAGCCGGCCCCCGAGCGCTCCTTCCCCGGTGACTGCCGGCCAGTTCGACGCAGTGCGATCCGAACCCTCGAGCACGAAATGCACCGCTGGATTGGCCATGGCCAGACGCCTGACCACATCGGTAATGGCGGCGGTTTCCGAGCGGGCGCTCTTGAGGAATTTCCGCCGCGCCGGGATCTGGGCGAAGAGGTCCTTGACCTCAATGACCGTGCCCCGGTTCATCGCCTGTGGCATGGGACCGCTGCGCCGGCCATTGTCGACCACCAGCACGAGACCCGATTCCGCGTCGGCAGTGCGCGAGGCGACCGACAGGCGGGCGACCGAGCCGATCGAGGCCAGTGCCTCGCCGCGAAAGCCCAGGGTGCGAATATCGTCCAGATCATCGGCACTGAGCTTGGAGGTGGCATGGCGCTCCACCGAGAGCAGCAGATCCTCCCGATCCATGCCGTGCCCGTCATCGGCAATGCGGATCAGGTCCATGCCGCCATTGGCGGTGGTGATGGTGATGCGCCGCGCGCCGGCATCGATGGAATTTTCCACCAGCTCCTTGACCACGCTGGCCGGTCGCTCGACGACCTCGCCGGCGGCGATGCGATTGATCAGGTCTTCGGGCAGTTGGCGGATGGGCAAGGGCGATTCTCCTTGCCCCCAATATAGGGCAGCGCCCGGCGCTTTCCGACCCGCCTGGCACATTGTGCCCAAGCCAATTCACCGCCCTCTGCCGCCGCAGCATGGCGCATGGGCTGTTACCCTCTCGCACCAGCGGGCGCGCCAATGCCCCGGTCAGCCCTTGCGGCTTCCGGTTGGAACTGGACGTATCCCGAGGCGCGTGCGTCTCAGTAAATCTAAGTAAATAGAGACGTCGCCGCCTCGGGATACCGGGTTTCTCCTGCGCATCGTGGTGCCTTTTGATCGCTCGTCGCAAGGCGACCGACCCGCAGGCAGGTCCTGGAGCGACCCAGCACCCAACCGGCTCCTCCCGCAAAAGTTCGCTGCAGTCCGTCCGCGCGGGGGTGATGGGGGGGGAGGATAAGGGAGGAATTGGGTGCGGGGATAACTTTCTGCTCAACGCCGGTTTCATCATCTACGGCGGGACACTATGGCGATGGTCGGGCCACTTCTGGGGCAGATTGAGAGGTTGGGCGAAACGCCGACGCCATTGTACAGAAATGGGCCGGAATTCTGCATCCGGAAACGGACGCACGCAAGTTGAACAACTCGACTAGTCTGGACACTGCTACCCGAGCATGGAGAATCCCTCTAGTTTGGCATTGATTTGATGCTGTGGTGAGAGTCTATGTTGAATATCGATCGAGTGTTGGTGCGCAATTACAGATGTTTACGTGAGGCGGACCTCACTCTGAATCCAGATCTAAACATCATCGTCGGTGACAACGAGTGCGGGAAATCAACGCTACTTGAGGCGATCCATCTGGCCCTCAGCGGACAGCTAAACGGCCGGGCGGTGCAGACCGAGCTGCATCCCCACATTTTCAACAGTTCGGTCGTTTCCGAGTACGTCGCAGCCATTCGCGCGAAGAAGGCGGTCCTGCCGCCTAGCATAGTTATTGAGCTTTATCTTGCTGATAATCCTGCGCTGGCAAAGCTTAAGGGCAACAACAACAGTCTAGGCAAAGACGTGCCGGGTATCCGTCTGACGATCGAGTTCAACGTGGACTATTCCGATGAGTACAAGGCCTACGTGGCCACTCCGGACGAAATCCGGACTTTGCCGATTGAATACTACGTGGTTCGGTGGCGGGGCTTCGACGATAACGACATCACTGCCCGCTCAATCCCGGTAAAGCCAGCGTTCATTGATGCAAGTACCATAAAGAATAATCTGGCCGCCAATCGGTATGTGGTCGACATCCTTCGCGACAGCCTCACCGCGACGCAGAAGGTGGATATGGCGCTTTCCTATCGCTTGATGAAGGACGCGTTCATGGATAACGCCAAGGTCAAGAAGGTGAATGCGGCGCTTGCCTCCAAAAAGGGTGATATTTCTGACAAAACGCTTTCGGTATCGCTGGACACCTCCTCCCGCTCCACGTGGGAGTCGGGCGTGATGCCTCATCTGGACGACATCCCTATGGCCTTGGTTGGAAAGGGAGAACAGAATTCAGTCAAGATCAAGCTCGCGATGGAATCGAAATCTGACTCCAATATCGTGTTAATCGAGGAGCCCGAAAACCATCTGTCCTTCAGCAACCTGAATACGCTGATCGCGCATATCGCAAATCATCGTGGCAACAGGCAGCTGCTGATCACGACCCACAGCAGCTTCGTGCTCAACAAGTTGGATCTTGGTGCCGTGGTGCTGTTCAAACGCGGCCAATCTTTTAGATTGACGGACCTGGACAAGGACACGAGAGACTATTTCATGCGCCTACCAGGCCATGACACGCTCCGTCTCATTCTTGCCAAGCGCTCAATCCTTGTGGAGGGTCCGTCGGACGAACTTATAGTGCAGGCTGCGTTCTTCCATAAGTTCGGCAAATTGCCACTCGACGCCGGTGTTGATGTGATTTCGGTCAACTCGCTGGCGTTCAAACGCTTTCTAGATATCGCAGCAGGGCTAGAAAAGACGGTCGACGTTGTGACCGATAACGACGGGGATGTGGCTGCGCTCCGGGCCAAGTACGCTGACTATCTGGGCTATGGGTGTATCAACATACGCTACGACGCCGACGAGACTTACCCAACCCTCGAACCTCAAATGCTCAAGGCAAATGGAAAAGCCGTCGTCGAGAAGGTGCTTGGTTCCAATTTTCCAGACGAAGCCTCCTTGTTGAAGTACATGAAAGCAAACAAAGCTGATGTCGCACTGAAGTTTTTTACCACAGAAGAGCCGTGGGTCCCGCCGGACTATATCGCAGATGCCATCGCCTAGTCGGATCATTATCTGTGCCGCGGGTGGCGGCAAAACTACGCGCATCGTTGAGGAAGCGTCTCGCTATGAAGGGAGAAGCCTCCTCGTCACCTATACCCGGAACAACGAAAGGGGGATCATTACCAAGTTTCACGAGCACGGGCCGGTGGTACCGTCGAACGTTGAGGTCGCGACTTGGTTTGCATTCCTGCTACGCGAGTTGGCTCGTCCTTATCGATCCGCGATGCACGAGCATCGGATCGAAGGGCTATTTTGGCAGGAAGGTAGGTCTGTGCCCTTTGTACCCGAAAAGAACAGGGCGAAGCACTACTTTTTCGAAGATTGCCTGATTTACTCAGACAAGATCGCCAAATTTGTTTGCGAGTGTGATCGGCTCTCTGGCGGTGCCGTGATGCGCAGGCTTGCGGCAAGGTTTAGCCGGATTTACGTAGACGAAATCCAGGACATGGCCGGGTACGATTTAGAGGTCCTCGAACTTATGCTTCGAAGTGGGGTCGAAGTTGTGCTTGTTGGAGACCATCGCCAGGCCACTTTCCAGACGAACTATTCCAACAAGAACTCGGCATTCGCTGGCGTTAAGATCATCGACAAGTTCCGAGAGTGGGATAAGTCAGGACTGGCCAAGCTTTCCTATGAGCAGCACACTCACAGGTGTCATCAAGATATAGCCGATCTGGGTGACAGGTTTTTTCCAATGGAGCCGCCAACAAAATCCCTTAGCGAAGACGTCACCGATCACGATGGCGTCTTCATAGTCGCCCCCTTTGATGTCAAGGCCTACGTGGCACGATACGCGCCGCAAGTGTTACGATACGACAAGAGGACGCCTTGCGATGGTCTCCCGGCAATGAACTTTGGCGAGTCAAAAGGTCTGACTTTTGACCGTGTACTGATCTATCCTCACGGACCGGCCAAGAAGTGGATTTCCACTGGGGATATTGCCCACATAGCCAAGTCGCTTCCCAAAATGTATGTCGGCGCGACAAGGGCCCGGCACAGCGTCGCATTTGTCCACGCCGGCCCAATGGTTATCCCTAATGCCAAGCGGCATCTAGAAAGCTGAACGATCCGCTGGTCTCCGGCGGCTTGGCTCCGGAAGAAGTTGACCACAAATATGACAATGGACGTGTCCGTGTTGCCTCCAGATCGCCAAGACGAGACTGTCCTTCCACCGCCACCTCATCCGCTAACATCACCCCGCCCCAATCGTCCGCCACCCTACCCCAGCATTGACCCCGTCAGCCTTCCGGGTTCACTTAGGCGCCATGTCGAGTGCTGAATCCCGCCCGCCAAAGGATTGGGCCCAAAGGGCAAATGCCTTTTGGGATGCGGTGGCCTATCATCTCTCGCCGCCAGGCCTCCTGGTCGGGTCGATCTTCTTTGCGCTTTCGCTGACGCCCTCGCTGCTGCCGCGCACCGAGACGGTGCAGGGCATTTTGTCGGGGTGCTGCTTTGCCATCGGCTATGGCTTTGGCAATCTGGCGCATTGGCTTTGGGGGTTTCTGGGACTCAAGGTGCCGCCGGGCCGGATCACAAGGGCGCTTGGACTTTTGGTCGGGCTGGTCTGCATCGGGCTGGTGCTGGTGGCGCTGTGGTATTCCAACACCTGGCAGAACTCGGTGCGCGCGGTGATGGAGATGCCGCCGGTAGAAGAAAACCAGCCGCTGCAGATCGCGACCTTTGCCCTGCCCATTGCCGCAGCCATTCTGATTGCCGGCAAGCTGCTGGTCACCATTATCCGGCTGATCTGGCACTGGCTGCTGCCGCATATGCCGCGCCGGGCGGCCTTTGTGGTGGCGACGGCGCTTGTAGCCCTGTTGATCAGCATTCTGGTCAACAATCTGTTCCTGCGCTCGGCCCTGCGTGCGGCCGACAATTTCTATGAGCGGCTCGACGCCCTGGTGCAGACCGATGCCGAAGCGCCTAGCCAATGGTTTCAGACCGGCAGCGCCGAGTCGCTGATCGACTGGGAGACCATCGGACGGGACTCGCGCGTCTATGTACAATCCGGTCCCGATGCGGCCGCGATTGAGGCTATGACCGGCAAGCCGGCGCTGCAGCCGCTGCGCACTTATGTCGGCCTGCGTTCGGCCCCCACGGTGATGGAACGCGCCCAGCTTGCCCTGGCCGAACTGGTGCGCATCGGCGCCTTTGAGCGCTCGGTGCTGGTGCTGGTGATGCCGGTGGGCACAGGCTGGGTCGACCCGGCGGCGATCGACACGCTCGAATATCTCCATGGGGGCGATGTGGCGAGCGTGGCGGTGCAATATTCCTATCTCACCAGCGTGCTTTCGCTCTTTATCGAACCCGAACTGGGCACCGAAACCGCCCAGGCGCTGTTCAACACGGTCTATGATTATTGGACGCAATTGCCGCGCGATGACCGGCCACGGCTTTATCTGCACGGATTGAGCCTGGGGGCGCTGGCCTCGCAGAATTCGACAACGGTCTATGATGTGCTGGCCGACCCCTTCGATGGGGCGCTCTGGGCCGGCCCGCCCTTTTCCAGTCCGATCTGGTCGCGCATGACCGAGAGCCGGGTGCCCGGATCGCCCGCCTGGTTGCCCCGCTTCGGCAATTCCTCGGCGGTGCGCTTCATGAACCAGACGGGCGCCAAGGATTGGGAGGGCCTGGCCTGGGGACCAATGCGCATAGTTTTCCTGCAATATGCCAGTGACCCGATCGTGTTCTTCTCCTTCGATGCCGACTGGCAGCGGCCCGACTGGCTGAACGCGCCGCGTGGCCCCGATGTCTCTCCTGCGCTCAACTGGTATCCGGTCATCACCTTCCTGCAATTGGCCCTCGATGCCGCGCTGGCGCAAACTCCGCCGGTGGGGCATGGCCATGTCTATGCCCCGGCGGACTATATCGATGCCTGGGTAGAGGTCACCCAGCCAGAGGGCTGGACCGAGGGCGAGCTGGAGGCGCTGAAGGCAGCCATTGATCCCGTTAAATACGCGCCGTTCTGAGCATGCGCGCCGCAGCAAATCTGCAAGACAGGCCACCAGCTGACGCCTATTGTGGGGCAGGGGGTGACGGATGCGCATAGTCCTGCTTACAGCGCTGGCGATGATTGCCTTTGCCGCCAATTCGGTGCTGGCCCGGCTCGCTTTGGCCGATGGTGCCATGGATGCGCTGAGCTATACCGGCATTCGCATTCTGGCCGGTGCCGTCATCCTGTTTTTGCTGGTCTGGTGGCGTACGCGCCAAAGTGGAGCGGGATTTTCCCTTGCGGGACATTGGCTGCAGGCGGGAGCTTTGCTTGGCTACGCATTGGGGTTCTCCTTGGCCTATGGATGGCTGGGCGCAGCGACCGGCGCGCTGATCCTGTTCGCCAGCGTGCAGATCGGCATGGTGGCCCGCGCCATCGCCGCGGGTGACCGGCCCGGCCTGCTCGAATGGCTCGGCCTGCTCCTGGCCCTTGGCGCCTTTGCCTATCTCGTTTCGCCCGGTCTCACCGCGCCGGATCCCCTGGGTTCCCTGCTCATGGTGTTGGCTGGGCTGTGCTGGGCCGCCTATTCCCTGCTTGGGCGTGGATCGGAGCGGCCGCTGGACGATACGGCGGGCAACTTTCTGCGCTGCGCGCCGGTGGCGATACTGCTGCTGGTGATCGGCATTTGGAATGGCGCACCGCGATGGGACGGGCTTGCTTATGCCATTGCTTCGGGGGCGATCGCCTCTGGCCTGGGCTATGCAATATGGTATGCGGTGCTTCCGGCCCTGACTCGCACGCGGGCGGCCATCGTGCAGCTTTCGGTGCCGGCTTTGTCGGCCTTCGGCGCTGTGCTGTTCATCGGTGAAGCGCTCGATGCGCGGCTGCTGGTCAGCTCGGCGATCATTCTGGGCGGGATTGGCATTGCGACGCTGGCGGCGGGCCGGCGCAAGGGAAACTGAGGACGAGACGGATGTCGAGCGCGCCTTCGCCCATGAAACTGGCTCTGGCTCTGGCTGAAGAGGCCGCTGCCCAGGGCGAGGCGCCGGTGGGTGCGGTCATTGTCGAGGGGCAGACCGTTCTGGCTGCCGAGCGCAATCGCATGCAAGCGCTGGCCGACCCGACCGCTCATGCCGAGATGCTGGCGATCAAGGCGGCTCTGGCGGTGCGCGGCACCGGGCGGCTGGATGGCTGCGACCTCTATGTGACGCTCGAACCCTGCGCCATGTGCGCCGGGGCCATTGCTCACACCCGACTGCGCCGGATTTATTTCGCGGCCGAGGATATCAAGGCCGGGGCGGTCGAGAACGGTATCCGCCTGTTCGACCAGCCCACCTGCCACCATCGGCCCGAGGTGATCGGCGGACTGTCGGCCGGCCGCGCCGAGGCGATGCTGGTGGATTTCTTCAGGAAGCTACGGGACTAAGCTCCGGCGAGCAGTTCCGCGAGCTTGTCGAAAGCTTGTGACCAACCGCCTCCGCCGGCGGTGCCTTCCGGTACGCCCACATGCGTCATGGTCATCATCGTCTTGCCCCCAGCTTCGGCGAGTTCGACGATGACCTCGGTGATGTCCGGGTGTCCGTCCGGCATGCCCATGGCCTGCGGCGCGATCAATACGCCATCGGCGTCACACAGGCTCTCGGTATAGACCAGGCGGCCGGGCTTGCTGACCTCCTTGTAGACGCCGGTGAACCACATCGTCATGGTGCGGTCCGGGGAGCGCATTTCCATGCAGATTTTCCGTGTGCCGCCCACCACCACGTCCATCTGGGCGGTCGGCACGGTCATCCCCCTGGGGCCATACCATTTCTTGAACTGTTCCGGGTCGGTCCACATCTCCCAGACCAGATCGATCGGAGCATCGACTTCACGCGTGATCTTCACCCATTCCGGTGGCTTGGTCATCCGTGGTCTCCCTTAAATCTTCGATTGCCTTGGCCATGGCGTCAAACCTGGCATCCCAGATGTGGCGATATTGTTCGGTCCATAGGGCCACGTCCTTCAGCCGCTCAGCATTCAGCCTGCAGGGACGAAATTGCGCGTCCTTGCCGCGCGTGATCAGCTCTGCCTGTTCAAGAACCCTGAGATGTTTCGAGATGGCGGGCAGGCTCATGTCAAACGGTTCTGCCAACGCATTCACCGTAGCGTCGCCCTTGGAGAGCCGGGCTAGAATGGCACGCCGGGTGGGGTTCGCCAGTGCCGCGAACACGGCATCGAGTGCTTCTGCGTCTTCCATGTGTCTGATAATAAACCATATGGATAATTAAGCAAGTGGTTTATTACGTGGTCTTCACTCCGCTAGCAGATGCGTGAAATATCGGACGTCATGTTAAAAATGCTTGACATCATGTTGAAAATGAGCGACATGGAGGCAGTAATTTTTTCCATGGAGACGTCGAATGACGATGCGGGAAAAAGTGGCGTGGATCGCGGTGACGACTTCGCTGGTGATTTTTGGCTGGTATTTCTGGAGCGCCTGGGCCGACTTTGCCGCGCGCCAACTGGATGGGGATATTCTGTTCTGGCGCTTCCTGTGGTGCTTCGGGATTGCCCTGGTCATCATGTTGCCGGCGGCGATGATCGCGGCGCGGCTGGGCGGGCAGGCATTCGACCCGCCGGCCGATGAAATGGAAGTGCGGATCGAGGCCATCTCGAACCGCTACGGGTTGGCGCTGCTCGAAATCCTTCTGGTCACCATCGTGCTGGCGAGCAAGTGGATCACTGATATCGCGCGCGCCGATTTCACCCTCGATCCGGTGGGGGCGACCGCGATCATGCTGGTCAATCTGATCCTCTTCGTCACCGCCTTTGCGGCCGTCGTGCGCGAGATCATCGTCATCATCCAGTACCGGCGGTATGCGTGATGCCGGCGCCGCCCCCCATATCCAACACCATTCGTCGGCTGCGTTTCGAGCATGGCGAGATGACCCAGCAGCAACTGGCCGATGCCATCGGCATGACCCGGCAGACCGTCGCCGCCATCGAGCAGAACAAGTATTCGCCCTCTCTGGAGGCCGCCTTCCGCATTGCCGAAGCCTTCGGTGTCGAGATCGGGGAAGTCTTCCAGTGGAAGGCCGATGAGAAACAGGGCCGCTAGCGGCCCCAAGGAGCCTGAAATGAAAGCCTGGTTTGCCCGCGATTACGGCGGCCCCGAAGTGCTGCGCCTCGAAGATGTCGGCAAGCCCGTCCCCAAGCCCGGAGAAATCCTGGTGAAAGTACATGCGACCACGGTCAATTCGGGAGACCGCCGCATCCGCGCCTGCGACTTTCCACCGGGCATGAAAACGCTCGGCCGCCTGGCGCTGGGCTGGAACCGGCCGCGCCAGCCGATCCTGGGGACGGAACTTGCGGGCAAGGTCGAGACCGTGGGGCAGGGCGTAACACGGTTTTCGCCCGGCGAGGCGGTCTATGCCTTTCCCGGCGGCAGGATGGGTACGCATGCCGAATATGTGCTGATCAAGGAAACCGGGCCGGTCGCTCATCTGCCTGAAGGCGTCGACATGCTGACCGGTGCCGCGCTCTGTTTCGGCGGCACCACGGCCCTGACCTATCTGCGCCGGGGTGACGTGCGGGAAGGGCAGTCCATGCTGGTGCTCGGGGGGGCGGGTGCTGTCGGTTCGGCCATGGTGCAACTGGGCAAGCTGGCGGGGGCGCATGTCACTGCCACGACCAGCGCGGGCAATCTGGACCTGGTCAGGACGCATGGTGCCGACACCGTGATCGATTATCACAGCACCGATGTGAGCCGGCACAACGCGGTTTTTGACGTCATCGCCGACACGGTTGAAGCGATGGATTTCGCCAGGGCGCAGAAGTTGCTCAAGCCCGGTGGACGCTATCTCGCCATTGCCGGGACGCTTAAGGAAATGCTGGGTAGCCTGCGCAAGGGACCCGAAGGAAAGCGGATGATTGCCGGGCCGGCCGATGAGCGGCTTGAGGATATTGTTGAACTCGGGCGCCTCGCCGCGCTGGGCCAGTACCGACCGCATATCGACAAGGTCTATGCCTTCACCGACATGCCCGCCGCCCATGCTCATGCCGACACAGGGCATAAGCGGGGCAGTGTTGTGGTGCAGGTCGCCGACTAGCGTCAGTCCTTGGGATTGCTGTCGATTGGCTCGATGCGGTCCTGGATATAGGCCTCTATCTTGTTCTCCAACATGCGCTTGAAGCGGTCCTTTTCCGCATCGGCGTGGGCGATGATCTCACGCACGCGCCAGAATTCCATCGCTCCGATATGGGCAACGCGGGGGCGGATATAGATGTCGGGCGGGTAGGCCGCCATCATATGTGCGGTCAGCGAATGCATCATGATCTGGGCTGAACCGAACCAGATATCGATTGCCTTGTGGTCGGTCTTGGTCAGATTGGCGGAAGGGTCGCCCGCCACATCGATGCCGATCAGGAAATCGGTGCCGATATCGGCCTGATCGAGGGGCAGTGGATTGACCACGCCGCCATCGACCAAGAGGTGATTGTCATAGATCACCGGCTTGCAAAAGCTCGGAATCGCCAGCGAACCGGCAATGGCAGGGCGCAGCAGGCCCGAATTGAACACCACCTGGTGCCAGGACTGGAAATCGGTGGCCACGACATAGAGCGGCACCTTGAGGTCCTTGAACTCGAGCGGGAAATTGTCCGGCAGGAAGGCGTCCACCACGCTAGTGGCTTCGATCTGCATGGAAATGCCGTTCTTCAGCAGGCCGCCAAGGCCGCGGATCTGCGTGGCCCAGAGTCGGCTGGCGATGGTACGCAAAGTGCCCAGCACCTCGAAGGAATGTTCGCGCAACTCGCGTCCGGACATGCCCGACGCCCAGCCCGCGCCAATCAAAGCGCCGATCGAGGTGCCAGAAATCACCGTAGGCTTGAGGCCGAGCTCGTCCATGGCCTCGATATAGGGAATGTGAGTAAGCCCACGGGCGGAGCCGCCGCCGAGGGCCACGCCGATCCTGGGTTCGCTGCTCGCTTTCATCCTGCCACGCTCCGCACCCTTCATGCGCAGCTTTTCCGCCAGGGCCAGCCCGCGCATCTGCAGTGGCGTCAGCGGGCGTTCGGGCGGAGCCGCGTCAAAGACGGTTCGAAGATAGCTTAAGGTCTTCAGGTTGAAGAATGGTTCAGCCTTCGCGGGCGATCTCGCGCCAGCCGATGTCACGCCGGCAGTAGCCTTCTGGCCAAACAATTGCGTCCACGCTTCTGTAAGCACGTTCCTGTGCCTCTTTGACCGATGCCCCGAGCGCGGTGACATTGAGCACGCGCCCACCATTGGCCAGTAAACGGTTGCCATCACGCTTCGTTCCGGCGTGGAACACGGTCAGCGCATTATTGTCGAGTCCGTCGACCCCTTTTATCTCGCTCCCCTTGCCGTAGTCGCCGGGATAGCCTTGGGTGGCCATGATGACCGTCAGGGCAAAATCGTCCTTCCAGGTGACGTCGTGGCCGGTCAGGGTGCCGGTGGCGACCGCGTGGAGCAGGGGCACGATGTCGCTCTCCATGCGCATCATCATCACCTGGCACTCCGGATCGCCGAAGCGGGCATTGTATTCCACAAGCTTGGGCCCGGCCTCGGTCAGCATTAGTCCGGCATAGAGAACACCCGCATAGGGGGTGCCGCGCTGAGCCATGCCGCGCACGGTCGGCTCGATGATGCGGGACATGGTCTCGTCATAAAGCGCCTTGCTCATCACCGGAGCAGGCGAATAAGCGCCCATGCCGCCGGTATTGGGACCCTGGTCGCCATCAAAGGCCCGCTTGTGATCCTGCGCGGTGGTCAGCGGCAGGATTGCCTCGCCATCGGTGAGCACGAAGAGGCTGACTTCCTCGCCCTCCATGAATTCCTCGATGACCACGGACGCGCCCGATTCTCCGAATGCGCCAGCAAAGCAATCGATGATGGCGGCTTCTGCCTCCTCGACGCTCATGGCCACGGTGACACCCTTGCCGGCGGCCAGGCCATCGGCCTTGATGACGATGGGCGCGCCCTGGGTGTAGAGATAGGCGAGGGCCGAGGCCTCGTCTTCAAACCGGCCATAGGCGGCGGTGGGAATGTCGAACTGATCGCACAGGGCCTTGGTGAAGCTCTTCGAACCTTCGAGCTGACCAGCCTGTTTGGAGGGGCAGAAACAGGTTGTGCCGGCGGCGCGGACATCGTCGCCCAAGCCGGCGACGACCTGCGCATCGGGGCCGACGACGACAAAGTCGATGGCGTGCTCTCGTGCCGCAGCGATCACGGCGGCATGGTCGGTGATGTCAATGTTAAGGTTGGTGGCGACACCTTCGGTCCCGCCATTGCCCGGCGCGACGAACAGGGCTTCGACCAGCGGCGACTGCGCGATCTTCCAGGCCAATGCATGTTCGCGCCCACCCGAACCAATGACCATTACCCGCATGTCTGCCTCCGTGCCGTTTGCGGGCGTGATGCAGGAAAGTACGGGCTAGGGCAAGGGGGAGCTGCGGGTTATAGCCGGGAAGGCCCGCTCACCCGCCGGACGCGACTCCCCTAAAGCTCGGCTTCCTCGAAGATGTGCGTCAGGTCGCCCTTCCATTCGCCGTGGAACTTGTCGAGCCAGCGCTGGGCCGGGGCCTTGCCGCTACGCACGGTTTCCTCGAGCGGAGCCAGAAAGATGGTTTCGTCCTGACCCGCCTCGTTAAGGCGGTTGCGACGCACGAGGCCCGCTTCGGCAATACCAACGGCCTGGGCAGCAATGTCGAAAATCGAGGAGCGGTCAAACGGCGTGTCGAGGCCAAGCCGCGGCACTTCGCGGCGCAGATGCTCGCGATCCTCATCGGTCCAGTTGCGCACCAGTTCCCAAGCGCCTTCGAGCGAAATCTCGTCATAGAGCAGCCCGGTCCAGAAGGCGGAGAGCGCCACCACATGGGCTTCGTCGCCCATATCGGCACCACGCATTTCGAGGAATTGCTTCAAGCGCACTTCGGGGAAAAGGGTCGAGAGGTGATCCTCCCAATCCTTGATGGTCGGCTTTTCGCCGGGAAGCTGCGGCAGGCGGCCATCGAGAAAGTCGCGGAAACTTTCGCCGGCGACGTTGATGTATTTCTTGTCGCGGATGACGAAATACATCGGCACGTCGAGCGCGTAGTCAGCATATTGCTCGAAGCCGAAACCGGGTTCGAACACGAAGGGCAGCATGCCGGTACGATCGTCGTCGGTATTGCGCCAGATCTCGCTGCGATAGCTCAGATAGCCGGTGTCGCGACCGTTGGCGAAAGGTGAATTGGCAAAGAGCGCCGTGGCGACCGGCTGCAAGGCCAGCGACACGCGCAGCTTCTTGACCATGTCCGCTTCGCCGGAGAAATCGAGATTGGTCTGAACCGTCGCTGAGCGATACATCATCGATGTGCCCAGCGTGCCGGTCTCGCCCATATATTTGGTCATGATCGCATAGCGCGACTTGGGCATGGAGGCGATTTCCTCTACCGCCCAGAGCGGGGTGACGCCCAGACCGAGAAAATGAATGTCGAGCGGTTCGGCAACCTTCTTGCTGACGCGCATATGCTCGCTCAGTTCGGCGGCGGTGCCGTGCAGATCGGCCATGGGCGAGCCGGAAAGCTCGAACTGGCCACCCGGTTCGAGCGAAATGCCGCCCGCAATCTCGTCATTGCGCAGGCCGATGGGATGGTCCCCGTCGTAAAAGGGATGCCAGCCGGTCTCCTTTTCGATGCCATCGAGCAGTGCCCGAATACCCTGTTCCCCGTCATAGGCGACGGGACGCAGTGGATTGGTGTGGAAGACGTGCTTTTCGTGTTCCGTGCCGATGCGCCATTGATCCGCCGGCTTGGCGCCGCGTGCCATCGCCTCGATCAGGTCAGCTCGCGATTCGATATGGGGCGAGAGGGTGTCGGCGCCGGCCATGTGGTCCTCATTGTTGAGGGTCTAAACTGGGGCGCGAACATAGCGAGAGCAAGACGGAAAGCAATCGCCTTTTATCGCCAATCACCGATGATCGCCTGAATGACCGCGAGCGCTGCCACCGCGGCGGTGTCGGCGCGCAGGATTCTGGGCCCCAGGCTGATGGGGACAACGAAGGGCAGGGCGTGCAGTTTCTCCCTTTCCGCATCTGAGAAGCCGCCCTCCGGGCCAATCACCAGGCCAATGCGCTGGCCGCGCAACAGCTCCAGTGCCTGGACCGGTGATGAGGAGGCCTCGCCTTCGTCGGCAAAAACCAGCTTGCGGTCGCCGTGAGTCTCGACCCAGCCATCGAGCAAGCCATCGAGATCAATGGCCGGGGCAATTTGCGGCACGTTGAGCACTTCACACTGCTCGGCCGCCTCAATAGCATTGGCAAAAAGTCGCTCGGGCTTGAGGCGATGGAGCTGGGTGAACTGGGTCATCACCGGCTGGATGGTGCCTACGCCCATCTCGACCGCCTTCTGGATTATATAGTCCAATCGCTCCGATTTGAGGGGAGCAAAGCCATACCAGAGGTCCGATGGCGGGGTTTGCGGGGCGATCTGCTCGAGCGTTTCCAGTGTCACCGATTTCTTCGAATCGCTGGCGAGACGGCACAGCCAGGCCCCATCCCGGCCATTGAACAACACCACCTCGTCGCCGACCACCTTGCGCAGGACCGCAGCGAGGTAGAGGGATTGGTCCTTGTTCAGCGTCAGTTCTGTCCCGGCAGCAAGATCGGGCTCGACGAAAAGGCGGGGAAGTGAGGCGTGGCTGCGGGGCATGAAGGTTGATCAGTTGCTTGGCTCTTTCGGCGCAGTTAGGACTGATCAACATGCCGATGCAAGGAGCATCGGGGCGAAACGCGATCTGGATAAGCACATCATGACCGACCCCACCGGCGCTGTTGCCGACGCGCAAAAGGACAATTGGCTCGATCGCTATGCGCCTGACCCGGTCAAGCCCTATGGGCGGCTGGCGCGCTGGGACAGGCCGATTGGCTTTTACCTGCTGTTCTGGCCCTGCGCCTGGGGCATCGGCCTTGCGGCTGTGTTCCAGCCGGCGCTGGGCTTTGGCTGGTGGGCGGCCATATTGATGTTTCTTGGCGCCATCCTGATGCGCGGGGCCGGCTGCACCTTTAACGACATTGTCGATCGCGACATCGATATGCAGGTGGCGCGCACGCGCTCACGACCCATCCCATCGGGACAGGTAACGACGCGCGAAGCCTTTTATTTCCTCATAGCCCAGGCGCTGCTCGCCTCGGCGATCCTGTTTCAGTTCAATCGGTTCACGGTTTACGCGGCCATTGCTTCGCTGGTGCTGGTAGCGATCTACCCCTTCATGAAACGGATCACGTGGTGGCCGCAGCTTTTCCTGGGGCTCGCCTTCTCCTATGGGGCGCTGGTGGGCTGGTCGAGCCAGACTGGGGGGCTGAGCTGGGCGCCGGTGATGCTCTATGCCGGCACCATTTTGTGGGTCATCGGCTACGACACCATCTATGCGCTGCAGGATATCGAGGATGATGCGCTGGTGGGGGTAAAATCCACCGCGCGTCTGTTCGGCGACAATGTGCGCCCGGCCGTGGCGGTGCTCTATGCCGGCGCCTTCCTGCTCTGGAACGTAGCCTCGCTGATGGTCGGCGGTGGCGTGATCTTCGCGGCGCTGTCGCTCGTCGGAGCTGGCCTCATGGCGTGGCAGCTCTGGACGCTGGACAGGGAAGTCCCGCTCAACCCGTTCCACCGCTTCTACAACAACCACTATGTCGGCATGGCGCTGACCCTGGCGCTTCTGGCCGAGTGGGTTTGGTAGCTGCCGCTAGAAAAGCCAAAAGGGCCGACCGCACCACCGGTCGACCCTTCTGGGCTTGCTTTGGAGAGCAATAAAAATCAGTGCGCGTCGGCCTGGCCGGGCTTGCGGCGGTTGAGGAAGCGGGGGCGGCGCGAGGCATCGGCAGCGAGCTTCCGGCGCGGGGCGGTATTGCCCAGCATCACGCCATCGACCTGCTGGGAATAGGGCATGTAGGCGCCGTCGCCCGCCTTGATGAACAGCGGCAGGCGGAGCTTCTTGCCCCAGTTCTGCCATTCGGCGACGACGTTGTGGTTGCCCTCTTCCTCGAACACCTTGTAGTTGAGCTCGGCATCGGAATGGACCAGTTCGATAGAGCTGGTCAGCAGGCCCTCTTCCGAGATCGCGGTGGCCACGGCCACGCCGATATATTCGGTCACCGGCACCTTGATCTTGATCGCCACTCCGCTCTGTTCGAGCATCTTGCGCACGGTGACGGTCTTGACCGGATCCTTGGGACCATTGTCGTTGGCCGCCGTGAAGCGGCGCTCGGCTACGGCCGGGCGGCCGAAGGCCAGAACGACTGATGAGCCTTCCATCGCAACGCCATGAACCATTTTTGATGCCTTCCTGTAACTTCGAGAGCTTGTTTTTTGTGCTCCGTTTATGAAGCCAATCTAGCGCACCCCCATACCCACGCCCTTAATCGGTTCGGTTAAGTTTATGTTGTTTTCCCGGAGGGTTAGCAGGGTATTGCACCCAGTCAGAAGCGGTTAACCCAGTGTCTTGCCACCCCGTTTACCCTGCCACATTTGCCCGAGCGCAGCCCGCTCTTGTGGAATGCCCGCCCGCAGCCTAAAAGGCGCGCATAATGCCGGCTTTTGCCCCACCTTATGACGATGACCTCGAACTGCTCCGCTCCACCGCCGTGGCAGCGGGTATCATCGCCTCGAGCTATTTCCGGCGCGATATCAAGACCTGGACCAAGGACAATGCCTCCCCGGTCAGCGAAGCCGATATCGTGGTGGACCGGTTTCTGGCGGCCAATCTCTTGCAGGCGCGACCCAGTTACGGCTGGCTGAGCGAAGAAACGGTCGACAATCCATCCCGTCTGGACTGCGAACGGGTCTTTGTCGTTGACCCGATCGATGGCACGCGCGCATTTCTGCGCGGCGAGGATTACTGGACGGTCTCGCTGGCGGTGGTCGAGAATGGCGTTGCTGTGGCCGGTGTCGTCTATGCTCCGGCCCGCGACGAACTCTATGATGCCTATAAGGGTGGCGGCGCGCGGCTCAACGGCAAACCCTTGACCCGCTCCCGCCGGGCGGGAGCGCCGCCGCTGATCCCGGCCCCCGGTGCGGTGCATCAGGAATTGCAGGCCGCTGGCCTCGATTATGCGCGGGGCCCTGCTTATCCCTCGTTGGCCTACCGGCTGGTGCAGGTCGCCACCGGAAAGCTGGACGCTGCCGTCGCTCGCCGCGGTTCGCAGGATTGGGATATCGCCGGTGCTGCAGCGATCCTTGCCGAGTGCGGACTGGACTTTGCCGATGTCTGCACCGGCTTCCCACAATTGAACAATCGAGATGTGCGTCACGGAGCGCTTGCGGCACTGGGCGACATAAGCCTAAAACCCGTGCTGCATGCAGCGCTGATCAAGGTCTATGGGTGTCCCCAGGCCGCAGAGGGCGCTGATGCCGCTGAAACACAATTGCCTCAAACGCGGGACTGACCGATGGCTGAAACGACCGAAAAGCAACTGCTTCACCTGGTGATTGGCGGCGAACTCGCCAGCACGGACGGTATTACCTTTGCTGATCTGGACCAGGTGGACATCGTCGGGGTCTATCCCAATTACGCGGCTGCCGAGAAAGTCTGGCGTGCCAAGGCGCAGCAGACGGTCGACAGCGCGCAGACGCGTTATTTCATCGTGCACCTGCACCGCCTGCTCGATCCCGACGCCGACAAGGCCTGATCCTTGACGCTGGACTTGCGGTCCGCCCTGGGCGGACTGGCCCTTGTTGCCGGGCTTGGCTTCATGGGCACGGCCCCCTTTGTCGCGGACTATGTGGTGATCGTCTGTGGCCTGATCGGTCTTGCGCTGGGGCTCGTCGGACACAGCAGGTCACTGGTCGCGCCTGCGGCCACTATGATCTACGCCGCGCTGGCGCTGCTGGCCGCAAGCGTACCCTTTGTCTATCGCGGCCCGATGGACCTGTTGCCGCTGCTCGCCTGCCTGCCCCTGTTGGCCGCGCCGGGGATTGCCGCATTGCTGGAGCGGGCAGGGGACCGGGCGGGCCGTTGGCTCGGCGCGCATGGCTTGCCGCTGCTGTGCCTTTTCGGGGTGGCTAGCGCAGTCGGCATGGGCCTTTGGGAGGCCTACGCCACCGGAACGCCGCGCGCCGGCGTGGGCAACAATCCGATCCACTTTGGCGGCATCACCACAGTACTGGGCTTTCTGGCCCTTGTCGGCATGCTGTCCAACGGCGCGCGTTGGCGTGTGCTTTATCTGGCAGGTCCGGCACTGGCCATGGTGGGCGTCGTGCTCTCGGGTTCGCGGGGACCGCTGCTCGCCTGGCTGGCGCTGGCCGGGGTCAGCCTGCCGATTCTGCTGATCGGGTTCAGGAGCTGGCGCCTGACCCTTGCCACCATTGCCGCCCTGGCACTGGGAGGGGTGCTATTTGTCAGCCTTGCGGGCGATAGCTATCTGGTACAGCGACTGCTGATTGTCCCGTCCAGCCTGGTCGCGGCGCTTGGCGCTGCAGACTCAGGTACGGCCATGCTTGGCTTCGTCACGGCCAACGATCCGTTTCGTGCCGCCCTTCTTGAATCTGGTTGGCAGGCGTTGCAATCATCGCCCATCGTGGGGATCGGCTACGGGCAGATCATGCCCCTGGTGCGCGAACTCTACCCGGATATGACAGCGCTCCACACACTGGAAAACCTGCATAGCGACTTCGCCGATTTTGCCGCTCTGGGTGGAGTGCTGGGAATAGCGTCGTATTTCCTGTTGCTGCTGTCGCCGCTGGCGGTCCTTAAGGGCGCCAGCCTGCGCAACCGGCCCGGCCTGTGGCTAGGTACGATTGTCCTGGTGGTCAGCTACGCAACACTGGGACTGACCAATGCGATGTTTGGCGTCTTGCCGCAGACCGCATTGTTCGCCGTGGCTCTCGCCCATCTGATGGCGCAGGGCCATCAGTCCCGGTCTATGCTCTCAGAGCCGCCAGAACCTCATCAATAGCGCCTGGGCCGCCAATGCGTTCGCGGCCGATAGCTCCAAGGCGTGCCCGCTCGTCTGCAGAATCGAGGAGGCGGCCAAGAGCCTGAGCGACGGCGTCGGCATCGCCGGGTACCGCGATGCGGGCCTCCCCAAAGAGGCGCTGCTCGTCTTCGAAACGGGACTGCCGGTCTTTTGGGCTGGTCATATGGATGACCGGCTTGCCCAGCCCCAGCGATTGCGTCGTGGCCGTTCCGGCCTGCGACAAGACGATATCGGACACGGCCAGCGCGTTGCCCATGGCCCGGCCACGCAGCAGGTGCACGGTGATCGCGCCATCGCTGAGCCCGCCCAGATCATCGCCTTCCGCGCTCAATAGATTGGTGCGGCTCAGACCGCTAGCCTCGGCCAGGTCGGATACTGGTATTTCGCCAGCCACGGCGAGGAACACATCGGGCCGCAACTCCGCGGGCAGGCGGCGCAAGGCATCCACCTGCCGGGCGAAGTTTTCGGCCGTTTCCCCGCGGCTGCCCGGCAAGAGGGTGATCGCCAGAGGCTGCGTGCGGCGGCTCTGGGCGTCGTAATCGCCAAAGGGAATGGTATCCATCATCAGATTGCCAGGGGCGGTGGCGTCGACGCCAGCACCGCGCAAGAGTCCGGCCAGATTGTCCGCGCGGCAGAACACCCGGCGGCAGGTACGGGCAATCACCTGCTTCTCAAGGCCCGAATAGAGCCGCGCCGCGCCCGTCTTGTAGCAATCTACATAATAGAGGTTGCGATGGCCGGTGATCCAGGCCAGGAGCGGCACAATGGCATCGCCCACCACCAGAATGCGATCATAGCGATTGCGGATCGAGCGCATATAGCGCAGGGCCGGGGGGATGGTGGCCAGCCCCCCCTTGGAAAGGTCGCGCCGCAATGAGCCCTTTGCCGTGCGGGCGCCGCCCGACTCCAGTCGGGCCCGCGGACCGACAATGGGGCAGATGCCGGCATAGGCATTGCCACTGCCCAGCACCGGCCAGGCCTCGACCAGGAACATGTCGGTGAGCCGCGCGGCGATGGCCGACGCGATCCAATCTTCACCATGCCCATTGGAGATGATCAGGAAGCGCTGACGCGGCGCTGCCTCGACCACCCTTAGTTGCCCCTGCCGAAGCGTTCCAGGGCGGTATTGGCGGCGACAGCATCGGCGTAAGGCTCCTGCCGGTCGACGCTCCAGTAAACCAGCTCATCGAGCGGAATCGGTTTGCCGGTCATGGCGCAGCGCACAAAGCTGCCGGGCTTGAGCACGACATAATCGCCATCGAGATAGCGCAGGCTCGCTTCGGCGGGCGCAAACCCCTTGTCGAAGATGTTCATGGTCTCATTCCTTGGCTGTCTCGCCTATATATAAGACAGAAATGCTCATCAAAAGAGGCTTTCCTGCGAGCCTTCGTCCGGTCCTGACCGGCTTGTCTTGCGCCGCGCGGCCGGCGCGCCGGCGACCACCACACCCACCTCGCCATCGGCAAAGCTCAGCTTCAGCGCCTCACCCGGACGGGCTGCTGCCTGGCTGGTGACGATCGCGCCGGTATCGTCCTGTACCAGTGCATAGCCGCGCGCCAAGACATTACGATAACTCAGGGTTTCCAAAAGCTTGCCCAATTGCTCCCATTGCACACGGCGCGCATGGGCGGCTTGCCCCGCAGCTGCGTCGAGCCGCGCCCCGAGCGGGGAGAGCCGGCCCTGAGCATGGCGCAATTCGGCACGGAGCGGCTTGGCCGAAAGCCGGGGCACCAGCCGGGCCAGGGCCGTCTGCTTGCGCTCGAGCGCCGTGGCGGCGGCCGTGGGCAATTGCCGGGCGCAAGGATCGAGCCGCAGCCGCGCGCGGTCCACCGTCTTACCCAAGGCCGCCTCGCCATAGCGCTTGAGGACAGCGAGCCGCTCAGCCAACTCGGCATGGCGCTGACGCACCAGCCGCGGTTGCACGGTTGCGGCCAGATTGGAATAGGCCATGCGCCGCGCCTGAACGAAGTGCCGCAGCGCGCCGGCCAGCTGGCTGCTGGCAAGATCCAGACTCTGCCTTTGCGTGGACACCAGATCGGCGGGCCGCGGTAGCCCGGCGCCTGCCGCCCGCAGGCGATCCTTGAGGCTGGCAAGGCCCCGCCGCATGGTCTGGCGCTGGCGCAGGCCCTGATCCTCGACATAGGCTATGAGCTCGGCGCGCACCGGCACCGAGGCCTCTGCGGCAGCGGTCGGTGTGGGCGCGCGCATGTCCGAGGCGTAGTCGACCAGCGTGGTGTCAGTCTCGTGCCCCACTGCGGTGATGATTGGAATGGCAGAGCCGGCAACGGCCCGCACCACCGCTTCCTCATTGAAGCCCCAGAGATCTTCGATCGAGCCGCCGCCGCGCGCCACGATCAGGAGATCAGGGCGGGGGATGGGACCATCGGGCAGAAAGGCGTTAAAGCCTGCAATGGCATTGACCACCTCGGGAGCGCAGGTCTCGCCCTGTACCCGCACGGGCCAGACCAGCACATGGCTGGGAAACCGGTCATCGAGCCGGTGCAGGATATCGCGGATCACCGCGCCGGTGGGCGAAGTGATGACCCCGATCACGCGCGGCAGATAGGGCAGGGGGCGCTTGCGCTCGCGTGCGAAGAGGCCTTCGGCCAAGAGCTTCTTGCGGCGCTCCTCGAGCAGCGCCATCAGCGCGCCCGCGCCGGCCGGCTCGATATTCTCAATAACGATCTGGTATTTGCTGGAGCGGG
This sequence comes from Devosia polycyclovorans, assembly GCF_042181575.1. Taxonomy (GTDB): domain Bacteria; phylum Pseudomonadota; class Alphaproteobacteria; order Rhizobiales; family Devosiaceae; genus Devosia; species Devosia polycyclovorans. Next base: position 3,320,476 of record NZ_CP170082.1, on the reverse strand, counting down.
GGAAAGTGGTCAGCCGCCCCGTGGCGATGACTTCCAGACCTTCCTCGGGCTTGAAGGCGAGGCGGGCATAACTGCCCTTCCAGACCACCGCGTCAATGGAGGCGGTGTCGTCTTTCAGGGTGAAATAGGCGTGGCCCGAAGAATGCTGGCCGCGAAATCCGGAAATCTCGCCACGCACCCGGACATGGCCGAACTCATCCTCGACCGTGCGCTTGACCGCCTGGGCGATCTCGGAAACGGTGAACTCGGCGGCATTGGTCAGAACCTGGGACATGAAGCGTTTCCAGCAAAAGTGGCCACGGTTTTGCGTTTCGGAAACGCGACAAAACTAGAGTCTCTGGTGCGACAAAGCCGGAGCCGGGTCAAGCCGCTACTCGGCCGCCTCTACATTCACGATTCCCTCCAGATTGCCCATCGATTGCACGATGTGATTGGCCAGCGCGTCATAGATGCCGCCATAGGCGTGACTGGCCCGGGTCAGGGCAATCTGGGCATCGGCCAGGCGCGGCAGGCCATACTCCTCGCCCACCACCCGCATGCCCGGCTGCAGGGCGCTTTCGGGCAGGAAGCCGATGGCAAGGTCGGACAGAACCGCCGATGAGATCGCCGTGGCATTGGACGAGGTATAGGCGACGCGATAGTCCAGCCCGCTGCGGTCGAGCTGTTCCATGGCGTCCTTGCGCCAGATGCAGCAATTGGGGCCGCAGGCGATGGCCAGTGGCTCGCTGGCCAAAGCGCGGCCGCCATGGCTGGCCACCCAGAACATCTTTTCGGTGCGGAACAGTTCCCCGAAATTGTGATCGGTGCCCTGTGTGAAGACGATGAGATCGTAGCGCCCCGCCTTCATCCCGTTCAGCAATTCCTCCGAGGCCATGCAGGATACGTCCACGGCAATCCGGGGATGGGTACGTTGGAAGCTTGAGAGGATCACCGGCAGCAGCCGGACGGCATAATCGTCGGGGACACCAAAGCGAATGGACCCGGCCAGGTCGCCCTCATTGAAGTGATCGAGGATTTCCGCATTGGTGCGCAGCATCTTGCGCGCCCGCTCATAAAGCACCTCGCCGTGATGGGTGAGGCTGACGCTGCGCCCGTCCCGGGCGAGCAGGGTCTGGCCCAGCCGTTCTTCGAGCCGCTTGATCTGCATTGAGACGGCAGACTGGGTCTTGTTCACACGCCGCGCCGCTTCGGTGAAGCTGCCGCAATCGGCAATGGCGCAGAAACTCTGCAACTGATCCAGGTCGAGAGGCGCTGTCATTCTTCCATCACCCAAATTGATCGACTGAATGAAATCTATTTGTTGGACGAATGGAAGTCCAGAGTTCAATGTGTTGATCATCGATACAGCGACGTGTCGAGGTCCGCCGGTCTCCCTCCGGCGGCTTGTCCTGTCCATTGGAGAAGAATGATGGCTCTCTCGCTTCCCGGCGAGCGGTCAGTTGTGGCCGGCTCGCACGCCAACCCAGTTCGTGCACTGTTCACCTGGTTCGCCCAGGCTAAGGCCGCCCGTGCCCGCCGCAAGGCGCTCCGGGAATTGCTATCGCTCGATGCTGCGCTGCTCAAGGATCTCGGCGTGAGCCGCGCCGATGTGCTCGATGCCATGACACCTCAGGACGGCCGGACCGCCGGCATGGTCCTCAATGCCGCCAGAGCGCGCAACGCCCGCGGCTGAAAATAGAGAATTCGCGGCCGCAAACGCCGGCCGCACCCTGCGTTGGGATGAACACTTTTGCCTGTGCGCGTCCCATCTCCCGGGCCGGTTTTGCCGCCGGCTCCGTTTCCTGAAGACTTGCCGGGCCGTGCAATGCATGTGCCCGGTTTTTTTCAGGTGAAGCGGACGCCGATTTCGGTCTCGCTGTGCCAGGCGATCTCGCAATCGAACTTGCGCCCATCACCCATCGCCAGCACGAAGCGCTGCGGTACCCCAAAGGCGCTGTTTACGGTCAGCTTGGCGCCGGACACCGAAAGGTTGCGCACCACGCAGTCAAAGGTCGAGCGACCGTCATTGAAGACAATCTTGCCGCTCTTCAGTGTGCGGTGCCGTTGCGTATTGCGCTCGTCACTCAATCGGGAAGTCTCCTTTGTCAGGGAAGGGCCTCGAAGCCTTCCGCAAACCCGTCCAGGGATACGGGAATGCCGACGCCTTCCTCGGGGGTCTTGAAGACCACAAAGATGGCGTCGCTGCCTTCTGACAGCACCTTGATGATGTCGTCGTCCAGCTCCACCTCGGCGATGCAGCCATTGGGCAGGCATCGCACAAAGGCAACCCGCCCCATGTCCGTGCCGTCCACATTGAGGCCAAGGCCATTGGGCAGCAGCACACCAAGCGGCGCCAGCACGCGCAGCAGCCGGGCCTCGCGGTCCGCCGTGCGCAGCACGATCACCGACAGGCCCACATTGGGTTGGTCTTCGGCCAGCACATTCTGAATGATGGCGCATTGCTCAAAGCTCGCGCCCGGGGGCGTGTCGCAGCTCATCTGCCAGTCGCCATATTCGGCGCGAACCGTACCCTGGGCCAGGGCGGGTGTCGCCATAAGGGCCATTGCACACGCGCCGACCAAACCAAGCTGCTTTGCCCAGACCATCACTTCTTTCAACTCTCCCGTCGAATCGACGTTTGCGCATGGGGTCGTTCTGTTTCCGACACGCACTCGACGCTGTCAACCAAACCCCCGGAATCCGGGCCCGTTTTGGACAGCAAGTGCGGCGCGCATGAGGCAGGGAAAGCCATGATGAGCACCAATTTGCCGCACTATGCCAACCCATTGCCGCAATAGACTCGGGTCAAGCAATGTGATTTAGGTCAGGCACGAGTTTTGCGCTCCGAAGTTGAGTCGGGGCGGCGTTCGCTATGCCGCTATTCAACCATTTCTCACTTCGGTGCACGCCGCCAGAACGTGTCGATAGGGGGTATATGGTGACCGGACAGTTCTTTAGGAAGATGGGTGCCGTGTCCGCGGCCGCAATGGCGCTGATGCCGATGCTGGCGTCCGCCCAGGAGGCCGGTCGTGGTCACCCTGAGCCGGGGCAGTTCCACCTGCAGGAATCGGTAACCCCGATCATGGACTCCATCGTTGCCTTCCATGATGGCATTCTGATGTGGACCATTACCCTGATCGTGCTGTTCGTTCTGGCACTGCTGGTTGTGATCGTGGTGCGGTTCAACGCCAAGGCCAATCCAGTGCCGGCGCGCTTCACCCATAACACGCTGATCGAGGTGATCTGGACCGTCGTGCCGATCCTGATCCTGGTGGTGATTGCGATCCCGTCTTTCGGCGTTCTGTCCGACCAGATGACGGTGCCTGATGGCGAGCGCAAATATCTCGGTGCCAATATCTTCTCGCTTGGCGAAGTCGAAGTTCCCGAAGCCACCATCACCATCAAGGCTTCCGGTGAGCAGTGGTACTGGAACTATGAGTATGTGGATCAGGGCGTGGCCTTCGACTCCAATATTCTCTCTGAGGCCGAGATTGCAGAGCTCAAGCCCGGCCAGCCTCGCCTGCTGGCCGTGAACAACGAGCTGGTCGTGCCGGTCGATACCACCGTTCGCCTGCAGGTGACGGCCAGCCCGACTGGCGTGATCCACGCCTTTGCGGTCCCCTCCTTCGGCATCAAGGTCGATGCTGTGCCCGGCCGCCTCAATGAAACCTGGTTCAACGCTCGTGAGACCGGGATCTATTACGGTCAGTGCTCGGAACTGTGCGGCAAGGACCATGCCTATATGCCGATCGCAGTGCGCGTCGTGAGTGCCGACGAATATGAGGCATTTGTTGCTGCTCTGGCCGAAAGCCGGAACTATGACACCGCAGCCGCCGTGCTGCCGGCTCTCTAAGTAAAGGGTCAGGGGAAAAAACAATGGCAAATACCGCTAACCTCGAAGCCCACGCCACCGGGCATGATCACGCCAGCCATGGCCACCACACCCCTACCGGGTGGCGGCGCTGGGTCTATTCGACCAACCACAAGGACATCGGGATCATGTATCTCGTGTTCTCGATCATTGCCGGTGTGATCGGTGGCCTGCTCTCGGGCGCCATGCGCCTGGAGCTGCAGGAGCCCGGCATCCAGATCTTCCATGGCCTGGCCGCTATGTCTTACGGCCTGGAAGGTGATGCCGCGCTGGACGCGGGCAAGCACATGTTCAACGTGTTTGTGTCCGCCCACGCCCTGATCATGGTGTTCTTCACCGTGATGCCTGCAACCATGGGCGGTTTTGCAAACTATTTCGCGCCGCTGATGGTGGGTGCTCCTGACACGGCCTTCCCCCGCATCAACAATGTGGCTTTCTGGCTGTTGCCGCCGGCACTGCTGTTGACCGTGATGTCGATGTTCTTCGAAGGTCCGTCCGGTGCGCTTGGCTTTGGTGGTGGCTGGACAGCTTATCCGCCGCTGTCCACCAGTGGTCATCCGGGCCCTGCAACCGACTTCGTGATCTTCTCGCTGCACGTGGCCGGTGTGAGCTCGATCCTGGGTGCGATCAACCTGATCACCACGATCCTCAACATGCGCGCGCCGGGCATGACGCTGCACAAGATGCCGCTGTTCGCCTGGTCCGTGCTGGTGACTGCCTTCCTGCTGCTGCTGGCCCTGCCGGTTCTGGCTGGCGCCATCACCATGATGCTGACCGACCGCAATTTCGGCACCACCTTCTTCAATCCCGATGGCGGTGGCGATCCGATCCTGTACCAGCACCTGTTCTGGTTCTTCGGTCACCCCGAAGTGTACATCATGATCCTGCCGGGCTTCGGCATCGTCAGCCACATTGTGGCGACCTTCTCCCGCAAGCCCGTGTTCGGCTACATGGCCATGGCTTACGCCATGGTGGCCATCGGCTTTGTCGGCTTCGTCGTGTGGGCGCACCACATGTACACCACCGGCCTCAGCCTCGATGTGCAGCGCTACTTCGTGGCCGCAACCATGGTCATCGCGGTGCCCACGGGCGTGAAGATCTTCTCCTGGATCGCCACCATGTGGGGCGGCTCGATCACCTTCCGCATTCCCATGCTCTGGGCCATCGGCTTCATCTTCCTGTTCACCGTTGGTGGTGTGACCGGTGTGGTGCTGGCCAATGCGGGCGCGGATCGGGCTCTCCACGACACCTACTACGTGGTGGCCCACTTCCACTACGTGCTCTCGCTCGGTGCCGTGTTCTCGATCTTCGCCGGCTGGTACTACTGGTACCCCAAGATGTTCGGTTACATGTACAGCGAGTTCCTGGGCAAGCTGCACTTCTGGGTCATGTTCGCCGGTGTGAACCTGATCTTCTTCCCGCAGCACTTCCTGGGCCTCGCCGGCATGCCGCGCCGCTATATCGACTACCCCGATGCCTTTGCACTGTGGAACCGCGTTTCCTCGGTCGGCTACTACGTGACCTTCGTGGCTATGGTCATCTTCTTCTACGCCACCTGGGAAGCCAGCCGGAAGAAGCGCCCAGCCGGTGACAATCCCTGGGGTGATGGCGCGACGACGCTGGAATGGACCCTGAGCTCGCCTCCGCCGTTCCACCAGTTCTCGACGCTTCCCAAGATCGAGAGCAAGGACGCGCACTAGGCGCTCCGGACTGACACCAATTGCGGATCGCGCCCCCGGTGCGGTCCGTTCACCAAGGAAAGACCCGTGGCCTATATCGACAACAGCAGTGATGTTCCCGCCCTTGCCGGCGGTGCACGCGTCGAGGACTACCTCGCGCTGCTGAAGCCACGTGTCATGTCGCTGGTGGTGTTCACCGCGCTTGTGGGTATGCTGGTAGCGCCGGGCGGCATCAATCCTTTCATCGGCCTTGTCGCCATTGCCTGCATCGCCATCGGGGCAGGGGCTTCGGGCGCCCTCAACATGTGGTATGACGCCGATATTGACGCTGTCATGAGCCGGACCCAGAACCGGCCCATTCCCGCCGGCCGCATGACCCGCGGTGAGGCGTTGGCTTTCGGCCTCATTCTCTCTGTCTTTTCCGTGACGCTGCTGGGCTTGGCGACCAATTGGGTGGCCGGTGCTTTCCTCGCCTTCACCATTTTCTTCTATGTCGTCGTCTATACGATGTGGCTCAAACGCTCGACCCCGCAGAATATCGTCATCGGTGGCGCCGCCGGGGCCTTCCCGCCCATGGTGGGCTGGGCCGCCGTCACCGGCACGCTGAGCTGGGAGAGCTTTGCGCTCTTCCTGATCATCTTCCTCTGGACGCCACCGCATTTCTGGGCGCTGGCCCTCTACAAGCAGGGTGACTACGGCGCGGCCGGCATTCCCATGATGCCTAATGTCGCGGGTGAAAAATCCACCAAGTGGCAGATCCTCGGCTATTCAGTGGTGCTGGCTGCCTCGAGCCTGCTGCCAGTATGGCTGGGCTTCTCCGGCTGGCTCTATGGCGCGGTGGCTGCTGTGACCGGGCTGAGCTTCATCTGCTTGTCGTTGCGCCTGCTGCGCGCGCCCGACAGCGTCTCCATGCGCCGCACAGCACGAACGCTGTTCACCTATTCGCTGAGCTATCTCTTCGTGCTGTTCCTGGCGCTCTTTACCGACTTCATCGCAACGGGGATGGGAGTAATCTGAAATGGCTCAATCTCCTGGCGCAAAGCTCGCCCCCAACGGCATGACCGCGGAACAGGAAGCAGCCTTCCGCAAGCAGCGCCGCCGCCGCTCGCTGGCGCTTGCCGCCGGTCTGGCCCTGTTCGCCTTGACATTTTACGTGCTGACCATCGTCAAGATGGGACCAGCCCTGTTCGACCGGGCAATGTGATGGCCGATACCACCGCTTCCTACCACCAGGCAGATCCGGGCAGGCGCAACAAGCGCATGGCCGTAATGCTGGCCGGCGTGGCGGCCGGCATGGTGGGCCTTGCCTTTGCTTCGGTGCCGCTCTACCAGCTCTTCTGTCAGGTGACCGGCTTTGGCGGCACCACACAAGTGGCCTCGAACAACCCTAAGGGCGTCATCGATCGCCAGATGAAGGTCCGTTTCGACGTCAATGTCGATCGCGCTCTGGCTTGGACCGTGACCCCGTCGGCGCCCATCACTGACCAGATCGGCCGCGTCGACACGGTCAACTACATCGCGACCAATAATTCCGACAAACCGGTCACCGGACAGGCGATCTTCAACGTGGTGCCCGAAAAAGCGGGCTACTACTTCAACAAGATCGAGTGCTTCTGCTTCACCGAGCAGACGCTGCAACCCGGCGAGACGGTTGAAATGCCCATCGTGTTTTTCGTGGATCCTGATATCGATGAAAACCGCGAACTCGATACCATCAAAGAGATCACACTCTCTTATACGTTCTACGCTTCAGACAGTGAGGGAAGCTGACCATGGCTGCCATTGAGAAGAACCATGACTATCACATGGTCGAACCCAGCCCCTGGCCGTTCGTAATTTCGGTCTCGGTCTTCGTGATGATGATCGGTGCCATTGCCTGGATGCAGGATTGGACACCTTGGCTTTTCTTCATTGGCCTGGCCGGTGTGCTCTACACCTTCTATGCCTGGTGGGCTGATGTCGTGAAGGAAGCCAATAACGGCGTCGACCACACCCCGGTCGTACAGATGCACCACCGCTACGGCATGATGCTGTTCATCGCCTCGGAAGTGATGTTCTTCGTGGCCTGGTTCTGGGCCTATTTCGATGGCTTTTTCCGCCTCGACGATATCGAGCAATATGCCCGTGTTGCCGCTACAGGCGGCCATTGGCCCCCGATGGGCGTGGAGCTGTTCGACCCGTTCCACCTGCCGCTGTTCAACACGCTGATCCTGCTCACCTCGGGCACCACTGTCACCTGGGCGCACCATGCCCTGCTGGAAAACGATCGGCAGGGGCTGCGCTGGGGCCTGGTGCTGACCGTCGCCCTGGGTGCGCTGTTCACCTATGTGCAGTATCTCGAATACAGCCACGCTGCCTTCTCGTTCTCCGGCAACTACTATGGCGCCACCTTCTTCATGGCGACCGGTTTCCACGGCTTCCACGTACTGATCGGCACCATTTTCCTGCTGGTCTGCCTGATCCGCGCTGAAATGGGTCATTTCACCCCTGAACGGCACCTGGGCTTCGAGTTCGCCGCCTGGTACTGGCACTTCGTTGACGTGGTCTGGCTGTTCCTGTTCGCCTCGGTCTATGTCTGGGGCAGCTGGGGTGTCGAGCTGGCGCACTAAGGCTGGCGGGAAATCGAACAGAGGGCGCGGCGTGGCTGCGCCCTTATTCTTTGGAGACCCGCAATGGGCAAAGCTGAAGCTGCGCGCCGACCGGGGCTGCGCTGGACCGATTGGCTCTTTACCGCGCTAATGATGGTTCTCGCCGTTGTTTGCGTCTTTCTGGGCAATTGGCAGATGGACCGGCTGGCGGAGAAGGACGCTCTGGTCGCGGCCGTTGATCAGAGGCTGACCTCTGATCCCATTGCGGCACCAGACGCTTCGGATTGGCCGGCTCTCGATCTTGACCAGTGGAACTTCCAGCCGGTTACTCTCACCGGCAGCTATCGCTACACCCAGACGGTGACAGTGTTCACCAGCCTCGCCAATGCACGGGGGCGCTTTTCAGGCCCCGGCTTTTGGGTGGTGACGCCCTTCGAGCTGGACACGGGCGGCACCGTCTTCGTCAATCGCGGTTTTGTGCCCCAGGAGTATCAGGAGCAGGCTGCGCTTGGCGATCTGCATGGTGACGATCCAGGCAGTGTGACCATAGTGGGATTGTTCCGCCCGGGTGAGGCGGTCGGCTTCATGGCGCCGGAGCCCAACATGTCCGACCGGATCGAATGGGTGCGCAATCCCGAACGGCTGGCGGCCATGGTCGACCCGGCCCTTGCGCCCATCGCCCCGTTCTACGTGGACCTGCTGGCCGGTGGCGAGGGCGACCTGCCCCAGGGCGGCGAGACGGTGGTCAGTTTCACCAACAACCATTTCGGATATGCGCTGACCTGGTATGGGTTCGCCATTGTCGCGGTGGTCATGCTCGGTTTCTGGTTGTTGCGGCAACGCCGGGCGCAGCGCGAGACAGCTTGATGAACGCCAGAACCTTGCGGCGGCGGTCCGCTTTGACTAGGTTGCGACAATTCTAGAAGGGCTCTTCTCCCCGATGCAGTTTGTTTCCACGCGCGGCCAGGCGCCCGCGCTCGGCTTCTCCGACGCAGTTCTGGCAGGACTTGCCGCCGATGGCGGCCTCTATGTTCCCGCCTCCTGGCCCCAGATCAGCGCTGAGGAAATCGCGGCCTTCAGCGGCAGGCCGTATGCCGACGTCGCCTACGCCATCATCTCGCGCTTCACCGGCAACGAGATTCCGGCTGCCAAGCTCAAATCCATGCTCGCGGAGGCCTATGCCACCTTCCGTCACCCCTCGGTGACGCCGCTGGTGGAGCTGGAGCCGGGCCATTTCGTGCTTGAGCTGTTCCATGGGCCGACGCTGGCCTTCAAGGATGTGGCCATGCAGTTCCTCAGCCGGGTGATGGATCACATCCTGGCCGAACGCGGGCTGCGCGCGACCATTGTCGGAGCAACTTCAGGTGACACCGGCTCCGCGGCCATCGAGGCTTTCCGGGGTCGTGACACCACCGACATCTTCATTCTGCACCCCAAGGGGCGCACCTCCGAAGTGCAGCGCCGGCAGATGACGACCGTGCTGGACGACAACGTCCACAATATCGCGCTCGAGGGCACGTTCGACGATTGCCAGGACGCGGTGAAGGCCATGTTCAACAATCACGCCTTCCGCGATCGGGTGCGCCTTTCGGGCGTCAATTCGATCAATTGGGGCCGCATCGTTGCGCAGATCGTCTATTATTTCACGGCCGCGGTGTCGCTGGGTGCGCCGCACCGCAAGGTGAGCTTCACTGTGCCGACCGGCAATTTTGGTGACATCTTCGCCGGGTATTGCGCCCGCCAGATGGGCCTACCCATCGAGAAGCTGGTGATCGCTACCAATGCCAATGATATCCTGAGGCGCACGCTCGATACCGGTCGCTATCAGATGGCGGGCGTTGAGCCCACCATCAGCCCGTCCATGGATATTCAGATATCATCCAATTTCGAACGGCTGCTGTTCGAGAGCGCCGGGCGCGACGCTGACGCGGTCAACCGCATGATGGCGGGCCTGAAGCAGTCACGCGGCTTCGACCTTCCGGAAAACGCCATCACCGCCATTCGCCGCGACTTTGCCGCAGGCACGACCGACGAGGCAGGGACACGCGCGGTCATCGCGCAGACGCACAAAGCCTCTTCCTACCTGCTCGACCCGCACACGGCCGTTGGTGTCGGTGTGGCCCGCCAGCAGGAACCTATCGGCGTGCCGATGATCACGCTGGGGACGGCGCATCCGGCCAAGTTTCCGGCGGCTGTGGCAGAGGCCTCTGGCATCGAACCGGCTCTGCCGGCCTGGCTGTCAGATCTCTATGAGCGGCCCGAACGGGTCAGTGTGCTGGCCAATGACCAGCGCGCCATCGAGGATTTCATCGCGGCGCGCAGCCGCGCCTGAACGACCTAGGAGAACCGCGGTCGTTTCGGCCGCCGGTTCAGGAGGACCAGTGTGAGCGTAAGATCGACGACCCTCGAAAATGGCATGGTGGTGCTCACCGACAACATGCCGCATCTCGAAAGTGCTTCGCTTGGCGTCTGGGTCAAGGCCGGGGCGCGTTCGGAGCGCAAGACCGAACACGGCATCTCGCATCTGCTCGAGCACATGGCCTTCAAGGGCACCAGCTCGCGCTCCTCGCTGCAGATTGCCGAAGCGATCGAAAATGTCGGCGGCGACCTCAATGCGGCAACTTCGATCGAGCATACCGGTTATTTCGCCCGCGTGCTCAAGGATGACGTGGTTCTGGCCGCCGACATTCTGGCCGACATCCTGCAAAATTCCACCCTCGACGATGGCGAGCTGGCCCGCGAAAAGCAGGTTATCGTGCAGGAGATCGGCGCGGCGCGCGATAATCCCGACGACCATGTCTTTGACCTGTTCCAGGAAGCGGCCTACCCGACCCAGCCGATTGGGCGCACCATTCTGGGCACGGTGGATTCCGTCCGCCAGTTCAACCCGGACATGATCCGAAAATATATGCGCCGCAACTATGTGGGCGACCGCATGGTGATCGCCGCTGCCGGCAATGTCGATCACGACGGGCTGGTGCGGGTGGCTGCGCAGCGCTTTGCCGATCTCGCGCCCAACGGCGCCCCCGACCCACAGCGGGCCGAGTATCAGGGCGGGCAGGAGCGGCTGATCTCCGACCACGAACAGGCCCATATCGTGCTTGGCTTTGAGGGACGTGCCTATAATTCGGACGGCTTTTACGCCGCCCAAGTGCTCGCCTCGATACTGGGCGGCGGCATGAGCTCGCGCCTGTTCCAGGAAATCCGCGAGAAGCGCGGATTGTGCTATTCAGTCTATTCCTTCCACTGGGCTTTTGCCGACAGCGGCGTCTTCGGCGTTGCCGCGGCGACCGGCGAGGACGAGGTTGCCGAACTGGTCCCCGTTGTTCTCGATGAACTGCGCCGGGCCACTGAAAACATCAGCGATGAAGAGGTGGTGCGGGTGCGCAATCAGATCCGCGCCGGGCTGCTCATGTCGCTCGAAAGCCCCTCGGCCCGTGCCGGACAGCTCGCCCGCCAGCAGATCCTGTGGGGGCGTCCGATAGAAATGCAAGAAACGGTGGACCGCATCAATCGCATTACCGCCCAGCGCGTGCGCGATGTGGCCGAGCAGATTTTCACTGCCGGCACACCGACCCTGGCCGGTATCGGTCCAATCAGCCGCCTTGCCGATGTTCAAAGCATCGGCGAAACACTCAAGCGCTGACCTCATGTTCTGGCCCTGGTCTTCGCCGGCGCCTCTGGTCACCCTGCGCGGGCCGCGCGTCATGTTGCGTCTGCCGCAAATGCGCGACTACGAATCCTGGCACAGGCTGCGCCGCGAAAGTCAGGACTTCCTGCGGCCCTATGAGCCGCGCTGGACCGAACTCGATCTGGCGCGCCGTGTCTATGCCGCGCGCGTGCGCCGCACCCGGCAGGAGGTGGAGGAGGGGACCGACTATACCTTCTTCATTTTTCTCGGTGAGGGCCGCGACGAACTACTGGTCGGCGGCATTACCCTCTCCAATATCCGGCGTCGCGCCGCCCAGTTTGTCAGCCTGGGCTACTGGATGGGCCAGCCCTATGCGGGCAAGGGCCTGATGACCGAGGCAGTAGGGGTCGTCGTTCCGTTCATCTTCGAGGGTTTGGACCTGCATCGCATTCACGCGGCCTTCCTCCCCGGCAATACCGCCTCGCGCCGTGTGCTCGAAAAGAACGGCTTTGTGGAAGAGGGCTATGCCGAACGCTATCTGCAGATCAACGGCCGTTGGGAGGACCATGTGCTGATGGGCCTGACCCGGGAACGCTGGGATCTGGCACGGCTGGGCCAGCGCCATATCGATCAGTCGCGCTTCGCCTGACCGACAATTGCCTGTGTGTTGCCTCCCGGCAACAGGCAAGGACGCTTGTCGCAAGCGTCAATCTCCCGTACCAAGTGAACGTTCCGCTGGAGGATCAAGAAAGACAAGGGCCTGTCCGGTCGCAACGCTGTCACCGGACTGCCGCCATAAAGAAGCCTAGCGCCGGATTTAACTGCCTTTGATGCGTCATTTTCTTGCATTCGCGTTCTGTCTAGCGTTCGCGCTGTTCGCCCTTGCGCCCGCAAAAGGGTTCGAGGTCATTTCTGTTCCCGAGGACGTCAACGCGGTCGATCTCTCCGAAGCCCTGGAGATTGTGCCGGGCCAGGGCGGTCGCGTGCAGCTGTCTACGGCCCCAGACGCAGACGGCATCATTCGTCGCATCGAGGTGCTCGCCAGCGACACAGGGACCAACCCCTATTTCGCACTGATCGCCCTGCGTAACGACAGCGACCAACAAATCCAGCGCCTCCTTGTCGCGCCGTTCTTCCGCCTGCCCGGCTCCGGCCTGTTCCAGCCCGATCTGGGCGAAAATCGCGTCGCCGCAATAACACCCAGTGCCGGCATCCGGCCCGAACGCCTGCCCGATCCGGAAGCCGATGTGTTCGAGGTCACCCTCGATCCGGGCGCGACCATGACGGTCATTGTCGAGCTGGCTTCGAACGATCTGCCCGAATTCTATCTCTGGGAGCCCAACGCCTATCGCGACTATGTCAATGCCTTCACCCTGTTTCGTGGTGTCGTGCTGGGCGTCGCGGCACTGGCATCGGTGTTTCTGACCATCATGTTCGTGGTCAAGGGGCGCGGCGTGTTCCCCGCCACGGCGGCCTTTGCCTGGGCCGTACTGGCCTATCTGTTGATTGATTTCGGCTTGCTCGGCCGCATTCTGGGTCTTTCGGCCAGCGGCATGCAGCCCTGGCGCGCTGCGGCCGAGGCCGGCATAGCCACGACGCTGGCTGGCTTTCTGTTCATCTATCTCAATCTGCACCGTTGGCACCTGCGCTTCATCCACCTGGCGCTTGGGCTGGCCACTCTGTTTCTAGCGCTATTTCTCTTCGCCTTCTTCCAGCCGGCTATCGCCGCCACGATTGCGCGCCTCGTGCTGGCCCTGCTGGGCATATCGGGCTTCTTCCTGATCCTGCTGCTGGCCCTGCGCGGTTATGACCGTGCGGTGCTGCTGGTGCCGACCTGGATTATCTACATGGCCTGGCTGTTTTATGCTTGGCTGGTGATTTCGGGCCAGGTCAGCAATGATGTTGCTCAGCCCGCAGTGGGCGGCGGCCTGGTGCTGATCGTCATGCTGCTCGGTTTCACCGCAGTGCAGCATGCCTTCTCGGAAGGCCAGGTGAGCATCGGCACATTGAGCGAGGTCGAGCGCCGGGCCCTGGCGTTAACCGGCTCGGGTGACTTCGTCTTTGACTGGAATATCGAGCGTGACCGTGTGACGGTCAGCGACGAGCTCTCGACACGGCTGGGCGAAAAGCGCGGGGCGCTGCGCGGCGCCATCAAGCGCTGGCTCGACCGGGTCCATCCTGATGACCGCGACCGCTTCAGGACGGCCTTCGACACGCTGGTCGAATTGCGGCGCGGCAAGGTGTCGGCCGATATGCGCGTCGCCGGGCATGACGGCAATTATCGCACCTTCCGCATGCGGGTGAAGCCGGTTCTGGGTGGCGATGGCCAAGTCAATCGTATTGTCGGGACGTTGCAAGACGTTACCGAGGACCGCGCCGCGCGCGAGCGCCTGCTGCATGATGCTGTGCATGACAGCCTGACCGGCCTCCCCAATCGCCAGCTGTTCCTCGACCGGCTGGAGCGGGCATTGGTGCGGGCGCGGACACCGGGCGGTACCAAGCCGGCGGTGTTCCTGATCGACATCGATCGCTTCATGGAACTGGAGGAACGCATCGGCCATTCCGCAGCCGATTCCGTGCTTTTGGCCATTTCGCGCCGTATCTCGCGCATCATGCGGCCGCTCGACACGGTGGCGCGCATTGGTGGCGATCAGTTTGCGGTCATTCTTTCCTCAGAGCAGGCGGCCGCCAAGATTGCGGAAACTGCCGAGCAGATTCGCAAAGCTCTCAAGGCGCCGTTCAATTTCGGTGACCGCGACCTGGTGCTGACCGCGTCGATCGGCGTCACCATCTATGACAGCAATCCCTCGTCAGCAGCCGACGTGCTGCGCGATGCGGAGCTGGCCATGTATTACGCCAAGCGGCTGGGCGGAGACCGCATCGAGGCCTATCGCGCCTCGGCCCGTTCCATCGCGTCCTACAGCAAGGCCAGCGAAGAGGATCTGGAGCGCGGCCTCAAACAGGGCGAACTGCATGTGCAGTTCCAGCCGGTCACGGACATTCAGACTGGCCAGATTGCCGGGGCCGAAGCCCTGATGCGCTGGAACCACCCCACGCGCGGTCTGGTGACACCGGACGAATTCGTTCCGCTGGCCGAACGTTCCGGCCAGATCGAAAAGCTCGGGCGGCTGGCTTTTGAGCAATCCGCAGCGCAGGCCAAGGATTGGCTGACCACCATGGGACTGCCGGAAGGCTTCTTCATCTCGGTCAATCTCTCACCCACCCAACTGGCGACCGAGACGCTGTTGACCGATATGCGCAATCTGGTGGCGCAGGATCGGGACCTGGCGGGCCATCTCAAGCTTGAGATCACCGAGAGCCAGGTGATGACCAACCCCGAACACTCCGCCTATATGCTGGAGGCCCTGCGCAATATGGGGCTGGGGCTGGCGCTCGATGATTTTGGCACCGGTCACTCATCGCTGAGCTATCTGCACCGCTTTCCCTTCGACACCATCAAGATCCCCGCGCCCTTTGTGCGCATGGGCACCGACACTGGCATCGCCCATACCCAGGGGCCGATCATCCGCGCGATCGTGGCGCTCGCCAATGATCTCGACCTGATGGTGATTGCCGAAGGTGTTGAGAGCCTCGACGAAATCGAGCGCCTGCGCCAGCTCAATTGCCGCTACGCGCAGGGCTTCGCCTTCGGCACGGCAATCGTCGGTGCCGAACTGGGCAAGAAATTGGCTGCACAAATGGGCAAATAAGGGTTCCGCGCGGCGGAGCCTGTGGCTCAACCGTGCCCGGCTTCCGTGCTGAGGCTGGCCCGGGTGATATTGAGAATGGCGAGCGCCTTGTCGTAGCGATGTTCTACTGGCACGTCGAACAGCAGTTCGCGCTGGAACGGAATGGTCAGCCAGCCATTGGCCCCGATTTCGTCTTCCAGCTGGCCCGGCGACCAGCCGCAGCAGCCCAGAGCGAACAAAGCGGCGCGCGGCGCGGGGCCGAAGGCCATGGCCTTGAGGATGTCCAGCGTGGCGGTGAGGCCGATATCCTCTGTGACCTTATAGGTATTGCCGCTCTGGTAATCGCCTGAATGCAACACGAAGCCGCGGCCTTTCTCGACAGGACCGCCGCGCATCACCGCCCGGTCGCGAATACTGTCAGGCAGGCGGATGACTGCATCCGGATCGCCAAGGTCGAGTTCGTCCAGGATGTCTGCGAACCGCAGATTGGCCAGTTCATGATTGACCACCAGGCCCATGGCACCTTCTTCGCCGTGACCCACAATAAGGATCACGCTTTCGGCGAAGCGTTCATCTGCCATGTCGGGCATGGCGACCAGGAATTGCCCTTCAAGTGAGTTCATAGGCCCGATTGTAGGCCTAGCCTCCCTGCCTGCCAAGCGTACGGCACGTCGCATCCATCACGAAGGCCTGATGCTGCGCTATCTGGCTGTTCACCTTTACCTGCGCTAATGCCATGCCATGAGAATTCTTTTTGTCCCTCTTGTGTTTGTCTGCCTGGCCTGCCCGCCCGCTTTTGCGGGTGAAACACCATGGCAGGAGGTGGCGCCCGGCGTCGCTGTTCGGCTGATCAGCGCCGGCGCGCCCGATGCGGCGGGCAAGGCCCTGCTGGCCCTCGAAATCGACATGCCCGAGGACACCAAGACCTATTGGCGGGTGCCCGGCGAAACCGGATTGCCGTTGGAACTCGACTTCTCCGGATCCAGAGGGGTGTCGCTGGCGAACCAGCATTGGCCCCATCCTGAGCGGGAGACGGTGGCGGGCTATCTCGACTATGTCTACTACGGCCACACCGTCCTGCCGCTCGAAGTTTCGATCGACGGGGAGGATGCCCTGGTGGATATTGAGGCGACGCTTGGCATCTGCTCGGACATCTGTGTGCCCGCCCAGGCTCGCCTGGCCTTCCCGGTCCTTGATGGCGCCGCGGACCCAGCCAATGTCATGCGGATCAACCAGGCCATGGCCGAAGTCCCGATCGCTTGGAGCCACGCGAACGAGCCCATCGGCAAGGCGCGCCTGCTGCCCGATGCCAGCGGCATTTCGGTGGAAATTGACCCTGCGATCGTCGATCCGGCAAGCCTTATCGCTGCCACTGATCTGACCGGTCCTCTGTTCGGTGCGCCGCAAAAAAGCCCGCAAGACAATCTAGTGCTGCTTCCCATCCTGGGCAAAACCGACAATAGTGCCCTGGAAGACTTGGAGGTCGAACTGTCCTTCATGTCGCCGAGGGGCGCCTATCAGGTGAGCCGGACAATCGAAGCCGGCGCCGATGCGAATGTGGAAGAACCGGGCGACTAGGCCGATGGCCTTGTGTTGACCCGAAATGCCGCATATCGCATGTGCGTGAGTATTGGAGTAGGGCGGCCCGGCCGCCAGTAATGGGGCAAATCCAGCAATGATTGAACGCGGCAACCCGGTCCCTGCAGTCGGGGTCAAGCTAGTGACTGCGGCCGGTGTGGAAGACACCACCAGCGACAAGGCGCTGGGGCAGGGGACACTCGTCATGTTTGCCGTGCCCGGCGCCTTTACGCCAACCTGCCACGCCAACCATCTGCCCGGCTTTGTCAGCAATGCCGCCAAGCTGCGCGCAGCTGGGATCGACCGCATCATCTGCGCCGCCACCAATGATCACCATGTGATGAAGGCCTGGGCGGAGGCAACCGGCGCGCTTGAGGAGATTGATTTCCTTGCCGACGGCAATGGCGCACTGGCCGCTGCGCTCGGCCTGGTCAAAGACATGAGCGGGGGTGGTATGGGAACGCGTTTTGCCCGCTCTGCCCTGATCGTCCGCGACGGAATTGTGGACGCCGTATTTATCGAAGATGCGCCCGGCGTGACGACCAGCGGCGCACCCGCTATTCTCATGGCTCTCGAAGCCGTCGCCTAGCCGCCAGGAGCCAAGCAAGACAATGACCCTGACCCTGACGTCCCTCCTGCGTTTATCTGCCCTAGGCGGCCTGGCCGTGCTGCTGACCGGTTGCTCCATGGGCTCCATGTTCGGCGGCGGCACTGCGGCCAACGCGAATCTGCAGAACGCTACCGCGACGCCGCAGGCCGTTGCCCAGGCGCAGACAAATGCCCTTCCGGTCATCGCCACCGAATGTCCGCCCATCAAGGTGCGGCTGGGCGGCGAGGCGATGTACTATTATGGCGGCGGTCGCGTAGGCGATCCAAAATCGCTGCAATATCAGGGCGTTATCGACGAGACATCGCGTAATTGCGTGGTGTCCAATGGCCAGATCATGGTCAATATGGGCGTCACCGGCCGCGTTCTGTTGGGGCCCGCCGGCTCCCAGTCGACCGTCAATGCGCCGATCCGCTTTGCGGTGGAGCGTGATGGCCAGGCCATATTCTCAGAGAAATATACGCTTGCCGTACCGCTGACGCCGCCGAACCAGACTGCCGAATTCGTCAAGGTGGTCGAGAACGTGACCATCCCCTATCTGGGCGGCGAGAGCATCACCATCTGGGTCGGTTTTGACACCAGAGGATAACCAGACACTATGACACGCACCGCCACCTTCTATATCCGCATCCGCACCGCCTGACGGCGGTGCCGGTCCATGATGTGATTGTTCCGGTGGTTCGCCGCCGGAACGTCAGTACCTGCGGTGTTTCAGCCGTTCAGCTTTTGGTCTGAACGCCGAAACGGCACCGTCTCGTCACTCGAACAGCTTTCGAGTTCCAACGAGACTTTCATGACAAAGAAGAGAAACTTTAATCGCACCCGCTCGCAGAGCTGGGACGCTGTCGCACACTGGTATTCGGGTTGGTCAGGTCGGGATGGTAGTCACTACCATCGCACCCTGGCGGTGCCCCTGCTGCTTGAATTGCTTGAACTCAAGGCGGGTGAGCGCTTTGCTGATCTCGGTTGCGGCCACGGCATTCTGGCGCCACCGGTGGCGGAGTTGGGCACCCGCTATGTCGGGGTCGACCTGGCGCCCAGGTTGATTGCCGAAGCGCGGCGCCATCATGTCCGTCATGGGCGTTTTCTTGTGGGCGACGTGACCTGCCTGCCAGAGCACAGACTGCTGACTACTGGCGCGTTTGACACGGCGGCTTTTCTCCTTTCCATCCAGGACATCAATCCGTTGGAAGAAGCGCTGGAAGAAGCAGCGCGACTGCTCCGTCCCGGCGGGCGCCTGGCCATGGTCATGCTCCATCCTTGCTTTCGCATACCCCGCCAGAGTGGCTGGGGTTGGGACGAAGGCCGCGGGCTGAGGTTCCGGCGGCTGGACAGCTATCTGTCCCGCCTGGCCGTTCCGATGCAGGCGCATGGGCAGGGGACGACACAGAGCTATCACCGGCCTTTGGGCGACTATGTAACCGCCCTCAATGCCGCGGGCCTGGCCGTGACAGGCATCAAGGAAGTGGCGGATCTCACCGGCGAACAGAACGGCCGGGCCGACAAGCGCGCCGCACGTGAGTTTCCGCTGTTTCTGGGCCTCAAGGCGGTGAAGCTGGGCTAGGAAAGGAAAGGCCCGGAGTGTTCTCCGGGCCTTTCTTGCTTAATTATTCCGCCGCCTGGGACAGGTCCGCAGGACGTTCCCATTTGAGAATGGGCTGGCGGGCAGCGCGAGTTTCATCCAGCCGCCGGCGTGGTGCCTTCATCGGCGCGGCGGTAAAGCGGGCCGAATTTCCGGACTTCGCGTCCGTTGCCAGTTCGGCCATCACGTCGCAGAAGCGGTCGAGCGTCTGCTTGCTTTCGCTTTCGGTGGGTTCGATCAGCATGGCGCCATGCACGACCAGCGGGAAATACATGGTCATGGGGTGGAAGCCTTCATCGATCAGCGCCTTGGCGAAGTCGAGTGTGGAGATGTCCGTGCCCTTGAGGAAGCTGTCGTCGAACAGTGCCTCATGCATGGTCGGATATTCGGGGAACGGCACCGAGAACAGATGCTCAAGCTTCGCCTTGACATAGTTGGCGTTGAGCACGGCATCTTGTGCCGCCTGGGCCAACCCGTCAGCACCGTGGCTGAGCATATAGGTCAGCGCCCGGACATACATGCCCATTTGGCCGTGAAATGCGGTGATGCGGCCTAGGGCCTCGCCCTCGATATGCTCGACCAGTTCCAGACCCGCTTCGCCCTTGCGGACGAACGGGACCGGAGCGAATGGCGCAAGCGCCTCAGAGAGCACGACGGGGCCTGCACCCGGTCCGCCGCCGCCATGTGGCGTCGAGAACGTCTTGTGCAGGTTGATATGCATGGCGTCGATGCCAAGATCGCCCGGACGAACCACGCCCATGATGGCGTTGAAATTGGCGCCATCGCAGTAGAAGAACGCGCCCGCCTCATGCACGGCCTGGGCAATCTCGATGACCTGGGGCTCAAAGAGGCCGCAGGTATTGGGATTGGTCAGCATGATCGCCGAGACGTCGGGCGAGAGGGCATCCTTGACCGCCCGAACGTCAACGGTGCCGTCATCGCGGGCCGGAATGGGCTTGACGCTATAGCCGAGGAAGGCAGCGGTGGCTGGGTTGGTGCCATGGGCGCTTTCCGGCACCAGCACGACCTTGCGGTGCGCCTCGCCCTTGGCTTCCTGCGCGGCCTTGATGGCCATCATGCCCAGCAGCTCGCCATGTGCGCCCGCCTTGGGCGAAAGGGCGACAGCAGCAGTATTGGTTAGCGTCATCAGCCAATGCGAAAGCTGGTTCATCAGCTCCAGCGCGCCCTGCACCGTCGAGACCGGCTGCAGCGGGTGAATATCGGCAAAACCGGGCAGGCGGGCCATCTTCTCGTTGAGGCGCGGATTGTGCTTCATCGTGCACGAGCCCAAAGGGTACATGCCGCTGTCGATCGAGTGATTGAGGCGCGAAAGACGCACGTAGTGGCGCATCGCTTCCGGCTCGGTGAGACCGGCCAGATCCAGCTTGCTCTTGCGGGCAAATCCGCCGAGGCGGTCAACGGCGAGGTCGACATCGGGAAGATCGACACCGGAATGCTCGGTGTCGCCGATCTCGAAGAGCAAAGGTTCGTCTGGCAGCAGCGCCGAGCCAGAGGCCGAGGTGCCCAGCGTGCCTATGCCGGTGGGGCGGCCTTGGGTGTTCATGGTCATGCCAGTTCCTCCGTCAGGGCCGCGCAAAGGGCAGCGATATCGGCCTCGGTGGTCAGTTCAGTTGCCGCCAGGATGACGAGGTTACCGACCTCGGGATCACCCGGCAGCAGGCGGCTGGCAGGGACGCCGGCGAGAATGCCACGCTGGGCCAACCGCTCGACGAGGGCGGCCGCAGGCTGAGTGACGCGAATGGTCATTTCGTTGAAGAAGGTTTTGTTGAGGACCGTGACGCCGGGCACACCATCAAGCGCATCGGCCAGTTTGATGGCTTTGAAGTGGTTAAGCCGCGCCAGCCGGACAAAGCCCGCTTCGCCCAGAAGTCCCATATGGATCGAGAAAGCGAGGGCACACAGACCGGAATTGGTGCAGATGTTCGACGTCGCCTTTTCGCGGCGAATATGCTGCTCGCGGGTGGACAAGGTCAGCACGAAGCCGCGATTGCCTTCGGCATCCACGGTTTCGCCGCAAAGGCGCCCGGGCATCTGACGGATGAATTCCTTCTTCGTCGCCATGAGCCCCAGATAGGGCCCGCCGAAGTTGAGGGCATTGCCGATGGACTGGCCCTCGGCGACCACGATATCGGCGCCGAGGGCGCCGGGCGCTTCGAGCAGGCCCAGCGAGACTACCTCGGTGACGACCACGATCAGCAGGGCGCCCTGGTCGTGCGCTGCCTTGGCTGCAGCTTCGACATTGCGCAAATGGCCGTAAAAGTCAGGGGTCTGAATGACGATGGCGGCGGTGTCGCTGTCGATATGGTCGAGAATGTCGCCCTGGCCCTCAGGGGAGGGGGACAGGCATTCCAGGCACGGATCGTCCTTGAGATAGGCTTTGACCACATCGCGGTAATGGGGGTGGAGGCCACCCGAGAGCACGATCTTATTGCGGCGGGTGAGGCGCCGCGCCATCAGCACTGCCTCGGCCGTGCCCGTCGAGCCGTCATATAGCGAGGCATTGGCCACATCCATGCCGGTGATCTTGGCCACCTGCGTCTGGAATTCGAACAGCATTTGCAGCGTGCCCTGCGAGATTTCCGGCTGGTAGGGCGTATAAGCTGTCAGCCATTCGGACCGCTGGATCAGGTGATCGACAGTCGCGGGGACATGGTGGCGATAGGCGCCGGCGCCGACAAAGAACGGGCCGTCGCTGCCGGCCTGGTTCTTGCCCGCCAAAGCGCGCATATGCGCCTCGACCATGAATTCGGGGCTATGGTCCGGCAGATCGAGTTCAAAGCTTTTCAGTGCCGACTTGGGGACAGCCGAGAACAGCGCGTCGATATCGCTGACCCCGATCACGCCCAGCATGTCGGCGCGTTCATGGTCGGAATGGGGAAGGTAGCGCATGAAGGTCCGGTCTGGTTAGAGGGTCAGTTCGGCATAGCCATCGGCATCAAGCAGGCTTTCGATTTCGCCGGCATCGCTGATGGCGAGCTTGAACATCCATCCGCCCGCTTCCGGATCGGCGTTGACCAGGCCGGGCTCGCCGTTGAGCGCCTCATTCACCTCGGTCACGGTGCCCGAAACCGGGGCATAGATCTCGGAAGCGGCCTTGACCGATTCCACAACGGCGGCCTCGTCGCCCTTCTTGAGCACCTTGCCCAGGCTTGGCAGTTCTACGAAGACGATGTCGCCCAGCTGTTCCTGGGCATAGTTGGTGATGCCGACAGTGCCGGTGGCGCCTTCAACGCGGATATATTCGTGATCGGGGGTGAATTTGGTGGTCATGGCGGGGCCTCAGACTGACTTGCGGAAATAGCGGTGGGGAACGAAAGGTGTGGGCACAACTTCGGCGGCCTGCGCGCGGCCGCGCACCAAAACCTGCAGTTTTGTGCCGATGCCGGTATGGTCGGGCGGGACAAAGCCCAAGGCAATGGCCTTGCCCAGTGACGGCGCAAAGCCGCCGCTGGTGACGACGCCGATGGCGGAACCGGACATGTCGAGGATTTCGGCGCCTTCGCGGGCCGGTGCGCCTTCGATGATAAGACCGACCCGCTTGCGGGAAAGCTGGCCATCGCGCTCGGCCAGGATGCGTTTTGCCCCCGGGAAGTCGGCGGCCTCGCGGCGGCGCTTGGAGACGGCAAAACCCAGATCGGCTTCGATGGGCGAAGTGGTTTCATCCAGGTCGTGACCATAGAGCGGCAGCCCGGCTTCGAGACGCAGGCTGTCGCGCGCGCCCAGGCCAATGGGCTTGACGCGCGGGTCGGACAGGAGGGCGTCCCAGAGCCGGGGCGCGTTCTGTGGCGAACAGAGAATTTCGAATCCGTCTTCGCCTGTATAGCCGGAACGGGATATTATGAGCTGTTCATCATCCCATTGGAACGGCGCATAGGTCATGAAGCCCAGCTCGACCACGCCTTGAACCAGCGCGGACAGAACGCCAACCGCCTCGGGACCCTGAAGGGCGAGCAAGACATTGTCATCGACACGCTGCAGCTTTGCCCTGTCGCCGGCCGCAGCGGCAATGCGGGCAAAGTCGCCCTCCTTGGTCGCAGCGTTGACCACGATATAGAGCGCGCCGGGATGGTGGGGCGAGCGGGCGACCATAAGGTCATCCAGTGCGCCACCACCATCATTGAGCAGCAGTGTGTACCGAATCTGTCCCGGCTTGAGATTGGCAATATCGCCACAGATCAGCGGCTCGATCAGGGCCGCCACAGCCGAGTGGTCGGCCTGAGCATCGCCGCTCGACTGGCTGAGGGTAAGGAAGGCCGGACCCATATGGCTGACATCGAAGAGGCCGGCCTGGTCACGCGTCCACTTGTGCTCGGCCATGATGCCGGTCGGATATTGGACGGGCAGGGAATACCCGCCGAATGACACCATCCTTCCGCCAGCCGCAATGTGCTGGTCATTGAGCGGAACGGTCAGCAGGGTCTCGGAATTGGCTTCGGCCATGGACACTCTCGGGTTCAAAGGCGACACGACAAGGCTCCGCCACCGGCGGAAAATGCGTGCCCCCTCTGTCCTTGCCCTGAGAGATTTCCCGGCTGAGCGCCGGTTGCTCCTTCGGAGAGGCCTTTCAGCCTGCTTTCCAGAGTTGTGACCTAACTGCGGTCCTTTGGCCTGAGAGTTTCCGGGGCGGTTGCTCCTTCGGCGCTGGCGCGTGACCAGTCTCTCCCGCAGTTGTCGGCACCATGGTGGAGATTCACCGGGCCGTCAATTGGGGTTTGGTTTTGTCCCCGCTGCGCAAGCGCACTGGATGGAACACCCTTCCCTTGACAGGGAGGGATGGGGAGGGGGGTTCGCGTCTTCAGAATCCGGCCCGTGGGCACCCCCTCCCAA
Source organism: Devosia polycyclovorans (assembly GCF_042181575.1). Taxonomy (GTDB): domain Bacteria; phylum Pseudomonadota; class Alphaproteobacteria; order Rhizobiales; family Devosiaceae; genus Devosia; species Devosia polycyclovorans. The sequence goes on along the minus strand of NZ_CP170082.1, from coordinate 3,296,424 downwards.
CCTTCCCCGTCAAGGGGAGGTGCCGCTCTTGAGATTGTTGAGGTCTCGCGAGCACGCTCCGAAAACAAAAAAGGCGGGCATCGCTGCCCGCCTTTGTCTTTCGAATTCGAACCGGATCAGTTCAGCCGGCTGGCCACATCGGCGATGGCCGCGTCGACAACCTTGCCGCCATTCTTGTTCATCTCGTCGGAGAGAACGCTGCGGGCGGCCTCGATTGCGATGTCTGCGGAGCGGGCCCGCACTTCGGCAATCGCCTGTGCTTCGGCCTGGGCAATCTTGTCTTCCACCGCAGCCGTGCGGCGAGCGACGAGATCAGCCAGCGACGCCTGGGCTTCCACGGTCAGGCGCTCAGCCTCTTCCTTGGCAGCGGCAACAATGCCTTCGGCTTCCTTTTCGGCAGCGACGCGCTTCTGCTCATATTCAACGAGCAGGGCGGCGGCTTCCTCGCGCAGGCGCTTGGCCTCTGCGATATCGGTCTCGATCTGCTTGATCTTGCCATCGAGCATCTTGGCGATGATCCCCGGCACGCCGAAGAACACCATGAGGCCCAGGAAAATTACTAGGCCGACCATGGCAAAGAAGCTGTTATCCAACCAATCTGGCATCAGACTTACCCCTTAACCTTGGCCACGGCAGCGCGAACGCTGTCGGCTGGAACATCGCCGACGATCTGGCCAACCACGGCCTGAGCCGTTTCAGCAGCAATCTCGTCGACATGGGTGAGCGCCTCGGCCTTGGTCTTGGCGATGCTGGCTTCGGCGGCACTGACCTTGGCGGAAAGATCAGCCTCGGCGGCAGCACGCTTGGTGCTCAAATCAGCCTGAATGGCTTCGCGCGTTTCGTTGGCAATGCCCTGAGCTTTAGCCTTGGCTTCCGCCAGGGCCTTCTCATAGGCCGCGATGGCAGCATCGGTCTTCTGGCGATCCGCATCGGCAGCCGCCAGATCGGTGTCGATCAGCGTCTTGCGGTTGTCCAGAATGCCGCCAATGCGGGGCAGGGCCAGCTTGCTCATCAACAGATAGAGCGCGCCAAAGGTAATGGCGAGCCAGAGAAGCTGGCTGGGGAAAGTGGCCGGGTCGAAAGGCGGGAACACGTCCGAATGGCCGGCATCGCCGTATGCTTCGGTCGTGGCGTGCGTGTCTGCGGTCGGATCGGCGTGAACGCCGTCCTCGACATGCACGGCATCAGCGGCGCCCGCGGCTTCTGCGCCGTGGTCGTCTGCCGGGGTTTCCGCTTCTTGAGCGTAGGCTTGCGTTACCATCTGGTAGAGGTCCCGTTAAATCCGGTCATCCAGTCACGATTGACTGGAGAAGGGAACGCAGCCGAACTTTGTGTCCGGCTGCGGCAATCTTGGTGCAGTCGCGCTATTAGGCGACGAACAGCAGGATCAGGGCAACCAGGAACGAGAAGATGCCCAGAGCTTCGGTCACGGCGAAGCCGAAGATCAGGTTACCGAACTGGCTCGGAGCAGCCGACGGGTTGCGCAGGGCACCCGAGAGGAAGTTGCCGAAGATGTTGGCCACGCCCAGGGCGGCACCAGCCATACCGAAGGTGGCAATACCAGCACCGATGTACTTTGCGGCTTCAGCTTCCATTTTTATGTCCTTTCAAGCGACTTTTGGGTTCCGGTGGGTCATCCACCGGGAATGGGTGGTTAGTGGGACGGGTGGATCGCGTCGTTGAGATACATGCAGGTCAGGACCGCAAAGACATAGGCCTGGACTGCACCGACGAGAAACTCGAGGCCCGTAAGGGCAATTGCCATCAGCATGGGCAGGATAGCGGCGGCCCAGCCGAAAGCGCCAAGGCCCGCAATCATCATGACCGCAAAGCCGGTGAAGACCTTGAGGGTGATGTGGCCGGCAAGGATGTTGCCGAACAGACGAACCGAGAGGCTGATGGGACGCGAGAGGAAGGAAATGACCTCGATCGGCGTCACAATGGGGAGAATATAGCCCGGCACACCGGCAGGCACGAAGAGCTTGAGGAATTTGGGGCCGTTCTTGACGAAGCCGTAGATGATGACGGTGAGGAACACCAGCATCGACAGGGCAAAGGTGACGATGATGTGGCTGGTGACGGTGAAGAAATACGGTACCATGCCGAACATGTTGGCGGCAAAGATGAACGTGAACAGGCTGAACACCAGCGGGAAGAACTTCATGCCGGCGGTGCCCGCAGAACTTCGGACCATCCCCGCCACGAACTCGTATAACAGTTCGGACGTAAGCTGCGCGCGGGTCGGGACCAGCTTCTTGCCCGAGGTGGTGAGCAGCAGGAACAGGGTGATCGTGGCCACGGTCAGCACCATGAACAGTGCCGAATTGGTGAACGCAAATGTCGTTCCCGACCCTTCGGTGCCGTCACCACCAAGGGTGAACAGCTCGAAGATGTCATAGATGACAAACTGGTGGATCGGGTCAGTACCGGCCATGGAGCCCTCTAAGCGTCATCAATTCTCATTCCGCTCTTCGTCTTCCGCCTCGGGGCCAAGATCGGCACCCTTGGGGGCAGGCGATGCGGCATTCATTTCCGCCACCACACGGATGACGTTCAGGATTCCAGCGGCAAAGCCCATCATCAGAAGGATGAGCAAGCCCCAGGGGCTGGTTCCCAGGCCAAGGTCGATGAGGTAGCCGAGACCGGCGCCCACCAGGACCGCGGCGATGAACTCGGTGCCGATGCGCATGCCGCGCGCCATACCGCTCATCTCCGGGGAAGCATCTCGGGCGGATCTGTTGTCCTCCCGGTCGCGCTCCCGCTTGGCAGAGGCGATACGCGATGCAAGATCGTGCGTCACCCCCCGGGCGCTTTCTGATCGGCCCTGGTCGTCTGGCGAACTGGTCATCCGCTGCTCCCTTTGGCCGGCCATTTTCCGGAACTTCCGGACGCCCTTTTAAGTCGCGCGCAACATAGTGGTGGCCCCAATTGGTGTCAAGGCGCGCGGGGCTTGTGTAAGTGTCTGTTTTAGCTGGATGATTTGCTGCATCGCGGGGGTGCGGCATGCTGTCCACGCGCCGATCGTGGCGGAGTCAGGGCAGGGTGGGGGGATTCTTTCGCCTTGGGGCAGTGACTAGCCCGCTTCCCGGAAGCTTTCCGCCGTCGTCAGATCGACCGATACCAGTTGGCTGACGCCGCGCTCGGCCATGGTGACGCCGAACAGGCGATCCACCCGGCTCATGGTGATCGGGTTGTGAGTGATGACCATGAAGCGCGTATTGGTGCGCTGACGCATGCTGTCGAGCAGGTTGCAGAATCGCTCCACATTGGCGTCGTCTAGCGGTGCGTCCACCTCGTCGAGCACGCAGATCGGCGCGGGGTTGGTGAGGAACACCGCAAAAATCAGCGACATGGCAGTGAGCGCCTGCTCGCCGCCCGACAATAGCGTCATGGTCTGCGGCTTTTTGCCGGGCGGCCGGGCGATGATTTCGAGCCCGGCCTCAAGCGGATCATCGCTCTCCACAAAGGTCAGTTCCGCCGTGCCGCCGCCGAACAGGGTCGTGAACAGTTCCTGGAAATGAGCATTGACCTTGCCGAAGGCTTCGTTGAGACGGGCGCGGCCTTCGCGATTGAGGGACGCGATAGCGCTGCGCAGTTTGGCGATGGCCTCAATGATGTCGTCGCGGTCGCGCACCATGGTGTCCAGCTTTTCCTGGACTTCTTCGGCTTCCTTCTCGGCAGAGAGATTGACCCCGCCAAGCCGCTCGCGTTCGGACTTCAGCCGCTCCAGCTTCTGCTCGGTGGCCTGCTCATTGGGCAATGGCTGTTCTGGGCGAATGCCCGAGGCCTCGAGTGTCTTTGATGCGGGAATGCCCAGCGATTCCTCGACTTGCCGCTCGATCTGCTGGCGCTGGGCGATGGCGCCCTTCAGGCGTTCCTCGATACGGGTCAACTCGATGCGGACGGCATTGAGGGCATCGCCGGCAGCCTTGAGTGCCTTTTCGGCATCACGCCAGGCGGTCTGGGCCGTGCTGAGGCGGTCACCAGCCAGCTTGTGATCGGCCTGGGCAGTTTCGATCTGGCCGTCCAATTGTGCCTTGCGGCTCTCAAAGCCTTCCGGCGCTTCAGCCAGACTGTCGAGCTGACCTTTAACCTCGGCCGTGCGCGCGTCTAGCGTTGCCAATTGCGCCTGCGCGCCGTCGCGGCGGCGTTGCCAGGCGGCGCTGTCGCGACCGAGCTGATCGAGGCGCGAGGCCCGCATGCGTGCCGCCGATTCGACCGTGCTCAGCTTGAGACGCGCCTGATCGGCCTTGTCGCGAAGGGCAGTAAGACGCTGTTGGCCCTGCTCAGCCGCAGCGGCCAGTTCGGCCTCGTCACCTGTTTCAGCCAAGCCGGCCTCGGCTTCTGCCAAGGCCGCCTCGGCTTCGGCAACATTGGTGGCCAAACGTGCCTGGGCGTCTTCCAAGGTCGAGCGACGCGTTTGCAGATCGCCCAAGGCGCGCTGCGCCCTGTCGAGCTCGGCCTGCGCTGCGCCAATGGCATGCTGGGCCTTGCGCCAGTCTTCGCGCCGGTCTTTTTCGGCCTGCCGTGCCGTGTCGAGCGCGGCGACCAGCGCATCGACATCGCGGCGCCAGCTATTGCGCTCGCCCTTGGCACGCAGGATTTCCTCGTCCAATTCATTGAGGCGATTGCGCTGGGCGAGGCGGAGGGCAGCGGCGCTCGGCGCGTCGGCGGCCGCCACAAAACCATCCCAGCGCCAGAGCGCGCCGTCCAGCGTTACAAGACGCTGGCCGGGCTTGAGAGCCTTCATCAATGCGGGGCCGTCAATGGCATCGACCAGCCCGATCTGGTCCAGCCGCCGCTTGAGCAGCTCCGAGCCAGTAACGTGGCGCGACAGGGGCTCGGCGCCCTGAGGCAGGGCAGGGTCGTCATAGCCATCAATGGCAATGGACCAGTGCATCGGCGCCCCGGCGTCCGAAGATGCGTCCAGATCATCGCCCAGAGCTGCGCCCAGGGCGGTCTCATAGCCGGGTTCAACCGACAGTTCGTCGACCACGGCGGGCCAGAGGCTCGCGCCTGTATTGAGCATCTTGCCCAGGGTCGAGGCCTCGGCGTCGAGCCGGGTGACAAGTGCATCGAGTTCGGCCAGGCGTGGCCGGGCGGCGTCGAGCTTTGCCTGGGCCCGCCCCGCTTCTTCTTCGGCGGCGAGGGCGGCGTCTTCGGCGATGGCGGTCTGGCCTTGAGCGGCTTCGAGCGCATTACGGCGGACAGTGATCGTTTCGTCCGCTTCCAGAGCTGCTGTGACTGCTTCGCGCTCAGCTTCGACCTCGGTCAATTGCTGGATCAGCCGGGCGCGCCGATTGCGGGCGTCGACCAGGTTGCGTTCCGCCTGAAGGCGCCGCGCCCGCATCTGGGCGAGGGCGTTGGCGGCTTCCCGGGTCGCTTCATCGGCTTCGGCAACGGCAGATTTTGCCGTTTCCGCTTCGATCCGGGCGGCGTCGAATTCGGCTTGCGCGGTCGCCTGCTCTTCGGTCAGTTGCGCCTGCTCTGCAACATAGGCCGCCAGAGTTGCTTCGGCCTCGCCGACCAGCTCGCGCTCACGGGTGCCGTCTGCCGCGATCTGGCGCAAGCGGTCCTCGAGCTCTGCCCGGCGTTGCCCCATGCGCCGCGCTTCCTCGGCCAACTGCTCGCGCAGAATAGTATAGCGCTGCAGCACCGCGCCGGTGACGGCTTCCCGCTCGCGCAGGGGCGTCAGACCGGCTTCGGCGGTTTCGACGGCCTTTTGCGCATTAAGTTCAGCATGGGTGGCATCGGCCAGTTGGCGGATCAGAACCGCCTGGGCGGCCTCGTTTTCTTTTTCCGCGGCGCGGGTGGCGACCCAGCGGATGTGAAACAGGGTCGCCTCGGCGCGGCGGATATCGCCCGAAAGGCCCCGATAGCGATTGGCGAGGCGCGCCTGCCGCTTGAGGGTTTCAAGCTGGCTCTCGACTTGAGCGATGACGTCGTCGACGCGCTCAAGATTGCCTTCGGCTGCGCGCAGCCTGAGCTCGGCCTCGTGGCGGCGCGAATGCAGGCCCGAAATGCCCGCGGCTTCTTCGAGGAGGGCCCGCCGGGCGGTGGGTTTTGCCGCGATCAGTTCGCCAATCTGGCCCTGCCGCACCATGGCGGGCGAGTGGGCGCCGGTGGAGGCGTCGGCAAAGAGCAATTGCACGTCGCGGGCGCGCACTTCCTTGCCATTGACGCGATAGACCGAGCCTGACTCGCGCTCGATGCGACGGGTGACTTCAAGCACGTCGGCAGTGTTGAGGGCTGCCGGAGCCGTGCGGTCCGAATTGTCGAGGACCAGTATCACTTCAGCGGTGTTGCGCGCGGGCCGGTTGCCGGAACCCGAAAAAATGACGTCGTCCATGCCCGAGGCGCGCATGGCCTTATACGAGCTCTCGCCCATAACCCATCGCATGGCTTCCACGAGATTGGACTTGCCGCAGCCATTGGGCCCGACAATACCGGTCAGCCCCGGCTCCATGACGAGCACGGTTTCATCGCAGAAACTCTTGAAGCCGTGCAGCTTGAGGCGGGAGAACTTCATGCGTTCGCCCGCCTGAAAGCAAAGTTAGTTTGCAGGCGCCATTGCGTCCGCGGCAGGGGCCATGGCGTCAGATGCGGGCGCCATTGCATCGGCAGCGGGTTGCTCGGCTGCGGCCGGAGCAACGAAATCGGCAGGCACGAGCGGGTCGATCTCGGCAGCGAGCTGCTCGAGCGTCTTGCCCCCCGAAAGCGTCTTGCCATTGACATAGAAGGTTGGTGTCCCCGTCAGCCCGAACTCATCCAGAGCCTGCTCGCGCTGAGCTTCGATCCCGGCGAACACCTCCTGATTCGTCAAGGCAGCCGAGAAGCTTTCCTCTGTAAAACCGAGCTGCTGGGCCACTGTGTAGATGGCATCGCGCGGCTTGTCGGACATGCCCCATTCGTTCTGCGTCCGGAAATAGGTGGCAATGACATTGTGATAATTCTCTTCGCCGGCCGCTTCGGCGAGGAGGAAGATGGCAGCGTCCAGCGCGTTGCGAGCAAAGGGGCGAACAATGAACTTGACCTTGCCGGTATCGATATACTGCTCTTTGAACGGCTCGTAGACCGTGTTGTGGAAGGAAGCACAGTGCGGGCAGGTCGGTGACGCATACTCGATAACGGTGACCGGCGCATCGGAACTGCCTTCGACCTTGTCCGTGAGACCGCCGGCGGGCGCCATCAGCGCCGCCTGGTCGACCACGTCGCCTTCAGCAGCCCGCGAGGCCGAAATGCCCGCTAGGCTGGCCGCCGAAGCGGCAGCGGCGAGGATGATTGTGTCGCGGCGGTTGAATTTCACGTCTCAGGCTCCTGAAAATGATTGCTGCGCGACACTACACATGGGGATGGTGTCGGCAAGTGGGCAGGCTCATCACTTGGGGGTGAATTGGGTTACTGTTTTGTCATTTTCGATCTGCGCGAGAGCGCCAGACCAAGGGCCCTCAACGCTTCCCGCAGATCGTCGTCCTCGACCATTTCGGTCGCCTTGCCGACCTTTGCGATTTCGCTCTGGCTCGGTTGATACGGCTTTTGCACCCTCTGGCCTGAACCGGGGGTGAATGGCTCGGCAGACAATCTGACATCATTGACCAGCACATAACCGAAATAGCGGTTGACCGCCGCGGCTATGGCGGGCGCTTCATGCTGGGCGAACAATGCCTGCCCCGGCGCGCAGCGCAAATAGAGCGTGGCGCCATCTGCGCCATGATTGCCGCGCGGCCAGCTCAACTTGTCGGGCAAAGTGGTCTGGTCGAAAGGCGGTGGCGCGATATGCCGCCATTGGACGATGATGTCGCGACCGGCAAAGCCGCGTTTTTTCAGCACCGGGTCGAGCGCACCCGACAGCGCATCGGCAACTGAAAGCGTCTTGTTGCGGCGTTTGGGTTCGGGCAGTTCGTCTTTTGCCATGTACCAGATATCTCTCGTGAAGCCTGGTGCGCAAGCCCACCCCACCAATGTCGAAATATTAGCTGCTGTTTCGTCGAGACATCAGGAACAAGGGAGACGATTGATATGCCCACACTTATCTCGAGAGACGGAACCACTATCGGCTACGAGGCCAAAGGAAACGGTCCGGTGATCATCATGGTGGACGGCGCCACGCAGTATCGCGCTATCGATCCCACGACGCCCAAGCTGATCCACCAGCTCTCGGACCGGTTCACACTCGTCAATTTCGACAGGCGGGGCCGCGGGGAATCCACCGATACGGCACCTTATGCCGTTGCGCGGGACATCGAGGACATCGAGGCACTTGTCGACGTGTTCGGTGGGCAGGCGGGGCTCTATGGCATGTCGTCGGGCGCGGTACTGGCGCTCGAGGCCGGCGTTGCCCTGCCCGGCAAGGTGAAATCGGTGATGCTTTACGAGCCGCCAATTGATGTTGATCAATCCTCTGCAGACTCATGGAAGCAGCACAGCGATATGGCGGCACTGGCAGAACGGGGCGAGGCCGAGGCAATGATGAGCCTGTTCATGAGCGCGTTCATGTCACCCGAGGAACTGGCCGGGTTCAAGCAATCGCCGGCCTGGCCGGGATTTGCGGCGGTGGGAGGGACCATCGAGCACGACTATCGGATCTTGGCGGAGGCAACCGATGGCGATCACCACCCGGCACGCTGGCAGCAGATTGGCGTGCCCGTGCTGGTGGTAAACGGCGACAGCAGTTTCCCGTTCATCGACGCCGGGGCAGCGTGGGTTGCTGCCGGGGTGCCGGGCGCGCGGCGGCATATCCTGACCGGGCAGGGGCATGATGTCAGTGTCGATGCCATTGCACCTGTGATGGCAGAATTTTTTGGCGCGCACTGATCGCAGCGAGCAGGTATGAGGGGCTATGCCCCTCGCCAATCCACATCCCATCGATTCCGCGGCGGTCCTAGCCTGGTATGACCGCCATGCTCGCGATCTGCCCTGGCGCGTGTCACCGGCGGATCGGCGCCAGGGCATACGGCCCGACCCCTATCGGGTGTGGCTGAGCGAAGTGATGTTGCAGCAGACCACGGTGGCTGCGGTGAAGGCCTATTTTGTGCGCTTCACCACGCTCTGGCCAGGCGTGCAGGATCTGGCGGCGGCCCCGCTCGATGCCGTGCTGCGCGAATGGGCCGGGCTCGGCTATTATGCCCGCGCGCGAAACCTGCATGCCTGCGCCCAGGCGGTGATGTGCGATCATGGTGGTGTTTTCCCCGACACGGCTGCAAGCCTGCAGTCCCTGCCCGGCATTGGCGCCTATACCAGTGCTGCCATTGCCGCGATCTGCTTTGATGAACGTGTTGCCGTGCTCGATGGCAATCTCGACCGGGTGCTGGCGCGCTATTATGCGCTCGACGTGCCTGTGCGCGAGGCCAAGGACGCTTTGCTCGGCGCCCTGCAACTGGCCGTGCCCGAGCAGGCCGGGGACTTTGCCCAGGCCATGATGGATCTGGGCGCCACCATCTGCGCGCCGCGCGCCGCCATGTGCCTGGTCTGCCCCCTGCACGATGGCTGCGAGGCCCGGCAGCAAGGTGAGCCGTCGCGCTATCCGATCAAGCCGGTCAAGGCGCGGAGACCTGTCCGCAAAGGGCATGCCTTTGTCATGCGCGACACGGCCGGGGACGTCTACCTGCAATCTCGCCCGGCCAAGGGCTTGCTTGCTGGCATGACGGAAGTGCCGACATCGGATTGGGGCGGCGCATTGGGGGAGCCGGATTTCCCCGTAGAGGCCGATTGGCGCCGGCATGGACAGGTGATCCATGTCTTTACCCATTTCCGGCTGGAACTGGAGGTGTGGTCGGCAGTCGTGGCGCCCGAAGGTCTCGATGCGGGCTGGTGGACGCCGCCGGAGGCGCTCAAGGGCGAGGCGCTGCCGACACTGTTCCGGAAGGTGTTAGCTGAAGTCGGACTTGGCTGACAAGCCAGCCCATCATCACGATATCCTCGTGGACGCCATCGCGCAGCAGGACCCGGCGGCGACGACCCTCATGGGCGAAGCCGGCAATGGCAAACAAAAAGGCCGCCGGGGCAAACCAGCGGCCAGTTTTTAGAGCCTGAAGGATGATTGGAGGTCAGGATCAGGCAGAAAGCAAATCAAGTTTTTGACGAATGTCGGCGCGTAGTGTGTCGATCGGCTCCATTCGTCCTGCTTGTTCGTGATGCCAGAAGGTCCACCCGTTGCATGACTCAGACCCTTGAACCAGCGCACCGACCTTGTGGATCGACCCCTGGTGCGGACCTGAGACGAGCGAGCCGTCTGCACGAACCATGGCCCAGTAACGTCGCTTGGCGTCGAAAAGTTGCGTACCCACCTCGAGCACACCCTGTTCGACCAGCGAGCCAAAGGGAATGCGGGTTTCCTTGCGCTTGGGCGTCACCGATTGCAGCGCCTCGAATACGCCTGGGCGAATGGTGGCTATGCGCTGCCGGGCGCCTGCGATGTAGCTTTCCTCGCGCTCTATGCCAATAAAATGGCGGCCCAGCTTGCGGGCGACCGCGCCGGTGGTGCCGGTGCCGAAAAATGGGTCGAGGACGATATCGCCCGGCTTGGTGGTGGCATTGAGAATGCGGAACAGCAGCGCTTCGGGCTTTTGCGTCGGGTGCAGCTTGCCGTCGTCCTCGTCCTTGAGGCGCTCCGAGCCGGTGCAGATGGGGAACAGCCAATCGGACCGCATCTGCGTGTCGTCATTGGCCAGCTTCATGGCTTCATAATTGAATGTGACGCGGCTCTTCTGGCTTTTGGCGGCCCAAATCAGCGTCTCATGCGCATTGGTAAAGCGCGTGCCGCGGAAATTGGGCATGGGATTGGCCTTGCGCCATATGACGTCATTCAGCATCCAGAAGCCCAGATCCTGCAACACGGTGCCGACCCGGAATATATTGTGATAGGAGCCGATGACCCACATGGCGCCGTCGGGCTTGAGCAGGCGTTTGGCCGCGCTCATCCAGGCGCGGGTGAATTCATCGTAGTGGGCAAAGCTGTCGAACTTGTCCCAGTCGTCATCCACCGCATCGACCTTGGACTGGTCGGGGCGGGTGAGACCCTGCTCGAGCTGCAGGTTATATGGAGGATCTGCGAAAATCAGATCGACGGAGCCGGCCGGCAAACTATTCATGTGGTCGATGCAATCGCCCACAAGGATAGTGTCGATCGGCAGGCGCGTGGCCTGCCTTTCCGCATCGGCCTTATTGGCCGTACGCGCGGTACGCAACATGCACTTAACCCTAACGCAGTACTAACAAGACCGTTATAGGGGCGTGAGGTTAATGGAGCGTTCGCAAGGGGTTAGTGAGGGGTTAATCGGCCAGCTCTACAGAGGTCCGGCGCAGCAGCAAGGTAGCCACAGGCGCAAAATCGCTGCGGTGATGGCGGCAGGGACCGTGCAAGTTCAGGGCATCCAGATGCGCACCGGTGCCATAGCCCTTGTGTCCGGCAAAGCCGAAATGGGGCGCGTCACAATCCATGATGGCGCACATGCGGTCACGGGTGACCTTGGCGATGATCGAAGCGGCTGCGATCGACACGCTACGACCGTCTCCACCGATCAGAGCAATGCCGGGACAGTTCAGTTCGGGGGGCACATCGCGCCCATCCACCAGCGCCCGGTCTATGGGCGAGGGCAGGGCCGCGACCGCGCGCGCCATGGCGGCCAGGGTTGCGCCCCTTATGTTGCGCAAGAGGATGTCGCTCGGTGGTGCTGACACAATGGCCACTTCGGCGCTGGCCATGATCTGATCGAACAGGGCATCACGCCGCTCGGCATTCAGCTTCTTGGAGTCATTGAGCCCGCTCGGAATATTGCCCGGATCGAGCCGCACGGCGGCGACTACTACCGGGCCAGCAAGCGGGCCGCGCCCGGCTTCGTCCACGCCTGCAACAAAGCGCGCGCCCCGCGCCATCAGCATGGCTTCGTGGCTGAAGTCCGGAAAATCGGCCTCGGGAGTGAACAAGGCGCCAGTTCCAGTGTCGGTCTTGCTGCGTCGCGCCATGGTCAGGAGCCGCCTCTGAGGAACGCGCCGAGCGCGGACGGATCGTTCACAAACAGATGGTGTCCGGTCTGGTTGGTTTCCCGGACGAAGTCGCGCAAAGCCTGGCTGGCGGCCAATTGGTCGGAAATGTCTCCGCAAATCGCCAGCCGCATCCTGTAATTTTGGAGTTTCTGGAAAAAGTGGCCCAGCTGTCTGGTGGAAAGGTCGAAAAAGCCTCGCGCGAAGCGCTCGGATGGCACCGCGATCATCTCGGCCTGGGTGCCGTAGGTCTCCCCGATCAGGTCGAGTGCATCCTGTTCGCTCGAAAGGCTGGGGCCATCCCCCGAAGCGAAATGAACATTGATGCCATTGATGACTTTGATCGTCATGCTGATCCATCCGGCCACTAATTGATCCGCCAGCTCCGCGCCGCACTTTTCCCTGTCACGGACTAGCTGATACAAGAGTCCCCGCCGGGGGCAAAGGCGAGAGAAATATTGATGCGCAAAGCAATCAGCCTTGTGGCAATTTTGCTGTCGACCGGCGCGGCCTGGGCCGAGCCGTTCCATCATCCTTTTGGCGAGTGGCGCGAATATAATCGCGACTGGCTGGCGGCCTGTCCCGATGTCATCGATGAGGACGTAGGCGGTTACTATCATCACTCCTGCTTCGCCAGCACCGGCAGCCAGGAATTAAACGGCGCCGGACTGCCAGCATACAAGCTGACCCTGATCCGCAACCGGCTCAATGGTGCCCTCGATCTGGCTATCACCGTGTCTCCCGAAGAGGGAGAATATGACCACGCGTTGCCAATTTCCCTCACATTCGGTGGCGAGGCGCCAATCACCCTCGAGTTCGGGACGGAAATTGAGACGCGCTACAATACGATCAACCAGTTCTTCGTTTCCGATCCCGACCTTTCGGCCTCGCTCATAGAGACCATGAAGGGCCGGAATGCGGTGACGCTTTCGGTGCCGCTTCTGGGCCGGGCGGAACCGGTTGAAACCCGGCTTTCACTGAGGGGCGTGCTGGCCTCGCTCGATTTCATGGCCACCTATGCGCGCAAGGTTGCGCAGTACTGATCAAGCCCGCCCTAGAACAGGCTCATTTGCGGGCTTTCCACTTTTGGGGCCTGGAACAGATCGGCCCGCAGCGGCGGCAGCTTGGCGTCGAGGCCATAGCGCTCGCGCGCCTTTTCGAAACGCTGCCGCAAGAGCGTTGCATAGGGGCCTTCGCCTACCATGCGCGTACCAAAGCGCGGGTCGTTGTCGCGCCCGCCGCGCGTGTCGCGAACCAGGGACAGCACATGGCGCACCCGGTCCGGAAAGTGCCGCAAAAGCCATTCGCGGAACACGTCGCGCACTTCTCCCGGCAGACGCAAGAGGATCATCTGCGCGCTGATTGCGCCCTGCGCCTTGCCGGCATCCAGGATGCGCTCAAGTTCCATGTCATTGATTGCCGGGATCATCGGGGACGCGAAGATGGCTGTCGGGACGCCGGCCTCCGAAAGCAGCCGAATGGCTTCCAGCCGCCGCGCTGGCGAGGACGCACGCGGCTCCATCTTGCGGCTCAGCTTGTGATCCATCGAGGTGACAGATAGCGCGACCTTGACCAGCCCCAGCTTTGCCAGTTCGGTCAGGATATCCAGATCGCGCACAATCAGCGCCGACTTGGTCGTGATCATCACCGGATGGCGGGTTTCCAGCATGACTTCGAGAATGCCGCGCGTGAGCTTATGCGTCCGTTCGGCGGGCTGGTAGGGGTCGGTATTGGTGCCCATGGCGATGGGCTTGGGACGATAGTTTTTTGCCGACAATTCGGCCCGCAGCGCCTCGACGGCATTGTTCTTCACATAGATATCGCGCTCGAAATCCACCCCGGCCGAATGCCCCAGATAGGCATGGGTCGGCCGTGCGAAGCAGTAGGAACAACCATGCTCGCAGCCGCGATAGGCATTGATCGAGCGCTCAAAACCGATGTCGGGGCTGTCATTGGTGGTGATGATGGATTTGGCGCGCTCGATATGCTCGATGGTTTCGAACAGCGGCAGTGGCTCCACACTCCCCCAGCCATCGTCAAAACTGTCGCGCTGATGCTTTTCGAACCGGCCCACGCGATTGCTCTGCGCGCCCCGGCCGCGAATGCGATCGGGCTGTACCAGCTCGCGCCGCGCCAGATCGGCGTCGCGGCTGCGGCTCAAACGCTCAAGGGCGTCAAAAGAGGGGGCCTGATAAAGGGCCATGGTTCTGTCTCCTGCCTCAATGCGGGAGGGGAATCGTCTCTCCCCCAACGCATGAGAATGCTATCAGGTTGAATAGAACAGAACAAGAACATCAAAGGTGCAGCATCGTCGCTGTGACAGATATCGGCATGACGGCCATGCGTTGCAAGACTTTACCGCGAACCGATCTGGGCGTAGGAAAACGCGCCCGAACCGACTCTATCTGCCTGACGCAAAACTGCCTCGCCATCGCTCGAACAGCGGCGCTGGCGCTGGGATTGTGTCGCTGCTGACAGCTGCTGTCACACGAATTTTGCAAGTCCGTGTCGAAAGCTGGCGGTCTCTGCCGTCGCATGGGCGATACAGATTTCCAAAGAGGGTACGACGATGACAATGCAAGCCACCATGGATGAAGCGGCCGAGATCGCGCCGCACCATCCCGACAATGCCGCCCGCAACAAACTGGTCATCGCCATCCTCCTGGTCTCGACCTTCGTGGTGTTTCTCAACGAGACCATTATGAGCGTCGCCATTCCGCATCTGATGGGTGATCTTGGAGTCACCGCCAGCGCGGCCCAGTGGCTGACGACGGCCTTTCTGCTGACGATGGCAGTGGTGATCCCGATCACCGGCTTCCTGCTGCAACGCCTCAACACGCGCCCGATCTTCTTGCTGGCTATCTCCATCTTCACGGCAGGCACGCTAGTCTGCGCGCTGTCTCCAGGGCTGGAACTGCTGGTCGCTGGCCGGGTCATCCAGGCTGTCGGCACCGCAATCATGATGCCGCTGCTGATGACCACGGTGATGACGCTGGTGCCCCCTGAGGCACGCGGCAAGACCATGGGCAACATCTCCATCGTCATGTCCGTGGCCCCGGCCATCGGTCCGACCATTGGCGGGTTCATCCTGAATAATTTCGACTGGCGCTTCATGTTCTATTTCACCCTGCCCATTGCCATTCTGGCTCTGGTGCTGGGTGCCACCCGCATCCGCAATGTCTCGACCCCGCGTTATGCGCCGCTCGACTATCTTTCGGTCGTGCTCTCGGCACTGGCCTTTGGCGGGCTGGTCTATGGCCTTTCAGGCTTCGGCGAGAGCTTTGCCCATCCCGAACAAGCCACGGCCGTTCCGCTCTGGTTGCCGATCGCCATCGGCGTTGTGGCCATGGCGCTGTTCGTGTGGCGCCAGCTGGGCCTGCAGGCCGAGAACAAGGCGCTACTTGACCTGCGGGTCTTCCAGTCGCGCAACTACACCGTTTCGGTCTCGATGATGTTTGTCGCCATGATGACGCTGTTCGGCTCGATCATCCTGCTGCCGATCTACACGCAGAACGTGGTGGGCCTGGATACGCTGCAGACGGGGCTACTGCTGTTGCCCGGTGGGCTGATCATGGGCTTGCTCGGTCCGGTGGTGGGGCGCCTCTATGACCGGGTCGGGCCGACCGTGCTGGCTGTGCCCGGCGCCATCCTGGTCTCCGCCGTACTCTGGGCCCTGACCATGGTAGGGCAGGACACCTCGCCTTGGGCGCTGCTGGCAGGACATATGGTGCTGAGCGTGGGCCTGGCCCTGATCTTTACGCCGGTCTTCACCTCGTCCATGGGCTCGGTGCGCATGGAACTCTACTCGCACGCGTCGGCCGTGCTGGGCTCTATCCAGCAATTGGCAGGCGCGGCGGGCATTGCCCTGTTCATCGCGCTCATGACCATCCGCACCGCGGCGCTGGCGGCAGAAGGCGTGGATCCGGTCGAGGCTCTTGCCGGGGGCATTCGCGCGGCCTTCCTCGTCGGTGCGATCATCTCGCTCTTTGCGATCCTGGCGGCCTTTTTCATCCGCAAGCCGGAAGGCGGGGTGCCCGAGCAAGGCGGCCACTGACGCGAACCACACATGAAAAAAGGGCGCCGGATCGCTCCGGCACCCTTTCCTTATGGGCCCGCCCCCAGCGCCTGCTTCAGAAAGTCTATGACCACCCGGACACGCCGGGGCTGATAGGGCCGCGATGGATAGACCAGCCACGCAGCGTTCTCCCCGATCGAAGGAGAAAGCCTGTCATTGGGAAGCAGCGCAATGAGCTGGTTCATCCGGATATCGTCATCGACCAGCCAGTCGGCCAGAAGCGCAATACCGGCCCCGTCGAGGCAGGCGCGCCGCAGCGCCAGGGGCGAACTGATCGACATTGCGGGTTCGACCATGAAAGGGTCCGCCGGCCTCCCCTCGCCAAGTCGGAACCACCGCTCGCCCATGCCTGGGAGGGCATAGGCAAGGCAGGCGAACCTCTTGAGGTCGCTAAGGGTCTCCGGCGTGCCATGTCGCGCCGCAAATGCTGGCGAGCAACAAAGGATATAGCTTGTACCATGCAGGCGGGCCGCCACGACATCACCCGACACATGCGGGGCGTGCCTGAGGGCTAGGTCGATCCCTTCCGATACCAGGTCCTGCTGGGTCTCGGTGAGGACAAGCTCGAGCTTGAGCTCGGGATGCCTTTCCTGCATTCGCCACAATAGCGGCACAACCCGTCTTTCGCCATAGGCCACCGATGCCGAAAGCCGAACTTTACCCCGCACCTTGTTGGCCGCTTCACCCACGCAGTCCCGAAGCGCCTCCATTTCGGTCAGGATATGGCGCGCATGCACCAGCACATTGGCACCGGTTTCAGTCAGCGACAGATGCCGCGTATTGCGCTCGAACAACCGTCCGCCCAGCTGCCTTTCGAGCGCGGCAATCTGGCGCGAGACCGTTGATGGGTCAGTTTGATGCCTGTCGGCGGCAGCGGCAAAGCTGCCCGCATCGGCAGCACTCACCAGCAATTCGAGCAGACTGAGCTTCATTGATGCAGCTTCGGAATGAGTGAGTGGGTATTGCGTCCATTTTTCCAGATTTTTGCACGCGCTACCAGAGCGCTTGTGAACATCTGGAGTACGCAAGACGATGCCTTCCATCGAGCCCGGCGGTGCCTTTCCGCCAATATCCCTGACCCTGCTGACAGGGGAGGACATGACCTTCGGCGCTGGTCACTGGCACCTCCTCGTCATCTATCGCGGCGCGCATTGCCCGATGTGCAGGGCATACCTCACCGCGGCTGAAGCCCTTCGCCCGCGCTTTGCCGCGGCCGGTTTTAATCTGGTGCTGGCATCGGCAGACAGTGCGGAGCGCACACGGCCGCTGCTGAGCGAAACGGGCTATAATGGACCGGTAGCCGCGGGGCTGTCCGTTGACCAGATGCGAGAGCTTGGGGTCCACAAGACCCCGGCTGGCGATACAGGCGCTGCCGGCCCCTTTGCCGAACCGGCGGCCTTTGCGGTGGATGCGGAGGGTCGCTTGCACCTGGTCCAGATCGGCAACGCCCCTTATGCCCGGCCCGATCTTGAGGCCTTGCTGGCTGGCCTCACTTACGACCGGGACAATGCCATCCAGCCTCGGGGTGGCGCACGATGAGCTTCGATATGCGACTTGCCTTGGCGGGAAAACGCGTCGTGATCACCGGCGCCAATCGTGGCATTGGTGCCGCGATCGTGGATCTGTTCGCCCGGAACGGCGCGCATCTAGCCATGGTGAACCGGCGGCCTGCCGCTCCGTCCGGCAATGCGGGGGTCGTCGAGGTGCTCTGCGACCTCGCCGATTGGTCGGCAGTACCGGTCGCCATTGGCGCGGTTAGGGCGGAACTGGGTGGGATAGATATTCTCATCAACAATGCGGGGACTATCGAGCCCATAGCAAGGGTCGAAGACAGTGATCCGGCCGCCTGGGCAAGCGTTGTGCAAACCAATCTGGTGGGCGCATTTGCGGTTGCGCATGCGGTGCTGCCCGCGATGCTGGAGGCGGGCGGCGGCACCATCGTCAATGTCAGCTCCGGCGCGGCCATTGCCCCGCTGGAGGGTTGGAGCCACTACTGTGCCAGCAAGGCGGGTTTGCGCGCCCTGACTGCGTGCCTCGATCTGGAGCTGCGTGCCAAGGGCATTCGTGCTTTGGGTATCAGTCCCGGTACCGTGGCCACGGATATGCAAGGGGCCATTCGGCGCTCGGGCCTCAACCCTGTCAGTCGCCTGGACCCCAACGTCCACATCGCGCCGCTTTGGGTGGCGCAAGCGATCGCGTGGCTGTCGACGCCGGAGGCAGACCGTTTCCTGGGAACGGACTTTTCACTCAAGACCGAAGAGGGGCGCAGACTGGCCGGCTTGCCGCACAGCTGAGTGTCGCGCAGCTAGCGACGCGAGCTGGCGGGACAAATGCCGCCAGCTCGGTTTGGCTTTAGTTGGGCCGCGACTTACCGCTCGTCGAGCCGC
This sequence comes from Devosia polycyclovorans, assembly GCF_042181575.1. Lineage (GTDB taxonomy): Bacteria > Pseudomonadota > Alphaproteobacteria > Rhizobiales > Devosiaceae > Devosia > Devosia polycyclovorans. The sequence goes on along the minus strand of NZ_CP170082.1, from coordinate 3,277,980 downwards.
GGCATCAGCTCGACGAAATTGCACGGCTTGTGCCGGTAGTCGAGCTGGTGAGTGAGAATGCCTTCCCAGGCGTCGCGGCAGGCGCCGCGCGACCCAGGCAGGCAGAAGACGAATGTGGTGCCGATCAGCCCCGCCGTGGCACGCGATTGCAGCGAAGATGTACCCACGGTGGTCGCCGAATATTGGTGGAACAGCACCGAAAAGCCTTCCATGCGCTTGTCGAACAGCGGCTCGACAGCTTCCGGGGTGATGTCGCGCCCGGAAAATCCGGTCCCGCCGGTGGTCAGGATCACATCGACCTTGGGGTTGGCGACATAGGCCTGCACGGCGGCGCGCAGGAGCTGGATTTCGTCTCGCACCACCTGCCGTTCGAAGCAGTGATGCCCGTCGGCTTCCAGCAGGGACTTGAGCAGCGCTCCGCCAGTATCGGTCTCCAGCGTCCGCGTGTCGGAGACGGCAATGACGGCGATGGAAAGTGGCTTGAAGGCCCGGTCCTCAAACTTTTCCGTTCTGAACATCGCCATCATCCTCCAGCGTCTCGATCAATTCCTCGGGCACCGGATCTTCACCGGCCGGCACGAACTCGTCGGCTTCACTATCAGCACGCGGGTCCAGAACAAAGGTCTCGGGTGTCACCTGCTTGTCGCTCATCGCCTGGAACGGCGCGCGCTCGGCAGCGTCCACACTCTTGCGCACCCGCATCCGCAGATAGGCGGCGCCCGCCAATGCCCCGTGGAACGTTGCTGTAACCAAGAACAGGCCCACCGGATTCCAGGCGCCCATGATCAGCGAAGCAACGGCGGGGCCGATAGCCAGGCCAACGCCCAGGATCAGCAGCATGCCCCCGGCAATCTTGGCAAAATCGCCGTCGCGGGCAAAGTCGTTGGCATGGGCCACGGCGACCGCATAGATGGGGTTTGCGGCAAAGCCATAAGCGGCAAACAGAACATACATGCCCCAGCCAGCGCCGGGATTGATCAGCACAATCAGCGCGCCCACCACGGCTGCAAAACCGGACAGGCCAATCAGCACCAGCCGGCGGTCGATGCGGTCGGACAGGCGCCCGAACGGCACTTGCGCCACCGCACCCAGAATCGCCGCCACTGAGAACAGCAGGGCGATGCCGCCGGCATCCAGCCCCCGTTGATAGCCATAGACCGGCGCCAGCGTGCCGAAGGCGCCATTGGCCATGCCGACCGAAAAGGCCGCGATCGCAGCGACAGGCGAGGTGCGATAGAGTAGGCCAATATCCACCCGCGCCGATTGCAGCGGCTTGGGTTGCGGGCTGGAGGTGAGGGCCGTGGGCAGGACCGCGCAGATGAAGCTGATCGCGCCGATGACGAAGGGTATGTAGCCCGCCGTACCGGTAACCGACATGGCAATCTGCCCCAGGGTTGAGGCTGCCATGTTAATGCTCACATAGATCGAGAAGATCGTGCCGCGGTTGCGATTGTCGGTCACTTCATTGAGCCAGCTTTCAACGATCATCGCCGCGCCGGCAAAGCAGAAGCCGGAAAGCGCCCGCAGCACGATCCAGCTAAAATCGTTGATCCAGAGCAGGTTGAGCAGGATCGTGATCGTGCCGATGGCTGCCATCACCGAAAAGGCGCGGATATGCCCTACCTTGCGCACGACCAGCGGCACCGTCAGTGAGCCGGCGACAAAGCCGATCGACCAACCCGTGCCGATCAGGCCCAATGCCAGTAGCGAAAAACCTTCTTCAGCGCCGCGAACCGACAGCAGAAGCCCTTGCAGGCCACCACCGAACATAAGCAGAGCCGACCCCAGGAACAGGGCATAAATCTTGATGACGGAAGCCATGACGCAGATTGGCCTTCGGTAGAGCGTTGCAAATCACACGAACGCGACCATAGCGCGTTAAGTTGCGCTGGATAGCCTTCAATTGGGCATCAAGCGAGCCCTAATTCGTCCACGCGCTGGCGGAAGCTCAAGAGATCGCGCCAGGCCTGCTGCTTGGCCGGTGGATTGCGCAACAGATAAGCCGGGTGCAGCGTCGGCAGAGCAGGGACGGTGTGATTGCCAATGGCAACGTCCTGCCATTTGCCGCGCATTTTGATGATGCCGCTCGTGGTCTTGAACACGGTCTGCATGGCTGGCCCACCCAGCGTCATCACCAATTTGGGCGCGACCAGTTCCACCTGACGGTTGAGGAATGGCAGGCACAGTTCCATTTCCTCAGGTGTTGGTGTGCGATTACCCGGCGGACGCCAGGGGACGGTGTTCACGATATAGACGGATGTGCGGTCGAGGCCGATGGCGGCCAGCATGCGATCGAGCAATTGTCCTGATCGACCCACGAAGGGCTTGCCCTGCCGGTCCTCCTCGGCCCCGGGAGCCTCGCCGATCAGCATGATTTTGGCTTCCGGATTGCCGTCGGCAAACACCAATTGCGTTGCCCGGAACTTGAGACCACAGCCATCGTAGCGCTCAAGCACATTGCGCAGAGCATCCAGGGATTGGGCGGAAGCCGCCAGCTGTCGGGCTTCGCTGGGGTCGCCGCCGATCGGGCCAGGGGCCGGCGACGGGCTGACTGCACCCTGGCTGGGCTGTGCGGCGCGCGGCGGTAATGTAGCGGCTGCCGGTGGCTTCTGGGCAAAGCGGTCAACTGGCTCATCGACCACGGCCATATCCACCCCAGCAGCCCGATACCAATCGAGCACCGAGAGCAGTTCGGCATTGTTGAGCGGTCGATCTTGAGACATTGGGCCCGTTATGTCACACCCCGTTGCAGGCGACCAGTCGCACACCAAGCCCCAGAGGTGCATTTCCAATGGCAGAAGCCGGCAACCGCGAAACGCTTCCGACTGACGTGCTGATTGTCGGGGCGGGCCCGTCTGGCCTGGCGGCTGCCATAAGGCTCAAACAGCGGCATCCCGAACTTGCCGTGACCGTGGTGGAAAAGGCCGCTGAGGTCGGAGGACACATACTTTCTGGCGCCGTGATGGACCCGGTGGGTCTGGATGCTCTGATCCCTGACTGGCGACTCAAGGGTGCGCCGGTGGGTCCTGATGTAACCAAGGACACCTATCACTTCCTGACCGGTTCGGGCGATTTCGCCTTTCCTCACATGCTGGTCCCGCCGCAAATGCGGACCAAGGACGGCATCATTGTCAGCCTGGGCGACCTGGTGCGCTGGCTGGGTGAACAGGCCACCGAACTGGGTGTCGATATCTTCCCCATGACCGCTGCGGTCGACGTGCTGCGGACCGGCGATGGTCCGGTGCGCGGCATCATCACTGGCGACCTCGGCCTTGATGCTGCTGGCAACCCCAAGCCCGGCCACGCCGAAGGCATTGCGCTGGAAGCCAAATATACTCTCATCGCCGAAGGCGCGCGCGGCTCGCTGGCCAAGCAGATAATTGGCGCGTTCGCGCTGGACCGGAATGCGAGCCCGCAGAAATTCGGCCTGGGCATCAAGGAAATCTGGGAAATCCCGGCAGACCGCCACCAGCTGGGCCGGGTCGACCATTATCTCGGCTTCCCGCTCGACAATGCCACCAGTGGCGGCGGCTTCGCCTATCACGCTCAGGACAACAAGCTCTATCTCGGGCTGGTCGTACATCTCGACTATGCCGATCCCACACTGTCGCCTTTTGGTGAATTCCAGCGCTTCAAGACACACCCCTCCATTGCCCGCCTGCTCGAAGGGGCCACGCGCATCAGCTATGGCGCACGCGCGCTGACGGCTGGTGGATTGCAGGCCATACCGGATCTGGCCTTTGAAGGGGGCGGGCTGATCGGCTGCGCCGCCGGTTTCATGAATGCGCCGCGCCTCAAGGCCATTCACAATGCCATACTCTCAGGTATCGGTGCCGCCGATGCGGTCGGCGACGCCATCGCCGCAGGCCGCCAGCATGATCGGATCGCCGATCTGGGCCACCACGTCCTCTCGACCGGTATCGAGAAGGAATTGGCCGGCGTGCGCAACCTCAAGCCGCTCTGGAGCCGGTTCGGCACGCTGTTCGGAGCGTGTCTTGGCGGTCTCGACATGTGGTGGCAGACCATCCTCCGCTTCTCGCCCTTCGGGACGTTGCGCTGGGACACGCCTGATTCGGGCAAGCTCAAGACAATCGACCATGCGACCCCGCGCGAATATGCCAGGCCCGATGGCAAAACCACCTTCGATCGCTCATCTTCGGTGTTCCTTGCCAATCTGGCGCATGACGAAGACCAGCCGGTCCACCTCAAGCTGGCTGATCCCACCATTCCAGTGCGCGAAAACCTGCCACGCTATGGTGAGCCGGCGCCGCTCTATTGTCCTGCCGGGGTTTATGAAATGACCGAAGACCATGGCGCCCCGGTGTTCCGCATCCACGCGGCCAATTGCGTGCACTGCAAGACCTGCGACATCAAGGACCCTGCGCGCAACATCACCTGGGTGCCGCCCGAAGGGGGCAGCGGGCCCAACTACAGCGGAATGTGACAGTGCGAAACCGGCACTGCCCTTGCGGCGCAGTCGCAAAACGGACAATCTTTGCGCCCAAACGCTGCCGTTATCGGCATAGGGAGAATTTGAGCACGTGACCCTGCTTTCCAATCGACCGGCATGGCGCCTGGCTTTGGCTGCTATGCTTGCCCTGATGGCCACCCCGTTGGCCGCCCAGAGCGAGGCCACCCTGGGGCTGCGCCAGGCTGCTCAGGATATGCTCAAACTGTTCCGTCCCAGTGTTACCGGCTCCTACATGGCAGGTCAGGCGGCGCTCAAGGATCTGCGCACGGACGAAGCAGCGCGCTACTTCTCCGATGCTGCACAAGCCGATTGGGATAATCCGATACTGGTCGAGCGCGCCTTTGCAGCACTGGCCGCCGACGGACAGATCGGCAAGGCATCCTCCACCGCCCGCCGCATGCTCGAACTCGACCCGGCCAATGAACTGGCCGAGCTGGTCGTGGCCTCTGAGGCACTCAAGGAGCGTCGCTATGGCGCTGTCGTGCGTCAGTTGGGCCGGATTTCGCAGGATAGCTTCAGCGGCATCACAGCAGGCATTCTGCGCGCCTGGGCCATGGTCGGCGACAATCGGGGCGACGAAGCGCAGGCGCTCATGGAAGCGCTCGGCGTCAACGGGCTCGATGACTTCCTGGTGTTCCATCGCGCCCTGATGGCTGAAGCGGCAGGGGATACCGAATTGGCGCTGGAACTGGCCGCACGCGCCTTCGAGGCAGAGCCCTATGTGGCCCGCATGGCTGAGGTTTATGCCCGCATGCTCGCCAATGCCGGCCGCTTCGATGAGGCACGTGACGTGCTCGATGCCTTTGAGGCCGAAGGCCTGACCCATCCCATCATCGCCATTGTCCGTGAATCGGTCGAGGCCAGGCGGCGCCCCGGTGTCTTTGCCGCCAATGTGCAAATCGGCGCGGCCGAAATGTTCCATGGCATCGGCGTCGCCCTCTCGCGCGACGGGAGCGCCGATCTGGCCCTGGTCTTCCTGCGTCTGGGCATCTATCTCGATCCGGGTGCGGATGTGATCTCACTGGCTTCGGGACAATTGCTCGATATCGCCGGTCAGCACGAGGCCGCCAACCGGATTTATGATGCCATCCCCGCCAATTCGCCCATGAAACCCATGGCCGTGGTTCGTGTGGCACAGAATCTCGATGCAACAGGTAACCGTGCCGAGGCCATCCGGCGGCTCCGCAATATTGTCGCGACCAGCCCCGGCGATCTCGACGCCGTCTCGGTCCTCGGCGATCTGCTGCGCTATGACGAGGACTATTTGGCGGCTGCCGAAGCCTATGGCAAGGCACTCGAAATTACGGGCGGCGAACGGCCTTCGGATTGGCGCTTCTACTATGTCCGGGGCATTGCGTATGAACGCGCCAAAGAGTGGCCAAAGGCCGAGGCAGACTTCCTCAAGGCGCTTGAGCTCAATCCCGATCAGCCGCAGGTACTCAACTATCTCGGCTATAGCTGGATCGACCAGGACATGCATCTCGAACGTGCGCTCGAGATGATCGAGACCGCGGTCGCCGCCCAGCCGCAGGATGGCTACATCATCGACTCGCTCGGCTGGGCCTTCTACAAGCTCGACCGCATGGAAGAAGCTGTGGAAACGCTCGAGCGCGCCGTGATGCTGCTGCCCGATGACCCGGAGATCAACGATCATCTGGGCGATGCCTATTGGAAAGTCGGGCGCAAGCTCGAAGCCCGTTTCCAGTGGAATATCGCCCGCTCGGTCGACGAGGCCGGAAATGTGGCCGAACGGGTCGGGCCCAAGCTGGCCGAGGGGCTCACGCCCGCCACAGAAACCCAATAATCCCCAGTGCTGGAGACTATCGTTCAGCAGGCGCCGGCCAAGATCAATCTGGCGCTGCACGTCACGCGCCGGCGCGAGGACGGCTATCACGATCTCGAAAGCCTGGTCGTTTTCGCCGACGTTTTCGATGAACTCGAAGCGCGTCCTGCAGCGGAGGACAGTCTCGCCATTTCCGGTCCGTTTTCGCCCGGTCTGGGGACAGGGCCAAACAATCTGGTGTTGCGCGCGGTGGCCGCTTTCCGCGCCCGCTGGCCGGAATTGTCGCCCCCCGGGCTGGATCTGCATCTGGTCAAGAACCTGCCGGTAGCCGCAGGCATCGGCGGCGGTTCGGCCGACGCAGCGGCGGCCCTGCGGATCCTCGCTGGCATGTCTCCCGAGCCGATCCCGGTCGCCGAGCTTGCTGATCTCGCCGCGACCCTGGGTGCCGATGTGCCGGCCTGCCTGCTGTCGCGCCCGCTGGTGGCACGGGGCGTGGGGGAGATTCTGTCGCCCCTGCCGGAGTTTCCGGTGCTTTTCCTGACCCTGGTCAATCCGGGCGTCGCGGTGGCCACCGCCGACGTCTTCCGTCGCCTGCGCGCGCATGACAATTACCCGCTGCCGGCCCTGCCAGAACCGCTGACGCGCCCCGCTCAATTGGGCCTCTGGCTCAATGAGACGCGCAACGATCTGCAGCCTCCAGCCGTCAAGCTGGTGCCCGAAATTGGGGTCCTGGTCGAAGAACTGGCGGAAACCGCCGGGTGCATGCTCGCCCGGATGTCCGGTTCGGGTGCCACCGTGTTCGGCCTGTTCGGTTCCGAAGGCCAGGCCCATGAGGCGGCCAACCATGTCCGGCGGCAATATCCCGATTATTGGGCCGCCGCTGCCGCCGTATCCCTTCCGGCCGTTTGACCCTCGTCTAAGCAAAAGTGATTGCGGATGGGGCGATATCCAGTTCTGGGAGCTCCCGGCTTGTGCTACTAAGTCTCCAGGGGGAATCTAATCGAGAATTCGCAGACGGTTGTCGGCGGAGCTTACTTTTCGGATCCCGTCAGCATTGCCTTTCCAGACCCTGCTCAAATTCACCGCTGCCTCCAGCTTTGCTATCGCATTGGCCGCCTGCTCTGGAGGCGGATCGTCTTCGTCCAGCGGCGGTTCGAGCGGGGGCAGTTCGGCGGGCGGTGGCGGCTCGGGCAGCAGCGCGTCCAGCTCTGTTCCGGGCTATTTCTTCACGCCAGCGCCCAGCGCGGCCTGGGGCGCTCGCAGCGTCACTTTCAATGTCGCGCAGGCCGCCGCCTTTGCTGCCTCGGCCGAATTCCGGGCCAGCGATGCAAGCTGCGCTACGGTCGGATGTGGCGTCACGCCAACGGGCACCCAGTCGGCGGCCTTTTTGCTGCATGGCGTCAACTGGGCCCATTCGGCAGGACTGACTGGCGCAGGCAAAACCATTGCCATCATCGATGATGGTTTTCGGCTGACCCACCGGGAGTTGTCCGGCAAGAACATCAGCCAAACCGGAGTGTTCACCAGCCAGGGTCACGGAACCTTTGTGGCTTCGCTGGCCGCGGGCAAGAAGGACGGGATCGGTATACATGGCGTGGCGCCCGGTGCCAGTCTGCATCTGTCATCGTTCGCGCCCTCCGGCTCCGGATTCGACATCGCCAATATCACGGCCGGCACTCTTGCCGCTGCAAGCCTGAATGCAGTCGCACAGAACAATTCGTGGGGGTTCGAAGTCTCGTCACTGACCTTGGACACTTACCTCAAGAACAACCCCGGCGCCACAACCGCCCAGGGGCTCAACGCTGTGCTCAGGAGCGAGGGATCGGACAAGTGGCAGAGCTATATCAACGCGTTGGACACTTTCCAGAATACCGGCGTTGTCGTCTGGGCCCTTTCCAACAATGACAGCCTGACTTCAGGCGACGTTATGGCTGCGCTGCCTCATTTCGAATCCCGCCTGGCCGAGGCCTGGATCGCGGCGGCCAATGGCTATTTCGAGGTCAATGGCAGCGGCGACATCACTCGGGCGGTGCGCCTGTCTGCCGCCTGTGGTCTGGCCGCCAGGTTCTGCCTTGCCGGCGATGGTATCACCACTGGCGCCTGGAATGGCAGCGATAGCGCCTATGGGAGCAGCTTTGGCACTTCATTTGTCGCGCCGCAGGTGGCTGGCGCCGTGGCGCTGCTGGCCGAGGCTTTTCCCGACATGACGCCGTCCGAATGGGCGCAGCGCTTGTTGGCCAGTGCGGACAATTCCTGGTTTGCCACCCAAGGCGTGCCGGTGGCCGGCATTATAGACTATGGCAATGGCGCGTCTCACGCCTATTCCACCGAGTGGGGGCATGGCGTGATGGATATTCGTGCCGCGCTGAGCCCGATCGGTTCGGTCTCGGTGCTCAATGGGGCCAGCGTCGCCAGCGCGGAGCGCCACAGCCTTGTCGACAGCGTCATCGTGGCGCCTTCGAGCTTTGGTGATTCACTCAATCGCGCGCTCGCCCCGCAGCCGCTAGCCGTGTTCGACGCCCTTAACCGGGCCTATAGTGTGTCATCCGCCAGTGCCGTCGAGAACGCTCCCGTAACCGTGCTGCCGCGCCTGCCCGGCCAAGCCAGCATCGACCAGGGCCAGGACGGACTCAATCTCTTCCATACCGGCGACCTTGCCGGTGCCGTCACTGGATTTTCCGGTGCCGGGGGGCAGGCGTCGGTGCTGTCGATGGCCGGCGAAAGCCTTCTTGTGGCCTCCATTGCGCCGGTCGGTTCGGTCGGCGAGTTGACGGCCTATGGCTTTGCCTCCGAACACGGCGCGGTGGACAATGGCGCGCTGGCCGGCACCGGCATGACCCTTTCCCTGCCGCTCGGCAGCGGGCAGGTTCGGCTCGGCGCTACGCTGGCCGGGGAGCAGGGTGCAGTGATGGGGCTCGATGGCGGCACGGCCTTCGATTTCGGTTCTGGCAGCGCCATCGGCGCGGTGAACCTGGGGTTGGAGCAGCCACTGGCGCCAGGCGTGTCGCTGTTCGGCAGGTTCGAATATGGCGCCGCTGCGCGTCAGGGCGGTGGCGAGGGTCTTGTTTCGGATCTGTCCGGGCTGACCTTTACGGGCATGGAAATCGGCGCCAGCTTCACCGATGCACTAGCAGCGGGCGACCGCCTGACCCTTTCAGTGTCCCAGCCGCTGCGCATCGAAACCGGCACTGTCGAACTGACCCGGCCGGTGGCGCGCCTGGCCGATGGCAGCATCGTCAACCAGACCTCCAGCGCCGAACTGGCGTCCTCAGGGCGGCAGATCGATGTGGGGCTGTCCTATCAGGCCAGCCTGCCGAACCAGGCGTCGCTGAGCATAGGATTAAAACACGCAGTCAGCGCCGGTCATGTCGCCGGGCAGAGCGGCTCGGGGCTGATGTTCGGCTACCGCCAGGACTTCTAGCGCCTAGCTCGCGCGGCTGACCGAGTGGACCACGACATCGGCGAGAATGGTTTTCATCTCGCTCTCGGGCAGGGCCGACAGAGCCTCGATGGCGGCCTTGGCATGCGCCTGGGCCTTGTCCAGTGTCTTCTTCAGCGTCTCGTAGCGATTGAAGATGGCCACCACCTGATGCACTTCGAGATCAGTCGTTTCTGCATTGCCAAGTGCTGAAGCGATCAGGTTGCGCTCGCTCTCTGTGGCGGCCTTGAGAGCGAGGATGACCGGCAGCGTCATCTTCCCCTCGCGTAGATCGTCCCCGACATTCTTGCCCAGCGTGCCGGACTGCCCGCCATAATCGAGAGCATCGTCGACCAGTTGGAAAGCATTGCCCAGTTCAAGACCATAAAGCGCGAGCGCCTTGCGGCCGGCGTCGTCTGCGCCGCCCGACATGGCCCCCACCTCGCAGGCGGCCTTGAACAGCACAGCGGTCTTGGCGCGGATCACTTCGGCATAGTCGGCTTCCGTCGTGTCTAGGTCACCGGTCTTGGCGAGCTGGAACACCTCACCCTCTGCCATAACGGCAGAGGCGGAGGACAGGACGCCCAGAGCATCGATATCGCCGGTCTCGACCATCATCATAAAGGCCTGGCCGAGTAGGAAATCACCCACCAGGATCGAGGCCTTGTTACCCCAGACCATGTGGGCCGCAGGCTTGCCGCGCCGCAAATCGCTGTCGTCCACCACATCGTCATGCAGCAGCGTCGCATTGTGCATGAATTCGACGGCGGCTGCGAAATTGATGGCGCTGCCTTTGCCCTGGCCGAACAGAATGGAAGCGGCCACAGTCAGCATCGGCCGCAGGCGTTTGCCTCCACTATCGATCAGGTAGCGGGCCAACTCTGGCACCATATCGACATGGCTCTCGGCGCGCTCGAGAATGAGAGCATTGACGCGCGCCATGTCCTCCGCAGTGGCGGCCATCAGCCGTTCCACCGGGTTCATCTCTGGCTTGCGATTGATTTGGGGCAGAACTGACACCGCCATAAAGTCCTTGTTGCCATAATGGGCAAATCGGGTTGAGACCGTCGTGCCGAGCCATATATGGTTCTGGCAAAACCAGCCTTCCGGGTGCGATGTCCCTAGACCAGCCTACCCAGTTTGTAAAACATCAAACCATAACGCGCGACGCCTTTTTGGGTGGGCGGCTCACTCTGTCGCAGCCAAAATCGGGTTTCCGTGCCGGGCTCGACAGCGTCCTGCTCGCGGCAGCGGTGCGCGAAGGAACAGAGAATCTCCTGGATCTCGGCGCCGGCGTGGGAACGGCCGGGCTCTGTGCCCTGACGATGGGACGCGCGGCCAGAGCACAATTGGTTGAACGGGACACCGCGACTTTGGCCCTGGCGCGGGACAATATTGCCGGCAATGGCCTGAGCGGCAGGGCCGAAGTTCTGCCGCTCGATATTCTCGCCAAAGGCGCAGAACGGCGCGCTGCGGGACTTGTGGACAACGCCTTTGATGGCGTGATCGCCAATCCGCCCTTCTTCGGGGCAGGGCAGGGCACACAGGCGCCGGATGCGGCCAGGGCCGATGCCCGGCATATGGACATGGCACAACTCGAAACCTGGGTGAAATGCGCCGCTTCGGCAGCAAGCGCGGGCGGCACGGCAATCTTCATCTATCCCGCCGAAGGATTGATCGCGCTGCTAGCGGCCTTCGATCGTCGCTTTGGCAATCTCACCATATTGCCCCTTGTCCCGCGGCCCGGGGCACCCGCGACCCGAATCCTCGTGCGCGGCATCAAAGGATCGCGGGCGCCGCTGACGCTGTTGCCTGCTCGGGCCCTTCATGGCGCCGAGGGAAATGGTTTTGCCGCGGAGTTCGACGCCATTTTGCGCGGAGTCAGCGTACTGGACTGGTAATACGCGCCGGGCCTGCCTAAGTGTCCTGAAAATCCAACGGAGTGGACATGTCCGAAACACCTGCAGGCATCAAGCGCAACTGGCTCAGCCGTCTGGTCCGCCGCCCGCCGGTGGTGCCGGTCGTGCGCCTGCAAGGTGTCATCGCCGCAGAGCAGCGTCCCGGCCGTCTGAACATAGCAACGGTCGAACCGCTTCTGGCCAAGGCCTTCACCATGAAGTCGGCGCCGGCTGTCGCCGTTGTCATCAACTCGCCCGGGGGCTCGCCGGTGCAGAGCCGGCTGATCTCCAAACGCATTCGCGACCTGGCCGATGAGCACAACAAGTCCGTTCTGGTCTTTGTGGAAGATGCAGCAGCCTCAGGCGGTTATTTCATTGCCGTGGCCGGGGACGAGATTTTCGTTGATCCGTCCTCGATTGTTGGCTCCATCGGCGTGATCATGGCCACGTTCGGCTTCGTCGGCGCCATTGACAAGCTCGGCATCGAGCGCCGCGTGCACACGGCTGGCCGCAACAAATCCACCCTCGACCCGTTCCTGCCCGAAAAGGCCGAGGATGTGGAGCGTATCAAGCGCTTCGAGCTCGATATTCATCAGGTCTTCATCGACCATGTGAAGGCCGGGCGTGGCGGCCGGCTCAAGGCCGATGATGACACCCTGTTTACCGGCGAGTGGTGGACCGGCCTGCGTGGCGTCGAACTGGGCCTTGCCGATGCTGTTGGCGATCTGCATGCCGTGCTGCGGCAGCGCTTCGGCTCCGAAGTGGTGCTCAAGCCCATCGCGCCGCGCCGCCCCTTCTTTGCGTTGCCCCGGCTGGGATTTTCCGCGCAGGGCATGCTAGACGAAGTCGCAATGTCTCTTGAGGATCGCGCCTGGTGGGCGCGGATCGGTCTTTAGGTCCCTGCCATGCTGTTGCGCGTTCTGATTTTTGCTGCCATCGGTCTGCTGATCTATTTCGGCATCCGCCGCATCTGGAGGGATTGGACCAACAAGTTCAATCACGACGCCGAAGAAGCCAAACGCATTGCCCGCGAACGCGACCGCGCCGAACGCGCCAAGCCCGGCGTCATCGACCTCAAGCGCGGCGAGGACGGGACCTATCGGCCGCGGGACGGGAATGATGCCGACAACCGCCATTGACCACTCCGGCGCACCCCACTAGAGCTTTGTCCGCTTCATTGCAGGACTTTTGACATGACCTCTCGCCCCGCCCACATGGACCCGAAGAATTCCTTCCAGGGTCTGATTCTGACGCTGCAGCAATTCTGGGCGGAGCAGGGTTGTGTGGTCCTGCAGCCCTACGACATGCAGATGGGCGCGGGGACTTTTCATACGGCGACGACATTGCGCGCTTTGGGCCCGAAACACTGGAAGGCCGCTTATGTGCAGCCATCCCGCCGCCCCACCGACGGACGCTATGGCGAGAACCCCAATCGGCTGCAGCACTATTACCAGTTCCAGGTGATCCTGAAGCCCTCGCCGGACAATATTCAGCAACTCTATCTCGACTCGCTCGCCGCCATCGGGCTCGACGCCTCCGTCCATGACATTCGCTTTGTCGAGGACGATTGGGAAAGTCCAACGCTTGGTGCCTGGGGGCTTGGCTGGGAATGCTGGTGCGACGGAATGGAAGTCAGCCAGTTCACCTATTTCCAGCAAGTCGCGGGCTTTGAATGCTCCCCCGTGCCGGGCGAAATCACCTACGGGCTGGAACGCCTCGCCATGTATGTGCAGGGCGTCGAGAACGTGTACGATCTCAACTTCAACGGCCGTTCGGGCGATGAGAAGGTCACTTATGGCGACGTCTTCCTGCAAAATGAGCAGGAAAGCTCGAAATACAATTTCGAGGCGGCCGACACCGAAATGCTGTTCCGCCACTTCGAGGATGCGGAAAAGGAATGCCGCGCCATTCTCGAAAAGGGCGCCGAGGGCAATCGTCAGACGATGGCCATTCCGGCCTATGAGCACGTCGTCAAGGCCTCGCACAATTTCAACATGCTCGATGCGCGCGGCGTAATCTCGGTCACAGAGCGCCAGAGCTATATCCTGCGCATCCGCGAACTGGCCAAGGCCTGCGGCCAGGCCTGGCTGCAAACCGCCGGCGGCGGCGCGGAGTAACCGCGCCGCTTAGCGTCAGGCCTCTACCGACGTTTCCACCTTCAACACCGTCAGCTTGTGCCGCTTGTCGGCGCGGTCGTGCCAGGTGATGGACTGGCCGGCCTTGAGGCCGATCAGCGCAACGCCAATCGGAGTGAGCACGGAGATGCGGCCCTGCTCGATATCGGCGTCCACGGGGTAGACAAGCGTCACGCTCTGCTCCTGCCCGGCATTTGTTTGATAGGTCACGCGCGACCCGATGCGCACCACGCCGCCAGGCAGCTTGGCATCATCAACGACCTTGGCGCGATCAAGCTCGGTCAGCAGGGTTTCGGCCAGGTCCGGATTGCGGTCGAGTGCCGCCTCGCCCAGCGCATAGAGCTTGGTATGGTCGGCCTTGCCCAGGGTGAGCGGCGGGGTCAGATCGCGGCGGATTTCAGTCATTGGACTTACCTTTCGAAAGCGCCCCTGGCGCGCGCATCAGAGCAGCGCTGGCAGGGGGAATTGCTAAATGGGGGAACTTTGCGCCGGCGGCGGAACGGAAGTGTCCAGAAGCCCTAAGCAGGCTCCGGCGCGGGCATGCCTAGGGTAGATAGCTTGCGTGAAGAAAGCTGCAGCGATGCCATTGGCGCGTGTTCATAGTCTAAAAGCTAGGGCTTGGCGGCGGGAAGTCAAGCCCGCCGATCAAACCGTCGTTGCAAAGCCCCGGCCACAATGCCAGTTTGCGCCGCACATTGCTTGAGGGAGCGCAGCCATGGAATGGGTCATTCTTCTGGTCGTTGTCGGCGTGGCCGGCTACGCCATCGTCATCTACAATTCTCTGGTCTCGAACCGGCAGATGGTGCGCGAGGGCTGGTCGGGCATTGACGTGCAATTGAAGCGCCGCACCGATCTCATCCCCAATCTGATGGAAACGGTAAAGGGCTATATGGCCCATGAGCGTGAAACGCTCGACGCCGTGGTCAATGCCCGCGCCAAGGCCACCAGCGCAACCTCGGCGGGGCCGGAAGCCCGCGCCAAGGCCGAGGGCGAGCTTTCCGCGGCCCTCGGACGCCTGCTGGCTATTGCCGAGGCCTACCCGGACCTTAAGGCTAATACCACTTTCCTCGAATTCCAGACCGCCTTGCAGCAGGTGGAAGACGAAATCCAGATGTCGCGGCGCTACTACAACGGCGCCGTGCGTAACCTGAACATCCAGGTGGAAAGCTTCCCTTCCAACCTGGTCGCCGATGCCTTCAAGTTTGAGCAGGCCGAGTATTTCGAGCTCGAGAACGAGGCCGAGCGGGCTGTCCCGCAGGTGAAGTTCTAAGCCTCATGCCTCTTCTGTCTAGACTGATTGCTGCCCTCGCGCTGATCGCTGCGCTGGCCGTGCCCGCGTTGGCGCGCGAGGAGATTCGCGCCTTTGCCTCCGATGTCGAACTGCTGGCCGACGGGTCGGTCAGTGTGCTCGAAACCATCGACGTCAATGCCGAAGGCAACCAGATCCGGCGCGGCATCTATCGCGACATCCCGGTCACCATGATCGGGGAGAGCGGACACAAGATCCGCATTGACCTCGATGTCGTGGCAGTAACACGCGGCGGCCAGCCCGAAATGTTCCGTGTGGAGCGCATGGGCGATTTCCGTCGCATCTGGATCGGTGATCCGGACGTTTTCCTGCGTCGCGGCGAGCATCGCTACACCATCTCCTACACTATGGACCGCATGGCGCGGCCCACCGCCGATGGTTCCGGTGATGAACTCTATTGGAACGCCACCGGCAATTACTGGGACTTTCCCATTGTGACCTCGGTGGCGCGTGTGCGCTTGCCGGACGGCGCTGTTATTGAGGACATGGCCGCTTATACAGGCGTTGCCGGCTCCACGGGCCGCGATGTGTCATTGGCTCGCGAAAGCGATACCACGGCCATCTTCCGGACCCAGCGGCAACTAGACCCCGGCGAGGGGATGAGCTTCGCCGTGTCCTTCCAGAAGGGCGTGGTGACTTATCCCGAAGGGATGGAAGCCCTCCTGCAAACCGCCTCGGACCTGCGCGAAGTCTGGCTGCCCGTTCTCGCGGTCCTCCTGCTCGTGGCCTACAACTTCGCCGCCTGGATGCGGGTGGGGCGCGATCCGCCAAAGGGCGCCATCATTCCGCTGTTTCATCCGCCGCGCGACTTCTCGCCTGCGCTGACCCATTTCGTGCACAAATGGGGATTCTCCAATTCGGGCTGGACCGCCATGACGGCAGCCATCTTCAATCTGGGCGTTAAGGGACTGGTTACAGTTCGAAACCCTGGCAAGACCTTGACGGTGGCGGTGACCGGCAAGCGGCCAGACCAAAAACTGCCCATCGGTGAACAGGTGCTGTTCTCCTATTTTGAAGGCAAGGGCGCGGTCACATTCAACAAGGCCAACGGCAAGGATCTGGGCACCAAGCGCACTGAGTTCACCAGCGCCATCGAAAGCGAGAACCGCAAGATCTGGTTCAACCACAATTGGGGCTATGCCGGGTTCGGTTTCCTGCTTGCGGCAGCCATGATCGTAGCGATGGTGGTGTTCGATGTGCTCGAACCCGTCTGGCTCTTCGTTGCGGTGTTTGCCGGCGTTTTCTTCGGCGTGATCGGCAGCGTCATCTTCGGTGTTGTCAAGTCCGGCGGCGCTATCCAGCGCTTCCTAGCCCTGTTTTTCGTGGCCGTCTTCGGCTTCAACTTTGCGGGGGGCGCACTTGAGACGTTCTCGAGCATCAGTATCAATTCGGCCGCGCTGGCAGCGGGCTCCATGGTGCTGATCTGCGTGATCTTTACCGTACTGCTGCGCGCACCAACCGTGCAGGGCCGCAAGCTGATGGACCAGATCGAGGGGCTCAAGCTCTATCTCGAAACGGCCGAGAAGAACCGGCTCAACATTGTCGACGAGCCGCCCATGACGATCGAGCGCTTCGAGCGGCTTTTGCCCTATGCCATAGCACTGGGCGTCGAAAAGCCCTGGTCCGAGCATTTCGAGGCCGAGCTGGCCCGCAATGCAGTGCGCGACGCCGACAAAGGCACCTATACGCCGCACTGGTATTCGGGCGGCCGCTCCTTCAATTCGGGCAATATCGCCAAGGCCGTGTCCGGCGCTTCGGCTGGCATGGCCGCTGCCATGGTCGCGGCCCAGCCGGTCCAGGCCAGCTCGTCCGGCTCGGGCGGTGGCGGTTTCTCGGGCGGCGGCGGAGGAGGAGGCGGTGGTGGTGGCTGGTAGCCAAACTACCTCCGTGCCAATAGACATCACTGCGCCCTCACGCTAAGCACGCACACGCCTTCAATAACCGGTTGCCTTCCATGCCCGAATTGCTGCTCGAACTCTTCTCCGAGGAAATTCCCGCCCGCTTACAGCGCCGCGCGGCCGAAGATCTCAAGAAAGCCGTCACCAATGCGCTGGTCGATGCGGGTCTGGTCTATGAAGGCGCCAAGGCTTTCGTGACACCGCGGCGCCTTGCGCTATCTGTTTCCGGTCTGCCGGTCCGCTCGCCCGACACGCGCGAGGAAAAGAAGGGCCCCAAGGTAGGTGCGCCACAACAGGCCGTTGACGGCTTTCTGCGCTCGGCGGGCCTCACGTCCATTGACGAAGCCAAGGTCGAAAGCGACCCCAAGAAGGGCGAGTTTTATGTCGCCGTGATCGAGAAGCCCGGGGCGGACGCTGTCGAACTGCTTTCAACCATCCTGCCCAAGGTGATGAACGATTTTGGCTGGGCCAAATCCATGCGCTGGGGGTCGGGCAGCTTCAATTGGGTGCGTCCGTTACGCGCCATCACCGCCACATTCGGCACCGAGAACGACGAACCCATCGTCGTGCCCTTCGCCGCGGCCGGTCTGGAGTCCGGCCAGACCACGTTCGGACATCGTTTCCTCGCGCCGGACGCCATCCGCGTGAAGCGCTTGGAGGATTATCAAATCGCCCTGGAGCGCGCGAAAGTCGTGCTCGATATTGACCGGCGCAAGGACATCATCCGCACCGACGCCGACAATCTCGCCTTTGCGCAGGGGCTGACCGTCATCCATGATGAAGGTCTGCTCGAAGAGGTGGCCGGGCTGGTCGAATGGCCCAATGTGATGATGGGCTCGTTCGACCCCGAATTCCTCAAGCTACCCGAAGAAGTCATCATCGCTACCATTCGCGCCAATCAGAAGTGCTTCTGCCTGCGCGATGCCGACGGCAGGCTGGCGCCCAATTTCATCATCACTTCCAACACCATCCCCGCCGATGGCGGCGCGGTCGTGGTTGCGGGCAATGAGCGGGTCATTCGCGCCCGCCTGTCCGATGCCGCCTTCTTCTATCAGGGGGATCTCGCCATTCCGCTCGAGCACGGCCTGCCCAAGCTCGAGGACATGGTGTTCCACGCCAAGCTGGGCAGCCAGTTTGCCATGGTCGAACGCCTTGTTCATCTGGCGGCGGAAATCGCCCCCAAGGTTGGTGCGGACATTGACCTTACCAAGCGTGCCGCCATGCTGGCCAAGGCCGATTTGGTCACAGGCATGGTCGGGGAGTTCCCCGAACTGCAAGGCCTGATGGGCCGCTACTATGCGACCGCCCAGAAGGAACCCGCCGCCGTCGCGACGGCAATCGAGATGCACTACAAGCCGCTCGGCCCTTCCGATCGCGTGCCGACCGAGCCGGTTTCCATCGCGGTGGCCTTGGCCGACAAGCTCAACGTGCTCTCCGGCTTTTGGTCGATCGATGAAAAGCCGACCGGTTCGCGCGACCCGTTTGCGCTGCGCCGTGCGGCCTTGGGTGTCATTCGCATCGTCACCGAGAACGGGTTGAAATTCCCGCTTGAGGTTGAGCCGGACCTGCTCGCCTTCTTCCATGATCGCTTGAAGGTATCCCTGCGCGACGCCGGTGCTCGGCACGATCTGGTCGATGCTGTCATTTCCGCCGATAGCAACGACATTCTGCAGATCGCCCAGCGCGCCGAGGCCCTGTCCAGCCTGCTGGCCACCGATGATGGCGCCAATCTGCTCGCCGGCTATCGCCGTGCCGCCAATATCCTCGCTGCCGAGGAGAAAAAGGACGGCAAGACCTATGCCGGTACCATCGACCAATCAGCCCTGAAAGTGTCGGAAGAGACCGCGCTGGCCCTCGCAGTCGATACTGTCCACGCGGCCGTGGCCGCCCATGTGAGCAAGGACGACTACAAGGGGGCTATGACAGAGCTCGCCACCCTGCGCACTCCGGTCGATGCCTTCTTTGAAGCTGTTCTGGTCAATGACGCCGATCCGGCTGTCCGCGGCAATCGCCTCAACCTCTTGGCCCGCCTGCGCGATACCATGCATCTGGTGGCCGATTTCGGGAAGGTCGCGGGCTAAGGCAGGGAACCGGGCGGGGTTTGCCCGGTTCATCAGTCTCCTTGTCCTCAAGTCTGCAGGTGTCTCATGTCGGTCGGCCTTCTCGCGTTCCTCGATGACATCGCTGGCCTGGTCAAGGTCGCCGCAGCTTCTCTGGATGACATTGCCGGGCAGGCCGCCAAGGCCAGCGCCAAGGCAGCAGGCGCCGTGATCGACGACGCGGCCGTGACCCCGAGCTACATCAAAGGGTTCAAGGCCGAGCGGGAGCTGCCCATTGTCGGGCGCATCGCCTGGGGATCGGTCAAGAACAAACTGATCTTCCTGCTTCCCGCCGCGCTGCTGCTGTCGGTTTTCCTGCCCTGGTTGATCACGCCGCTGTTGATGATCGGCGGGGCCTATCTTTGCTATGAAGGCGCCGAAAAGGTCTTTCACCTCTTTGCGCCGCACGAGGCTGAAAGGCACGAGGCCTCGATAGAGCACACTGCCATCTCCCCGGCCTCGCTCGAAGAGCGGAAAATTGCCGGTGCCATCAAGACCGATTTCATTCTGTCCGCCGAAATCATGACCATCATCCTCTCGGCTATCGAGGTGGACGATTTCTGGACCCGCGCTGCCATTCTCGCGGTCGCGGGTGTGGGCATTACGGTCCTCGTTTATGGCGCGGTTGCCTTGATCATCAAGGCTGACGACGTGGGCCTGTGGCTCGCCAGATCGGCACGCACCGGGTTTGGCCGGGCGATAGGGCGCGGGATTGTTGTGGCCATGCCGGTCTTCATGCAGGCTCTGAGCCTGGTTGGCACCGCTGCCATGACCTGGGTCGGCGGCAGCATTATCGTCCATGGACTCTACGAATTCGGCGTATCCGGCCCCGAACACATCATCGAGGCCGCCGCCCATTGGGCCGAAGGGACGTTTCCTGCCGTTGCCGGTCTCGCCGGATGGCTCGCCACCGCATTGGTCGACTTCATCATCGGCCTGGCGCTCGGTGCCCTGCTCATTCCGGTAGTGGGATACGCCATCAGCCCGGTCTGGGGGCGTGTCAAACGCCTGCTACCCAAGCAGGCTAAAACGGCGGGGTAAAACCCTCGGCCTTCTTTTTCTTGAATGGCGCCATGCCTTCGCGGGCGAGCTCGTCAGCGCGCTCGTTCAATTCGTCACCCGCGTGCCCCTTCACCCAGTGCCACTTGATGGTGTGCCGCTTTGTAGCCTCATCAAGCGCCTGCCACAGCTCGACATTTTTCACCGGCTTCTTGTCGGCAGTGCGCCAGCCATTGCACTTCCAGCCGTGCATCCAGCTCTGCACGCCATTCTTGACATATTGGCTGTCGGTATGGAGGTCCACCGCACATGGGCGCGTCAAGGCATTGAGCGCTTCGATGGCGGCGGTCAGCTCCATCTTGTTGTTGGTGGTCAGCGCTTCGCCGCCCTTCAATTCCTTGCGATGCGGCCCGAATTGCAGAATGGCACCCCAGCCGCCTGGGCCCGGATTGCCCGAGCAGGCCCCATCGGTATGGATGATCACACCATCAGACATGGTGCGGCCGCCGGTAGATATGGAACTGGCAGGTAAGCCCATTCGGCTCGACCTCGACATGTGTTTCTTCCATGCCGATCTTCTTGAGGACGGCGAGGGAAGGGGCGTTTCTGGTGTCGGCGAAGCCGATGAAATGGGGCGCGGCGGTTTCCCGGAAGATCCAGTCCCGCAGGCCCGCCGCCGCTTCCGTCGCATAGCCCGCCCCGTGATAGTCTTCGAACAGGGCGTAGCCTATCTCGGGTTTTCCGGTGCGGGGATAAATGCCATATCCGGCGCGGCCGATGAACTTGCCGTCGCTCTTGCGGGTCAGCCTCAACTTGCCCAATTGCCGGGTCTCGAACAGTTCGATCCAGCCGCGAAGCGCGGTTTCGGCCTGTTCGCGCGTCCAGGGCGCCCCGCTCAGGCTCAGATAGCGCGACACATTGGGATTGCCGTGCAAAGCCAGCAGATCGTCAAGCTGGTCCATCCGCCAGCCGGACAGCACCAGCCGTTCGGTTTCGAACAGATCAAGGCTCATCGACCAGAGGCCGCTTCCAGATTGCGCAGCACGCGGGGGATATTGAAGGCGATGTTTTCCTCGGCCGTGGTCTTGGTTTCCACTTTCACTTCATAGCGTTCAGCGAAGGCATCGATCACTTCTTCAACCAGGCTCTCGGGCGCCGAGGCACCGGCGCTTACACCCAGGGAAGTGATGTCGCCATACAATGACCAGTCAATTTCGCTGGCCCGGTCGACCAGCGTCGCAATCCGGCAGCCACTTCGCAAAGCCACTTCCACCAGACGCTGCGAATTGGATGAATGCGGCGAGCCCACCACGATCATCGCATCGACCAGCGGCGCGACGGCCTTGATGGCCTCCTGCCGGTTGGTCGTCGCATAACAGATGTCTTCCTTGTGCGGGCCGTTGATGGACGGAAAGCGCGCCCGCAGGGCCGCAACAATTTCGCGCGTGTCATCGACGGAAAGGGTCGTCTGCGTCACAAAGGCCAGCGTCTCGGGGTCCTTCGGGGTGAAGGCATTGGCGTCATCCACCGTCTCAATGAGCGTCACGGCTCCCGCCGGGAGTTGGCCCATTGTGCCGATCACTTCGGGGTGACCGGCATGACCGATCAGTACGATCTCGTGCCCTTCCTCGAAATGTCGCGAGGCTTCCACATGCACCTTGCTGACCAGCGGGCAGGTGGCATCGAGGAAAAACATGTTGCGCGCCTTCGCATCGGCCGGCACGCTTTTTGGGACGCCATGGGCCGAGAAAACCACCGGTGCCTCGGTCTCTGGGATCTCGTCGAGTTCCTCGACAAACACCGCGCCCTTGGCCTTGAGGCCTTCCACTACATATTTGTTGTGCACGATGGCGTGGCGCACATAGACCGGTGCTCCATATTTTTCGAGCGCCAGTTCCACGATCTGGATCGCGCGGTCGACGCCAGCGCAGAATCCGCGCGGGGCGCAGAGTAGAATGTCGAGGTGCGGCCTTTTTTCCATGGCAGGAGAGATGCTTTCCTGGCTTGTGCAAGTCAAGTGCTGTTGCAGGCAGGGCAGGGCATGGGCAATATGCAGCACAGTATTTGACCGGGACGGTTCCAGGTGAGTTTGGCGCAGGAAATGTTTGCGATTGCCCCGGCAACGGGGAAGGCGAACCTGAGCGCTGGTCAGCTCAAACTGCTCACCGGCAAGTCCCGCTGGATATTCCGCGTTGGCGAAGCGGGTTTCCCCACGGTTCCAACCATCGCCATAACCCGCGCTGCCTGGGAAGAATTGCAGGCCGAACGCACCCGCCGAGACACGCGCCTGCGCACCCATTGGGTCGCCTGCCTCTACAAGCTTGTGGCCAAGGATGGGCCGCCGCCCCAATTGGTGGTGCGCACATCGGCTTCTTCGCACAATAGCGGTCTGGCTCCAGCCCGGCTGGGCATCGCCGCACCCACCGCGCCTGAAGACTCGGTTGATCCCACCCGGCCGCTGGCCAAGGCGATCAAACAGGCGTTTGAGAGCTACGGCTTCTTCGGCGGCGGCTGGATCGCCCCGCGCAATGAAGATGATCGCGCTCGCCAGATCGTGCTGGTGCAGGCAGTGGCCGATGGCGACATCGAACAGTTCCTCACCCGCAACGCCACAACCGGTGCCCTGGGGCCAGCACCACTCAACGGCAGCCCGCTGCCGCGCCTGCCCGAAGGTGTCGGGGCGCTGGTTGAACTGCTTGACGCCAAGGCGGGGCGGCATATGGCGTGCCTTGTCGCTATCAACAAGGGCAAGGTGACATTCCTTTCGGCCCGCCCGGTTCAGGCCAGCGCCGGCGCGGAACTGCAGGCCGCCGTGGAACGGGTGGAACGCCAGGTCTGGACCCCGCATGGCGCCGTTTCGCGCGTGGATCCCAGCCGGCTGGCCCTGATGCTGCATCCACGGCTAAAAGCACCCGAGGAGGCGACCCCAATAGCCATGGGCCTGGGCGTCTCCCCTGGCGCGGCCAGCGGCATCATCACCTTCAATCCTGACGACGCGGCGCGCCTGCGGGCCCGCGGCAAGCATTGCATCCTGGTGGTCAACGAGACCGGTCCGGCCGACATTGAGGGCATGAAGGCCGCCACCGGTATTCTCACCGCCCGCGGCGGCATGTCGAGCCATGCCGGCGTTATCGCCCGTATCACCGGCAAGCCCTGCGTCGCCGGGGTGCGCAGCCTGACTGTTGATACGCTTGAGATGGTCTGCCGCATCGGTGACAGGACCTTCCACGCAGGCGACCGGCTCACCATCGATGGCACCGATGGCGCCGTTTATCTCGGCAATCTCCCTTTGGCGCAGCCCCAGATCGGCGGGGCCATCGGCACACTTCTGGGCTGGTCGGACGCCAGCCGCAAAATTTCCGTGCGCACCAATGTCGAAACGGTCGAGTCGGCGCAGACCGCGCTGAGCTTCGGTGCCGAAGGCATTGGCCTGGCCCGATCCGAACATATGTTCTTCTCGCCCGAGCGTATGGTGGCGCTCAGGCGCATGATTCTGTCCGAGGACGAGGACGCCCGCTCCCGCGCCATTGCCGGACTGATCGATTTTCAGACTGGCGACTATTCGGCCCTGTTTTCGGCCATGCAGGGCCTGCCGGTCACCGTGCGCCTGTTCGATCCGCCGTTGCATGAATTTCTGCCGCGGACTGACGAGGAAATCGAGGAGACGGCCGCCTCCCTCGGCGTCGCCGTGCGAGCCTTGCGCCTGCGGCTTGAACGCATTGCCGAGATCAACCCGATGCTGGGCCATCGTGGGGTCCGACTGGCCATCACCTACCCTGAAATACTGCAAATGCAAATGCAGGCGGTGGTTGCCGGGGCTAGGGCCGCCAGCGAAACTCAGAAGCAGCCGGTCGTCGTCGAGGTCATGGTGCCATTCGTCTCCACGGCTACCGAGGTCTCCTGGGTGCGTGAGCGGATCACTACCATCCTCGACAATGCCGGCATGGGCCGCACCGATCGCATCCGCGTTTCCTTTGGCACCATGATCGAATTGCCGCGGGCCTGCCTGCGGGCAGGCGACATCGCCTCCATGGTTGATTTCATCTCCTTCGGCACCAATGATCTGACCCAGACCACCTTTGGTATTTCGCGCGACGACGCGCCGGCCTTTCTTGCCGCCTATCAGCGCAAGGGCATTTATGAGCGCGATCCCTTCGTGACCATTGATGAAAAGGGCGTGGGGGAAATGATCGCTATTGCCATTGCGCGGGGCAGGGCCGCCAATCCACGCCTCAAGGTTGGCATTTGTGGGGAACACGCGGGCGATCCCGCCTCCCTGCGCTTCTTTGCCGGTTTGGGCGTCGACTATGTCAGTTGCTCACCCTATCGTGTACCGGTAGCCCGGCTGACCTTGGCGCAGGCTTCGGCTTAAATAGCTGCCATCGCATACCTATATGCGATGTATGACAGAACCGGCCGCAACGTGCCGGGACAGAGGGGAAGGGCCCTGCGTTCGTGAGAAGTTTTGCACTCTTTCTGGCGCTGCCAGTGCTTTTTGGACTAATGCAGCCAGCTTTGGCGCAATCGGGTGCGCAATGTGCGCCCATCGACAACGATGCCGAGCGCCTGGTTTGCTACGACGAGATTTTCCGTCCCGGTGGCGTGGTTCCCGAAGCGACCGGCGTTACCCTGCAATCCGAGCAGCTCATTCCCGCCCGCCCCACTGGCCGTGCCCCGGCGACCATTACAGTCTTCTGTGAAGCTGATATTCTGAAGGTCGCCTTCGGTTTTGCCGGCAATTCCATGTCTGCGCTTGGCAGAGATACGGGCATTACTCTGCAATATGACCTGCAGCGCGCCAGAAGCTCGACCCTGCCCGTCAACGAAGACAATACGGCGATCCTGATCGACAATACGCGGGATGCGCGCACATTCCTGGACGGATTGATCGGCGCGACCAATCTGACCGTTCGGGTGACCCCAGCCACCACCCGTTCGCTCTCTGTCCGCTTCCGCGTTGCCGACTTCGCCGATGAAGTCGCCCCCGTCATTGCAGCTTGCGGGCAATAGTTCCATCACGAAACACTTTGTCGCACCCCTTGCCGCAGGGTGGCCATAAACGCGCCCTCTGCGTGCCTCGAACCCCATTTACTCAGCGCTAACCTTAATAACCGATCATCACGACTGTCGGCATTTGAGCGTCACATTTGCCGGGCTTGAGTTGTGTTGCGTAGCGTTGAGTAGAGTTTATGGCCCTTTCCCACCGGCCGGCCGCGTCCAAGCGCCCGGTCAGAGCGGTTAGCCGAATAGTTGTTGTCGCAAGGACGATTGCGATCCTGCTTGTGGCCCCTGTTGCTTATATAGGCCTGGCTGGCGCGGCATTCGGGCCCGGTTCGGCGCCTCTAGGCACTGCGGGCTTGCCCGGCCACACCCAGCCCATCGAGATTGCTCAAGCCAGCCTCAGCTATTCTGGCGTTGATCCCATCATCACCGGCTCCGTCGACCATCTCTTTGAAACCGCCAGCTTCACCGGCCCCAACAGGGCACTGAAGACTGACCGGGTGCGCCCCGCGGTGGATGCCCTGGCAATCTCCAGAAGCTTTGAACAGGCCCGACTGCAGATTGCGGCCCTGCGCGCACCTGCAGATCCGGCTGCCTTTGGGCAATCCAGCATAGCCGGGGTGGGTGAAAGCGACGCAACCGACGCCGGTCCGCGCATTTCGGTAGCGTCGCTGCACCCCAACGCGGCAGCTGCGCTTGACGCTATCGCAAGTGTCGCCCCCAAGGCCGAAGGCGAGACCCTCGCCGACGTCACCCTGCCGGTGTCCGTGCCCGAGCAACTGGCCTATGCCCGCGCCAGTGCACCCGCCACGGTCACCGAGCTTCAAGGCGAGCCTATGGCCGGTCTGTCAGACAAGGAACTCTGGTGCCTGGCCACAGCCATCTATTTCGAGGCGCGCGGGGAAGTCTATCGCGGCCAGGTCGCCGTGGCCCAGGTCATTCTCAATCGCGTCAAGGATCACCGCTATCCCGACACCATCTGCGGCGTCGTGTTCCAGAACCAGAATCGCCGCAATGCCTGCCAGTTCTCCTTTGCCTGTGATGGCATTCCCGAGACAGTCACCGAGCGCCGGCCTTGGGACCAGGCCGAGGAAATTGCGGCCAAGGTCACGAGCGGCGAGCTCTACCTCACCGAAGTGGGCGACGCGACCCACTACCACGCGACCTATGTGCGGCCCGCTTGGGCGCCGCGCATGACCAAGGTCACCCAGATCGGGCTGCACGTGTTCTACAAGTTCAAGCGTGGCTGGCTGTTTGGGTAACCGACGCCGAACACTAGGGCAGGGCGGGACCGCTGAGGTGGATGAAGGAATTGCCGGCACGGGTGGACAAGCTGTACCAGCGCCCATTGGTCCAGAAACGTACGTGGTTCTGGCGCCACCACGGAACCACCTCGGTGACTTCGATGCCGGGATATTGGACGTGCCTGGACGTTAGTCCGTCGGTCGAATAGGTGCCCGTCGCCGTGGTCGTGATGCTGACACGGCTGACTCGTCCGCCTTCGATCTTGGTCACCGTCGTGCTCGATATCGGATCGGTAGAGACCCAGTCGGCATACTCGACCTCATAGGTGCGGTCATCGAACTTCACCAGCTTGTCAGTGTCGAAGCCCGCCGGCATTTCGT
The DNA here is from genome assembly GCF_042181575.1 of Devosia polycyclovorans. GTDB lineage: Bacteria > Pseudomonadota > Alphaproteobacteria > Rhizobiales > Devosiaceae > Devosia > Devosia polycyclovorans. The sequence continues at coordinate 3,251,344 of NZ_CP170082.1, read as the reverse complement.
CGGCGAAGGCGTCCACCACATAGCCCGGACCGATAGCGGCGATCGCAGTGGCACAGACGGCACCCAGGGTCATGCCCAACAGCATTTGGCGAGTCGGCAGGTTCATGGCAGGCGCTCCAGACTGTTCCACTTCGGCACAGGTGCTTTAATGGATCAGTAACCATGAAGTGCCCTCAGCGCACCGCGAATCTTAACCTAAGGTTAATTTGTACAAGCCGTTCAGGCCGCAGAAATATCGCTGCTGATGGCCTCGAATGCGGCAATAAAACGCTCATGTGCCTGTTGCGTCGGCCAGGGGCGGATCAGCCGGTCAAACGCGTCCACATCGAAAGCAGACTGGCTGGGCACGCCGAACAGCCGCCGCGCCTCCGGCGGATCGAAACCGGCCAGATTGGTGGCCTCGAAGAAAGCTGCCTCCTGATCGGCCTTTTTTACCAATCTGTTGACGGCGGCCGGCATCGTGGCCGGCAGGGAAAAGCGCAGGAAAATCGCCGCCAGCAGGCCCTTTTCGACCTCCTTGTAGCTGCCGCCGATCACCGCCTTGAACGGCGAGATGATGTCACCGACCACATATTCGGGCGCGTCATGCAGCAAGCACTGCAGTTGCGCGACCGGCGCGGCATCCGGATTGGCGGCGCGGAAAAGTTCCAGCACCAGCACCGAATGCTGCGCGACGGAAAAGGGATAGTCGCCAATGGTTTGCCCGTTCCAGCGGGCCACCCGCGCCAATCCGTGCGCGATGTCGGAAAGCTCCACATCGACGGGCGAGGGGTCCAGAATATCGAGGCGGCGGCCAGACAGCATGCGCTGCCAGGCCCGGTTGCTTTGGCGGGACATCAGGTACGAATTGGTTAGCAGACTGTTGACGCTGACCTTAGCAGATGAGGCCGATTCGAGAACTTTGGCTACTCGTCCGTCTCTGGCCCGCCATATTGATAGTTTGCCCAGCCCGGCAATGCGATCTGCACGGGCTTGCCGGCCACGGTCACCCCTTCGAGATCGGTGATTCGGTCGAGCCGCACAATGGCGACGGACTTGCCATCCACCACCTGGCCGATGGTCCCCGCTTCGCGGCCATCGGCAACGACAGCGCTCCCGGCCGGGGCTTCAATACCGGAGACGATCACCGGCCGCCGTCGCGCCGTACCGCGATGCTTCATGCGGCTCACCACTTCCTGGCCTACATAGCAGCCCTTGGCAAAGTCGATGCCGTCGAGCAGGTCCATGCCGATATCGTGGGCGAAGACTTCATTGGCGGGAAAGTCGTTGCCTTGATGAGCGATACCCGTGGCAATGCGTTGGTCCTGATAGAATGTGTCGTCCTGCACCCAGTCGCTGGTGGCCTCGACCGGTGCAATGGCGCGCCACCCCATGCCGAGCGGACCCAGCCGATCCGTGTGGCGAAGGCCTTGGGGCTCCTCGCCTTGTGCAAATCCAACGCGATGGGTCTCACGCAGGTCGTCGATCACCACCTGGGCGCGCAAGCGGTACATTTTCATGCGCTTGAAAAAGTCGTCGGCCACGGATTGGTGGACATCGAGCCAGAGCGCATCCTCGGCAAATCCTGCCAGACCTTCGGCCAGGATCTTGCCCTGGGGCGACAGCAGCGCCCAGGCCGCGGCCAGCTCCCCGATGCCATCGCCGGTGCTGGGAATTTCACCCGTGACAACGTCATTGAGAAGCCGATGCGCCTCGGGGCCAGAAAAGCGGAACAGGGCGCGGTCGGCACGCAGATGGATGCTCATGTGGCTTGCCTCTTCGGATGCCCGTCCGGTATGTCCGACTGGTCACATGACGCGGCTTACAAAACCAGACAGGCGGGACGGAAGACATGGCGCAGTACGACACGATTTTCAAGAATGCGACCGTTGTGAACCAGGATGGCGAGGGCCAGGCCGATATCGCCGTCAAGAACGGGAAAATCGTCGCGCTCGGCACCGTGGACGGCAGCGCCGCCGACATCGTGGACTGCAAGGGCCTGCATATCCTACCCGGTGTCATCGACACCCAGGTGCATTTCCGTGAACCCGGTCTGACGCACAAGGAAGACCTTGAAAGCGGCTCGCTTGGCGCCGTCATGGGCGGGGTGACGGGTGTGTTCGAAATGCCCAATACCAATCCGCTGACCACCACCCGCGAGACCTTCGAGGCCAAGATCGCGGCGGGCACCAACCGCATGCATTGCGACTTCGCCTTCTATGTCGGCGGCACCCACGACAATGTGGCTGAGCTGCCCATGCTGGAAAAGCTGCCGGGCTGTGCGGGCGTCAAAGTGTTCATGGGCTCCTCCACCGGCTCGCTGCTGGTGCAGGACGATGCCGGGGTGGAAGCGATCCTCAACGCCATTTCCCGCCGCGCTGCCTTTCACTCAGAAGACGAATTCATGCTCGAAGAGCGCAAGGGTCTGCGTGTACCAGGCGACCCATCGAGCCATCCTGTCTGGCGCTCGCCCGAAGTCGCCATGAGCTGCACCACGCGGCTGGTCAACCTGGCCCGCAAGACTGGCAAGCGCATCCACGTGCTGCATATCTCGACCAAGGAAGAAATCGTCTACCTTGCCGATCACAAGGATGTGGCGAGCGTCGAGGTCACCCCGCACCATTTGACGCTAGACGAAACCGCCTATGACCGTTTGGGAACATATGCGCAGATGAACCCGCCGGTGCGCGACAAGGCGCATCGCGAGGGTATCTGGAAGGGCGTTGCCAATGGTGTGGCCGATATTCTTGGTTCCGATCACGCGCCGCATACGCGCGAGGAAAAGGACCATCCATACCCACAGAGCCATTCGGGGATGACCGGGGTTCAAACCCTTGTCCCGATCATGCTTGACCATGTCAACGGGGGCAGGCTCACCCTGCAGCGCTTTGTCGACATGACCAGCCATGGCCCCAACCGGCTGTTCGGCATCGCCGGCAAGGGCCGTATCGCGGTGGGCTATGATGCCGACCTGACCATTGTCGACATGAAGCGGCGCGAAACCATCACCAATGATTGGATAAAGAGCCGCGCTGGCTGGACACCCTATGACGGGGTCACTGTCACCGGCTGGCCCGTTGGCACCATCGTGCGCGGCAACACAGTGATGTGGGAGGGCGAGCTAGTGACGCCGGCAAAGGGCCAGCCGATGAATTTCCTCGAGTCGCTGTCGCCTGGCAGAACCTAGGTCATCGCGGCCAACCCGGCTGCCGGGCACATGGTGATGGAGCTTATCGCTGGGTTATTGCGTTAGGCGGGCATTTGATCGGAGAGTTTCAATGCCCAATACCCAGGACATTTACATTACTGGTCTGCGCAACGCCCACGCCATGGAAAATCAGGCGCTGTCGATCCTGCGCCCCCAGGTGAAGCGGATCGAGCATTATCCCGAAGTAGCCGAGCGGATAGAGCAGCATATTGCCGAGACCGAAAGGCAGATTGATCGTCTAGACCAGCTGCTGGAGCGCGTCGACGGGGACCGTTCTGCTCTCAAGGACACGGCTCTGAGCATGGCCGGCTCCATTGCAGCCATTGGGCACACAATGGCGCCAGATGAGATCATCAAGAACAGCTTCGCCAACTTCGCCTTCGAAAACTATGAGATTGCCGCCTACAAGTCGCTGGTGGCGCTGGCCGAAGGAAGTGGTGAAGCCGAGGCCGTCTCGCTCCTGCAGGCCAATCTCGACGAGGAATTGGCCATGGCCGAATGGCTGGACACGCAAATTCAGCCCCTGACCTTGCGTTACGCCTCGCTCAGCAGTGGCGGCGTCGACGCAAAGAACTGATGGATCCGGCCGATGAACAGCAACCATAATGGCGAAGTCAGGTCAGAGACCGACCGCTACATCACCGAGAGCGGACAGGGCCCGGCCGAACGTTTAGCGTTTGGCCGCGGCTATACCAGCATCATCCGCATCGCGATCTTCGTCGTGCTGTTCATCGCCATCGGCGGCACGATCTTCTATCTGGCTGGCAGCAGCAACGGCTAAACTGCCTGGTGGCAGATCGCTACTGCAGAATCCGGTCCAGATTGTATTCGCCATTGCGGATACGCTCAGGAAGCAGCGCGACCAGGTCAGCTGTAGCTTCATCGCCGTGCATTTTCACGAAGGTCGCGAGCGCGGCAAACAGGGAGGCATGCGCCAGAGAGGCGGATTCCAGCCCGTCTTCCTCGGCGCTGTTCCACGCCTCCGCCAGATATTCAAGCGCAAGCTGCCGTTCCGACTGGCTACGGTCGAACGGGCCGATCCCGGATGCGGGCGAAAAAATGGACTTGGACGTGCTCATGATGCGGGCATAGCACGCCTCGACGCTCCCCGTACGGAGGAAGTAAGCCGAAGGTTAACAGCGAGTGCGCAATTACGTGGACCCTTCCCTGGGCCTATTCGGCAAAGCGCGTGTGGATCTCCCGCGCCAGCTTCTGTGCCTCTTCCAGAAGTCGTGCGAGTGCCGCACGCGAGGATGGCGTGCATTGCCGGTGCAGCCGGGAAAAGGCGGAATAGCCGGTGTTGAAGGCCCCGGCCAGGCGCTGCCTGCGGTCATCGTCCGGTTCATCCAGCGCAATCAGCTCCGCCGCCTGGGCACGCCAGTCCTCGGTGCCCGTTTTACACAGCGGTTCGAGAAAATAGAGACTGCCCATGATCTCGGTCAGCCTCTCCATCTGTCGCTGATAAAGCGGGTCAATGGCGTGAGCGGGAGATGCAAGCATGAGGACGACCGCTATCCCACCAAGCAATCCGTGGAGGCGAGAACCTCCACCCATGATCCTGCCCCACAAGGGGGAGGGGATTGAGGGTGGGGTGGGGCCGCGGGCAGCATCGCGTGGGTTCAACTCGTCCATGTCCGCCTTCTACCAGCTTTGCCCTAAAACCTTGAAGCACTCTCTGATCACGTCATCGAGCCTTGAGGTGGTTCGCAGCGCAGGGAGCATGCCCGGGTCGGCCCATTTGTGATCGCTGATCTCCTCCGAAGGGCGGATGACGCCCGAGAAGTCGGTGGTGGCAAAGACCGCCAGGCGATAGGTGCCGTCGCGGCCCAGCGATTGGGTCATGGCATGGCGTGGATTGCGAATGGTAAGGCCCAGTTCCTCCTGCACCTCGCGGACCGCGCATTGCTCCACTGTTTCTCCGGGGTCCATACGGCCACCCGGAAAGGTCCAGAGATTTTGGTAGGGCGCGAGTGCGCGCTTGATCACCAGCACCTTGCCGTCTCGGACAAGGGCAACGCTGGCAGCATTGGGGAGGTCGGTCATGACAAGCCGGTTTGCGATTCGTGTTCCAAGAGCTTACCTCTGCCAGAGTAAAGGAGACACGCCATGTGCGGCCGCTACGCCTCGACCTTACCACCCGAAATGATGGTTGAGCTGTTCAAGCTTTTGAACAGCATCGAGATCGTGCCGCGCTACAACATCGCGCCCACCCAGCCTATTGCCGCCATTTGGGAAGCGGAAGGCCGCCGCGAGGCGCATTTTGCGCGCTGGGGCTTTGTGCCCCACTGGGTCAAGGACCCGCGCGAATTTCCGCTTCTGGTCAATGCCCGCGCCGAAAGCATGGCCGAGAAGCCTGCCTTCCGCGACCGCGTCAGGCATGGCCGCTGCCTCGTCCCGGCAAGCGGTTATTATGAGTGGCACACCGGCCCGGACAAGAGGAAGCAGCCTTACTACATCACCCGCACAGATGGGCAGCCCATGGCGCTGGCCGGGCTCTACTCGGTCTGGATGGGCCCCAATGGTGAAGAGATCGATTCAGTGGCCACAATTACCGTCGCCGCCAATCCTCAGCTTTCACAAATCCATGACCGCATGCCCGCGATCCTGCTGACGGAGCAGCAGCAAGACGATTGGCTTAATGTCCGCGACGTGCGCGCGCATGAGGCGGTTCAGATGGCGCTGCCGCTCGAGGATGGTGCGCTGAAGTTCCATCCCGTCTCGACCAGGGTCAATTCCGCCCGCGACGATGATCCCGGCCTGATCGAGCCGGTGGACCTGGCAAGGCAGGAGCCGCCGGTGGAAAAGCCCAAGCCGAAGAAGGCCGCCGGCGGCGGCGGGCAGATGGATCTGTTCTGAGCCCCCGTTCTGTTCCTCTCCCCGAGGGGGAGAAGAACAAATTCGGCCCGTGCCCTTGCCCCCTAAACCCCGATCTCGAAATAGCCCAGTGCGTCGCCGATGGATTCTTCCTCGTAGTGGAGGTGGCTGAGCAGCACTTTTTCCAGCGCCCGGAACACGGTCACGGCATCCTCGAAATTGGATGGCCCCGGCGCATCGGCCAGGGCAATCAGCGCGTCAATCAGGCGCTCGAGCAATTGGTGCACTACCACATGCTCGGCCTGCAGCCGGTCAGCAATGGCCTTGAACGCCGGCCCTTGTGCGGCAATGCCGGGGAAGATGGCATAGTCCTCAATCGAGTGGTGGCCATGCACGAACTGGCAATACTGCCCGCACAACGTGCCGAAGCGCCGGTAATTGGACACCATCACCAGCTCTTCGGTTTCGGCCTGAATCTCTTCGGCCGTCGCTTTGCCCTGGGAGGCGCGTTCGATCAGCCGGCCGAGCACCACCATGTTCTCGCGCAAATGATCATGAATCATCCTCAAATGCTCGCCCGGCGCCTTTTGCGCTTCGGTCACACCGTCAAGCTTGGGAATGGCAGGACGCGTAGCGTCGTCGAGGAATTGTATGTCTTTGAGCAGCATCGCCCAGACATGGTCCGGGCGGGAGGGAGGTGCAAGAAGGCACACGCAAGTGACCGGCGGCGCGGCTAACCCAGCAATTTCCCCGGATTGAGAATCCCGTTCGGGTCCAGCGCCGTCTTGATTGCCCGCATCATCTCAAGCGCCACTGGATCCTTAACCTGTCGCAGCAGCTCTGTTTTAAGCTGTCCGATGCCATGTTCGGCCGAGACCGAGCCGCCCAGTTTGAGCACCACCTCATAGATGATCTCGTGCATGGCCTCGTCATACTCCGCCATGAAGGCCTTGGGATCGGCGCCGACGGGCATCGAGAAATTGAAGTGAATATTGCCATCCCCCATATGACCGAAGGGCACGGGGCGAATGCCGGGCGCGAATTCTTCTGCCGCTGCCGATCCCTCGGCAATCAGCGCCGGCACAGCAGCAATGGGCACTGAAACATCGTGCTTGATCGAGGCGCCTTCGCGGCTCTGGCACTCGCTCATCTGCTCGCGGAATGCCCACATGCGGGTGCGGTCAGCGAGGGCCTCGGCCATTACCGCGTCGGAAATGAGCGTCTTGTCGAAAGCCGCCTCCAGCGCCGACTGCAGGGCGCCCGGCTCCGTGCCGGCCATACGGGTCAATTCGATCAAGGCATACCAGGGCGAAGCGCTCGCGGTCGGGTCCTTGTCCAGCATGCCATGGCGAAGCTGGATGTCGAGCCCAATCCAGGGGATCAGTTCGAACGCGTTGAGGCGCGAGCCAACGCGTTCACGCATCAGCTGAAACAATTCCAGTGCCGCTTCGGGAGAGGCCACGTTGACGATGGCCGTCTCATAGTCCTGGGGCAGGGGATAGAGCTTCAGGCTTGCAGCCGTGATGATGCCGAGCGTGCCCTCCGCGCCCACCAGAAGATCCTTGAGGTCATAGCCGGTATTGTCCTTCTTGAGCGCGTTGAGCCCCCGATAGAGCCGCCCATCCGCCAGCACGGCCTCGACCCCCATGGTCAGTTCGCGCGCATTGCCATAGGCCAATACGTTGACGCCCCCGGCATTGGAGGACAGCACGCCGCCAATCCGTGCCGAGCCTTGTGACGCCAGCCAGAGCGGGAACATCGCCCCCTCGGCTTCTGCCGCCTTGTGAGCGTTCTCAAGGATCACCCCGGCTTCTGCGGTCATCACACCGGCACCCGCATTTATCGAGCGGATGCGATCGAGCTTGTGCAGACTCAGGATCACCTCGCGACCCGAAAGCGGCACCTGCGCACCGACCAGCCCGGTATTGCCGCCCTGCGGAACAATGCCGACATGGTTCTGGTTGGCCCACGCCATCACTTTTTGAACTGCTTCCACGCTGGGCGGCATTACGATCGCCGAAGCGGTCTGGTGGAAGCGCTTGCGCGGCTCGTTGAGCCAGGCACCCATCTTGTCCGTGTCGGTCACAACCCCATCGCTCCCGACAATTCCGATCAGAGCATCGCGAATTTGGGTGGCGGTGAGGGGCATGTCAGAACTCCAAAACAGATGAGCTATGAGGGCGTTGCGCTTGCTTGGGCGGTCTAGGGTGTGCCACAAGCAAGCCACAGACTCCAGACGAACAAAGGCCGTGCCTTTTGGCGCGGAAGTGTCCATGACTGCCCCTTCCTGGCCAGATTTCTATTTCGCGCGCCACGGCGAAACCGACTGGAACCGCGAACAGCGCTATCAGGGCAGTCGGGATATCCCGCTCAACCGCACCGGCCAGTTGCAAGCCGACGCCAATGGCCTGCTGCTGCGCGACCTGCTGGAACGCGACGGTGTTGACCCCGCCTCGCTGAACTGGTTTGCATCCCCGCTGAGCCGGGCGTCCGAAACCATGGACCGCATGCGTGCCGCCTTCGATATCGATTTGCCGCCGGTCATTCACGACAAGCGGCTGATCGAGATTTCCTTCGGCGATTTCGAAGGGCGCCTGCACGCCGAGATTGCCCGTGAGCATTCCGCCCTCGCGCCCGGCGAACGCGACGAGAGCTATTGGCGCTTCCGCCCCGAAAACGGCGAGAACTATGACGATGTCGCCGCTCGCCTGCTCGACTTCGCCCGCGAACTGACCCATCACGCTGTGGTCGTCGCCCATGGCGGTGTGCTGCGCGTGCTGCGGCACCTTGTCGAGGGCACGCCGCGCGGCGATGTGCTCAACTGGCCGCCGCCGCAGGGTGTGATTGCCCATTTTTCCGGTGGCCGGATGACGCTGCATGCGGCCGAGAACACCTGGGACGAACCGGTCGATTGACCTGACGCCTCGGCCTGCCTAGAACGCTGGCAACCACGGGGCCGCGCCATGTCTTTCAATACGTTCGGGCATCTTTTCCGTTTCACCACCTGGGGCGAAAGCCATGGGCCAGCGCTGGGGGTCGTGGTCGACGGATGCCCGCCGGGCATCGCCCTCACCCCCGAGATGATCCAGCGCGATCTCGACCGCCGCAAGCCGGGACAATCCAAATTCACCACGCAGCGGCGCGAGGCCGATGAGGTGAAAATCCTCTCAGGCGTGTTCGAGGATGAACGCACCGACGGCCCCCGCACCACCGGCACGCCGATTTCGCTGATGATCGAAAATACCGATCAGCGCTCCAAGGATTATTCGGAGATCCGCGACAAATATCGTCCCGGGCATGCCGACTACACTTATGACCAGAAATACGGCATCCGCGATTATCGCGGCGGTGGCCGCACTTCTGCGCGCGAGACCGCTGCCCGCGTGGCAGCCGGGGCCGTGGCGCGGCAGGTTCTGTCAGGTGTCAAAATTCGTGCAAGCCTGGTCCAGATGGGCCCACACAAGATCGATTACGCCAATTTCGATTGGGCGCTGGTCGATGAGAATCCCTTCTTCTGCGCCGACGCCAAGGCGGCACTCCTGTGGGCCGATTATCTCGACGCGCTGCGCAAGGAGGGCAATTCGGTGGGCGCGGTCATCGAGGTCGTGGCCGAAGGTGTTCCATCTGGCTGGGGCGCGCCGATCTACGGCAAGCTCAGCGCCGATCTGGCCTCGGCCATGATGAGCATCAACGCGGTCAAGGCGGTGGAAATCGGCGCTGGTTTCGAGGCCGCGAGCCTGACCGGTGTTGATAACGCCGATGAGATGCGCTCGGGCGAGGACAAGCCCTATTTTCTCTCCAACCATGCCGGCGGCATCCTGGGCGGTGTCTCCAATGGCGACCCGATCGTGTGTCGATTTGCGGTCAAGCCGACCTCGTCCATTCTGACCCCGCGCCAGACGGTCACCACGGCCAATGAAGATGTCGACATCATCACCAAGGGCCGCCACGACCCCTGCGTCGGGATCCGCGCCGTGCCGGTGGGCGAAGCCATGATGGCTTTGGTCCTTGCGGATCACATGCTGCGCCACCGGGGACAGACCGGGCGCGAGGGTGGCGTAGGGTTTCAGCGGAACGGGTGAGTATCAGCCGGTGCCGCCTCTCCATTAGGGAAGAGGCGATCACTCCGGCGTCTGCTGCCCTCAGGCCAATTCCAATCGCCTCCCAAACAGGCCCCGCGTCGCCCGCAGCTGCCCCTGCGCTTGCAGATATTCCACATGCGCCTTCATGGTCATGCGGGCCGCCATCCGCACTTTGGCGGGCTGGCGCGGATAGATAGCATCGACCACTGCGCCAAGGGTTCGCGCCCCTGCGCTCACGGCATCGAGCAGCTGCTGGTTGCGCATCTCACGATGCGCCTTGAGCGCTGCCGCATGGGCCACCCCATCGGCAATCTCACCTCCATGCGCGGGCAGATAGCGGCGGTAGGGCAGGGCGATGACCTTGTCCAGCGAGGCAAAATAGTCCGCCATCGAACCATCTGGCACGGAAACCAGTGTGGAATTCCAGCCCATGACATGGTCGCCGGAAAACAGCACATCGCCGTCCGCCACGCCGAAAGCCAGATGATTTGCGCAGTGGCCCGGCGTGGCGTGCACCCGCAGAACCATGTCCCCCAATTCAACGAGCGCGCCGTCGGTGAGTACCCGGTCCGGCACGAGATCCCAGTCACATGAGCGCCGGATCGGATTGACCTCGAATCGGCGCAAGGGACGCGAGAGGCGGTGCTGTCCGCCAAACCACAGCGGGGCACCCAGCCGCCGGCCAAGTGTTTTGGCCAATGCGCTGTGGTCGCGATGGGTATGCGTGAGCAGAATTGCTGTCACCTGCCGCTCGCCTATGGCGGCGGTCAACGCGGCCTCGTGTGCCTCGTCCTCTGGTCCTGGGTCGATCACCGCAAGCCTCTGGTGTCCCACAATAAAACTGTTGGTGCCGGTGAAGGTGTAGGGGGATGGATTGGGTGCGGTTACCCGAACTATGCCCTCTGCCACAGCGACGGCCTGACCGGTCTGGGCATCGAATTGGCGGTCGAACTGAATCCGTGGGGGAGTGGGAGCCATTGCGTGCCGTGTAACGAAACCGTAATAAGCGTTGGTCCGGACCAGACCGCCCTGGGAGGGGGTCGGTCCCTATCAATTACGGAAGGTATGAAATGGCTGTGACTTTGACCACGCCCAACACGCTGCTCGGTGCATTCCAGCCCAAGGGCAACGTCGCCAAGCTGGCAACCAATGCCGCTATCGTCCTCATTGGCACCATGCTGATCACCGCTGCCGCCAAGGTCAATGTCCCAGTGTGGCCGGTTCCGGTGACCCTGCAGAGCTTTGCCATTGCTGCGCTCGCCGCCGCTTTTGGCATGCGCATCGGTGTCGCAACCGTCGCCGCATACCTTATTGAAGGGGCAATGGGCCTGCCTGTCTTCGCGACTGGCGGCGGCATGGCTTACCTTGTGGGGCCCACCGGCGGCTTCCTCATCGGCTTCCTGGCACAGGCCGCCATCATCGGCTACGCCGCTGACCGCGGCGCTTCGGGCCGTCCCCTGGCCCTATTCGGCGCCATGCTGGTGGCGACCGCTGTGCTCTATGCCTTCGGCTTTGCCTGGTTGGTGATGATGGCAGGTCAGGCCGCATGGGTTGATCAGACCAATGTGGTCGCCTCCGCCTTTGCCAAGGCCGTGCAGCCCTTCCTCGTCTGGGACACTCTCAAGATGGCCTTCGCGGCCCTGACCGTGACCGGCCTGTGGAGGATGTTCGGCGGTAAGCGCTGAAGTCACCCGCCACAATGACAGGGGCCGGTCGCAAGACCGGCCCTTTTTTGTTGGTGCGTGCTGCAGCTGCGGCTTGCGGTCCGTCGTAGCATCGGCCGGAAACTAGCCCGACGATCGGCATGGCCCAAAACAAAAACCCGACGTCCGAAGACGCCGGGGTTGATTGGTCGGAGTAGCAAGATTCGAACTTGCGACCCCCTGCTCCCGAAGCAGGTGCGCTACCAGGCTGCGCTATACTCCGTCAGAACCGCGACATCTCGGAAAGTGCGGATCGGCCGTGCCGACCCTGTCGCGATGTGGCGGCTTTATAGCTGTGGTCTTTTCCCTGTTCAAGCGCTTGTCACAACCTTTTATCGACCATGCAGATCGTGTTGCACAGCACGTGCGAACCGTGTAGGAACCGGCACCAAGTTGGGGCGTCGCCAAGTGGTAAGGCATCGGTTTTTGGTACCGACATTCCCAGGTTCGAATCCTGGCGCCCCAGCCAGAAATCTTCTTGGTGGTTGTTGCGCGCCTGTGTGTGCCCCGAACTGGCCATTCAAATGGCCTTTGCTATTTCCCTAGAGCTTTTGATAGCCCGGCCGGGGGCGCCCGCAACGGAAGCTTCGGCCGCGAGGCTCAGCGCGACGGGTTTGACGGTGCGACCCTGCGTACATCCCACGGCCTTTGCCTCCCGGCGCGGCGGGACCTCGCCGGGGCGCGAACGGTCTCGGGTGCACCAGGTATGGTGAGCCTCCGCGGTCAACTCAGCTGACTAGCGGTGCTCTCTGCCCGGTGCGCCAATCAGGCGGGTGCGGATGGCGGCGCTCAGATTGTCGAAGACGAATACCACCAGCAGGATCAGCACGACCATATAGGCGACATTTTCCCAGTCCTGATTGGTGCGCATGGCTTCGAGCAGTTTCAGTCCGATACCGCCGGCGCCGACGGCACCGATAATGGTGGCGCCGCGGATATTGGCTTCCCAGAAATAGAGGGTCTGGGAAATGATCACTGGGGCGATCTGGGGCATGATGCCGAAGCGGTTGACCTCTGCCGGGCTGGCACCAACCGAGCGGATGCCCTCGCGCTGCTTGTCGTCGATGTTCTCGATGGCCTCGGAATAGAGCTTTCCGAATGTGCCCGTATCCGTCACGAAAATCGCGGCGATGCCCGCCAGGGGGCCTGGGCCAAAGCCGCGCGTGAAAACCAGCGCCCAAATCAACATGTCGACCGAGCGGGTGAAATCGAAGAAGCGCTTGGTGATCCAGTTGGCCGGGCGGGAGCTGGTGACATTGCGGGCGGCAATGAAGGCCAGCGGAAAGGCGAGGCAGGCAGCGAATAGCGTGCCGACAAAGGCCATGACGATGGTCTGGGCGAGCTTGTTGAACACGTCCCCATGCTGCCATTCCGAATTGGTGAGGAATTCGGACCAGGCCAGGGTGATGTTGGGCTGATCGGGGTCAAACCGTTCGCCGCTGGTCACGCTGGCCAGCAATTCGGGCGCGCTCATCCCCCAGAAGGGGGAGCGCGTGTCGAAGAAGAAGTTCTCCCAGCCCAGGAAACGGCGACGGATCAGAACCTGCGTGGCGCGAATTTCCGCGCTGCCGGCAAAGCCATACTCGACTGTGACGCGGCCATTGCGCTCGCTCATGGCGGCTGGCGCATCGGCGGGCAGGAGCGCGGCATCGCTCTCAAAGGCAATGTCATAGGGGACGCCGCCGACAAAGGCGGTGACACCGGCGGACGAAATGTCCACGCGATTGCCGGCCGAGCCGAAGCTGACTTCATGGTTGCCATCGGGCAGCACGGCAAGCCAATCCGGATCAGGATTGTCACCCAGCGGCGAAAAACGCTGATATTCAATTTCTGTCGAGCCATCATCCCGGAAGCGGAAGCGCGGCTGGGCTTCCCAGCTGATCCAGTCGGCCATGTAGATGCCGGCGCGCTCCCACCTGCCATTGGCGAGCTTGTCCCCGACTTCGAAGAAGTTCCAGCAATAGACCAGATAGAGCAGGGCCCCGGCGATCAGCAACAGACCACCCCAGCGGGTGCCGAAGCTGCGGCTGAAGACCTCGGGATGGGCGTTGCGGAGACGGTTGCGTTCCTGGGGCGAGAGGGTCGACACAGACATGGCGATTGCTCCTAGGCCCCGAACTGGAATGCGGCATTGCCCACCAGGCGCCGACGCAGCCAGCCCGAGAACTGGTCAATGGCAACGATGGTGAGGAACAGCAGGATGACGATGGCGTAGGTCTTGGCCGCATGGTCGCGACCGATGGACTGGCGGAACACTTCGCCAATGCCCCCTCCGCCCACCGCCCCGATAATGGTGGATGCACGCACATTGATTTCGGTGCGCAGAAGGAAATAGGACACAAAATTGGGCATGACCTGGGGCGCGATGGCGAAGCGCACGCGCTCAAACCAGTTGGCGCCGACCGAGCGCAGGCCCTCATCGGGCTTCATGTCCGCGTTCTCGACGACCTCGAAGAACAATTTGCCCAAAGCCCCCACAGTATGCACCGAGACCGCAAAGATCGCGGCTATCGGGCCGAGCGAGAGAACGGCGGCCATCATGCCGGCCAGCACGATCTCGGGAAAGGCGCGCATGAGTTCAAGCAGGCGGCGCACGAACCAGCGCAGCGGTGCGGCAACACCCAGATTGGACGCGGCAACAAAGCAGAGCAGAAAGGCAAAGAAACCCCCGATCAGCGTCGAGGCGAAGGCGATATTCACCGTCACCAGCATCTCGTAGAAATATCCGGGGATGTAGAACTGGGTGCCGAACAGATAGTGGCGACCCACCTCGTAATCATACTTGAACGAGCCATCGGCATAGGGCGATGGCAGATCGAACAGGGCCCGCACGATCTCAAAAGGATCGTCGGGCACGAAATTCTTGATGAAGTCGAACAGATAGGGCAGCCGTTCGAAGAACTTGCCCGAGCTGGCATCGTTGGCAAAAATCAGCGACCAGGCCAGCGCAATGGCCAAGGCAGCTATGGTCAGGAGCGAATAGATGCGCCGCGTGCGCACCAACTGGGAATAGTGCCGATGGATCGTTTCGGCGCTGGTGTGGGCAGAACTTTCTGCCGCCGCTCCGCTGCTCGCCATATCCGTCATGCCGATCTCCAAACAGACGATCGGCCGGCCCCGTAGAGGAACCGGCCGACACAGGGGGATTAACTGCCGATGGTGGCCTTACGGGCGTCGATGATCGGCTGGTAGAAGCTGGCATCGACTTCGACGAAGCCGTTGTAGTCGCCCGACTGAGCAGCACGGAAGCAGTCGTAGTCCGTTTCCGGCAGGGCCATCATGAAGGACTTGATGGCGTCCTTGGCGTCCTGGTCCATGGACGAGCGCAGCACGATCGGGCCGTTCGGGATCAGCGGCGACTGCCAGATCTGAACGACGTCTTCCATGTCCAGCATGCCCTTGTCGACCATCGACCGGACATTGCCCGAGGTGTAGCCCTCGGAGAACTCACCCACACCCGAAGCCCAGGTCACGCCGGCATCGAACTGACCATCGAGAACGGCCAGGACATTGTTCTCATGGCCGCCGCCAAAGCCGGTTTCGCTGAAATATTCGTCAACCGGCATGCCGATATCATTGGGCAGCGTGACGAGCGGGATCAGATAGCCCGAAGTGGAGTCGGGATCGGCAAAGCCCAGGGTCTTGCCCTTCATGTCGTCGATCGAGGTGATGCCCGAGTCAGCACGGGCGAGCATGACCGAGTAGTAACCGGTCGAGCCATCAGTCTGTTCGGTGGTCAGGATCGGCTCGACAGCTTGAGCATCCTGCAGGTAGATCGCAGCAAAGGCGGAGGCGCCCAGTTCGGCATAGTCGAGGGTGCCGCCGAGCAGGCCCTGGATGACGCCGTTATAGTCGGCAGCCGGGAAGAGCTGCACATCGTCATAGCCCAGTTCGGACTTCATCAGGTCGACCAGGCACTGATTGTCACGCAGGCGGTCGGCTTCGTTTTCGCCGCCGAGCAGGCCGATGCGCAGGACATTGGCGTCCTGGGCAAGAGCGGGAGCGGCGAGGGAGAGGGCGACAGAGGCGAGGAGCAGTTTACGGATCGCGGACACGGGAGTTCTCCTTTGGTGACGCGGGGATGGACCAGCCTGCCGGATAGGGGCGGCAGGCTTAGGGAGCCTGCTGGGCATTGGTGGGCGTGCGCGGCAGGAACTGGACGGGCGCGATGGACGTCGAGGTCATTGCCTCGGAGAAGGCCTCTTTGAGGCCATCGGCGCCGTAGATGGAGCGGGCAACATCGGTGGTCAGTTCGTCGGGCGTTCCGTCGAACACCACCTTGCCGGCGGCCATGCCGATGATGCGCTCGCAATAGGCGCGCGCGGTATCGAGCGTGTGGAGGTTGGTAATGACCGTGATGCCTTCGGCATTGATGTCGCGCAGGCTGTCCATGACGATCTGGGCATTGCGCGGATCGAGGCTGGCGATCGGTTCATCGGCCAGAATGAGCTTGGGCTGCTGCATGAGCGCGCGGGCAATGGCGACGCGCTGCTGCTGGCCGCCCGACAGGGTCTGCGCCCATTGCGTGGCCGTCTGGGCGATGTCGAGCCGTTCCAGAGCCTTGAGCGCTTCGAGCTGCTCGTCGCCGGAAAACAATTGCAGCAGGTTGAGCGCCGGGTTGCGACCATTCAGGCGTCCCAGCATCACATTGGTGATCACGTCCAGGCGGGGCACCAGGTTGAACTGCTGGAAGATCATGGCGCAGTCGCGCTGCCAGTTGCGCAGGGCCTGGCCGCGCAGCTCCGACACCTTCACGCCGTCATATTCGATATAGCCGTCGGAGACATCGTTGAGGCGGTTGATCATCCGCAACAGGGTCGACTTGCCAGCGCCCGAACGGCCGATAATGCCGACCATCTGCCCATGCGGGATTTCCAACGACACGTCGTTGACGGCGGTCTTGTCGCCGAAGCGTCGTGTAACGTGAGAAATCTTCAGCATGGCGGAGCCCCCGTCATTTGTTCGGGAATGACCTAGGGCTCCGATGTGACGTCAGAACAACACTATGACGACGCTTGTGTGACGATATGAACTAATTGAATCAGCTTGCTTATTTCTGTCGGAAAGCAAGAGCATGCCGCAGGCTGAGGCCTGCTGCATGATGATTTTGCAACAATTTGCGCTCTTTTGGGGCTGAGCTCTCCTGGGCGGGCTAGGCCTCGTACTTTTCCAGGAACGCCTCGATCGGCAGACTGCGGAAATCGGGCAGGGCGCGATGGAGCTGATCGTGATCCCAGTCCCACCACGCCAAGGCGTCGAGCCGGGCAGCAATCGGGTCGGCAAAACGCTGCCTGATGGCGCGTGCCGGAACGCCCACGGCGATGGCAAAGTCGGCAACGTCCCTGGTCACGACAGCATTGGCCCCGATGATGGCGCCATTGCCGATCGTCACACCGGGCATGATCACAGCGCCATGTCCGATCCAGGTATCGTGGCCAATGGCGATCTCGTTCTCGGCACGCCATGCAAAGAAATCGGCGTCGTCGGTTTCGCCCTCGAAATACATGGCCGATCGATAGGTAAAGTGATGCAGCGAAGCCCTCTGCATGGGGTGCATGGAGGCATAGATGCGCACATTGGCCGCGATATTGGAGAATTTGCCGATGGTGGCATAGGCGATCTGCGTCCCGCCCACGCAATAGGAATAATCGCCCATGCTCGACCAGGCGACATGGCAATGCGCCCCCACCTCGGTATAGCGGCCCAAAGTGGACTGGGTGACCTTGGCCGTCTCGTGAACGAACGGCGTTTCGCTGAGTTTCTTCATGCCGCTGCTCGCGGTGCAAAGGCAGTAACATCGACGATCCGATCGGCCACGGCCGCCCGGACTTCTTCGTCATGGAAAATGCCGAGCATGGCCACGCCATCGGCTTTTTTCTGCGCGATCATGGAGACAACGACGGCCCGATTGGCCGCATCCAGCGATGCGGTAGGCTCGTCGAGCAGCAGGATCGGGTGATGGGTGATAAAGCCGCAGGCTATGTTGACGCGCTGCTGCTCGCCGCCGGAGAATGTCGAGGGCGGCAGGTTCCACAGGCGCTCGGGCAGGTTGAGCCGGGCGAGCAAAGCGCCGGCCCGCTCGTGGGCTTCTGCCTTGCCGGCCCCGCGGACCACCAGGGGCTCGGCCACAACATCGATGGTTGAGACCCGCGGCACGGTGCGCAGGAATTGGCTGACATAACCGATCGTGTCGCGGCGCAAGGTGAGGACGGTGCGCGGATCGGCACTGGCCAGATCGACCAGCGCTTCGCCCTGGCGCACCAGAACCTCGCCGCTGTCCACGCCGTAATTGCCGTAGACCATCTTGAGAATGGAGCTCTTGCCGGCCCCCGAAGGGCCGCCCAGCACCACGCATTCCCCAGCGTCCACTTCGAACGTGACATTACTGACCACCGGAAGGCGGACGCCGCCGCGCAAATGCATGGTGAAGGTCTTGTCCAGATCGCGGACGGATAAAGCCGGCATGATTACACCTGCAGGATCGAGGAAACGAGCAATTGGGTATAGGGTTCGCGCGGATCGTCGAGCACGCGATCGGTCAGTCCGGCCTCTATGACATAGCCGCCCTTCATGACCATCATGCGGTGCGAAAGGAGCCGGGCGACGGCCAGGTCGTGGGTCACCACGATGGCGGCCAGGCCCAGTTCGCCCACCAGCTGGCGCAGCAGATCAAGGAGGCGCGCCTGCACCGAAACGTCGAGCCCCCCGGTCGGTTCATCCATGAAGACAAGGCGCGGTCCGGTCACCAGATTACGGGCGATCTGCAGGCGCTGGCGCATACCTCCGGAAAACGCCCGGGGCTGGTCGTCTATGCGATCGGCGGCAATTTCCACCCGGTCCAACCAATCGAGCGCGGTAGCCCGGATGCGGCCATAGTTTCGATCGCCCACTGCCATCAGGCGTTCCCCGACATTGGCGCCGGCCGACACCGTCATGCGCAGGCCATCGGCCGGGTTCTGATGCACAAAGCCCCAGTCCGTGCGCGTAAGGAAGCGACGCTCGGCTTCGGACAGCTCATAAATATTGCGCCACTCCCCGCTGCGCATGCGGTAGAGGGTTTTGCCGGCGCTGGGTTCGAGGGCGGCTGAGAGCGTGTTGAGCAAGGTGGTCTTGCCCGAGCCGCTCTCACCAACAATGGCAAGGACCTCGCCGGGCCAGAGTTCAAAATTGACATCGGCGCAGCCCAGCCGGGCGCCATAATAGCGGGTCAGGTTCTCGACGCGCAGAAGCGGTTCGCCACTCATTCTGCTGCCTCCTGCCGGCCTACATGGCCTGCCTCGCGCCGCTCCTCGCAATGGTCAGTGTCCGAGCAGACATACATGTGCCCGCCCTTGTCATCGAGAATGACCTCGTCGAGATAGACCCCCTCGGCCCCACACAGCGCGCAAGGCGCCTCGAAGTGCTGGATGGTGAAGGGGTGATCCTCGAAATCGAGGCTGACCACCTCGGTATGGGGCGGGACCGCGTAGATGCGGTGTTCGCGCCCGGCGCCGAACAATTGCAGCGCCTCGGACCGGTGCATCTTGGGATTGTCGAATTTCGGCGTCGGTGACGGGTCCATCACATAGCGGCCCTCGACCTTGACCGGATAGGCATAGGTCGTGGCGATCCGGCCGTGCCGGGCAATGTCCTCGTACAGCTTGACATGCATGAGGCCATATTCCTCGAGCGCATGCATTTTCCGCGTCTCGGTTTCGCGCGGTTCGAGGAAGCGCAGCGGCTCGGGAATCGGCACCTGATAGACGAGGATCTGCCCAGCCTCGAGCTTGCGCTCGGGAATGCGGTGGCGGGTCTGGATGATGCTCGCCTCGGTTGTGCGTGTGGTGGTTTGCACCTGCGCCACCTTGGCAAAGAAGGCGCGGATCGAGACAGCATTGGTGGTGTCGTCGGCGCCCTGGTCGATGACCTTGAGCACATCGTTCCGGCCGATGATCGAGGCCGTCACCTGTACGCCGCCGGTTCCCCAGCCATAGGGCATGGGCATTTCGCGGCTGGAAAAGGGCACCTGATAGCCGGGAATGGCCACGGCCTTGAGAATGGCGCGGCGGATCATGCGCTTGGTCTGCTCGTCGAGATAGGCGAAATTGTAACTGGCAGCCGCGTTCATTCTGCAGCCTCCCGGCTCTGGGCCTCGTGTTCGGCGCGCATCCGCCGGATCAGCTCGAGTTCCGCCTGGAAGTCGACATAATGCGGCAGCTTGAGATGCTCTACGAAGCCGGTTGCCTGCACATTGTCGGCATGGGCAATGACGAATTCCTCGTCTTGGGCCGGGGCCACGATGTCCTCGCCAAATTCGCGCGCCCGCAGCGCGCGGTCACACAGCGACATCGACATGGCCTTGCGCTCCGCCTGGCCGAAGACCAGGCCGTACCCACGGGTAAACTGGGGCGGCACCTTTGCCGAACCCTTGAACTGGTTGACCATCTGGCACTCGGTGACACGAATGCGTCCCAGGCTCACGTGGAAACCCAGTTCGGGAACGTCGAATTCCACCTCGACTTCACCGATGCGGATTTCGCCGACAAAGGGGTGGGTGCGGCCATAGCCGCGCTGGGTGGAATAGCCCAGGGCCAGCAGAAAGCCTTCATCTGCGCGGGCCAGGGCCTGCAGGCGCAGGTCGCGACCGAGCGGAAATTCGAGCGGCTCGCGCGTCAGGTCTCCCACGACATGACCCTCCTCAGCGTCGCCATCGGGTTCCATCAGGTCTTGTTGTCCAAGCAGGTCGGTCACGCGCGGCGCCGCCTCGGTTGCGCCCTCCCGAAGCACGGGGGCATCGGTTTGGGCTTCAACAATGGAAGGGTCGAGCAGGCGGTGGGTATAATCGAAGGTCGGGCCGAGCATCTGGCCGCCTGGCAGGTCCTTGAAGGTCGCTGAAACCCGCCGCTCGATCAGCATGGCGCCGGTATCGACCGGCCGCGAATAGCCGAAGCGCGGCAGCGTGGTGCGATAGGCCCGGACCAGGAAGATGGCTTCGATCAGGTCGCCGCGCGCCTGCACGATAGCCAGGGCCGCCAGTTCCCGATCATAGAGCGAGCCCTCGCCCATGGCGCGGTCGACGGCCAGCCCAAGCTGCTCGACGATCTGGTCGAGGCGCAAAGCTGGCACGCTGCGATCGCCACGGCGCCGGTCGGCGAGCAGGCGATGGGCATTGGTAATGGCGGCTTCGCCACCCTTTACGGCAACGTACATATCAAGCCTCCACTATTCTGGTGCTGCGGGGCAGGCCCAGGACCTGATTATGCGCAACCAGGAACAGGTCGACACCGCGCGGAAAGAGGGCATGGTTTGCCGCCCAAAGATCGGTGAAATTGGCCGGCAAGCCCAGCGCCGCGAAGGTCTGGGTGTCGCGAATGCCCGGCCCGCGCAGGATGCAGCCGGGGCCGCCCGACAGGGCCTCGACATGCATGACCAGCGTGGTCGAGCGGTCCGGATATTCCTGGGTGCCAGCATTGCACAGGGCAAGTTCAGGCAAAGCGTCACCTTTGGCGACGAAGGCAAACTGGGCGGCCTGGATGTCGGTGGTGACCGGGGCGCCGGTGTGGAAGCCGACATAGGTGCTGGCGGCCTGGTGGTTCAGGGACGGCGAGAGCCAGACCGAAGTGTCGTGATCACAAAGCGCGAGCAGAACTGCCGCTAGTTCGCTGGACAGGGCACTGACCTCGTCGGCGCCCGGCGGCAAGGGCTGGAGTGTGCCCGGATGGGCAAGGGCATCCAGCACGGCCCGGAAGATCGCCTGAGCATCATGCACGGGATCGGCGAGGCCGCTTCCAACTTCCTGATTGAGCATCAATTGTCTCCCCGCACCATTGTGAAGAAGTCGACCTTGGTGGCTGCGGTCTGGCTGTGGCGGGTGGCATCCGCAGCCTCGGCCAAGGCGGCGAGTGGGGCGATGATTTCGGCGTCGACGCGGACCCGATCCCGCTGACGCAGCGCGTCGATCACCGCGATGGTCTCGGCCTTGTCGAGATCGCGGCCAAGGCAATAGCCGTGGCCAATCTCCCCGGTCTCAAGCCGGACGCTCGCGCGGCTGACCGTTGCCTCGCCCAGGTTAAACGGGGCGCCGCCGCCACCAGTCCGGCCGCGCACCATGACCAGCCCGGTTTCCGGGCCCCGCAGCCGGACATGCGCCGGTGCCGCGCCGAACGCATCCCATTGGCTGGCCAGGGCCCGGGCCGTTGCAGCAGCCAGAACATCCAGGGCCCGTTTGCGGTCAGCCTCAGCGGCCGGAATTTCCACCATAGTGCTTGCCTCGATTTGTCTAATATAATAGACAACTAATATCACTAAGTCCGCTCTACGCCGCTCGTGTGAAAATGCAATGACAAAATCGCAGAATGCATCTGGCGGGGTGGCCCTGTGGCGCCAGATTGCCGACGCCATCCGGCTCGACATCGTCGGGGGGAAGCTGGCCAATGGCGACAGACTGCCCACCGAAGCGCTGCTGGCAGAGCGCTTCTCGGCCAATCGCCACACTGTCAGGCGTGCGCTGGCCGTGCTCGCCGAGCAGGGCGTCGTCGTTGCCGAACAGGGGCGCGGCACGTTCGTCCGCTCCATTGCGCGCCTGTCTTACCCGATCGGCAAGCGCACGCGCTTCAGCGAAGGCCTGAGGGGCCAGGCCAACGCCCTGTTGTCATTCGGCGTCGGTGACAAGATCGAGAACGCCAGCGCCCGGATCGCGAAGGCCCTGGGCATCCGGGCCGGGGCAAAGGTGGTGCGCAGCGAAGGGGTTTCGACCGCCGATGGTGCGCCAATTTCCCGCTCGACGACCTGGCTGCCGTTCCAGCGCTTTCCCGACTTTGCCACCCGGCTGGCAGAACTGCGCTCCACCACCGAAGTCTTCAGGAGCTACGGGATCGAGGACTATTCACGCGCCTCCACGCGGATTTCAGCCCGCCACGCCGATGTCGAGGAATTGCGCGCGCTCAACCTGGCGCCGGGGGCCATCGTACTGGTTTCGGAGGCGGTGGACATCGATCCGGAGGGGATTGCGCTCTCCTATGGCCTCAGCCGATTTCCGGCCGAGCGCATGGAACTGGTAGTCTAGCTTAGGCGCGCGTCCTGGTCCCGGCCAGGTCAGTAAGCAGGGCGACCAGACGGTCTCCGGCAATCTCGTGCGGACCGGAATTGTCAATTCGCACCGTGCTGGGCGGCAGGCGGACGGACACCCTGCGATCCATGCGGCGGCGAATCTCGTTATCGTCCTCTCGTCCGCGACCGGCGAGACGGCGGGCGATCACCTCGCGATCGGCAGTAACCTCGACAACGATTGCCGTGGGATAGCGCAGCATCACTTGCGGAATGACCGAGCGGGAAAGATTGGCCAGGACCACCCGCCCGTCCCGCAGATCGTCCTCCAGGGTAATCGGCAGGCCATAGCGCAAGCCATGAGCCTCCCAGGCGAGGGCAAACCGGCCTTTGGACTCGGCGGCTGCAAACTGCTCCGGGCTCATCGTGTCATGATCTTCGCTGCCACCATCGGCGTTGCGCGTCACCACGCGACGGACCAGGACCAACTCCTCGCCCATATGGGCGCGGGCATAGGCCATGACGGTGTCCTTGCCTACGCCGCTCGAACCAACGACAGCGACGAATGTGCCGCTCATATGACGCGGCGGCCCTGCCGCCAAACGGTCTGGACAATCGGCACCCCGTCTTCGAGGCGCAGGTGAACCAGGTCCGCGCGTTTGCCCAAGGCAATTTCGCCCCGGTCGGTGAGGCCGGCGGCATCAGCGGGACGCCTGGTCACAAAGCTGATGGCCTGCGGCACCGAAATTCCGGGCACGGTATCGACCAGGCAGAAGGCCGATTGCAGCATGGAGAAGGGAATATAGTCCGACGACAGAATATCGAGCAGGCCTGCAGCCGCCAGATCGCGGGCGGAGACATTGCCCGAATGCGATCCGCCACGCACCACATTGGGGCCGCCCATCAGGATGCTCATGCCGGCATCGCGAGAGGCTTGTGCGGCCTCCATGGTCGTGGGGAATTCGGCGATTCGAATCCCCAGGATCTTGGCATCCTCCACATGGCCTCGCGTCGCGTCATCATGGCTGGCCAGGGCGATGCCGCGCGCATGGCTCAGCTCGGCCAGCGCACCGCGATGTCTGTCGGAATAGGTGTCGGATTCTGCAGAACGACGGGCAATGAACTCGGCCAATGCGGCATCGCTCATCTTGAGCTTGCCCTGATAATAGACCTTGTAGGCATCGGGGTTGGCAAACTGGCGCTGTCCGGGCGCGTGGTCCATCAGCGAGGCGAGGCGCACCAAAGGATGATCCATGATGGCCTGGAAGTCATCGAGGCAATCGGGCGCCGACACTTCGCAGCGCAGATGGATGAAATGTTCGGCCCGGAGCCGCCCGGCCTCGACGCCCGCGGTGACTGCATCGGACAGGATGCGCAGCTCCGCGGCGCCCATATCGGCATGCTCGTCCGAGCCGACGCGGATGGCATCGAAGACCGTCGTAATGCCGGAGGCGGCGATCTGCGCATCGTGAGCCTGGACCGCGGCCACCGGGTGCCAGCGCACCTTGGGCCGAGGGGCATAGTGCGTTTCGAGATGGTCGGTATGCAGCTCGACCAGGCCTGGGATCAGGTAATCGCCACCAAGGTCCATACCGCGGGCGCTGGAGGGTCCGATATCGGTGATGACGCCGCCCGCCATCGCCACAGCCCCGTCAATCACCTGGTCAGCCAGCACAATCCGGGCATTGGTTAAGATGGTTTCGTCCGGTCCGATCGCATTCATGTCAGTCTTTCTCCTGGTGCGCCTCCCCTAGTTTCGTTCTGTGACAGTTGAGCGACGTTCGAGGGCCTGGCGAACAGAAGGTGAGAGTTGCGGTGGTCGAGCCGTCCCCCTGTCTATGTTCCAGGGCTTCCGGCCTTGCCTATTCCTCGCGCAGCCACACCCTCATCGGCCCGGCCTCCCTGTTGGCCCAGAGATAGTAGGGAATGGCCGTCATCACTGTGGGAGACACCGCCGGCGGCGTGGTCCGGTACAAATCCAGTCCCCAGTCATCAGCTCCGATCGTCCCGGCAGGAGCGGTAAGCGTGACGATGCCGCCGAACAGATCGTCCCGGCTTGTCTCGGAGATGTCTGCATCCCGCGACAGCAACAGGTCCGGCACCGGCGTCTGGTTGTCCACCTGCTCGGCACAATAGACCAGCGGCCCGCGCGCCAACGCAACGCGGTGCCGGTCCACCTTCACCTTGGGATTGGCATAGATGCGGCGCGGGATCATGGGCAGGTCCAGCTCGACCACATCGCCTTCCAGCCAGTCCCGTTCGATCACCAGGTAGCCGTTCTGTGTCAGTCCCGGAACGTCGAGTGGATTGCCATTGAGCAAGGCAACGGCATCGTCCGCCCAATGCGGGATCCTGAGCTTGAGCGCAAACACACCATGCCCGTCTGGGTGCACGGAAATCTTGATCCTGCCGGACCAGGGATAGTTCGACTGTTCCTCGATCCGGATGCGGCGTCCATCAAGGGCCAGTTCGGCGCTGTTGCCACCATATAGATTGACGGCAATGGCCCCCGGACCGACCGAATAGAAATATCCCCCCACCGAGGCCACCAGACGGGAGACATTCATCGTGCAGCAGGGGCAGGGGTGCCACGGCCAGCGGCGGTGGCTGCCATCGCTTTCCAGCTTGTTCTCATAAAAATAGAGCTCCCCGTCACGGCTGAGGCCGGAGAGCACGCCATTGTACAGTGCCAGT
The DNA here is from genome assembly GCF_042181575.1 of Devosia polycyclovorans. Lineage (GTDB taxonomy): Bacteria > Pseudomonadota > Alphaproteobacteria > Rhizobiales > Devosiaceae > Devosia > Devosia polycyclovorans. The sequence continues at coordinate 3,225,839 of NZ_CP170082.1, read as the reverse complement.
TCCATCAACTCGGCATATTGCCCGTCCAGGTCGAGGTTCAGCATGCGCTGGGCCCAGAACACGAAGGCGATGGAGGCGCAGGTTTCGCAATAGGCCGTGTCGTTGGGCAGGTCGTAGTCGGTGGTGAAGCCTTCATTGGTGGACGAGGGTCCGAAGCCGCCGGTCACATACATGCGGGTGGTGGTGACGTCCTTCCACAACACCTCGCAGGCATGACGCAGGCTGTCATCGTCCAGTTCGGCTGCAAGATCGGCCATCGCACTATACATATACATGGCCCGCACGGCGTGGCCGACCACCTTGTCCTGATCGCGGACCGGCTTGTGGGACTGCGAATACTGGTGATTCCCACTGTCGTAGAAGTGGAAATCTTTCGGATCATCGCCGCGGGCCACGGCTTCCTCGTCGAAATAATGCGGTTCCTGCCCGCGCTGGTCGATGAAGTAAGCAGCCAGATCGAGCTGTTTGCGCTCCCCCGTAAGCCGATAGAGCTTGACCAGTGCCAGTTCGATTTCCTGGTGGCCGCAATAGCCTTGCTTCTGTCCCGGACCGGTGCCGAACACGGTGCGGATATGGTCCAGGAAGCGCTCCATGACGCCCAGCAGCTTGCGCCGTCCGGTGGCCTGATAATAGGCGATCGCGCCTTCAAGCAGGTGACCGGCATTATAGAGCTCGTGCCGATCGCGCAGATTGGTCCAGCGCTTGCCGATTTCGTGCCCCTGGTACCAGAGGTTGAGATAGCCGTCCGGCATTTGCGCGGCCGCCAGCTTGTCCACGATCCCATCGACTTTCGCCTCCAGGTCCGGGTCGCGGCGATGGCGCAGCGCATAGCCCGCGGCCTCGATCCACTTGCCGATATCGCTGTCCCAGAACACCTGGTGAGTATGTCCATCAGGCCCTCCCATGCGCGGAATTCGCAGCGGCGGAGGCGGGTCCTTGAGCTCAAGGGACTCGAGAATGCCGCTGTCGTCCAGCTTCTGATATTGGCTCGGGACGGTACGAGTGAGGACGGTCTCCAGGCGCTCTGACCAGAACGGACCAGACAGGTTCACATGGGTAAAGTCGACGGGGTTATAGCGGCGCATGAAAGTGTCTCCTCCAGCCGTTGGGGCTTTGTTTGGCGATGCAGTGCCAGACCGCGCGCTTCAGCGCGGCGCCGGCATGTCGCTGTCGCCTTCCACCAGTTCAAGCGGCACGATCTTTTTGACCACTCCGAGCGGGTAGTGGGCGGCATAGGCCGGCATCGTGGCCAGCAGCGCTTCGGCAAGCGAAATACCCAGATCGCGCAGGGACAAGCGGAAACTGGTGAGCTTGGGCACAAGAAAATGCGTCTGCGGGCTGTCCCGGCTGATAACGGCAAACTTCCGCCCTGGTGGCAGACCGACCTGATTGAGCCCGTTGTAGAAGCCCAGCGTCATCAGTTCATTGGTCAGGATGAATGCGGTGGGTCGCTTGTCCGGTGGCATCGCCGCGATGGCGTGGGCAATCTCATGGCCGCCGCGCTCATTGGGGTGGGCGCGAAACACCAGGTCCGGGTCAAAGACGATCCCCCGTTGCTCCAGTGCATTTCGGTAGGCGTCGATGAAGACATAACCCAGATTGGTGTCATCGAGCGGGGCATAGACGCCGATTCGGCGGTGCCCTTTGTCGACCAGTCGTTCCACACCCACTTCCGCCATGCCTTCGAAGTCCAGATCCAGCCAGGGATGCCCCGCATCGGTCAGCGACCGGCCCAGGGCAATAAAGGGTATCTTGCGGTCCGCCAGATAGTCGATGCGATGGTCCTGGCGCTTGGTGGCCGAAATGATCAGCGCGTCGGCAAAACCCCTGGCCACCACGCGCTGCATATAGGCGTCGGGATCTTCCTCCGACGAACAGAGCAGGGCGACAAGGTCCAGCTGGTGGCGCGCAAAGACCGCCTGGACACCGTCGAACACGCTCATGAAGAACACATCGCCCTCGCCGGTGATCTCAGAGCCCGTTTGCATCATGAAGCCGACAACCCCGGTGGCGCCACTGCGCAGGGCCCGGCCGGCCTGGTTTGGCACGTAGCCCATGGCATTGGCGGCTTCCAGCACACGAGTCCGAGTCTGTTCGTTCACGTCCGGCTTGCCATTCAGGGCACGAGACACCGTGCCGATCGACAGGTTGAGACGCTGCGCTAACTCTCTGATGCCAGTCATTCTTTGTCTCTTCGCCCCCTGTCCCGACATCGTTCCAAAAACGTTTACGAATTGTTATTGACAGCGGAAAGCCTCCAAATATAACGTCGTAAACGTTTACGGGACTTCCTGCCCTGGTGCTGCACAAGATGGCAAGGGCGGGACAAAGTCCAGAGGGAGGACGTCTTGGTCTATTCTGCGGTGCTCGCCGGATGCGGCGGCATGTCCAAGGGCTGGCTGACCGCCTTGTCCGAGCATCCGCTGCTCAAGGGCAGGGTGCGGATCGTCGGGCTGGTCGACCTCGACCGGTCGAACGCCGAGCGGCGCGCCGCGGAGTTCGATTTGGGCGATATCGCCATAGGCACCGATCTCGAAACCGTTCTGGCCCAGACCAAGCCCGATCTGCTGTTCGATGTGGTCGTGCCGTCGGCCCGCGCCGCTTTGGTGCGCACCGGGCTGAGCTACGGTTGCCACGTCCTGACCGAAAAGCCGATGGCCACCAGCATTGCCGACGCCCGGGCCATGATCGTCCAGGCTGAGACCGCCGGGCGGCTGCACGCCGTGGTCCAGAACCGGCGTTTCATCGCCGGCGTCCGGCGCATCCGGCAAGTGATCGAGAGCGGCGCGCTGGGGGAAATCACCAGCCTCAATTGCGACTTCTTCATCGGCGCCCATTTCGGCGGCTTCCGCGAGGACATGGACAATGTCCTGCTGCTCGACATGGCCATTCACACCCTGGATGCTGCCCGGTTCATGGCCGGCAAGGCGCCCCGTGCGGTCTACTGCCTGGAAACCAATCCGCGCGGCTCCTGGTATCGGCATGGCGCCGCCGCTAATGCGATCTTCGAGTTCGAAGACGATGTCGTCTTCAACTATCGCGGGTCATGGTGTGCTGAAGGGGCCAATACCAGCTGGGAGAGCGCCTGGCGCATCATTGGCACCAAGGGCACTTTGCTCTGGGATGGCGAAGAGAATTTCCAGGCACGGGCTGTGGCTGGCGATACGGGCTTTTTCCGTGCCCTCAAGGACGTGGAAGTGCCGACGCTGGTCAGCGATGAACAGACCCACGGCCATGCCAGCGTCATCGCCGATTTCCTGTCGGCCATCGAAACCGGGCAGACGCCGGAAACAGCCGGCAGCGACAATATCAACAGCCTTGCCATGGTGCTTGCCGCGATCGAAAGCGCGCGGACCGGGCAGCGCGTATCCATTCAGGTTTGAGGAATTTTCAGAAGTGAGCGATCCAGCAAAATCCATTCGCATCGGCACCATGGTTTCCGCATCGGCCGGCAAGGCCGCCGAGCGCATCGGCGAAATTGCCGACCTGGGCTTTGAGAGCTTTGAGCCCTTCTTCTGGCAGACCACCAACGGCCAGGACATTGCCGAGCTGGGCAAACGCTGCAGGGATGCGATCGGAGATCGCGACATCACCATGTCCACCATCGGCATGTTCGGCAATCCGCTGGAAGACGAGGAAATGGATCGCCAGACCCTGCAGGGCTGGAAGGATTGTATCGACAATGCCCACCATTTCGGCGCCACCTGCGTTGCCGGTTTCACCGGACGCATCCGCAACAAGCCCCTGACCGACAGCCTGCCAAAGTACAGGCAAGTCTGGTCTGAACTGGCCAAGCGCGCCGCCGACAAGGGTGTGAAGATCGCCTTTGAGAACTGCGCCATGGACGGGGACTGGCAGACGGGCGACTGGAACATCGCCCACAATCCCGACGCCTGGGAACTGATGTTCAACGAGACCCCGGACGACAATATCGGGCTCGAATGGGAACCCTGCCACCAGATGGTCTATCTGATCGACCCGCTGCCGCAGATCCGCAAATGGGCGCCCAAGATTTTCCACGTGCACGGCAAGGACGCCACTATCCGTTGGGACGTGATCCGCGAGCACGGCATCTTTGGCAAGCACCCCTTCGTCTTCATGCGCACGCCGGGTTTCGGCGACAGCAATTGGACGGACATTATTTCCGAGCTGCGCCTGGCCGGCTGGTCCGGTTCCATCGACATCGAAGGCTGGCACGACCCGGTCTATCGCGATGCCTTGGAGATGACCGGGCAGGTGCGTGCGCTCAATCACCTGAAAGAGTGTCGCGGCGGCGATTTCGTCGACAACCGCGAGTGACTGGTTTCTCTGCCTCGCTCGGAGGAGAGCGGGCAGGGATGCGAACGGCGGGCGATGGGCCCGCCATCAATGGGAGGAGAGAACCATGACTATCCGTTTCGGCCTGTTGGGCGCCGTTGCCCTGGCCACCACTTCGCTGCTGTCTCTGGGCTCGGCCATGGCGCAGGACGAGGTGACCATCACGATCTGGTCGCTCGACGACGCCAATCAGCCCGCGCTGAACCTTGCCCGCGAGTTCGACGAGCTGGAACCGGGCATCAAGGTGGAATATCGCGAAATCCAGTTCGACGACGTGGTGAGCGAGGCCATGCGCGCCTTTGCCACCGGCCAGGCGCCTGACATCATCGCCGTCGACAATCCCGAACATGCCCTGTTCGCAGCACGCGGCGCCTTCCTCGATATCACCGACAGGGTTGCCAATTCCGACGTCATCGATCCGGCCAACTACTTCCCCGGTCCGCTGAACTCCGTCACCTGGGATGGCAAGCTTTACGGCGTGCCCAAGGCCACCAACACGATCGCGCTCTATTACAACAAGGATCTCTACGCCAAGGCCGGCATCACCGAGCCCCCCAAGACCTGGGATGAGCTTGTTGAGGTCTCGCGCCAGCTCAATGATCCGGCCAACAACGTTTATGGCCTGGCCTTCTCGGCCAAGGCCAGTGAAGAGGGCACGTTCCAGTTCCTGCCCTGGGCCCAGATGGGCGGCGGAGGCTATGACAACATCAACGCCCCTGGCGCGGTGAAGGCTCTCGAGGTCTGGAAGACCATCATGGATGAGAAACTGGCCTCTCCCGATACGCTGACGCGCGGCCAATGGGATTCCACGGGCACGTTCAACTCGGGCAATGCCGCACAGGTAATCTCCGGTCCCTGGGAACTCAACCGCATGCTTGAGGAAGCCCAGTTCGACTGGGGCGTGGCCTTGCTGCCCACCGAGACCGAAGGTGGCGCCCGCTCCTCGGCTATGGGCGACTTCAACTGGGCCATCTTCGCCTCGACCCAGCACCCCGACGAGGCTTTCAAGGCTCTTGAATACTTCGCCAGCCAGGATGATCGCCTGTTCCCTGAATTCGGTCAGTTGCCCGCGCGTTCTGACGTGGAAATACCCGAGACCGGCGTCGCGCTCAAAGATGCTGCCCTCCAGGTCTTCCTCGAGCAGCTGCAATACGCCCAGGCGCGCGGCCCGCACCCCGAATGGCCCAAAATCTCCAAGGCCATTCAGGATGCTATCCAGCAAGCCCTGACCGGCCAGGCGACACCGCAAGCTGCACTCGACCAGGCTGCCGCCACTATTGACGGTATCCTGGGGCAGTAAACTCCTCCCGACCACTGGCTGCCCGGGCAACCGGGCAGCATCTTCTTGCTCTTCCAAGGGGAGGATGCGTTGAACCGACTGCTATCCAGCCTGCGCGACGGCAAAGGTTTCGACATCGTGCTCGTTGCGGTGCCGCTTTTGTTCCTGATTGCGCTTTCCGGCCTGCCACTCATCTACAACGTGGTGATGAGTTTCCAGGAAGTCGACATGTTCAGTCTGGGCACGTTTGCGCGCCCCTGGGTCGGCTTCAAGAACTACGTCGCCGTGTTTAGTGCTCCCGAGACTTGGCCGATCTTGCGCAATACGGCCGTGTTTGTGGTCTGTTCGATAGCCGGACAATTCGTCCTGGGCTTTGGGCTGGCTTTATTCTTCACGCAGAATTTTCCCGGTGCATCCTATATCCGCGGGCTTTTCCTGGCCTCCTGGGTCATGCCGGGCCTGGTGGTGGGCGCCATTTGGAACTGGATCCTTGCTGGCGATTTCGGCGTCCTCAACTACGTGCTGAAGTCGATTGGCATCATCTCCGACAACATCTTCTGGCGATCAGATACCAATTGGTCGCTCTGGGCGGTGATCATTGCCAATATCTGGCTTGGCACAGCCTTCAATATGATCCTGCTTGCCGTGGGTCTGGCCGGTATTCCCCGCGATCTCTATGAGGCCGCCCAGCTTGACGGTGCCAATGGCTGGCAGCGCTTCTGGACGATCACCCTGCCGATGATGCGCGCTACGATCGGTGCGGTGATCTCACTTGGGCTGATTTTCACCTTGCAGCAGTTCGACCTCTTTGCCGCGATCACATCGGGCGGCCCGGCCAATTCCTCCAATGTTGCCCAGTACTGGGCGTGGGAGCAGTCCTTCCGACAATATGACTTTGCCAAGGGCTCAACGATTTCCGTGGTCATGATTGCGGTGGTGATGATCGCTTCCGTCATTTATGTGCGCTCAACCCGTCACGAGGTGAGGGGATGAACCAGACCTGGACCCAACGCCTGCTTCTGCTTGTGGCCCTGTTGCTGGCCGCTCTCTATCTGTTTCCGCTCTATTGGATGTATGTCACCAGCCTCAAGACGGGGTCGGAAATTTTTGCCACGCCCCCAGGCCTCGCGCCTGCCAATCCACAATGGGGCGTCTTCGGCTATGTCTGGGAATTGCGGGGCATGGGCCGTTTCCTCTGGAATTCGGTGGTCATCGCGTCCGGAACTATGGTGCTGACGGCCGTCTTGGGAACTGGATGCGCCTATGTGCTGGCCCGCTACCGCAATTTTTGGATCGATGTGGCTTTGTTCCTGGTGCTCATGCTGCAGGTACTCCCGGCCTCTTTGATGATCACGCCCATCTTTGTGGGTTTTGCTCAACTGGGCTTGCTCAACCATCCGCAACTGGCAGTGGTGCTGGCCATTACCGCCAAAGCCATGCCGTTTTTCGTGGTACTCGTCCGGGCCAGCTTTATGAGTGTGCCCACGGAACTCGAAGAGGCCGCCTTGGTCGACGGCAATTCGCGGGCAGGGGCCTTCTGGTCCATCGTCCTGCCGCTGGCCCGCAATGGCATTCTGGTCTCGGCGATACTGATCTTCATGCAGGCCTTCGGCGAGTTCGTCTATTCCAAGTCGATGATTCCGGCCGTCGAATTGCAGCCGGCTTCGGTGGGGCTGAATGCCTTCATGGGTCCCAATACGACCGAGTGGAACAATATCATGGCCTACGCCACGATTTACGTGACGCCGATCCTGGCCGCTTTCGTCATCCTGCAGCGCCGGATTGTTGCCGGCCTAACCTCGGGAGCCCTCAAATGAGCGCAGAACCGCAGATCGAACTTGTTGGCATCGACAAGCACTATGGCAATTTTCACGCGCTCAAGAATATCAACCTTATCATTCCCAAGGGGCAGTTCGTCGCTCTGGTCGGTCCATCAGGCTGCGGCAAATCCACCCTGCTGCGTTCGCTGGCCGGGCTCGAGAGCATATCCGGCGGCACCATGAAGATCGCCGGCGAACTGATGAATGGCGTACCTCCGCGCAAGCGCGACGTGGCCATGGTGTTCCAGTCCTATGCGCTCTATCCGCATATGACGGTAGAGCAGAACCTGACCTATTCACTGCGTCTCAAGCGCGTGTCCAAGGCGGAGGCAAAAAGAGCAGCTGACGAAGTGGCAACGACCATCGGCCTGCAGCAATTGATGCATCGTTATCCGCGGGAACTCTCCGGCGGACAGCGCCAGCGTGTCGCCATGGGCCGCGCCATCATCCGCCATCCCAAGGCATTTTTGTTTGACGAGCCCCTGTCCAATCTGGATGCGGCGCTGCGTGTGCATATGCGCAAGGAAATCCGCGCCCTGCACGATCGCCTGGGAGCAACCTCGGTCTATGTCACGCACGACCAGATCGAAGCCATGACCATGGCCGACCATGTCGTGGTCATGCGCGACGGCGTCATCGAGCAGCAGGGCAGCCCCCTCGAACTCTACGATCGCCCTGCCACCCGATTTGTCGGTGGGTTCATCGGGTCGCCTGCGATGAACTTCATCTCCGGTACCGTTGCCGCCGACGGTCAAAGCATCGCGCTTGATCTGGATGGATCAGGTGCCCTGCCGATCGGGCGCAGTCTCGAGCCGGGTCGCAAAGTCACCGTGGGGCTGCGGCCCGAGCATGTCGAGGTTGGGCCCGCTGGTGCTGCGCAGATCACCTTGCCGGTGGCGGTCGTGGAATCCACCGGCTCGCTCACCTATCTGACGACCGGGGGCGACCCGGAAATGACCGTTGTGATCACCGGGCGGAGTGATATCCGGGCCGGCGAAACAGTCGGCCTTTCCATTGCCCCGAGCCGTGTGCACGTCTTCAACCCGGAAACCGAACGCGCCATCTGACGGGCAGCCCGCCCGGAAGTCAGGCAGCTACGCTTAGCGCGGTGCGGACTCGCTCCAGGGCAGCGGCAGTGTCGCCCTGGGGACGGTACTCAAGCCCGATCGAGCCCGTATAGCCGTTCTCATAGAGCCATGCGATCCGTGCTCCGAGGTCGATTTCGCCCAGTCCCGGATCGTTGCGGCCGGGATGATCGGCGACATGGGCGTGGATGACACGCGACACCCTCTGCTTGAGGACATCTTCGATGTGCTCGCCCATGACGTAGGAATGATAGAGGTCATAGACGATGCCGATTTCAGGGCGCCCGACCTCGTCCACGACATTGAGTGCCTCTCGGGTCGAAGATAGGTAGTAGCCCGGATGATCGATGAGGGTATTGAGCGGTTCGACACCCAGCCGGACCCCGCTGCCTTCCAGCACCTCCGCGGCGGCGCGCAGGCCATCGACCAACGCCTTGTGCTGTTCTTCGCGGGTGCGTCCTGGAAGGTCGTCACCGGCCTGGGCAATCAGCACTTTTGCTCCCAGACGTTGCGCGGTCCGCATGGACGTTGCGAGTCCGGCAAGAAAGGCAGCGTGGTTGGCCGGATCGGTCAGCGCGATCATCGGCTCGGCAACGAAGCCGCTCAGGATCATCCCGGTTTCCTTGAGCGCTGCATCAATGGCGTCCAGGTCCTTGTTGGACCAAAACCAGAATTCAACGGCGTCCAGGCCTGCGGCCTTGGCCAGGCGAATGCGGTTGGCGAAATCGGGACTGGCTTCGGCAAACAGCCACTCAATGCAGGCGGAGAGTTTCATTTTGGCCCATCTGGTTAAATTCAGCGATAGTCGATCAAAACCTGCAAAACCTCGGGTGAACCCTGGTCGAGCAGGCTGTAGCCGCGTTGCGCTTCGCCCAGCGGCACCCGGTGCGTGATCATGCCCTTGAGCCCAAGTCCCATGCCGGAGAGGTATTCGAGCGCGATGCTGCTGCGTCGCGCGACCGACCACAACGGGCCCAGGAACGGGTTCACGCTGCCCACCTGAGAGGAAATGATCCGTGGGCGATTGTGGTGGAATTCGCCTGACAGGTTGAGGCTCTCAAAACTCCCCCCATACCAGGACATTGCAACGACCGTGCCGTTGAAACCGGCGATGCGGATGGCCTCGTTGAGAGCCGGTGCCGCGCCGGATACTTCGATGACGGTGTCTGCGCCGCGACCGCCGGTGAGGTTGCGTATTCTTTCCGCACATCCGCCCACTGTCGGATCAAGGACCGCCGTCGCTCCGCCTGCAAGCGCGGCTTGCCGTCTTTTTTCGATGCCGTCGATCGCGATGATCTGGCGCGCGCCGTTCCGAACCAGCAGTCGGGTGACCATCTGGCCGATGACACCAAGCCCACTGACGACGACGTCTGACCCCATCGCAATATTGGCGTCGAGCAAGCCGTTATACGCGGTGTTGAGATTGGCGAAGAAGACGCCGATTTCGGGGTCTGTGATCGCTCCAAGCGGGACCACGGCGTCGGCATTGACGATGGCGTGGCGCCCATGCGGCACATAGGCAAAGACCAGGTCGCCCAGCCCGACGTGAGTGACGCCCTCACCGAGGATCGCGACCTGACCGACCGCCGAATAGCCGTAGCGAGCTGGCCAGTGCCAGTCAGAGCCATGTGCATCCGAGAACAGGCGAGTTCTCGTGTCCATCGCCTGTCGCCATTGCGGTGCAAGGCCGCGGAAGACATTGAGTTCGGTGCCGGCGCTGATGCCGGAAACCAGGAGTTCAAGCATCACCTCGCCCGGACCTGGCTCCGCAAGAGGCTCGTCGCGCACGTCTACCGCGCGTGGCCCTGTGAAATAGAGCGATTGAGTCATCAACGACAATTTTGTCACCCTTTGATGCCCCCAGAGGTCAACCCGCCGACAAGTTGATTGCGGAACAACAGAAACAGCAGCACTGCAGGCGCTGCAATCACGACGCCCCCGGCCATGACGACCCCCCAACTGAACGAGTAGGGATCGAACAGGGTCTGCAAGGCCAGGGGTAGCGTCTTGACTTCGGCGCTTGTGATCAGGGCCAAAGCCAGAAGAAACTCACCCCAGGACAGGACGAATGCAAAGGTACCTACGGCGATCACCGCTGGCCGGATCAGTGGCAGGGTAATGCGGATCATCGCGCCCAGTTGGGACGACCCGTCGATGACCGCTGCCTCCTCGAGTTCTCGCGGCACCGCATCAATGTAACCCTTGAGCATCCACACCGCGATCGGCAGACCCAGGGCCAGATGCGTGAAGGTGAGCGCCGTCAGCGTGTTGGCCAGCCCCAGAGACCGAATGATGACGACCAGTGGCACCAGCACCGCGACGGCGGGCAACATCTGTGTCGCCAATATCAGGAAGCCGATGAAATCCCGCCCGCGATAGGTGAAGCGGCTGAGTGAATATGCCGCCGGAACGGCGATCACGATCGTACAGACGGCCACCGCCCCTCCGACGATCAGGCTGTTGCGCAGCGCGATCATGAAGTCCGCGCGGGCAAATATCTCCCTGAAGTGATCGAAAGTCACCTGGCTCGGAAAGGGGCTGCGCGACATGATGTCTGCATCCGGACGGATCGAGGCGATGAACACCCAGATGATGGGCAGTAGGATCAGTCCGAGCAGCAGGACTGTCAGAATGTCCAGCGCCACGTCGACAGGCCGCTTGCGGTCAGCGTTCACTCGCGCCTCCGCAACTGCAGCACGCAAAAGGACACCCCGGCCAGAATGACCAACATGACCACGCTGATCGCCGCGGCATAAGCGGGCCGAAGGTCGGTGAATACCGCTTTGAACATGGTAATGCCCAGAATGGTCGTGGCGTCCTGCGGACCGCCACGCGCCATGATCCAGGGCAGGTCGAAGCTGTAAAAGGCCAAGATGCCCAGTACCAGGCCGACGATCAGCATTGTGTTCTGGATTGAGGGCAGGGTGATGCTTCTGAAACGCTGCCAGGCACTCGCGCCGTCAATCGCGGCCGCTTCGTAGAGCTCGTCTGGAATTGACTTCAGCGCCGCCAGCAGCGCCAGCACCATGAAGGGCATGCCCTTCCAGCCCGCGATGAAGGTGATCACGGCCAGCGCCAGATTGGGGTCGTTGAGTATGGAGCTGTTGCCGGCAATGCCCACGACCTGCAGCAGTGCATGCAGCGCACCCACTTCGCTGTCGAGCAGGAACCGCCAGCCGTAACCGAGCACGATGAACGGCATCACCCAAGGCAAGAGGATCAGGGCCGAGGCCGTGCGTGCCACGATTGTGTCGCGGTTGAGCAAGAGCGCCAAAGGCAAGGCTAGCGCAATTTCCACCGCGACCGTCCCCAGGGTCCAGACCCAGGTCCGCCAGAAGGCGCGCCATAGCGCCCCATCGGTCAGCAGGGCCTGGAAATTGACCAGGCCGCCCCAGACCGGCTGCGGGTTGCGCAGCAAATACCAGTCCTGGAAAGACAGCCACAATGCGTAAAGCAGCGGCAGAACGGCAATAGCCAGAGCCACCACAATGGCCGGGCCCACAAGCGCATAGGGCAGGCTTGCCTTACCTATGACTTGGGGCTGGCGCTCTTGCATGGGCGTGGACATCAACCGGTCTTTGGTGAGAAAGAAAAAGCCCCGGACGGAGGAGGTCAATACCGTCCGGGGATCGCCCCTAGCGAGCAAGAACAGTGTTGATGTCGGTGCACAGATCGCTCACCGCCTGGTCAATACCTTTCTGGCCAAGGGCAACGGCTTGAACCGCTTTTTGAATGGTGTCCACTTCAAGCTGGCCCATCTGCGCAATCGCTTCGCTTGGGTATTGGTAGGGCCGTGCATCCTGCAACTGCTCGACAAAGAGCGGATAGGGGAACTCTGTCCAGGGTTCGTCCTGAGCCAGCGAGATGCTGCCCGGAATGAAGCCACCGGCCACGGCAAGCTCCTTGAAGGCCTCCCCATGGGTTGCAAACATGATGAATTGTCCGGCCGCCTCCTTGGCGTCCGACGCGTCCCACATCACCAGCGGCCAGCCGCCAAGGAAACCGGACCGGTTGACAGGCCCGGCGGGCACCTTGGCAATGTCCACCTGGTCGAGCCATTCAGGCTGCTCGGTGACGAGATCGCGATAAAGGCTCGGATGCATCAGGATCATGGCGTAGCGGCCATCAAGAAAACCGCGCTGGAATGAATTGCCATCCATGCTGGCAGCGTCGGGATGGGTCGAGCCGTCCAGTGCAATTCCGGTATAGACGTCGAGCGCCTCCCGGAATTCGGGCGTGTCAAATCCGCAAGTGCCGTCTTCGGCGAGCATGCGAGCACCGTAGCCGAGATAGGTGCTCATGAAATTGTGGATGGTGAAATAATCGAGGCTGGTCGAAAGCCCGATGCCATAGACACCATCTGGCGAACTCTCGGTCAGGGCCTTTGCCGCGCTACGGAGCTCTTCCCAAGTTTCCGGCGGATCTTCCGGATCAAGGCCTGCCTGCTCGAACAAATCCTTGCGGAAATAAAGCGCGCGCGTTTCCACCGCGATGGGGGAGGCCCACCACTGACCACCCAGATGGTAGTAACCTCTGTCACCAGGCCAGATATCGGCCGCAACATCGGTACCTTGCTCGGCATCATAGGCGGCAAATGCATCGTCGAGAGGCGCTAGGGCGCCAATTGCCTGGAATTGCGCGACCACATTATTGCCCAGCATGGACACATCGGGGAGGCCGCCCGTCGTCAGAGCTGTCACCAGGCGCTGCTGTTGCTCCCCCCAGGGCACAATCTCCATCACCACATCAATACCGTCATGGCTGGCCTCGAAGGCCGCAATGATCTCTTCCCAGGCCGCGATATCATTGGGATTGGTTGAGAATTGCCAGAACGTAACCGTCTGCGCAAAGGCCGGCGCGGTGATCAGCGTTGATGCAATTGCTGTCGCCGCGAGCAGATAACGCCGCATGAAAGTCCTCCCTTTGGACTGATCGCTTGGGGTGAGTGCCAGCTCCCGTCGGCACATATGTCATCGTTGACATGGCAGACTGCTAGCATGCGCCACAAGGTGTGTCAAATCGTCTCACCCTAAGGTGCCGGGCCGGTCGAGTCACGTATCACGAGGCTTGTTTCCAGAACTATTTCATTGGCCGTTTCGCCGCCCTCGATGGCGGCCAGGGCCATCTCGAAACCGTGTCGTCCGAGCGCCGTCATCGGCTGGGCGACCGTTGTCAGTTCCGGCGCCAGATAGGCGGCGATCGTGTCGTCAAACCCGACCACCGAGATGTCCTTGGGCACCCGCTTACCCATGCGGTAGAGCGATTGGAGTACCCCGGTGGCCAGGATATCGCAGGTGGCGAAAATGGCCGTCGGCGGGTCCGGCAGTGCCATGAGTGCGTCGGCGTGTTGCTGTCCCTCAACGCCCGAGATGTCTGCGTCCAGATCGTAGTAGGTGCCGACCCGGACATGGCCTGGCATCGGCTTGAGGCCATGGGCGGCCATGCCGTCCCGATAGGCCGCAAGTCGGTCGTCCTCCACCGATCGGCCGCGCGTGAGATCGCGTGGATAGATACTTGGATCCCCGCCGACAAAGGCGATCCGCCTGTGCCCGAGCTCGACCAGATGGTCCACCGCCATGCGGGCTCCGACATAGTTGTCCACCCGGACTGACCTGGTCAGCTCGGTCAGCGAACGTTCCATCTCGATGACCGGAATGCCGGCATTTGTTGCGATCTCGACATTGTCCGGGCTTGCAGTCGTGCAGAACAGAACGGCGTCCACCCGTTGCGCGATAAAGGTTTCGACACCGTGCCGCTCATGGCTTGCGCTCCCGCCATGATTGAAGATCACCACTCGATAACCAGCGGCAATGGCCGCGGCCTCCACAGCGTGCGCCACGCCCACAAAGAACGGATTTACGGTGATGGCCGTGAGCATCAGGCCGATCGTATAGGTATGCTGTGTGCGCAATCCCCGCGCGACAACATTGGGCCGGTAATTGGTGGCCTCAACGGCGGCCAAAACCTTCTGTCGCGCCTCTTCAGAGATATATCCCTGCTGCTTGAGCACGCGGTTGACAGTGGCTGTGGAGACACCTGCCAGCCGAGCGACTTCCATCAGTGTTGTAGTCTTGATGGCCAATGGCAGTCTCTGTCCTCGTGACGTTCTGCAGCATGACGTCGGCCTGCTGCATGTTCTGGCGCGCCGCCCTGCGCGCCAGGGGCGGCCTATTGGAACATCCCCAAGTCCGGGCCAGCATGCAGCCAATACGGGCGCAATGGAACAAAAATCTTCCACCTTCATACAGGCCGGACGAGGCCAATGGTTGCTCTGGCCGCCCGGCAGCGGCCGCCCGAGCACATCCGCTTGCTTAGATATTGGTGTCACCAAATGGAAACAGAGGCGCTACTTGCCGATATCCGCACTCTGGATCGCGATCTGGTCATGGCCTGAACCAGCATGGATGCTCAATCCTCGTCCGGGCCGCAGATGACAACGTTGGTTCCGGCTGCCGCGAGCGCCGCCGGTGGCCCGTCATCGGGCAGTTGATCGGTGAAGAAGTCGGTGATCCGGCCGAACGGAGCAACGCGCACCGAGGCATCACGTGCCCATTTGGTCACATCTGCGGCCAGATATTGCACCCGCGAGTTGGCGATCAGAGTGGTTGTCGTTTGCGCCTCGGCGTAGCTGAAGTCGAGGATACCCTTGTCCGGATCCAGAGCACCCGCGCCGATCACGGCGTGTGTGGCGTAGAACTTCTCGAAATAGGCCAGAGAATCCGAACCAACCACATCCCGGTCGTTGTGACGTAGTAGGCCCGGCGTCACATGCACCTCCACCTGCGGCGCATCGCAGAGCGACAGGGCAACATCGATATTGTTGGTGACCACCCGCAGGTCACTATGATGGCGCAGGGCCTCGGCTACAAATTGGACGGTACTGCCAATGCCCATGAACACTGTTGAGCCAGGCTCGATCTCGGCCGCAATACGGCGCGCAATACGCTGTTTGGCGGCGCTGTTGAGCGTGGTGCGGGCATTGATCGAGATATTTCGAACCGTCACAGGCGCATCGACACCGCCATGAAAGCGGCGCGCCATGCCCAGATCGCACAGCGCGTTGATGTCGCGCCGAACCGTCTGCGTGGTCACCGCATAACGCGCGGCAAGTTGCTCGATATACTGGGCGCCATCCGCCTCGATCAGGGCCAGAATGTCGCGTTGCCGATCCGACAGCGAGTCATGCCCAATCATGGCAATGCTACTCAAGGAAGAGCTTGGGATTGTCGGTAATGACGCCTGTCAGGCCCGCTTCCCAGAACGATATCAGTTGCACCGGATCGTTGCACGTCCAGGCCCTGACCTTGATGCCGCGCTTGGCCGTTTCCTCCAGCATGCCGATGGAAAGGGCCTTGAAGTGCATGTGAATGGTCCCCGCCGGAATGGCGGCGAGTTGATCTGCCCAATCCTCGGGCGGCCGTCCCCAGAGCATGGCCATCTCCAGGTTTGGCTCAAGGGCATGCATCGCGTTGAGCGCCTCGGGGTCGAAGCTCGATATCATGATCTCGGTTTGGGCCGAGCGCTTTGCAATATCGGTTTGGACAGCGTGCACCAGCTGGTCCAGTGACTTGTGATGTTTGTGCTGCTTGATTTCCACATTGGCGCTGAGGCCCAACTCGCCAAGGGCGGCAATCGTTTCGGCCAGGGTGGGAATGCGTTCGCCGGCAAAGCGGGGATCGAACCAAGCGCCAGCGTCCAGCGCACCGATCTGGGCCGCCGTCAATTCGCCCAGCGAGCCTGTGCCAGAGCTGGTCCGATCCACGCTGTCGTCATGAATGACCACAAGCGTGCCGTCGGCGCTCAGTGCTACGTCGAGTTCCACCCATTTGGCACCGGCTTCGGCGGCGGCCCGGAAGGCGGCAAGAGTGTTTTCCGGAGCAATGGCCGATGCGCCACGATGGGCCTGGACTTCATGTGCGGCGGGACCGGGGAGAGAACTGAATGTCATGGCTTGTCTGCTTGATGAACTGAACACGCCCATAGGCTGGTTTGACTACAGAATTGCGACATGGCGGATCATTTGGCCTGTCATCCAGGCTCACATGAACATCGGTCCTGCTGCGCCATCAACTGGTGCAGGCCGGTCACACCCAAATGGAGTTTGTACATTCTTCATTGCCCGGCTCTAGATTGATGGCTAGTTTGTCGTCCACGGGCGTATCGGCTTGGGACGGCGTTGCGAATCCTTAATTTTGGCAAAGTGCGGTCATGGGCACCCGGGACATCAAATCATCCGACGCGAGGGGTGCTCATATTGAGGCCCGGTAAGCGCGCGATCATGAGCTGGGCCTGTTTGCTGGCATTGCTGTCGGCCGGCATGACCGGGGTGGCGGTTGCCCAGGGCCTTCTGCCCGATGACTTCTTTTCTGCGCCCATCGATCCGTCCGCTCCGACCGCCGTTGAAGCCGAAGAACTGGTTTTCGATTCAGTGCGCAATGAAATCACCGCGCGCGGCGATGTGGTGTTGCGCATCAGCGGTTACACCTTGTCTGGGGACCGGCTCGTCTATCGACGGGCCAATGGCGAAATGGAACTCATCGGCAACGTTGTGGTGGTGGACCCCGCTGGCAATAAGTCGCAAAGCGAACGCCTGAACCTGACTGGCGGCCTGAAGCGGGTCGTGCTGGATAGCATGACCTTGACTGGCCGCGATGGCTCGCGTGTGACGGCCGACGATGCCGAATTCGACCAGGTGCTCAATTCCATCCTGATCAACGCGCGCTACGCGCCATGTGGCGATTGCGTCGGTCCCTCTGGTCAAACCATTGGCTGGTCGATCAGCGCCGCCCGGATTGTACAGAACGCTGAGGACAATTCGATCACTCTTGAGCAGCCTAGCCTAGCCCTGCTCGGCGTGCCGGTGGCATGGTTGCCCTATCTTTGGCTTCCCGACCTGGGCAATACGGCTCTGGACAGTATTCCAAAACCAAGCCTGGGCTTCAGCGAAAAGACCGGGGTGAAGGTGGAAGTCCCCTTCACCGTTTACGCAACCCGCAACACCAGCGTCATCCTTTCACCGACGCTACTCAGCCGTCAGGGCTTTCTGCTGGGGGCTGAATGGATCCAGCGCTTCGACCACGGTTCGTTCAGCATCAAGGCCTCGGGGCTCTATCAGTTCGACAAGAGCGCTTTCACCTTTGCGGATGCCAACACAGATTGGCGCGGCGCCATCCAGGCGGCCGGCGAGTTCAGGCCCGTGGAGGACTGGACGGTCGGTGCGGCCTATTCGCTCTTCACCGACAGTGCCTATTTTGCCGACTATATGCTCGATCCCCGGCGCTCGGGGGTAAACGAGGTTTACGCCACGCACCTGAGCGACGATACCTATATCGATGCCCGTATACAGCAGTTCAACATGCTGGGCGAAAACCCGGATTCGGTGCGCGACCAGCAGGGTATCGCACTGCCCAACATCCGAGTTGAACGCAGCTTTTCCCTTCCGCCCGGCGCTGGTCAAATCGATGTGGAAGCCCGCTTGCTTGGCACAACTCGCAAGCTGGACTACGCCACAAATGTCAACGGTATCCCATATGAATACGGCTATGCGGGCAATCGGGTGCACGCCATGGCGCAGGCGAGTTGGCAAAATCAGTGGATTGCCGGTGGCGCGGTCGTGACGCCCTTTGTCGGGCTGCGTTTGGACGCAGCCGCCTATGATGGGGGCAGCGCTCTGGCTGGCGCACCCGCAGCCCAAACCCTGCTGGGGGCGACACCCATTGCCGCACTCGACATCCGCTATCCTCTGGCTGCCTATGGCAATGGCGTAACCCACTTGGTCGAGCCAATCGGCCAGATCGTTTATCGGGGGGCATCAAGCATCGCCCCCGGCGTTACCAACGAAACCTCACAGAGCTTGGTCTTCGACGATACCAACCTGTTCAGCTACAACAGGTTCTCGGGGATCGACCGGCAGGAGACCGGGCTGCGGCTCAATCTGGGCGGGCGTTATCTGGCCAGCCTGATGGATGGCAGTTTTGTCGAACTGGTTGGTGGCCAGTCCTTCCAATTGGCTGGTGTCAACGCCTTCGACCTCGCAAATCCGCAGCAGGTCGGCGTCGGATCGGGCCTGGAAAATGCGGCCTCCTATGCGGTCGTGGGCGCGTATGGAGCACTGGCAAGTTCACTCAAGGCCGGCGGCAAGCTCCAGCTTGACACGACCAGCTTCGACATCGCCAGGGCAGGGCTGGGCGTCAACTACGGGCAGGATGGATGGTCAGGCGCCTTGAACTATCGCTATGCCGCCGCGACTCCTTCGACTGGAAACATCAAGGACATGCACGAAGTCGGCGTTGAGGCGACAGTGCCGGTCGCCGAATACTGGAGCGCCAGCGCCAATGCCTATTGGGACCTGACCGCCAACAGCTTCCTGCAGGCGGGCGGTGGCGTGACCTACAACGACGGCTATCTCGTCATTTCGGGTAATGTTACGCGCACCGGACCAACGCATAGCTCGCCCAACGACCTGCGGGCGACTGCGACTTTCCGCCTGTTGGCACCCGCAGGATTCGACGTCGGCTATTCAGGCGCCGTGCCGATCGGGAATTTCCTGCGATGAGGAGGCGTGCCATGATGGCCAGCATTGCCAGGACGGTCTTCGCCGTGTCCCTGCTCGCCAGCACCTTGGCGGGCTGCACCAGCTTTGCTCCGGTCTATGGCGATCACGCTGTTGGCAGGAATATGGCTGACGTCAGGTTCAACTTTGCCTCGCCCGATAGCCATCTTGAACAGATCATCCTCAATCGCCTCAAGGTTTCCTTTCCTGGCGAAGCCGGACCTGACGATCCGGTGCTGGATGTGATGGCCAGTTCCAGCACCCTACAAGGCTCGATGTCAGATGCTTATGCTGTGGCGCGGCCGGTCAATGTTCGGGTGGAAGCCATTGTGACGATCGAGCTGGATGGCGAAACCCTCTTCCAGGCGACCCGTTTCACCGACACCGCCTATCAAGGCGGGAAGCTCACCCCGACCGATATGGCATCTGCCAACGCGGCCCGGGAGACTGCGGCGAGAAGCACAGCCGAAGCTTTGAGAGCGGCGATTTTGGCGGGATATCGCCGCTAGTCGAACAGTATAGCTCTGTCGCCACCCTGCTGCTCCCGCGTCAGGAAAATCAGCATGAACGGCTCTCTCTTGCGGGCATTGCCGAACCTGCCCTTGCCTTGAAGAGGGCGCTGGCAGGAGAACTAGACCAGCTTGCCATCCGCGATGATGGCGCGGACTTCGTCTTCCACCGAATCCAGGATACGGTTGATGGCGGCGACCGCCTGATCTGCATCTTCAGCGATGATGGCGTCGGCCAGGTCGCGGTGAATGGGGAAAGAGTCGAGCCCGAAGGCGTCGCGGTTGAACGGAGAGATGTCGCCCCGCTCAAGTGCGTGGTCCAGATTGGTCAGAATCTGTCCATACATCGGATTTCCTGACGCATCGTAGATGGCGTTGTGGAAGGCATGATCGGCCTTGCGCCAAGGGCGGCCGCTATTCACATCGGCCAGGAGCCCGTCGCATAGACGGCCGATTTCGCGGCGTTGATTGGCCGTGGCATGGGCAGTGGCCTTGCGAACCACGTCGTTCTCGAGTGTCCGGCGGATTTCGAGCAGTCGCAGCAGCGCTTCGCCCTCAAGCCGCACCATTGTGGGCACAAGGCCTCGGGACGTCTGAACGCGGGCAGCAAGATAAGTGCCATCACCGCGGCGCCGGCGAATGATGCCGAGCCCCTCCCAGCGATTGAGCGCCTCCCTTATGGTGGATCGCCCCACGCCGAGCGAGGCCGCCAGCGACACTTCGGGCGGCAGTCGGTCACCGATCCTGAGGCCGGCGCGCTCGACCATTTCGGCAAGCGCATCCAGCACCGCCACATTACGTGTGCGGTTTTCCAGCGGTTCCAGATAGCTCAGGGCGCTTTCCCGACTCATGGGTGCCCGTTCCTCCACGTGTGACAGCCAGTCACACCACAACTTCGCGCCTTTGTCAGCCTTGCGAGGCCGCAAGCGGGGCCTGCAGGTCCAGCAATTCGGTCAGTGCCGCGATCAATCGGTCCATTTGCGGGCGCGAATTATAGCCCTGCACCGACAGGCGCACGATGCAGGTGTCCTGCCAATTGAAGACGGGAATCTCGATGCCGTATTTCTCGAACAGCGTCGTGTGAACCTCGAGCGTGTCGCATTCCGGAATGGGCATGGCGACCATTTGCGGGGCGCAGAACGCAGCGCTGCTCAGAGGCGCAAGGCCGGTCAACTCGCCAAGGCGTCGTGCCGTATCCTGTGCCAGGGCATGGCAATGCTCGGAAATGGCCCACCAGTCATTCTCCTTGCGGAAAGCGATGGCGGCAGGAACGGTCAACCATGGTGCCGGATCGCGCGTACCGCGGATTTCGATCTCGTCGATATAGGGAGAATTGCCGAAGGCGCCCTTAGCGTCTGGCGCTTTGGAATCCTTGGTCCAGCCATGGCTGATGACCAGCGGGTTGAGCAGGCCCTGCATCTCACGGCGGGTGTGGAGGAACGCCGATCCCTTGGGCGTCATCATCCATTTGTGGCAATTGCCCGCATAGAAGTCGGCCCCGATGGCGTCGAGATCGAGCTTGATATGGCCCGGCGTATGGGCGCCATCGATCACCGACCAGATGCCGCGCCTGCGCGCCTCGGCGATGGCATTCTCGATTGGGAACAGCAGGGCGGTCGGTGAGGTGATGTGAGTGAGAAACAGCACCTTCGTCCGCTCCGTCATGCCGTCGATGATGGTCTGGGTGAACGCTGCCTCGCTGACCAGTGGCATGGGGACTTTGACCACCACGATCTCGGCGCCAGTCTTGCGGCAGACATAAGCCCAGGTTTTCTCCAGGGCTGAATATTCGTGGTCGGTGGTTAGGATCTGGTCGCCGGGTTTGAGGTCGAGCGACTGGGCGACGATGTTGAGGCCATTGGTGGCATTGGGCACGCCGACAATGTCATCGGGATTGCACCCCAGCTCGGCCGCCAGGGCTTCGCGAGGCACGCGCAGCAGATCGTGCAGGCGACGGCCCAGGAACTCCACCGGTTCCTGCTCCAGTTCGAGCTGCCAGCCCTGATAAGCCTCGAACACCGGGCGCGGGCAGGCGCCGAAAGAACCGTGATTGAGGAAGGTGACATCCTCACGGAGGAGGAAGTGCCGGGCGAGATTGTCGGACACGGTTCAGCGGCCTTTCAGGGTGGGGTCGAGGGCATCGCGCAATCCGTCGCCAAACAGCGAGGTGGCGAGCACGGTGATCGCCAGCGCTGCCGTCGGGAAGACAGCCAGGTGCCAGTAGTAGAACATGAAATTAATGCCCTCATTGATCATCTGGCCCCAGGTGGCGGTGGGCGGCGGCACACCGATGCCCAGGAAGCTGAGCGAGGCTTCAAGCATCATGGCGAGCGGGATGGCCAGCACGAACCCGACAATGATCGGGCTGATCGAATTGGGTATGAGGTGGCGGCGAATGATGTACCAGGGCGAGGCGCCCAGCGCCTGCGCGGCCCGGACGAATTCCTTCTCCCGGAACGCCTTCACCTGGGCGCGGACGAGGAGGCACACCTGCACCCAGCCGAACAGAGCGGCAATGGCAACAATGGACATGTAGCCGCCGCGTAGAAGCGTACCCAGCAGCATGGCTGCCAGAAGCGGTGGTACCACCGAGAACAATTCAATGATGCGCATGATGACCCAGTCGGTCCGGCCGCCGAAATAGCCCGCGAGCGCTCCCAGCGGAATGCCGATCAACACCGAGAAGCCGGCGGCGATAAAGCCGATGGAGAGCGAGACGCGGGCCCCATAAACGATGCGCGTATAAAAATCGCGGCCCAGATTATCGACACCGAACCAGTGCTCGGCTGAGGGGAAGGCCAGCGATTGGGTGAGGAACAATTGCGCTTCGGGTGGCACCGGGGTGATCAGCGGCGCAAAAACCGCCATCAGGATGAGAATGCTCATCACGATGCCGCCGGCGACAGCCGCCTTGTTGGACAAGAAGCGCTGCCAGGCGAACCAGAGCGGGCTGCGCTGGCGCGGCGGGGCGGTCTCGGCAATTGGCGTAGCGATAGTATCGGTCATTCTGCGCCTCCCACGCGGATACGCGGATTGATCAGGGCGTAGACAATGTCGGAGAGGAGGTAGGCGATGCAGTACATGAAGGTGATCATCAGCATCAGCGCCATCTCCAGCGGGTAGTCCCGCGTCTCGATGGAGGAGACGAAATATGCCCCCAGGCCCGGCACGCGGAACATGGCTTCGACAAAGATCGAGCCGGTGGCTGTGCCGATGAACATGGGCAGGAACACCGTGACCAATGGAATGGCTGAATTGCGCAGCACATGCTGGAACACGATGCGGCGCTCCGGGAGCCCCTTGGCGCGCAGCACAGTGACGAATGGTCGGCTCATCGTGTCGAGCATGGCCGAACGGGTGTAGCGGGCATAGGTGGCCACGGGGATAGCGGCATAGGCAATGATGGGCAGGATCCAGCGTTCCGGATTGGGCCAGCCGCTGGCGGGCAGCCATTTGAGCCAGACCGCAAACACCAGGATGAGCAGCATCGAGGTGACAAAAACCGGAATGGTAAGCCCGATCGTGGCAACGGCGGAAGCCAGATAATCGATCCAGCTATTGCGGTTAAGGGCGGCCGCCATGCCCAGCAGGATGCCGAGGGGAGCGCCGATAAGCACGCCGAGTCCACCAAGCACCAGGCTTGGCACCCAGGCGCGGGAGAGCAGTTGCAACACGCTCTCGCCGGGGCTTTGATAGGGCACGCCGAAGTCGAAATGCAGCACGCCCCACATATATTTGAGGTACTGGACATAAAGCGGCTGATCCAGGCCAAGCTGCGCCATGAGTTTGGCCCGAACGGCTTCCGAGACCGGCATGTCATTGGCGTCGAACGGGCCGCCGGGCACGGCATGCATCATCAAAAATATGATGATCGACACCGCAATGAAGGTGAAAGCAACCGAAACGAGGCGGCGCAGGATATAGCCGAGCATCAGATCCTCTCCCTCAATTGGTCACATAGGCCTCGACCCGGTGGCCCGGGGCGATGGCGACAAGTTGCGGGTCGCTGTGCGGGGCGGTGCCCGCCTGCAACGTGGTCAGGCGCGGTGTCTGGGCGGCGATCTGCTCGGCAGTTAGGAATGTGCGCTCGCGCTTGAGTTTGGGATTGGTTGCCGGAACCGCATCAAGCAGCGCGCGGGTATAGGGGTGCTGCGGGTCCGAGAAAATCCGCTCGGTCGGCGCTTCTTCCACCACACGTCCGCGATACATCACCACAACGCTGTCGGTGAGGGACTTTACCGTCGACAAATCATGGCTGATGAACAGGATCGAAAGACCCATCTCGGCCTGAAGTTTCTTCAACAGCCCGATGATCTGCGCCTTGACCGTGACGTCGAGTGCCGAGGTCGGCTCGTCCGCCACAAGCACATCGGGTTCGAGCACCAGGGCGCGGGCAATGGCCACGCGCTGCCGCTGGCCGCCGGAAAGCTCGTGCGGATAGCGATTGGCGTAAGAGCGGTCGAGGCCGACGCGCTCCAGCCAGTCCAGCGCCGTCTCTTCCTGCTCCCTGGCGCTGCCAATGCCGTGAATATGCAGCGGCTCGGCAATCGTCTGGGTCAGCGTCATCATCGGATCGAGCGCCGAATAGCTGTCCTGAAAGACGATTTGCATCTTCTTGCGCCAGGGCTTGAGAGCCTCTGCCGAAAGGGCGGAGATATCCTGCCCGTCGACGAGGATTTGGCCCTTGGACATATCGGTCAGCCGCATGGCCATCATGCCGGTCGTGGTCTTGCCCGATCCGCTCTCGCCGACGATGGCCACGATGCGGTTCTTGGGTAAGGCGATGTTGACCTCGCGCACGGCGTGGAAGTCGGAAAAATCGGTAAACAGCCCGCGCCGCCGGCGTATGCGGTAAGCCTTGGCCAGGCCTTTCAATTCGAGCGCTGGCGTTTCGCTATCGCTGCCGCGGGACCGTTCGAAACTGGCGTGCAGGCTCGCCAACAGCTGCTTGGTATAGGCGTGCTGCGGCGCATCGAAGATCTGCTGCACCGGCCCTTCTTCCATGACCTCGCCGCGATACATCACCAGCACACGGTCGACCGTTTCGGCGATGACGCCCAGATCGTGGGTAATCATGATCAGCGCCATGCCGAATTCGGTCTGCACCTTTTTGATGAGCTGCAGGATCTGCGCCTGGATCGTAACGTCGAGCGCGGTGGTCGGCTCATCGGCAATCAGCACCTTGGGTCGGCAGGACAGCGCCATGGCAATCATGGCGCGCTGCAGCATGCCGCCCGAAAGTTGGTGCGGATAATAGTTGAGAACGTCGCTGGCGTTCTTGATCTCGACCCGCAGTAGCAGGTCTTCAGCTTCCTTGAGCGCATCGCGCTTGGAGACATTGCGATGGGACTGGATCGTCTCGGCGATCTGGTGCCCGATGGTGAAGACTGGGTCGAACGCCGTCATCGGGTCCTGGAAAATCATGGCAGCGGAGCGGCCGCGCAACCGGGCCAGATCGTCCTTGCGCGCCTTGCTCACATCAATGCCATCGAGTTCGAGCTTGGCCGCACTGACCTCGGCCGTCGCCGGCAATAGGCGGAGCAGGGCGCTGCAACTCACCGACTTGCCCGAGCCGCTTTCCCCCACAATGCCGAGGCTCTCCCCGTCATTGACCGAAAAGCTGATGCCGCGCACCGCCTCGATCGTGCCGCCATATTGGCGGAAGCTGACCTTGAGATCGGCAATTTCTACCAAAGCCATGAACTGGTCCCCGAGACTGATGGCGCCTCCCGGCTGGGAATGCCCGGGAGGCGCCTGATATGGATCGCTGGGTTACTTCGACAGGTGAGTGAAGAAGTAGTGGCCAAGGCGATCCAGTGGGGTGAAGCCAAGCGAATTGGGCTCGGTTGCCTCGCCGCTCAGCTCGCTGGAGATGATGGCCGTGGTGATCGGATGCACCAGCGGCACTATCAGACCCTGGTCGATCATGACCTGCTCGGCCTGGGCATAGAGTTCGTAGCGGGTGTCCCAATCGCTTTCGGAGTCCGCTTTTGCGACCAGGGCATCATACTCGTCGACATGGTAGTTGTGGCGTCCTCCATCGTAGAAGATGCCGTAGAAGTTGGACGGATCGAGATAGTCGTATTCATACGGGGCGATGAAGATGTTGTTCTTTGCGCCCCGCAGCCCGTCCATCCAGTCCGCGCCGGGAAGCTGCCGGATGCTTACGGTAATTCCGAGGTGTTCGCCGAGTTCGGCCTGCAGATACTGCGCCATGGCCGGCACGATGGCGCCGTTGTAGCCGCCTTCCTCGCGGATCCAGATTTCGATTTCGGGAAAGCCTTCGCCATTCGGATATCCGGCATCCGCCAAGAACTGCTGGGCCTTTTCCGGGTCGAAGCTAGCCTGCGCCACGACATCGGGATTGTACCCGGGATAGCCCGGCGGCAGGATCGAACCGGCCGGGATGGCGATGTCCTTCAGGACCGTGGAGGTCAGCTCGTCACGATCGATGGCATAATAGAAGGCTCGGCGCACATCGACATTGTTGAAAGGTTCGGATTCCAGATCATAGGACAGGTATGAAGTGGCAAACACGGCATTGCGGCGAATGCCATCCGGATCAGCCGACATAGCGACCGGCACTTGCCCGGTGTTGAGGAAGGAATAATCGGCATCTCCGGCTAGAAACGCCGGCAGCCCGACTTCGGGGGCGCCCAGGGTCGGATCGACCTCAAGGCGGTCGACTTGCGCCTGCCAGGGACCGGTATAGGTGTCGGACTTGGTGAAGACGACGGAATTGTTCGACTTCTCCCAGCTCTCGATTTCAAAGGGGCCAGAGGACACGATGGTGTCGACATTGAGCGCCCAGTCGTCGCCGAGCTCGTCGACCTTGTGCTTGGGAACAGGATACCAGAGGCTGGTGACAGACGGCAGATATGGCTTGGGTGCAGTGGTGGTGACTTCAATTGTCAGGTCATCGACTGCCTCAAGCCCGAGGGTGGACACGTCGGCAGTGCCTTCCGTGACTTCCTTCCAGCCCTTGATGCCGCCGGCAAAATCCCAATACCAGGCAAAGTCGTAGCCGGTTGTTGCGGCGCGCTGCAGGGCAAAGACATAGTCTTCGGCTGTCAGTGGCTCACCATCGGACCAGACAAGGCCTTCGCGCAGCTTGAACGTCCAGGTGAGGCCATCTTCGGACTGGCTCCAGCTCTCCGCTGCCATCGGTGTCAGCTCGAACTCCTTGTCGAAGGTGGCAATCGGCACCTGCAGCAGTTCGGCGAAGGTGGCACGGTCATAGACCGTCTTCATATAGTCCATATAGGTGCCGCTGGTGGACTGGCCCGGCGCCGAGATGGTCGATTGGGCCATGACCGGCAGTGTCAACGCGGTGGCGACGGCCAGCGCGGCGGTGAGTGTGCGTGTGATATGCATGAGCTCCCTCCTTGTGCAGAGCAGTAGGCGTTCCCTGATGCGCCAGGCCCTTCCCCTCGGGTCTGGTCACTTTGCTTGGCGCGGTGATCACCGCGGCAGGGCAGATCGTTCCCAAATCTGCCATATGACATATGTCTGACAAATCATTTTGGGCTTGGCAACCCCGGCATTTCTCCTTTTCCCTATCAGCGTGGGTGTTGATTAGGGGCCCGCTCAGCGCCCGAAAACCTGCCGGCAGGCTGCCTCGATGGCGTCAGCGCCGATACCGAAATGGCGGTAAAGGTCTGTGACCGTTCCGGTTTGGCCGAAATGCTCGACGCCCAGCGCCGTGGTCCGGTGACCCAGGACGCTGCCCAGCCAGCCCAACGTGGCCGGATGCGCGTCGATTGCGGTGACTATCCGCGCGCGATGCGGAATGTCTTCCAGCAGGGTCTCGATATGGCTGGTGGTCTCGAAGTCGCCATGCAGCCTTGCGCGCTGGGCGGCCTGCCAGCCGGCATTGAGCCGGTCGGCGGAGGTGACGGCCAGCACGGCCACACTGCGCCGGTCGCCGCCTATCCTAGCAGCCGCCTCAATGGCCTCGCTGGCCAGAACCCCCTGATAGGCAATGACCACTTCACATTGCGGGCTAGGCGGTTGCAGCCAATACGCACCACGAATGATATCATCGGCGAGCGGTGGCGCGATCTCGCGGGGCACCTGCTCCAGCGTGCGGGTGGACAGGCGCAGATAGACCGAGCCGCCGGTGACGTCGCGCGGCCAGTCGGCGAGGTCAGGCCGGGCATCGCCGGTGCGCTGCATGTAGTCGAAGGCCCAATCGATGATGACGGACAGTTCGTCGGCAAAGGCTGGTTCGAAGCTGGCCAGCCCGTCCTGCGACATGCCGATCAGCGGCGAGGCGATGGACTGATGCGCGCCGCCTTCGCCGGCCAGGGATACGCCCGATGGCGTGCCCACCAGTAGGAAACGGGCATCCTGGTAGCAGGCATAATTGAGGGCATCCAACCCCCTCGAAATGAACGGATCGTAGAGCGTGCCAATGGGCAACAGGCGTTCGCCGAACAGCGAATGGCTGAGCCCCGCCGCGCCCAGCATCAGGAACAGGTTCATCTCGGCAATACCCAGTTCCATGTGCTGCCCGTCTGGAGTGAACCGCCACTTCTGGGTCGAGGGGATCGCCTCCTTCTGGAACAGGTCGGCCGTCTCCTTGCGCGCAAACAGATTGCGCCGATTGACCCAGCTTCCAAGTCCGGTCGAAACGGTCACGTCCGGCGAAGTCGACACGATTCGGCGCGCCATCTCGCTGTCGGTCCTGGCGATCGCGTCGAGAATGCGGCCGAAGGCGGCCTGGGTAGAGGTCGCGCCGGTACCGATGAATTGCGGGCCGATAGTTGGCACTGCCGGGGCCGTCAGCCGCCGGGAAGCGGCCGTATTGAAGGGGACGTTCCGGACAAAGTCGGCCAGGGCGTCAGCCTGCTCGAGTCCTTCGAACAATTCCCACTCATACCCATCACGGATCTTGTGCGTGGCCCGCAATTGCTCGATCTGGGCCGAGGTCATCTGCCCGGCATGGTTGTCTTTGTGCCCGGCCAGCGGCGTGCCCCAGCCCTTGACCGTGTAATTGATGAACACGGTCGGCTGCTCATTATCTGCGCTCTCGAACTGGTCCAGCAGGCTCTCAACGCAAATCCCGCCCAGATTGGCCATCAGCGTCGCCAATTCCTCATCGCTCCGACGCGAGAGCAAAGCGGACACCTCGCCCTGATCACCGATCTCGTCATTGAGGCGTTCGCGCCAGGCCGTACCGCCCCGGAACATCAGCGCGGAATAGAGATCATTGGGGCAGGCATCGATCCAGGCTTTGAGCTTCTCGCCACCTGGCTCCTCAAACGCGGCGCGCTGCAAGGCGCCATATTTAAGCGTGACGACCTTCCAGCCAAAGGCCTTGAAGATCGCTTCGATGCGATCATACAGCCCTTCGCGAACCACGCCGTCCAGGCTCTGCCGGTTGTAGTCGATAATCCACCAGCAATTCCTCAGGCCGTGCTTCCAGCCCTCCAGCAGGCATTCATAGATATTGCCCTCGTCCAGCTCTGCATCGCCGGCCAGCGCGATCATGCGGCCCTCGGGCCGCGCCTTGCCGGACCAGTCCTTGGCGCGCACATAGTCCTGCACCATGGATGCAAAAGCGGTGAAGGCGACACCCAAGCCCACCGAGCCAGTCGAAAAATCGACGTCCTCGGTGTCCTTGGTGCGGGAGGGATAGGACTGGGCGCCGCCAAAGGCGCGGAAATCAATGAGCTTCTGCCGGGATTGCCGGCCCATCAGATATTGGATGGCATGGAAGACCGGCGCGGCATGCGGCTTGACCGCAAGGCGGTCCTCAGGCTTCAGCACGCCGAAATAGAGTGTGGCCAGCATGGCAGCCATCGAGGCGGAGCTGGCTTGGTGGCCGCCAACCTTGACCCCATCGGGATTGGGCCGGATGTGATTGGCGTGGTGCACCATCCAGCTTGCCAGCCAAAGTGACTTTTTGGTCAGTGCCTCAATCGCTTCAATGCGCTCGATGCTCTTGCCTGCCATACCGCTCCTCCAATCGATATGTCTGACATTACGCCTTGCTCAGAGGTGATTTCCGTCTAATCTGATCGCCAATCTCGCATACCGAGCAGGATATCGACAAAATTGGCGCAATCTGAGGCGGAAACCACCAAGTCCGGCATCGACCCCATCGACCGAAAGCTCCTCCGCGCACTGCAGGAGGATGGCCGCATGACGGTTCAGGCTCTGGCTGACAAGGTCGGCCTTTCTGCCTCGCCTTGCCTGCGCCGGTTGCGGCAGCTCGAGCGGGACGGTGTCATTTCCGGCTATAGCGCCAATATCGAGCAGAAATCGGTTGGCCTGCCGGTGTCGGTGTTCATCTCCATCAAGCTCGAACAGCAAAGGGCACGCAATCTCGATGCGTTCGGCGCTGCCATCAGCCGCTGGCCGGAGGTGATGGAATGCTATCTGATGACCGGCCAGTTCGATTTCCTGTTGCGCGTGGTCTGCGCAGATCTGGAATCCTATGAGCATTTCCTGCGCGAAAGGCTTACCCAGATCGATGGCGTGGCCCACATCGAGAGCAGTTTCTCCCTTGGGGCAGTGAAGTTTTCGCGGGTCTTGCCGATCTAGCCAGGACGGCTTGACGGGGTCAATTTTCACTTCACTATCGTTGGTATCCTGTGTCAGGGCTACGCGATGAGCGAATTGAAACCCCCGTCCTTCGTCAGTGCGCAAATGGTGGCCGATCGAGCGGGCGTGTCGCGTTCGGCGGTTTCACGCACATTCACCGACGGCGCGAGCGTTTCCGCGGCGACCCGGCGCAAGGTGCTCGAGGCGGCCGATGCGCTGGGCTACCACGTTAATCATCTTGCCCGAGGCCTGCGCGAGCGCAGCAATATCGTTTGCCTGGTGGTTTCGGACATGACCACGCCCATTCGCGCCCGCATGGTTGATGTATTGACGCGCAAGCTGCAGGCCTCGGGCAAGATCACCATGGTGATCAATACCGGGACCGACACTGAAAGCGTGTCGGCCGCGCTCCGGCAGACGCTCAACTATCGTGCCGACGCCACAGTCGTGCTGTCCGGCACGCCGCCGGCCTCCCTCATCGAAACCTGCCTTGCTAATGGGCAGCAGGTCATCCTGATCAACCGCGATGAACGGCTGCAGGGCTCGAGCAATCTCGGCGTTGACAATGCCATGGCCGGGCGCGAGGCGCTTTACCTGCTGCGCCGGGCCGGGTGTGAGAGATTGGGGCTGATCACCTCAAACGCGCGCACGGCCAGCCTGGTTGAGCGCGAAACCGTGTTCGTCGAGGCGGCCGCCGCTGAGGGGGTGCAGGTGGTGGTGACCGAGGCTGGGCCGACCAGCTATGAGTCCGGTCAGGAGGCGGCCCGCCGGGTGTTCGGCCGCTCCGAAGCGCCAGACGGTGTGTTCTGCGTGACCGATCTGCTCGCTTTGGGTTTCATGGATGTGGCGCGGCAGGATTTCGGCCTCAAGATTCCCGATGATCTCTGCGTCGTCGGGTTTGACGACATCGAGCAGGCTGGCTGGGCATCCTACCAATTGACCACGTTCCGGCAGCCCTTGAATCCCATGGCTGACGAGGTTGTCGACTTGTTGCTGCAGCCGCAACGCGCTGTTTCGGAGCGCCGCATGATCGAGCCGATCCCGGTCTGGCGGCGATCCGTCCGCCCCGGCAAGCGCTAGCCGACTACCTTCTGCAGACCGCGCTGGCCACGCCATTTCGGCGCTATTGCGTGGCGCCGCGATCCACGCCGAAAGCCGCAGTTTTCTGCCGATTGCGCCCATGCTTGCAACGCGATGTGCGAGTTATTGCACAGGTGTGCAAGGAAACTGTGTCATCAAAGCGTTATGTAACGCCCCTATGTAGGTCCCCAGTAGAGCGAAAAAATGCACTTGTGTGCAATCGCTATTCGGTGTTGTCTTGTTCTTGCGATGGCGTATCGCGGCAGGTGCAACCCGACTTGAGATTGGGACCGCCTTCCGTCCGCCAAAGCGAAGAGGGAGGAGGCCCATGAGGCGGGCGATCCGGTGCCGATCCGGGTTCGTCATCTCGGCGACAAGCCGATACGCCGCCTCCGCATTCGGCATGTTAATGCGCGGTGACCGCCCCGGTTGCCATGATGGGAGAAACAACATGAAACGCCGTCAATTCATGATTTCCGCCGCGGGTACGGTGGCCGGCATGGCCATTCTGCCCCGCATGTCCTTTGCCGCCGAAGGCGTGATCGACTGGTACACCAGCTCGGACACCAACATCCTCGACTTCTGGGCCAATACGGTCAAACCAGCCTTCGAGGCAGCCAACCCCGGCGTGTCGCTCAATCTGGTCGATGCGGGCGATGGTGCCGGCATAATCTCGATCGCTGAGCGCGCGATGGCCGCCAAGGAGACAGGTACCGATCCGCAGGCCGATTTCTTCGAATCTGCCGATGCCGAACTGCCGGCCGGCGCCATCGAGGCGGGCATCTACACCAATATCAAGGAAGCCGGCCTGTCGAACTACGACAAGGTCAATCCCCTGGCCATCGAGAGCGATTACTCGCTGCCTTATCGCGGGTCGCAGGTCCTGCTGGCATATGACAGCACCAAGCTCAGCGCTGCCGATGCGCCCAAGAACTGGGATGATCTGGTCGCCTGGATCAAGGCCAATCCCGGCCAGTTCGTTTATAACCGTCCCGACAAGGGCGGTTCGGGCGGCAATTTCGTGCGTCGCGCCATTCACCAGGCCAATGGCCTCGATCCGTCCAAGTTTACGGTCGACAACTACACCGAAGAATTCGGTAACGAGGCACTCGGCAAGGCCTGGGAATTGCTGCAGGACATCGCCCCGTCGCTCTACGACAATGGCGCCTACTCCTCGGGCAACACTCAGTCGATCCAGCTCCTTGCGCAGGGCGTGGTCACCATGACCCCGGTCTGGTCGGACCAGGTGCTCCAGGCCATCGACCAGGGGGTCCTGCCTGCTGACACTGGTCTGGTGCAGCTTCAGGACCTGGCGCTGGCCGGCGGCTTCACCCGCTCCGTCGTCATCGAGAACGGCGTCAATCGCGACGCATCGCTCAAGCTGGCCGATTTCATCCTGTCCGAAGAAATCCAGAGCGCGATCCTGACCGAACTTGGCGGTTTCCCGGGCGTCAGCTGGGACTATGTTTCCCCGGAACTGCGCGAGCGCTTCGCCGACATCGTGCCGAAAACCATCCCGACCTTCCCCGGTGGCGACTGGTCCGGCCCGATCAATGACGGCTGGTACCGCAACGTTGCTCCCAACGTCGACCGCAACTCGTGACCGACGCGGCTCCGGCGGCACCACGGCCGCTTATCGACAGCAATGACAGCAGGAGGCCCACCGGCCTCCTGCTCGTCGCGATCCCTGTTTTCCTGGTTGGCTGGCTGGTGATCTGGCCGATCATCAATGCCATTGTGCGTACCCTATGGCGCCCCGATGAAACCGGCGTCCTGGGTTTCAATCCCGACAGCTATGTCTTTTTCTTTTCCGACCAGTACTCGATCAACAATCTGACGATCACCCTGTGGACGACGCTGGTCTGCGCCATCCTGCTGCTGGCGATCTGTCTGCCTATTTCGCTTTATCTGCGCTTTTCGCACGGCAAGCTGCCCGCCTACGTGCAGGCCATGGCGATCTTTCCCATGTTCGTGCCCTCGATCATCCTGGCCTATGCCTTCATCCGGGTGCTGGGCCCCAATGGCATGGTCGATATCCTGCTCAATTCGGTCGGCCTGCCCAAGATACGCACCCCCTATCTCACTCCTTGGGGGCCAGTGATCGGGCTGGTCTGGGACAATATCCCGCTCACCGTGCTGATCCTGCTCTCGGGCCTGGGCAATGTCGCTAACCAGGCGATCGAGGCGGCGCGCGATGTGGGTGCCAATCGCTTCCAGGTGTTCTGGCACATCATTCTGCCCCGCATTTCCAATTCGGTGCTGGTGGCTATTTCCTTTGCCGTGCTGGGCATTTTTTCGTCCTTCACCCTCCCGTATCTCCTGGGGCCGGCTTCGCCCGAAATGATGGGTCCGTTCATGAACCGCACCTTCCGCGAGGTGAACGATCCGCTCAATGCGATCACGCAGGCGGTCATTACCTTCTGCTTCTGCATTGCCTTCGGGCTGTTCTATGTGCGCTCGGTCGCACGCAATCAGGGGAAGTGAGATGGAACGGCTTGCTCCCGCCACCATTGCGACCCGGCGCCCGCCCCTGGTGCGGATCCCGACCGACTGGACCGGCATTGTCTTTGCCGTGTTGCTCTCTGCGGCGGTAATCGTGCCGCTGCTGGTGGTCGGTGTCTGGGCCTTCACCGAGGTCTGGCGCTATCCTAATGTCATCCCGCAGCAATTCGGCCTGCGGTTCTGGAACCAGACCCTCACACGGGCCGACGTCTGGGCGGCGCTGACCCTCAGCCTGCAATTGTCCACCGTCGTCACTGTGCTTTCGGCGGCCATTTGCCTGCCGGCCGCCTATGCCTTTGCGCGCCTCAGCTTTCCCGGCCGCAATGTGCTGTTCTTCTCCTTCCTGGCCGGGCATGCCTTCCCCAAGTTCGGCCTCCTGATCGCCATTGCCGCGATCTTCCTGCAACTCAATCTGATCGGCACCTTCTGGGGCGTGGTGCTGATCCAACTCGTGGGCACGCTGCTCTTCATGATCTGGATTCCGGTCGCGGCCTTCCAATCGGTGGACCGGCGCATGGAAGAAGCGGCGCGGGATGTGGGGGCTGGACCCTTCCGGGTGTTCTGGTCGATCACCCTGCCGCAGGCCGGGCCGACCATTGCCGCAGCCGTTCTGCTCAGCTTTGTCGGTACCTTCTACGAGACCGAAGGCGCCTGGCTGATCGGTGCGCCGGGCATTCGCACCATGCCGGTGCTGATGATCTCCTTCATCAACAATCAGATGGTCATCCAGTATGGCGCCGTGCTCTCGGTGATGCTGTGGGTGCCCTCCTTCATCGCTCTCATGTTTGCCCGCCGCGTTATTGGCGGTGGCGCCTTCGCCCGCGGTTTCGGCGGCTAGGGAAACAAGTATGTCCGTTCTGAAAATTACCGACGTCTCCAAGATCTTCGCCGGCCCGACCGTCGCGGTGGACAATTTTTCGCTCGAAGTGGCCGACGGCGAGCTGGTCTGCCTGCTCGGCCCTTCCGGTTCGGGCAAGTCCACCTTGCTGCGCATGGTGGGCGGCTTTGAACGGCCCACTTCGGGCCAGATGACTATCGATGGCGAGGATATCACCCATCTTCCACCCGAGCGCCGCCCCACCGGCATGGTGTTCCAGAGCCATGCGCTCTGGACCCACATGAACGTGTTCAAGAACCTGGCTTTCGGCCTTAAGCTGCGCGGGTTGCCGCAGGACCAGATCAGAGAAAAGGTCGAAGATGTTCTCGAACTGGTTGGCCTGGCCGGCTATGGCACGCGCGGCGTCAACCAGCTTTCGGGTGGGCAGCAGCAGCGCGTGGCCCTGGCGCGGTCGCTGGTGCTCGAGCCCAAAATCCTTCTGCTCGATGAACCCTTCGCAAGTCTGGACCAACACCTGCGCGAACGCCTGCGTGAGGAGGTGCGGGATATCCAGCAGCGCCTCAAGATCACCACACTGTTCGTCACCCACGGCCAGGACGAGGCGCTGGCCATGGCCGATCGCATCGTCGTCATGCGCGACGGCCGGACCGAGCAGATCGATCGCCCGGACGTGGTCTATCGCGAACCCCAGACTCCCTTTGTCGCCGGCTTTATCGGGACCATGAACCTCATCGAGGGTGAGGTGTCCAAGGGCCGCTTCACCCGGGCCGATTTCGCGCTCGACATACCCATCCCAGATGGCCCGGCCACCCTGGCCGTTCGGCCCGAAGCGCTGGATCTTGAGGCGTCTGATGCAGGTGTTGCTCAGGTGCACCGGGTGACCGACTACGGCACCCATGGCTTGGTCGACCTCGACCTTGCCGATGGTACCCGTCTCAAGTCGATGGTCGCACATCCCGATTTGTTCAGCGCCGGGCAGAAAGTTGACCTCAAGCCACAGGCCATGGCGGCCTATCGCGACAATGCACGCGTCTATCGGAGCTGAGATGGCCCATCCGCTCCATATCGATCGGGACGGTCACCGGACCTGGCTCAAATGGCATCGCGCCCGCCGCAAGGCGACCGACCCGGTGTTTACCGGCGCGCGTATTCTCGAGGGCATGCGGCTGGGCGCAAGCGTCGAAGTCGATTTGGTCATCCATGCCGATCATGGCTGCGCTGTGCTGCACAATTTCGAGTTGGACAAGGAGACCACGGGCACCGGGCAGGTGCGCGACACTGCAGCCAACGTCCTGCGTGACCTGCATCTGCGCGACAATACCGGCGCCGTCCTGCCCGACCGGGTGATGCTGCTCGAAGACCTCTGCGCCCTACTGGCCGAGCAACCGCCCCAAGAGGGGGCACTGCTCCAGCTCGACTTCAAGGAAGAGATCGCGGCACTGGACGACCGGACCATCGCCAATTTCGCCGCCAGCGTCGGACCGGTAGCGGATGCCTTTATCCTCTCGGGCGGCGACATTGGGGCCATAAGGGCGCTATCGGCAGCCGTTCCGGCGCTTAGAACCGGATATGACCCCTGCTATGGCGCGTCCCTGGCTCGGCTCCAGGCCACGGGCGACTTTGCGGCTTTCATTGGGGAGGCCGTGGAGGCCGCTCCGCAGGCGGACATGATTTATCTGGCGTTTGAACTGGTGCTTGCCGCCCAGGATGCCGGTTTCGACATCGTCACGCCTATCCACGCGGCCGGCAAGACGATCGACGCCTGGACCATTCGCCAGGTCACTCCGGCCAGCCTCGAACAGGTCGAGCGCCTGCTGGCGCTCAAGGTTGACCAGATAACCACCGACGATCCGGAGGGGCTGCACGCGGCCCTTGCAGCATGAGTATTGATTACGACAGCATACTTGAAACGATGATTGACGCTGCCCGCGAGGCGGGCACGCTGACCCAGGCGCATTTCAAGCGCTTCCGGGAGCTTGAAATCGGGGTCAAGGGGCCGGGCGACTTCGTGTCCGACGCCGACCGCGAGTCAGAACAGCTGATCCGCAAGCGCCTTCTGGCGATCGATCCGACCTGGAGCCTGACCGGAGAGGAATTCGCCCCGGTGGATGGCTCTGACCCTGAGCATCGCTGGCTGGTCGATCCAATCGACGGCACCACGAATTTCCTCAATGGCCAGCACTATACCATCACCATCGCCCTGCGGCGCGGCAACCAGACCCTGTGCGGCCTCGTCTATGATCCGGTCGCCAACGAGATGTTCACTGCCCGCAAGGGCGGCGGTGCCTTTCTCAATGGCGAGCGGCTGCAGGTCAGCCGTTCAACCGATGTCGCCATGATGTGCGTCGGCACGGGTCTGCCCACACCGAACCTGTCGCTCCACCCCGGTGCCTATCAGCGGCTCGACGCCATCCGGGCACCCATCGGCGCCGTCCGCATCGTCGGCAGCGCCGCCAATAGCTGCGCCTGGGTCGCCTGCGGGCGGCTGACCGGCTATTTCGAGGAAACCGGCTTTGTCGATACGGCCGCCGGCATCTTGCTCGTGGAGGAAGCCGGCGGCGTCGTGACCGACTGGTGGGGCAGGGGGGCCGAAATCTTCGAGCGCACCGGCTGCCTCATCGTCGCCAATGCGGCGACACATGCCTATCTGCTCGACCATCTCAAGCAGGTGCCGCCGAAGAACCCCAAGGCCTGATGCCTGATCGCCGTTACGGCATCAGCATGCCGCCATTGACCTCGATGGTCTGGCCGATGATGTAGCCGGACAAGCTCTGGCACGCGAGGAACAGATAGGCGCCGACGCAGTCCTCGGCCACACCAAGCCGTCCCTGTGGCACGGTTGCCAGCTGGGCCTTGAGCTGGGTTTCGGTCGAATAGCGCTCATGGAAGGGCGTTTCGATCACGCCCGGTGCCACCGCGTTGACGCGAATGCCGAAGGGAATGAACTCCTTGGCCATGCCGCGTGTGACATTGGCGATGAAGGCCTTGGACGAGCCATAAAGCCCCGCGCCACCGCTGGCCCCGTTGCGGGCGGCGATAGAGGTGGTGTTGATGACAAAGCCGCCACCCGCGGTCTTCATATGCGGCAATGCGGCCCGCGTTGCGGCGAGCACGGATCGGCCATTGAGGTCCATCACCGCGTCATAGTGCTCGTCCGTCATCTCGGCATAGGGCAGGCGCGCCACCATGCCTCCGGCATTGTTGATCAACCCGTCCAGCCGGCCGAACGCGTCCGCCGTTTCCTCTACCGCTCCGACAATGGCCCCGGACTTCGAAGCGTCAGCGCGCACCAGATGCGCCTTGCCGCCCGCGGCCTCGACCGACTCGGCCACGGCACGGGCCGCATCCTCGCTCGAATTATAGTGCACGCCGACCATGGCGCCTTGCGCGCCAAAGGCCTTGGCCAGAGCGGCGCCAATGCCTGTGGAAGCGCCGGTAATGAGCACGGCCTTGCCGTTGAGTTCGGGAAGGGTGAGATTTGCCATTGGTACTGCCTCCTAAAGTCCGTCGCGCCCGCGAAAGCGGCGCTGGTAATCGGGATCGTAAAGCGCGCTTTCGCGAAAGTCTTGTGCGCCCAACCCCTTGCCAACAAAGATGATCGCTGTGCGTTCAATCGCTGGGTTGAATGCCCGCTCGATGGTGCCCAGCGTGCCCCGGATGATTGTCTCTTCTGGCCAGCTAGCATGAGCGACGATGGCCACCGGGCAATCCGCCCCATAGAGCGGGGTCAACTCGGCAACCACGCGCGCAAGCGAATGGATGGCCAGATGAATTGCGAGGGTCGCTCCGGTGGCGCCGAATGCGGCAAGCGTTTCGCCCTCGGGCATGGGGGACGCGCGGCCCCCGATGCGGGTGAGGACGACAGATTGGTTGACCGCCGGTATGGTCAATTCACGGCCCAGCGCCGCCGCCGCTGCCGAAAAGGCCGGAACACCGGGCGTCAGCGTATAGCCAATGCCCAGCCGGTCGAGCCGCCGCATTTGCTCGGCCACCGCACTCCAGATGGACAGGTCGCCCGAATGCAGCCGGGCTACGTCCTCATTAGCGTCACGGGCGCGAATATACTCCGCCTCGATCTCGTCGAGCGACATCGGAGCGGTATCGACCAGCCGCGTGTCCGGCCCACACCAGTCGAGCATTTCTTTGGGCACGATGGACCCGGCATAAAGGCAGACCGGGCAGCGCGCGAGCAGGTCGCGCCCGCGCACCGTGATCAGGTCCGCCGCACCCGGGCCAGCGCCGATGAAATGCACCTTCATGGCTTGCTCCAGCGCCACTGGGTGATCGGCATGGCCGGACGCCACCCGGTGACACCGCCCAGGGGCGCCGCATGCGCCACCGAGAGCCGCACCAGTTCGCCACCATGCTGGGCATGCAAGGCAAGCAGCACCTGCTCCATCTCCAAAGTCACCGCGTTGGCGACCAGGCGACCGGCGGGCCGCAGGGCCTCGATTGCCGCCTGCATCACCCCCGGATCGGTGCCGCCGCCACCGACAAAAATGGCGTGCGGTGGTGCCAGTCCGGCCATAGCAAGCGGCGCCAGTCCATTGACGACCCGCAATTCCGGCACGCCGAACTTGCGCGCATTTCGCGCGATGCGGGCAGCGCGTTCCGGATCGCTTTCTATTGCGACGGCATGCAGGCTGGGATCGGCGAGCATCCATTCTATGCCGATCGAGCCCGAGCCTGCACCGATATCCCAGAGGACCTCGTGCCGGCGCGGCGCGAGCGCGCCCAGTGTCATGGCCCGAATATCGCACTTGGTAATCTGCCCGTCATGCTCATAGAGCGCGTCGTCATGCCCCGGCGTCAGCGCCAATATGCGCGCGCCCGGCAGCGGCGCGACTGTAATGGCGCAAATATTGAGTGGATTGATTCCGGTGAGCATGAAGCCATCGGCCATTTGCGACCGTACGGACTCGGACGGTCCTCCCAAAGCCTCCAGCACAGTGATGATCGAGCGGCCAAAGCCTGCCTCCACCAGCAGCGCAGCCAGCGCTCCGGGCCCATGTTCGTCCGAGGTCAACGCCAAGATACGCGCCGCCGGGTGCAGATGCGGGCGGATCAGGTCAATCGGCCTGCCATGCAGCGAGATACAGGCCACCTCCTGGATCGGCCAGCCCAGGCGACCGGCAGCGAGGCTGAAAGCGGAGGGCTGCGGTATGACCTGCATCTGTGCCGGGTCGACTTGCCGGCTGAGCGTCGCGCCAACCCCGAAGTAAAATGGATCTCCAGAAGCCAGCACGCAGACTTTGCGTCCCTGCGCTGCCAGAACGGCATCAATAGAGGCTGAGAACGGTGTCTGCCAGACATGCGTATCGCCGGAGACAATTGGCGCGACCAAAGCCAGGTGCCGCTCTCCGCCGAAGACGATCTCCGCCTCGGCGATGGCTGCCCGCGCTGTCAAAGACAGACCGTCGAGCCCGTCTTCACCGATACCGATGATGGAGAGCCACCGGCCGGTCATATCTCAACTCCCCTGGGCGAATAGACGAGCGGGTCCAGACCCGGTCGCGCGATGATCCGCGTTTCGGCCGAACCGATGATGACGCAAGTGGCCATGTCCGCGGGCTGCCCATCCGCCTCACCAAGGGGAACCACTGCAAAGCGTTCGTCGGGACGCCCCACGGCGCGACCGAAGATCACCGGCGTACTGACCGGCAGCACCTCGCGCAGGATCTTGAACGCTGTGGCCAACTGCCAGGGCCGCGCCCGGGAAATGGGATTATAGAGCGCGATGACGAGACCCGCTTGGGCGACCGCGCGCAGCCGTCGCTCGATCAACTCCCATGGCTTGAGGTTGTCCGACAGCGAAATCGCGCAGAAATCGTGCCCCAGCGGCGCGCCGGCGCGTGCGGCAACCGCCAGCATGGCCGTAACACCGGGCAGCACCATGATATCAAG
The DNA here is from genome assembly GCF_042181575.1 of Devosia polycyclovorans. Classification (GTDB taxonomy): domain Bacteria; phylum Pseudomonadota; class Alphaproteobacteria; order Rhizobiales; family Devosiaceae; genus Devosia; species Devosia polycyclovorans. Next base: position 3,185,405 of record NZ_CP170082.1, on the reverse strand, counting down.
CCGGCGCCAGGTTTCAGGGCCTGTCTCCACCGCTTCGCAAATGGCGGCCGCCATGGCGAACACACCTGGATCGCCGCCTGACACCACGCAGACCGAAGCACCTTTGGAGGCGGCGTCGAGTGCGGCGCGCGCACGGTCGATCTCCTGGCGATTGTCAGAGGCCACACGGGTCTGGTTGGGTCGCAGTTCGAGCCGGTCCAGATAGGGCCCGTAACCGAAGAACTGCTCGCCCGCCCCGATCGCTGCAAGGGCCTGCGGCGTCATCTGGTCCGGATTGCCCGGTCCCGTCCCGATAATGACCAGTTTGCCGGTCATGGACGGCTTTCCCAGCCGGGCACCAGGACCAGGGAGAAGTAGGGCGCCTCGTCGTCCGTCTTGTCCGCAAGGGCAACAGAGAACCCGCCGGCGGTTGTGCCTCGCTCCACATAGACTGCCTGATCGAGCCGGCCCGCATCGGCGAGCGCAGCACGCACCTTGGGCAGGTTGCGCCCCAGCTTCATGATCACAGCGCCATGTGTATTGCCCAGCCGCCGCGCCAACTCGTCCCGATCCAGTGTGCCGGGCAGTATGGTCAAGATATCGTCGCCCTGCACCAGCGGCAGTCCCGCTTCGGACCAGCAGCCCGACATGGCCGTGATGCCGGGAACAACCTCGGTGTCATAGCTCGGCTCCAGGCGCAGATGCAGGTGCATATAGCTGCCGTAAAAGAGCGGATCCCCCTCGCTGAGCACGACAACATCGCGTCCGGCATCGAGATGGGCCGCAAGGCGCGTAGCAGCCTCGCTATAGAAGGCGGCGATCTGCGTCTTGTAGCCGTTTTCCCGGCGGTCGATCTCGGTGGTCACCGGATAATCCAGCGCCTCTTCGATCTGGTCTGGACGAAAATGCACCGACGCAATGGCGCGGGCATTGCTGGCATTGCCGCGCTTGGCGAAATAGGCCACGACATCGGCAGCGGCGATGGCGCGGACTGCCTTAAGGGTCAGTAATTCCGGATCGCCCGGACCGGTCCCGACGCCAAATAGCTTGCCACTCACAGCCCGTGCCTCGCCAATGCGTTGAGGCATGCCGCAGTAATGGCGCTGCCGCCCAACCGGCCGCGCACGATGGCGTAGGGCACGCCATAGGAGTTTTCGGCCAGTGCATCCTTGGATTCGGCCGCGCCGACAAATCCCACCGGCATGCCAAGGATGGCTGCCGGCCTCGGCGCACCGTCGCGCAACATTTCGAGCAAATGGAACAGCGCCGTGGGGGCATTGCCGATGGCGACAACGGCCCCTTCCAGATGATCGTCCCAGAGATGCAAGGCAGCGGCGGAGCGCGTATTGCCGATGCTGGTGGCCAGGGCCGGAACGCGTGGATCACGCAAGGTGCAGATAACGGCATTGTCCGCGGGCAGGCGCGCTGCCGTGACCCCGCGTGCCACCATCTCGGCGTCGCACAGTATGGGCGCGCCGGCATTGAGGGCCACACGCGCGGCGGAAACGAAGCCGGGGCCAAAGACAAAATGCTGGGCGGCTTCAACCATGCCGGCGGCATGAATCATGCGCACGGCGAGCTCGGCCTCGTCATCGGCAAAGGCACTCAGATCAGCCTCGGCGCGAATGATGGCAAAGGACTGGCGATAGATGCTCTCGCCGACCTTGATGTAGTCATATCGGGTCATTGCCCATCCTGAAAAGGGATGCCGCCTGCCAGAACCGTGACGGTATCCAAAACCTGACGAGGCGTATCGCCCGCGCGGCCATTGATGACAAGACCAATCCCATCGGGTCGTCCGACAAGGGTAAGGTCGGCCGGGCGCGGATGAGCGCAACCCTTGGAACAACCGGACACGTGCAGGTGCTTCCCAGAGGACAGCTCTCGCGCAAGCGCTGCCGCCATTTCTCGCGCCGGGATATGGCCCGAGGCGCATCCCGCCGACCCGATGCAGGCGCTGATCCGCCAGCGGGCGTCCTCGGACGCTGTGATGAAACCAAGAGCCTCTGCTTTGACGATCAAATCGTCCGGTGCATTGTCGAGCAGCAGGGTGTGATCTGGCGCGAGGCGCAGGTTCTGGACTTCGGCGGCCTTCGCCGCTTCGCAGAGCGCTATGATCTCGCTGCTCCGGGCGGAGCCGAAGGGCAGGGCGATCGCTCTTGCTTTTCCCTGCGCGAGATTGAACGAGGATCGCCAGGGCTTGGCGAACAACTCGGGATCGCCAGCATAGGGGAACAGATCAGTGGCCCGAGCTTCCGGCCCGATTGCGGCCAGCGCGCCCAGCACGGCAAGCGCGGTAGCAGTTGCGCCCTCTGCATCAACCCGCTGTGGCTTGCCGCCGCCCAGCGTGATTGTCCAGCCACCGGTGGGCAGCGCCACAAGGCGAATATCGGCCTTGAGAGCTGCCAAGCAAACCTGTCCGCTGCCATCGATCACGACGCTGACCTTGGGGGCCAGACGCCCCGCCAGTTTCTCGGCGCCCTTGCGGATCGCATCGGCCAATGGGCGCGGATCGGCAAGCTCCGTTGGGTCGTCGCCGGCCAGAGGCGACAGGTCGATATTAAGCCCACCCTCGATCGGTATCTGCGCGCTGACGGTCCGGGCAAATATGGGTGCGCTTTCGGGACGCAGGCCCCGCACCTGGAGATTGCCGCGCGCTGTGATCTCGAGCAGACCGTTGCCATGGCGCTCGGCCAGCATTGCCAGGGTCGCAAGCTGTGCCAAGGTGAGCCGTCCGCCGACAATGTGGAGGCGCGCCAGCAATCCGTCCCCAGTCTGCATGGGTACATGCAGCGTGGGGCAGGCGCCGCGCCGGGCCGGTCCGTCGGCAGTTCCGGCGAGCAAGGCGGCAGGGATGCTGTTCGGTCCTGAACTCATACTCCATCAGTATCAGGCAGCTGTGGCGAGCACTACTCCGGCTTGCGCAGAAGATAGGTATCCATGATCCAGCCATGGCGTTGCCGTGCAATGGTGCGCATGTTGACAATTCTGTCGGCCACATCGCCAAGACGGCCCGCGACCAGGATTTCATCCGGTGTACCCAGGTAAGCGCCCCAGAAAATCTCGAGGTCGGGATCGGCATCACGGAACGCCATCTGGCCGTCCAGCATCACAACCGTATCGGTCTCTACTGGCCCCAGCTTGCGGGCCGGGGTGATCAGGACCGGTTCGCCGATGCGGTTGAGCGCAATGCCATGCGCGGCGGTCAGGGCCTGGATGGCGGTTATGCCGGGAATCACCTCGACCCGGATGGGCTCCTCCACCCGTTCGAGTATGCGCAGTGTGGAATCGTAGAGGCCCGGATCACCCCAGACCAGGAAGGCGCCGGTGCCGTTGTCCGGAACATCGGAAATCAACACCGCGTAGATGTCGGCCAGCGATTGATGCCAGTCCGCGACGCTTCGTTCATATTGGGGGTCCTGGACCTCCCGGCGGGGCACCGCATAGCCGATCTGGCGCGGCTCAGCCCCACGCACAAAGCGCGTGACAATGCCCCGCCGAATGTCCGCCAAGTCCGATTTTCCGGCCCCTTTTTCGGGAATGAAGAGCACATCGGCGCGGTTCAGCGCCTCGATCGCCGCAATCGTCATGTGCTCAGCACTTCCGGTGCCGATTCCGACAACTAAAATCGTCTTCATTGTGTCACCGTTCTGCCAGGTCGTGCCTTGATTATTGGTGCCCACTCCGCATCATCCTTGACTGCCTCCATCGAGACATGGGTCGACGTATGCGCTACGTGCGGAAGGGCTGAGATTTTCTCTCCCAGAACTTCCCGATAGGCAGCGATGTCCTTGGTCCGAACCTTCAGCAGATAGTCAAAGCTTGAGGCGATCATATGCGCCTGCTCAACCTCCGGAAGCGCCCGAACCGCCTTGTTGAAGGCCTCCAGCGCCGCCTTTCTCGTATCGCTGAGGCGAACCTCGACAAAGGCCACATGCGGCAGGCCCAGGCGCGTAGGATCGATTACGGCGCGGTAGCCAAGGATAAATCCATCCTTCTCCAAGCGTCGAATGCGTGCCTGACAAGGGGTTTTCGACAGATTGACCCTACGACTTAGTTCCGCGACGCTGATCCGGCCATCGCGAGACAATTCCTCCACAATGCGACGATCTATCTGGTCCAATGGACTGTTGACCGAGGCGATCATAGTGCTTTGCTTGTCATTTGTGCATCTAACTGTTCCAATCGGCTGTCTTTGGATAGCAGATTAGGCGAAACGGCTGAAGTCCTTCTGGCATCATATGTCAACCCATCAGGATTGAACGCGAATGCCAGAACACTCTCCCCGTCAGATCCTTCGCTCCCAGCTCCAGGCCGACGAAGCCACGCTCGTGCACGAATTGATCGCTGAGGCCGGACTGGATGAGGTCGAGCGCGACCGGATTTCACGGCGCGCCGCCGACCTGATTCAGGCGGTTCGACGCAGCGCCAGGCCCGGACTGATGGAGAGCTTCCTGGCCGAATACGGCCTCGACAGCGAAGAAGGGCTGGCTCTGATGTCGTTGGCAGAGGCGCTCTTGCGGGTTCCTGACAGCGAAACCATTGATGCCCTGATCCATGACAAGGTCGGCGGGGCGGATTGGGCGCGCCATTTCGGTCACTCGGACAGCCCCTTGGTGAACTTTTCCTCCTGGGCTCTGAACCTGACGGCGGAGGTGCTCGGTGACCCCGAGATCGCCCCAAAGTCTGCTCTGCACCGGGCTGTGGCGCGTCTGGGCGAACCGGTCATCCGAACGGCGGTGGGCCATGCCATGCGACTGATGGGCAGTCAGTTCGTGTTCGGCAGAACGATCGATGAAGCCATTGCTCACGCCCGCAAGCCGGAGTCATTGGGCTATCGCTATTCCTATGACATGCTGGGCGAGGCAGCGCGCACAGCGGACGATGCGGGCCGATACTTCGACGCCTACCTCAGGGCGATCAATGCCCTTGCACCGCAGTGCATACATGGCTCGGTCCGAGACAATCCCGGGATTTCGGTCAAGCTCAGCGCCTTGCATCCGCGCTACGAATTTGCTCAGCGCGACCGTGTCATGACCGAACTGGTCGACGTGACCCGCAGGTTGGCCCTCGTGGCTGCCAAGGCCAATATGGGCTTCAACATCGATGCCGAGGAGGCTGATCGTCTGGACCTGTCGCTCGACGTGATCGAGGCCGTGTTGCAGACGCCCGAACTGGCCGGCTGGAACGGCTTCGGCGTGGTCGTGCAGGCGTATGGCAAGCGCGTCTTGCCGTTGATCGACTGGCTGGAGGACATGGCCGCCCGGCTCGACCGGCAGATCATGGTGCGGCTGGTCAAGGGCGCCTATTGGGACGCCGAAATCAAGCGGGCCCAGGTCCTCGGCCTGCCGGGATACCCGGTTTATACCCGCAAGGCGGCCACTGATGTAAGCTACATCGCGGCAGCCCGGAAATTGTTTGCGGCAGAGCATGTCTATCCGCAATTTGCTACGCACAATGCCCATACGGCTGCGGCCGTACTGCATCTGGCTGAACAGGCGGGCTGCTCTCGGACGAGCTACGAATTTCAGCGTCTGCATGGCATGGGCGAGCAACTGCACGATGTGCTGCGCAGGCACGAGGGGACGACGACCCGCATCTATGCGCCGGTTGGCGCCCATAAAGATCTGCTGGCTTACCTCGTCAGGCGCCTGCTCGAGAATGGGGCGAACGGCTCCTTCGTCTATCAGATCGCTGATGACGACATTCCGGCCGAAACCGTCGCAGAGGACCCCATTGGCAAGCTCCTGGCACTGAAAGATGCTGTTGCAAACCCAGCGATCCCGCAGCCCGCTTCCATATTCGGCAGTCGCCGCAATTCCGCGGGGCTGGATCTCACCGACCCGATTGCCTTTCAACGCATGGAAGCGGCTCGCAACCACTTCCGGTATCACCAGTGGGAGGCCAAATGCCTCGGTGCAATGAGCGGAGACGATGGTGAGACAAGGCCCGTCATCAACCCCGCCGATCACGCCGATCAGGTGGGCCTGGTGACCGAGGCGAGCGCGGCGCAGGTCGAACAGGCGCTGGCGATAGCCAAGGCTAGCAGTTGGTCCAAACGCCCAGTATTGGAGCGCGCCGGCCTGCTGCGGCTCGCGGCAGATCTCTACGAGGCCAATGCCGCCGAACTCTTTGCACTCTTGGGCCGTGAGGCAGGCAAAAGCTGGGCCGATGCGGTAGCCGAGCTGCGGGAAGCCGTGGATTTCCTGCGCTATTATGCCGATGAGGCTGAGGGCCTGAACGCTCCAGCTCGCGGTCCTTTTGTCTGTGTTTCGCCGTGGAATTTTCCTCTGGCAATCTTTACCGGCCAGATTGCGGCCGCCTTGGTGGCGGGTAGTCCCGTGCTGGCCAAGCCGGCGCCGCAAACCCCACTCATTGCCTGGCGTGCCGTGCAGCTTTTGCATGAGGCTGGAGTGCCTGTTGACGCAGTGCAGCTTCTACCGGGTGGCCCTGAGGTGGGTCGGCTACTGACCTCCAGCCCGGGCGTGGCTGGCGTTGCCTTCACCGGCTCCCTGCCAACGGCCCGTTACATCGAGCGAGCCATGGCCGATAATTTGTCGCCAACCGCTCCACTGATTGCGGAAACCGGTGGCCTCAATGCCATGGTGGTCGACACAACCGCACTGACCGAGCAGGCGGTTCGCGATATCATCGCTTCAGCGTTCCAATCGGCAGGCCAGCGCTGCTCCGCGCTGCGCATCCTCTACGTCCAGGAGGAAGCATATGAACGAACTCTCAGCATGCTTGTCGGTGCGATGAACGAGCTGGCGCTTGGCGACCCCTGGAACCTGGCAAATGACATTGGTCCCATCATCGATGCGACGGCGCGGGACAAGATCAATGCCTATGTCGCGGCGCGGCAGGATCGCATAGTGCACCAGCTGGTGGCACCAGATGGCGGCACATTTGTCGCCCCTACGGTGCTTGAGGTGGCCGGCATTGAGGAGATGCCCGAGGAGATTTTCGGCCCGGTCCTCCATGTCGCGCGCTTCAAGGGTGACGAGCTAGAAAAAGTCATCTCTGCCATCAACAATTCAGGCTACGGCCTGACCTTTGGCATGCATACCCGCATTTCTTCGCGTGTGAAGCGTTTGGCGCACGCTGTTCACGTCGGCAATATCTATGTGAACCGGAACCAGATCGGCGCCGTGGTTGGCAGCCAGCCCTTCGGCGGTGAGGGTCTTTCTGGCACAGGCCCCAAGGCCGGTGGTCCTCACTATCTGCCGCGGTTCACGCAAGGGAGCTCATCACTACAGCAAGGCGTTCTCGACCTTCCGGGACCAACAGGTGAGAGCAACAGGCTCAGTGCCGTCCCACGTGGGACGCTGCTTTGCCTCGGTCCCACGCCGGAAGATCTGGCTGCCCAGATCGAAATGGCCAAAAAAGGCGGTTGTCGCTTCGAAAGCGGCGACGTGGATTTGGAGCAGCTGCGCCTGGGAACGGACTTCGATGCAGTGGCTTGGTTCGGTAATGAAAATCAGCTCAGAAGCATTCGCAGGGCGCTGAGCCAGAGGACCGGCGCTCTACTGCCCTTGCTGTCAGGTCCGGGGGATATCGGCAGGCTTCAGCTTGAGCGCCATGTCTGCATCGACACCACGGCAGCAGGTGGCAACGCATCGCTGATGGCGTCGGCGCTCTAGACGCGAGGCGGGTCCCGTCTCTCCCTGCAGGGGTGGCGGGACCCGCCCCCTGATGCATTCAGCCTTCGGCGACCAGCAAAGCCAGCTTTGCCGGAATGGAGAGGACATCGCGCACCATCTGCACGCGCTCCGGGGTGTAGTAGCCCTCGACATCGAGAATATTCATGGTGGCAACCAGCTCGTTGCCAAGGATGATCGGCATATTGACCACTGATTGACAGCCAAGCTGGTTGATCAGTTCATGATCGAAGAAGACCTCGGCGATGTCCTCGATGGTGTTGGCGACGAAGTACCGGCGCTGCTTGTGGACGATATCGAACCAGGGGCCATAATTGATCGGCTTGGTGCCCGAAGCCGGGTAGTTGGCCGGGTCGCTGGTATAAGCCCGCCGCGCCACCTCGGCCGTCATGTCGACAGTCATGATAGTGAAGAGCTTTGCACCCACAGTGGCTTGAGCGAGGTCCTGCAGGGCCTTGAAGGCGGCCTCCGGGGATTTGGCAATTGCAATGGCGGCGTCAAATGCTGCGAGGGCGGCGTTGGTCATTCTACTGGAGGTTCCTTGATAGTCTGATGGGCGAGCGCGGAGGCGCCCGTCCCCGTTTCGGTCGCAGCGAGCAATTCACGCGAATAGGGCTCCCGCAAATCGCCGGATTTGAGCTGGGCCACATCAGCTATCTCCACAATGCGGCCCTGCTGCATGACCGCAAGGCGGTCGCACAGAAAGCTCACAACGGGCAGGTTGTGGGTAACCAGCAAGAAGGTGAGGCCCTGTTCGCGGCGGAGGCGCTTCAAGAGGTTGAGGATTTCGGCCTGCACTGACACGTCGAGCGCCGAGGTCGGCTCATCGAGCAGCATGACCTTGGGTTCAAGCATGAGGGCACGGGCAATGGCGACACGCTGGCGTTGCCCGCCGGATAACTGGTGCGGGAAGCGGAAGCGGAAACGCTGGTCCAGCCCCACCGCCGACAGCATGGCCTCAACCCGCTCACCGCGATTTCCGATGCCATGAATGGCCAACGGTTCGCTCAGTGCAGCATCTATGGTTTTGCGCGGGTGCAGCGAGCCATAAGGGTCCTGGAACACCATCTGCACCTGCCTTGAGACCTTGCGGTCCACATGGTGGCTGCGCGCCTCACCCATCACGGAAATCGAGCCAGTCCAATCCGGAGCAAGGCCGGCAATGGCGCGCAGAATGGTGGACTTGCCCGACCCGCTCTCACCAACCAGCGCGAAGCTTTCGCCCTCGGGAATGGAGAGGTTCACATCGAAGACGACCTTGGTGTCGCCATAGGCAATATCGAGATTTTTGAGGTCTATGGCGTTCACGTGCCGGCCCATTGCGTGCGGTCGAGCACGGGAAGTTCGTCGCGGGTCTCGTTGAGCACCGGCATGGCGGCGAGCAGACCCTTGGTGTAGGGGTGTTGTGCGTTTTCGAGCTGGCCGGCAGCACATTCCTCGACAACGCGTCCGGCGTTCATCACCAGAATGCGGTCGCAATAGCGGCTGACCAGGTTGAGGTCATGGCTGATCAAGATCAGCCCCATGCCCTTGTTGCGCACCAGTTCATCAATGATGTCCAGAACCTGCGCCTGCACCGATACGTCGAGCGCCGAGGTCGGCTCGTCGGCAATGAGCAATTCGGGTTCGGGGATCAACATCATGGCAATCATGATGCGTTGGCCCATGCCGCCTGAAACTTCATGCGGAAAAAGACCAACCACACGTTCCGGATCGTTGATGCGGACGGCCCGCAGCATTTCGATAATGCGCGCCTGCACGTCGCGCCGCGGCAGCTTTTGATGCGTTACCAATGCTTCGGCAATCTGCTCGCCCACGGTCATCACCGGGTTGAGCGAGAATTTGGGATCCTGCATGACCATCGAAATGCGGGCGCCGCGGATGGCGCGCATCTGCTTTTCGCTCTGGCCGAGGATGTCGAGGCCGTCGAATTCCAGCCGGTCGGCCGTGACCTCGCCCGGCTTGCGGATGAGTTTGAGGATCGAGCGGCCGGTCATGGACTTGCCCGACCCGCTTTCACCTACAATGCCGAGGCGTTCGCGGCCGAGAGTGAAGGATATTCCCTTCACCACTTCGACGCGCCCGGCATGGGTGGGGAAGCTGACACGCAGGTTTTCGACCGTGAGTAGGGGAGGGGCCATCAGCTTTTCCCCTCGCTGGTCTTTTGTGTCTTCCGCTCGGTCAATTCTTGCCCTCGCTCTTGGGATCCAGGACATCGCGCAATCCGTCGCCCAGGAAGCAGAAACCCAGCGACACGATGATGATGGCAAAGCCCGGCATGGTGGCGACCCACCATTGATCGAGAATGAACGTGCGCCCGCGCGATATCATCGCGCCCCATTCGGGCAGCGGGGGCTGGGCGCCAAGACCGATAAAGCCAAGGCCCGCCGCGGTGAGGATCACGCCGGCCATGTCCAGGGTGACGCGGATGATCATCGACGAGGTGCAGAGCGGCAATATGTGCTGGACGATGAGGCGGATCGGTCCGCCCCCGGCCAGTTGCACGGCTTGGATGTATTCGGCATTGCGAATGGTCAGCGTCTCGGCGCGGGCGATGCGGGCATAGGCCGGCCAGGAGGTGATGGCGATGGCAATGATGGCATTGTTGATGCCGGGACCAAGCGCAGCCACAAAGGCCAGCGCCAGGATCAACTTGGGCAGCGAGAGGAAGATATCAGTGAACCCCATCAGGATACGATCCACCCAGCCGCCGAAATAGCCAGCGATGGCGCCGATCAAGAGGCCCAATGGCGCCGAAATCAGCGCCACCAGCAACACGATGGTCAGCGTGATCTGACTTCCCCAGACCACGCGGGAAAAAATGTCGCGTCCCAGTTCGTCCGTACCCATCCAGTGCGTCGCCGAGGGAGGCATGAGCCGGTTGGCCAGGTCTTGCCCAACGGGGGAATAAGGCGCGATCCAGGGCGCGAAGGCTGCTGTCAGGAGCAGCACGAGAATGATCACACCCCCGAGTACGGAAAGCGGATTGCCCATCAGCGCGGTGAACACGCGATAGGCGCGTCCCACATTGGCCTGCAGACGGGAAGTCGGAGAATCGGCCAGAAGCCAGTCGCGGGTGCTCATCAGCGGGCCCTCGGATCGAGGACGCGGTAGAGCACGTCCGAAACCTTATTGATGACGATGAAGACGGCACCGATGACCAGCGTTGCCCCGAGCACCGCGTTCATGTCGGCATTGAGCAGGGCGGTGGTCAGGTAATTGCCGATGCCCGGCCAGGAGAACACGGTCTCGATCATCACCGAGCCTTCCAGCAGACCTGCGTAGGAGAGGCCAATAACGGTGATCAGCGGCACGCGGATTGGGTTGAAGGCGTGGCGCCAGATGACGACGCGCTCGGGAACGCCCTTGACCCGGGCGGTGGTGACGAATTCCTGGCTGAGTTGGTCCAGCATAAAGCTGCGCGTCATGCGGGCAATATAGGCGAGGCTGAAAAAACCCAGCACTGCGGCGGGCAGGATGATGTGGCTAACCGCGTTCCAGAAGATGTCGATCTCGCCGCGAATGAGGCTGTCGATCAGAATCATGCCGGTGACCGGTTGCACCAGCCCGTCATAGAAAATGTCGAGCCGTCCAGGGCCGCCGACCCAACGCAGACGCGCATAAAACAGGGCAAGCCCGACCAGGCCGAGCCAGAACGCAGGCACGGAATAGCCGAGCAGGCCGATTACGCGGATAATCTGATCGAGCCATGACCCCTGTCGGGCGGCGGCAGTGACGCCGAGCGGAATGCCGATGGCACAGCCAATCAGGATGCCCAGCGTGGCCATCTCGAGTGTGGCCGGAAAAAATCGGGACAGGTCCTCGATAACCGGCCGACCGGTTGAGACCGACATGCCAAGGTCGGCTTTGAACACACTGCCTACATAGCTGAAAAACTGCATCCAGAGCGGTTGATCGAGCCCCATGGCGATTTTGGCGACGTCATACTGTTCCTGCGTCGCCCGGTCGCCAACCACTGCGAGCACAGGGTCGATGGGAATGACCCGGCCGATGAAGAAGGTGATAGCGAGTAGGCCCAGAAAGGTCAGAAAGAGCGTTACGACGAAGCCGCCCGTTGTGGAAAAGCCACGAACGATGCGTCTGCTCGCTGCACCAGGTGCCGGCTCCGGCGCCGCGCTCTGCTGATCAATCGCCACTTGAAATCCTTCCGGAGAAACAAACGCTTATGGCCGCCGGCTTGACGTGCCAGCAGATCGAAAAGCTTCATATTTCGCTTTCACCATACAAGAAACTTTGCTTATATCAAAAAAATTTTGGTGGGATCGAACATGGCGGAGAGCGCAGCACGATTGGATGAAGGGCACCCGAAGGTGGGTTCGCTGATCCGTGCGCGCCGCCGCCAGCAGCACATGACCCTGATGGCGCTGGGTGAAGCCGCCAATGTTTCGGTGGGCTACCTCAGCCAGGTCGAGCGGGACCATGCCACCCCCTCGCTAGGGACGCTGGCGCAGATCGCCAAGGCACTCGGAGTGTCGATCGACTATTTCGTCTCCGCACCTGCCACACACAATGCTCTCACGCGGGCAGGGGAGCGCAACCGCTTCTCGCTCGATGGCTCATCGATCATCTATGAGCGCCTGGGGGCAGATTTTCCGGGCAACCAGCTCTCAAGCTTCCTGATGGTCGTGCCGCCCGGCTACCAGTCGGAAACCGTGGCGCATGAGGGCGAGGAAATCCTCTATGTGCTCGAAGGATCGATCACCCAGCGTCTCGATGGCGAGGAAATGGTGATGAATGCCGGCGACAGCCTGCATTTCCGCGGTAATCGCCCCCATTCCTGGTCCAACCACACCGACCAGCCTGCCCGTTTGCTCTGGACCGGCACGCTGGCGCTTTTTCGCTCCACGGCACGTCCGCGTCCTGTCCTGGCGAAACCCAAAGCCGGCGCCAATAAGCCGGTCCGCAAGAAACCCAATCCCAAGGAGAAACGCACATGAAGCTCTTTAGAGCAGCCCTGATGGCATCCGCACTTGCCCTGCCGCTGGCGGCAGGTGCCGCCTATGCCGCAACGCCCGCCGATGCGCTGGTGATCGCCCAGAATATCGACGATATCGTCGCGCTGGACCCCGCGCAGGCCTATGAATTTTCGGCCGGCGAGATCAACGCCAACCTCTATGATCACCTGGTGCAGTATGCCGCCGAGGACACCACGGTCCTGGCGCCGGGTCTCGCCACGGAATGGACCGCTGACGAAGCGGCCAAGACCATCACCTTCACCATGCGCGAGGGCGCAACTTTTGCCTCGGGCAACCCGGTCCGCGCCGAAGACGTGCTGTTTTCGTTCAAGCGCGTCGTGACGCTGAACCTCACCCCGTCCTTCATTCTGACCCAGCTTGGCTGGAACGCCGACAATATCGATGAGATGGTCACCGTCGATGGCAACACCGTCACCATCAAGTGGGATGGCGACTTCGCTTCGGCCTTCGTGCTCAACGTCTTGGCCTCGCGCCCGGCTTCGATCGTCGACGAAGTGCTGGTCAGCGAGCACATTGAAGGCGACGATTGGGGCAATGCCTGGCTCAACACCAATTCGGCCGGTTCGGGTCCCTTCGTGCTGACCGACTATCGTCCGGCGGAACTGGTCCGCATGACCGCCAACGAGAACTATTTCGATGGTGCGCCTGCCATGAAGCAGGTGCTCATCCGTCACGTTGCTGAAGCGGCGACCCAGCAGCTCCTGCTGACCTCGGGCGACGTGGACATGGCCAAGAACCTGACCCCTGACCAGATCGCCAGCCTGGGTGATGGGGTAAAGGTCGAAGCCTTCCCCCAGGCCGCTGTGCACTTCCTCTCGTTCAACCAGAAGACCGAGAGCCTGACTGATCCCGCCCTATGGGAAGCCGCACGCTACCTCGTCAACTATGACGGCATGACCGAAAGCTTCCTCAAGGGCCAGATGGAAAAGCATCAGGCCTTCTGGCCAGAAGGCTTCCCGGGCTCCTATGACGAAACCCCGTTCAGCTACGATGTTGAGAAGGCCAAGCAGATCCTGGCCGATGCCGGAGTGGAAACTCCGATCAATGTCACGCTCGACGTGATCAATTCGGCGCCCTTCACCGATATGGCCCAGTCGCTGCAGGCGAGCTTTGCCGAAGCCGGTATCAACTTCGACATTCTGCCCGGCACCGGCGCCCAGGTGATCACCAAGTACCGGGACCGTACTCACGAGGCCATGCTGCTCTATTGGGGCCCGGACTTCATGGACCCGCACTCCAACGCCAAGGCATTCGCCTATAATTCGGACAATTCGGACGACAATTACACGGCAACCACCACCTGGCGGAATGCCTGGGCCGTGCCGGAAGAAATGAACGAGCAAGTCCGCGCCGCATTGGCGGAATCCGACCAATCCAAGCGCAACGAGATGTATGTCGAGTTGCAGAAGAAGGTGCAGGCTGAAAGCCCGATCGTCATCATGTTCCAGGCCCAGTTGCAGATCGCCATGGGCGAGAATGTCGATGGTTATGTGAACGGGTCGAACTCGGACTTCGTCTACTACCGCCTCGTGACCAAGGACTGATTGGTCCCTACCCATTCGGCGGCCCTGACCATCGGGCCGCCGGACGCGGAGCCGGGCATTTCCTCCTCCCGCCTGGCTCCGCCACACTTTCAGCTCAGGACAGATTTCATGAATCCCACGCTTGCCAGCCGCATGGACAATCTGCGCGCCCGCATGGCCGAGACGGACACCGATCTGGTCGTGATTGGTCCGTCCAGCCACATGCGCTATCTTGCCGACCTCTCGCCGCATGGCGATGAGCGTCCGGTCATGCTGATGGTCAGCCAGAATTTTGCCGGCTTCCTGATGCCCGCGCTGAATGTGGATTCGTCGCGCCAGCACACGGACTTGCCCTTCTTCGCCTGGGCCGATGCCGACGGCCCGGATGCGGCGCTGGAACAACTGCTTGCCGCAACGGAGATCGACCGCAAAGCGCCGTCCGTCGTGCTTGACGAAACCATGCGCGCCGATTTTGCGCTTCTGGTGATCGATGCGCTCCCCGGTGCAAAGCGTCGCTTCACGCAGGACACCGTTGGGTATCTGCGTTCGCGCAAGGACGAGGCTGAATACCAGGCCATTAAGGCAGCGCATCTGCTCAATGACCGGGCAGTGGAGGCAGCCTTCGCCGCTCTCAAGCCCGGCATGAGCGAAATCGACCTGGCCGGACTGATCGACGACTGCTACTTGGCCAATGGTGCCACGACCGTGTTCTGCTCGGTCTGCTTCGGCCCCAATGGCGCCTTTCCGCATCACCACACCGGCTCAACCCAGCTCAAGCCGGGCGATGCCGTGCTGATCGATACCGGCTGCCGGGTGAATGGCTATCCCTCAGACATGACCCGGGTGGGCTATTGTGGCTCTGCACCCGAGGGCTTTGCGGAGGTTCATGCCATTGTCGATCGGGCGGTCGAGGCGGCATTGGCAGCGGCGGTTCCTGGCGCAAAAGCCAGAGACGTCGACAAGGCGGCGCGCGACGTCATCACCAAGGCCGGCTACGGCGCTCATTTCCTGCACCGCACGGGTCACGGCCTGGGCATCGACGTGCATGAAGCGCCCTATATCACGGGGACCAGCGAGACAGTGCTGGATGAAGGCATGGTCTTCTCCATCGAGCCAGGCATTTACCTGCAAGGCCGCTTCGGTCTGCGGCTCGAGGAGATCGTCATGATCCGCGATGGCAAGGCCAAAATCTTCTCAGAGATGCCCCGCGCGGCGGTTGTTGCGGGATGATCGCGACAATCCCGGAGCTACGCACCGATCGTCTGGTGCTGCGCGCCCATGTCGGTGACGATCTGGCCGATTGTCACGCGATCTGGGCGCACCCGGACGTCGCGCGCTTCACCGGCGGTCGCACGTCAACCAGGGAACAGGTGTGGTGGCGCATTCTGCGCTATGGCGGGCTCTGGCAAATGCTCGGCTATGGATATTTTGCCGTTGTTGATCGCCGCAGCGGCCGCATGATCGGGGATGTGGGACTGGCCGATTTTCGTCGCGACTGCACACCTGCTCTTGGTGAGACGCCGGAGGCGGGATGGGCTTTCCATCCCGATGTTCATGGCCAGGGACTGGCCAGCGAGGCGCTGGCGGTGGTGCTAGACTGGGCCGACAAGACCGGCATTGGGCAAATCTGCTGCATCATCGATCCGGGCAATGCCGCGTCCGTCCGTTTGGCGAACAAGGCCGGATTCAACAAGACAGGATCCGTTCTATATCACGCCGAGACGCTGACCCGCCTTGATCGTTTCCGCCAGACGCCCTAGCCAGCCTCAAAGCGGGTGGCGCGGTACTCGAGCGGCGCCGCACCGCGTTTTCTTCGGAATACCTTGGCGAAGTAGTTGGCATTACTAAATCCGGCGAGGCCAGCGATCTCCCCGACACCCATCTCCGTGGCCAGCAACAAACGCTCGGCTCGTTCCAGCCTTCGGGCGAGTACAAACTCGGAGGGTGACTGTCCAAGCGATGCGGTGAAGCGGCGCACAAAATGACCGCGGCTCATTTCAGCGATATTGGCTAGCCGGCCCACTTGAAGCGTGGAGGAGAGGTTGTTGTCGATAAAGGCAACAACCCGCTCCATTGCAGCAGGTAGGGTGGTTTCTTCCGGTGTCCTGGTGCCGAAGGCCCCGTCATGCAGTGCCGCCATCGCCCCATATCCCAGCACCGAAACCTGGCCGGGCGTCGGGTCCGTGGCTGTCAATACATCCAGCGTGGTGGCAGCCAGCCGGTCGATCTGCGTGTCCGCCAATGACAGCACCGGGCCGGATGTGTCCAGGATTTCGCGCGCCAGGCGCAGCGCCTCCCGGCCATTGAGCAGCAGCCAGAAGTACTCCCAGTGCCCGCCGCGTTCGAGGTAGTAGCGATGCGCATGCGGCATGGTCACCAGCATGGTGTTGCCCGGTGTCAGCCGATACTGCACCCCTGCATAATCGAGCCGTCCTTCGCCACGGGTCGTGTGCTGGATGACCAGGAATGGCGCGGTGCCGCGCTTCATGCCATCCCAGGAATAAACCTCGTTGCGGCGCTGTTCATAGCCCGCGCTGACCGCCATGCAATGGAGCGGCGCAACGCTGCGCGGCACGGTGAGATGACGAATGTCGAAGCCATGTTCAAGCAGAGAGGTGAGCACAAAATTACCCAGGTTCGCACAAGCTTTCTCTACAACGAACAGGCGCCTGGGGCTAGTTATTGCTCACAGACTGTTAGCGCTCAGCGGCGCACAGGGAGGAAATATGTCATTCAAGGTCACCGTGATCGGCGCTGGGTCGGTCGGCTTTACCAAAACCCTGATCTCGGACCTGCTCAAGGTGCCCGAATTCGTCGATTGCGAATTCGCCCTGACCGATATCAATCCGCACAATCTCGACATGGTCAAACAGATCATCGAGACGATCGTATCGGTCAACAACCTGCCGGCCAAGGTGACGGCGACCACCGACCGGCGCGAGGCGATTACGGGCGCGCACTACATTATGTCCTGCGTCCGCGTCGGTGGGCTGGATGCCTTTTCGACCGACATTTCCATCCCGCTCAAATACGGCGTCGATCAATGCGTGGGCGACACCATCTGTGCCGGCGGCATTCTCTACGGCCAGCGCAATATCCCGGTGATCCTGGATTTCTGCAAGGATATCCGCGAGGTCGCTGAACCCGGCGCACTGTTCCTCAACTATGCCAACCCCATGGCCATGAACACTTGGGCGGCCGAGATGTATGGCGGGGTCAATGTGGTTGGCCTGTGTCATGGCGTGCAACACGGCGCGCACCAGATCGCGCAGGTGCTGGGCGTCGAAGATGGCGAGCTGGACTATGTCTGCTCGGGCATCAATCACCAGACCTGGTATATCGACATCCGTGCCAAGGGCCGGAAGATCGAGAGCGACGAGCTGATCGCTGCCTTCGAAAAGCATCCGGTTTACTCCAAGCAGGAAAAAGTGCGCATCGACGTGCTCAAGCGCTTCGGCGTCTATTCCACGGAGTCCAATGGCCACCTCAGCGAATACCTGCCCTGGTATCGCAAGCGCCCCGAGGAAATCGGCCGCTGGATCGACATGAGCGACTGGATTCACGGCGAAACCGGCGGCTATCTGCGCTATTCGACTGAGCGCCGGAACTGGTTCGAAACCGATTTCCCCATGTTCAAGGAGCAGGCCAACAAGCCGCTCTCCCAGCATAAGCGCACCAGCGAACACGCCAGCTATATCATCGAGGCCATCGAGACCGGCCGGCCCTATCGCGGTCACTTCAACCGGCGCAATAATGGCATCATCACCAATTTGCCTGATGACGCCATTATCGAAAGTCCCGGCTATGTCGATCGTTTCGGCATCAACATGGTCGAAGGCATCACCCTGCCCACGGCTTGCGCGGCGACCTGCTCGGTTTCGGTTTCGGTGCAGCGCCTTTCGGTTGAAGCGGCCATGACCGGCAATATCGATACGCTCAAACTCGCCGTGCTGCACGATCCGCTGGTCGGCGCCATCTGCACCCCGGACGAGGTCTGGGCCATGGTCGACGAAATGGTGGTCGCGCAGGCGCAGTGGCTGCCCCAATACGCCGACGCGGTGCCCGCCGCCAAGGAACGCATTGCCAAGTCGACGGTCAAGACCCGCGACTGGGAGGGTGCCGCGCGCAAGCGCGTACGCTCTGTAGAAGAATTGCGCGAGATGAGTGGCGCGCATCACTAGGTCCTCCGGCGCTCCTCCCGGCGCCTGGGAAGGTCCCCGGTTCACCGGGGACCTTTTTGCATTCTTGTGACGGGAACGCGTTTGAGGTTGAATTAGTGGACTACCATTGAGGTGCGCTATGGCGGATTTTGCACCAACCCATCCGGGTGAAGTGTTGCTCGAAGATTTCCTCAAGCCCATGGGGCTTACGCAATATGCGCTGGCCAAGGCGTTAGGGGTGACGCAGGTTCGCATTGGCGAAATTGTGCAGGGAAAGCGAGCAGTGTCGCCGGACACGGCCCTACGCCTGTCCCGGTTCTTCGGAACAAGTCCGGAGTTCTGGATCGGCATGCAGGCGACCTATGATCTTGAGGTCGCCAAGGATCGCGTGGGGGCCCAGATTGCCGAACAAATCACACCGCACGCAGCCAAGGAATTCCCAGTCAAAAATATCCGGTTTTCTAAGAAGGCCACAGCTACGCCCTGCTTTGTTCTTGCCGGAGTTCGCGCCCGTCCATAGCTTAGCCCCCAGGGAGGACAGGGCATGGATGAACCATCCCATTACGTCATCGTCGGCGGCGGCACGGCGGGCTGGATCGCGGCTTTCATCCTTCAGGATGAGGCGCGGCGGCGGGGGCTGGATTTTCGCCTCTCGGTGGTCGAGAGCAGCAAGATCCCCACGGTCGGCGTTGGCGAAGCGACCACGGCCGCCTTTCGAGTGCTGCTCAGGCATTTTGGCATCGACGAACTCGAGTTCATGCGCAAGACAGATGCCAGCTTCAAGCTGGGCATTCGTCACGAGGACTGGCGGCGCAAGGGTTATACCTATTACGGCCCGATCGATGATCCGCACCAGGTGGTGCAGCCGCCCGCTGGCGCACCAAGCGACTACCTTAACGTCTATGCCGTTGCGGCGGGCCGCCCGGTGCAGGACATGCATATGTTTCAGCCTCTGCTGGAGCAGTGGAAAGCGCCCTTTGCCCGCAAGCCTGATGGCGGCCTGATCCCACTCGGTCCCTTTCACCATGCCTATCATTTCGATCAGGCACTGGTCGGCAAGTTCTTCGCCAGCAAGTCCAAGGGTGTCGAGAAGGTCGATGCGCTGGTCGAGGGCGTCGAGCGTCATCCGGAGACGGGCGACATCACGGCGCTCGTGCTGGCGGATAATCAGCGGCTCGAAGGAGATTTCTTCATCGACGCAACGGGTTTCCGCAAGCAGCTCATCGTCAAGGAGTTGCAGGCCCCCTGGATATCCTATGCCCACGAACTGCCGGTCAATCGGGCGCTGCCGTTCTGGATCGATGTCAAGGACGACGAAGAACTCCCCACTTATACGCGCGCCTGGGCGCAAGGGTCCGGCTGGATGTGGCAGATCCCGACGCGCACCCGGTTCGGCTGCGGCTATGTCTATTCCGATGAATTCTCCACACCCGACCAGGCCAAGGCCGAGGTCGAGGCCGCGCTCGGTCGCGAGATCGAAGTGCGCGGCGATATCCGCTTCCAGATCGGACGGCTGGAAAAGGCGTGGATCGGCAATTGTCTTGCTGTCGGCCTGAGCTCAAGCTTTCTCGAGCCGCTCGAATCTACCTCGATCCACGGCACCATCGTGCAGATGATGCTGTTCGCGCAGCGCTATATGGATCGCCCGGAGCGGATCGAGCAGAAGGCGCGCGACGATTACAATGCCCGTGTCGGGCGGCAGGTCGACGACTTTCGGACCTTCGTGAACACCCACTACGTCACCGAGCGCGACGATACGCCCTTCTGGCGGGAGGTGCGGGCCAACCGCCTACACCCGGAAACCAAGGAGCGCCTCGCCCGCTGGCAACAGCAGATGCCGCGGGCCGAGCATTTTCCCAATTATCTCGGCGGCCTGCCCCATATCGAAACCCAGTTGCACTATCCGGTGCTGAACGGGCTGGGCCTGCTCGATCAGTCTTTGGCGCGGCGCGAGATGGAGGCGGCACCCAAGCTGCGTCAATTCGCACGCGAGACGTTTGAATCTCTGGTTCGGGAATATCGCGGCGCCGCGCAACAGGCCCTCGGGCATGCCGAGTTTCTGCGCATCGTGCAGGAGATGGGTTAGGTCAGGCGATCTTGTTTTCCCGCATCTGGCTGGGGGTCATGCCGTAAGCCTTGCGGAAATGTTCGTAGAACTGGGTCTGGCTGGAAAACCCAGCCTGAAAGGCGATATTGGCGATCGCCAGATTGCTGTCGAACAACAGACTGCGGGCGCGGATCAACCGCATGCGGGTGACGAATTTCTGCACTGAAATGTGCATGACCTTGGTGAACAGGTTCGTGGCGTAGTTGGGATGGAGCCCCACGACATCCGCGATGTCTTCAACCGAGAGCGGGTCAGCGATATTTTCAACAATGTGCCGCACCATACGCACAACATAGCGCACGGGGCTGGCGGTTCGACTGCGGGCGCCGGACATCTCCACCCACGCCGGCAATAGGGTATCCCAGCCTGTAATTGCAGCGCGACGGAACATGGTGCTGATTTCGGCGCGAACCAGATCGGAGCGCAGGGAATTGCCGCTGCGATAGTCGCCATACCAGCGTTCCAGCGTTTCCAATCCGATGCACTCGGGCGTGAGCTGAATAACGCCCCCGCCCATCAGCGTCTCGGTGAGACGGCCAAGCTGTGGCATCTCCAGAAAAGCGTCCATCGGCAGGTAGATGTTCAGCTGGCGTGCATTGTCCACATCGTGCAGGCCCACGGTCTGGTGCGGAATACCGGCCCAGAAGGCCACCAGCCGATTGGCGCCGACCGACAGCGGTCCGCCGTCGAACACATAGTCCATCGTGCCTTCGGTCAGCCAGTTGAACTCGATATGGCCATGGCTATGCGGCTCTGGCATGATCTGGGGCGGAAAAGCGCGGATGCCGAAGCGCCCGAACGCCTTTCCCGAGGCATAGAAACTCCGGTCCGGCCGCGGCGTCGGACGCGGCGCTTTCTCCCTTGCGCGCAAAGGCCGGCCAGGGCTTTCAACAACAGTCATACTTTTCCTGCAGTTCTTAGAAAACCGGAATTAGTCACTATCATTCCGGATTGCTTCGCGTGTGGCAAGGGTTAGGCTTCGCCCATGCACGGAGGCAGGGTCGGAAGAGGAGTATCCGGCCCGGGCGAGACCGCTCTTTGCCCCGTATGCGATGGGAGGTTCTATTGAAAAAGCATATCTATGCCCTTGGCGGGGCAGGACTTTTGCTGTCCGTGTCGATGTTGGCACTGCCGGCGCAGGAATTGACGGGCGAATTGCCCGATCCCCCCGAATTTTCGGCGCAGAGCGAGCCGGTTTTTGTCAGCGTGTCTGATATCCTCGAATACAAGGCTTTGCCGGAATATAACGAGCCCGACTGGGTGACATCGAAATATGTCGACGCCGGCACCTTGCCCCCGGTCGGTGAGCGTTTGCCCAAAGAGCCTATGGTCTACAAGGCCGCCAATATGCCGGACGGTATCGGGGTCTATGGCGACACCATGCGCCACGTCATCGGCGGACGGCCAGAGGGCTGGAACTATATTGGCGGTCAAAGCCAGGGTTGGGGCGGTATCGACATCGGGCTTTCCGAATGTCTGACGCGCACTGGCCCGCTTTTCACCATCAAGGCCGATGAACTCGAGCCCATGCCCAACCTGGCCAAGAGCTGGGAATGGTCAGAGGATGGCAAGGAACTGACCATGCACCTGATCGAGGGTGCAAAATGGTCCGACGGCGACCCGTTCGATGCCGATGACGTGATGTTCTACTGGGAAGACAATGTTCTCGACCAGAACGTTTCGCCGCTCAACGGCGGCACGCCGGAAACCTTCGGTCAGGGCACCACGCTCGAAGCGCTCGATCCCTACACGATCAAGTGGACCTTCAAGGAGGCGTTCCCCACCCAGTACCTCTATGCCATGGCCTATGGCACGTTCTGTCCGGGGCCGAGCCACATCCTCAAGCCTGAGCATCCGAACTATTCGGACAACACTTACGATGAGTACAAGAACGCCTTCCCGCCCGAATATCTCAACATTCCGGTGATGGGTGCCTGGGTGCCGGTCGAATATCGTCCTGACGACATCATCGTCATGCGTCGCAATCCCTACTATTGGAAGGTCGACGAACAGGGCAATCAGCTCCCCTATCTCAACGAGATGCACTATCGCCTCTCGACCTGGGCTGATCGTGACGTTCAGGCTGTTGCCGGTTCGGGTGACTTCTCCAACCTTGAACAGGCCGAAAGTTATGTCGAAGCCCTGCGTCGCTCCGCTGAGGATGACGCTCCGGCCCGCCTGCAGTTTGGCGCCCGCACCATCGGCTATGCTCTGCGCATGAACCTCTCCGGCAATGGCTGGGGTGAGCCAGACGCACGCGCCCAGGCTGTGCGTGAACTCAACCGCGATCTCGATTTCCGCAAAGCCGTGACCATGGCAGTCGATCGCCAGCGGCTGGGTGAATCGCTGGTGCGTGGCCCGTTCACCGCCATCTATCCCGGCGGCCTTTATGCAGGCACGACCTATTACGACAAGGATTCCACCGTCTATTATCCGTATAATCTTGAGGCTGCGAACGAATTGCTCGACGGCCTGGGACTTGAGGATACCGATGGCAATGGCATCCGCAACTTCCCTGAAGGCACCGCCAATGGCGCCGATGTGGAGATCACCCTGCTGGCCAATACCGATTATGGCACCGACACCAATCTCGCCGAAGGCGTGATTGCAATGATGGAGCCGCTTGGTCTGCGCGTCATCGCCAACTTCCAGCAGGGCACGGCCCGTGACGACATGGCCCAGGCCGGCCAGTTCGACTGGAACGTGGAACGCCAGGGCGCTGAAATGGTGTCGGTTGTGCAGGGTACATCGGCGCTTGCTCCCACTGGGCCGCGCACCCATCCGTTCCACCGCGCTGGCACAGACGGAACGCTTGACCTGCTCCCATTCGAACAGGAACTCGTCGACACCGTGAACGCGTTCATCGCCACCAGCGATAATGCCGAACGGGCCGAGTTGATGAAGCAGTATCAGCAGATCTTCACCGAGAACGTCTACTCGGTGGGCCTGACCCAGTACCCGGGTGCGCTGATCATCAACAAGCGCTTCGCCAATATCCCGGCTGGTGCCCCGATCTTCATGTTCAACTGGGCTGAAGACAACATCATCCGCGAGCGGGTCTATGTGCCCGAGGACAAGCAGGCCAGCTACGAACTGCATCCCGAAACGCTTCCGGGCGAACCGGGCAGCGACGGCCCGATGTAACGTCTAGCCGCCGGCGGGACCCTGGGTTCCGCCGGCATCGCCCGCACCTCACCCCGCAGGTGTCCGGGTATCGGTTCAATATCCTTGGCTGGATCGTGCCACGACCACGATTGGCCCCCTCGCACTGAACGGCAGAGGGCTGGGGTGAACGGCAGCCCCGTTCAACAGTGTCGCAGAGGCCTCTAAATGCTTCGTTTTCTCGTAATTCGCATTCTCGGCGCGATCCCGTTGCTGTTCCTGCTCAGCGTCGTGACCTTCGCCATCATCCAGGCGCCTCCCGGCGACTATGGCGACTACATCCGCTCCATGCTGATGAACCAGGGCGGCGTCCCCGCTGAGCAGGCCGAAATTCAGGCGGAAGCCTATCGCGAAGCCAATGGCCTCAACGATCCGCTGGTCGTGCAATATTTCCGCTGGATCACCGGCATCGTCACCCGCTTCGATTTCGGCCATTCGCTCTACTACAACAAGCCCGTCGGGCAGGTGGTGACCGAGCGCCTGCCGGCCACGATCATGCTGGCGCTGACCTGTCATATCCTGGCGTCTTTCCTGGGCATCGGCCTAGGCATCATCGCCGCCACCCGCCAGTATTCCTGGGCCGATACGCTGCTGGGCGTGATCTCGTTCCTGGGCATGACCATTCCCCGCTTCCTGCTGGCCATCATCATTCTCTACATCCTGGTGTTCCGATTGGGGGTGAACGAAATCGGCAGTTTCAACTCCGCCTATTGGGGCGGACAGCCCTGGGGCTGGGGACGTTTCGTCGACCTTTTGGCCCATATCTGGCCGGTGATCTTCATCGCCACCTTTGGCGGGCTCGCCTACAATATGCGTGTCATGCGCGCCAATTTGCTCGATGTGCTCAATTCCCAATATGTCGAGACCGCGCGGGCCAAGGGGCTGCCCGAGGGCGCCGTGATCATGAAGCACGCCGTGCCCAACGCGCTGCATCCGCTGGTGGCCTATCAGGGCGTCGTCCTGCCCTACATGCTGACCGGTGAAATCGAGGTGGCCATCGTCTTTGGCCTCGCCACGGTCGGTCCGGCCATTGTTGGCTCCATGGGGGTTGGCGATGTCTACGTCACTGCCACCTTCATGCTGGTGCTCGCCACCACGCTGATCATCGGCAACATCATCGCCGACTTGTTGCTCGTCGCCCTCGATCCGCGCGTGCGCCTGGGAGGGAATGCCGAATGACCCGCTCCGACAAGGATACCCATTCCGCCATCCCGCTTCCGACCGATATCGGCGCCGGTCCGGCAACGACGCCTGCCGAAGAGGCCGACGTGCCCCCCACGGTGTCGCGTCACAGCGCTGGCAACGAAACCTATGCCACCCTGGTCTGGCGCCGCTTCCGCCGCTCGACCATGGGCATGATCGGCCTTGTGCTGGTGGTCATGCTGCTGGTCGTTTCGGTCTTTGCCGATTTCTTCGCGCCCATGGATCCCAAGGAACCCAATCTGCCCTTCGCGCCGCCGGAACTGATCGCGTTTGAGGACCCCCAGGGCAATTTCAGCCTCATCCCTTATGTCTATCCGATTGGCGATACCGGCGAGTTCGATCCGATTACCTTTCAACCGCTCACCGGGGCCGTAAAGGACAACCCCACCCCGACCGGCTTTTTCGTGCAAGGCCACGAGTATCGCCTGCTCTGGATCATTCCGGCCAATATCCACTTCTTTGGCTCGACCGATGGGCGGCCGATCCAGCTGCTGGGTACCGACAAATTCGGCCGCGATATTCTATCGCGTGGCATTGTCGGCTCGCGCATTTCCCTGATGATCGCTCTCGCCGTGGTCACCATGACCACGGTGGTCGGAACGCTGGTCGGCATCACATCGGGCTATATCGGCGGCGCTGTCGACGCCTGGCTGCAGCGCTTCGTGGAGTTCGTGCTCGCATTCCCGCAATTGCCGCTCTATTTGGCACTCACCTCACTGATCCCGGTGACGGCGCCATCCAATGTGTTCCTGACCTTCGTGATTTTCGTCATGGCGGTGCTGGGCTGGGCGCAGTTGAGCCGCGAGGTGCGTTCCAAGACCTTGTCGCTGGCGCGCATCGAATATGTGCGGGCCGCGATTGCCGTGGGCGCATCGGACGGCCGCATCATCACGCGCCACATCCTGCCGAACGTTCTCAGCCACATCATCGTGGCCGTCACGCTGGCCATTCCGACGGTCGTCCTGCTCGAAAGCTTTCTGGGGTTCCTGGGCTTTGCGGTGAAGCCGCCGCTGATCTCCTGGGGCCTGATGCTGCAGGACACAGGCACCTTCTCGGTGATCGGTTCCTATCCCTGGATCCTTTCGCCGGTGATCTTCGTGCTGATTACCGTCTTTGCCTTCAACGCGCTGGGCGATGGCCTGCGCGACGCCGTCGACCCCTACTAAGGATAGAGCCATGACCGAAAACAAGCTGGTTCCGTCCGAACGTCACGATCTGGGGACGCATGGCCGCGAACTGATCCTGAACGCGCGCAATGTGGGTGTCGACTTCAAGGTGGAGGGCGGCACCGTCAACGCCGTGCGCGACGTTTCTTTCCAGCTCCACAAGGGGGAGACCATTGCGCTGGTGGGTGAAAGCGGCTCGGGCAAGTCGGTGACGGCGCGCACGCTGATGAAGCTTCTGACCAAGCGGGCGACCATTCTGCCGCAAACGCAGATTACGCTTTCCGGCAAGGACGTGGTCAAGATGGGTGACCGCGAAATGCGCAAGCTGCGCGGCAATGATATTGCCATGATCTTCCAGGAGCCGATGAGCTCGCTCAACCCGGTCTATACCATCGGACAGCAGATCTGCGAGATCATTCACCTGCACAATCGTGTCTCCCGCCAGGAGGCGATGAGCCGGGCCGAAAAGCTGCTCGAAGAGGTGCAGATCCCAGACCCGCGGGCGCGGCTCAACCAGTTCCCGCACCAGCTATCGGGCGGGCAGCGCCAGCGTGTGATGATCGCCATGGCGCTCGCCAACCGCCCCGAAGTGCTGATCGCCGACGAACCGACCACGGCGCTCGACGTGACGGTCCAGGCCCAGATCCTCAACCTGATCAAGGACCTCAAGGACAAATACGGCATGGCGGTGATCCTGATCACCCATGACCTGACCATCGTCCGGCAGTTCTCCGAATATGTCTATGTGATGCAGAACGGCCGGGTGCAGGAGCACAACGAGACCGAGGCGCTCTTTGCCAATCCGCAGCACGCCTATACCAAACACCTGCTCGCCTCGGAACCCAAGGGCACGGCCTTGCCGCTGGCGGACGGAGAACACGAGACGGTGCTGGAGGGCAAGGAGGTGAAAGTCACCTTCACCCTCAAGCGCGGCGGCTTCTTCAAGCCCGACTTCTTCGATCTGAAAGCCGTCGACAATCTCGACATCAAGCTCATGCGTCATGAGACATTGGGCATTGTGGGCGAGAGTGGCTCGGGCAAGACCACCTTCGGGCAAGCCCTGATCCGATTGATCGGCAATCAGGGCGGCCAGATCTGGTTCGACGGGGAGCGTATTGATGGCCGTGACCGCAAGGCCATGCGCCCCTTGCGCAGCCGCATGCAGATCGTCTTCCAGGACCCCTTTGCCAGCCTCAATCCGCGCATGTCGATCCGCCAGATCATCGAGGAAGGGCTGGTGGTTAACGGCATCGGCGAGAACCGGAACGACCGCATTGATCGTGTCCGGCAGGCCCTGCGTGATGCCGGACTACCCGACAATATCCTGCAACGCTTTCCGCACGAGTTTTCCGGCGGTCAACGGCAGCGTATCGCCATTGCCCGCGCCATTGCGCTCGAGCCTGAATTCATCCTGCTCGACGAGCCGACCTCGGCGCTGGACCTGTCCGTGCAAGCCCAGATCATCGACCTGCTGCGCAAGCTGCAGGACGAGAGGGGCCTGAGCTATCTGTTCATCAGTCACGACCTGAAAGTTGTGCGGGCGCTCTGCCATCGTGTCATGGTCATGCAGCACGGCAAGATCGTGGAGCAGGGGCCGGTGAGCGAGGTGCTGACCAATCCATCGACCGACTATACCCGCCGTCTGGTCCGCGCCGCTTTCGAGATCGCGGCATAGACCGGTGGCCACAGGTTCGGGCGCTTAGCGCAGCGCCCGACCGGATTCGTCGAACAGGTGAACCGCCCCGTTCGGCACCTTGATGTGGATGGTGTCATGCAATTGCAGGTCCGGTGCCCCATCGAGCTTGAGGGTGATGGTCTCGCCGCCGGGCAGTTCGACATAGGCAAGCGCGTATTCGCCGAATTGTTCGATCACCGCCAGCTTGCCGCTGAGATCGGCCGTCCCTGCATCTGCGAGTTCCAGATGCTCTGGCCTGACCCCAAGGGTTCGCGCCTGTGACAACTGCGGATGCGACATCGCGAGCGTCTTCTCGCCCGGTAGCTGCAGCCCAATTCCCGCCGCTGATACGTCAATGATGTTCATGCGCTGACTGGCGATGAACCCGGCAACGAAGGTGTTGACCGGCTCGCGATAAAGCTCGAGCGGCGTGCCCACCTGCTCGATGCGCCCGGAATTGAGCACCACGATACGGTCAGCCAGGGTCATGGCTTCGACCTGATCGTGGGTCACGTAGATCATGGTGGCATCGAGAGTATCATGCAGTTTGGCAATCTCGACGCGGGTCTGGGCGCGCAGAGAAGCATCCAGATTGGAAAGCGGTTCGTCGAACAGGAATACCTTGGGATCCCGTACGATTGCCCGCCCGATGGCAACGCGCTGGCGCTGCCCACCACTGAGCGCCTTAGGCATGCGGTCGAGATAAGGTTCGATCTGCAGGATGCGGGCCGCCTCGCGCACCCGCTGGTCAACTTCGGCCTTTGGTGTCTTGGCGAGTTTGAGGCCAAACGCCATGTTCTCGTAAACACTCATATGCGGATAGAGCGCATAAGACTGGAACACCATGGCGATGCCGCGTTGCGGGGAGGGGACGTCATTGACCACCCGCCCGCCAATGCTGATTTCGCCGCCCGTGATCGGTTCAAGCCCGGCGATCATGCGCAGCAAGGTGGATTTGCCACAGCCGGAAGGCCCGACAAACACCACGAATTCGCCCGACTTGATGTCGAGATCGACGCCATGGACCACTTCCAGCGCGCCATAGGACTTGCGGATGCCCCGCAGGGTGACGTCAGACACTTGCGCCTCCTCAGGTCTGGATCATCAGGGTTGCGATTTCAAACGGCCGTAGCTTGAGCGTGATGCTGTTGTCCTTGATGTCCAAGGGCTCGGTTTCACCTTCTTCCATCAGATTGACGATACGGGCCGACTTGACCGGCAGGCCGAAGGCGATGGTCGCCTCTGCGCGCCGATTGGCATGTTCGTAGACGCGCAGCACCAGAGCGTCGGATTGCTCCGCTTTCTTGATCGTCTCGATGGTGACATTGGCTGCATCCACAGAGGCGAGACTAAAGCCGCCGAACTCGCTCGCCCGTGTCGTCGCGATGGCGCGCGAACCGACCACAGCGACAGGATTGTTGAAGCGTTCGGCGGCGCGGGGAATCTCGGCGAGGTCGGCGACGCCCTCATGCACGAGCATGGCATAGCGGATACGATGCTCGCCTAAATCCGCCTTTGGATCGGGGAACGTGGAGCCGCGCACCAGGGTGAGACGCACCGACTGTTCGTGGCAGTCATAGGCATATTTGCTGTCATTGAGCAGGGCGATGCCGAAATCGGCCTCCGAAATATCGACCCAGCGATGCATCGAGGCCTCGAAACGGGCACGATCCCAGGTGGTGTTGCGATGGGTCGGGCGCGTCACATGCCCAAAGGCGATTTCGGAGCGGATTTCGCTGGTGTTGAGATCGAAACCGAACTGTGCCTTGATGACCTGCGCACGCTCCTGCCAGTCAATGAAAGTGTCAAACTCGACCTGCCGCTCGCCGGCCGTCAGCGAGATGACCTGCACGATTTTCGATTTTTGATAGGCGCGGGCGATGCGAATGGCGGCACGATGCGGACCGGTTTCGACCACCGAAATATCGGCCTTGGCGTCGGCGAGAGGCCAGGACTGCTCCTCGAAATACCGATCGATGTCCCAGGCATCCCACTCCATCGGCTTGTCTTCATAGGCGATGAGGCGGTTGGCCCTGGCGCCGGGCGCGAGAGCCTCGCGATTGCGAGTCTTGTCGAACACGGAGGTCATCTCGCCGGCCTTGTCGAAGGTGACGCGGATTAGCGCATTCTCGAGATGGCTTGCCGAGACAGAAAGTTCGGTCTCGGTGGCGGCGCCACCAGGAACGAGCTGCGCGCCGGTCCAGCCCAGTGGTGCCATCTCGGCGGCCGCAGCGACCGTGTCGGTCGACCCATCGGCGCGGTTGATCTTCTGCACCGGCTGGGTGCCTGAGGCTGTCGCGAGCGCCGCGTCGTCGGAAACCCCGGCGCCCAGATGGACGAGGCCCGAACGGGTCTGGCTGGTGAAATTGATCAGGCGAAGTTGATCCGGGCCCGGCTTGGTAGCCGCCTGCGCCGCGGCGTGCCAGGGACCATTGGCCGAATCCAGCGTCGAGAAGATGCGGCCATATTCGGCGTCGCTGTCGACATAGACCTCTGGAATGGACGTGCCCGGCAGGATGTCGTGGAACTGGTTGATGAGTACCAGCTCCCAGAACTCGGCCAGCGTTTCGCTGGGATAGGCGTGACCAGCCGTGACCAGGGCGATGGCGCCGAGCATTTCCAGCTCGCGCAGGCGGCGTTCCGAATTCCGGTTATTGGCCTTGTTCTTGGCCACCGAGGTCAGTGTGCCCCGGTGATATTGCAGGTATAGCTCGCCATTCCAAACCGGGAACCTGCCCGGTTCCGCATCCATGGCTTTGCCCAGACGGTCGAGGAAAGGCACGATGCCCTCGAGCTTGACCTTGGGTGCACCGGGGATGCCACGCTCAAGGCGCGTGCCGCGCTCGATCATGGCGCGGGTCGGGCCGCCGCCGCCATCGCCATAGCCATAGGACATGACGACCTCGTTATAGGCCGCCTTGGGCTCATAGCGCTTCCAGGCGCCCATGGTCTCTGAGACCGAGAGATCGCCATTATAGGTCGTGAATATCTGCTCGCTGTCGTATTTCTGGGCGGTAATCAGCTGCGCCTTGGTGGTGGTGCCGTCAATGCCGCGCCAGAAGAAGGTGTCGTAGGGATGACGGTCCGTATCGTTCCAGCTCAGCTTGGACGTGACGAAATATTTCAGGCCCGACTTGTTCATGATCTGCGGCAGATTGGCCGAATAGCCGAAGGTGTCGGGCAGCCACACGGTTTTGGGGTCGACGCCGAAATGTTCGAGATGAAACCGGCGGCCGCGCATGATCTGGCGGACGAGGCTCTCGCCCGAGGCGATATTGACGTCCGGCTCCACCCACATGGCGCCTTCGATCTCGAACTGGCCGGACTTGATCCGCGCCATCATCCGGTCCCAGATTTCCGGGTAGTCCCGTTTGAGGAAGTCGAACAGCACCGACTGGTTGTACATGAAGACGAATTGCGGATACTCCTCCATCAGGTTGAGCACCGTGGCAAAGCTGCGGCCGGTCTTGTCGCGGGTGTGCATGACCCGCCAGAGCCAGCCCACATCGAGATGGGTTGAGCCGACAGCCGTTATCTGCGGCTGCACTTCGGTGTCGACGAGCTCATAGATTTCCTGGGCGATCTTTTCGGCCTCGGGCAGGCCCGCTTCGAACGCATCGGTATCCCCGTCGCGCCGGTCCAACGCCCGCAGCGCCCTCTGCACGATGTTGAGAATGGCGTGGCGGCGCGGATCGTTCTGTTGCAGCAGAACGGCGACATCGACCGGCGTCTGCAGGTCGTAATAGAGCTTTTCGGCGCGCTCATTGCGGGTGAAGAAATCCACCTCGAAGCCGACCAGGGGCCTGTCGAAGAAGGTAAAGGCATTGACCAGCAACACATGCTTGTTGCCCGGCTTGGCGTCGCGCTCGATCACCAGCTCGGTGTGGTTGCCGTCCAGCGCCTGGGCGATCTTGCCGTCGAGATAGGCAAGGCATTGCGGGTCGGTCGAGCCGGGACGGTCCTGCCACTGGCTGGTAAAGTGGGCAACAAAGACCTTGCCGCGCGCCGCTTCGGGCACGGTGATTTCGGCGGCGAACCAGGTATGCTCCTGGTGTTTGCCCCAGACCGAGTGGCGGCCGAACTTCTCCCATTGCCGCCAATCGGCATTGAGTGCGTCCGCGGATGAGACGTTGTCTGCGCGCTGCACATGCCACTGGAACGGCACGTCCTCGACCGGCGTACGGATTTTCTGTTCCAGATCCGCGCATAGGCGCAGCAGCTTGCCCTCTTGTTTCAGATCGTCGTCCAGCAAACCCAGCCTGGACGAGAGGGGATTGGAATAGGTCATCCTTTAACTCCGACACCGGCGAACCCTGTGTTCATGTTCCGCCGTAACAAGAAATACACGCCGACCGCCGGCGCAGCGTAGATGATGGAAAAGGCCGTCAGGAACCCGTAGTTGATGGCCCCTTGCTGGCCAAAGGCCGCGTAGAGCCCCACCGACATGGGGAAGGCATCCTGCACGCGCGCGAAGATCAACGGCAGCAGGAACTCATTCCAGGCCCCGGTGAAGCTGAAGAACCAAACAACTGCGATGCCGGCGCGCGACATGGGCAAGACGATGCGCGTTACAATCTGAAGAAGGCTGGCGCCCTCCACATAGGCCGCTTCCTCAAGTTCGATCGGCACTGTGTCGAAGAAGTTTTTGAGCAGCAGCAGGGTGAAGGGCAGGTTGAGGATGGTCAGCGCAATGATGACGCCAAGCTGGTTGAGCAGACCCGTGCGCTGCGCCGCGAAATAGAGCGGCACCAGAACGCCCGCCGCCGGCAGCATGCGCAGAAGGACGAGGGTCCAGAGGAACGCGTTGCGACCTGGAATCTTGAGCCGGGATAGCGGATATGCGGCCGAGATGCCGACGACGACGCTGAGCGTGGCGGTGCCAGCTGCGATCAGCATCGAATTGAGGAACTGGCGCCCGGCATTGCCGCTGACGGCAAGCCCGAAATTGTCGAGCCCCACCACCCTGGGGATTTCAAGCTGACCCGTGGAGAGCGGATTGAAGGCATTGAGGATGAGCCAGGAAAACGGGCTGACCCAGATCACGGCCATGAAGCTCAGTGCAATGGCAGTGAGGCGGGAGGGTTGGGTGGATTCCATTTACTTGGGCTCCCGCAGCAGGCGCAGGTAGAATAGGGACAGAAAGCCCACAATCGCCAGCATCGCTACCGAGATCGCCGAGCCAAAGCCCAGGTTGCCGCGCGAAAAGCTCTGATTGTAGAGGAAGACGGCCAGCGTCTCAGTCTGTCGGCCTGGACCACCACCGGTCATCGCGAAGATCAGCGGGAAATATGTGAAGGTCCAGATGGTGATGAACAGCATATTGGTGGCGATATGCGGCCGGATGATTGGCAATTGCACCAGCCAGATGCGCTGCAGCGGCGTCGCGCCATCAACCTTGGCAGCCTCCACCACTTCGCGGCTGACTGAATCCAGGGCGGCCGTGAACAAAAGATAGGACCAGGCCGTACCCTTCCAGATATTGGCAATGGTGACCACCGGCAGGGCGTAATCGTTGATGAAATTGACTGGTGGCAGGCCGAGAGGCGTGATTATGAGCTGATTGATCAGCCCCGTTTGCGCTGTCGTCGCTGACCACAAAAATGCCGCCACGATATCGGGCAGCAGCCAGCCCAGCATGATGCAGACTTCCACCACGCTGCGCAGCATCGAGCGCGAGCCACGCAACGCGGCGGCGAGCAGGAAGCCCAGAACCGACTGGCCCACAATGGCCGAGAAGAACACAAAGATGACAGTGGTCCACAAGGACTCCAGGAACCCCCGGCGGGTGAACAGGCGCTCGAAATTCTCAAGCCCCACCCAGCTCCATTCCACGCTCTTGCGGCCGACCAGGGCCAGATCGGTGAAGCTGAAGGCAAAGGCCCAGACGGTGAAATAGAGCAGGGTGCCGATCAGCAGGATGGCGGGCAACATGCCCAGCCCAAGAACCCACAAATTGCTCGTGAGCCAGGGATTGGCCTGATTTTTCATCTACGCCTCTTGGCTGTGCTGCTTGCACCCGCGGCGACCTCGGCGGAACGCAACAGCGGACGGCTGAAAAGAAGGCCGGCGACATCTGGAGGACAGGAGATGCCGCCGGCAGTTGGTCAGGTTATTCGTAGGTAATCACGTTTTCCTCGCCGAACTCGTCGACCAGGGCGTCGTGATATTCCTGCACCACTTGATCGGGCGGCACGCCATCGAGAATATCGGCAGTCGCCTGCTGGATCAGGGCCGAGACGGTCTGGTAGCCCGGAACGGTGTCGCGACCGGTGGTATCGGCAGCCAGCTTGGTGGCTTCGGCAAGGAATGGATCGGCTGTGTATTCGGGCGATTCCGAAATGTCGGTGCGAACCGCCATGCGGTGATTGGCCAAGGTCCACTCCTTGAAGTTGCCTTCGTCGAAGATGGCGCTGATCAGCTTGAAGGCCATGTCCTTGTCGGCTGCATTGGCGTTGATCCCGATGGTCCAGCCACCCGATATATTCGTCGTGGTCTTGGCGCCTTCCACGCCCGACCCCGGCCAGGGGGTCCAGGCCACCATAGCGTCGCGTTCCTCGCGGCTGGGCGGGTTGTTGCAGTCCCAAAGGCACGCATCTTCCCATGAGCCCGAGGCCAAGATGCCGAGTTCGTCCGCCGCCAGGGCCGCACGCACGGCCGCTCCAATATCGGTGGCATAGTTCAATTCGGCCGTGTTCAGCTCACGCTCGACATAAACCTGGTGGAACAGATCGAAAGTGCGGCGTAGGGCAGGGCTGTCCCCGATCCACTGGCCCGTCTCGCGATTAAGCAGGCGATTGCGATCATCCTCCGGAACATCGGCACCGAGCAGTGCCATATAGACGCCCTGCATGGTGGCAGCTTCCGCCTGTTTTGTGCCGGCCGGAAGCTGGAAGGGATAGCGAACCCCGGCATCCTTGAGCTTCTGGGCCGCATCAAGCACATCGTCCCAGGTCTTGGGTTCCCACGGCGTCGGGATGCCCGCCTTCTCGAAGTTCGACACATCGTACCAGAGCATGCGCACATCTGTATCGGTGGGCAGCGCATAGACCTGCCCCTGATAGGAGGCGACCTCGAGCAGACCCGGCATGTAATATTCGAACTGATCCCAGCCGGCGAGCAGCTCATCGAGCGGATGCAGATAGCCGGCCGAGGCCAGCTCGGACACCATGAAACTGTCCATCAGGTTGACATCTGCTGCCGTGCCGGCGGCAAGATCGAGCGCGATGCGCTGGTCGTAGCCCTGGCCCGGCAATTTGATGGCATTGACCGTTTCACCGGTCTCGGCCTCAAAGGCCTCAATGCCCGGTTCGACCAATGCGGCGATCCATTCGGCATACATGAACGAGACTTCGGCCCGTGCCGGGGCCGAAAGGGCGCTCGTCATGGCAAGGGCAGCAACACTCCCCAGCAGAACGTTCTTAAGCATACACACCTCCCTGTGATGTTGCCCGCCACGCCTGTGGCGGGCGCCGGCTCCTCTTCCGGCGTATGAGCGCAGCTAATCACAAGAAATGCAACGTTGCAATTGCGGAGCTGTAGAAAGTCAAAATTCTCCGGAGAAATCGTTTAAAATGAAGAATAATCAGATATTTAAAGGTGCAACTTCCAGCGATTTGGTGCGGTTGTATCGTTTGCATCGTTGCATCAAACTCCGGTACACACAGGCCCGCCGCTCTGCTATGAAGGCTGTCAGGGGATAGTAGCTGCATGACCAAGAACAGGCCCGGGCTTCAGGCCAAGGGGCGCGTTACACTCAAGACCATCGCAGAGGCTACCGGCCTCAGCCTTTCCACCGTGTCACTGTCGCTGCGGGGCGGCACGACGCTCAAGCAAGAGACACGCGACAAAGTCGCGGCGGCCGCCGAAGCGTTGGGCTATGTGCCCGACCGGGCGGGGGTGCGTCTGCGCACTGGCAAGACCAATGTGCTGGCCCTGGTGCTTGACGGAGCAGAGGACTCCATCGACTTCGCGCGCCAGATGATTCAGGGCATCGGCCAGGCACTCCAGGGAACGCCCTACCATCTGAATGTGACGCCGGAATTCGACCGGCATTCCACCGACACCATCCGCTACATTCTGGAAAACCGCACGGCTGACGGGGTGATTATCACCCATACCGGTCCGCGCGATCCGCGGGTGCAGATGATGATCGATGCTGACTTTCCCTTCGTCAGTCACGGTCGGACGGAGTTTTATACGCCTCACCCCTATCACGACTTCCACTCCGAGGTCTTTGCGGCAACGGCCGTGGAGCGCCTCGCCAGAAAGGGCTGCCACCGGGTGCTGCTGGTGATTGGCGATGACAGCACAACAAACTACCAAAACATCGTCACCGCTTTTTACAAGGCGGCGGCGCGCAATGGCATTGAGACAACTCTGCTCGAACGGACTGTCGGCGTGACCCCGGCCGAGATGCGCAGCAGGGGCATAGAACTCTCGCGCTCGCCGGGCAGGCCCGACGGGGTTATCTGTGATAGCGAGATGCGGACGCTTGCGTTGCTGGGCGGCCTGATGGAGGCCGGGGTTGCCATTGGCGAGGATGTTCACCTGGTTTACAAACAGACCTCGGGTATTCTGCCCACTATGTTTCCGCACATCGACAGCGTGCGTGAGGACATTGTCGGCGCCGGCGTGGAACTGACCCGGCTGCTGCGTCTACGCATTGATGGCGCGCCGGTCGAGCAATTGCAGACCTTGGCCGAACCCCAGCCGCAATGGCGCAGCGACTAAGGTTCAACCCGCCGGTCGCGATACCGAATTGCGCAGGATCAGTTCGGCGCGCAGCAGCACTTCGAGCGATTTCGGCTTCTCCCCGGCCAGCAGCGTCAGCAGCAATTCCATTGCTGCCTCGCCCATGCGATGACGGGGCTGCTTCATCGTGGTCAGCGACGGGGTGATGAAGCTGGCAAACGAAATATCGTCAAATCCCATCACCGAGAATTGCCGGGGCAAGTCGTAGCGGCGGGCATTGAGGGCAATGATCACGCCCATTGCGGTCGCGTCATTGACGCACAGGAATGCCGTGGGCAGGGCATCGCGCACGAACATCAGCTCGGCGGCCGCGCGGCCGCTTTCCGTGGTGCCGTCACCATCGATGATAAGCCGCGGATCGATATTGATGCCGGCCCCGCCAAGGGCGGCCCGATAGCCGTCCTCCCGCAGCCGGTTGATCTCGCGATTGGGCGCTCGCCCGACAAAGGCGATGCGGCGATGGCCCTGCGAGATCAGGTGCTCCGCCGCGACACGCGCGCCTTCGAAATTGTCGACCCCGACAAATGGAATGTCTTCGCCGAGGACCGGTTCATTGACCGCCACCATGGGCGGCAGGCGCGCATCGGCTGGTGACTGGCCCAGTCCGAAGGGCAGGTGGCCCGTGAACAGGATCAGCCCGTCGGCCTGGTTGGAGCTGATAAAGCGCAGATAGTCCGTTTCCCGGCTGGGGTCGTTCTGGGTGTTGCCGATCAACAGGCCATAGCCGCGCTTGCTGGCTTCGGTCTCAAGGCCCACCAGGATGTTGGAGAAGTTCGGGTCACCGACATCGGGGGCAAGAATCAGGATCATGTTGCTGCGGCGCATGCGCAGCGAGCGGGCCATGGCATTGGTGGTGTAGCCGGTGCGGGCAATCGCATCGGTGACCTTGCGGCGCGTCGCATCGGCCACCTTGGTTGGCTCGTTGATCGCGCGGCTGACGGTGGCGATGGATACGCCCGCCATCGCGGCAACATCTTCGATTGTGGCCAGCTTTTGCTGCAGCACTTGGCTCTCCGCCCTCCGTGCGTGGCCTGATAGCCTTGCGCACTCCGCCTTTAGCAGACGCCGCGGCTTTGGCTACGGCCTCCTCCCGGCGATAAACCGAATTCGAACACTGTAAACCTTTACACGGTTCGTGAAAACCTTTACATCAGCGATCAGAACCAAATGATCACCGCATCAAGCAGTGCCGGGTTCAGGGGAGGAGACGCGATATGGCTGAAGCGCCAGACGCAAATGTGCCGTCGATTCTGTCGGCCAGCCGCATCTCGAAATCCTTCGGCGAAATCCCCGTGCTGTTCAGCATCGATTTCGATGTCCGCCCCGGCGAAGTTCACGCCATTATCGGTGAGAACGGCGCTGGCAAATCCACGCTGATCAAGATCCTTTCGGGCATTGAACAGCCGACCTCCGGCACCATCACCTACGACGGCCAGAAAGTCGTGCTGCCGCCCAACGGCGAGGCGGCGGCCATGGGCATCGTGGTGATCCATCAGGAATTGCTGTTGGCCGAGCATCTGTCCGTTGCGGACTCGATCTTTCTCGGGCGCGAACTGAAATCTGGGCCATTCCTCGACCTCAAGGCGATGCGGGATCAGGCCAAGGCTATCCTGGACACCCTGCATGTCCCGATCGATCCGGATGCGCGGATCAACACCTTGTCGGTGGCGGACAAGCAGATGGTCGAGATCGCCAAGGCGATCAGCCGCGATGCCCGCGTCATCATCATGGATGAGCCGACCGCCGTGCTGTCGGTGGCCGAAAGCCGTACCCTCTTCGAACAGGTGCGACGCCTGACGGCAAAGGGCGTGGCGGTGATCTTCATCTCGCACAAGCTCGATGAGATCATGGAACTGGCCAATCGTGTCACCGTGCTGCGCGATGGCCAATTGATCGCCACCGTGGGCACCGAGAACCTCACCCCCGATTCTATCGCCCAGATGATGGTCGGTCGCGAACTGTCCAATCTTTATCCGCCCAAGCGCGAGCCCGATGTCGACACTGAAGTCGTGCTCTCGGTGCGCGGGCTGTCGGCGCCGGGCATATCGGACATCTCGTTTGACTTGAGGCGCGGGGAAATCCTGGGCTTTGCCGGGCTGATCGGGTCCGGGCGCACCGCTGTGGCCGAGGCTATTGCCGGGCTGAGCGCGAAGACCGGCGGAGAGGTCACCGTCAATGGGGCGCCCGCCGACTATTCCGACGTTTCGAAATCCGTTGCGGCGGGCCTGGCCTATATGACCAAGGACCGGAAGGGGCGGGGGCTTCTGCTCAATGCAGGCCTCCAGCCCAACCTGACTTTGCTGACCCTGAAAAAGCACCTGAAAATGGGCTTTCTCGATGGCCGAAGCGAGGCCGAGGCGCTGGACCGGGCCGTGCGTCGTTTCGATATCCGCGCCCGCGATCCTTCGGTGCAGGTCGGCAAGCTCTCTGGCGGCAATCAGCAAAAGCTGATGCTGGGCAAGACCATGGAGAGCGATCCCGAGATCGTCATCATGGACGAACCGACGCGCGGCATCGACGTCGGCACCAAGCAGCAAATCTATCACATCATCGCGGCGCTGGCCGCCGAGGGGAAAGCGATCATCGTGATCTCCTCGGAAATGCAGGAAGTCATCGGCCTCAGCCATCGTGTTGTCGTCATGCGCCAGGGGCGTATGGCCGGCGTGCTGGAAGGCGCAGAAATAACCGAAGCCGAGATCATGCGTTACGCGGCCGGCATCAAGCAGGGTGGGGAAAATGAGCGTCTCAGTGCCTGATACGGCAAGCAAACCGCATAAGGGCTTCCGGCTCGATCTCAAGACCGCAGGACCGCTGCTGGCGCTGATCCTGCTGATCATCCTGGGCTATAGCCTCAACCCGCTTTTCCTCGGGGAAGGCAACGTCACCAACCTGCTCACCCGCTCCGCCTTTATCGGCATTATCGCGGTCGGCGCGACCTTCGTCATTACCGCGGGTGGCATCGACCTCTCGGTTGGCTCCATGGCCGCCTTCATTGCCGGCATGATGATCATCATCATGAATGCCGCCGTCGACAGCATGGGCGCCTCGATCTGGACGGTGCTGCTGGGCATAGGCTGTTCGCTGATCCTGGGGATCGGCGCTGGCTTCATCAACGGCTTTCTGACCACCAAAGGCAAGATCGAAGCCTTTATCGTGACCCTGGGCACGATGGGCATTTATCGCTCGCTGATCACCTATTTTGCCGATGGCGGCACGCTCTCGCTCAATCGCGGTGCGCGCGAGATCTATCGGCCGGTCTATTATGACAGCTTCCTGGGGCTGCCCTATCCGGTCTGGGTGTTCATCATCGTTGCCGTGATCGGCTGGGTGCTGATGAACCGCACGGCCTTTGGGCGCTACTGCATGGCCATCGGCTCCAACGAGCAAGTGGCGCGCTATTCCGCCATCAAGGTCGATCGCGTCCGCACTTGGACCTATATCCTGCAGGGCCTGTGCGTCTCGCTCGCCACCATCATCTATGTGCCGCGTCTCGGCTCGGCTTCCTCGGCGACCGGTGTGCTCTGGGAACTCGAGGCGATTGCCGCGGTGATCATTGGCGGCACCATGCTCAAGGGCGGCTTTGGCCGCATTGGCGGCACGGTGATCGGCGCGCTGATCCTGACGGCGATCGGCAATATTCTCAATCTCACCGATATCATCTCGAACTACCTCAACGGGGCAGTGCAGGGCGTGATCATCGTAGCGGCCGTCTATCTCCAGCGCGGCTCGTTCCGCACCGGCCGCCGGGCCAAGAAGGCCGAGTAACCTTGAATTCCCAGCCCTTTCGGGGCGGGCATAACCGGCGCGTGGCGCCACACATTAAGGGAGGACTACCCATGTCTATGAAGGCATTGACCCTGGCTCTGGCGGCAACGACCGCTCTGGCCGGCGCAGCGGTGGCACAGGATCAGATCCGGATCGGTGTCTCCATTCCAGCCGCAACCCACGGCTGGGCCGGCGGCCTGAACTGGCACGCCCAGGAAGCCGAGAAGCGTCTCGAAGCTGCGCATAGCAATATCGACATCACCATCGTGACTGCCGACAGCCCCGGCGACCAGGCCAGCGATATCGAAGACCTGATCTCGGTGCAGCAGATCGACGCGCTTGTCGTCCTGCCCTTCGAATCCGACCCGCTGGTCGAGCCGGTTCGCCAGGCCAAGGAAGCCGGTGCATTCATCACCGTCGTTGACCGCGGCCTGCCCGATAGCTCGATCCAGGACGTCTACGTTGCCGGCAACAACACCGAGCTGGGTTCGGTTTCTGCCGAGTACTTCAAGACCCGTCTCGGTGACGGGGATAACATCGTGATCCTGCGCGGTATCCCGACGGTGATCGACACCGAACGTTTTGACGCCTTCATGGCCGGTATCGAGGGCTCGGGCATCAATGTGCTCGACGATGAGTTTGCCAACTGGAACCGCGACGATGGCTTTGAAGTGATGCAGGACTTCCTGTCGCGCTTCCCCGATATCGACGGCGTCTGGGCGCAGGACGACGACATTGCCATGGGTGTGGTGGAAGCCGTGCGTCAGGCCGGTCGTGAAGACGAGATGTTCATCGTCGGTGGCGCTGGCATGAAGGACGTCATCAAGGGCATCATGGATGGCGACACCCTGATCCCGGTCGATGTGCTCTATCCGCCTGCCATGATCGCCACGGCCATGGACGTGACCGTTGCCAACTTCACTTCCAATGGTCCGGTGCAGGGCGAATACATTCTGGGTGCGCCGCTGGTGACCCAGGAGAACGCTGAGCAGTTCTACTTCCCGGACAGCCCGTTCTGAGCCAACGAAACCGACAACCATTTGAGGGGCGCCCATGGCGCCCCTTTTTCGTTTGATTTCAAGGCATTCGCGCGTCGTCAGGATGACACGGGAATCCCGGTATTTTTCCACCCGAGTTCCGGGCGGTGCCCGCCTTCCTTGGCGTCGCGGGGGCTCACCAGTTTCGAAGCTGCGGAAAAGTTTCCCTTTGATGGTCTTGCCGCGGGAACGACAGCGCTGCTGACGCATTATTGGGCCGGGCTCTGGGCGGCGCCGGCCTATTCTTTGGCGCCGCTGGAGCTCACCAATCACGCCGCTTCTGGCGTATAGCCTGCCTCGCGGATTGCCTCTTCGCCCTTGGCCTTGTCGCCCGTGAAACTGACCTTATGCGCTGCCAGGTTGATATCGACCTGCGTGCCCGGCAGGGCCTCCTCGAGGGCGCCGCGTATCGCGCCAACGCAATGGTTGCAGGTCATGTCGTTGACCGTCAGGGTGGTTTTCTCAGCCATTTCAGTGTCCTTTGGATGTCTGTTCGGCCGGTGTGCCGGCCAGATCGTCGAGAATGGGGCAATCGGGCCGATTGTCGCCGGCGCAGCAATGCACGAGATGACGGAGCGTCTTCACCATGCCCTGCAACTCGGCAATCTTGGTTTCGAGCGCCCCAATATGGGTACTGGCAATCTCCCGTACTTCGGCACTGGCCCGGCTCCGGTCCTGCCAGAGACCGAGCAGGACCGACGTTTCCTCAACCGAGAAGCCCAGGGTTCGTGCCCGCTTGATGAAGCGCAGCACATGCACCTCTTCGGCCCCGTAGACCCGGTAATTGCTGTCGGTCCGCGAAGGCGGGGAGATGAGGCCGATCTGTTCGTAATAGCGGATCATCTTGGCCGAGACGCCTGACTGGTCTGCGGCTTGTCCGATATTCATGACGTCCCTCCTTTGATGCCCCGCAAGCGTTGCGCATTGCCGACAACGAAGACCGAGCTCAGGGCCATGGCGCCGGCCCCGATCATGGGCGAGAGCAGGATACCGAAAGCAGGGTAGAGCACGCCGGCGGCCACCGGGATCAGAACGGCGTTGTAGCCGAAAGCCCAAAACAGGTTTTCCCAGATATTGCGCAGCGTCGCCCGGCTGACGGTCAGCGCATTGAGCACGCCTTTGAGGTCACCGCCCAGCAGTACCACATCCGCGCTTTCAATGGCCGCATCCGTGCCCGAGCCGACGGCGATGCCGATATCGGCTTCGGCCAGGGCCGGGGCATCGTTGATACCGTCCCCGACATAGGCGACAACCCGATTGCCTTGCCGCAGCGACTTGATGGCCTCCACCTTGTCGGCGGGCAGCACTTCGGCCCGCACCTCGTCAATGCCGAGCTGGGAGGCAATGGCCTCGGCCGTCCGACGGTTATCGCCCGAGATCATCGCGGTTTTCAGACCCATGCCGTGCAAGGCGTCGATGACCGACTTGCTGGTCGGCTTGATTGTGTCGGCCACGACGATCGCGGCAGCCAGCTTGTCATCGATCGCGGCGAATACCGGCGTCTTGCCTTCTGCAGCGAGCCTGTCGATGGCCTCCGAGAAATCAGAGAAATCCAGATGGCTCACATGGCGCTGCGAACCCACCGCAACCAGCCGTCCATCGACCCTCGCGGTGACGCCGGTACCCGAATTCGAGCTGAATTCGGTGACCGCGCCAAGGGTGAGGCCTGCCTTTTCGGCCGCCGCGACAATGGCCGTGGCAATGGGATGCTCGGACCGGCTCTCCACGGCAGCGACTAGCGCCAGCACCTCGTCATGCTCGAAATCGTCGTCAAGAATGAGATCGGTCAGCGCAGGCTTGCCTTCGGTCAGCGTGCCGGTCTTGTCGAAGGCGACCACACCGGCATCGCGAAGCTGCTGCAAGGCTTCGCCCTTGCGGAACAGCACGCCGAGCTGGGCGGCACGGCCCGTGCCCACCATGATCGACATGGGGGTCGCCAGGCCCATGGCGCAGGGGCAAGCGATGATCAACACTGCGACCGCATTGACCAGCGCATAGGTCAGCGCGGGGTCGGGTCCGAGCCAGAACCAGACGATTGCGGTGAGGATGGCAAGAGCGATCACGATCGGTACGAAGACCGAGGTGATGCGGTCGACAATAGCCTGGATCGGCAGCTTACCGGCCTGCGCATCCTCGACCATGCGGATGATATGGGCCAGCAGGGTGTCGGCCCCCACCTTGGTGGCACGGAAGTTGAAGCTGCCCGACGTGTTGAGTGTACCGCCGACGACGCTTGCACCCACGGTCTTGGAGACGGGCAG
Source organism: Devosia polycyclovorans (assembly GCF_042181575.1). Taxonomy (GTDB): domain Bacteria; phylum Pseudomonadota; class Alphaproteobacteria; order Rhizobiales; family Devosiaceae; genus Devosia; species Devosia polycyclovorans. Next base: position 3,141,961 of record NZ_CP170082.1, on the reverse strand, counting down.
GGGTTCTCCCGAGATCATCGATTCATCGATATGGCTTTCGCCCTCGACGATCTCACCGTCCACGGCAATCTTCTCGCCCGGACGTACCACGATGATGTCCCCGACCCGAACTTCTTCGACGGGTACTTCGACAGTCTTGCCATCGCGTTCGATCCGCGCGGTTTTGGCCTGTTGCTGCACCAACTGGCTGATCGCCTCTCCGGTGCGGCCCTTGGCGATGGCTTCCAGCCAGCGTCCAACCAGGATCAATGTGACGATAACCGCGGCCGCCTCGAAATACACATAGCGGGTTTCAGCCGGCACCAATTGCGGCACGAAGGTCACCACGCTGGAATAGAGCCAAGCGGCTCCGGCCCCCAGCGCCACCAAAGAGTTCATCTCCGGTGCGCCGCGGAAAAGCGCCGGGAAGCCGATTTTGAAGAAACGCAGGCCCGGTACGAACAGCACAAAGCTGGCCAGTGCGAAATAGGCGACCCAAAGCGTCTGGGTCGGGACGATCGACATCACCCACATGTGGAAAGGCATGTGGAGATGGCCGATCATCTCGATCAGGAACAGCGGCAGGGTCGGGATGGCGGCAATGATGACGTCGCGCTTGAGGATGGCGGCATCTTCATCGTGATGGTGCATATGGTCATGCGCCGGTGCATCGGGCTGGCGCAGGCTGGCCTTGTAGCCGACCTTCTCGACCGCCTTGAGCAGCGCATCGACCTCGCCGCCGGAAATGGTGGCGCGTTCCGTCGCCAGATTGACGGCGGCCGTTTCCACGCCTGGCACCTTGAGCAAGGCCTTTTCGACGCGATTGACGCAGGACGCGCAGGTCATGCCCTCGATGTCGATCGAAACGGCTGCGGATTTATCGTTGTGATGGACGTGTTCGTTCATGGTCTTTCACCTCGTCCACATCCATATAGACCTTCCCATCATGGTAAGGTCAAGGGCGGCATGTCTGTTACCCGGTGGGAGAGACCAATGCGTAGCCATCCTTGGCAAGCGCCGACTCAACTTGAGCCGATGAGGCGCCAAGAAGCTTGTCGTCGGTCATGGTGGTGGCGAAGTGGCGCCACTCAAGATGCTGCAGTTGGCGCGGTATGGCTGCTTCTGGCTCAAGGGACAGAATCAGCAATTGAGGCGGCTCGCCACCGGTGCTCTCCGAGATGAAAACATTGACGCGCATTTTTGCTTCCGTTTCCAAACCTTCCACATTGAGACATGCCCGGCGCCCGCGTGCAATCTTTTGGCGCTCACTTCATTTTTGTTGCGCAAAGAGAAACCGTCTGCGACCTCTTGGCGCAGCGACCGTCTGGCGGCTTATACTAGGACCGGGCAGGGCTTATTCCTCGCGGCATCAGGAGCATGCCAATGCAGACGCTACGCAAGGACATCCACAATTCCGAAGTGCCGGTCCTGTGCCAAAGTTGCGAGGCGCGGCATCAGGGTATTTGCGGTGCGCTCACCTCCGAACAATTGAGTGAACTGGCAAAATCAACTCGCCGGGTGCGCAAGGATGCAGGTGAAGAACTTCTCGCCGACGCCATGCCTATCTCCAGCTATGCCAATGTGCTGCGTGGCGTGATCAAGCTGTCCAAGGTGCTTGAAGACGGAAGGCAACAGGTCGTTGGCCTGCAGTTCGCGCCGGACTTGCTCGGGCGCCCCTTTGCCTCGGAAAGCCGGGTGAGCGCGGAGGCGGCATCGGAAGTGGACCTTTGCGTTATCCCCAAACCGGTGCTTGAGGGCATGCTTTCGGACAATGCCCGCCTGGAGCACCGGGTGATGATGCAGGCCCTGCGCGAACTGGACGAAGCGCGCGACTGGATGGTGACGCTGGGGCGCAAGAGTGCTGCCGAGAAAGTCGCCAGCTTTCTCTATCTGATTGCCACCCACATCGACCCAACCGAAGAGACACCCGACACCAATTTCGATTTGCCGCTGAGCCGGGCGGATATTGGGGATTTCCTGGGCCTGACCATCGAGACGGTGAGCCGGCAGATCAGCAAGCTCAAGGCCGACGGTGTCATCGAAATCGCCAACTATCGTCACGTGATGGTGCCGGATCTGGCTCGGCTGCGGGTCAGGTGTGGGTGACGGCGCTGGCGGCTAATCCAGTCGTCCGCCCTCCAGTCTCAGTACCCGGTCAACCGTGCCGTCAGGGATATTGGCATGGGTGGCCATGATCACGGTGCGCCCCTCCGAGGCGCTGGCCAAAACCTTGAAGAAAGCGACTTCTGTGTCGCGATCCAACGCGTTGGTCGGCTCGTCGAGCAGCAATACCGGCGCGTTCGACAGGAGCGCCCGCGCAAGGCACATGCGGCGGGCTTGCCCGGCAGATAGGGTGCGGCCGGCTTCTCCCACGATGGTATCGAGCCCGGCCGGCAGCGATTTGACATGACCATCAAGCTGCGCCTTGCCCAGAGCCGCCCACAGATCGTCCTCGCTGGCATCGGCCCGGCCGATCAGCAGGTTGTTGCGGATCGTGTCGATGAAGACGGGGCTGTCCTGGCTGAGCAGAGCCATGTGCGCATAAAGGGCATCACTGCCAATCAGAGGCAGGGCAACCTCGCCGACGCGGATTGTCCCCGCCTGCGGATCGGCAAAGCGCAGCAGCAGCCGCAATAGCGTTGTCTTGCCGCTTCCGCTCGGGCCGACAATGGCGACTCGTTCGCCGGGAGCCACCGCAAACGACAATGCGTCGAGCACGGGCGGCAGGCCGGCATATCCGAATGTGACATTGTCGAAGGTGATGGCGGCAGGCACCGGCACGGCCACAGGCAGAGCCGGTTCGACGATGGCGGGGGGAAGTTCAGCCAGGGCTGCCAGCCTTTCAGCGGCCGCCATGGCCTGGGTGGCTTTGCTTGAGCTGCGCACAATAAGGCTCGTGACCTCAAAACTCCCCAGAACGGCCAGCAGCAGTCCTGCCATCAGCGGTCCGCCGACCTGGCCCTGTTCCAGCGCCATCAGGCCCGCCCATAGCGTGGCGACCAAAGCGCCCGCGGCGAGCAGCTGAACCGCAAATCCGCCCAGGCTAGTGATAGCGCCCAGCCGCAAATGCAGATGCGAAGCCTGCTCGCCCAACGCCTCGAAGCGTTCGGCGGCGCTGCCTAGCGTACCGAGCACCGCCAGATCGGCATGACCGTTGACCCCATCGAGCACGGCCATTCGCAGGTCGGCCCGGGCCTGAACGCTGTCGCGTCCCGCCTTCCGTCCGGAAAAGACCATGATCGCCGGCACGGCCAGGCCGGCAAGCGCAAAGGCCGTTCCATAGGGCAACGCGGCACCCGGCAGAAAGAGCGCCAGAATGCTGGTCATGGCAACACCCACAAACAACGCGGCTGCCAATGGACCAAGCGCGACCAGAAACGCCGTGTCCAGCGCATCTATATCGGCGGTCATGCGGGACACCAGATCGCCATGGCGCAGCGAGCGATCGGGTAGCGGCAGCCGCGGAAACAGCCGGGCAAAAAGCCAGCCGCGCAGATCTGACAGCAGGCGCAGCGTGGCATTGTGGCCGATCAGCCGCTCTCCGTAGCGCGCCAGGATGCGCACGAACGAAAGGCCACGCACCATGGCCGAGGGCACGAACAGATTGAAGCCAAGTCCTGCCGTCGTCAGCGCCGTCGCCGTGATGAACCAGCCCGAGGTTCCCAGCAGGGAAACCCCTGCGATCAGTGTCACCAGCGAAAGCCCGAGGGCGAAGAGCAGCCCAACGGCCCGCTGGCGGAATAGGGGCAGAAAGGTCAGTAGCGCCTTCATGCAACACCTCGCTTGGAGGCGGGCAGAGGGGAGGCGAATAGCTGGCCGCCGGCCAGCCGGTAGGCCCTGTCCATCCTTGCCGCCAAAGCCTCCGAATGGGTCGCGATAATCATGGTGCGGCCTTTGCCAAAATCCAGGAGATGGTCTGCGATCTCCTGTTCCATGGCGGCGTCGAGATGCGCCGTCGGCTCGTCCAGCAGAACAAGCCCGGCGTCTCGCAGGAAAAGGCGGGCCAGGGCCACACGCTGGGCCTGCCCCCCCGAAAGGCCTACGCCATCTTCGCCCACCAGCGTGTCGAGGCCATCGGGAAGGGCATAGGCGAAGTCGGCAACCAGCGCGCGCTCCGCGGCTATTTCGATCTCCCGGCCGCTTGCCCCGGGACGCGCCAGTGCGATGTTCTGGGCAATGCTGGCATGGATGATGCGCGGCTTCTGCGTCAGCAGAAATGTGCGGGCGCGCAGCTCTGTTTCTGACCATTGCTCAAGCGGCTGGCCATCTAGCAGAAGATCGCCGGTATGATCGCGCAGCCCGGCAATGGCTTCGAGCAGGGTCGATTTGCCCGCGCCACTCGGGCCAAGCAGGGCAACATGCTGTCCGGCAGGGACATCAAGGTCAAGGTTCGGCGCAATGCTGGCCATGCGATCCGGGGTCCGCAGGGTGACGTGTGCCAGGCCAACGGCTATGGCCGGACCTGGCCTGGGCGCAATGTCGGCCAGGGGCGCGTTTTCGATTGTCGCAATATCCATTTGCGTCAGAATTTCTTCCATCGCCGAACGGGCCGTGGCGCGGTCGTGATAGTGCGAGGCGAACAGGCGCAGAGGGTTGTAGACCTCGGGTGCCATCAGCAGCAGGAACATGCCCAGTCCCAGCGTCAGAGGGCTGCTGCGAAGATGCAGATAATCGATGAAGGTGAGGCCCACATAGAGCGCAATGCCGGCCACGCCAAGCGCTGCAAAGAATTCGAGGACCGCCGATGACAGGAAGGCAATGCGCAGCACCTTGAGCGTGCGCCGCCTCAGCGCCTCGCTGGCCTGCACAATGCCAGCCGTTTCCGCGGCTTCGCGCCCGAACAGCTTAAGGGTCTGCAAGCCCTTGAGCCGGTCGGCAAAGCGGCCGGACAAATGGCTGAGGGCGCGTGCCTGCCGGTCCGTTGCGATCTGCGCGCCCCATCCAACCAGCGCCATGAAGATGGGGATAAGCGGGGCGGTGACCAGAAACAGCACCCCGGCCACCCAATCGAGCGGCAGGATGATGGCGCCGAACACCAGCGGCAGCAGCGCGGCCTGCAGGGCCGCCGGCAGGTAGCGCGCAAAATAGCCCTCCAAGGCATCAACCTGGTCGACAATTGCGGCGGCGGCCACACCGGAGGGCGGGATCGCACTGGCGCGCGGTGAGCGAGACAGCATCTGTGTCATGAGCGACTGGCGCAAATGGCGCTTGATGGCTTCGGCGCCAATCAGTCCCGCCTGCTCCCCCAGAGCGCTTAGCCCTGACCGCACCAGAAGCAATGCCAGGATCAGCATGATTGCCGGCAGCAACGCGCTGGCTGGCTCGCCCTGTTCAATGGCGCGGCCCAGCACATCGGCCAGCGTCCAGGCCTGCCAGACCAGCAGCATGCCACCCGCCAATGGTGCGGTGATGGCAGCGAGCAGGGCAAGGCCGCCCCTGCGGGTCAGGCCATCGAGCGCCTTGGCTTTTGTCTTGATTGTTGTCACCGGCGGGGAATGTCTGAGCTTCGTATCGAGATGGGCGGGTACCTTACCCTAGAGCGTTCAATGGCCAAGCACCTTGATCTGAATCAAGGCGGCGGTCAGTCTGGCTGCGCTAAGCAAGCGGCACCAGACGGCCCCGACTCTGGCCGTCGCAACCGGAGAGATAGAACGTGCCATGATAGACATGCTCGTCGTCGACCTCTCGCGCTGGCAATTTGCCGCTACCGCGATGTATCACTTCATCTTTGTGCCCTTGACCCTGGGGCTCTCTTTCATGATGGCCATCATGGAGAGCGTCTATGTCATGACCGGGCGCGATGTCTGGCGCAAGGCCACCTTGTTCTGGGGAACCTTGTTCGGCGTCAATTTTGCCATGGGCGTGGCCACTGGCATTGTCATGGAATTCCAGTTCGGCATGAACTGGAGCTATTACAGCCATTATGTGGGCGACGTGTTCGGGGCGCCGCTGGCCATTGAAGGCCTGATGGCATTCTTCCTCGAAGCCACATTCGTGGGCCTGTTCTTCTTCGGCTGGGACCGGCTGAGCAAGGTAGGTCACCTGGTCGTCACCTGGCTTGTCGCCTTTGGCGCCAATTTTTCCGCGCTCTGGATCCTGATTGCCAATGGCTGGATGCAGAACCCGGTCGGCGCCAAGTTCAACCCCGACACCATGCGCATGGAAATCACCGACTTCATGGCGGTGATCTTCAATTCGGTGGCCCAGGCCAAATTCGTGCACACGGTCAGTGCAGGCTATGTCTGCGGCGCCATATTCGTGCTCTCGATTTCGGCGCTGTTCCTGGTCAAGGGCAAGCATGTCGAAATGGCCAAGCGCTCGGCGGTCGTCGCCGCCAGCTTCGGCCTGGCCTCGGCCCTTTCGGTCGTCGTACTGGGTGACGAAAGCGGCTATGTGGCGACCGAACACCAGATCATGAAGGTCTCGGCGCTCGAAGCCGCTTTTCACACCGAACCGGCACCGGCGCCATGGACCATTCTGGCCATTCCCGGCGAGGATGGCGAACCGGTCTGGTCGCTCTCTGTGCCGTGGGTTGGGGGTCTCATCACCACGCGCTCGCTCGACAAGGAGTTGCCGGGTATCTACGAACTGGTCGACCGGGCGCAGAACCGGATCCGCTCCGGCATGGTCGCCTATGAAGCGCTCCAGCAGATCCGTGCCGATGGCAGCAATACCGAAGCGCGTGCCGTGTTCGAGGAGACCTGGCCAGACCTTGGCTATGGGCTGCTGCTCAAGCGCTATCGGGACGATGTGCAGAACGCCACGGACGAGGAAATTGCCCAGGCAGCCGAGGACACCGTGCCCGATGTCTGGCCGCTCTTCTGGACCTTCCGCATCATGATGGGGCTGGGATTCTTCTTCATCGCCTTCTTCGGGCTCTGGTTCTACCGCGCGTCTCGCGGCTGGATCGACACCAACAAGCCGCTGCTGTGGTTCACGGTGTTCCTCTTGCCCACGCCCTGGATTGCCATCGAAAGCGGCTGGTTCATTGCCGAGTTCGGACGACAGCCCTGGGTGGTGGAAGGCGTATTGCCCACTTTCTATGCCGCGTCGGGTCTGCAGGTCACGGACCTGGTGCTGTCACTCACCTTCTTCGTGCTGCTCTACACCGTTCTGCTGGTCATCATGGTCATGCTCATGGTGCGCATCATCAAGGCCGGTCCCAAGGAGAAGCTGTTCACCAATGATGACGAGGACGACTTCGTCATCACCACCCTGCCTGCCACACCCGCAACCAAGGAGCTTGGCTCGTGAGCACCATTCCTCTCGACTACGAAACGCTGCGGCTCATCTGGTGGCTGCTGCTGGGTGTGCTGCTGATCGGCTTTGCCATCATGGGCGGGCGCGACCTGGGCGTCGGGGCGCTGTTGCCCTTCGTCGCCAGGACCGATGAAGAGCGGCGCGTGCTGCTCAACCTGATCGGCCCGACCTGGGAAGGCAACCAGGTCTGGCTGGTGCTCGGGGGCGGGGCGATCTTTGCTGCCTTCCCGCCGCTCTATGCGGTGAGCTTTTCGGGCTTCTACCTCGCCATGATCGTGATCTTGCTGGCGCTGATCCTGCGGCCCGTTGGCTTCAAGTTCCGCGGCAAGGTCAGTGACCCGCGCTGGCGGACAACCTGGGACTGGGCCCTGTTCGTCGGTGGCTTCGTGCCGGCGCTGATCATGGGCGTGGCCGTGGGCAATGTGCTGTTGGGTGCGCCCTTCCACTTCGACGACAGCCTGCGCATCTTCTACACCGGCAATTTCTTCCAATTGCTGATGCCTTTTGCCCTGCTGGCAGGTTTGGTCAGCCTGGGCATGATCGTGACGCATGGCGCCACCCTGATCATGGGGCGGACGGCCGGCCCGATTGCCGCGCGGGCGCGCCAGCTTGGCACCCTGTCCGGCATCGCCACCATCGCCCTGTTTGCCATTGGCGGCATCTGGGTGGCGCTGATGAACGGTTATGTTGTGACCAGCACGATCGACCCTAATGGACTGATCAATCCGTTGGGTAAGACAGTAGAGCTTGTTCAGGGCGGTTGGCTGCGCAATTACGGCCTGTATCCCTGGATGATCGCGGCGCCAGTGCTCGGCTTCGCCGGCATGGCCCTGGCCACGCTCGGCCTGATGGGACGCTATCGCCGGCTGGCCTATCTCGGCAGCAGCGCCGGCATATTCGGCATTGTCGCCACCGCTGGGGTATCGATTTTCCCGTTCTTCCTGCCGTCCTCGACCATGCCGAATGCGGGTCTGACCCTGTGGGATGCCTCCTCGAGCCATCTGACGCTGTTCATCATGCTGCTGGCTACGGTGGTCTTCTTGCCCCTCATCATCCTTTACACCGCCTGGGTGTTCCGGGTCATGCGCGGCACGGTGACCACTGAAAGCCTCTCGAAGAACCCCAACGCCTATTAGGAGCACGTCATGTGGTACTTTTCCTGGATCCTGGGGCTGAGCCTGGCCTGCAGCTTCGGCATTCTCAATGCCATGTGGTTTGAAATGCGCGAAGACCGCAGGGTAGCACGCGAACAGAACAGAGATAGAGCTACCCGCTAGCATCTACCTGTTGACCAGATGGTCAAAAAATCGGGCCGGTCTCGACTTGCGACGAGGCTGGCTCTTTCGTGTTCAAATACAATGGGTTGGGGCCCTGTCTCGCCGGGTCGCCTCATTGCCTCGCCCTAGCGACTTGGGCATCATTGCGACAGAAATGCCTCTTTCGTTTGCACCGGATGCATAACGGATGTGCACAATGGCCACCTACTAATCACGACCAAGGTGATCTAGATAAGGGGTATCAAACGAAGGGGAAACCAAAATGAACATCGCCAAGAAGATCGCCGACTACGCCAAATACCAGCGCACGCTGCGTGAGCTGAACTCTCTCGACAGCCGTCAGCTGAACGACCTCGGCATCACCAAGGGTGACATCCGCGCCATCGCTCGCGGCACCTACATCGCCTGATCAGCGACCGACTGACCTCCAAGTCATCCGATGAAGGCGTCCATCTGGGCGCCTTTTGTCGTTTTTGGGTGATGGCTGGTCTTGCCCCGAGCGCTGAGCGCGCAGCGTCGGGTTAGCCACTCGATGCCTAGCGCACCAGATCCGCCACAACACATCCTAGCACCTGGACCAGGTCTGCGGGCCGGATCCGGATCTGTAGTCCGCGCTGTCCGCCATTGAGAAAAATCTCGTCATAGAGCGTGGCCAGTTCGTCGAGCGCGGTGGGCACCTGCTTGCGCTGGCCCAGCGGGCTGATGCCGCCCACCTTGTAGCCCGTCAGGCGTTCAGCATCCGCTGGCTTCATCATGCTGGCGGACTTGCCACCCAGTGCCGCCGCCAGCTTCTTCATGTTGACCTCTTCGTCCGAAGGGACGATCGCGCAAACCGGCTTGCCATCCAGCTCGGCCATCAGCGTCTTGAACACTTCGGCCGGAGACACCCCCATGGCCTCCGCTGCCTGTAGGCCAACGCGCTCGGCATCGGGGTCATAGGCGTAGTGAGCCAGGCTGAAGGCGATTCCGGATTTGGCAAGTGCCAGCGTTGCGGGAGTGGTCTTGGACATGGCGTTGTTTTAGGCAATCCCGGCAATCGCGCAAGCCATGCTGACACGAGATGGCATTCCCTGGGCCCAACACTGGGACGGCAAGGAGCGATCATGACCGCAGCAGAACTCAACGCCATCATCGTCCGGGCCAAGGCGGCCAGCTATGTCGGTGGGGGGAGCCGGACGGCGCCGAGCCGTCCCAGCTCTCACGACCTCAGCTGGTCCGAGGGCGAGTGGCTTTATCTCGACAGCTATTTTGGCGGCACGGACTTTCTGGGACAGGAGGTGCTCTGGCGTAGCCATGAACCTGTCTGGGCGATGAACTATTACGGCCAGATACTGCGTGCTGACCTGATCGATGCCGAGCGGGCCGGCGCCACGATCATGGCGGCATTGGGCACCATGTACCAGCAAGGGCGGTTCCTTGGCGGCTTTGACTGGATCGGCCCCTTTGGCCGCTATACCGACCGGAGCGAGGGACAGGTCGCCTGTTTTCGCGGGCGAGAGGCGATAGAGGTCGATGGCGTCGAAGCCTATGCGCTCGACTATTTCGGCGGGCTGGTGAAGCCCTGAGACAAAAAAGGCCCGGTGATGTTCACCGGGCCTTTCATTTTCCTTGGCGGGGAGGTGCCGCGGAAAATGAGCTGTTTGAGCCTCACACGATGCCGCTGGAGCCCGCTTCGATCTCTGGCCGGATTTCGGCGACCTTGGCGCGATAGCCCGAGGCCCGGTAGGTGCCGAGCAGATCAATCGCGCCGCCCAACTCCATACGCGCCATGGCCAGGATCGGCTCGACGTCGGTGCGATAGGCGTTACGCAACTCCTGGGTGGCGGCCAGGGCATCATTGCCTTCCTGCGCGGCCTTGAGGGCCTTACGGTCGACCAGCAGAGCCTGGGCATAGGCGCGCTGCACATCGGCGGCCGAAAGCATCAGCGACTCGATCGGGTCGGTGACGTTATGGCTCTGGTCCAGCATATGGGCCGGGTGGAAACCGGCGTCGCGGCTTTCGATATCGACCAGTTCGTTGAACACCAGGAACAGGCGGTAGGGATCGATCGAGCCGGCGTCGAGATCGTCGTCACCATATTTGCTGTCATTGAAATGGAAGCCGCCGAGCTTGCCGAACTGGGCCAGGCGCGAGACGATCATTTCGATATTGACGTTGGGCGCATGGTGGCCGAGATCGACCAGGCAAAAGGCCTTGTCGCCCAGCTCCTTGGCGATAATGTAGTTGGTGCCCCAATCCTGCACGACCGTCGAATAGAACGCCGGCTCGTACATCTTGTGTTCGGTATAGACGCGCCAGTCCTCGGGCAGGGCGGCATAAATGGACTTCATCGAGTCCAGATAGTGTTCGAACTGATTGGCGAAATTGACCTGACCGGGGAAGTTCGAGCCGTCGCCGATCCACACCGTCAGGGCCTTGGAACCGATGGTCTTGCCGATCTCGATGCATTCCAGATTATGCTCGATAGCCTGGTCGCGCGTGGCCTTGTCGGCGGCCGAAAGCGAGCCGAACTTGTAGCTCTGCATCTGCCCCTTGGCGTCCGCGAACGTGTTGGAGTTCATCGCATCAAAGCCAAGATCAAAGCGGCTCGCGGCCTGCTTCAAACGGTTCGGGTCGGCCTTGTCCCACGGAATGTGCAGCGAGACCGTATCAGTCGCCTGGGTCAGTTGGGCAATGACGGCGCAATCTTCGATCTTGTCGAAAATGTCGCGTGGCTCGCCTTTTCCCGGGAAGCGGGCAAAGCGGGTGCCGCCCGTGCCGACGCCCCACGATGGGACGGCGACCGAGAAGCCTGCGAGCTTTTCCTTGATGTCGTCGATAGCAATGCCGCGCCGGTCGAGACGCTCACCAAGGGTGTCATAGTCAACATTGAGGTCAGCCGCACGCTTGGCGTTTTCGGCTTCGACAACGGATGGGTCGATTATGTGTTCGGTCATTTTCTTTCTCCCTGAGATCCCCCTCATCCGGCGCTGCGCGCCACCTTCTCCCCGAGTGGGAGAAGAATGGTCCGGTGGCCTCTTATTCCTCTCCCACTCGGGGAGAGGTGGCTCGGCGAAGCCGAGTCGGTGAGGGGGCTCCTCCCTTTTCCTACCGCGGGAACGACTGGGCGTTGCCCGCGTCGACATTGATGATGTTGCCCGTGGACTTGGCCGAGGCTTCCGAAGCGAAGAAGTAGATGGCCTCGGCAATATCCTCGGGGAATACCGAGCGCTTGAGCATGGAGCGCTGACGGTACATTTCCTCCAGGCCGTCCTTGTCGGTCTTGTAGGTCGAAGCGCGCTGCTCGAGCCATTCGCCGGCCCAGATCTTGGACCCGCGCAAGACGGCATCGGGATTGACCACATTGACGCGGATCTGCGCTTCCGCCCCTTCCAGCGCCAGGCAGCGGGCGAGATGGATTTCGGCAGCCTTGGCGGTGCAATAGGCGGCGGCATTGGGCGACGCGGCCAGACCGTTCTTGGAAGCCACGAACACGACATTGCCGCCGATCTTCTGCGCGCGGAAGATCTTGAAAGCTTCGCGGCTGACCAGGAAATAGCCCGTGGACAGGATGTCCATGTTCTTGTTCCACAGCTCGAGAGAGGTTTCTTCAATCGGCGCCGAGGAGGCAAGACCAGCGTTCGACACCAGAATGTCCAGGCCACCGAACTCGACCACGGCATGGGCGAAGCCGGAAATGATCTGCTCTTCCTTGGTCACATTGATGTTCACCGGACGGACAAAGTCCTTGCCGAACACACCGGTCAGCTCCTCGGTCGCATTGTCCAGCGCGCCTTGATCGATATCGGCCAGCACAACGCAGGCGCCTTCACGCAGGAGACGCGCGGCCGTGGCCTTGCCGATGCCGCCCGCGCCGCCGGTGACCAGGGCGATCTTGCCGGCCAGCGATTTCGGCTTGGGCATGCGGGCCAGCTTGGCCTCTTCGAGCAGCCAGTATTCGATATCGAAGGCTTCCTGCTCAGGCAGGCCCTGATATTCGGAGACGGTCGAGGCGCCGCGCATCACGTTGATGGCGTTGACATAGAACTCGCCCGAAATGCGCGCAGTGGCCTTGTCCTTGGCGAAGGTGATCATGCCCACCCCAGGGATCAGGTAGACCACGGCATTGGGGTCGCGCACGGCAGGCGAATTGTCGTGCTTGCAGCGATCGTAATAGGCCTGGTAGTCGACGCGATAGGCTGCGATCTGGTCGGCCAGACCCTCGATAACGGCATCAACATCGGGGTTGGCAGGGTCGAAATCGATCACCAGCGGGCGGATCTTGGTGCGCAGGAAGTGGTCCGGGCAGGAGGTGCCCAGCGCTGCCAGCGGACGCAGATGGTTGGAATTGACGAATTCGAGCACGGCGTCGCTATCGTCGAAATGACCCAGCTTGTGGCTGTCTTCCGAGATGAAGCCGCGGATCTTGGGCATCAGGCGGGCGGCAATGGCCCGGCGTTGCTCTGCCGGCAGGGACTGGGTGGCAGCGCCACCGAAAATGGTCTTGCCCTCGGTTTGCTTTTCAAACCACTCGATCGCCTGATTGATGATGCGGATCGTGGTTTCGTAGCATTCCTTGGGGGTATTGCCCCAGGTGAACAAGCCATGACTTTCGAGCACCACGCCTTCAGCGTCGGGGTTTTCGAAGCAGAATTTTTCCAGCCACAGGCCCAGCTCGAAGCCGGGCTTCTTCCATGGCAGCCAGCCGATCTTGTCGCCGAAAATCTGCTGAGTCAGCTCTTTCGAGTTCTTCGAGGCCGCGATGGCGATGATGGCGTCCGGGTGCATGTGATCGACATAAGGCCGATTCACATAGGCATGGAGCGGGGTGTCGATGGAGGACGCGCGCGGATTGAGATTGAAGGTGGCGTGGGGCAGGTAGCCCACCATCTCGTCTTCGAATTCTACGCCGCGATAGAGGTCCTTCAGCGCGCGCAGCTTGTCCATATAAAGGGTGGCGAAGCCATCGAGCTTGATCGAGGCATTGTCGCCGCCCGACCCTTTGACCCACAGTACTTCGACCTCTTCGCCGGTCAGCGGATCTTTCTGCCAGATCTTGGAGGAGGTGTTGCCGCCGCCATAATTGGTGACGCGCTTGTCGGACCCGAGCAGATTGGACCGATAGACAAGACGTTCCGGCTCGCTCATGGACGCGGCCTTGGCGTCGTCCCACTTGTTTTCAAGGCGCTTTGGCGCGGTGGACATAGGGTTCCTCCCAAAGTTAGGGCAACAGACTGGGTTGGCCGGAGATGGCCATAGAACGATCCACAAAGTCAATCAGAAACCATCATGTTTGGTCATTTGTGCGCGCTCATGACTGAAATATGCGAAATGGTGATTGACTCTGCCCGAAATTGGTGGAAGCAAATGCATCCAGGGAGTATCTGCCTTGCACGAAATGGAACGCCACCGTGTCATATTGGCTGCCGCCCAGTCCCATCCAGTGGTGACAGTGGCCGAGCTTTGCGAAGTGACCGGGTCCTCGGAAGCCACTATCCGCCGCGATATTGCCTCGCTGGATGAGCAGGGTCGGCTCCGCCGCGTGCGGGGTGGGGCCGAAGCGATCAATCCGCCATCCCAAGGTGGGTTGGTTGGACGACCCTTTTCCGTCAACGAAACGATCAACATCTCGCAAAAGCGCGCAATTGCCCGCGCGGCGGCCGACATGTGCCGCGATGGCGAGCCGATCATCATCAATGGCGGCACCACCACCTACCAGATGGTGCATCACCTGACTGGCAAGCGGTTGAGCGTTTTCACCAACAGCTTCGGTATCGCCGAATTCCTCATTCACAACTCGCGCAATGCCGTCGTCATTCCCGGCGGCACGGTCTATCGCGAGCAGAACGTCATCCTTTCGCCCTTTGGTGGCGTGGTGGCGAGCCATTTCTACGCCAAGCGCATGTTCATCGGCTGTCAGGGCATCGGCGTGCACGGCCTGATGGAGGCCGACCCCATGGTGGTGCAGTCCGAGCTGGCACTGATCGGGCAGGCGGATGAGCTGATCGTTCTCGCCGACTCCTCAAAATTTTCGGGACGTTCGAGCCTCATTCTGTGCGGGCTCGATCAAATTGCCGCTGTCATCACCGATAGCGGCATCCGCGACGAAGACCGCCAGATGCTGGATACGGCAGGCGTGCGGCTCATCGTGGCGGACGCAACAGGGCAGGCCGAAGCAAATGTGGCCTGAACTGACAATGACTGAACCAAGAGCAAACCCCCTGGGAGGGACCAAATGAAACTCTGGAAACTGCTCGCTGCCACGGCCACCGCGGCCGTGCTGCTCGCCACGCCGGCCATGGCACAGACCCGCATCGCGCTGGTCGTCAAGTCGCTGGGCAACGGCTTCTTCGATGCCGCCAATAAGGGCGCGCAGGATGCTGCCGCAGAACTCGGCGACGTCGAAGTGATCTATACCGGCCCGACCTCCGCCACGGCCGAAGCGCAGATCGAAGTCGTCAACTCGCTGATCGCCCAGCAGGTCGACGCTATCGCCATCTCGGCCAACGACCCGGACGCCCTGGTGCCGGTGCTGCAGCGCGCCATGGATCGCGGCATCAAGGTGGTGAGCTTTGACTCCGGTGTGGCTCCCGAAGGCCGCGAGATTCACCTCAACCCCTCTGACATCGACCTGATCGGCGAAACCATCATCAAGCTGGCAGCCGACTACCTGCCCGAGGGTGGTGACGTGGCGATCCTCTCGGCCGCCTCGACGGCAACCAACCAGAACGCCTGGATTGAAGCCGCCAAGGAAGCCATTCCCGAGAAGTTCCCCAACATCAACCTTGTTTCGGTGGTCTATGGCGATGACGACTCGGTGAAGTCCACCGAAGAAGCCCGCGGCCTCATCGCCGCACATCCCGACCTCAAGGCCATCATCGCCCCGACCACCGTTGGTGTCGTTGCCGCTGCCCAGGTCGTGACCGACCAGGACCTGATCGGCAAGATCAACGTAACGGGCCTCGCCCTGCCGTCCGAGTTCAAGCAGTTCATCGACAATGGCGCCAGCCAGGCCGTTGCCCTGTGGAACCCGATCGATCTGGGCTATTCGGCCATCTACCTGGCCAATGCGCTGGTCGAAGGCGAGGAAGCGGCTCCGGGCGCAACCTTCTCCATCGGCAAGGTGGGCGAAGTGACCCTGGATGACACCAACTCGGCTGCCATGGCCGCGCCGTTCCAGTTCGACGCTTCCAACATCGAAGAGTTCTCCAAGATCTACTAAGGCGCTCTTCACCTCTCCCTTTGGGGGAGAGGTCGACGCAACGCTGCGGGTGAGGGGGCCTTTCCAAGAGCAGAAAGGCCCCCTCACCCTAACCCTCTCCCCCAAAAAAGGAGAGGGGACCCTATCGAGCGCTTGACCAAGCCTGCGCCCGACCCAAGGAATAGAAATGACCGACCCCATCCTGACCCTTTCGGGCATATCCAAGAGCTTTCCCGGCGTGCGGGCGCTGCATGATGTGTCGCTGGAGCTCTATCCCGGCCAGGTAACGGCCCTGATTGGTGAGAACGGGGCCGGCAAGTCCACCCTGGTCAAGACCATGACCGGCATCTACCAGCCCGAGGCGGGCGAGATCCGGGTGGGCGGCAAACTTGTAACGCTGCCAACGGCGATCTCTGCCTCGGAAGCTGGCATCACCGCGATCCACCAGGAAACCGTGCTGTTCGACGAATTGAGCGTTGCCGAGAACATCTATCTCGGCCATGCGCCAAGGAACCGTTTTGGCTTGATCGACTGGGGCAGGATGCGGCGCGAGGCGCAGGAAACCCTCGACAGCATGGCCGCGGGCATCGATGCCGGCATGCCCTTGAAGGAGCTGGGTATCGCCAAGAAGCATCTTGTTGCCGTGGCGCGGGCGCTCAGCGTTGACGCCCAGATGGTCATCATGGATGAGCCAACGGCGGCGCTCAGCCAGAAGGAGATCGAGGAGCTCTACGTTCTTGTCGAACTCCTCAAGAAGGATGGAAAAGCCATCCTCTTCATTTCGCACAAATTCGACGAAATCTATCGCATCGCCGACCGCTACACCGTGTTCCGCGACGGCGAGCAGGTGGGCAAGGGCTTCATCAAGGACACCCCGCAGGCCGAGATCGTCAAGCTCATGGTCGGACGCTCTGTGGAGCAGATTTTCCCGGCCCGCCACGCCACGATTGGCGACACTGTGCTGGAGGTCAACGGCCTCAGCCACCCCACCGAATTCGACAATGTCTCCTTCTCCGTCAAGAAGGGCGAAATCCTGGGGTTCTATGGACTGGTGGGCGCCGGGCGCTCCGAGGTGATGCAGGCCGTGTTCGGCATGACAAAGCCTTCGGCTGGCACAATGGTCCTCGAAGGGCAGACAATCACCCCCAACTCGCCGGCCGATGCGGTCAGCGCCGGCATTGTCTATGTGCCCGAAGAACGCGGCAAGCAGGGCGTCATTACCGGCGAGCCGATCTTCAAGAATGTCTCGCTCCCCAGCCTCGACAAGACCAGCCGTTCCGGCTTCTTGCGCATGGCCGAGGAATTTGCTCTGGCCCGGACTTATACGGAGCGGCTTGATCTGCGGGCCTCTTCGCTCAGTCAGAACGTGTCCACGCTATCGGGCGGCAACCAGCAGAAGGTGGTGATTGCCAAATGGCTCGCCACCCTGCCCAAGGTGATCATTCTGGACGAGCCCACCAAGGGCATCGATATTGGCTCCAAGGCTGCCGTGCATGAGTTCATGGGCGAACTGGTGGCCCAGGGCCTCTCGGTCATCATGGTCTCCTCCGAACTGCCCGAAGTCCTCGGCATGAGCGACCGCATCGTCGTGATGCGCGAAGGCCTGGTGGTCGACACCCTCGAAAACAACAATCTGCAGCCCGAAACGCTGGTCAGCCTGGCTGCGGGCATCGTTGAGGAGAAGGCCGCATGAACCGGCTCCTGAAATCCCGTGAACTCTGGCTGGCGCTGGCCATTCTCGCCGTCATTGTGCTGGTGACGCTGCGGTTTCCGCGCTTCTCGCAGCCGAACAATCTGCTGACCATTTTCAACGACACATCGATCCTGATGATGCTGGCGCTGGGGCAGATGGCCGTCATCCTGACCCGCTCCATCGATTTGTCCATGGCCTCGAACCTGGCGCTGACCGGCATGCTGGTGGCAATGACCAATGCGGCCTTTCCGTTCATTCCCATTCCGCTGCTGATCGCCGGTTGCGTCGTGGTCGGCGCGGCGCTGGGCGCGTTCAACGGCATTCTGGTCTGGAAGCTTGATATTCCGCCAATCGTGGTGACCCTGGGCACGTTGACCATCTTCCGTGGTCTGGTCTTCGTTGTCTCGGGTGGCGCCTGGGTCAACGCGGCACAGATGAGCACTGACTTCATCCAGCTTCAGCGCGGCAGCTTCCTCGGTCTGCCGATACTGAGCTGGTTCGCCATTGTCGTGGCGGCCCTGGTCTATGTGCTGATGACCCGCACGCCTTGGGGCCGGGCCTTCTACGCCATCGGCGTCAATCCGACCGCCTCGGTCTATACCGGCATCAATGTGGGCCGCACCAAGTTCCTCGCTTTCGTGCTCTCGGGCGCCATTTCCGGGCTTTGCGGCTATCTCTGGATATCTCGCTACGTCATCGCTTCGGTGGAAGTGGCCGGCGGTTATGAGCTGACCATCGTGGCGGCCTGCGTCATCGGCGGGGTCTCGATTGCCGGCGGCATCGGCACTGTGGGTGGGGCGCTGCTTGGCGCCCTGTTCCTCGGTGTCGTCAACAATGCCCTGCCGGTCATCGGCGTGTCGCCCTTCTGGCAGATGGCCATTTCCGGCGCCGCGATCCTGCTTGCCGTTGTGCTCAACGCCCGTGGCGAACGAAGCAAGGGACGTATCATTCTCAAGAAAGCCGAGGTGGCGGCATGACCGACGCAACTGCAAACGGCCGCCGCCTGCCGAACCGGCTGGACAACCCATTCAAGTCCGCAGTGCTGAGCTGGGAGAGCCTGTTGGTTCTCGTAGCGCTGGGAATTTTCATCGCCAACAGCTTTGCCTCGCCCTACTTCCTCAATGCCTGGAGTCTTTCCGACCTCACCTTCAACTTCACCGAAAAAGGGCTGATCGCGCTGGCCATGGCGCTGGTGATCATATCCGGCGAGATCGATCTTTCGGTCGCCTCGATCATCGCCCTGGCCTCAACGCTGATGGGATTGGCGCTGCAATATGGCGCGGACACTCCGGCGCTGGTGGCGGTGGGCGTTGGTGTTGGCATCCTCTGCGGCGCCTTCAACGGGTTCCTGGTGACCGGTCTGAAACTCCCCTCGATCGTGGTGACCATCGGCACGATGAGCCTGTTCCGGGGCATTGCCTTCATCATCCTGGGCGATCAGAGCTTCAAGGGTTATCCCGCAAGCTTTTCCTGGTTCGGCCAGGGCTATGTGTTCTGGGTGATTTCGTTCGAGGTGGTGCTGTTCCTTGTCGCGGCGGTGATCTTCTACGTGCTGCTGCACCGCACCAATTTCGGGCGCCGGGTTTTTGCCATCGGCAACAATGCGACCGCCGCACGCTTCTCCGGCGTCCGGGTCGATCGCATCAAATTCGTGCTGTTCTGCCTGACGGGCCTGATGAGCGGCATCGCCGCCATTCTGCTTACCGCACGGCTGGGTTCGACTCGTCCATCTATCGCCGAGGGCTTCGAACTCGATGTGGTGACCATGGTGGTGCTCGGCGGGGTGTCGATCCTGGGCGGCGCCGGCTCGATCATCGGGGTGGTGCTGGCGGCGCTGATCATTGGCCTTGTCACCTTTGGCCTCGGCCTGCTCAATGTGCCGGGCATCGTGATGACCATCTTCACCGGCGCGCTGCTGATCGTGGTGATCGCCTTGCCCATTCTGTTCCGCATGATCCGGGAGCGCCGCGCATGATCGTGGATGCAGGCTACGAAAAACACGCTTTCAAGATGCAGCTCAATCCCGGTATGGCCGCTGAATACAAGAAGCGCCATGACGAGATCTTCCCCGAACTGGTCGACCTGCTGCACGAAGCCGGGGTGAAG
Organism: Devosia polycyclovorans; assembly: GCF_042181575.1. Lineage (GTDB taxonomy): Bacteria > Pseudomonadota > Alphaproteobacteria > Rhizobiales > Devosiaceae > Devosia > Devosia polycyclovorans. Next base: position 3,122,465 of record NZ_CP170082.1, on the reverse strand, counting down.
GACTATTCCATCCATCTCGATGAAGAGACCAACACCCTCTTCGGCGTGCTCTGGCGTCGTGTCGACCACACCATGGCCGACCTGCCAGGCACCGAGGTCATGCAGCGCTGGTGGGCTCATATGGCCGATATCATGGCCACCAATGACAAGAACGAGCCGGTTGCGGTGGACCTGAAGCCGGTGTTCTGGATGAAGTGAGCTAGCTGCCGGTCGCCGCCAGTGGCATCGCTTCGCGTACCTTGAGGGCATCACCCACCGCAAAGATCGTCGGCGCCGAGAGCGGAAACGCTTCAACCGCGCTGACGGCCTCGCCAATCGTGCCGCGCCAGATCTGTTCATCAGGGCGCCCCAGGCTCCCCGCGATGATGGCCGGCGTTTCAAGGCTCATGCCCCTGGCGCTCAGTTCCGCGACAATACCCGGTAGCGTCCGGCGGCTCATGTAATAGACCGAGGTGGTGGCCGTATCGGCCAGCGCCGCCCAGTTCAGCGTATCGGGCAGCACGCCCTTGCGCGAATGGCCGGTCACGAAGCGCACCGATTGCGCGTGATCACGATGGGTCAACGAGACACCCAGCCGGCTGGCTAGCGCGAGCCCCGCGGAAATGCCCGGAACCACCGACACGGCAATGCCATGGCGTTCCAGCATTTCGATCTCCTCGCCCGCGCGGCCAAAGATCATCGGGTCGCCGGATTTCAGGCGCACAACATGCTTGCCCTGCCGGGCCAGGCTCAGCATCATGGCGTTGATCTCGTCCTGCGCGCAGCTTTCGCGCTGGGCCCGCTTGCCCACCAGCATGCGCTTGGCCTCGCGGCGGGCCAGTTCGAGCACCTCGGATGACACCAGATCGTCGAACAGGATCACATCCGCCGATTGCAGCGCCCGCACGGCCTTGATGGTCAAGAGCTCGGCATCGCCTGGCCCGGCGCCGACAAGCGTCACGCGACCGGGGGCCGGACCAGCAGGAAGATCGATGATTTCGTCACTGGCGCCGGGCGCACGACTCTCAAACGCCCGGTCGGCCAGACGCTCCCAGAAGGCCCGGCGCTTCGGACCTGCGGCAAGCTGGTCCATGACCCTCGCGCGCAGTTTGGCGGCCAACTGCGCCCATTGGGTCAGGGTTTGCGGTAGCAATGTTTCGATCCGGCGGCGGACGGCCTGGCCGAGAATTGGCGCGGCGCCGGCGGTGGAGATGCCGACCACGACGGGCGAGCGATTGACGATGGCCCCGAACTGGAACTGACAGAACTCGGGCCGGTCGATGACGTTGTACGGAACGGCAACGGCCTTGGCGGCGGCGATGAAGGCATGGGCCTCCGCGTCATCCTCGATATCGGCGATGGCCAGCGCGGCGCCTTCGAGATCGCTAGGGGTCCAGGGGCAGGGGTGGACGGTGATGGAGGTGGGCGCAAGCGCCGACAGTTCCTCACAGACGTCTTCCGCATAAATATCCACCTGCGCCCCGGCTGCCGCCAGCAGTTCGATCTTCCAGGCGGCCGGCTCACCGCCGCCGATGACCACGACCCGCTTGCCGCGGAGGTCGAAGAAGACCGGCAGAACGGCGAGCTCTGCTATGCGCTTGTTACTCGGCTGCGACGAGACGGTTTGCATCGACAATCCCCCTGATTTCGGCGCGGCAGGAGCCGCAATTGGTGCCGGCGCGGGTGAGGGCGCCAACAGCTTCGACACTGGTACAGCCGTGGCGGGTCACGGCCTCGATGATGGTGTTGATGCCGACCCCCATGCAGGAGCAGACAATGGCGCCACCATCGGGCCGGTCCGCGCCGGGTCGGCCGGCGAGCACGATTGATGCCGTCAGGTCGGTTTCGGAGAGCAGGTCAACCGCCCATTGGCGCGAGACCAGCACCGGATCGGGCGAGGTGTAGAGGGCGGCCAGAAGCCGGCCGTTCTCGACCAGCACGAAGGCGCGGCGCCCCGAGCGTTCGTCGCGAATGGACTGAAATACCGCATCCGTGCCGAATGTGTCGGCAAGGAAATCGGTCCAATCCGCGGGCTCCTCGAACAAGGCAATTTCGGCACGGTAGCCATGCGGCGCCGGGGCCATGGCCCAGTAATCGGTCGCAAGCGCTGGCTTTCGCGCCGCGACCAGAAAGCCATAGAGCCGCACCCCGACCGGTTCGGCCATGACCTGCGCCATTTTGAGGGCTGGCTGGGCGGAGACTGGATCGACCTTGCCGGTCACCAGGGTATCGACCCGGCCATTGTTGGCAAATTGGTCGGTCCAGTGCATGGGCACGAACAACTGGCCGCGTTGCTGGCGGTCGGTCACCAGCGCCCGGACCAGCGCCGAACCATGCCGATTGGTCAGTCGCACCAGATTGGCGCGGCGAATACCCAATGCGTTGGCGTCGGCTGGGTGAACTTCCACGAATGGCTCGGCCATGTGCGCCGAAAGCCGGGAGGCTTTGCCGGTACGCGTCATGGTGTGCCAATGGTCGCGCACGCGGCCGGTATTGAGGATGAACTGCCCGGGCGCCGGGGCAAAGGGCGGCGGCGGCTGGACCGGCAGGAAACGCGCCTTGCCATCGGGGGTGAAGAATTTGCCATCGCCGAACATGCGGGCGGTGGGCCTGGAACGCACCGGCCACTGCACCGGCGTCATGGTTTCGTAGTCGGCGCCGGAAAGGCCGGAAAGATCGAAATCGCGGCTCCCGTCATTCTCGAAACCCGACAGGGCAACATGCTCAGCGAAGATCTGGCCCGGGCTGAAATAGCTGAAGGCAGCGCCATGGCCGAGGCGCTTGGCCACCTCCTTGATGATCCACCAGTCCGGCCGGGCCTCGCCGGGCAGGGGCAGGAAGGGACGTTGGCGCGAAATGCGGCGCTCCGAATTGGTCACGGTGCCGTCCTTTTCGCCCCAGCCGGCGGCGGGCAGGCGCACATGCGCCAGCTCCATGGTGTCAGTGTGCCGGTTCATGTCTGACACAACAACGAAGGGGCAGGCCTTGAGCGCATCGCGCACAACATCGGCCTCGGGCATGGAATCCACCGGATTGGTGGCCATGATCCACACCGCCTTGATCTCGCCCCGCGCCATGGCGGCAAACAGGTCGACTGCCTTGAGGCCCGGACCTTGGGCCACGCTGTCGCTGCCCCAGAAGCGCGAGACGCGGTCAATGGCTTCGGGCGTGAAATCCATATGGGCGGCCAGCATATTGGCGAGCCCACCCACTTCTCGGCCACCCATGGCATTGGGCTGGCCGGTGACCGAAAAGGGCCCCATGCCCGGCTTGCCGATCCGCCCGGTGGCCAGGTGGCAATTGATGATGGCGTTGACCTTGTCAGAGCCGGCGGCGGATTGGTTGACGCCCTGCGAATAGACCGTGACGACCTTCTTGGTGCGGGCGAAGAGGTCGTAGAAGCGCGAGATGGACAGCGGTGAAAGTCCCGTCGCTTCCGCGACCCGAGCAATGTCCCAGTCCTCGGCGGTGAGCAGTGCCGCTTCATAACCCGAGGTATAGGCACTCACATAGTCGCTGTCGGTGATGCCTTGTTGTTCGAGATGGGCCAGCAGCCCAACGAACAGAGCGCTGTCGCCATCCGGCGCTACAGGCAGGTGCAGCTCGGCAATGTCCGCTGACACGGTTCGCCGCGGATCGATCAACACCACCTTGAGTTCCGGTCGTGCTGCCCGGGCCGCAACGATGCGCTGGTAGAGCACCGGGTGACACCAACCCAGATTGGAGCCAACCAGCACGATGAGGTCGGCCTGTTCGAGATCCTCGTAATTGCCCGGCACGGTGTCCGAACCAAAAGCACGCTTGTGTCCGGCCACCGACGAGGCCATGCAGAGGCGCGAATTGGTGTCGATATTGGCCGCGCCGACGAAACCCTTCATCAGCTTGTTGGCCACGTAATAGTCTTCGGTCAGCAGCTGCCCGGAGCCATAGATGGCGACCGATTGCGGACCGTGTTCGGCAATGGCGGCCCGGAAGCGCGTGGCGACGAGATCGAGGGCATCGTCCCAGCTTGCCCGCTCATCATTGATTTCGGGATGCAGCAGGCGCCCATCGAGCGAAAGGGTTTCGCCCAATGCGGACCCTTTGGAGCAGAGCCGCCCAAAATTGGCCGGGTGGTCCGGATCACCAGCGATCTGGACGGTCCCGTCCGGCTGCGGAGTGGCCAACACGCCGCAGCCGACGCCGCAATAGGGGCAGGTGGTGCGGGTTGTGATCATAGGAAACTCACCTGGAAGAGATACCCCTCACCCGTCTCGGCCTGCGGCCGATCCACCCTCTCCCACAAGGGGAGAGGGGTGAGCCGGTGCTCGTTACAATTCGATGCCCCCCTTCTCCCCTCGTGGGAGAAGGTGCCCGAAGGGCGGATGAGGGGGATAAGCACCATCATTCCGCCGCCATCGCCATCAGCACGTCGGGCGCGATGTAGATCGTGCCGTCCTCGACCTTGACCGGATAGGTGCGCACTGAGCCCTCATCGGCCCCCTGCGCCTCGCCGGTCTGGAGGTCGAACACCCAATTGTGCAGCGGGCAGGTGACCGAGGTGCCGTGGACAATGCCCTCGGCCAGCGGGCCACCCTTGTGCGGGCAGCGATTTTCGATGGCATAGACCTGATCTTCGGCGGTCCGGAAAACGGCAATTTTTCCCGAGGGGGTGTTGACGCATCGCGCACCGCGCACGGGAATGGCAGTCAGGCTACCAAGCTGGATCCATTCGGTCATGGCGATCACTCCGCTGCCACTGGAAGCCCGAATTCGGCCATGGCGGCGAATTCATGGGCGTCCTTGCCATTGACGCGTTCCTCCCAGGGATCGACCTGAGCAAACTGCTGGGAATAGACGAAGCGGTCGTAGTAATATTTGCGCTTGTCGAGGTCATCGATGATGGCGGCCTTGATGCTGTCATTGCCGACGCGCTTGGCCCATTTGTAGATGCGTTCGAGATAATGTCCCTGTTCGCGATAAAGCTGGGTGAGGGCCACGATGATCTCGAGCGCCTCGTCCTCGGTATTGGCATGGCCAATGACCTCGGTGCCCTTGATGTCGAGCCCTGCGGCACCGGCGAAGTGGATGTCGTAGCCCGAATCCACGCAGATGACGCCAATGTCCTTGCAGGTGGCCTCGGCACAATTGCGCGGGCAACCCGACACGGCCATCTTGAGCTTTGCCGGGGTCCATGCGCCCCACATGAACTTCTCGATGCGGACGCCGAGGCCCGTCGAATCTTGGGTGCCAAAGCGGCACCAGTCCGAGCCGACGCAGGTCTTGACCGTACGCAGTCCCTTGGCATAGGCGGCGCCCGAGACCATGCCGGCGGCATTGAGATCGGCCCAGACGGCGGGCAGGTCTTCCTTCTTGACGCCGAGCAGGTCGATGCGTTGCCCCCCGGTGACTTTCACCGCGGGGATGGCGAATTTGTCGGCCACATCGGCAATAGCGCGCAACTCCTTGGGGTTGGTCATGCCCCCCCACATGCGCGGCACCACTGAATAGGTGCCATCCTTCTGGATATTGGCGTGCACGCGCTCATTGATGAAGCGCGACTGGTTGTCGTCCTCATATTCACCTGGCCATTCAGCCACCAGATAATAGTTGAGGGCAGGGCGGCACTTGGCGCAGCCGCAACTGGTCTTCCACTCCAATTCCTGCATGATCGCGGGAATGGACCTGAGTTCCTTGGCCACGATCAGGCGACGGACGGTGCCGTGGTCATGTTCGGTGCAGGGACACATCGGCTTGACGGCGGCCGGGTTGTAGCTGTCGCCCAGAGTGATGGCCATGAGCTTTTCGACCAGATGGGTGCACGAGCCACACGAGGCCGAGGCCTTGGTGTGGGCGCGCACGCCATCGAGATCGGTCAGGGCCTTGGAAACGATCGTGCCGGTGATCGTAGACTTACATACGCCGTTGCAGCCGCAGATTTCTGCATCATCCGGCAAGGCTGCAACGGCCGCCATAGGGTCCAGCGCGGCTCCCCCCTGGTAGGCCTGTCCAAAGATAAGGGTGTCGCGCATGTCCCGCGTATCGGTGCCCTTGCGGATCATGTCGAAGAACCACGGGCCGTCGGCGGTTTCGCCATAAAGCACGGCGCCAATGACGCGATCCTCCTTGAGCACCAGGCGCTTGTAGATGCCCGAATTGGCATCGCGCAGCACGATTTCCTCGCGGTCTTCGGCATCGGCGAAATCGCCGGCCGAATAGACCGACACGCCAGTCACCTTGAGCTGGGTCGCGGTCTGCACCGGGCGGAAGGCAGCATCGACCTTGGCCAGCGTCTTGGCCAGGATCTTGGCCTGGTCATAGAGCGGGGCGACCAGACCATAGACGATCTTCTCGTGCTCGACGCATTCGCCGAGCGCCAGAATATCGGGGTCCGAGGTGACCATCTGGTCATTGACCACAATGCCGCGTTCCACATGCAGGCCCGCATCGACCGCGATGCGCGTTTCAGGGCGGATGCCCACGGCCATCACCACGATATCGGCGCCATAGACCGTGCCATCTTCAAGTGCGACGGCCTCGACCCGCTCTTCACCGAGAATGGCCTTGGTCTGTGCCTTGCAATGCACCTTGATGCCGCGGGCTTCGAGATCACGCTGCAGGAGATAGCCGGCAGCCGGATCGAGCTGACGCTCCATCACATGGCCCATCAGGTGCAGCACCACCACTTCCATGCCGCGGGCATTGAGGGCCGCGGCAGCCTCGAGGCCCAGCAGGCCTCCACCGATCACCACGGCCTTGGAGCCGGGGCGTTTGGAGACATCGACCATGCGGTTGACGTCGTCGAGATCGCGGAAGGCCATCACGCCGGGCAGATCCTTGCCGGGCAGGGGAATGATGAAGGGTGCCGAGCCGGTGGCGATGATCAGCTTGTCGTAGGGTGTCTCGCCATCCCGGAACATGACCACCTTGCGCTGCCGATCAATGCCGGTGATGGTTTCGCCAAAGCGGGTATGCACGCCATGTTCGCGATACCAATCGGCATCATGGGTGATGATCTGCTCGTATTCCTTCTCGCCGGCCAGGACCGGAGAGAGCATCAGCCGGTTGTAATTGCCGCGCGGCTCGGCGCCGAACAGTGTCACGTCGAACCGGCCCGGGGCTTCCTCGAAGATGTGTTCCAGGGCGCGGCCAGAAGCCATCCCTGCACCAACGACGACCAGTTTTTCCATTTGCTTGTACTCCTGAATAAGGGTCAGGCCGTCTGGGCCACGAGCTGGCGCTCGTGGCGGCGGACGGCGGAGTGCATCCACCCCAGCGACAAAAGGATCAGGACAAAGAGCGCCATGAAGCAGCTCGACCAGATGCCGGTGATGTCGTTGAGAAATCCGAAGAGAAGGGGCAGCACGAACCCGCCAAGGCCCCCGATCATGCCGACCAGCCCCCCCACCGCGCCGACATTGTCGGGGTAATAGGCGGGGATGTGCTTGTAGACCGCGGCCTTGCCCAGGCTCATGAAAAAGCCGAGGACGAAGACCAGGCCAATAAAGGCGGCCGGGCCGGTCTCAAAGTGGAAGCGCACGGGGCCATCGACCCCGGCAACGACCGAGTCCGTTGTCGGCAGCGCCAGGATGAAGGCACAAACCGCCGAGACGCCGAAGGTCCAGTAGAGCACCGTGCGCGCACCGATCTTGTCGCTCAGCGTGCCGCCATAGGCGCGGAAGATGCTGGCGGGGATGGAATAGGCCGCAGCGACCATTCCGGCGGTCTTAATATCGAAGCCATAGACCCCGATCAGATAGCGCGGCAGCCACAGGGTCAGAGCCACGAAGGCGCCAAAGGCGAAGAAGTAATAGAGCGCGAAGCGCCACACCTGCACATTGCGCAGCGGCGCGAACTCGCTGGCGAGGCTCTTTGGCGTGTAGCCCTCGGCGCGGCGGCGCGCGATCACCGGATCATCCTCGGTGCCGAACCAGAAGATTGCGGCCATAACCACCAGCGCGGCGGCCCACACCACGGCCACCGACTGCCAGCCCCAGGCCAGCATCACGAAGGGCGCGGCGAATTTGGTGACGGCAGCGCCGACATTGCCGACCCCGAAAATACCCAGCGCCGTGCCCTGCTTCTGCGCCGGATAGAAGCGCGACACATAGGCCACGCCCACCGCAAACGAGCCGCCTGCAAGGCCCACGCCGAGCGCCGCTAGCAGCAATTGTTCATAGCTCTGGGCAAAGGCGAGGAGGAAGGTGGCGGCGGCCGCCGCCAGCATGGTCAGGGTGAACACCAGCCGTCCGCCCTTGCGGTCGGTCCAGATGCCCAGAACGATGCGCGAGAGCGAGCCGGTCAGCACCGGCGTACCGATCAACAGCCCGAACTGGGTTTCGCTGAGGCCAAGCTGATCCTTGAGGGAAACGCCGATGATCGAGAAGATCGTCCAGACGGCAAAGCACACGGTGAAGGCTATGGTCGACAGGCCCAGTGCGCGGTTCTGCTGCGGGGCGGATGTCGATTGCGCGGCTCTTGTTGCCTCTGTCATCGGATGGGACTCCGTTTCGAACTGAAAACAAAAAAGCCGCCAACTGACACGCCACCGATGCTGGACCGATGTGTACCTGTTGGCGACTTTGCCTTGGACGCCCGACCTTGGACGTCGACTATGTGAAGAGCGTCTTGGGAGGAGCTCTGCTGCTCCCATCTTTGCACGAACCGTGCCAAACCAGATCGGCGCCGGTTTTTCTTTAACTTTCAGTCGCTAAGCTGTTCGGCTTGGTTACCCTCGCCATCGGCAGTGAGAACCACCACGCAGCAAAGGGCATCATGTTGCACAAATTTCGTGCATTGGATGGCTTTGGTTGAAAAGTGCATCATTACTGTGCAGCCTCTCTATTCCGCCGCCGCCAGCGCGGATGCCTTGCCGCGTTTGGAGCGAATGCGGTCGAGCGTTTCCTGATCCGGATTGGCGCCGCCCTCATAGGCTTCGAGGAAATCGAGCAGTTCCTCGCGATAGGCGTAATAATCCTTGTGGGCCAACAGCGCCTTGCGCGAACGGGGGCGCGGCAAATCCACCTCCATGACATTGCCGATCCGGGCGTTGGGCCCGTTCGACATCATCACCACCCTGTCGGCCAGCAAAATGGCTTCATCGACATCATGGGTGACACAGATGGCGGTAACTTGCGTGCGCGCCCAGACATCCATCAGCACGTCCTGCAATTCCCAGCGGGTGATACTGTCGAGCATGCCGAAGGGCTCGTCGAGCAGCAGCAGCTTGGGCGACAGGGCAAAGGCCCGTGCAATGCCCACGCGCTGCTTCATGCCATTGGAGAGTTCGGCGGCAGGCCGATGCATGGCATCGCCCAGTCCAACCCGGTTGAGATAATATTCGACCATGTCGCGCCGCTCGGCCGGGCCGGCAGTGGGATAGACGCGATCGACGCCCAGGGCGACGTTCTCGCGCGCCGTTAGCCAGGGCATCAGCGACGGGGCCTGAAACACCACGGCCCGCTCGGGACCGGCCCCGACAACGTCCTTGCCATCGAGCACGACATTGCCGGCGGAGATGTCGTTCAGCCCCGCCACCATGGACAGCACGGTTGATTTGCCGCAGCCCGAATGGCCGATAAGGGTGACAAATTCGCCCTTCTTCATCTGGAAGTCGAAGCCATCGACCACAGTCAGCGGCCCCTTCGGCGTCGGATAGACCTTGGAGACGTCCTCGAAGCGCAGATAATCGTCCTGCGTGCCGGACGCCGCCGCCGCATTGGCATAGGCGCTGGGCAGGCGGGCCGATTTGCCGCGTGCTATGGGGGTGACATTGGGCAGTGCAATGTCGGCTTCGCCCGACGGATTGCGGCTGGCGCCGACATCCATGAGATATTCGGTGATCTCGCGCCTTAGGGTAATGAAGCGATCATCGCCATTGAGTTCGGCGCGGTCGCGCGGCCGCTCGATATCGACCCTGAAATGCGGACCAAGCGTTGCAGCAGGGCCGGGCGTCAGCGGGATCACCCGGTCAGCCAGCAGAATGGCCTCATCCACATCATTGGTAATGAGAATGATGGTCTTCTTCTCGGCCTGGGAAATCTGCGCGAACTCGTCCTGCAGCTTGGAGCGGGTGAGCGCGTCGAGCGCCGAAAGTGGTTCGTCGAGCAACAGGATTTCCGGCTGCATGGCCAGCGCGCGCGCCACGGCAACGCGCTGGCGCATGCCGCCGGACAGTTCGGCCGGGCGACGGTCTGCGGCGTGGCCCAGCCCAACCATCTCGACATAATGGCGGCGCAGCGCGAGCTTTTCGGCGCGCGACTTGGTCTTGTGTACGGCATTGACCGCCAGGTCGACATTGCCGGCCACGCTGAGCCAAGGCATCAATGAATAGGACTGGAACACGACGCCGCGCTCGGGGCCGGGGCCGCCGATCTCCTTGCCACGATAGATGACGCCACCCAGATCGGGTTCGATCAGGCCCGCCATCATCGAGATCAGCGTGGTCTTGCCCGCCCCGGAGAAGCCGAGAATGGCGACGAATTCGCCATCCTCGACGTCCAGATTGATGTCTTTGAGAATGTCGACGCGCTTGGCGCCGTCGCCAAAATGCTTGGCAATGCCGGAGAGCTGGAGAATGGGAGCCATTGTGCGGTCCTATCGCTTGCCGGAGAAGGTGAAGGCGGTCTGCAGGGTGAACATCACCCGGTCGAGCAGGAAGCCGATAATGCCGATGGTCAGCACGGCCACGATGATGCGGGCGAGCGAGGAGGATGAGCCGTTCTGGAATTCATCCCAGACGAATTTCCCCAGGCCCGGATTCTGCGCCAGCATTTCGGCGGCGATCAGCACCATCCAGCCAACACCGAGCGACAGGCGCAGCCCGGTGAAGATCAGTGGCAGGGCCGAGGGCAGCACCAGCTTGGTGATGGTGGTGGGTGTCGAAAGCTGCAGCACCTTGCCCACATTGACGAGGTCCTTGTCGATCGAGGCCACACCGAGCGCTGTATTGATCAGCGTTGGCCAGAGCGAGCAGAGGGTCACGGTGACCGCCGAAATGACCAGCGCCTTGGGAAAGGCGTCGCTGGCGTCCACATAAAGCGCCGACACCACCATGGTCACGATGGGCAGCCAGGCCAGCGGCGAGACCGGCTTGAACAATTGCACCAAGGGGTTGAGCGCGCCGTTGAAAGGCTTGCTGAGCCCCGAGGCAATACCAAGTGGCACGGCGATGATAGTGGCGATCAGAAAGCCCAGACCGACGGTTTTGAGTGAGGTGACGATCTGGTCGAGATAGGTTGGCTTGCCGGTATAGGCGCGCACTTTGACGTCGTCTTCGCGGCCATCGGCGATCAGTTCGGCATTGCGCTCATCCTGGCGCACATAAAAGTCGGCTTCCTTCTCGCGTTCGGCGACATGGTCCTGCCAAAGCGCGCCAGTCTGTTCCCAGACTTGTGCGGGGCCGGGAATGGCGCCGAGCGAGGTTTGCACCTGCGGCGCAAGCACCGCCCAGGCGAGCAGAAACGCGCCGATCCCGAGCAGGGGGAAGAGCAGGCTGTCGCGCAGCTCGCCCATCTGTTCGCGGGGGTCGTCGCCAGCCGCAATCTTGAGCAGTGGCACCAGCCACCCCAGGCCCAATGCGCTGAGCCAGGCGGCAGAACGGTTGATGGCAGTGAACAGCTTCTGCCGGCGGTCGCCAGTAGTGGCGGGGGCTTCGCTTGCAAGGGTCATATTGCAGTCCTCAGGGCTGAGGGTGGCCGTCGCGCGGCCACCCGAGGATGTCAGTTGGCGGCAGCAACCACTTCGGCGCCGACGACGCTGTCGCCGGTTTTCAGGCCAATCGGAAGGCTGTCGATATAGGCGTTGGGTTTGGTGCCGTCATAGGTGACGCCGTCGATGAACTCGGCGGTCGGCTCACGGTAGCCGGTGCTGTCCCAGGGGAAATCGGCCTCATCCACGTGGCCTTCTTCGACCAGCAGGCGCGCGGCCTCGAGATAGATTTCCGGCTTGTAGACCGACCTGGCGACTTCGTCATACCAGCTATCGGGCATATCCTCGGCCACCTGGCCCCAGCGGCGCATCTGCGTGAGGTACCAGACGGCGTCCGAATAATAGGGATAGGTGGCAAAGTAGCGGTAGAACACGTTGAAGTCGGGCACTTCGCGCACATCGCCCGCTTCGAACTCGAACGTGCCGGTCATCGAGGCGGCGATAACCTCGGCGTCGGCACCGACATATTCGGAGCGTGACAGGATTTCGACCGCTTCGGCGCGGTTCGCATTGTCATTCTCGTCGAGCCACTTGGCGGCGCGGATCAGCGCCTTGGTGATCGCCAGCGTGGTGTTGGGATTGGTTTCGGCAAATTCGGCAGTGATACCGAAGACTTTTTCGGGATTGTTCTTCCAGATCTCGTAATCGGTGATAACTGGCACGCCGATCTTTTTGAATACGGCAGCCTGGTTCCAGGGTTCACCAACTGCATAGCCGTCAATGGTGCCCGCTTCGAGCGTTGAGGGCATCTGCGGAGGCGGGGTCACGGAGAGATAGGCGTCGGCCGCGATCTGGCCCGAAACATCCTCGGGCGAATAATAGCCCGGACTGATGCCGCCAGCGGCCAGCCAATAGCGCAACTCGTAATTGTGGGTGGAAACGGGGAACACCATGCCCAAATTGAACGGGCGGCCCTCGATATCGAACTCTTCGATCACCGGCTTGAGCGCGGCGGCGGAAATGGGGTGGACGGGCTTGCCCTCGGCATCCATTTCCAGATGCGGCTTCATCAGCTCCCACACGGCATTGGAGACGGTGATGCCGTTGCCATTAAGGTCCATGGAGAAAGGCGTGACGATATGGGCTTCGGTGCCATACCCAATGGTGGCGGCCAGTGGTTGGCCCGCAAGCATATGGGCACCATCGAGCGAGCCGGTAATCACACCATCGAGCAGTACCTTCCAGTTGGCCTGCGGCTCGAGCGTTACATAGAGCCCTTCGTCTTCGAAATAGCCAAGCTCATAGGCAATGGCGAGAGGGGCCATGTCGGTGAGCTTGATGAAGCCGAATTTCAGCTCGTCCTTTTCGACATCGAGCATGGCAGCGCTGCTGGCCGTGCTGGTCAGCAGGCCCAGGGCGAGACCGGCAAACAGTGGCGCGAGGCGGTGGCGTGGCGGCGTGGGGCAGGTAGTCGCAGTCATCATCGTCTCCGTGTTGTGTCGACAACCGGCGGCCTTGCGAATGCTCCAAAAAACAAACAAGCCGCCAACTGCACATGCGCTCCAATCTTTTGATCGGACGCTTGCCAGTTGGCGGCTTTGCCATTGGAGCGCCCGTCGTCGGACGCCGATATGTTATGAGCCGTCTTGGGAGGAGCTCATCCGCTCAACACATTGCACGAAGCGTGCCAATTGGCCCGCTATGAGAAAAGTTTAATCCGATCAATATTTTGGGGGAATTTGGTGGACTTGTGGCCGGTCACGAAACTGCCCGTTGCGGCGGCATGTCACTAAAATAATGCCTACCATGTGTGCAGTATAGTCGCCTGCACACAAATGAGGCTCAGACCGTCGCCTGCGACTGGACATAGGCTTCGACCGCGTCAGGGTCGAAAATCTGGCCATCGAAAAACCGGTTTGGTCCCAGCTCGATCGTGCCGCCAATCGCGGGCACGGCGTGCTTGTCAGCCTGGTCGCCATCGACGCGCAGGTCCTGGGCGGGCACGGCGACGCGAAGCGGGGCGAGGGCGGCGCGATAGAGGTCGGGTCGGAAGGTGGCGGCTGCGATGGCTGCATTGGCGGCGCTGAACCCGACTTCGCCCCAGCGCACCATCTGGCTGTAATACCACAGGCCGTGGCTCTTCCAGGGGAAGTTGGCCGCGCCGGCATGGGGCACATAGAAATCTGGTATGCTGACCTGCCGGGCGCCCCCGTCAATATGCCCGGTCAGGGCGCGCGCGACGATCTCCACCGGCTGGTTGAGATTTGCCGGCGCGGCCATGATCTCCGCCGCGCGCAGATGGTTGGCGCTGTCCTGGCACCATTGGCCGGCGCGGTAGACAGCCCGAATGGTGGCGGCCACAAGGTCGGGGTTCTGCTCGGCCCAGTCCGAGCGCATGCCGACAGCCTTGTCGGGGCTCCACTGCCAGATCGATGACTTCGTGGTGGCAACACGCGCGCCGAAACTGGCCACGCCGACGCTGTTCCATGGTTCGCCGACGCAGTAGCCATCAAGGCCGCCGGCGCCCAGCGCTTCGGGCAGCAGGGGTGGGGGCAGCACCACGATTTCCACATCGTGGTCCGGGTCGATGCCACTGGCCGCCAGCCAATAGCGCAACTCGTAATTATGCGAGGAAGTCTGGTGTACCACGCCAAAGCGCAGCTTCCGGGTGGTGGAGCGGACAACCTGTGCCAGCGCTTGACCGGCTGGGCCGGCGGCCAGATCGCCGGGCGCGCCCGCATCCGCCATGCGGGCCCAAAGATCCGCGCTCACGGTGATGGCATTATTGCCCAGGCCGGTCATCACCGGGGCGATCATCGGGGTGGCAATCGGGGTCAGGCCAAGATTGGCGGCAATTGGCATCGGCGCCAGCACCAGAGCGATATCAAAATGCCCCAGCGCAGTCCGGTCCCGGATGTTGGCCCAGGAGGATTCGCGCGTCAGGCCCAGCGTGAATCCTTCCTCCTCGGCAATGCCCAGTTCATGCGCCAGCACCAGAAGGGCGCTGTCGAGCAGGGGGAGAAAGCCGGCGGTCAGGTGGGGAAGGGACATGGGTGTGCTCCTATGGCCCAAGCAGATTGGCGGCGGTGATCAGGCTTTGGGCAATATCGATCAGCCTGCGGTTCTGGTTCATCGCCGTCTTGCGCAACAGCGCATAGGCCTCGGGTTCGGAGAGGCCCTTGGTCTTCATCAAGATGCCCTTGGCCTGGTCGACGATCTTGCGCTCCTCCAGCGCGCTACGGGCTTCCTCCAGCTCCCGGCTCAGGCGTGAAAAGGCATTGAAGCGGGAAATGGCCATGTCGAGGATCGGCTTGACCCGCTCTTTCTTGAGGCCATCCACCACATATGCTGAGACCCCGGCCTCCACCGCCTTCTCGATCATCGTCCCGTCCGAGCGGTCAACGAACATGGCGATGGGTCGCTGAATGGCGCGGCTGAGCGAAAAGAAGTGCTCCAGCGTGTCGCGCTTGGGGTTTTCGAGGTCGATGAAGATCACATCGGGCATGGTCTGCGTGATAGTGCGCCCGACCTCGTTGACGTCGTGGATCACTGCCACGCGCGCATATCCGGCCTCACGCAGACCTTCCTCCATGATCGAGGCGCGAATGCGATTCTCGTCGATGATCAGAATGGACAGGTCGGGGCTCGGCATCTTGCGCACTTATGCCTTTGCTGAAAAAAAGCACAAGAGCACAAAATGCACATATGTGATGCAATTTTTGCTTGCGGCGGCGCGGGCGCCGACCGGAGCCGCCGCCTATTTCACCTCATTGCGCCAGCTGAACTGCGGCGAGTATCCCAGCATGCGCTTGGCTTTCTCGATCGAGAGCAGCGTGCCATTGGTCGTGATATTGCCCTTCTGCTCGACCTCGGGAAACACCTCGGCCAACAGGGACATATTGGATCGCGACATCACCGAATCCGCATTGGCGATGATGAAGGCTTCAAAGCCCTTGAACTCCGCCTGGATGGCCCGCCGCACTGCCTGCGCCCCATCGCGCGCATCGATATAGGCCCACAAATTCCATTTCCGCTTGCGCGGTTCGCTGTCAAAGCTCGGGAACGCCTTGTAATCCTCCGGATACATCACATTGGAGAACCTGAGGCCCACCATGCGCAGTTCCGGATCCCAGCGGCAGAACTGGGCCGCCATGGTCTCGTCCAGCAGCTTGCCCAGAGAATAGGCGCTTTCTGGCCGCGGGAAATACTCTTCGTCCACCGGCGCATAGGGCGGCGGATTGTCGAACGGCAGGCCTAGCACGGTTTCACTCGACGCGAAAACGACATTCTTGATTCCGGCCAGACGGCAGGATTCGAACACATTATAGCTTGAGGTGACATTGTTGGTCAGCGTGCGCGCATTGGCCGACAGGCCCGGCGCCGGAATGGCCGCCAGATGCACCACCGCATCGAATGGACCGCCCCGCTCATCCACGCCCCCAAGAATTGCGCTCGACACTTCGCCGAAATTGCTCAGATCGACCCGCACACTCGGGCAAATCGGCTCCGGCAAGGCCTGCTGGTCGAGGTTGAGGACATCATAGCCATGCTCCACCAGATCGCGCAGCACCGCCCGCCCAAGCTTGCCACTGCCACCCGTCACCAGAACCTTGCTCATCAGAACCTCCTCTTTTTCAACGCGAATTTCCGCGCCTGCTATATTGCCAGCCTATTGCGGAACGCTGGCTCTGCCAACCGTTCCTACCGTCTTCTCCGCGTTAACAAATGATGAACGAGGCTCTCAGCGCCGGTTCAAGCGGGCGGGCGCATAACTGTCTCCAAGGTCGGTGCCCCGCATCGACAGGCGGACCACCAATTGGCCGCTTCACCAAGGATCGAGGAGACACAAAATGCTCAAACTTGCCGCACTCGCCCTGCTTGCAGGTCTCGTTGCAACCTCTGCCGTGCTGCCAAGCTACGCGCAGGTGGCCAAGGCGCCAAACCGGCCAAACTACCCCAGCTCCGGCCCGGATCACAGTTGTGAGGACGAAATGGGCCATATGCGCTCGGTCAACGCCTTCGATATTCAGGGCATCCGGGACCAGAAGATCTTCCTCTACCCGATTTGCGAGGACCCCACAGTCCCTGGCAAGAACAATTACGGCACGCTGTTCATTGATGGCAATGTGAATACCTTGCGTGAGCCCATTGCCCGCAATGCGACGCTGATGAATGCACTGACCGCCAGGGGCTACGACCACAACGACGTGATTTCCCTGCGCTTTGCCGGCGGCAACAGCATCTACCTCTATGTCCACCAGCGGGACCTGAACTGAAACCGTTTCGCCGCCCTGGCGCCAAGATGAACGCAGGCTGAATACACCTATCAGCATCGGTTCAAAGGCTTGGTGCCAGGGTATCTCCAACATCAAGCGTTTCGGAGGGCACTCGAAATGAACAAGGCACAGGAAAAAGTTCTCGTCGCCGCATTATGCGGTCTTGTGGTCACCGCCGCCGCCGGCTTTGCCGTGCAGCCCGCCATGGCCGCCGGATACAATGTCGATACGCTGGGCCAGATCACTGGCGTGGCCGAATGGGACCGGCTCAATGTCCGCAAATGGCCCGCTAGCTATTCGCAGAAAATCGGCAGCTTTGCACCGGGTCTGCATGTCTGGGTCGAGCGCTGCATCGAAGTTGAAAACAGCTCTGACTGGTGCCTGGTCGAACGCGGCAACACCAAGGGCTGGGTCAACTCCCGTTACCTGGTACCGGCCGAAAACTGGGACATCTGATCCCCTCTCCCAAGGACGGGAATTTTCCGACCTCCTTCCCATGCATGTTGACTTTCTCCGGTGCTCTTGCTGTTCGTGGCGTACAGCAGACACCGGAGTTTTCTTGCATGGACGCCAATCCCATTCTCGCCGAGGCCGTGCGCGGCAACTGGGTTGAAAACCGGCACCGTGGCGCCTTTGTCGTCGTGGACGCCTCCGGCAAGGTGATCGCCTCGAGTGGCGATATCGAAAGGCCGGTCTTTCCGCGCTCCGCCATCAAGTCCATGCAGGCGCTGGCGATCTTCGACCGTCATGCCACCGACCGCTTTAATCACACGTCCGAAGAGCTTGCACTGGCCTGCGCTTCGCATCATGGCGAAGACGAACATGTCGGCAATGTCGCCCATTTCCTTGATCGTATGGGACTGTCGGTGAACGACCTGGAATGCGGTGCGCACATGCCGACCAATGCCAAGGCTCGGCAAGCCCTGCGAGCTGCGGGTGCTTCGCCCAGTGCGCTTCACAACAATTGCTCGGGCAAACATGCCGGCATGCTCAGCGTGGCCCTGGCCATGGGCGTGCCCGCCTCTGGATATGTCGAGCGCGAACACGATGTGCAAAAGGCCGTTCGTGCCGCTGTGGAATATGTGATCGGCGAGGACCTGACCGAGGATCGATGCGGCACCGACGGCTGCGCCATTCCTACCTGGGCGGCGCCCTTGAGCGCCTGGGCAAGCGGCTTTGCCCGCATGGCCACCGGGCAGGGGCTCGATGGCGAACACGCACGGGGCGCACAGGCGCTGTTCGATGCGGCCACCGGCCATCCGCATCTGGTGGCCGGCACGGGCCATCTCGATACGCTGGTCATGGAGGCCTTCAAGGGACGGGTTATGCAGAAGGGCGGCGCCGAAGGCGTGCAATGCGGCGCCATTCGCGACAAGGGCTGGGGCTACGCGCTCAAATGCGATGACGGCAACATGGTCGCCAGCCATGCCATGGTGGCCGCGCTGCTGCTGAAGTTCGCTGATCCTGATGCCAACCAGAAGGCCGTGCTCGACCAGTTTGCCCGCCAGCCCATCAAGAATGTCAGGGGCACGGTGGTTGGCGAGATGCGGGCAGTTGGGATTTAGTCGGCAACCCGGCAAATTCTCTCAAAGCCCAAAGATCTTCCCGGTGCCGCAATTGCGAATGCGATCGACCCTTTCGCCGTCCCAGTGATAGTCGAAATGGTCCGCTTGCACAGGAGTCGGCATCAGGTCGGGCCAGAAAATAGCCGCGCATTCGCCGCCCTTCTGGCGAACGCTCCGATAGACAATGCCATTGCTGCCCTTGCGGCGGAGTTCGCGGCCCAGCGCCTGGGACGCGCTATAGTCATCTGGCGCATGGTACTGGTCGAGCGGGCGAACGTCGTGCAGTTCGAGATCGAGCCGGTTCACCAGCATGCGGAATTGCGAGGTCCAGCCTGGGGTCTCGCCGCTGGCGGCCAGGGTGCGGCCGTGATGATAGGCAACCTCGCGGATAGCGACTTCCTCGGCATTGCCGGCGCTGTAGACCCCATAACTGCCATCGGTGAACCGACCAGGCCGGTCGCGGCTGACATGCACGAAGGGTGCCATGAGATAGCTTGCACCGGGGCCGCTGACGCGACGTTCCGGCGGCACCAGATCGAGTCGGCCCAGGTGATCCCAGAGCCGGGGATTGGTCTTGGATTCGGCAGAGGCGAGAGCCTCCCAGTCGCGCGGGTCGGCAATGTCCTCGAACAGATCGATAGGTGGGTAGATTGATCGGATCAGGCGGTATGCCTTGGGCCAGGTGACCCGCGTAAGCGCCAGGGTGCCGTTCACCACCCGCCACGCTCGGCGTCAAGATAGTTGCGTACCCGCATCAGGCCGAACATGCTGCCCTCGGTCATGATTTCCAGCGGCGTTCGCCCATCAAGGTTCGCGTTGGCCTTTTTCACCCAGGCGTAGCCGCGTTCCGGATCGGTGTAGAGGTAGCGCAGCCCCTTGTGTATACCCATCAGGAGCGACAGGCGGGTGGCAAGATCGCGGTCGATCCGCCCCACTTCGCCACCTTTCCAGCGCGCATAGGTTCGTGCCGCCAACCCGCCCAGCACATTGCGCGCTTCAGCGTCGCTCACCCCCCAGCGTTCGAACAGCCGGATGACCGCGCGCGCCATGGCCGCCGATTCTGCATCGGTGATGGTTGCGATGTCGGGTACCGCTTCTGTTCGCGGCAGTTCATGCAACATGCCTTTTCTCCTATTGGCATTAAATAGCGCATTTTGTGCCAAATGGCAAATTGGTGAGCCTTTGCCGTCCGGTCAATTGCTTGTTCGATCCACGGCCGGGCAGCTATAAGGACGGTCAGAAACAGACCAACAGGTGATGCGGCATGCTCGTGGACGGCGAAATCTTTTTGGGCGTGAGCGACAAGCCGGAATATCTCAAGCTCAAATATGCCAATCGCCACGGGCTGATCACTGGCGCAACCGGTACAGGCAAGACTGTCAGCCTGCAGGTGCTGGCCGAAGGTTTCTCCGCGGCGGGCGTGCCGGTCTTTGCGGCAGACATCAAGGGCGATCTCTCCGGCGTGTCCCGCATGGGCAAGGCACAGGACTGGCAGACCAAGCGAGCCGAGGACATTGGCTTCACCGACTTTGCTGACGATGTCTATCCGGTGATCTTCTGGGATCTGTTCGGCAAGCAGGGTCATCCCGTCCGCGCCACCATTTCAGAAATGGGGCCGGTCCTTCTCAGCCGTATTCTCGATCTCAATGACACCCAGGAAGGCGTGCTCAACATCGCTTTCCGCGTGGCCGACGAGGAAGGCTTGCTGCTGCTCGATCTGAAGGATTTGCGGGCATTGCTGGTAGAGGTGCAGCAGCGGGCGCGCGAAATTTCCGCGCGTTATGGCAATGTCACCACCGCCTCTATCGGGGCCATTCAGCGTGCGCTCCTGGTGCTCGAACAGCAGGGCGCCGACCATTTTTTCGGTGAGCGGGCATTGGTGATTGACGATCTGATGCGTACCGATGCCGAGGGCCGGGGCGTGGTCTCGATCCTGGCGGCCGACCAGCTCATGCAGTCGCCGCGGCTCTACGCGACTTTCCTGCTTTGGCTGCTCTCCGAACTGTTCGAGGAACTGCCCGAGTTGGGCGATCCGGACAAGCCCAGACTGGTGTTCTTTTTCGACGAGGCCCATCTGCTGTTCGACGACGCGCCCAAGGCGCTGATCGATAAGGTTGAGCAGGTGGTCAAGCTGATCCGTTCCAAGGGCGTGGGCGTCTACTTTGTTACCCAGAACCCGGTCGATGTCCCCGAAAGCGTACTGGCCCAGCTCGCCAATCGCATCCAGCACGCCTTGCGGGCCTATACGCCGCGCGAGCAAAAGGCAGTGCGCGTGGCCGCTGAGACCTTCCGGCCCAACCCGGCCTTTTCGACCGAAGAGGCCATAACCCAGCTCGGCATCGGCGAGGCACTGGTGTCGGTGCTCGAGGCCAAGGGCGTGCCCTCAATGGTCGGGCGTACCTTCATCCGGCCGCCTTCAGCGCAAGTCGGGCCGATTTCACCTGCCGAGCGCGATGCGGCCATGGCCAATTCCCCTGTCGGTGGGCTCTACGACACCGTTCTGGATCGTGAATCGGCGTTCGAAGTGCTGCATAAGCGCGCCAGAGAAAAGCAGTTGGCCGAAGAACGCGCGGCTTTCGAAGAGCAGAAGCGGGAAGAAGCCGAGCGGCTCGCCAAGGAGCGTGAGCGGGCCGAAAAGGCCTCTGCTCCCCGCCGCTCTACGCGCCAATCACCAACCGAAGCGGCGATGACCTCATTCGCCCGCACAGTCGCCAACACCCTCGGCCGGGAGTTGGTGCGCGGTATTCTGGGCGGTATCAAGGGGCGTCGTTGACATGGCAAATCCAGCACAATCCGGCATCACTGTCGCCATCTTCGCCTCGGACAAGGGGCCCGGTGACCCCGAGCGCGCCAGCCTTATGGGTGAGGTCGGCCGGGTATTTGCCCGCAAGGGGGCGCATATGCTGTGTCTGGCAGAGAACGGCGTCATCCCGGTCCCGCTTATCACTGCCGCGCGCACGGCCGGCGGTAGCGTGGAAGTGGTTGCTGATGCCAGCATCAGCTTGCCGCCGGCCTTGAGCGGGGTGCCAATTACGGCCTTGCCCGTCCAGGCCGAGCGCCAGACTTACCTGGCCGCTAAAAGCGCGGCCTTCTGCGTTCTGCCGGGGTCTCTGGCGTCGATTTCTTCGCTATTCGGTGCCTGGGCTTCGGGCGCGTCGCGGCCGGTCGTCATGCTCAACAGGCACCGTGCCTTTGAAGTGGTTCGCGGCTTTGCAGCTGACGTGATGTCGGCCTCCGTGCCCCATCACGACCGCAATATCCAGTTCGCCGACACGGTTGAGGATCTCTGGAACAAGGTCGTCTGGGTCAACGAGCAGCGGCGCTAGAATTAGGCCAAGGGCCCCAGATCGGGCCGCGCCGAGCGCTTGTCGGGAAACAGCGGCACCACATTGTCCGTATAGCGTCGGCCCGGATGCGGCTCGGGCCTGCGCAATGGCACGCGATTGCGCCGCTCCGGCCCCCGATAGCCAAAGCCCAGCGCGCCGATGACACTGCGATTGAGCAGGCGCGCCTGCACCCGCTGCAGCAGATGTCGCGGCGACATCGGCTTGATCAGCACCTCGTCAATACCGGCGCTGATCGCCTGTTGGCGCATGGGCGGCGTGATAGAGCGCGTCATGGCAATGACCGGCAAGTCCCGCGACACCAGGCTCGGATCGAGCCTTATGGCCTCGACCATCTCATAGGCTGGGCGCCCCTCGCGGTCGAAATCCACCACGAGCATGTCGAGCGGGGCGATGCGCATATAGGCGAACAGTTCCGCCTCGCTGTCGAAGGGACGCACGCGCAGACGTGAGTCGCCAGCCAGCACCATGGTCAGCAGGGCGCTGAGGGCCGGATTCGCGGCCAGAATGGCGATGGTCTTGCCCGCTGCGTTCACGCAGACCCCCTTTTGTCGTTAATGCTTCGTTAACATGACGTAACGGGGGATAGAAGCGTCTCGTTCCGGTTCTCAAGAGAGAATGCAGCGACAAAAAAGCGGCGGGATCGCTCCCGCCGCTTGATTGACTCGAGATGTGACCGCGATCAGGCAGTCGCTTCCTCGAACATCTTCTCTACATATTCCCAGTTCACCAGATTATCGAACCAGGCCTCGAGATATTTCGGACGCGCATTGCGGTAGTCGATGTAATAGGAGTGTTCCCACACGTCGACGCCCAGGATCGGGCTGGCGCCGTTGACCAGCGGCGATTCCCCATTCGGGGTCTTGCTGACTTCCAGCTTGCCGTTCTTGACCGCGATCCAGGCCCAGCCCGAACCGAACTGGGTGGTGCCGGCGGCGATGAAATCGGCGCGCAGCTTGTCATAGCCGCCAAGGTCGGAATCAACGGCCGTCTGCAACTTGCCCGGCAGCGACTTGCCGCCGCCATTGGGCTTCATCCAGTTCCAGAAGTGGATGTGGTTGTAGTGCTGTCCGGCATTGTTAAACAGGCCCGCATTCTTGCCGTGGCTTTCTTTGACGATCTCTTCCAGGCTCTTGCCCTCGAGGCCGGAGTCCTTGAGCAGGTTGTTGCCGTTGGTCACATAGGCCTGATGATGCTTGTCGTGGTGAAACTCGAGCGTTTCGGCGGACATATAGGGGCCCAAGGCATCGTAGGCATAGGGCAGGGCGGGCAGTTCAAAGGTCATGTTAGCCTCCATTGGGTTCAGGATGACGCTGGCAGGTGCCGCAATTTGCGTCGACTTATAAGGAGATGTGCCGGGCGCAACAATGTCGCGCGAAGAACTAACCGTCCAATCCGGCTGACTTTATTGCAAAAGCGTAGCACTGGGCGGTTTCCTTGAGGCGATCGAAGCGGCCGGACGCCCCGGCATGCCCGGCCCCCATATTGGTCTTGAGATACAATGGTGCGTCCCCGCTCTTGGTTGCCCTCAACTTTGCGACCCACTTGGCCGGCTCCCAATACGTCACGCGCGGATCGGTCAGCCCTGCCAGCGCAAAGATTGGCGGATAGTCCTGCGCCGACACCGCCTCATAGGGCGCATAGGCGGCGATGCGGTTATAGTCCTCGGGCGAGCTGATGGGGTTGCCCCATTCCGGCCACTCAGGCGGCGTCAGCGGCAATGTATCGTCCAGCATGGTATTGAGCACATCCACAAAAGGCACCTGGGCAATGATCCCGCCCCACAGGTCCGGCCTGAGATTGGCGATGGCCCCCATCAGCATGCCACCGGCGGAACCGCCCTGGGCGATGATCTTGCCCTTCTGCGTATAGCCTTCCGCGATCAGCATTTCCGCCGCGGCAATGAAATCGGTGAAGGTATTGGACTTGTGCTCGCGCCGGCCCAGCCTGTACCAGCGATAGCCCTTGTCCATGCCACCACGGATATGGGCAATGGCATAGACAAAGCCCCGGTCAACCAGGGAGAGCACCGAGACCGAGAAGCTCGCCGGCATCGACATGCCATAGGAGCCGTAGCCGTAGAGCAGGGTAGGGTTGGTCCCGTCGAGCTTGGTGCCCTTGCGGTAGAGCAGGGTCACCGGCACCTGTTCGCCGTCACTGGCCGTTGCGAAAAGGCGCTTTGTCTCATAGCCGGCAGGGTCGTGGCCCGAGGGTACTTCCTGGGTCTTGAGCAGGGTCCGCTCACCGGTTTCCAGATCCACATCGAACACCTGGCTGGGCGTGGTGGGCGAGGAATAGGTCAGGCGGAACACGGAGGTGTCGAATTCGTAGCCGGTCGACATGCCCAGCGAGTAGGCCTCCTCGTCGAAGCCCACGATTTCTTCCTTGCCGGTGCGCAAGTCGCGCGCGACAATGCGCGGCAGCCCATCCTCGCGTTCGAGCCGCAGCAGGTGATTGGCCAGAACCGCAATGTCGAGAATCAGCACGCCTTCCCGATGCGGCACCAGGTCGGTCCAGTTTTCCGCGCCAGGATTGTCCGAGGGGGCAGTGACAATCTTGTAGTCCTCGGCCCCATCTGCATTGGTGCGGATATAGAGTAGGCCACCACGCTCTTCGAGCTCATATTCCCGATCTGTCACGCGCGGCGCGACCAGACAGGGTTCGCCGCCGCGTTCGGCATCGATCAGCCAGACTTCGCTGGTCTGGTGGTCATGCGCGTCGATCACGATGAACTTGTCCGAGAGCGTCTTGCCCACGCCGACAAAAAAGCCCGGGTCCTTTTCTTCATAGACAACCGGATCGGCCGATTGCGCCGTGCCGATATCGTGGCGGCGAATGCGGAACGGCCGGTGATTGTCGTCATACTCGGTATAGTAGATCGACCTGCTGTCATTGGACCATACATAGGACCCGGCTGTCTGCCGGATGACCTCGTCGCTATCCTTGCCCGTGGCGAGGTCGCGCAGCACAATATCGTAATATTCCGATCCTGCCCGGTCTGCTGCCCAGGCCAATGTCTTGTGCGACGGGTCGTGACTGGCGCCGGCAAAACCGAAATAGCTGTCCCCGGCCTCGGCATTGCAGTCGAGCAACACGCTTTCCGCGCCACCCCGCCGTGGGGTGCGCACGATCAGCGGGTACTGTTTGCCTTCGAGCATGCGCGTGTTGTAGGCCCAGTCGCCGTCCGGGGAGGGCACCCCGCTGTCATCTTCCTTTATCCGGCCCCGGATCTCCTTGTAGATCTTGTCCTGCAGTTCCGCAGTCGGCTGGCCGAATTCGGCCTCGTAGAAACCGTTCTCGGCCTCGAGATAGGCCCGGATTTCCGGGTCGAGCGTCTCGGGCTTCTGCATGACCTCCTGCCAATTGTCCGCACGAAGCCACGCATAGGGATCCTCGCGGGTGACATTGTGGTGCGTGTGCGTATGCGGAACGCGCTTGGCAATGGGCGGGGTGGCTGTGGTCATGGGGTCTCCGGAATATGCGGCGGCAGGCCGCCACGGGAAGTTGCCACAGCACATAGGCCGCGCCATCCCGCTTTGAAAGCCCTTGATGCGGTGGAAATGCAGATGCCCTTTGGTCGCACCCGGGCCGATTCTGCTTGTCCCCCGGGTTCCAATCAGTAAGGTCGCAAGCCAAATCCAAAGGAATCGCATTAGTCGCGAGAGAGGAGTGGCAGCATTGGGGTCGTCATTTGAGGCAGGTATAGGTCTTGCTGCCGTTGCACCCTTCGTGGCTGCCATTCTGGCACCATATATCCAGCGCTTTGCAGGCGCTTATGCGGGGTGGATCCTGGCGATTGTTCCAGCCAGCATCTTCATCTACCTGCTGGGTTTTGCCGATGCGGTCATCCATGACGAAACGGGTTCAAGCGCCATCGAGTGGATCCCCGCCTACGGCATCAACCTCTCCTTTCTGGTTGATGGCCTTAGCCTCATCTTCGCGCTGACCATTTCCGGCGTTGGTACGCTGATCATTCTGTACTCTGGCGCCTACCTTGCCGGTCACCATCATCAGGGGCGCTTTCTCGGCTATATGCTGGCCTTTATGGGTGCCATGCTGGGTCTGGTGCTGGCCGACAGCCTGCTCGCCCTGTTCCTGTTCTGGGAGCTGACCTCGGTAACCTCATTCCTGCTCATCGGCTTTGACCATTCGCGCCAGGCGGCGCGGCGCGGCGCCATCCAGGCGCTGGTGATCACCAATATTGGCGGCATGTTCCTCCTGGCCGGCGCCATTCTGGTCTACCAGCTTTCCGGGAGTTGGGAGATGAGTGCGGTGCGCGAGTTGGGAGATCTGCTGCGCAACAGCGATCTCTACTTGCTGGTGCTGATCTGCTTTCTGGGCGCCGCGTTCACAAAATCCGCCCAGTTTCCGCTGCACTTCTGGTTGCCCAACGCAATGGAAGCGCCGACCCCGGTTTCGGCATTCCTGCATTCGGCCACCATGGTGCAGGCCGGCGTCTATCTCTTGGCGCGCATGACACCCTCGCTCGGCGGTACCGATGTCTGGACCAATGTGCTGGTGATCTTTGGCGGCGTGACCCTGATCTGGGGCGCGCTGGGCGCGCTCAAGCAAACCGATCTCAAGCAGATCCTGGCGCAAACCACGATTGCCTCGCTCGGGCTCTTGGTGCTGCTTATCGGCCTGGGGAGCACCTATGCCATCTCTGCCATGGTGGTCTATTTCGTAGCCCACGCCTTCTACAAGGCCGGGCTGTTCATGGTGGCGGGTGCGATCGATCACGAGGCGGGCACGCGCGAGATCACAGCGCTCGGCGGTCTCGCTGAAAAAATGCCAGTGACCTTCATCGGCGCGGCGCTCGCGGCGCTGTCCATGGTCGGGCTCCCGCTGACAATCGGCTATTTTGCCAAGGAAGAAATGTATCTCGGCCTGATGAGTGGCGAGTGGACGGCCATCGCCGTGATGATCGTGCTCATTGCCGGCAATGCCATGCTGGCCGGGGTAGCGCTGCTGGTTATGATCAAGCCCTTCCTGGGTGAAGCCGTGGCGACACCCAAGAAGCCGCATGAAGCGCCCATCGCCATGTTGGCTGGTCCCATGCTGCTTGGTGCCGGAGGCATTGTCACAGGCATCCTGCCCGATTGGCTGGGTCACGATGTGCTGGTCCCGGGGGCATCGGCCATACTGGCGCGCGAGGTTGAAAGCCACCTGACCCTGGCACTGGACGTCACCAGCCTGCTGCTCTGGCTGTCTGCACTGACCTGGGCACTCGGAGTTCTGGTCTATCGCCAGGTCGACACCATCCGCACGCTGTTGCGCCGTTTCGACAAGGCCTTGGGCTGGACGGCCGACACGGTCTTCGACGCCGTTATGTTCAGCCTGATCCGCTTTTCGGGGGGCGTCACCCGGTTCCTGCATCACGGGCAGTTGGAGTTTTATCTGGTCATCGTCTTCCTGGGGTTCGCCGTCGCGCTGTTTGGGCCCATGCTGATCTGGGGCGGGTTGGACTGGCTGGTACCAACCGCCGAATTGGGGGATTGGAGCCAGCGGCTCGTTCTTCCAACACTCTCACCCTATGAGTGGGGCGTGTTGCTGTTGGCAGTGCTCGGGCTGTTTGCCGTGCTGATAGCCCAGTCGCGGCTGATCGCGATCCTGTCACTGGGCGTGCAGGGCACCGCCGTTGCGCTGATCTTCCTGCTGTTTGGCGCGCCCGACCTCGCCTTTACCCAGCTCATGGTGGAAATCCTCTCCGTGGTTATCCTCACCTTCGTGATGACCCGCCTGCGGCTTGATCAACGTGACCACCGTCCGTTTGAGGACTGGGCGCGTGACGGCGCTTTGGCTCTCGTGTGCGGCTTGGGCGTCAGCCTCCTCTTGATGCTGGTGCTCAATGGAACACTCGACACGCGTCTATCGGACTTCTTTACCGCCACCAGCGTGCCGATTGCGCATGGCCACAACATCGTCAACGTGATCCTGGTCGACTATCGCGGTTTTGATACGCTGGGCGAGATTGCCGTGGTCATGGGGGCTGGCATGGCCGTGTTGGCGCTGTTGCGGCGGCAGAGCAAACTTGCTCCCGTGGCCGGTGAGCCAGCCAAGCCAAAGCGAGCCCGCAAGCCCGGGAAGGCCGCGTCATGAATACGGTCATCTTTCGCACACTGGCGCCGCTGATCGTCGCTATCATGCTGGTCTTTTCGGTCTATGTGACCCTGCGTGGTCACAATGAGCCGGGCGGCGGATTTATCGGCGGCCTGATCGCAGCGGCCTCGATTGCCGTGTTCGGCATGGCCGCCGGCGTGCGCGCGGTGCGCCGCGCCCTGCGCTTTGATCCGATGGCCATTGCCGGCTTTGGGGTGGTCTTTGCCGGTCTTTCCGGCATTGCCAGCCTGTTTACCGGCTCGCCATTCATGACCAGCATCTGGCTCTATGTGGAATTTGGATCCAGCATCATCCCGCTCTCAACGCCCATGTTCTTCGATATCGGCGTCTACTGCGTTGTTTTCGGCACCTTGTCGGCCATTGCCCTGTCGCTGGAAAGCGACCGCGAAGAGGATCTTTGAGATGGAGTATATCCTCGCCGCACTGGTGGGCCTGTTCATTGCCATCGGCACCTATCTGCTGCTGTCGCGCTCGGTCATTCGCATGCTGATCGGTCTGACCATATTCGGCAACGGCGTGCTTTTGCTCATTTTCACCGCCGGGCGTCTGACTCAGGAAGTCGCACCCATCGTACCTGATGGGCTCGACGTGCCCGAGGGCGTCATTGCCAATCCCCTGCCGCAGGCGCTGATCCTGACCGCCATCGTCATCGGCTTTTCCATGTTCGCGTTTCTGCTTGTCCTGGCCTTCCGGGCCTATCAGAGTCTGGATGCGGACAACACCGACACCATGCGCCTGGCCGAGCCCGACAACGCGCCCAACCCGCCGCTGAGCTACTGACCCCATGGCCACCACCAACCCGACAACTGACCTGCCCGCGGCCATGATCGACACGGTCGTTCCGGCGTCCGACTGGGTCATCGTTCTTCCCATCGCGCTCGCCCTGATGGGCTCTGCGGGCCTGATGATGTTCCGCCGCAGCAATGGCTCGCCGCTCATTGCAGCGCTGATCGTGATCGCCGGCATCATCGCCTGTGAAGTAGCGCTGCTCCTGGAGATTTTGGCCAATGGTCCGGTGAGCATGACGATGGGCCGCTGGTTTCCACCCTTCGGCATCAGCGTGACGGCAGACATCTTCGGAGCAAGCTTTGCCCTGGCGGCTGCCGTGGTCACGGCCATCGTTCTGTTCTACGCCGAACTGGACCGGGCCGACGCAGATGGCCGGGACGCCTTTCATCCCATGGTCCTGCTCCTCTTGGCGGGCGTGACGGGCGCTTTCCTCACGGGCGACCTGTTCAATCTCTATGTGTGGTTCGAGGTCATGCTGATTGCCTCGTTCGGGCTGATCGTGCAGGGCAACCGGCCGCTACAACTCGATGGGGCCGTCAAATACGGTTTCCTGAACTTCCTGGCCACGACCTTCTTCCTCTTGGCGCTCGGTCTGCTGTACGGCCTCTTGGGCACGCTCAACATGGCCGACATCATGCGGGTCGCCTCAACGGCCAACCCCGCGGCCATGGCCGGCGTGGCGGCCTTGCTGATGCTGGCCTTCGGCATGAAAGCGGCGGCGTTCCCGGTCAACGCCTGGCTTCCGGCCTCCTACCACACTCCGCCTGCGGCCATATCCGCCCTGTTTGCCGGGCTGCTGACCAAGGTTGGCGCCTATGCCATGTTGCGGGCCTTGGTGGTCGTGCTGCCCGCCAGCCGGGACATGCTCGAACCTGCCCT
This sequence comes from Devosia polycyclovorans, assembly GCF_042181575.1. Lineage (GTDB taxonomy): Bacteria > Pseudomonadota > Alphaproteobacteria > Rhizobiales > Devosiaceae > Devosia > Devosia polycyclovorans. The sequence continues at coordinate 3,092,885 of NZ_CP170082.1, read as the reverse complement.
CGCCTGGATTGCGATCGCCACCCTGGTGATTGCGCCTTTGGGTGCCATCGCCGAAACCAATCTGCGCCGCGCCATCGGCTTTATAGTAATTGGGGGGATCGGTGCTGTGCTCTCCGGGCTCGCAATGCCCAGCCTCAATGGCGTTGCCGGTGCGGGCCTCTACATCTTCCACGCGATCCTGACCATGACCGCGCTTTATATGGTCGCAGGGCTGGTGGAGAAGACCACAGGCCAGACCGATACCCGGCGCATGGGCGGTCTTTATGCGGCGAACGTGCCCCTCTCTGTTCTGTTCATCTTGATGGTCCTAGCCTCTGCCGGGGTGCCCCCCTTCCTCGGCTTCTGGCCCAAGCTGCTGCTGCTTGAAGCCGGCCTCGCCCAAGGCGTAACGGGCACCGCGCCAGGCTGGCTGGGCACCGCTATGGTCTTGGCATTATTGATAAATGCTGTCCTCACCCTCATCGCCGGCACGCGCATCTGGGCTCATATTTTCTGGCGCTCCGGTCCGGAAGGGCAGGGCTCGGAGCATGCCAGCATCGCATTGGCACCATTCGATAATCGCGGCAAGATAGCCCTCGGCGCCACCACATTCCTGGTCGCCGGGATCGTGTTGGCCGGTCTCTGGCCCGGGCCACTGATGGCCGGTATCAGCGCAGGCGCGGCCGATATCGTTGACCCAGCGCGCTACGTCGCAGCCACGGGTCTGGCAGGAGACGAGCTATGAGCACGGTATTTCTGGTCGTCGTTCTGGCCCTTGTCTGGGCGGCTATCTCCGGCAGCTTCTCAGGACTGAACCTTTTGCTCGGCGGTGTCGTGGGCGGGGTGGCCGTCCTGGTGTTGCGGGAAGCATTCTCCAGTCCGAGTGCCTTGCGGCGCCTTCGCCGCATGGCCTCGCTGACGGCGCTGTTTCTTTATGAATTGATCGTCAGCGCCGTGCGTGTTGCGATCGTCGTCGTACGCCCGGATATGTCCAGTGCGGTACGCCCAGCAATTATTGCCGTCCCGCTTACTGTAAAATCTGACGCAGAGATCACGCTTCTGGCCAATATGATTACCCTAACCCCCGGCACTCTGAGCGTGGATGTGGCAGCAGATAAGTCGGTTCTCTATGTGCACGCGTTGGATATGGCAGACAAAGAGGCCATGATCGCCGACATTGTAAACGGCTTTGAGAAGAAGATCCGGGAGGTGTTCGAATGACAGCAACACTTTTCATAGAGTGGGCGACCCTGATCTCCCTGGTCATGCTGGGTCTGGCATTGCTTGTTTCCCTGGTTCGGATTGTCGTTGGCCCATCACTATCGGATCGCGTGCTGGCCTTGGATCTATTGGCCGTCGTGGCGATGGGATTTGTCGGCGCAATCGCGGTGCGAACCGGGCTCTGGCTGTATCTCGACATCGCCATCGCGTTGGCACTGCTGGGCTTTCTGGCAACAGCGGCACTCGCGCGCTACATCCTGCTGCGGGGGGCGCGGCAAGAGGGGTCAACAGAGGAGCGCGTCTAATGCTTGACGGTCTGGAACTTTACCTCGGCGGCGCACTTCTAGTGCTTGGCGCTGCATTTACATTGCTGGCCGCGGTCGGCGTGGTTCGCCTGCCTGACCTCTATACCAGAATGCATGCGGCCTCCAAAGCCGGCGCTGTTGGGGGCGGGCTGATTCTTCTTGCAGTGGCGGTGTTGAGCCAAGATGCGGCCGTTTCCATGCGTGCAATTATTGGTGTGCTGTTTGTACTGCTGACTACGCCTGTTGCTGCCCATCTATTGGCGCGCGCAAGTTATCTTACTGGTTATCGGCCATGTAATGAAACTGTTATCGATGACATAGCTGCAAGAAAAGAATAATATTCGTCGCCATAATTCCAATCCATATTACATGTTAAGCCTGTCCCAAGGGGCTTGCACGGGCTAGTAAACGATCATATTAGATCAGTAAGGCTAGTGACTGCCCTTGTTGCGGCCCAATAAAAAAACAATTGGAAGGTTGAGAAATGAACGACGATACCGGCGCGTTCGCGGCTGTTGAGTCCGACCTGATCGAACTCAGCACGGAAATAGTTTCCGCATATGTCAGTCATAATGCGGTGAGCCCCGGCGACTTGCCCAAGCTGATTGCAGAAGTACATAGCGCCCTGCGCGCCCTTCAGGCTAACGAGAATCCCGCGCCTGTAGAGGAACTCAAACCAGCCGTGCCGATCCGCAAGTCCGTGGCCAATGACTTCATTATCTGTCTGGAAGACGGCAAGAAATTTAAGTCCCTCAAGCGCCATCTGCGTACCCACTACAATCTCTCGCCCGAAGAATATCGCGAGAAATGGGGTCTGCCGGCCGACTACCCGATGGTAGCGCCCAGCTATTCGGCAACACGCTCCAAGCTTGCCAAGGACAATGGTCTGGGTCGCAAGGCTGACTGATCTGGGCAGACTGCCCCTTAGACGGATTTCAATGGTCGCCTCCAGGCGGCCATTTTTGTTTCTTTCATAGCATTCGACCCACGACTTATCCCCGGTCGGCTGGCCTCGTCTAGAAAATAGGAATATAGTCCTTTTTCTGACGGAGCCACGCTGCTATGGAACATCTAAGCCCCCTCGCGACTACCCATACTCCTGTCGGGACAGCCAACAAGACGGCGGTACGCCTAGCCGTCGACCTGGTCGCAGAGTATGCGAATGTTCCAGTTTCGCAGATATTTAGCATTAACCGATGCCGCTTGAAATCGGCAAGAGCCCGTCAGCTGTCCATGTACTTGGCCCATGTGGTGCTGGGAGAAAGCCTCACGGCCATTGGCGTTGCATTCGGACGGGATAGGACAACAGTCGCGTATGCGTGTCGTCTCATAGAGGACATGCGGGATGACTTCGCCTTCGACAGCGCTGTTACCCAGTTGGAAGCCCGGCTGCAGGTAGCGTCAGGCCATGTCCATGCATGATTTGCCAGAGGCCGTCTCCCGCCTGTCAGGACAGGGCGGAGCGGAGGCATTCCTGGAGCCTCACCACACCGAGGCCGCACATCTGGTTACCCGCTTGTTCGAGCGTGCCATGCTGCGCCAACGGGTCACCATGTCCTACGATCCGACGCGTGTTGACAGTCGGCGGAACAGCAATGGCCAAGTGGAGCTCGCCGACAACGTGGAGAATGCCCGCCAAGCACTATCAAGTCTGGCAAAAGCCATACCGGCAGATTGCTGGGGCGTACTGTGCGATGTCTGCATTTACGATAAGGGCCTTCAAGAGATCGAGGCACATCGTCGGTGGCCACGCCGGAGCGCAAAACTTGTTCTGCGCATCGGATTGGAGCAGGTGGCCAGTTTGCGGGGGCTAGGGGCCAGCGCAGTGGGTCGGTCCCGTTTGGATCTTCAGTCGTGGTTGCCCCAGCGACCGCTGATGTTTCCCGAGTCTCCAAATTAACGATGTAATGTTTGGTAATGTTGGGCACGGCAACGACAATGATATCAGGGGCCATCTCCAAGGTGGCGATGGTCCGTGAACGCCAAATTAGTGTCAATTCAATCCCTGCGTGCCCTCGCCGCTATCATGGTTCTAACCTCGCACGCCCTGCTGTATCCGCTTGCAGAGCAAACGCTGGTCTTTGGCCGTCTCGGTTGGCTGGGTGTCATCCTGTTCTTCGTCGTTTCCGGCTTCATCATGGTGGCCGTGACCGGGCAGGGAGGTTTTGAGCCGGGCGCATTTCTGCGCCGTCGGGTTTTGCGTGTCGTGCCGCTATACTGGGCCTTTACCCTTCTGGCCGCATTCCTGGCGCTAGTACTGCCAGACTTGTTCAAGTCGACGGTATTCGACGGAGAGCAATTAATACTCTCGCTGGCCTTCATTCCGTTCTACAATCCGGCCAGTCACGGTCTGCACCCACTCTACAAGCTTGGATGGACGCTCAACTACGAGATGTTCTTCTATGTCAGCTTCGCGCTTCTGGCCGTGCTCAGGGCGCGCCAAAGAGTAATGATCCTGACCGTCGCCTATGGCGGCCTGTGCCTGATTGGCATGCTTTGGCATCCCGAAGGCCCGATACCCGCATTCTACACAAGCTATATGCCCCTTGCATTTGTGGCCGGCACCTGGCTTGGCGTCGCTCACATCGAGGGGCGGTTGGTCAATATGCCTCGGACTGTGGCCTTGCTCCTTCTGGCGGTTGCTTTGGCAGGCCTGGCAGAGGGTTTCTGGCTCGATCGTGGCGTGGTCGAAGATGGAAGAGCCTTCCTCGGCTTTCTTGCGTTCGCCGCTGCGGCTACCGCGCTTGTTGTTGCAGTCGAACCGAAGATGCCGCGTTTCGCCGTTCTGGAACGGTTGGGTGATGCGTCCTATTCGATTTATCTTGTCCATATTTTCGCGGTGGGCGCGTTTGCAGGATTCGTGCTCAAGCTTCTGGAACCCAGCAACGGCATCGCCATGACCGGCGCGGTAGGACTGGCGATTGCGGGAGGCTTGGCTCTGGGGTGGGCCTGCTACGTCATGGTTGAAAGGCCGCTGATAGGGCGGCTGCGGCGCTTCGCCTAGGCCAAGGCGGCCTTTGCTTCTCCCCGAATGCGATTGACCATTGCCACGAGCCCGTTGGACCGCTGTGTCGTCAAGTGCTCGCGCAATCCCAGCTCATCGAAAAGCGCAATGGCGTCGGTATCGGCTATCTCCCTGGCCGGCCGATCCGAGTAGAGCGCGAGTAGAACGGCCACCAGCCCCTGGACGATCATCGCATCGCTCTCGCCGCGGAATCGCAGATGCGGCACACCGCTGACGGCTCCCGGCTCCGCCACCAGCCATACCTGTGAGACACAGCCATTGACCCTGTTGGTTGGCGTCCGTTCTGCCTCAGCGAGCTTGGGTAAAGCTTGCCCCAACTCGATGAGATAGCGGTAGCGGTCCTCCCAATCGTCCAGAAAGGAAAGGTTGTCGGCGATGTCCTGAAACGGCTGCGGCTGTGTCATCCGTCCTATCTAGGGGATGGTGCACACCAATGCCAGAGGCCTGAAGGACAAAGAAAGGCCGCAGATGCGGGGCAGCGCATCTGCGGCAGGGGCCAGGGGTCAAATGGAGTAGCGTCGCTTGGGGAAGAGACACGACCCCTGGAGTTACTTCCGGCGCCGGGGCAGGCGCCTTTTATCCCGCGCGGCTCGGCCGAGGTCTGGGCATCGGAACCGCATGTACTGCCGGCAATGCATGCATGGGAGTGCTGGCAGTCTGGGGAGAACGGAGCGCCGCTGCTGCAATGGCCTTGCCACCCAGGCACTGAATATCCTGGCACTCGATGCCCGAGATTTGTGCGGCGACAAACTGGCTGCCGCGCGCCATTGCGTCCTCTGAAATTGAGGCCGCGGCACCTGTGACGTCCACCCCTGGTCGCATGACCAGGAAGGCGAGGATCAGCCAGAATGCAGAGCGCAACAAAAACATGTTTCTTGTCCAACTTGGCCGAAACTGCCGGCCTTTGAACCAAGGCTAGGGCCGGGGAATTAAGCGCGGCTGGGACAAGTCGATAAAATTTGAGGCAAATGCCAACTGCCGCCCGACGCGGGCAAGACCTTGTTTACGCTAACTGGCAAAACACCCGCGCGTCTGCCGTGAATCAGATCGATTGGCTGGGTGGCTTAAGCCTGTCTTAGCGGTTGCTGGACGAGGCTGACCGCCAACAAGGACCCGGCCAGAGCTGGGCACAAATGGCTCGGGGAAGGGCCATTGGGCGATCCCTGGGTCGCAGCGTACAGGCGTCGATTAGTGAGTTTTTTGTTGATGCGTAGCTTCACCGCCTTTGGAGCCAGAAAGCGAAGCGCCCCAGCGCCGGCGAGCCTTGGCAACTGGCCCGAGGTTGTGCGGCGCAAGACCATAGCATTTGCCGCAAAGCTTCTGGCCCTGGCTGGTATTCTGGCAATGCTCCCAGCGATCTATGTCTTGCTGTTCGGTGCGGCGGTACCCTTCCTGCTTGCGTCCATTGTGCTCGCCGGTGGTCTGGTGAGCTATGCATTATACCAGCGCGGCCAAAGTGAAAGTTCGGCCGCCGCGCAGGTGGCAACCTTGATGGCCGTCGGTCTGGCTCTGACCCTGATGGATCCGAGGCCAGCTGATGCCGGTCTGGCTATGGCTGTAATGGGGCCGGTACTGGCCGCCTTGATTGCTCGCGACCCTTTGCGGCGCCTGAGTTGGCTTGGCCTCGTTCCCGTCACGGCCTTGGGGCTGATCGCCGCATCTCTTGGATTGCCGGCCATTCCCATTTCGAGCCCGGTTCTTGCCTATTGTTCGGTTGCCGGCTTCACCCTGGCCTTTGCCGTCGTGGCCTTTAGTGCACATCGTATCAATGCGGCCTTCGAGGTGAACGACAAGGTCCAGGTCAGTGCCTATCGCCATCTGATTGAGCATGTCCAGGACACTGTTCTGCGCATCAAAGCGGATGGCAGTATCGCGCTGGCCTCGCGCTCTTCGGAGACGCTGTTCGGCTGTCCCCGCTACCAGGTGGCTGGTACCAAGCTTGCTGAGCGCCTGCACATCATGGACCGTCCGGGCTACCTGACAGCTTTGGCTGAGGCGGCGCAAGATGGGCGCAACCGCATGATTGAACTGCGCTTGCGTCAGGATGATCCGCACACTCGAAGCAATGTACCGCGCTTCCTGTGGGTCGAAATGCAACTTTCTCCAATTATCGATGAATCGGCCGGCAGTGGGCGCCACGATGTCATAGCGCTATTGCGCGACATCACCGCTCGGAAGGACGCCGAAGCAGCAATGGCCGATGCACGTCGTGTGGCTGAGGATGCGTCGCAGGCCAAATCCCGGTTCCTGGCTACCATCGGGCACGAGCTGCGTACGCCACTCAACGCTGTTGTCGGTTTCTCGGAGATGATGTCCAGCGGCATCGGTGGTGAGCTGTCGCCAACACACAAGGAATATGCCGGTCTGATCCAGCAGAGCGGCAAGCACTTGCTCGAGGTGGTCAATATGCTCCTCGATATGTCGCGCATCGAAGCTGGCAAATTTGAGCTTCAGGCCGATTCCATGGACGCCGGATCGATCATCCCCGCTTGCTTCTCTATGGTGGAGACTTTGGCCCAGGAGCAGAACGTTCGGCTCGTTTCCGAGATCGAGGCGGATTTGCCGCCAATGCTGGCCGACGAGAGGGTTTGCCGCCAGATTGTCATCAACCTGCTCTCCAACGCCATCAAGTTCAGCCATGAGGGCGGGCTTGTAACTGTCACCGTCAAGCGCCAGGGGCAGTCGATCAATTTCTCGGTGCGGGACCGCGGCATTGGCATGGCGCCGGCCGCAATGGCCCGAATCGGAGAGCCCTTCTTCCAGGTGCAGGATGGCCTGAGCCGCAAGTATGAAGGCACGGGGCTCGGTCTTTCCATCGTCAAGGGACTGGTTGAACTCCACGGCGGTACGTTGCGCGCCATGTCAGAAATTGGTGCGGGAACAACGATCACTGTTTTGTTGCCTATAAACGGTCCGGCAACCAAACCGGGTGAAACTGCCGACATTCTGCAACTTCATCGTGAGCCCGTGGCTGCGGCCCCCACTTCATGGCCAAACGAAAAAAGAAAAGCACTATGACGGCTTCGACCCTGACCCAACTGCCGCTTCTGGCCGGCAGTGCCCTGCTCGGCACAGTTGGCCGCGCGGGGCTTTGGACACTTTCGCGCTATATGCGAGCGCCGCTCGCATCCACGGGTCTGCTGGCCATGGTCAGTCTGACTGCCCTTGCCGGTAGCAATGCCTTGTTCTTTCAGACGGCGGTGCACCCTTCGCCATTCTTTACGCCATCGCGCGATGAAGTGGCGCCGCTGCCGACGCCGGCTGTCGAGCGGCCTGCTGCGTCGCAGACCAGCGCTGCGCCCGCGCTCCCGCAGCTGCCGGCCGCCAGCCCGGAGACGACCGGAAGCGTTCCCGCGGTCGTCGAGCAGGCGGTGCCCGACGCGCCTGTCGGCAACGCCCAGATGTTCGCGGTGCAGAAAAAACTGCTTGAGTTGCAGCTGTTCCAGGGCAAGGTCGATGGCTATTACGGCCCCAAGACGGCCGAGGCCATTCGTGCTTTTGAGCAGCGCAACGGCATGACGCCAACCGGCGCCAATGACCCGCTGGTGATCGAGGCAATTCTGAACTCCGACTCTGCCGGGCGAGTGACCATGTCCGCGGCGCCTGAGCCACAGGCTGTCCGGCAACCGGGCGTCACCCCCGTAGAGGCGGCGCCCGTCCAGCAGCATGCCGTGGCGGCGCCAGTAGCGGTTGCACCTGCGGCGCAGCAAGACCAGGTCGTGGCGCGCTTGCAAACGCTGTCTCCGGCGGAGCAGGTGTTCGACGATGTTGCCCAATCGGCGGCCAACACCATCGACTCGATCATCGCCGCGGTCGATGGCTCACGCGGCACCAGTAGCGCAGCAAATCCGCCAGTTCCAAGCGCCTCTCTGCCTTCGCTTCGTCCGGCTTCCCAGTCCATGCCGGCGCCCGTGCAGCCGGTTGCAGCCGTTCAAGAACAGCCCGCAGCCGTGCAGATTGCCAGTGCCGGTTCAGCGGTCGCGCCGGCATCTGTGCCACCGGCGACTGACGCCGCCCTGGTTGCCCGGATACAGACCGGACTGGCCAGCCTGGGCTTCTTCCGAGGGCCCATCGACGGCAAGCCTGGCCCGGAGACAGCGCGCGCCATTCGCGAGTTCGAGAATTTTCACCGCTACAAAATGACCGGTCAGGTACAGCCAGATCTGGTCGAGCTCCTGCTCAAGGCAGGCGCGACGATCTGACGTGTCCAGCCTGAGAAGCGATTTGTGGTGCATGGCCTTCGTCCGGCGCCACAATGACATGGGCAATATGTGCGTGGTAGCCCGGCGCGGTGATCCGATCGCCGGGCAGATCTTCATCGAGGTTGATCACCTTGATGGGACGCGATCCCTGTTCACGCCCGCGCCAACTGTGAGCCGGGGCGATAGCGCCGGGCAGATGTTTCAACGCCGCTTTGAGCGGGTGGAACCCGCCAAGGTGCGCGAGCGCATTGAGCAGGAAATCTCGTTCGATCCCGATCTTTGGGTGCTGAGCATCGATCTGCGCAGCGACGACCTCGGCATCGATTTGGTGCGGACCGATCCCAATTAGCATAAACCTCTGGGCACGGCCCGGCAGCTACAAGCTGAGAGGTGACGCAGATCAGCTGGCGCGGCGCACGCCGATCTTGGCCAAAGCTTCGATTGCCTGATCGACCACGGGATTGTGCGCTGGAGTGAGCGACGCCGTACGGCGGCTGGCCTGAGTGAAAGGCTGATGCTGCGGCTTGGATAGCTCAAGCAGGTTTACCTCGCCACGCCAGGCGCTCATCAGATAGGCCATGGATTCAGGAGAAACCGCGCCGAACAGCGTGGCAAAATCAGCCAGTGCCCGTGAGCGTTCGCTGTCATGGCTGGTAGCGTGGATTAGGACTTTCAGGCCATCATAGGCCGTTGATCCGAAGGCTCGCAAAATGACGAAAAGCGAGGCGCCGGTGACGTCATGCGCAATCTGGCCGCAGCGGACTTCATCGAGTCCGGTGATCTGCGAAAGCAGCCGCGTCACTTCCGGCCGGCGGTTTTCGGAAAAGAGCTTCATCAGCGCCTTGGTCAAATCGCCCGTCGCCACCGACAGCTGTTCGATGGTCCGGGAAATCGGCGCCGTAGGCGTGGTGCGGTTGGCGAATGCTTGAATGACCTTCACCCGATGCGCGTCGGACAGATCGAAGAACGCGGGTGCCAACAGTGCTGCATCGAAGTCGTCACGATGGCCAAGAGCCTCGGCAACCAGATGATCCATCTGCGCAGAGCGCGCCAACGCACTCAGATAGGCACCGCGCGGCACGATATGGGTATTGGCGGCAAGGGCCCGATAAACCTTGCGCGAATTCATCTGAAATAGCTTGGCCAATACAACATTGCTCAGGTCGGCCCGTTTCGCCAGGGTGGCGCAAGCGGGCACGTCATAGCGTGCGATGGTGTCCAGCATGGTCTGGTCAGAAAGCTCGACCGCCCCTTCGAGGAACGGGATCAGATCCTCGCCGATGTTCTCCACCACCAAACGTTCAAGTGCCGGTGAAAGCATTTCCGCCCGACCAAGGATAGCAGCACCTTTGGCGCGCGCCTGGGGACCGGCGATCGGAAACAGCCTGGCCGCCAGCGCCTCGAATTGTTCCATTTCGGGAACCGTCGGCTTGCCGCGCCGTGCATAGGCGTCACAGGCGGCGATGAGGAGGGTGTTGGTGCGGTCGACACCACCCGTCTCGATCAGAAGCTGAAAGGTCTCGTAAGGCTGAAATCCAAGCATTTCCGGCGGAACCATCGACTCATGTTCGCATCGAATTTGATGCTGGTCAGACTCTTGCCGCCAATTCGTTAGCAGACTGTTAACCTTGACGATCTCTTAATAGGAAACAGCGCGAGGGGCGTCGCGCCGGGACGAGACTACTCAACTCGCTGCCCCCACTAGGGACGGGGGAGCGGCGCACAATGGAGGTCAGCTTGGGAAAGCTGCTAAAGTTCGAGGGGCGGAAGAAATCCGCCAGCGCTGGAAGTCAGATTTCCGGCGACGCCCAGATCCTGATTTTCACCGGGGTGCGTTATGAACGCGGGACGCCGCCGCCACCGACTACTCGCAATGACAACCGACCTAAGCGCAAGCGCATCTGAGGCTGTTGGGCATTGGCTCCGCGCTGCTCTGCTTGCGACTCTTCTCGCCGGCGCCGCCGGATGCGTTGCGCGGCCCGTGGGCGATTTCGGCCGGGCGCAACCGAGCGTGCTGCATGACACGGTCATGCCCTATGCCGGCAAGCTGATTGCAACCAATCGCAAGGAGCCGGTTTCCAATCTCAACCAGACCGACCAGGAACGCGAGATGCACGATCGCACCTGGCGTTTCCTGATCGCTGCACATAGCCGCGACTGGCTCTTTGATGGATCGGTCGAGTTGCAGCGCACCCGCATCGGGCCGGCCCGGGATTTCCGCTACACCACTGAACGGTATTATGCCTGGCTCCGGAGCACGACCTACCAGTCGTCTACGACGCGGTACAACACCGTGGGGCGGCACATCCTGGCGGACCTCGATACTGTTCCTGCCACCTTCCTCTCGATCTGTGCGGTCCTGGAAGTGGACAGGCAGCGGCGCATTGCTGTTGCCGAACTGGGTACGATCGAACCGGAAGTTGCTGACAATGTTGCGGCGCGGCAGATCGAGAACCAATGGCATATCGACTGGTTCGTCCGGGCCCTGAACTATCGCTATGACAGCTATGCCTATGCGCTTGACCACCTGCTGGCCGAAACACCGCATGAGCAGTCCATGGGCGTGGACGAACAGCTTCGCCGCATGCGGCCGTGGGCTGACCGGGCCAATCAAGGTGATTTCTGCTCATCCAATTCGGGCAGCGGGGGCGGTCATGGTGTCACCATCCCGTCGCGGTTCCAGACGATGGTGTATGACAAAGAGGTCGTGCTACCCAAGTAAGGCCATTCGCCAGCGTACAGGGTATCATGACAGTCAACACCAAGCCTGCCTATCCTTCCTTCCCGGAGGCGCTGCGCGTCTGGGCCAAGATCGGGTTTCTGTCGTTCGGCGGACCGGCCGGCCAGATCGCGCTAATGCACAAGGAATTGGTGGAGGACCGGCGCTGGATCTCCGAGACCCGGTTCCTGCACGCCCTCAACTACTGCATGCTCTTGCCCGGCCCCGAGGCCCAGCAATTGGCAACCTATGTGGGCTGGCTGCTGCATGGATGGCGCGGTGGCGTGGCCGCGGGCGTGCTTTTCGTGCTCCCCGGCTTCTTCGTCATACTGGCCCTGGCGACGAGCTATGCCCTGTTCCAGCAACTGGACTGGGTAGCCAGCATCTTTTTCGGATTGAAGGCCGCCGTTCTCGCGATAGTCGTTGAAGCCCTGATCCGGGTGGCGCGCCGGGCGCTCAAAAACAGCTTGTCCTATGGCCTGGCAATCATCGCCTTCCTGGCGCTCTTCGCATTCGCAGTGCCTTTTCCGCTGGTCGTACTGGGGGCAGGTCTCGTGGGTTATCTGGTGGCCAGGCGCCGTCCGGACCTGCTAGGCGGCGGCGGACACAAGGCCAGCGCCCAGGCGCCGCAAGGCTCGGCGGTCATTGACCAGAACATATCGGAAGTCGATCCAAGCTGGCGCCGTGCGCTGATGGTAACTGGTGTCTGGGGCGGGCTTTGGATCGCGCCCCTCGTGCCCCTGATCTTCCTCTGGGGCTGGGACACGACGTTCGCGGTCATCATGACCTTCTTTTCGCAGATGGCGGTGGTGACCTTCGGCGGCGCCTATGCCGTGCTTGCCTATGTGGCGAGCGAGGCCGTGGGCACCTTTGGCTGGCTGCAGCCCGGCGAGATGCTGGATGGGCTGGCCCTGGCCGAGACAACGCCGGGGCCACTGGTACTGGTGCTGAGCTTCGTGGGCTATCTGGCAGGTTTCCGCGATGCGTCGGGGCTGCCGCCCGTCTGGGGCGGGGTGCTGGGGGCAAGCCTGGCCACCTGGGTGACCTTCGTGCCCTGCTTTCTCTGGATTTTCCTCGGTGCGCCCTATATCGAGCGGCTCCGCTCCAATGTGGCCATAGCCGGAGCATTGGCGGCGATCACTGCCGCCGTGGTGGGCGTGATCTTCAACTTGGCGCTGTGGTTCGCCCTGCATGTGATTTTCGACGAGGTTGGACGGATCGAGGCGAGCATCATCTCCATGGCATGGCCGGTATGGGGGACGCTGAACTGGAGCGCATTGGCGATGACGGCACTGGCGGCGGTCTCGCTATTCTTTCTGCACTGGGGGGTGCTGCGGACTTTGGCGCTTTCGGCCCTTGCTGGCGTGCTGCTGCAATCGCTCGTTTAACGCTTGCAAGGTGTCTCAGCGATCGGGAGGCGAATTCATGGAAGTGGTGCTTGGCGCAACTCTGCATGATCCTGTGGGGCGGACTGCCGAAGCCATCCAGCGGCTGGCGCGGGACTTGAAGGCGGTGTTTCCTGCCATCGTTCTCAACATTTCCGATCTCACCAGGCCCGAAGTGGTGGATGCCGCCGCTGCGCTGGGCGCCACGATCACTCGCCATGTGAGCAATGAAGCCCATATCGGCCGGTTTCGGCGCGACGCGATTGTGCAGGCGGCTGATGGCCGCCACGTGCTCTATGCTGACTTCGACCACTTGTTGCGCTGGATCGAATTCGGTCGGGAAGATCTCTTGCGCGCGTTGGAAACGGACCCTGACGCCGATGTGCTGGTGGTCGGGCGTTCAGAGCATGCGCTTGCGCGAGAGCCTCGGCGGCTGCGGGAAACTGAACGTCTGGTCAATCATGCCTACCAGCTGATGACTGGAGAGAAATGGGACCTGATGTTTGCCATAAGGCGCCTGTCGCCAGCCGCGGTGCGAATGATCGCCTCAGAAAGCCGGATCGACACCCTCGCCAACGACGTCGAATGGCCTCTGCTGGCCAGGCGCGCGGGCCTCACTCTGGGCTATGTCGAGTCTGATGCGCTCTACTATCGAACTGTCCAAGAGTTCGGAGCTGATGAAGTCAGCGGCGACGGGGATCCTTTGCAGTGGATTCGGCGCCTGGAATTTGCGGCGCTGCACGCCGGAGCCATGCGGGAATTTCTGGACCGCGAGGCGGATAATACGCGGCAAGACAACAAGGGGACCGCGTTGCTGTCTCGATGACTCGTCGTCCGACGGGCCCTAACCCAACGCGGCCACCGTACCTAACCGGGCGACCGCCTTGGGGGCGAACTCGGCCAGTCTGCGGGCGTCGCACCATTGGGCGGCGTTGACCTCTTCGAGTTGGGCAATCAGGGGCTGAGCCGGATCGGCGACAAAGAGATATTGCAGATCGTGATGGATATGCGGCGTTTCGTTGCGGGAGGCCTTGCCCGGCACATCGTGGCTGTCGATGACAAAGGGCAGGTCGCTGTCCTGGTGCCAGGGGTGGAGCCGCAGGCCGGTGACCCCGGTCTCCTCCTCAGCCTCGCGCTGCGCCGAACCGGAAAAGGTCTCGTCTGTCTCATAATGTCCGCCCGGTTGTAGCCAGCGGCCGATCGTGATGTGGTCGATGAGCAAAGTCTGGCGGTGGTCGGGCGAGAGGATGATGGCGCTGGTGGTAACATGACCGGGATAGGTGGTGCGCAAATCGAGCCGATGGCCTTGTTCGATCTGCCAGCGGAGCAAGGAGAGATGTTCGCGCGGACTGGCGACGTCCGCGAGGTAGCGCTCGACCAACTTGGACAGCGCGGTAAGAAAGGTCGTCGTCACGTCCGTGGTCCGCAGTTGATCTCGGACAGTTCCTGCTCGAACCGCGAGCGCATCGCCTCGTGGGGCGCCGAGAGGCGAACCAGCACGAAGAGCTGGTTGGTCGGCGCTTCCACGATGAGCAATCCATCAGCAATATCAATCTGCTGCTGTGCGAGAAGACGTGTTTGCGCTGCGTTGAAAATGCCCAGTTCGACTGTTTGGCCGATACCGTCGCGATTGGTAGTGGAATATATGACCACGCCGTTCTGGTCATAGACCGCCACCGACCAGAAGGCATCGGGCAATACCCCGCTCAGATAGGCCGGTCCGTTGCTCAGATCGACCTTGCAAACCCCGTAACTCAGCTCCGGGTCAAGGCGTAGCGGATTGGGTGTGCCCTGGGTTACTCGATCGAGCACCAGCATGCGGTTTTCCGCCTTGAGGGCGCTGATCCGTGACCAGGTGGTTTCCTCGGCCAGAAGGGGCAGGGTTAGAATGGCGACGATGTGAATGACACCGCCGAGCAGCAAGCCGCCAATCAACCAAAGCAGGGTGCGCGTCACAAACATTGCTCCAGGGTGATGGAGGGCATGCTCGCGTCTGATGAGGCAAAACCGGAAAGCGCCGTGGTGTCATACAGTGTCAGCACAAGTTGAAACTCGCCCTCGCCAGCCAGTTCAAGCCAATTGCCCGGCCGCAGGCGGGTCCCAATATGAACCCGAAACATGCCATCGGTCTCTCGGACTATTTCGCTTGACCTTAACGCGGGATCGGTGCCGGGCGCCGCCAGATTGACCCAGGTCGCGTCGACCGCGGAAAGTGTCCAGAACGTTGAGACGGGCACATGGCCGGCCAGCAGATAGGAACACTCCAGTTTGAGCGGAGCGTTGTCGCTGTCGGTCGTTGCCACGAATTGCAGGCCCTCGCTGCGCCCAAGCTGCAAGGCCGCTTCGCGGGTGAGATGGCCACGCGTGTATGGATTGGGGGCAGGGGAGCCGGCATCTGGCCATGCCGTCCAGGGACCAAGAGTTACCGCCCCAAACAGACGGCCATCAGTTAACGCGTAGTAGCTCAACCCGAAGCCCACTGTCAGGGCAATGGCAATGGACAAGAGCAGACGCAGAACAAAACGCACGAGTCAGCTTCTCCGCAGTCTGGGCATGTTTGGCTGGGCCGGATGCGTTTCAGATCTGCTAGGCTTGTAGCAATGCAGTGCGTTGGGCGGAAGGTGTTTATGTGTCAGATGTGGAGGGCAGCTGATGAGCAGGATATTCAAGGTGGGCCAGTGCGTCGCTGTCGTTGCCGTTGCCTTTTCCGGCATCGTCACGGGCAAAGAGAAGCCTGCGGCAGTTGATCTCTCGTATTGGGTGGGGGATTGGTCTGCCAGCGCTGAACAGGACATATCCATCGTACTTGACGAACGAGGGGGCCTGTATCTGGAGGGCTTCGCCGCTTGGGGTGCCCAAGACCCTGACCGCGTCGACCGCGGCGCGATCAATTTTGGGGAGTTCTCGGCCCATGTTATGGCGGGCTGGGTCCGGGCTGATGGCAGGCTGGTGTTTGCCGTGGGGCCGGACGGTTCCATGCCGGCCAGCGCGGCAGAGCAATATGACTGCGTGATCACGCTGCAGTTGAGGGGCGAGGTGATGGTCGCCGAAGACAACATGATGTGCGGGGGGCACAATGTAACCTTCACCGGCACCTATCAGCGGCGGACGGACTGATCACAGCTGGCTGCTGCCGGCAGTAGGCGCCAGCGCGGTGTCGGACGTGGACGCAATAGCCGCGCTGGCATCCTCCAGCCGGTCCGCCAGATCCAGGAGCTTACGGGCGGCGGCGGGTTTAAGGCTTGGTGGACGCTCCGTAACCTCCTCGACCTCTTCCAGGTCGGCATCGGCCAGAATGGTCTCCGGCGGCTCGAAATCAACGCCGAACACTGGCAAGACCTCGACATTGGTGTGCGCAAAGGCCATGAATTTTTGCCAGGCCGTAGCCGGCAGCGAGCCGCCGGTGAGATTGTCGGTGGGTCGATAGTCATCATTGCCGAACCACACCGCTGCAACATAGTTGCCGGTAAAGCCACAGAACCAGGCATCGCGGTACGAAGTGGTTGTGCCGGTCTTGCCCAAGGCGGGCACACCTTCCACCGCAGCGCGTCGCCCGGTACCGCCGGTAACCACGGTATGCATCATCTGGTTCATGTAGGCGACAGTTTGCTCGGACAGCACGCGTTCGCGTGGGGCGTCGGGGTCACGCTCCCACACCAGTTGGTCGTTGAGTGTGGTCATGCGGGTCAGACCATAGGCCTGGGTCTTGTAGCCGTGATTGGCAAAGACAGCATAGGAACTGGTCATGTCCAGCACCGAAACCGAAGCCACGCCGAGCGCCAGCGAGCGCGTGACGGGGTATTCCTGCCGCAAGCCCATTCGATAGCTGAGCTGCGCGATGGCATCGCGTCCGGTCTTGATCGATAGCGTGACGGGCACGGTATTGATTGACGATGCAAAGGCACTGAGCAGGGTCGTCTGGCCACGATAGGAGCGGCCATAATTCTGCGGGCACCAATCGCCGATGCAAACAGGCCGGTCGGAGATGGTATCACTGGGGGTCAGTCCCAATTGCTCAAAAGCTTCCGCATAAACGAAGGGCTTGTAGGAAGAGCCGGGTTGGCGCGTCGAGACGATGGCGCGGTTGAACTGGCTTTTGGCATAGTCCGTACCGCCCACCATGGCGCGGATGGCGCCTTGGGTATCGGTGACCACCATGGCGCCCTGCTCGACTCGATATTGCTCGCCCTGCTCACGGATGACCGAGGTGATGGCCTCTTCGGCATAGGTCTGAAGCGTGGTGTCGATCGTGGTGCGGACAATGAAGTTATTGCCCGGCGCGTTCGTGCTTTGGATGATCGTCTTGGCCTCCTCAAAGGCCCAGTCGAGGAAGTAGTTCGGCGAGTTTATGTCGTTGCTGCGATCGATGGCAGCAGCGGGGTGGCGGCGCGCAGCCGTCACCTGGCCCTCCGTAAGGAAGCCGGATGCGACCAGATTGGTAAGCACCAGATTGGCGCGGCCACGGGCGGCGGCCAGGTCGACATGGGGGGCGTAATTGCCCGGCGCCTTGAACATGCCGGCGAGCATGGCGGCTTCGGCAAGGTTGATATCCTGCACGCGCTTGCCGAAGTAGAATTCGGCGGCGGCGGTAACGCCATAATTGCCCCCGCCCATATAGGCGCGGTCGAAATAGAGCTTGAGGATCTGATCCTTTGAGTAGTTCCACTCCAGCCAAACCGAGAGGAAGGCCTCAACGATCTTGCGCTCCAGGGTGCGCTCGGATGAGAGAAAGAGGTTCTTGGCCAATTGCTGGGTGATTGAAGAACCACCCTGAGTGCTGCGATCACCCTGGGCATTGCTCATCAGGGCGCGCAGCGTTCCCACGACGTCGATGCCGAAGTGCTCGTAAAAGCGCCGGTCCTCGGTGGCCAGGGTCGCCTTGAGCAGATAGTCCGGCATCTGATCGAGAGCGACGCTGTCATCAGAGCGGATGCCGCGCCGGCCGATCTCATTGCCGAAGCGGTCCATGAACACCACGGAATAGTCTTCGGCCTTGTTGAAGGCGCCACGGTCGATGATGTCGAAGGCGGGCAGGGCGAGGGCGGTCATCAATACCGCGCCGATGGCACCGAAGCTGAACGCATCGGACAGAATTTCGACGAAAAAGCGCTTTATGCCTGCGACGTGGAAGCGGGACATGAAGTCCTGGTAGCGCGTATAACCGCGGCCCAAGGTCTGCCAGAACTCATAAAGTGAGGAATCGAGCCAGGCGTCGGCCGCCATCATGCCGGCCTTAGGCTTGCGCTTCTTTTCCTTGGTGTAGAATGGATCCTGCACTTGGCACCCCGACGCCCCGATATGGGGAGGATTGTCCGCAAAAGCCGGACAAGGCAACGCACTCGCTGGAATATGATTGCATTGGCCGGCCCGCAAGGGCAAACCGGCAACAACATGAATGGCAAACGGTGAACATGGCCTTCTGGGAAGAAAAATCGCTGGAACAGATGACCCAGGCCGAGTGGGAGGCTCTCTGCGACGGTTGCGGCCGGTGTTGCCTGATCAAGCTTGAGGATGAGGACACCGGGACGCTCATAACCTCCGATGTGCGCTGCAAGCTGCTCGATGGCGATACTTGTGCCTGCACAGATTATCCCAACCGCAAGGCCAAGGTGCCGGACTGCATCAAGCTCACTCCAGAAAATGTTCGGGAGATACCCTGGATTCCTACCACCTGCGCTTATCGCCGGCTGGCCGAGGGCAAAGGGCTGGCCTGGTGGCATCCTCTGGTTTCAGGAGACCCGCAAACCGTTGTAGATGTTGGGATTTCCGTCAAGGGGCGGACATTTCTCGAAACCGAAATTGATGCGGAGGATTGGGAGGAGCACGCCGTTGACTGGCCAGAATGGGAGCCGCCGGAAAGCCTTTGACCACAATTGCTTACCTGCTGTTAACCATAAGTATGGCCTGATTGCCCCATCGGGTAAACGGCCCAGGACAGGCTAGATGAACAGAGTAACCATGAGCGGCAATGACGGCCTTTGGGCCCGTATCCGGGCAGCGCTGACGCGTGGTGCCGATGTCCCGGAGCCGGCCTATGGTCAGTCCGCCATCGCCCGCAACCCGAACAAGAAACCGCGCCTGGCACAACGCATCGATGAAGAATTGCGGCGGGGCTGGAGCCATTGCGCCGAGCGCAATGTGTCGCTGTGCGTTCTGGCTCTCGAGATCGATCGCTATGCCGAATATTTCGCGGCCTACGGTCGCGAGGCAGTCGAGGAGTGCGTCGAATCGATCGAAGAGACAGTCCAGGCGCAGCTCTCTCGTGGTACCGACATTTGTCTGCGCAGCGGCCAGACGGGTTTCGTGCTGGTTCTGCCCGACATGCCGGCATTGATGGCGCGCGAACTGGCCAGCCGGATTGCAGCGGCGCTGCGCCGCCAAGGCATTCCCAACCGCGAAAGCCACGCGGGTCAGGTAACGCTGAGCACCGGGATTGCCGTGGTCAATCCGCAGGGAAAACTGGACCGGGAGGTCCTCAAAGCCGCCGCCCAGGCGGTGAAAAAGGCGCAACGGCGTGGATTGGCCCGGCTGGAAGTGATCGACCTGCGCGGGCGTGAAGACCGGCGCCGTCAGGCCGCCTGACAATCGGCCCGGTTGCCAGGCCGGGAGACAGCCTTTATGAGACCCGTCCCCGCGCGATAGGCGCAGACACGCCAATTTTCGGACGGCTCGCCATGACACATTCCTGTGGCCTCGACTTCGGCACGTCCAATTCGACCCTTGGCCGGGTCAATGCTCATGGCGTGCCGGCCCTGGTTCCGCTTGAAGGTGACCAGCAGACTTTGCCCAGCGTACTGTTCTTCAGCTTTGAGGAAGACCGGCTATTTTTCGGCCGTGCGGCCATTGCGGAATATGTCAGCGGTGCCGACGGCCGCTTGATGCGCTCGCTCAAAAGCGTGCTGGGCACGGCACTGTTCGCCGATACCACCCGGGTCAAGTCACGGCGGCTCGGCTTTGGCGACATCATCGGCACCTATGTTGGTGAACTCAAGCGGCGCGCCGAGACCGCGCTGAAGACGGAACTGACCAGCGTCGTGATGGGGCGGCCCGTTCATTTCGTCGATGACGATCCGGTGGCGGATCAGGAAGCGCAGGGCCAGCTTGAGGCTGCGGTCCGGGCGCAAGGTTTTGAGGAAATCGCGTTTCAGTTCGAGCCCATCGCCGCAGCGCTTGATTATGAACGGCAGGTCAGCGGCGAGCGCGTCGCCCTGATCGTTGACCTGGGCGGCGGCACATCGGACTTCTCGCTGGTGCGCGTATCGCCGGAACGCCGGGGCCGGGCGGATCGGAGTGACGACATTCTGGCCACGGCCGGCGTGCATATTGGCGGCACCGATTTCGACCGGTTGCTGGCCATGAGCCGGGTGATGCCCGAGCTGGGCCTGGGCTCACGCACACGCGACGGCAAGCGGCATCTGCCGGTGGCGCCCTATGTCGATCTTTCCACCTGGCACCGCATCAACCGGCTCTATGACGCCAAGGCGCAGCGCGATCTGCGCTCGACCATCCGGGAAGCCAGGGAAGCCGAGAAGGTCGAAACCTTTGTCGCGTTGGTGGAAGAACGTCTGGGCCATCGCCTGATTGGCGCGGTGGAAGACGCCAAGATTGCGCTCTCGGATCGAGACGCCGTGTCATTTCTGTTCGCGGTGCGGGAGCACCAGATCGCGACAGAGATGACGAGCGCGCAGCTGGCTGACGCGCTGGCACCCTCCATCGAACGGCTGGAGAGGACAATTAGCGAGATCTTGCGGAGAGCCGGTGTTTCCGCTGGGCAAGTCGACAGCCTCATCCTGACGGGCGGATCGACATTGGTTCCGGCCGTTGCGGGACGGCTGAGCGGGCTGTTTCCAGAGGCAGAGATTGTGCGCACCGATGTGCTTGGAAGCGTTGGTCTGGGCCTGGCGCTCGAGGCGCAACGAATTTTCGGAGCGTAGTCGACGCGAGGACGGGGTGTGCGCAACCAATTGGAACGCGTAAGACTTACCTGATGAGAGGGTAGTCCATGAGTCAAATCGCGTTCAAGCTCCGGCAAGTGGTTCAGAGAATGTGGTTCCTGCCGGCCGCATTTTCACTGGTGGCCATTCTGACCGTGGTGATCGCCTATGCGATGTCGGGCCTGGTGCCCGATAAGTTGCCGTTCACCCTGTCGTCCGAGGCCGTGGAATCGATCCTGACAGTGCTGGCCTCAAGCCTGCTAACAGTTGCGGTCTTCTCGCTCTCCACAATTGTCAGCGCGCTTTCGAGTGCTTCAGCCTCCACCACACCCAGAGCCGTACCCCTGATTGTGGGTGATCGCAGCGCGCAGACCTCAATCTCGATGTTCATCGGGGCATTTCTGTTTTCCATAGTCGGTATCATCGGGCTCTCAGCCAATATTTACAGCGAAGCGGGGCGCCTTCTGCTGTTTGCCGTGACTCTCGCCGTAGTGGTGCTGGTCGTCGCGGCGCTGATCCGCTGGATCGGGCAGATGTCCTCTATCGGTCGCGTCGGTGAAACCATCAGCAAGGTGGGTTCTGCGACCGAAAAGTCGTTTCGCACGGTGCCCGGCGACGGACTGCTGGGCTGTCGGCGGCTTAGCGGAAAGCCCTCGGGAGAGCCTGTCTTTACCCACAGGACTGGATATGTTCAGCACATTGATCTGTCCCGGCTGCAGGAACTGGCCGATGAGCAGGAGTTACTCATCACCGTGACAGCCCGGCCCGGCGCCTATGCGGCGCCCGACCGCCCCCTTATGCTTGTTGCCGGTGCGCTGCCAGAAGGAATGGCAGACAGACTGGTCAATGCCTTCACAATTGGCAACAGCCGCACCTTCGACAGTGATCCGCGCTTTGGGCTGATCGTGCTGGCTGAAATCGGAAGCAAAGCGCTGTCTCCAGGGATCAACGACCCGGGAACCGCCATCGCTGTTGTGGGCACGCTGGTGCGTGTGCTGGCGCAGCGGCCCGAAGAGGACAGCGAACTGAAATTTGAGCGGCTGTTGGTGGCGCCACTCGACCCCGACGACCTTATGGCTGACTCCTTCCGACCGATCGCAAGGGACGGGGCTGGCAGCATTGAAGTGATGTTGCGCATGATTGCAGGTCTGAAAACCCTGGCGCGCTGCCGCCCCGAGCTGGAGCGTGCAGCCAGGGGCATGATCGCCGACGCGCTGGAGCGGGGCCTGACGGCGATGACAGCAAAGAGCGACAAAGCGGCGCTCAAGGCGGCCGCCAAGACGGAATAGAAGGCTTGGTCATTCTTTGGCCTCCAGCCACTTGGCCATTGACCCTGGCTCTCGTGGCCTTCTGACCTAAGATTCTTCCACCCAAAGGATGTCGCGGCTGCGTCGCCCGGTTCCAAGTTATCCCCGCGTGACGCTGGTCTGTTATGGTTCAGGCATGGTCGACGAATTGGGTCGATGAGGGGGGCGGTAGGCCCCGGCAATTCAGGACATGATGGTATGGAAAGCCCTGACGATATCGAGCGGCAAGCGCCGCCCGACTGGCAGACTATTCGCGCCGAGTATGAAGGGCGGCTGTTCGAGCCAAAGACCATTTGCAAGCGCCACGGCATCACCGTGTCGCAGCTGCGCTACCGCCGCCAATGCGAAGGTTGGCTCAGCCAGCGCGAGCGCAGGCCGAAAGAGGCGGTGCTGGTGTCGCGGATGCTCAAGGTGCTCGAAAGACAGATAAGAGATTTGGAAATGGCCAGAAATGAACCGGTGGAGAAACGCACGAACACCTTGGCCACGCAGGTCAAGACACTGGACAAGTTGATCGAACTGGGTGCGGCCGAGCGCAATGTGGACCCTGCCAGCCGCAAGGACATGACCGATCTGCGGGCCAAACTCGTCAAGCGCCTTGACCAGTTCAAGTCTCGCTAGCTCGCAGGCCGAGGTCGACGCGCTCGGTGACGACGAGGTCGAAGCCCAATACTATAATTGGCAGAAATGGGCCTTCGCCAAGCAATTGCCGCCCGATGGCGACTGGACGACCTGGCTGCTGATGGGCGGGCGCGGTTCGGGCAAGACGCGGGCCGGTGCCGAATGGGTGCGGCAACTGGCGCGCCAGCGGATATCGCCCATCGCGCTGGTGGGTGAAACGATGACCGAAGCGCTGGACATCATGGTGCGCGGCGAAAGCGGTCTTATGGCTGTGCATAGGGACGATGAGCGGCCCACCTTATGGGGCAAGAACCATTTGCGCTGGCCCAATGGAGCCGAAGCAACGATCTTGACGGCATCCGACCCCGAACGCTTTCGTGGACCGCAATTCGCGGCCGCCTGGTGCGATGAAATCGGCAAATGGCCTCATGCGGAAGCCGCCTGGGACATGCTGCAATTTAGCTTGCGCCTGGGCGATCGGCCGCGCCAATTGGCAACGACGACGCCCCGCCCGACGGCATTGATACGCCGTTTGCTCAGGGACGAGCGGACGGCCGTGGTGCATATCGCCACGCACGAGAACCAGGCGCATCTGGCGCCGACCTTTCTGGACGCGGTGGTGGCGCGCTATCGCGGCACCGTGCTTGGCCGCCAGGAGCTCGATGGCGAACTGATCGAAGATCGGCCCGACGCGCTCTGGCAGCGGGCCATGTTTGGCCGGACGGCGAGCGGCCCCGATGGCCGGATCGTGGTGGCGGTCGACCCGCCGGTGACCGGACACGCCCGGTCCGACGCGTGCGGGATCATTGTTGCCGGCCGGCTGGGTGATGGCGCCTTGGTGCTTGAGGACGCCACGCTCAAGCAGGCTTCGCCGATAACGTGGGCGCGACGGGCTGTGGCGGCTTTCCACGCCCATGCCGCCGATTGCATTGTTGTCGAGGTGAACCAGGGCGGGGATCTGGTGCGTCAGATGATCGCCCAGGTCGATGCCCTTGTGCCGGTGCGAACCGCTTACGCCAGCCGCGGCAAGTGGGTGCGGGCAGAACCCGTGGCAGCGCTCTATGCCCGCGGCCTAGTGCAGCATGTCGAGGGCCTTACCGCGCTGGAAGACGAGCTGTGCGCCTTCGGACCGGACGGCAAGGCGGACGGCCATTCGCCGGACCGCGTGGATGCACTGGTCTGGGCGCTGACGGAATTGGTGCTGAATGAGGCGAGGCCGCGGGTGAGAGGCTTGTAGCCGGGCCGAAGGCAAAATCGCTCCAGTGGAGCGATTTTAGGCGGCAAGGCCATGAGAGCTGCGCTCGAATGGCGGGGCAACAAGGTCTACCCCCACCTAACCTCCCCCTGAAGCAGGGGGAGGGACCTATCGAGATTGTTGCATTGCCGGTGGGCCACCGCGGCGCCCCTCCCCCTGGCAAGGGGGAGGTTGGGTGGGGGTCGAAAGAACGAGGAACAAGACATGCCCAATATCCTGAACCGCCTCTTTGGCGGTCGCACAAACACGCCTGAAGAAACCAAGGCGTTTGCCGGTCATACCATGCTGACGTTGAGCCAGTTGGGGCCCGCGCAGTGGAGCGGGCGAGGGTATGCGAGCCTGGTCAATCAGGGCTTCATGCGCAATCCCGTGGTCTACCGCTGCGTCCGGCTGATCGCCGAGGCGGCCAACCGGGTGCCGCTGACGGTGAAGATTGAGGGCCAGGCGGTGAGCGAACATCCGCTGGTCTCGCTGCTGGCAAAACCCAATGGGCGGCAGTCGGGCGCAGAAATGCTCGAAGCCGTCTATGCCTATCTGCAAACCGCAGGGAACGCCTATCTGCAGGCGGGAATCGTCGATGGTGCAGTGCGAACGCTCTTCGTGCTGCGGCCCGACCGGATGAGCGTGGTGGCCGGGCGCGACGGCTGGCCCGTGGCCTATGACTATAAGGCCGGCGGCAGGGCGTCACGGATTTCGCAGGACAGTCACCCGGTGCCGGGCGTGCTGCACATGGCGCTGTTTCACCCTCTGGATGACCATTACGGCATGGGACCGCTCGAGGCCGCGCAGACCAGCCTCGATATCCACAATGCCTCGGCGCAGTGGAACAAGGCGCTGCTCGACAATGCGGCGCGACCGAGCGGGGCGCTGGTGTATTCGGCCGGAACGGGGAGCCTGACCGAAGAGCAGTTCAACCGCCTCAAGGAAGAGATGGAGGCCCATTTCGCCGGGGCGGCCAATGCCGGCCGACCCATGGTGCTCGATGGCGGGCTTGACTGGAAAACCATCGCCCTGAGCCCGCGCGACATGGACTTCATCGAAGCCCGGCACGCGGCGGCGCGGGACATCGCCCTGGCCTTCGGCGTGCCGCCCATGCTGCTCGGCATACCGGGCGACAATACCTATGCGAACCTGGCCGAAGCCAACAAGGCGCTGTGGCGGCAGACCCTGGTGCCGCTGGTGGTACGGGTGGCGCAGGAATTGAGCGGGTGGCTTGGGCCTGCCTTCGAGGGGGCGGAAGTGGTGCCGGACTTCGACGGCGTCGAAGCGCTGGCCGAGGACCGGGCGGCACTGTGGGCGCGGGTCGGCGCGGCTGGGTTTTTGACAGATGACGAGAAGCGGGAGCTGACCGGGATCGGTACTGGGGCGTAAGCAAGGGTACCGATTGCGGGACGAGCGCTGAAAGCGCTTGGGTATGAAATCCGGCTGGCATCCCTGTCGCTGAAGCTCGATGTGCTGCTTGCCCAACTGGAGCGGCGCTATCGGCCAGATCAGCCGCGGGCGCCGAAAGGGACGCCTGAGGGCGGTCAGTGGATTGATGATCTGTCGGCAATCGGGCAGGTTCATGTCGAGCCCGAGCGCGTTCAGGTTGCGGGTCCGCGCTGTGATGGGTTTTCCGGCGGGTGCAGCTTGGGGGGAAGTTTTGGCACAACAGGGATGTACAGCATCCAGGGAAAGCGCCTTTGCCGAAGCTGCGCATTGAAGATTCTGGGCATCGAGGAATTGCCGCATATTGAACAGCAGGAAACCCTGGGCCGCTTTGCTCCGAAAGGACAACAATGACGTCGAGGTTTCAGGCACTCCATGCCGTCGTGACCGGCGATTTGATATACGGTCTGAGAAACGATGGTCGGACGGACTTGCTATTAGTCTACGATGCGAATGCGTCCAATTTTTGGGCCCGCAATATTCCGAATGAGTCGACCTACAAGTTTGGCCGGGATGGCGAAGGCCGGAGGATAGAAGATGACCGGCAATGCACCATTGTCTCGACTGCCGCTCTGCCGCCCGAGCAGTATCAGGTTGCGATCGCTTTAGATCGCAGGATGGGATCAAAGCCTGAATACCCAGACAGCCGGTTAACCAAGGACGAGATGCAATTGATCCTTACGCATGCTCGGTTTTTCGAAGAGCGGTTGCTTCCAGGAACGGAGGCACTGGTAAAGCGAAGTCAAAAACTACGGGCTGTCCGAAGCTTTCTGACACTGGAGTGGGATCCTTTTAATGCGCCGGAGAATCCCTCGTCAGTGTTCGAGTACGATGACTATGTCTCGGATTTGCTGGCGCTGTTGGACACTCGTGCTACCGAGCGCGAAGTTTCCCACTTCCTAAGGATGATCGCAGGTTTGAGAAACCGACCGCCCAAGGTTCTTGAGCGAGCCGATACCGCAGCGGCCAGCCTGGTGCAATTGCGGGAAAGTTGGTCCTGACCAATGCATGGCCAGACGTTGCCGCAAATGTCGAACCACCCAAGCCCGCCTCCGGCGGGCTTTTTTGTTGCCTGGAGGAACCCATGGATGAGCTGACCAAATCCGTTATCGAGCGGGGGGACCTCGCCCATCTGGCGCTGTTCCTCTGGGCGAGCGGGGCGAGTGCGCTGCTGGTGTGGAGCCTGAGGGAAATGGCGCGGGTGAATCAACACTTCAACGACTTCGTGCAGGAGATCGCGCAGTTGAATCGGCTTTTCCGTAAGGAGGACTAAGTCCATGTCAGACAAGCAAAATCGTGAAGCGGCGCAGCAGACGTTCAGGCGGTTTGCCTGGAACCTGGCGGGCACTCTGGCGGACAAGCAGCGCAGTGCACCCAAACCGCGCTCGAGTGGGGCCAAGCGCGGATGAGTGGCATTCCGATAGATGCTGAGGGGCGGTTTGCCGGCTATGCCAGCGTCTTCAACCGGCTCGACAGCGGCGGTGATATCGTCCTGCCGGGGGCTTTTGCGAAGAGCCTCGCCAAAAGGCGCGGGCGGATCAGACTGCTGTTTCAGCATGACCCGAAGGAGCCGGTCGGCGCCTGGGAGAGCATGGGCGAGGACAACCATGGCCTCTTCGTCACCGGGCGGCTGGTGCCGGGGGTGCCGCGCTCGGATGCGTTGCGTCGGCTGATCGAGAACCGGGCTCTCGATGGACTTTCCATCGGCTTCCGCACCGTCAAGGCGAGCCGCCGGGACGGCAACCGCCTGTTGCATGAGATCGACCTCTATGAGGTCTCGATCGTCACCTTTCCGATGATGGAGGATGCGCGCATAGCGTCCCCCCTCACGGCCGGCGCGGCCATTGCCGCCGCCACGAAAACCATCCGTAACCGATAGAAGGACACCGACATGGATCGGATCGACGACGGCCTTGAAACCAAGGCCGGCGCAGGGGGCGATATTGCCGCGCTCTTCGCAGAATTCTCGCATGCGTTCGAGGAGTTCAAGGCCACCAATGACCAGCGTTTGAAGGAGATCGAAAAGCGCGGCAGCGCCGATGGGCTGCTCGAGGGCAAGCTGGAACGGCTTAATCGTGTCATCGACGGGCACAAGGCGGCACTGGATCGCGCCAGTGCCGAACGCGCGCGCCCGGCCATTGAGGGCAAGGGTGGCGGCCTACCGGATGGCGAATATAAGGAAGCCTTTTCGGCCTATGTGAAGCGCGGCGAGGAGAAGGCGCTGCAGATCGGCGTCAATGCCGATGGCGGCTACGTGGTACCGGCCGAGGTCGAGACCGAAATCACCCGTCTCATGACCCATATCTCGCCCATCCGCGCCATTGCCGGGGTGCGGCAGGTGTCGGGCTCAGTCTATAAGCGGCCGATCACGGTGACCGGCCCGGCGACGGGCTGGGTGGGCGAAGCGGCGGCGCGGCCGACCACCAATAGCCAGACCCTGGCGGAACTGAGCTATCCGACCACCGAACTCTACGCCATGCCGGCGGCGACTAGCGCCTTTCTCGACGATGCAGCGGTGGATGTGGGCCAGTGGATCGCCGACGAGGTCAATGCCGCATTTGCCGCGCAGGAGACCACGGCCTTTGTCACCGGAGACGGCGTCAATAAGCCGAGCGGCTTCCTCGCCGGCACTAAGGTGGCGGAGGCGAGCTGGAATTGGGGCAATCTGGGATACCTGGCCACGGGTGTTTCCGGGGCGCTGCCGGCCAGCAATGCCAGCGATATCCTGATTGACCTGGTCTATGCGCTTAAGGCCGGCTACCGGCAGAACGCCAGCTGGGTGATGAACCGCAAGACCCAAGGGGCATTGCGCAAGCTCAAGGATGCCGACGGCAATTACCTCTGGCAGCCGGCAGCGGCGGCTGACGGGCGGGCAAGCTTCATGGGCTTCCCGCTGGTCGAAGCCGAGGATATGCCCAATATCGCCGCCAATTCGTTCTCAGTGGCCTTTGGCGATTTCCGCCGCGGCTATCTCATCGTCGACCGGCAGGGCGTCTCGGTGCTGCGCGACCCGTTCAGCTCCAAGCCCTATGTGCTGTTCTACACCACCAAGCGGGTTGGCGGCGGCATTGCGGACTATGACGCGATCAAGCTGCTCAAATTTGGTGTGAGCTGAGGCCCACCCCCACCTAGCCTCCCTCTGAATTAGGGGGAGGGACCTATCGAGCATGCCTCGATCTCAGCTGACCACCGGCCAGCCCCTCCCCCTTCACCAGGGGGAGGCGGGGTGGGGGTCTCTCCAACAAGGAATAAGAACATGACTGCATATCTCCTGGCGGGGCCCGCCGAGGAGCCGGTTTCGCTTGCCGAAGCCAAGGCTTTTCTCAAGGTCGACGAGAGCAACGAAGACGGGCTGATCACGACGCTGATCGGTGCAGCACGGCTGCATGTCGAAGGCGTCACAGGCAGAGCGCTGCTGGCGCAGAGCTGGCGCGTCGTGCTCGATGCCTGGCCTGAGGGCGGCGTGGTGAAACTGCCGGTTGCACCGCTGATCTCTGTGACCGGGATTGCGGCCATCGATGAGAATGGCGGCAGCCATGAGATTGCGCTGGCGCAATTCATGTCCGAGCCCGATCGGCTGGTCGTCCCGCCGCTCGTGGCCGGCATGCCTGTGCTCCGGACGCGCCAGGGCCTGGAAATCGACTATGTCGCCGGTTTCGGCACCGAGCCGGAAGATGTGCCCGCCGATCTGCGGCAGGCCCTGCTGGGGCTTGTGGCGCACTGGTTCGAACATCGCGACGCGGTGATTGTGGCGGGTTCTGGCGCCATTGTGCCTTCCGGCTTTGACCGGGTGGTGGCGCCCTACAAGCGGGTGCGTCTGTGAGCGGGGAGCGGCTCCCGCCGGTCGGGACTTTGACAGACCGGGTCCAGCTCAAGCGGCGCGAGAGCCAGGATGATGGCGGTGGGGGACATGAGCGGATCTATGTGCCGGTGAACAATCTCTGGGCACGGGTGCGCAGCCTGACGGGGCGGCAGGGGACGAATGCCGATGGTCGCGCGGTGGCGATCTCCCATAGCGTGGTGTTGCGCTTTCGCAGTGATGTCTCACCGGGTGACCGGATTGTTTATCGCGGGCGCAATCTTGATGTGGTGAGCACCGCCGATCTCAACGGCAGGCGAGCCTATTTGAACTGCGCCTGCAGCGAAACCAGCTTCACAGGGTAGCGCGATGCATCCGATTGCAGGTCTGCAGGCAGCGCTGGTGGCGCAACTTGAAGCCGATGCGGCGCTAACCGCACTGATTGGGCCGGGGGGTGTGTTCGATGCGCCGCCACGGGACCGGCCGGCCCCCTATGTGGTGATCGATCGCCATGACATCCGGCAACGTGATGGTGACCAAACGCCAGGGCAGGAGCATCGCATAGTGCTGCATTGCTGGAGCCATCAGCCCAGCCGCAAGGCGGCACTTGATATTGCCGAGCGAGTGGTGGCCGTGGCTCTGGCGGAGCTGGTACCGGCGGGACTGATGGTGCCGCATGCCGAGCATATGCGGACCGAAACGGCGATCGACACGGCGACGGGGCAGGCCAGGGCGGCAGTGATGCTGCGATATTTCAGCGAGTGACGAGAAAGCCTCCTTCGCCCTTCAAGCACCACCTGCCACGAGGGGAGAAGGAAGACCCACACCCTCGATCTCTCCCCACGAGGGGGAGGGAGACGATGAACACAAGCGCCCCAGTCCTGCGCCTCCCTCCCCTTGATGGGGAGGGACCAAGGGTGGGGCCCCTTCAGGCAAGGACAGAACTATGGCAGCCCAGAGTGGCAAGGACATGCTTTTAAAACTCGACCAAACCGGGTCGGGGAGTTTTCTGACGGTGGCGGGTTTGAGGACCCGCAGCCTCAATTTCAATGCGGCCAGCGTCGATACAACGGACCAGGAAAGCGCCGGACGCTGGCGTGAGCTGCTGGCCGGGGGCGGCGTGAAGCGGGCTTCGGTTTCCGGCTCGGGCGTGTTCAAGGACCAGAGCTCGGACGCGACCATCCGCAGCCTGTTCTTTGCCGGGACGATCCGCAACTGGCAGCTGATCCTGCCCAGTTTCGGCACGGTGCAAGGACCGTTCCAGATCGTGGCGCTGGAGTTTTCGGCAGATCATGCCGGGGAAGTGACCTTCGACCTAGCGCTGGAAAGCGCAGGTGAAGTGACCTTCGTGGCAGCCTGAGGACCCCGAAATGACCAACATTCATCGTGGCGAGATCGCGGCGGAGATCGGCGGCGAGATGCGGGTGCTTTGCCTGACGCTTGGCGCGCTTGCAGAACTGGAGGCGCGGTTGGGGGCGGGAGACCTGGCGGGACTCGCGGAGCGATTTGGCGAGGGCCGGATCTCGGCGCGGGACCTGACGGCCATATTGGGGGCGGGCCTGCGCGGCGGCGGCAGTAGTATCAGCGATGACGAGCTGGCGCGGATGAGCGTCGAAGGCGGGCTGCGCGGGGCGGCTGAAATCGCCGTTCGGCTGCTCAAGGCGACCTTTGGAGAGAGCCAATGACCCCGTTTCCTTGGAAAGAAGCGATGCGCTTCGGCCTGGGCGTGTTGCGCCTGCCGCCGCGCGACTTCTGGGCCATGAGCCCGCGCGAACTGGCTGCGGCCTGGGGCGCGGTCATGGGTGAAAGGGCCGGTCCGCTAGGGCGAACTGAACTCGAGCGGTTGATGGAGACCTTCCCCGATGGCCAATGACCTGTTTGGCGAAGATTTTCGCCGGGACATGACCGATGTCGAGGTGGAACTGGGTCGCATTCGCGACCTGGCCGATGGCGTCGGCGTGGCGGTGAGCCGGGCCTT
This sequence comes from Devosia polycyclovorans, assembly GCF_042181575.1. GTDB lineage: Bacteria > Pseudomonadota > Alphaproteobacteria > Rhizobiales > Devosiaceae > Devosia > Devosia polycyclovorans. The sequence continues at coordinate 3,061,727 of NZ_CP170082.1, read as the reverse complement.
CCGGGGTGCGGTGATGGACGGGAAATCGTTCCAGTCGGTTCTCAAGGACATTGGCCGAGCCTTTGCCGACATCGCGCTCAAGGCCGCTTTCAAACCATTGGGGACGCTGGTCAGCGGGGTGGTCGAAAACATCTTTGCTGCCACAAATCCGACACTGACGACCTTCGCCAAGGGCGGGGTGATTGCTGCTCCGAGCTATTTCCCGCTGGGGCAGGGTATGGGGCTGGCCGGGGAAGCCGGGCCCGAGGCGATCATGCCACTGCAGCGAGGGCCGGACGGGCGACTTGGTGTTGCGGGGGGCGGGGGCTCGGTGAATGTCACCTTCAACGTGACGGCGACCGATGCGCGTAGTTTTGCGGCCAGCGAGGCGGAGGTCAGCGCGATGCTGCTGCGGGCGGTGCGGCGGGGCACGCGCAGCGCTTGATATTCAGGTGATGCCGGCCTGCAAGCGGAGGGTTTCTGCGCTTCCGGTGCTCACGTACCCAAACGTACGCTGTGCTCCGGTTCTCGAAACCCACCACTTTCGGCTCGGCCTGACCTGAATCTCTGCGCGCTGTGGTGCCAAAAAGAGAGATTCAAAATGTCCTTTCATCACATTCGCTTCCCGCTCGACATTGCGCTGGGGGCGCGGGGCGGGCCGGAGCGGAAGACCGACGTCGTGACGCTGGCTGGTGGCGGGGAGACCCGAAACGGACGCTGGGCGCATTCACGTCGTCGATACAATGCTGGCTATGGCGTCAAATCGCGCGCCGATATGCAAGCTGTGCTGGCCTTCTTCGAAGAAAGGCGCGGACGGCTGCATGGATTTCTCTGGCGCGATGGGCTGGATCATGCCTCGGGTCTGGCAGATCCTTTGCCGGCCGACCAGGTGATCGGAACAGGCGACGGCGTGCGGACCGAGTTTCAACTCACCAAACGCTATGGCGCCGCGTTCGCTCCTTATCTGCGGCCCATTGCCAAGCCGGTTGCCGGCAGCGTGCGCATTGCCGTTGGTGGCGCCGAGTTGGTCAGCGGCTGGAATGTCGATGTGACAAGCGGGGTCGTGGGCTTCTCCAGCGCGCCGGCACCTGGCGCAAGCGTAACGGCAGGGTTTCTGTTCGATGTGCCGGTGCGGTTCGATACCGACCGGTTGGACGTTGAACTTAACAGCTTCGACGGGGCCGAGGTGCCAAGCATTCCGCTGGTGGAGATCCTGCCATGAGGGACATTCCAGAGGCCTTCGCGGCGCATTTGGCGCAGGGCGAAACGACCACGGCGAAATGCTGGCTTGTGCGGCGCACCGATGGTGTCGTGCTCGGTTTCACCGATCACGACCGGCCGCTCATCGTGGAAGAGACGCAGTGCCATCCGGCCTACGGCCTCGATGGCGGGGAGGTGCCATCCAGGCTCGGTCTGCAGGTGGAGACTGGCGAAGTGCTTGGTGTGCTCAACAGTGCGGCCATTGCCGAGGACGATATTTTGCTCGGGCGCTATGACGCCGCAAAGGTCGAGACCTGGATGGTGAACTGGGCAGAGCCGAGCCAGCGTCTCAGGCTCCGGGTCGACACTATCGGCGAGATTGTCCGGGAGGACAGGGTGTTCCGCGCCGAATTGAGATCGCCACAGCAGGCTCTAAACGTGACACGCGGGCGGCTCTTCCAGGGCCTGTGCGACGCCACCGTCGGTGACGCGCGCTGTGGCATTGATCTTGAGACGGCAAGGCACAGGGCCGACACCGTTGTTGCCGAAGTGATCGATGACTTCCAGATCCGGGTAAGCGGCCTTGGTGGCTTCGAAGAAAACTGGTTTGCCTTTGGCATGGCGCAGTGGAATGGCGGGAAGCGCATTGGCTTGCGCGACGCAGTGCTGACGCATCGGCGTGATGCCGCTGGAGACATGATCGGCTTCCGCGACCGGGTCGGGGCATGGTGCGGCGTGGGGGATGCACTCACCATGACCGTGGGATGCGACCGGCGGTTCGCGACCTGCAAGGCGAAGTTTGCCAATGCGGCCAATTTCCGCGGCTTTCCGCATATTCCGGGCAGCGACTATGTGCTGCGCCACCCTCGCGCCGGCTATGCCATGGATGGAAGGCCGGTGGTGCCATGAGGCCCGAAGATGTGGTGAGCGCCGCCCGGTTGTGGCTGGGCACGCCATACCGGCACCAGGCATCCACACCGGGCGCCGGATGCGATTGCCTCGGCCTGCTTCGGGGCGTGTGGCGGACGCTTTATGGCATGGAGCCGACAGCGGTGCCGCCTTATCGCGTGGACTGGCGGGGGCGGGAACGCGACCCCGCCTTGCGCCTGGCCGCGGAACGGTTTCTTGCTGAAGTGCGTGGACCTGCGCAGGCGGGCGAAGTCGTGCTGTTCCGCCTGGGTGGAGCGGCCGAACCGCGCCATTGCGGGATCCTCGTATCTGCTGATCGGTTCATTCATGCCCAGGAGCATCTGGGCGTGGTCGAGGCCAACCTGACCGACGCGTGGCGGCGGCGGATCAGCGGCCGGTACCGGTTTCCGAACTAGCGCGTATCGGCGCCTCAACAATTCCAAAGGATTGCAATTATGGCCACTCTGGCACTTTCAGTTGCCGGGCAGTTTGCTGGCGGGCTGCTGGGCGGCCCCTTCGGCGCCACGGTTGGGCGCGCACTGGGCGCGCTGGCGGGCAGCGCTGTCGACGGCTGGCTGTTCGGCCAACATTCGCAAAAGGCCGATGCTCAGCTGTTCGATGTGCGTCTGGGCGCGTCGAGTGAGGGGCTGGGCATTCCACGGCTCTACGGGTGGGGCCGACTGGCGGGCAACATCATCTGGGCGCGTGAATTGGTGCGCCACGTCAGCGCGACGGCTGGCGCCAAAGGGCTTTCTCCCGCGACAGAGGAGACTGAAGAGGTGTTGGCGAGCTTCGCCATTGCCTTTTGCGAGGGGCGGGTGGCCCGGCTTGGCCGGATCTGGGCTGATGGGCAATTGCTCGATACGCGCGGGCTCAATCTGCGCTTCTATCACGGTGATGAAGATCAGGCCCCCGACAGCCTGATCGAGGCAATTCAGGGCATGGGTAATGCGCCCGCCTATCGTGGGCTTTGCTATCTGGTGGTCGAAAACCTGCCGCTCAGCCGCTTCGGCAACCGCATTCCGCAATTGTCGGCTGAACTCTGCCGTGTCGTCGGCGATCTCGAGCCGTCCATCCGCGCGGTGACGCTTATCCCCGGGGCGACCGAATTCGGCTATGATCCCGAGCCGCGCGTCCGAGTGCTGGGGCCGGGCGTCGGCGCGAGCGAAAATGCCCATTTTATCCCCGGTACCAGCAATTGGAGCTGGTCGCTGGACGAATTGCAGGCGCTTTGCCCCAATCTCGAACACGTGGCGCTGGTCGTAAGCTGGTTTGGCGACGATTTGCGCTGCGGCGACTGTACCGTTGAGCCACGAACCGAGGGGGCGACGCGGACAATCGAAGGGGCCGAATGGAGCGTCGCCGGAATCTCGCGCGAGATGGCGCGGGTGGTGTCGAGCCATGGTGTTGGTCCCGCCTATGGCGGAACGCCCTCGGACGCCTCGGTTTTGGCCGCGATCGCGGACCTCAAGGCACGCGGGCTCAAGGTAACGCTCTACCCTTTTGTCCTGATGGACATCCCGGAGGGGAATGCACTGCCCGACCCCTATGGCGCGGTCGAGCAGGCTGCCTATCCCTGGCGCGGGCGGATCACATGCATGCCGGCTCCAGGCCAGCCAGGATCGCCCGATGGCAGCTCTGTCGCCGCGGCACAGGTGGCCAGCTTTGTACCGGGCTATAGCGCCATGGTGCTGCACTATGCGCATTTGGTGGCCGCTGCGGGCGGGGTGGCCGCCATGCTGATCGGTTCGGAAATGGTGGGGCTTTCCAGCGTGCGGGGCGCGGGAAACAGCTTTCCCTTTGTTGACGCGCTGGTGACGCTGGCGGCCGATGTGCGGGCCATTGTCGGACCGGACACCAAGCTGACCTATGCCGCCGACTGGAGCGAATACTCCGGTTGCCAGAAGAATGGGGCCAAGTTCTTTCACCTCGATCCACTTTGGGCCTCGCCTGACATCGATGCTGTCGGGATCGACTATTACATGCCGCTTGCTGACTGGCGCGATGGAGAGGCGCATGCCGACCTGGCACTGGCCCGCACCGGATACGAACTGGACTATCTGGCTGGCAACATAGGCGCCGGCGAGGGGCATGATTGGTACTATGCCAGCGATGCAGACCGCAGGGTGCAGTTCCGCACACCGATCACCGATGGCGCATATGGCGAGCCGTGGGTCTGGCGCTACAAGGATATCGCCTCTTTCTGGAGCCAGGAGCATTTCGACCGGCCCGACGGCGTGCGGAGCGCCAACTCAACGGCCTGGGTGCCGGGCTCAAAACCACTGTGGCTGACGGAAATCGGCTGTGGGGCGGTCGACAAGGGCGCCAACCAGCCCAATATTTTCGGCGACAGCAAGAGCGCGGAAGATGGTCGGCCCTATTTCTCCAGCGGCACGCCGGATAGTCTGATCCAGCGCCAGGTGCTGCGGGCGCACCACCAGTATTGGAACGACCCGGTGAAGAATCCGGCCGGTATGGTTGATCCGGCGCGGCTCTATTGCTGGACCTGGGATGCACGGCCCTATCCCGCATTTCCCGCACTTGCCGAAGTCTGGTCTGACGGGGCAAATCATGCGACCGGGCACTGGCTGACTGGCCGGCTGGGCGGGTTGGCCAGTGATGAGTTGGCTCAGGCGGTTGCCTCAGAGCACGGCTGCACGGTCTTGGCGGCGCCTTCAGCACCGATGATCGGCGGAATGACCGTGTCGGGGGCGGGGACTGCGCGGGAAGCGCTCGAACCGATCCTGGAAATGACGGGGCAGAAATTGGCAGCGCGCGGCGATTTGCTGATTGGCATTGCCGGTGGCACGGGCGCGGCACTCAGTCTCCAAGGCACCTCGCTGGCAAACTTCGACCAGCCTGTGCTGTCCCGTCGCCGCGGTGACAGTGTGGAAAAGCCCGGGCGGCTGACGCTCGGACATTTCGATCGCGAGCGGGACTACCTGTCTGCCACCTCAGCGGCGATACGTCCGGGCACAGGCCCGCTGATCGCCGAGAGCCTGCTAATTGTGCTTGATAGCGGCGCGGCGCGGCGGGCGGCAGAACGAATGCTGGACGGCCAGGTCGCCGGCGGTGACCAAATCGAGTTTGCCTTGCCACCCCAACGTGTCGGGCTCGAAACTGGTGACCGCGTGACGGGGGACGGCGTCATGGAGGGGCCGTTCGAGATCAGCGAGATCCGAGATGGCGCGGTGCGCCAAGTGGTCGCCAGCGCTGTGCGCCGTGGCGATGCCCTCGCCCACGGTATCGACAGGCCGCGCGGCAGCACCGCCAGTACGGTTCCGGTCGTGACGCCACTGATTGCCGTGGCACATCTGCCGCCTTTGCCATCCGACCCGCTGCGCAGCCGGCTGATATTTGGCGCCTTTGCGGACCCCTGGGCGGGGGACGTGGTGGTGACGGACGAACTGACAGATGCCTTGCTGGCGAGGCTCGGCCGACCAGCGGCCATCGGCGAACTGCTTAGAGCTCTGACCCCTGGGCCGGAAGCCAGATGGGACAGCGGGTCCGTTCTGGATATCGCCCTGACAGCCGGGCATCTCGCCGATGTCAACCCCATGGCCGCCCTGGCAGGGGCCAACCGACTGCTGGTGGAGACAGACGGCGGCAACTGGGAGGTGATCGGGTTCGCTCACGCCGCACTGCAGGCGCCCGGCCAGTATCGGTTGACCAAGCTATTGCGAGGCCTTGAAGGATCCGGCAGCGCGATTGCGCCAGCGTCAGCGGGCCGACGGGTGATGGTGCTCGATCAGTCCGTTGCGGCGCTGGCCGTAGAGACAGATTGGCTGGGGGAGACCCGAAATCTGCACGCTACCGTGGCGGGAGGCGAGAATCGGCAGATCGTCCCTATCGCCCCGGGATCTGGCCCTGCGCTGCCCTTGGCGCCCGTTCATCTATATGGCCAGAGACTGGCGAACGGGAATGTCGATCTGCGCTGGACGCGCCGCAGCCGTGCCGACGGCGATGGTTGGGGCGTAGCAGAGCCGGCGGTCGAGTATGTGCCTGAACGTTGGCAGGTGACGATCCGGAGCGGTGGCGCTCCAATTCGTACTCTCAGCACAACACAGGCTTTGAGTTCTTACGCGCTGGCCGATCAAATGACCGATTTCGGCGGCCCAGCGAGCGGTTTTTCCTTCACGGTGCAACAGGTGAGCGCCGCGCTAGGCCTCGGCCATGCGGCGACGGGAGTATTTCATGAGTGATCTGCGCTTCGACGCCTGCCTGACGGAAGTCCTCCGGTATGAAGGCGGCTATGTCGACCATCCTGCCGATCCGGGCGGGGCCACCAATATGGGGATTACGCGCAAGACCCTGGCGCGCTGGCGTGGGATATCGCCGTGGTGGAATCTGCCCAAAACGGCGGTGCAGGCGCTCGACCGGAGCGAAGCCGCGCAGATTTATCGCGCTGGCTACTGGGATTTGTGCCGGGCAGGGGAAATGCCAGCCGGCGTCGATCTTGCCGTGTTCGATTATGCGGTCAATTCGGGGCCAGGCAGGGCCGTGCGGACCTTGCAGCACGTCCTGGGCGTACCCATCGACGGTATCGTCGGTCCGGTGACCCTGGCTGCTGCCAGCAAGGCAGACGCGGCAGGAACCATCAGCGAATTATGCGATCGGCGACTGGGCTTTCTCAGGCTTTTGTCGACCTTTCCGGTTTTCGGGCGGGGGTGGACCAGTCGCGTCCGGGCCGTCCGCACAGCCGCGCTAGCGGCCGCACCAACTGCCCATCATCCCAACCCTGGAGAAATGACCATGGATATCCTGTCTGGCTACAAGACCTACATCGTGGCTGGTTTCATGCTTCTGGCTGGCCTCGCCCAGATGCTCGGTGTCGACCTGCCAGCTCTGGATAGCGGGGCCGCGGGAAGCCTCGTCCTTGAAGCACTGGCCATCCTGTTCCTGCGCAAGGGACTGAAGGGGGCTATCGAGAAAGCCTAGGTCAATTGTGTGGAAATCGGGGGTGTCTCGCCGCATTCATGTCCCATTCAGTTTGAAGCCGCTAATAATCGGGTCATGAAAACGAACGCCCCCAAACCATCGGCCTCCATTGCTCTGGCTCTCGCCTTGGCGCTTGCGCTTGCAGGCACCGGCCAGAGTCAGGCCCAGGCTTGCCTCGACAAACGCCAGATCCAGGAGGCTGTGTCTTCGGGACAGATCCTGTCGCTGGACGCGGTGCTGGTCCAAGCCGGTGTGGATCCCCATTCCGAAATCCTCAGCGTCGATGTGTGTGACGAGGGCGGCAGGCTAGTATATGTTATTGGTGTGCTCAGCTCGGACGGTCAGGCGCAAAACCTGACGCTGGGCGCACAATAGCGGCCTAGCCTTGTGGGGGCGGATCATGCGTATTCTGGTTGTTGAAGACGACGAAAATCTCAATCGGCAGATCAAGGACGCATTGACCGAGGCGGGATATGCGGTGGATGTGGCCTTCGATGGCGAAGAGGGACATTTTCTAGGGGACACAGAGCCCTATGACACCATCATCCTCGATATCGGCCTGCCGCAGATGGATGGGCTCTCAGTGCTGGAGGAGTGGCGCCGGGCCGGCAAGACCACGCCGGTTCTCTTGCTGACGGCACGCGATCGCTGGAGCGACAAGGTGCAAGGTATCGACGCCGGTGCGGACGACTACGTTGCCAAGCCATTCCATATGGAGGAGGTGCTGGCGCGCGTGCGGGCACTCGTCCGCCGAGCAGCCGGTCACGCAAGCAATGAAATTGTCTGTGGCGCTGTCCGTCTGGATGCCCGCAGCGGCAAGGTGACGGTCGAGGGGCAGTCGGTGAAGCTGACGAGCCACGAATTGCGGCTTTTGAGCTATCTGATGCACCACAAGGGCAAGGTCATCTCCCGTACGGAGCTGACCGAGCATCTTTATGATCAGGATTTCGACCGCGACAGCAACACAATTGAAGTCTTTGTAGGGCGCTTGCGCAAGAAACTCCCCGAGGATTGTATCCAAACCGTGCGCGGTCTTGGCTATCAGATCCTTGGCGATTGACCTGGCGTCATGATGGCATGACTGGCGGGGCCAAGGCCTAGTATGCTGCGCAGAGGGTCAATCGCAGCGTCATTGTTCTGGTTGTCGGCGGGCTGGCTGGTGTTGGCGCTGGTGACGACCGGCGCGTTGCTGACCGACCTTTATTCGCGCGCACTCGACAGCACGCTGACCGAGACACTCGATTTCCACGTCGAGAGCCTGGCCGGTGCACTTCTCGAGGCCGGGGACCCCCAGGATGATGGAATTGTACTGGCCGATCCGCGGTTTGAGCGTCCACGTTCAGGCTGGTATTGGATCATACGGGGCGAAGAAGGGGGGCTGATCAATCTGTCCACATCCGTGGTGGGCATCGATCTGCCGGGCGTGGGCGCGGCGGCCGACGCGATGGGGCGGAGCACCGAGGTGATCAACGACCCCTTCGGCACGCAATTGCGCATGGTCGAGCGCAACGTCACCCTGGGAGGCACCAGCTACCGAATAACTGTGGCGGGCAATCTGACGGAGATGTTGAAGCTCGTAGCGGACTTCCGGGGACAAACCTTTATCGTACTCGGCGCGGTTGGCGTCATGCTGGCTGTCATGAGTACAATTGTGGCCCGCATTGCGCTGCGTCCGATAGCCCGGTTGAGCAAGGCCGTCGAGGCGGTACGCGAAGGTGAGAGCGCTGAAGTTTCCGGGACATATCCCACCGAAATCGCACCTCTCGCCGAGGAGGTGAACGAGCTCCTTCGCTCCAACGTGCAGATCATCGAACGGGCGCGCAACCAGGTGGGCAACCTCGCTCACGGGCTGAAGACGCCCATCGCCGTGCTGCGCAACGAGGCCTATGCACGCAAAGGGGCGCTGGCCGATATCGTCGCCTCCGAGACCGAAAAAATGAGCAATATGGTCTCGACCTATCTCGAGCGGGCGCGACTGGCCGCGCGGACATCGGTGGTGGGCAAGAAGGCTGACCCGACCATGATCATGCTGCGCCTGACCCGCGTCATGCGCAAGATTCATCCGGACGTGACCATTGCCTTTCAGCGCCCCGACGCGTCTTTGCCCTGGTTCCGCGGAGACGAGGCCGATTTTGAGGAAATGGCCGGTAACCTGCTCGACAACGCCTGCAAATGGTCCAAGGGGCAGGTTGGTGTCCGGCTAAGCAGCATACGAGCCGAAAAGGGCACACAACTGCTGATGCGGATCGACGACAATGGTCCGGGCCTATCCGTGGAAGACGCCCGGAAAGTGTTGCGCAGGGGTGTCAGGCTGGACGAGAAAACGCCGGGCTCCGGACTGGGGCTGGATATCGTCAAGGAACTGGTCGATGTCTATGGCGGCGAGCTTGAACTCAAGCGGTCGCAACTGGGTGGATTGTTGGTGGAGCTGCGGCTGCCAACGGCCCGTCTGGGCGGTCTGGTCAAGCCGCCTGGGAACTGACGCACTTTCGCCGCATTGCGCCAACAAGAACCGTATTCGACTGCACCAGAGGCACGAACTCAATGAATCGCACACCGCTCCTCGCCCTCACGATCCTTGCCCTTGCGCTTGCCGCCTGCTCGAGCACTGGCACGACGCGCGTTGCCCAAGTGCCGGTGACGCCGCAGCCAGTGGTGACGCAGCCGCAGCCGCTGGTGGCGACTTCGGCCCAGACTGTGCAGACGGCCAAGCTAACCACCAGCATTGCCGATGGCTTTGTCGATCCATCCGCCCTGGCGCTGATGACTGCCAAGGACTCCAATGAAGCCAATAGCGCGCAGTTTTATGCGCTGCAGTTCGGCAGGCCGGGTGCACCGCGCCAGTGGGCGGGGGACAAAGGGACGACGGGTTCGGTGGCTGTTGGCCCCTACGTGCGGGTAAACAACCTCGACTGCCGGGATTTCACGCACACGGTCAAAGTCGGTGGCACCGACTATGTCAAGAAAGGCACGGCCTGCCGCGAGCAGAACGGCAATTGGAGCGTCGTCCAGGGCGCGGCCTGACGACACCTGGGCTTCAGGAAAAGGATTGTTTACCATGACCCTATAGGGTCAGTGGTGACGTCACATCTGACCTGAAGCCGACATGAACCAGCCTGCCACCAGCGCTCCTGCTGCTATCGCGACGCCTTCCCGACCGGGGACCGGCGCCGGGGCCGCTGGACGTCGCCCGTTCTGCGGCCTGATCGACCCAGTCCTCGTTGACGAACCGGTTCTGTTTCCCTTCTCCGGTTCGGTAAGCGTAGAGGCCGCCAGGAGCGCCTGGGTCTGGGCCGTGCGCGATCTTTGTGCGGACCTGATTTCGGCCGAAGGCGTCGCCAACGGCAATTTTGGCGCTGCCGATCTTGAACCGCTCATGCCCGAAGTTCTGACCCGCATGAAAACGGCGTTGGAAAAGATTGCCGGCGACAACGAGGCAAAGCGTCGCCTGCGCGCCCAGTCCAGCCGGGAAAATTTCCACGATGAAGCCGCGATCGTCATCGCTGCGCTGAGGACGCGTGCACTGCTGCCCAAGGCCCAGGGCTTTGGCAAGGCCATCAATGCCATGACAGACGAGGCCGCGCTGGGTGTGGCACTGCAATCCATGCCGTTGCAGGACCCCAAACTGGCTGGACTGATGTTTCACGCGGCTATCGGCCAGGTCGCCAATCCGACCCGCCTTGTGACTGCGGTGATCAAACTGAGCGGCAATACCAGCGAGCAAGCCATTGCCCGCAACGGCTTTGCGCCTTTGATCGAGGCCATCCTGGGACATGCCCAGAACCAGCTTAAGAGCTTGCAACTGCATGGACCTTTTGCTGACGTGGATATGGTCTGCAGGAGCCTGGACCGGTTCCACCGCCTCGTTCGGTCACTGACCGGCTATGTCGAGTTCGCCCGCGGTAGTCGTTCCACACAGGTCCTGGCTACCATCACGAAAATGGTGTCGGACCGTGTCGAGCCTCGGTTGAGGGAGGTTGTCACCGACCTCAACCAGGCCATGCGCCGGCCACGCGAAGGGGCAGACCGGATCGACAATGACCGCCTGCTGGGCGCAATCAATGGTGTCTATCTTCTTTCGACGGTGCGGGATTGCCGGGACTCGTTGGCGCTCAACGCTGTATTTGACCAGGCATGGAGCCAGACCGGCCAGGCCCTCGAACTGCACATTCAGCGCAACCTCGACCTGTTGCGACAGAATCCGGACGACACGGTGACCGGCGAAAGGCTCGATGCGGCCATCAAAATGGCTGAGATCCGCTTTAACAGCGAGTATGCCGAGACATTGAAACGCGCCCGAGCAGCCGCGGAACGACGCGCCTGATCAGGGATCAAGCGCCTCTATTTGGGCACGGATGATCTGCCCCCGCTCCCTGACCGTCACCGGATGTCGCGAGGAGCCGGCTTGGGCGACAACCAGTCCCACCGTCCCGGAAGTCGCGTACCGTAAAACCACGCCGATAGCATGGATGGGGTGCTTGGTATCGGAGTCGGGGTAGATCAGGGCGCCCGCTTCCAGAACGCGCGGTTCATCGGGCACGATTCGTACGATTTTGGCATCATCTCCGTACCTGCCGGCAAGGTACGGAGGAACTTCGTCTAACGGCACGGGCTCCCAAGCTTCGGAACGAGGCTCCGAGGGCGCGGCTGCAAGAGGCACAGAAGCGACGCGCTCCTGGGCAACAATTCCCGCCGCCTCGGCTGGTACAAGCGACAGATCGACACCAGCGGCGACCTCGTTCACGGCCAGGGGTTGTGGTGCCTCGGAAAGAAGTGGCAATCCGCGCGGCGGCGATCGCCAGAATGCAAGACTGACCCTCTTCCTGGTTGGAGATGGTCTTTGTATGAGGCTGGTTCCCGCGTCCAGGTAAGCCGGCGCTGCCTCACCGGCGAGGGGGGCTATGGCAAGCGGTCCATCGGGCGTCTCATGCAGCCGGTCTACACTGGGGTCATCCACCGGACGGCGCTGGCGCCCAAGAAGCTGGTCGATGGCGTCAGCCCCACTCTGAATACATCCACGCCGGGTGAGATAGCCTGCGGCACTTCCTGCCAAGGCAATGGAGTCGAGCGAGCCTTGTGCCTCGATCCTTCGCCGCTCAGCATGCCATGCACTGGTTCCTCCGGCGATATGCCACAAGGTGAGATCAGGCTGCCAGCCGCCCGAAACCAATAAGCGATCCGTCACGAGTGGCATCTCGCTGCGGCCTTCCAGATGTACCGATAGCGTACCGCCGGCACGCGCGACCACTGCAGCGGCGACGGTGGTACCAGGAGACTGGACGATGCCATATGCACGAGAGAAAGCAATGAACCGGGATGCTGTCTCGGAACGGCTGTCCAATATGCGGTCGACCCTGACGCCTGCATCGCTTGCCAGCATGGCGAGCCGATATGCGAAGTTGCTGCTGGTTGCGGCCACGGCATGCTGACCCGGCCACACACCATATCGTGTTGCCAGCTCATAGGCATCCAATGTTCCAATGACACCCGGCAGCCTGTTACCTGGAAAGAGTGGCAGGCGTTCCAGCGATCCGGTGGCGATAACAATGTGTGACGCTGCCATGTCGATGACGTGCCCGCGGCTGTTCCCCGAGCTGGCGTCGATCTGGTGCGCACGCACCATGCCGGGCCCAACTGAAAACACCTCGGTGGACTTGAGGATCGTGATCGCATCGGCCGCTTCAACTTCTGCTGCGAGCCGTGTCATGCTTTCTTCGGGTGCATCTTCGCCTTCCTGTGTGCCGAAGAGCCCCGAATTGCCACCGAGAAATGCGCGAGCTTCGATAAGTGTAACCGTCAATCCGGCTCTTGCCCCTGCCAATGCGGCAGACAGGCCAGCGACGCCACCGCCGATAACCAGCAACTCGCTTGAGCTGCCCGCCAAGCCAGGCGTAGCTCGCCAGGGGTAGGGCATGGGCTGGGCAGCATACAGCTTCAGTCCAAGCGTTCGGCCAGCCTGGAACAGCCGGGCAATCCCACGGGAACGCTCTGCGCCCAGGCAGACGAAATCGGCACCATCCTGAGCCGGAGTTCTGGCCATTGGCAGCGCAAACTGGGGGTCATGACGCAGGCTGGCGTGGCTGATGGCGGGGTAGGCGCGGCTTGTCAAACCGACCGGGCTGTTCAGGTGCGACCCTAGTGTGTCTATGCCGGAGGCCAGGGCAGCGCTCAGTACGGTGTCGCCTTCGAAGCCTGTGACAAGGCGCCCGTCGAGCCGGAACGTTACAGGACGGCTTCGATCGATTGCGGTTCCCCCAAAGCCCTTCGGTGCGGACTCGGGCAGCCGGTTGATCTGCGGTTTCATGCGGTCAGACTTTTCGCTGGCCAACTGAACTCATCCACCCGTTTCGACTGGCCTTCGCGGTTCACCAGGTGCAGATCAAACCAATGTGCCTCTTCGCTCGAGGCCTCACCCGCCAACCACCGGGCCAGCGCGGGTACTATGAAGGCACCATAGCTGCCAGTAGCGGCCACGACGTCCGCGCCGAGCCCCGCCGCCCGCCCGAAGGCTGGCGCCCCATCCTTGGTTGCCAATGCCGCAAAGCTTGTTTGGCCTGCCTGCTCCACGCGCCTGTCTTGTCCCAGCAGTGCTCGCAAATGTTCTGAAAAATCTGCCTGCTCACCCGGTCCGTACGCGGCGATACCACCCTCAATCTGTTGAGTCAGAAACAGGCCGCTATCGAGTTCGTGCATTATCGAAGCAGCCAGCGGTCGCGTCGGCGTTGTGAGGATGCTCGTGCTGGGTACTCTGCGAAGCAGTGTCGGCCACTGCCGAAGCGGCAGCCAGCGCATGATCGCCTCGTCGTCGGCCAGTACGGCCTGGCGGGCGCCGAGAAGCGCATCCTGGCTTTCAAGTTCCACCCCACCGTCATTGCCAATCGTCACCGAAGAGGGTGTCGGCCGCAGCACGGAACGGCTTGCCAGCCAGCGCTCAAGTTCCGTCTCCAACTGCGGTCGGTTGAGCTTGAGGGCGTCCCGCAAGATGATACCCGAGCGGTTGCCGCCCAGGACTGACTGGCTCACCGGTTCCGCTGCAATTCCAAAACCGTTGGCCATGTGCCGGATATGGGAGAGCGCTTCAGTGGCATGCGGCTCCTGTGCGAAAAAGACCGGGTCGGTGCGGGACACTGCGCTGCGACCGGCGATACGCGAGACAAACCGCGCCGCCTCTGGGGCGGTCTGGGTCAGAATAGACCAGCTTCGTGGGCGGGTTATGGGCGCAACGGACAGATCGATCCCGCGGGGCAGCCGGTAGCCGGCCCGACTGTGACCGACCAGCAGGACTTTCCTGGCGTGCTCGCCAGCCAGCAAACCGGCAAGTAGTTGCGCGGTGGGTGTGGAGCCGAATACTGCGAAGTCGAAAAGCGGGTCGCTCATGCGGCAAATGGGCCCGCGACCACAGGCCCCTGTGGCAATGCGTCCCTGACTTTCTGCGCTGTTTTGATGGTTTTTCGCCGCATTCGGCTTATAGAGGACCATGCCTTGCCGCATTGGGCAAACAAGCGTTTGGGGCCGATGATTTTCTGGTCGATTGCCATTGCCGTTACCGCCATTGCCTGTGCCGCTTTGTATTATGCGGCGGCGGGACGCACGGTCAACGCGACTGGCGACGAAATGGCTGATCACAACAGACAATTTCGAATGGCCCTCGAAGCCATCGAGGCCGATGAGCGCAGCGGCAAGCTCGATGCTGAACAGGCGCTCGCGGCCAGGGGCGAGTTGGCGCGGGATGTTTTGCGCAGCAAGTCTGCCCCGGTTTCGGCCGGCGCCAAGCCTCTTGGGATGACGCCAGTACTGTTCGGGCTCATCGCTACAGCAGCGCTCAGCCTCGGCATATACACTTTTCTCGGGCGGCCTGACCTGCCTGCCCAACCACTGGCCGGCCGTCCGGAATTGGCCGCACAATCACTGGACCTGCGCGAGGCGGTGACTCGCATAGAGGCACGATTGGCACAAACCCCTGACGATCTGCGCGGTTGGCAGGTCATTGCGCCAGCCTATCTGGAAATGGGACGATTCGGCGACGCCGCCAACGCCTATAGGCGCCTACTGGCTTTGTCCGAGCCAACGGCCGAATTGCAGACCGATCTGGCCGAGGCCCTGCTGCTTGATGCAGATGGCGCAGGGTCCGAAGAAGCCATGGGCCTGCTGCGGCAGGCAGCCGATGCGGATAGTGCGCACATCCGCTCTCGACTCTATCTGGCGGCCGAATTCATGCGCCTAGAGCGCTACGAGGAGGCGGCAGCTTATTGGCAGCAGGTTCTCGATCGCGCGACTGGCGATGAACCTTGGCTGCCGGCCGCCCGCCAGGGCCTCGCCGTCGCACAGAACGACGGCGTCGACGCCACCGGGGCAGAACAGGCCGAAAGGATCGCGGGCATGGTCAGCGGGCTCGCCGAACGTCTATTTGATGGGGGCGGCACAGTTGAGGAATGGGCTCAACTGGTGCGTTCCTACCTGGTTCTGGGCGATCGCGACAACGCACAGCGCGCCTATGATGCCGCGGTTGACGCTTATCCCGCCGCGTTCGATCGTGGCGGTCTCGATACGCTCGCTCTGGATGCGGGACTGACGCTGAATGGAGAACAGCCATGACTATGCCGACCTCGGCGCGCCGCGGCCTAACTCGCAAGCAGAAGCGCCTTGCTACCATTGCCGGGCTGGCACTGGTGCTCGCCATCGCCACTGCGCTGGTGCTGGTGGCGCTACGCGACCAGATCGTCTTCTTTTATGCCCCTAGTGATGTCGCCGCCCGCGAGATCGCCCCGGGACAGGCCATTCGCCTCGGCGGACTTGTCAAGGAAGGCAGTTGGATACGCGATGGCCAGGAAAACCTGTTCACGATCACCGACGGGGGGCACGAAATTGTCGCGCAGTATGTGGGCATACTCCCGGACCTGTTCCGCGAAGGGCAGGGCGTCGTGGCAGAAGGCAGCCTTGGCGCCGACGGGCGCTTCGAGGCCAGCAATGTGCTGGCCAAGCATGATGAGAACTACATCCCCAAAGAAGTCGTAGAGGCGCTCAAGGCACAGGGCGAGTGGCGGCCTGAGGGTGTTGCACAGTGAGCATCGAGCTTGGACATTTTGCTCTGGTCCTCGCCTTTGCGATTGCCCTGCTTTCGGCGTTGGGGGGATTAACGCTCTGGCGGCGGGGTGAGCGTCTGGCTGCCGTTCTCAGCCAGGCCGCCATCCTGCAATTTGTGCTGGTGGCCCTGGCATTCCTGGCCGTGGTTCATGCCTTTGTGGTGTCGGACTTCAGCCTGGCGCTGGCAGCCAACCATTCCCACTCGCTCAAACCTCTGATCTTCAAGATTTCTGGCGTCTGGGGCAATCACGAAGGCTCAATGCTGCTGTGGGTCCTGATCCTGGTCCTGTTTGGCGCCCTGGTCGCCGCGTTCAGCCGGGAACTGCCTTCGGACCTGACCAATTTGGTCCTCGGTACGCAGAGTCTGTTGACCGCCGCGTTTGCCGGCTTCACTCTCTTTACCTCCAATCCCTTTGCACGGCTCTCGCCTGCGCCTCTGGAGGGCGGCGATCTCAATCCGGTACTGCAGGATATCGGCCTGGCCATCCACCCCCCGCTGCTCTATGCGGGCTATGTCGGCTTTTCGATCTGCTTTTCCTTCGCCATCGCAGCTCTGGTTTCGGGCCGCATCGACCAGGCATGGGCACGCTGGGTGCGGCCCTGGACAATGCTCAGCTGGACCTTCCTGACCCTGGGCATCGCCATGGGCTCATACTGGGCCTATTACGAGTTGGGCTGGGGCGGGTGGTGGTTCTGGGATCCGGTGGAGAACGCCAGCTTCATGCCCTGGCTGGCCGGCACGGCGCTGCTGCATTCGGCGCTGGTCATGGAAAAGCGCAATGCGCTCAAGATCTGGACGATCTTTCTGGCCATCATCACCTTCTCCCTGTCCCTGCTCGGTACCTTCCTGGTGCGCTCGGGCATTCTGACTTCCGTTCACACTTTTGCCAGCGATCCAACGCGGGGTCTTGTTATCCTGACTATGCTGGCCATTCTGATTGGCGGGGCCTTTCTGCTCTTTGCCATCCGTTCGCCGGCTTTGAGGCAGGGTGGCCTGTTCGCCCCGATCAGCCGCGAGGGCGCGCTGATCCTCAACAATCTTTTCCTTGCCACAGCGGTCGGCGCTGTGCTGGTGGGCACACTTTACCCGCTGCTGCTGGACGCCCTCACCGGAACGACAATCTCAGTTGGCGCCCCGTTCTTCAATTTTACTTTCGGGGCGCTGATGGCACCGCTCTTGCTGGTCCTGCCTTTCGGGCCGTTGCTGGCATGGAAAAGGGCGGATCTGGTGGCCGCCGGGCAGCGCCTGATGGGCTTTGCAGCGCTGGCGGTTTTCCTCGCCATTCTCATTTCGGCCCTGGCGGGCAATTCGATCTCGCTGGTGCCGGTCGGGTTGCTGCTAGGCTTCTGGGTGACTTTCGGCGCCATTGCGGAATTGATCGAGCGCAGCCGGCTCGGACGCATACCGCTGGCAGAGAGCTTGCGGCGGCTGGTCGGCTTGCCGCGCAGCATATGGTCGACCGCCATCGGCCATATGGGGATGGGCCTGACGGTTCTGGGCATTGTCTCGGTATCGGCCTGGGAGACAGAGCTGGTCACCACGCTCAACCCCGGCGAGACGGCCGAACTGTCCGGCTATGTGATTGCCTTTGACAGCTTCGAACAGATCCCCGGTGCCAACTATGTGGCAGATGCCGGGCGGTTTACCGTGACCAGTCCGAACGGGGATTTGGCAACCCTGATACCTGAGCGTCGGACCTACGTTGCCAGCGGCATGCCCACCACGGAGGCGGCGATCCAGACCTATGGCCTGTCCCAGCTCTATTTGCAGCTCGGCGAGTCGCTCGATGATACCCATGTCATCCGTGTCTGGCACAAGCCTTACATTCTACTGATCTGGATTGGTGCGCTGGTGATGTCAGGCGCCGGCATATTGTCGCTGAGCGATCGCCGTGTCCGTTTCGGCGTGCCGCAAACCTCGCGCAGGACCAAGCTGGAGGCATCCCGCTAATGCTGCGTGTCACGCTGTTGTGTCTGGCGCTGTTTATGACGCCTGCTGCTCACGCGCTCGGGCCTGACGAGATCCTGCCGGATCCGGCCCTGGAGCAGCGGGCGCGCGACATTTCGGCCGGACTGCGCTGCCTTGTCTGCCAGAATCAATCCATCGATGACAGCGATGCCGACCTCGCGCGGGACCTGCGCGTGCTGGTGCGGGAACGACTGGTTGCAGGCGACACCAATGCCGAAGTCGAACAATATGTCGTTGATCGCTATGGCGAATATGTGCTGCTCAACCCGCGCCTGGGGGGACATACGCTGCTGCTCTGGACCGCCGCGCCGCTGCTGCTAATTGTGGGCCTGGTAGCCTTGTTGGTGGCACGTCGACGCATGGTCCCTCCGACACCCGACGCGTTGACGCCTGAGGAGCTTGCCGCGCTCGAAAACCTGAAACATGGCAGCGACAAGACCGGGGCCTGACACAATCCCGCCTGCAACATTGCCAAAGCTTAATCTTGGCGCAACTTCATAGAAAGGCGCGTCGTTCCATACGTATCACCACAAGCTGTTGAGAGCTTAACGAAGGAGATACGTTCCCATGCGTTCGACTATTATTTCGCGTACCCGCCATTGGCTGGGCGCATCGGCACTGGCCCTTCTGGTTGGCGTCGGCGGCGTTTCCACCGCTTTTGTGTTCACCGGTCAGGCTGCCAACGCGCAGATGCAGAATGCCGCGCAGATCGTTGTGCCCCAGGCGCAGGTGCAGCAGGGATTTGCCGATCTTGTCGAGGCGGTTAAGCCCGCAGTGGTCTCCATCCTGGTCGAGGCCGAGGCCCCTGGACGCACCGTCCAGCGCGGCGGCCGTGACTTCAATTTCGAGTTTAATTTCCCTGACCTTCCCGAAGATCACCCCTTCCGTGATTTCTTCGATCAGTTTGGTGCGCCGAACGGACAGGGTGCACCCGGTCGTCAGGGCGCCCCGCGGCGCTTCATGGCGGCCGGCTCGGGCTTCATCATTTCTGCCGACGGCTACGTGGTCACCAATAATCACGTCGTCGAGGACGCCACCAAGGTTACTGTGGTGTTCGAGGACGGCTCTGAACAGGTCGCCGAAATCGTTGGCACCGACGAGCGGACCGATCTGGCCGTGCTCAAGATCGAGGGCGAGGATCTCCCGTTTGTGGGCTTTGAAAGCGATGATCAGCCGAGCCGTGTGGGCGACTGGGTCATCGCCGTGGGCAATCCCTTTGGCCTTGGCGGTACCGTGACGGTGGGTGTCATCTCAGGCGCCGGCCGTGATATCGGCGGTTCCAATTATGGTGACTTCCTGCAGATCGACGCCGCCGTCAACACCGGCAACTCGGGTGGCCCAGCTTTCAACGCCAATGGCGAAGTGGTTGGTGTGAACACCGCCATCTATTCGCCCACCGGCGGCAATGTCGGCATCGCCTTTGCCATTCCGGCCCGCACAGTGCAGCAGATTGTCGGCCAACTCATAGAAGATGGCTCGGTGACCCGCGGTTATCTGGGCGTTTCCATTCAGGACGTCAGCCGTGACATCGCGGACAGCGTCGGATTGCCCAACGCAAGAGGTGCCATCGTTCGCGAACCGACCGAAGATGGCCCGGCCGGCGCGGCTGGTGTTGAGTCCGGTGACATCATTCTGCAGGTCGACGGAGAAGAGATCAACGATGCGCTCGATCTCAGCCGCACCATCGCCGGAAAGGCCCCTGACAGCACTGTGGAGCTGACCATCTGGCGTGATGGAGCCGAGACCACAATTTCGGTCCAGCTTCAGCAGCTCGACGAAACTGCTGTCACACAAACGCCTGAGCAGCCGACCCCGCCCGAGGCCCTGCCCGAGGCCGCTACTGCCCTGGGTATGACGCTGGTGCCAAATGGCGACGGTTCAGGTGGTCTGTTGATCCAGAATGTGGATGGCGACAGCCCGGCGGCCCAGCGTGGCTTCGCCACCGGTGATGTCATTCTCGAGGTCGACAACAAGCCGGTATCCGAACCCGGCGACTTCGACCAGGCGGTTCAGGCCGTCCGGGATCGTGGTCTCAACACGGTTCTGATCAAGATTGCCCGCGACGGTGAAGCACGCTTTGTTGGCCTGCCGATTGGCGAAACTGAGTGATGAAACCTGTTGGGCTCCGGGCTTTGCCTGGGGCCCAATATTCAGTATTTTAGGAGCGTCACGTGAAAATCCTTCTCATCGAAGATGACCGCGAAGCGGCGAACTATCTCGTCCAGGCGCTTGATGAGGCGGGACACGTCACGCACCATGCCACCGACGGTGAGACCGGCTACGCCATGGCTACGGGCATGGACTACGACGTGTTGATCGTGGATCGCATGCTGCCGCGCCGCGACGGCCTCAGCATCGTCGAAAGCCTTCGTGCCGAAGACGACAAGACACCCGTCTTGATCCTTTCCGCACTTGGCGAAGTCGATGACCGCGTCACCGGCCTGCGGGCGGGGGGCGACGACTATCTCACCAAACCCTACGCCTTCACCGAACTCCTGGCCCGTATTGAGGTCCTCGCTCGCCGCTCCAGCCCGGCAGAGGCGGCCACCAGCTATACCGTTGGAGGCCTGACCCTGGATCGCCTGAGCCGCAAGGTTGAACGCGACGGGGAGAACATCCTGCTGCAGCCGCGTGAGTTCCGGCTTCTCGAATACCTGATGAAGAATGCCGGCAAGGTAGTCACCCGCACCATGTTGCTGGAAAATGTCTGGGACTACCATTTTGACCCCCAGACCAACGTCATCGATGTGCATATGTCGCGCCTGAGGTCCAAGATAGACAAGGGGCACACCAATCCCCTGCTGCACACCGTGCGCGGCGCCGGCTACATGATCCGGGAGTAGCCTGTGAGCCGCTTCGCCCAGGTCTGGCGCACATCCACTGTCCGCCTGACCGCGACTTTCATCGCAATATTTGTGGTCTTCGCCATCCTGCTGATGGCTTTTATCGGGTGGCAATCCAGCGTACAGATTCAGCGCCAGCAGACCGAGGACATTGATCGCGAGATCCGCCAGTTCCAGCGCATCGAGGCCAATCAGGGTATTCGTGCGCTGGCCTTTGCCGTCAATCGCTTGTCGAGCCAGCCCGGTCCCGGCATTTACTTTCTCGGCGATGCCACCGGCCTTTACCTTTTGGGCAATGTCGCTGATGTGCCAGCCGAGGTTGTCATCGTCCCGGGCGTCTACAGCTTTGACTATGAGCGCCCTAATCCGCTGGGAGATGACGCGAGCGCTGAAGAACTGCGTCCGCCGCGCCATCGTGAGGGCGTTGCCGTCGTGCGGTCGGTCGAGCTGGCCAATGGTATGCGATTGGTGGTCGGGCGCGATATAGTCGAGCGACGGGGCTATTCCGCCATCATCCTGCAAAGCTTCCTGGTCGGCGTTGTAGGCATCATTCTGTTCTCGTTGATAGCCGGCGGCATCACCGCCCGGCGCGTGCTCAGACGCATCGACACCATCCAGCAAACCTCCACCAAGATCATGTCGGGCAACCTCTCCGAGCGCGTGCCCGTGACCAAGCGCAACGATGAATTCGATGCCTTGGCAACCAATCTGAACGCCATGCTGGACCGGATTGAGCAGCTCCTGCAGGGCCTCAAGGAGGTCACCGACAATGTCGCTCACGATCTCAAGACCCCGCTGACCCGGCTACGCAATCAAGCCGAAGCTGCACTGCGCGACACCGCCAGCGTGGAGAGCCGGGAGCAGGCGCTTGAAACCGTGATTGCCGAGAGCGATCGCTTGATTCAAACCTTCAACGCCCTGCTGATGATTGCCCGGGTCGAGGCCGGTGCGCCCTCAGGCGCCCTGTCGGAGATCAACATCAGCGACATCGTGGCCGATGTCGCCGAACTCTACGGTCCGGTGGCCGAGGATGCCGGCATTCTCGTCGAAACCGACATCGTCCAGGGTGTTGTCCTCAAGGCCAATCGTGAACTGATTGGCCAGGCTATGGTCAACCTGCTCGAGAACGCCATCAAATATGCCCGTCCTGAAGACGGTTCGCCCGGACGGATCGCCGTAGGTCTGAGTGAGAGTGCTGGCCGAGTACGCATAATTGTCGCCGACAATGGACCAGGTATCCCCGACACAGACCGCAAGCGTGTACTGGAACGCTTCGTTCGGCTTGAGAAAAGTCGTTCGGAGCCTGGATCAGGTCTCGGTCTATCCCTGGTGAACGCAGTTTCGCGTTTGCATGGCGGAACCTTCAGCATTGAGGACAATGGCCCCGGCGTTCGTGCCGTGCTGGAAATTCCAGCCCGCTAACAGCGTCTTGCCGGGGCCGCGGGGGCAGGCTATGCCTCAAAAATGAGCACAATCCTCACGCCCCTGCCGCCCACTGATACCTCCCATTTTCTCGCCATGCTCGAGGAAATGCCCTCGGGGGTTTCCAGCGTACTCAACACATATGCACCGACCCTTGGTCCATTGCTTGAAGCGGCTCCATACCTGCTTGATTTGACGCAGAAACACGGCGAATGGCTTGCCCAAGCACTGGAGGCGGGTCCCGACGAGGCGTTTTCCCAATTGATCACGGCCGTGGGGCGGGCCGGCCGCGAAGACGACGAGGCGAGCGTGGCCGAAGCGCTACGCCTAGCCAAGGGACGTACTGCCTTGCTTGCCGCCGTTGCCGAAACCGGTGGAGCCTGGACCACCACACGTGCGACCGAAGCCCTGTCCGATCTGGCCGATGCCGCGCTTGAGGCGGCATTGGACCTGCTTATGCGCCAGGCATTCGAGAAGGGGCATCTCGCCATTCCCGCAGAGCAGGCGCGCGCCGCCAATTCAGGCCTTGCCCTTTTCGCGCTTGGAAAGCATGGCGGGCGAGAACTCAATTATTCCTCCGACATCGACATCGTCGCTTTTTTTGACCCGCAGAAGCCGGTGTTGGCTGATCCCCTCGAGAGCACCAAAATCTATTCCCGCATGGTGCAGAAGCTGGTCGGGCTGATGGAGGACCGGCAGGCCGGAGGCTATGTGTTCCGGACAGACCTGCGCCTTCGCCCGGATCCGGGTTCGACGCCGGTGGCGCTCTCGGTCGATGCCGCGCTCGCCTATTACGAGGTACGCGGTCAGAACTGGGAGCGCGCGGCCTGGATCAAGGCGCGCCCTTGTGCTGGCGATAAGGTGGTCGGCGATGCGTTCCTCAAGGAACTGGCGCCTTACGTATGGCGCAAGCATCTGGACTTCGCCACCATTGCCGACATCCAGGCCATGAAGCGGCAGATCAATGTGTCCAAGAAAGTCGGCGACATCCGTGTCGAGGGGCACAATGTCAAACTTGGGCGCGGCGGCATTCGCGAGATAGAATTCTTCGCTCAGACCCAGCAATTGATAGCGGGCGGTCGCGACAAGGCGCTGCGCGTGCGCCCCACCGCCCAGGCACTGGCGGCGCTGGCCGAAGCCGATTGGATCAGTGAACAGACTGCCGGGGAGCTGACCGAGACCTATTGGTATCTGCGCGCAGTTGAAAACCGCCTGCAGATGCTCCGCGACGAACAGACCCATTCCATGCCCGACACACCCGAAGCGGTAGCAGTCATAGGGTGCCTGATGGGCGAGGCCGACCGCGCACAATTCGAGAAAGCCTACCGCGCCGCGCTGGAGCGCGTGGCCCGCTACTATGCCGAGTTGTTCACCCAAGGCGAGACGTTGGGCTCGGGTGAAGGCAATCTGGTCTTCACTGGCAGCGATGATGATCCGGAAACGCTGGAGACCCTGACCGCGATGGGCTTTGCTGATGCTCAGAAGGCCAGCCAAACTGTCCGCAAGTGGCATTATGGCGGCTATGCAGCCACACGCACTTCGGCCGCGCGCGCGCATCTGACCGAACTGCTGCCTGCCCTTCTGTTGACCCTCGGCCGCGCCGGCAATGCCGATGAGGCGCTGGCCCATTTTGACGATTTCCTTTCGCGCCTGCCCGCTGGCGTCCAGCTCTTTGCACTTTTGCGCAACCACGCACAGCTTCGCACATTGCTGGTGCAGTTCATGGCCTCAGCGCCGCGCATGGCCGAGGCCGTCATCCATCGCGCTCACGTCATGGACAGCCTGATCGATCCAGCCTTTGCCAATGACGTCACGCATCGCGACGTTCTCGTCGCCAAGGTGGATGCCTTCCTGGCCGATGCGCGGTCCTATGAAGATCTGATCGATCGGGCCCGCATCATTGGGCAGGAGCAGAAATTCCTGGTGGCCGCGGGGCTGTTGTCCGGCACGGTCAGTGCGCAAGGGGCAGGGGAGCAATTTACTGCGCTGGCCGAAACACTGCTTAACCGGCTCTTTGCAAAAGTGCAGGACGAGTTTGCCGTTCGGCATGGTCGTATCGAGGGGGCTGAAACTGCCTTGCTGGCTTTCGGCAAGATGGCGAGCCGGGAGATGACGTTCACCTCCGATCTCGATTTCATTCTGCTCTACGACGCCCCCGACACTGAATCTGATGGCGAGCGCCAACTCGCAACCCCTCACTATTTCGCCCGCCTCACACAGCGACTGGTCGCGGCTGTCTCTGCACCTACGGCGGAAGGCGTGCTCTATGAGGCCGATATGCGCCTGCGCCCGTCAGGCAATTCGGGTCCGCTGGCCACCAGCCTTGCCGGCTTCCGCGCCTATCATAAGGACAATGCCTGGACCTGGGAGCACCTGGCGCTGAGCCGGGCCCGGGTCGTCGCAGCCACCGGAAGGCTTGGCGCAAAGGTGGATGCGGAGATTGCCGAAGTCATGGCGCGTCCGCGCGACAACGCCAAGACCATAGATGATGTTGTATCCATGCGCGCCTTGATGGCCCGCGAGCGCAAGCCTCGGCACGCCTTTGATCTCAAGCTGGTCAGTGGTGGCCTGGTGGACCTGGAGTTCATCGCCCAGTCCGCTCAACTCGTGGCTGGAGCGCAGTTGGCCTTGCCGCAGGAGACAACCGCCCGGGTGCTGTCACGCATGGCTGAGGTAGGCCTGCTGCCGCAAGGGCAACGGCTGGCTGATATTCACGGACTCTACTCAACCGTCTTGCAGGTGATGAGCTCCGCTCTGGTCAGCCCCTTCAAGGAGGAAGCTTGGACGGGGCCGTTCAAGGACCTGTTGGCGCAATTGTCCAATTACCCCGATTTCGCCCGGCTTGAACTCGAGATTACCCATATGCGCACGGAGGTCGAAGAGGCGGCGTCGGAGTGGTACGTGAAGGCGCGGGGGCACTAGGCCGCGAGGCTGGCTGCTGCCGGCTCCGTGGGCAGGGAAATGGCGACAGTCGTCCCGATCATCGGACTGGAGTCTATGGCGAGGTTGCCGCCGCTCTGCTCGGCTATAGCTCTGGCGATGGATATGCCGAGCCCCGGACCAACGCCGTCACGGGTAAAGCTGGCATCACCCAAAGCGAAGGGCTGGCTGAGGCTGGCAAGGCGATCTTCGTCCATGCCGATCCCTGTATCGCTGACCTCGATGACCACGCCGTCATCGGCGACGAAGCTGGCCAGCGTCACCTGCCCACCCGCTTGCGTAAAGCGCAGCGCGTTGTCCATGACGTTGCCGATCATCCGCATGAGCCCGAGGCGGTCGCCTCGAAGCACGGCGCCGGTTTCACGTCCTACCAGCAGAGTGATGCCAGCGCGTTGGGCCTGTCCCTTGAAGCGCTCGACAACGCTTTTGAGCACTTCGTCGAGCAGAACCGGATCCTGCCGCAACGCCTTGCGGCCACCTTCGAGTTCGGCGAGGTCCAGAATGGCGGCAAATGACGCCAGAAGATGTTCGCCAGATGACTTGATGGTTTCGACATATTCCGCGTAGCGCTTGTCGCCCAGAGGCCCGTAGGTCTGGTGCTGCATCAGTTCCGCAAAGCCAATGATGTGATTGAGCGGGGTACGGATATCATGGCTGAGATGGGCCAGGAAATTGGTCTTGGCGCGGCTGGCGGCCTCGGCCTTCAGCTTTTCCTCGTGATACCGGCGCGCGAGCTGCCGCTGCTCTTCGCGGATGGTTTGGAGCATGGCGTCCGTGCGCCGTGTCTCCGTAACATCTGACACCAATGTCATGAAAGCGCCGTCACCGAGCGGCCTTTCGTCGATTTGCAGGCAGGTGCCGTCCTGGCGGTGCAGTTCGAGCTGGCGAAGACTGTCATTCTCGCGCACCAATTTCATATAGCCGCCGGCAATGAGTTGGCTGACGGCCTGATGATAGGTGAGGCGAGCATCGTCGAGGTCCAGCCGCTCCCGATACTGCTCATTGCAGACAATCAACTGGCCCGAGCCAGTCCAGCAGGCCAGCCCCATGGGAATGGCTGCGGCAAGCTGGTCATAGCTGTCTCGTTCTTCCGGCGCCGGCATGCCCTTGCGGCGGCGCGCCGATGCGAGGGTCAAAACGCCCGCAAGGGCAAAGGCTAGTGCTCCTCGTCCACTGACCCCGGAGAGCGCCGCAGTGTGCTCGATCTCCAGGCCGATTGTGCCATGCGGTCCGGCCGGCACACTTTCCGTCAGTAGGCCCGGCGTTGTCGCCGCAGCCAGGCTGGCCTTGATGAGGCCGCCGGTACGCAGGCTGGAGGCCTCAAGCCTCGCCTGCGCCTCACCGGGGGATCGCATGGCTATGTCGGCGGCCAGCATTTCGCCGATGGCAGCAAGTTCATGCTGGACGCCGGCAATGGTGCGCGTGACGTCATAGACGACAAAAAGGCTGGCAGCGAAGAATGCTGTTGCCGCGACGGCTGCGCTGGTGCGGGTGAAGCGCCAGCACCAACGCGCCTGGGCTGCTGTTTTGCGGTGTCCAGTCCTGTTCCATTTGCCAGCGCGGAATCCGAGAGCGCCGGCGCCGGATGTCCCCGACGACCGCATGAAATTCTCCATCCTTTGAAGGGGTTTAGACCCAAACCAAACTTGCCCTTAACAAGGTATGAATCAGGTCGGCCCGACTTGTCCAGTGCGGGATTCAGCCTGAAATGGGATGGATTGAAAAAGCGGAGTCAGCTGAATCACTTAGCGGTGAAGAAAAATTCTTCCAAAAAACCGGTTCCGGATTCAGGCCTCGGAGAGGGCAGGGGAACGGCTCGGCCATTCCCCTTTCCGGATCGTCAGCCGGCCAGTATCCGGTCGAGAATCTCGCTCACATTGCGGCTGAGGCTGTGCTGGTCTTTTAGAGCCTGCAGGGCCGCCAATCCGGCTTCGCGCCTCGAAGTTTCCAGTATGGAAAGAATGCGGAAACCCGTCAGTATACGTGACGCCACCTGTGGGTTTACCTTGTCGATTTCCGCGACCGCCTCAGTAACGAAGCGGAAGCCGGAACCATCCTTGCGTGCAAACTGTACCGGATTGCTCATCACGAAACTTCCCAGCAGCGACCGCAGCCTGTTGGGGTTTGTCTTGGGGAAGTCTGGAGCACCTAGAACGGACCGCATCCTGTCGATCACGCCGTCGTCGGGCGCCTGTGCCGAGGCTGTTAGCCACTTGTCAAATACCAGCGGATCGCCGGCAAATCGGGTTCGGAACTCGCCGAGCAGGGCATTGGCATCGCTGGTCCAATTACGAGTCGAGATGGCCATAGCCGCATAACGGTCGGTCATGTTGCTGGCTGTGTTGAACTGCTCTGCTGCAAGCGCTGCCCCACTCTCCGAGCCTGCCGTCAGCAGTGACAACAGGCCGTTCCGCAGTGAGCGCCGGCCCGCCTGTTTGGCATCCGGGCTATAGGCTTCGTCCATTGCCAGGGCACTGTACGCACTGGCCAGTTTTGTCGCTACCGGGGAGACCAGCGCTGTCACCAGCGCCTTGCGGGCAGCCGCCACTGCATCCGGGTCCACATCCTTGCCGATATGTCGGCCGACGATCGTCTCGGCGGGAATTTCGAGCGCTTGCGCCTTGAAGGCATCGTCGAGTTCGGGATTCTCCAATGTGTCGACAAGTGCGGCGCGCAGGGCCTCCACGTCGCTCTCGGAATAGGACTGGCCCTGTGCCGCACGGGCAATCAGCGTGGTGGACGCCGTCTGAAGGGCATCCCAGCGGTTGAACGGATCGCTGTCGTGACGCGCCAGGAACAGCAGGTCATCCTGGGTCAGGTTGGCGTTGACTTTGACAGGCGCCGAGAAGCCGCGGAATAGCGACGGTACCGGCTTGTTGCCGACACCCTCAAAAGTCAGGGTCACGCTCTCGCTATCGAGCAGTATCAAATCGCCGTCCACTGCGCCGCCTGAAACATTGGTCCAGCCCAGTGGGCTTCCATTGGGGCCTATCAATCCGAAGCGAATGGGTATCAAAAGCGGCTTTTTGGTCGGCTCGCCAGGCGTCGGATCAATTTTCTGGGTCAGGGTCAGCGAGTATGTCTGGCTGGCAGAGTCATAGCTGTCCGAAACACTCACCCGCGGCGTGCCGGCCTGCAGGTACCAGATGGCGAATTGGCTGAGGTCGCGACCACTGGCGTCCTCGAACACCTTGATGAACGCCTCAATGGTGGTCGCATCGCCGTCATGCCGCTCGAAATAGAGGTCCATGGCCTTGCGGAAACCATCTTCGCCCAGGATCGTAGCCAACATGCGGACGATTTCGGCGCCCTTCTCGTAGACCGTGGTCGTGTAGAAGTTGTTGATCTCGCGGAAGCTGTCGGGGCGCGGCGGATGCGCCAATGGCCCGCCATCTTCGGGGAACTGGCTGGTCCTGAGGTTCTGGACGTCGTGAATGCGCTGCACAGGGCGGCTGCGCTCATCACTTGTGAATTCCTGGTCGCGGAAGACTGTCAGCCCTTCCTTGAGGCAGAGCTGGAACCAGTCCCGGCAGGTGATGCGGTTGCCGGTCCAGTTGTGGAAATATTCATGCGCGATGACCCGCTCGATGCCGTGATAATTGGCATCGGTAGCCGTCTCGGGCTTGGCAAAGACCAGCCGGTCGTTGAATATGTTGAGACCCTTGTTCTCCATCGCCCCGAAATTGAAGTCGGAAACAGCGACGATGTTGAAGACATCGAGGTCATATTCGCGCCCGAAGCGACGTTCGTCCCAGGCCATGGAACGGATAAGACTGTCCATGGCATAGGCACACTCGGCTTCCTTGCCATGGGTGCAGTAAATCCCAAGCTCCACCTTGCGACCGCTCATGGTGGTGAAGCTGTCTTTGATCGAGCCCAGATCGCCCGCAACCAGCGCAAACAGATAGGCTGGTTTGAGGAACGGGTCTTCCCAGACGGCAAAGTGCATTCCTTCGCCCAGTTCGCCCTTGTCCACCAGGTTGCCATTGGCCAGCAGCACCGGCGCAACCGATTTGGGCGCGCTCATGCGCACCTTGAACGGAGCCAATACATCTGGCCGGTCCAGATAATATGTGATCCGCCGGAAGCCTTCCGGTTCGCATTGCGTGCACCATGTCCCGCTGGAGCGGTAAAGGCCCATCAATTTGGTATTGGCCTCGGGCTTCAGGGTTACTTCCGTTTCCAGGACGAAACGGCGATGAGGCGGTTCCACCAGGGTCAGCGAACTGGCATCGGCGGCATAAGCAGACTGCACCAGGGGAGCACCGTCCATGGCGACCGAGTCCAGTTTGAGCTCGTCCCCATCCAGCACCAGCGGCGTGCCCGGAATGGTCCCCTCGCGTGGCTCGATCGTCAGTTGCGCGCGCACGCGGGTACTGTCTTCCAGGATCTTGAAATCGAGCTCTACTGACACGATCCGGTATGGGGTCGGGGCATAGTCCTTGAGGTAGACGGTCTGTTCACTCTCGGTGCGCATGAAGCGGTCCAATTGTCATGGTGTTCTGTCAAAGGTGTGGCCGTCAGGTGACAGCCGATTCTGCAATCTCGTGTATCCTAAGCGGCTCACGACTGCATAGCATGACTCTTGTGGCGTCAATTGGGACAATACTGGAGAGGAGGCGCTAGCAGTCGCCTGCGCGTCGCTCCTCTGCACCCATCTTGGTCGCATGAGCGATGGTTCCGAAATTTCCGCGCGGCTTCGAACCGTCGGCCAGATATGCCTTGACCTCAGCTGCGGTTGAGGTCGCACAGCTATGGGCGACCGAACGAATACCGCTTTTGAACAAATGGTCTAAAGACATGTTGCGCTGGTTTGAATCCCGTCTCGATCCCTATCCCAAGGGAGACCCGGTCGAACCCCCTAAGGGATTGCTGGATTTCTGTCTCCACTACAGCCATGGCGCCAAGCGCTGGCTGGCATTGATGGCGGTCTCCGCTGCCCTGGTGGCAATTGGCGAAATCATCATTTTTGGCTTCATCGGTGATGTGGTGAACTGGCTCGCCGATGCGGACCCGGCGACTTTCCTCGAGACCGATGGCTGGAAGCTGGGACTGATGGGCGCGATGATCGTGATCCTCGTTCCGGCCATCATGCTGGTTTCCATGTTGACCATGCACCAGACACTGCTGGGTAATTTTCCCCAGCGTATCCGCTGGATGGCGCATCGCTATCTGATCCGGCAGTCGATGAGCTATTTCCAGGACGAGTTTGCCGGCCGCATCGGCGCCAAGCTGATGCAGACCTCGCTCGCTGTGCGCGAAGTGGTCATGAAGCTGCTCGACATGCTGGTCTATGTCACCGTCTATTTCACCGGTGCGGTGATCCTGGCGGCATCAACGGACTGGCGCCTGGCTATTCCGTTCTTGATCTGGCTGGCAAGTTACGTAGCGCTCATGGTCTATTTCATCCCGCGCTTGGGCAAGATTTCCCAGGCGCAGGCTGATGCGCGCTCGATGATGACTGGCCGCATCGTCGACAGCTACACCAATATCGCCACGGTCAAGCTATTCAGCCACTCCAATCGCGAAGAGGCCTACGCCAAGGAGGCCATGGATGGCTTCCTCGATACGGTGTATCGCCAGATGCGCCTGTTCACGGTGCTCAACATCCTGGTGCTCTGGTCCAATGCGCTGCTGCTTTTTGCCGTCGGTGCCACGGGTATCTGGCTTTGGATGCAGGGCCTGATGTCTCCGGGGTCGCTCGCTGTCTCCCTCGGGCTGGTGATGCGCTTCCAGGGTATGAGCCAGTGGGTGATGTGGGAAATGTCCTCGCTGTTCGAGAACATCGGCACCGTCAAGGACGGCATCAACTCCATCTCGCTGCCGCGTGTCGTTCAGGACGAGCCCGAGGCCAAGCCGCTGCCGCGGGTCAATGGCGACATCAAGTTCGAGAACGTTGCCTTTCATTATGGCAAGGCATCCGGTGTCATCGAAGGGCTGAACCTGCACGTGCGGCCCGGCGAGAAGATCGGTCTGGTGGGCCGCTCTGGCGCAGGCAAGTCGACCATCGTCAATCTGTTGTTGCGCTTCTACGATCGAGCCGATGGCAGAATCCTGATCGACGGGCAGGACATCGGTGGGGTCACCCAGGACAGCCTGCGTGCCAATATCGGCGTGGTCACTCAGGATACCTCCCTGCTGCACCGCTCGGTGCGTGAAAACATTCTCTACGGTCGACCTGATGCGACTGAGGAAATGATGCGCCACGCCGCCGAACAGGCTGAAGCTGCCGAGTTTATCGAGACCTTGTCCGATCCGCAGGGCCGCAAGGGTTATGACGCCCATGTCGGCGAACGCGGCGTCAAGCTCTCGGGTGGCCAGCGCCAGCGCATCGCCATAGCCCGTGTTCTGCTCAAGAACGCGCCGATCCTGGTGCTGGATGAGGCCACCTCGGCGCTGGACTCCGAGGTTGAAGCGGCCATCCAGGGGCAGTTGCAGATGCTCATGGAAGGCAAGACGGTTATCGCCATCGCGCATCGCCTGTCGACAATCGCAATGATGGACCGGCTGGTCGTTCTCGACAAAGGATTGATCGTTGAGCAGGGCACGCATGCCGAACTGGTTGACAGCGGCGGCATCTATAGCCAGCTCTGGGCGCGCCAGTCCGGTGGCTTCCTCGACGTTGATCAAACCGAAGTTGCCGCTCAATAGGTGATGAGGGCGGGGCCTATGGCTCCGCCCATTCTAGCTCACCGCACGGTTTTGGGAACGCTCCCGTCGAAGATAGCCCTCGACCTCGTCTACCGCCATGGGGCGCCCGAACAGGTACCCCTGCATGATCGTCCCGCCCAGCGCGATCAGAGCCTGCAACTGTTCTTCGGTTTCAATGCCTTCGAACACGCAGGAGATGCCCAGATTTCGGCTCAGATCGATCATGGTTTTGATGATGGCGCGGCTGGCTATGTCGCTGGTCACCTCGGCAACAAAGCTGCGATCGATCTTGATGCGGTGCAGCGGGAGTTGCTGCACATGGGTGAGGCTGGAATGGCCGGTGCCGAAGTCGTCCAGGGCGATGCGGGCACCCAACCCCAGAAGCGTCAGCAAGGACTGGTTGGCCTGCTTGTGGTCACGCACAGCAGCGGTTTCGGTCACCTCGAAATCGATCTGACAGGGGCTGCGCCCGCGGTCGAACAGGGCCACGATCTGCTCGATGGCCGTGGTGGAGCCAATATCATGTGCTGAAAGGTTGACCGAGAGCCGGATGCTGGGCGGCAGCGTCCGGCTGATGGCCAAGGCCTGACGCAGGACGCTCTGCGTGATCTTGCTGATCTGGCCGGTCCGCTCCGCCATGGGAATAAAGTCGGCCGGAGAGACTTCACCCAGCACCGGGTTGCGCCAGCGCGCCAGAACCTCGAAGCCGATCGTGGCGCCGATGGACACGTCGAACTGTGGCTGCAAGACCACATAGATTTCTTTATCGAGATCGGCCGAATGCAGCAGGTGCTCCATATGGCGGACCTTGCTGATCTCCCTGGCATGATGCTCTGAGAAAATGATGGCACCGCCCCGAGCGTCCCGCTTGGCGCAGGACAGGGCGTAGTCGGCCCGATCGAACAGCCCATCGGCCGTGTCGCCCGGTTGCGAGGCCGCGAGTCCTGCTGAGGCCGTCAGACGGATCACGCCTTCGGGCTGGTCAAAGGAGAGACGCATCGCCCTGCACAGAACCTCGCCGGCATGGGTCAGGGTCTGCTGATCGATCGGCCCGGATAAAATCAATCCGAATGTATTGCTCTCGAGCCGTGCCAGGAAAGTGTCTTTCCGGCGCAGCGACCCAATCCGCCGCGCCGCTTCCAAAAGAACACGGTCTCCGGCCAGCTGTCCGAAGATTTCATTGATCGACTTGAACTTGTCGAGATCGAGCCGGGCCACTGCGATCGGGCGACCCTCGGCGGCAGCCTCCTTGAGAGCTGCGGCAAGGTGACGATCAAAGCTGAGCCGATTGGGCAGGCCGGTCAGCGGATCTGTATTGGCCAGCCGATGATTTTCCTGATTGAGCCGCTGCGTTTCCTGCTGCCGTTGGGCGATTGCGCTACGGGAGGCGATCAGGTCGGCAAAGTCGCGTGAATTGCCGAGCAGGATGATGAGCAGGGCGGCCACCGCAAGGATCATGTTGACGGCTATGGCGCCCAGCGTCTCCTGACCTGAAGACATGAAAAAGACTGTGAAGGGGCCCAGGACGCAGATCCCCACCACCAATGCTGCAGAACGGACATGCATCAGGCAAAACATGCAGCCGATTGTCGTAATGCCCATGTAGAAGGCAATATGCGATTGAAGGTAGGGGTCGCCATAGGGGAACAGGCTGAAACTCCAGGCAGTGAACCCCAGTGACACCGCCGCTCCACTCCAGACAACGCCGCGAAGTCTGTTGCGAACCTTTGCCGGATGCAGCATGCGGTTTCTTGTGCGCCACCAGACGATGGTCCTGATGGCGCACAATGCAGTCAGAATAGCGGGAATGTAGACCGTCAGGTCTATCGGCGCGGCATCCAGATGCGTCCAAGCAAGGATCAGCGTGTTGGCGGCCAGCATGATGTACATCAATGGAACTTGGCGGCTCAACGCGCGCCACTGCGCCATCGCAAGTTCAGGACTGTCGGTTTGTGACAGATTATGTAGGAGGCGCCTGATAACAGACATTGAGCTCGCCTTTCGTGCGGCGAGCCTAAGGGGAGAAATGCTAACTTATCTGTAAAACGTTTTTGCAAGATCGCGCCTTGCAGAAAATAAACAGGGCACCTGGGTACCTGGCCACCTGGGCGGCTGCGTGGACTTCACGAATGCTTGCCGCGCGCGACAGCGATCACCGTTCTCCTCGGAACGATGCAGCAGAGGCGGTAACGGCGTTGAAACCGCTACATTTCGACGATTTCGCAAACCTCTACGGTGCCGCCATCGTCGAGAATTGGGCAGCCCTTGGCGATTTCGTTGGCCGCGTCATGGCTATCGGCGTTCACCAGTGTATAGCCGGACAACGGGTTGGACCCGCCCCCGTCCTGGACGCCGTTTTTGCTCACGGTCATCGAGCGCCCAAGAGGGCTCCCGCCATCCGCAAGCCTGTCGCCAAGCGCGCCGTACCAGTCATTCCATGCCTTCATGACCCGGGCACCCTCTTCGGGCGTCTCCGGCATGCCGCCGCCATGATAGGCCAACATGTACTTATTCATCTGACGTCTCCCTTGAGTTCGAAATCTCCAGCTGGCCCTATGGCCGCTCACCGACCGTGGCTCTTGTTCTCGGATCTCGAAAAAAACGATACGCCCTCAGGGACACTTGCGAAAGCATATTAGGGTCAC
The DNA here is from genome assembly GCF_042181575.1 of Devosia polycyclovorans. Lineage (GTDB taxonomy): Bacteria > Pseudomonadota > Alphaproteobacteria > Rhizobiales > Devosiaceae > Devosia > Devosia polycyclovorans. The sequence continues at coordinate 3,027,147 of NZ_CP170082.1, read as the reverse complement.
GCTTCCGCCATCCATGGATGCGGGGACGGGTTGTAACGTTGCATTGAAATCGATTGCAGAGACTGGTATTGGCCACGCAATTCGGCGCATTGCCGAAATCGGAGGATAATTTCTTGGCCGTCCCAACGCATAATTCCGCCCTCGATCTGGGCGGCACTTTCACCCTGACCGCCCCTGCGCGCGACATCGAAACGACCATGAATCTCCCGGGCGACGTTCATCACGCCCTGCTGGCCGCAAACCTGATTCCGGATCCCTATTTCGGCGAGAACGAGAAGACGGTGATGTGGGTCAACGAGACGGCCTGGAGTGTCGAGGGCCAGTTCACTGCCACCAACGCAGACATCGATGGCTACCTGACCCTGACCCTTGCCGAGATTGACTGCATCGCCACTGTCTTTCTCAATGGTGAGGAAATTGCGCGCACCGACAATAGCTTTGTGCGGCATGACTTTGACGTGACTGGCAAGGTGCACGCTGGCGAGAATACGCTACGCCTCGACTTCGACATTGCGCCGGATGTCGCCAAGGCGCGCGCCGACGCGCACCCGTTTCCGATCCCCTTCACCAAAAACTACCAGACCAACGGTCTGAAGGGCATTCATATGAACTTCATCCGCAAGGCGGCCTGCCATGCGGGTTGGGACTGGGGCATCTGCCTGATGCCCATCGGCGTCTATGGCACGATGAGCCTTCGCAAGGCACGTTTGGCCCGACAGGAGAGCGTGCAAGTCGATCAGGCCCACGGCGAGAGCTCTGTCGAACTCTCGATAAAGACTCGCCTTTTCGCCTTTGCTCACGGAGAGGTTGAACTCGAACACAGCATCGATGGACAGGTCATTACTGATAAGGTCGCGGTGCAGAAGGGCGAAAACGTCTTCACCCACAATGTGACGATCAAGAACCCGAAGATCTGGTGGCCGGCAGGGCAGGGCGAGCAGCCGCTCTACGACCTGGTGACCAATCTCGAGGGCGAAATGACGACCCGCAAGATCGGTCTGCGCGATCTGAACTGGGTGGTTGAAAAGGACGAGATCGACCATTCCTTCAAGTGCCGGATCAATGGAAGCGACATCACCATGATGGGCGCCAACTGGATTCCGGCCGACGCCATTCCTAGCCGCGCAACACCGGCCGTGGTGCGTGACCTGCTCGAAAGCGCCAAGGCGGCGAACATGAACATGTTGCGCATCTGGGGCGGCGGTCAGTATGAGCCGGACTGGTTCTACGATATGTGCGACGAACTCGGCATCCTGATCTGGCATGACTTCATGTTCGCCTGCATGAGCTATCCCTCAGACCGCACATTCCTCAAAAGCGTCGAGACCGAAATCACCCAGCAGGTGCGGCGCCTCAGTCACCATGCTTGTATCGCCCTCTGGTGCGGCGACAACGAAGTCATCGGTTCGCTCGACTGGTATCCTGAGACAAAGGCGGACAAGGAACGCTATATCGCCAATTACGACCGGCTCAACTCGATGCTGCACCGCATCGTGGAGGATGAGGACCCGGCCCGCCGCTTCTGGCCGTCATCGCCTTCGCTGGGCTATATGGACTTCTCCGATGGCTGGCATTCCGACACCCGCGGCGACCTGCACTATTGGGATGTCTGGCATTCCGCCAAGAGCTTTGAGGCCTACCGCACGGTCAATCCGCGCTTTGCCTCCGAGTTCGGCTTCCAGTCCTTTACCTCGATGAATGTCGTCGAAACCTTCGCCGAGGAAAAAGACCGCAATCCCTCGTCACCCGTCATGGAAAACCACCAGCGCAATGCCGGCGGCAATGCCCGTATTCTCGAGACGATGACGCGCTATTTCCGTTTCCCGCGCGACTTTGACCAGATGGTATTTCTGAGCCAGATCCAGCAGGGGCTCGCCATTAAGACCGCCATCGAATATTGGCGCTCCACCAAGCCACGCTGCATGGGTACGCTTTACTGGCAGATCAACGATATCTGGCCGGTCGCGAGCTGGTCGAGCCTGGACTATGGCGGGCAGTGGAAGCTGATGCACTACATGGCCCGGCGCTTCTATAATTTGGTCAATGTCGTTGCCGTGCCCCAGGTCACCGAAGTGCAGACCAATTCGCGCGGTACGCCGGTCGAGGGGCAGTTGCCTGACCAGATCGCCTTGCGAGCCATCAACGATACCGGCAAGGCAGTCTCGATCGCGCTTGAAGTGATGGCCGTCAAGGTCACGGGCGAAAGCCGCATGGTCTTCTCCGGCAATTCGGCGGTTAGCCCCGATGCCGCCATCACAGTGGCCGATATTCCCTTCCTTGACCTGGCCGAAGACGAGTTCCTCTATTTCGTCTGGAAAGACGCGCAGGGCAACATCTTGGGCGAAAACGATTATTTCCCTAAGCCCTACAAGGCCTATGAACTGGTCGGGGCCAATGTCCGTGCCGAATGGTCGGATCGGGACGGCAAGGCCGTTCTCACGCTTGAGGCAGACACGCCAGCTTTCTTCACCACCGCCAGCGTCGATGCGCCCGGTTACTTTTCGGACAATGCGATCACCTTGCTGCCCGGCAGATCCGTAGAGCTGACGTTCCTCCCGCGCCACGGACACATGGTCAAGTCCAGCGATCTTGCCGGGTCACTGAAGGTCCGGCACCTGGCAGAGACGTTCTAGGACGTTCGCTTCCATACAAGAAAACGCCGCCCGGTCATTGACTTGGGCGGCGCTCTTGTCCAGCCTTGCCGGCGGTCGCACCCTTCGCGATCTCTGGAACTCTAGATGTCTCGACCTTATTCCCCGCCCGCAGAGCAGCGTCTGCTGGGCATTGGCTTGGCGCTTGCCGCCTATCTCATGTTCACTGGCATCGATTCCTCGGCCAAATGGCTCGGGATGGTTGGCATCTCCTTCATCCAGATCGTCTTCCTGCGTTATGCGATCCACCTGGTGCTGGTCGCCATGATCCATTTGCCGCGACACGGCAGGACCATGGTGCGCTCGGGCAATCTCCGGCTGCAGTTCTTTCGCGCGCTGGCCTTGCTGGGCGCGACGAGCTGCAATTTCCTGGCCGTGCAGTTTCTGCCGTTGACCGTCACCGGTTCGATTGCCTTCACGGTCCCGCTATTGATCTGCGCCCTCTCGGTGCCGCTCTTGGGCGAACAGGTCGGCTGGCGCCGTTGGAGTGCCATCGCGGTCGGTTTTCTCGGTGTACTGGTCATCGTCCGACCCGGAACCGATGCCTTCCACCCTGCGACCCTGCTCTCGCTTGCCGCGGCCCTGAGCACTGCCTTCTACATGCTGCTCACCCGCAAGGTATCCAGCTATGACAGCGCCGCCACCAGCCAGTTCTATGTCGGCATCTTTGCAACGGTCTTCCTCTTGCCGGTGGTGCCGTTCTTCTGGTCGTTCCCCACGACGGCCGATGGCTGGTTTGTTTTCTTTTCAATCGGCGTTTTTGGCTTTGTCGGTCACCAGCTCATCACAATGGCCTCGAGCCTGGCCCCGGCGACCGTGCTGGCCCCGTTCTCCTACTTCCAGATCTTCTTTCTGGCGGCGGCGAGCTGGATAATTTTCAACCAGCCGCCGGATGTCTGGCTCTATGTCGGAGCGCCCATCGTCATCGGGTCCGGGCTCTATATCTGGCTGCGGGAACGCAGACTGGCCAAGCCCGAAACGGTTGTCGTTTCCGAGCGCTAATTCTCGTCCACTTCATCAAGCGGTTTCTGGCTCGTCGCCTCCCCGTGGGTGATCAGCCGCGCGCTGCGCTGTCCTGTGAGATAGATCCACAGCCAGCTCATGGTGATGAAGATCCGCGTACGGGTTTCGACCAGGAAATAGATATGGGCAATGCCCCAGAGCCACCATGCGGCCCAGCCCTTGATCTTTACAAAGCCGAAATCGATCACCGCTGAGCTTTTTCCGATGGTCGCCAGATCACCTGCATGCTTGTAAACGAACGGCTCAACCTTTTTCCCGGCGAGCCGGTCCAGGATAGCCTTCCCCACATATCGGCCCTCCTGCTTGGCAGCCGGCGCCACACCCGGAACCGGCTCGCCGTCGGCGCGGCTGACCTTGGCCACGTCACCAACGACGTAGACGTTTGGTAGACCAGGCACGGTCAGGTCCGGCGCTACCTTGATCTGCCCCCCGCGGTCCGCCTCTATGCCCAGCCACTCTGCAACCGGGGTCGCGGCGACGCCAGCGGCCCAGACGACGGTGCGCGTTTCCAGCCGGCGTTCGCCATAGCTGATGCCTTCGGCGTCAATTGAACTGACCATGGCGCCCAGTTCCACCTGAACGCCCATGTCTTCGAGAGCCTTGTGGGTGTAGTCCGAAAGCTCCTTGTCGAAGTTGGAGAGGACCCGGTCACCCCCCTCGATCAGCACCACCCGAAGCGCCTCCGGCTCCAGCGTATGAAACTGTCCCTTGATGCTGGAGCGGCCCAGTTCGACGATCGCGCCCGCCAGTTCGACACCCGTCGGGCCAGCGCCAATGATTCCGAAGGTCAGCAGGGCCCGGCGCCGTTCCGGATCAGTTTCTCGTTCCGCGGCTTCAAGGGCGAGCAACAGCTTGCGCCGTATCGCCGTGGCGTCTTCCACCGTCTTCAGGCCGGGCGCGAAGCGCTTCCATTCGTCATTGCCGAAATAAGTATCCTGTGCGCCGGTCGCGAGCACCAGGCTGTCGTAGCCTTCGCGCTCGCCATGCTCGAGCAGGACCTCACGTGCCTCGGTATCCACGCCAATGACTGTGCCCATCAACACCCGCACATTGTCCTGCCGGCGCAGTAGATGCCGGATCGGCCACGCGACTTCGGACGGGCTCAGCGCCGCCGTGGCGACCTGATAGAGCAGTGGTTGGAACAGATGGTGATTGCGCCGGTCGATTAGCACCACCTCGACATCGGCTTTGGCCAGCGCCTTGGCCGCGGCAAGTCCGCCAAACCCGCCTCCCACGATCACGATGCGATGTCTGTGGGACGGCATGTTGGTCTCCTTCGGTCGATAGGGGAGCGTCAGCCCGAAACGCGCTCCCACCATTTTTTGATATAGGCGTCCAGCCCATGCACCTGCAGGGGCTCCAGCGCATGGCTGCCTCCAGCGTCGGGCAGGGTGCCCCCGAACAACAGGCTCGCCCCCAGGCTTGTTCCCGTGGCATCGCCCGAAGCATAGACCGGTACCCCGGTCAGGTAGGCAAGCCCCTGTCCGAACAGCCGGTTGCGCGCCAAAGGCCCTTCCAGCGTGACGCTGCGACCCAGGCCGGATAGGTCCAGACATGCGCGGGCCATCAACGCCAGATAAAGCGAGGCCGCAGCCGTCCGTTGTGCAGGCGTCAAGTGCTCCGGATCGCTCGTCCAGCGGCCGGTGCGCCCGCCGTAAGGCCCGACCCCGGGGACAAAACTGGGCAGCGCCTGAATGTCATTGCTGATCACGAACTCAAGATCGTCCGCATCTGGTTCGACAATTTCCGGCACCAGCACATCAAATTCCCGCCCGCCCATAAACCGCGCCGTCGGCACGGCCCGGCCATAGGCATCCACATTGGCTAGACTGTCCCTTTGAGGATCGAGCGCCTTGGTGTCCCCGCCCACAGTCATCAAAATGGACCAGGTTCCGGTCGAAACGATAGTGAAAGGCACTTCATGCCGCCCCAGATGCGGCACCAGAGAAGCATTGGAATCGTGAATGCCGCAGGTCACCGGCGTATCTGCGGGCAATCCGGTTTCTGCAGCAACGTTCGCCCGCAGGGTTCCGATGACCGATGCGGCGGGCCTGACAGCAGGAAACAGGCCGCGCCACCCCAGCGCGTCGACCATGCTGGAAAAATCGCCGCGATCCGGGGCCCAGAGGTCGGTGTGGCAACCCAGCGACGTCACCTCGCTCGCCAGTACTCCCGTCAGCCGCCAGGCCCAATATTGCGGATAGGGCACAATGGCCGTCGCCCTGGCGAAATCCTTGGCAAACTGTCGGGATTGCCAATAAAGCTGCGCCCCCCAGTTGAGCCCGTTCGGCAGGCGAGGGGACAGGCTTTCGGCGAAATCTGGACGGATTTTTGCATAATCGGCCGTGCTGGCCTCGGGTCCGTCAAATTCGTAATCGAGCACCGGCAGCGCCAGGTCATCGCCTGCCAGCAGCGCACCTGTCGCGCCATGTGTGGTGATGGAAACGCCATCTACCCCATGGTCTTGATGCAGCGCCCTCAGCGACTTGGAGATGAAATTCCACAGCATCTCGACATCGGCATGTGGGTAGGGTCCATCCGTACGGATGGCATTCGGCACACTCTTCGCTGCAACCTGCATGCCGGTCACACCGTCGATCAGCACGACCTTGGCATTGGTCTTGCCGATATCGATGACAGCAACGTGGCGGGGAGTGGTCTGGGGCATGGCCGAACCTGAATTGAACAGATGCGGGGGATTTAGACCATTTCTCGCCGCCATGCCACCACTGACATGTTAGTTCTATTTGACCACCAACACGGGCATATCCGCATGGGCCAATACTTCGGCGGCCTGGCTGCCCAGTAGCAAGCGCCCCAACCCCCGCCGGCCATGCGAGCCCATCACGACGAGATCGGCGGAAAGCTCCTTGGCCGCGTGCAGGATTCCCTCGGCAGCGTGGCTGTTGGCCACGTGCATCTGCGTCAAATGGATGCCGGACTCTCCAGCAATCTTTTCGGCGTCCGTCAGGATGTTTTTGGCGGATTCTTCCTTTGCCTTGTCGAGATCTTCAATGATCGAGCTGGTGTCCACCATCATGATCTCGGCGCCCGGCGCAACGATGATGGAGGGTTCTGTAACGGTTACGGCAGTGACCTTGCCGCCCGTCTTGGCTGCCAGCGCCAGCGCATGGCGCAGGGCCTTGTTGGCGAGATCAGATCCGTCGACACCGCACACGATATTGGCATACATGGCGAACTCCCTTGACGCTTGATTGTTCTCCCACACTACATCAACGCGCGGCATCTCGCACTGATCCAGATCATTGGGGAGATTGCATGAGGGCACCTTCCGCACTATTTCGGGCGCAGGACACAAACACACCAAGGACGCTGGACTATTGCCGCAGCTTGACCAAAACAGCGCGACCACCCTGCAACGGGCCCGCCGCTTCTCGGTGGCCCCGATGATGGATTGGACGGATCGGCACTGCCGTTTCCTCCATCGCCTGTTGACGCGCCATAGCCTGCTCTTCACTGAAATGGTCAATTCCGGCGCCATCGTGCATGGCGATGCTGAACGCCATTTGCGCTTCCTCGCTGTCGAACATCCGTTGGCGCTCCAGCTTGGCGGTTCCGACCCCGCAGAACTGGCCAAGGCGTCGGCGATTGCTGCGACCTTCGGCTACGACGAGATCAATCTCAATGTCGGGTGTCCGTCCGATCGGGTGCAGTCCGGTCGTTTCGGCGCGTGTCTCATGGCCGAGCCCGACCTGGTGGCCACCTGCGTTCGTGCCATGCGAGATGCCACTGACCGGCCGGTAACGGTCAAGTGTCGGATCGGTATCGATGATCAGGATACCGAGGAGAGCCTTGATCGCTTCGCCGACGCCATGGTCGAAGCGGGCGTCGATGCGCTCTATGTCCACGCCCGCAAGGCCTGGCTAAAGGGGCTCAGCCCCAAGGAAAACCGAACAATTCCGCCGCTCGACTATCCGCGCGTGCATCGCCTGGCCAAGCGGCTTGCGCCGCTGCAGACCATGATCAATGGCGGCATCGAAACCCTCGACCAGACTATAGAGCATCTCGACCATATGGATGGCATCATGCTGGGGCGCGCCGCCTATCACAACCCCATGCTGCTGGCCGAAGTCGATGCGCGGGTCTTTGGCGATAACCACGCGGTCCCCGACCTGGCCGGGATCATGTCGCTGATGGCGGAATACGCGGAGAGTGAGTTGCAGGCCGGTGTCCGCCTCAACAACATCGCCCGCCACATGCTGGGACTGGCCAATGGCCGGCCAGGCGCACGCCAGTTCCGCCAGATCCTTAGCGTCGACGCCTGCCGCCGTGGTGCGGGGCCGGAAGTGTTTGGCCGAGCACTGGCGGCGGTGGAAGAGCGGGCAATGGTGCCGGCGTAGCGCTGGCTAGCTTTCGCTTTATGGTGGAAGGTTTTCGTTTTCATTCGATTTTGTTTCGGATCGCGGTATAAGCCACCCTTCGGTTGACGTTCCAAACGGCCAATGGGGGGCAAAATTGCTGAACAAGAACCTTCGCCTGTTCCACCTGGGATGGGTCATCATTCTCATCGGCGCATTGCTTGCGCATTTCATTCAGACATCAGGCGGCATATCCATTCGCGATATCCGCTTCAACGGCAATAACGGCCAGGTTCTGAGTGGCCTGCTCTATGTGCCTCCGGGTGTCACGGCGGAAAACAAGGCCCCCGCGATCCTGGCGGTGCATGGCTATATCAATAGCCGCGAGACCCAATCCGGCTTTGCGATAGAGTATGCGCGGCGGGGCTATGTCGTTCTGGCTCTCGACCAGTCCGGTCACGGCTATTCAGACGGCCCGGCCTTCGCCAATGGCTTTGGCGGGCCCGGCGCGCTGGCCTATCTGCGCGGTCTCGACATCGTCGATACCGACAATATCGGCCTTGAAGGCCACTCCATGGGCGGCTGGACCGTGTTAGCGGCGGCGGCCACCATGCCTGACGCCTACAAGTCCCTCGTGCTCGAAGGCTCGAGCACCGGCGCACCCTTCGCTATGGAAGGGACCCCGGAATGGCCCCGCAATCTTGCGGTCGTCTTCTCCAAATATGACGAATTCTCGCAGCTGATGTGGAATGTCGATCGGGCCCAGGACGTTGCCGACAGCCCCAAGCTGCAGGCGGTCTTTGGTACTGATCAGGCCGTGGTGCCTGGCGAGGTCTATGGCGCTATCGCCCAGGGTACGGCCCGCATTCTCCACATGCCCAACACCACCCATCCGGGCGATCACATCTCGCCCGAAGCCATCGGCTACTCCATCGACTGGTTCGCCGAGACACTGGATGGGGCCGAGCCCTTGCCGTCTTCCGACCAGATCTGGTTGTGGAAGGAAATTGGCACGCTGATCGCGCTGGTCGGTTTCGTGGTGCTGCTGGCTGGCACGTTTCAGGCGCTTCTGGGGACCCAGGCCTTCGCCCATCTGCGCAACACGCCGGTCAAGGCGGCGCATTCCGAGCGTGGCGTCAAGTGGTGGCTCGGGTTTGCGATCAGCGCCTTTGTGCCGGTGCTGACGTACTACCTGTTCTTCGGCTGGGGTGGGCAGCTTTTCCCGGCCTCGGCGCTGCTGCCGCAGACGATTACCAGCCAGATCGCCTTCTGGGCGGTGCTGAACGGTCTCATCGTCTTCCTTGTCGGGTTTGTGCTGCGGGGGGAAAAGGTCGACGCCCGCGGCAATATCCTTGGGTCCATCCTGATCGCGTTGGCGACGGTCGGCATCGGCTACCTGTTTGTCCTGGCAGCGGATTTCCTATTCAAGATCGACTTCCGCTTCTGGGTCGTGGCACTCAAGCCCCTCAGCCTGGTTCAGGCCAAGATCGCGCTGGTCTATCTGGTGCCGTTCACCCTGTTCTTTGTGCTGGCGCTACGCGGCCTGCATACCGGACTGTCGGTGGCCGGGGACAGCCGCCTCAAGCAGTACCTGTCCAATATCGGCGCGCTGGCGCTGGGCTTTCTGGTCTTCCTGGCGTTCCAGTATGGCTGGTTGCTGTTTGCCGGTCATCTGTTCAGCATCGAGGAACCGCTGAATACGGTGATCGCCATCCAGTTCCTGCCACTGATGACCATCATCGCCTTCCTGTCGACCTTCACCTATCGGCGAACCGGCAGCTATTTGCCGGGAGCGTTCATCAATGCGCTCTTTGTCACTTGGTACATTGTGGCGGGTCAGGCCACCCAGTTCCCGGTGAGCTGACAATCTTGGGGCGGGCCTGCTGGCCCGCCCTTCTTCAATCCACCAGTTCCAGAGAATTCTGCGTCACGCTGTAGCGGCTGAGCGTTTCGAGAAACGTCATGCCGAGCAGGCTCGTTTCCAGCGCCCCTGGCTCTGTGACGAAAGCCGTCAGGTTCTGCCGCAAGATGCCACCCACCTCGATGCTGTCGAGCCGGGTCCGCGCAGCCAGTCCCTGACCATTGGCCGTGGACACCGGCACGGTGTAGCGTAGTCCCTCAACATTTATGCCCGCCGCTTGCGCATCGGCGATGGTCAGAACCACCGCGCTGGCGCCGGTATCAAAGATCATTGGCGTGGTATGCCCGTTGATCGTGGCGTTGACCTCGAAGTGCCCGCTCATGCCGCGACGGAAGATTGCCGTTCCGGCCTCTTCATCTACCAGGGCAACGCCGGGCTGGAATTCCCCCGCCACCCGTCCGACGACACCAAGCAATTCATCGCGATAGGCATAGGTCACCATGGCGACGCCAAACAGGCCCACCCATAGCACCACTCCGCCGATCAGTTCGGACACCTTGTGGCGACGTGTGAACAGGCCGCCGGCAAAAATGATAAGGAGCACGAGCAGCGGCACCAATTGCGCCGTCTGCATTTGGCTAAGCCCCACTAGGCTCCCTGCGTCTGCACTGATGAGCAGCACGATGCCGGCGGCGATGATCAATGCGATGCCAATGAAGCCCATGCTGCGGTCTGCCCTCGAACCGGATACCCGTACCATAAAAGGTGCCGGCGCGGCGATTTCAAGACGCTTAGGCAAAGACCAGCAGGGCCGTGAGCGCCGCTATTTCCCCCAGCCCCGCGGCAGCGCCGATCAGGTCACCGGTCTGCCCACCCACTAGGTTCTTGCAGATGGCCGTCCAACCCAGAACCACCAGCCCTACCAGCAACGCTGCAGCGACCACGCCGAGCAGGCTCGATGCCGGCGCGCCAATGACGAAGACCAGCAACAATGCCAGGGCCGCCCCAACGCTGAAGCGTGATGCAGGCAGGATTCCTGCCGAGGCCGAGGCGCCGTCTGACCGGGCAGGGGGCAAGGCGACCGCCAGCCACAAAGCGCCAGAGCGTCCCGCAATATTAGCCGCAAGCCATATGCCGGCGGCAGCCAACGGACTAAGCGCTGCCACGCTACCAATGGCCGCCACTCGCAGCATCAGAAACAGGCAGAGGGCCGCTACGCCATAAGTGCCGTGGCGGCTGTCTTTCAGGATCTCGAGCCGCCGTTCCGGTGTTGATCCACCAAACAACCCGTCGGCCGCATCGGCCAGCGAATCTTCCATCATGCCGCCGCCGACCAGCACCAAGGCTGCCACGGACAATGCCGCGGCGAAGTAGCCGGGCAGGCCAAACCACACCCCGGCGAGCAGCAGGACCGGGCCAACCCCCATCACCACAGAGGCCAGTGGCAGGGCCATGGCGATCCGGCCGAGATCAGGCTTTTCATGCGGCGTGTCGCCTGTTGGTAGCCGCGAGAAGAAACGCAGCGCCATGACCAGATCGTCTTTCAGGCCCAGTCCCCCGCGCGCCGGCTCAGGGGCGTAGGCATCGCGGTTGGCCGTATCCATCCGGTCGGCTTCTTTGGTTTCGGGGCCCCGCTCGGTCAATTGCTTTTCGCTCCGTTATGGGCAACAAGACGCGCGCCTTCCTACCATATCGCGCCGGACCTGCCATGCCACTCAACCCCGCCTTCGCTGACATTGTCGAATTGCTCGTGGCCGTGCCCGATGGTGACGAGAGCGCGGTTGCTGCGGTGCGCGAACGCGACGCCCAACTGACCAAGCCGCGCGGTTCCCTGGGTCAGCTTGAAATGCTGGTGGAGTTTCTGGCGCGCTGGCAGCATCGCGCCAAGCCGCGGCTCGACAATCCCATGGTCACCATCTTTGCCGGCAACCACGGCGTCACGGACCAGGGCGTGTCGGCTTTTCCGCGCGAGGTCACAGCACAGATGGTTGCCAATTTTACCAATGGCGGTGCTGCCATCTCGCAGATCTGCGGCCTGCATGAAATCAATCTGCGCGTTTTCGAACTTGCTCTGGAACTGCCCACTGGTGACATCACCAGAGAAGCGGCGCTGGACGATCAGATGTGCGCGGCCACAATCGCCTATGGCATGGAAGCGGTGGCCGGCAAGCCGGACCTGATCTGCCTGGGCGAAATGGGCATTGGCAATACCACCATCGCCGCCGCCATCTATACCGCACTCTATGGCGGCACCGGCGCCGATTGGGTCGGTCGGGGCACGGGCGTCGATGACGAGGGCCTCAGGCGTAAGGCCGACGCCGTCGATCGTGCACTGGCGCTGCACAAGGCCGAACTCGATCATCCACTTGCCATTCTGGCGCGCCTGGGTGGCCGCGAGATCTGCGCCATGCTTGGGGCGCTCGTCGCCGCGCGCCACCAGAAGGTGCCAGTCATTGTCGATGGCTATGTCGCGACGGCTGCCGCGGCCATCGCCCACGCCGTCAATCCGGCGGCCATCAACCACTGCCTCTTCGCCCATGTCTCTGCCGAAGGCGCCCATGAACAGGTGCTCTCGAAGATGGGCCAGTCCGGCCTGCTCGATCTGGGCATGCGCCTGGGCGAGGGGAGCGGTGCCGCGCTTGCGGCAGTCATGGCCAAGACGGCCTTGCACCTGCACAACAATATGGCGACCTTTGAGGGCGCCTCGGTCAGCGGCAAATCTGTCTAGTCGCTATTTGACCGCCCCACAAATCCGTCTGGCCCCGGGACCAGTGTGAACAAGTTCACATTCATCTGGCTGCGGAATCGGGACGCTGCAGCCATGGCCAGCGCGTACAGCGTCTCGAGGTCCTTTTGCGCAAGCGCAGTGTTGAGTGCGGCGTGCTCGACCAGGAAGTTGAGGATGTAGCCCTCCGCCATTTCCTGCCGTTGCTGGTCGCTGAGCCTAAGAAAGCTCGGGTCGTTGGCAAAAGCCAATCGCAATTGCCGCTGGATCGGGCGGCTGTCGACTTCGACTGCATAGGCGCCATTTGCCGCCACCCAGTTGAGCACCCAATAGGCGGTCAGGGCGTCGGCAACATTGTTGGTCGTGAGCCCATCGGGCGCAACCAGTTCTTGCCATATTTCGCTCGGACTGCGTTCGGCAAACGCTTCTGCCAGATTGTCTCGCACCTCCGCCCCTGCGGACCACCGAATGCGCGAAAGAAACTCACGCTGCATCCGCGCCGATATGCTGGGGGAGGGCCGGTAGCTGGTATCGAACTCTGCTGCGTCCGCTGTTTTAGTAGGATTCTCGACCGCCTGAGGCAATTGCTGCGCATTGGCCGCTAGAGGCGTCGCCAGCAGCAAGAGAGCAGTCAGAAATGGGCGTATGAGCATCGAGCCTCCAGACACGCGATCCTCAGTGTGATCGCGGCAAAATTTCGGCACGCAGCAATTGGCGGGGCAGTTTTCACCCGGCTTCCGAGTAGATTTCCAGCCGATTTCGCTTTTCCACCACGGGCGCCAGTGCATCCATGACCCGGGCGCGCGGGAAGGTGGCGATCACCTCGGTGCCGAAGCGAAGCTTGGAGAAGAGGTCAAACCGGCCCTGATGCAGGTCCATGATCTTTTGCACGATCGGCAGGCCCAGTCCGGCACCCTGTTCAGCGGTTTTCTGCGCTAGTGAGCCCTGGCCGAACGAAGACAGGACAGTCGCGATTTCGCTTTCTGGAATGCCCGGCCCGTTGTCTTTCACTGAGATCAACTGCCCGCCATCGCCGCTGCGTTGCACCACCAGCACGATCTTGCCCTGCTGCGGGGTGAATTTGATGGCGTTGGACAACAGGTTCAGCACCACCTGCCGGATGGCGCGCTCATCGCCCCAGATCTTGGGCAGATTGTCGCCCACACTGAACACCAACTCGATATTCTTGGACTTGGCCCGCAACTCCATCATCCGGCGGCAGTCATCCGCAATGTCGACCAGCGACACCACTTCTTCATTGAGCTCATACTTGCCCGCCTCGATGCGGCTGAGGTCGAGCAATTCGTTGATCAGGTTGAGCAGGTGCTGCCCGCTGGCGTGAATGTCACCCGCATATTCCTTGTATTGCGGCACCTGGTGTGGCCCCAGCAGCTCCGATTTCAGCACCTCGGAGAAGCCGATAATGGCATTGAGCGGCGTACGCAATTCATGGCTCATTGTGGCCAGGAACTGACTCTTGGCGATATTGGCCTGCTCGGCATGCCGGCGGGCTTCATCCGACATGTTGCGCGCCTCTTCCAGCTCATAGATCAGTGTGTCTTTTTCGGCCTGGTGGGTGATGGTTTCCAGTTCCGAATTGTGAAGCTGACGCGCCAGATAGACAAAGAAGATCTCACCGCAAATGGCCACCGCTGCCAAGGTATAGTTGAGTGTGCCGCCCAGCGCGATCAGCGAAATCGACACTGTCGCCGTTACCGGCAGCGTACTCATCAGGGTTGCCGGGGGTAGGGTGTGGGTTGCAATGGCATTGCTTGCGATGCTCACCAGCACCATGGCGAACATCACGGGAGCCAGGGCTTCGGGGTCGGTCACCAGGGTAAACAGAGCCAGCAGCGACAGCGCCAACCCGCCAAGGCTTTCCGCCGCCACAAAGCTGGTGGTCCACCGCGCGGCATTGAATTTGGCTGGGTCAACCGATTTGAACCGCCGCGCGGTGACCACCACGATCAACAGGCTCGAGATGACCAGGCCTGCCCAGATGGTCGTGACCATCAGCGGCACCCAGAAGCTCGCAACAATGGCCAGGATACTGACAATGGCGGCCATGGGCAGTGCCGCCCCGATCCGGGAGTCGGCATAGTCATGCATAAGTTCGAAGTCGAAATCCGCACGCGTTCCCGAGCTCGATGTCAGCCGCTGGCGGGCTTCGAGCACGGCTTTCTGCGCTGTACGCTTGCCGTCATGTCCGGGGCGTTCACGGACATTGGCATCGTGGACCGACATGGAAGTCTTACTCATTTACTCGATACTGCGAACAAAAACGCGCTCGCGACGCTCTCGATCGACCTTAGGGGTGCCGTAGTTAACAGGGGGTGAAATCGCCTGGCAGATCGCAGGCCAACTCAATAAACGTCTGGCCACTCGCCGGCGGACAGGGTTAAGATGATCTTGCGGCGTTCGCCCGATTTCAATGCGCAATATTATTGCGCCCTACCTATGACTATGGCACTTGTGTTGGCGCTGGCGGTCAAAATATGCCGGCTAGATGAAATTTGATTTCATGGGGCGCAGATGGCTTTGGACAAGATCGACCGGAAAATCCTCACGCTTTTGCAGCGCGATGCCACCATGCCGGTGGCCGAAATCGGTCGCAAGGTCGGGTTGTCCACCACGCCGTGCTGGCGCCGTATCCAGAAGATGGAAGAAGACGGCATAATTCAGCGGCGCGTCGCCGTTCTCGATCCCGTCAAGGTCAATGTCGGTGTCACCGTCTTCGTTTCAGTCAAGACCAACGAGCACAACGACGCCTGGATGCGCAAATTCTCCGGCGTGATCGATGAATTTCCAGAGGTCGTTGAATTCTACCGCATGAGCGGTGACGTTGACTATCTCATGCGCGTCGTCGTGCCCGATATCGGCGCCTACGATGCCTTCTACAAGCGCCTGATCAGCAGGATAAATCTGACCGATGTCAGTTCCGCTTTTGCGATGGGACAGATTAAATACACCACCGCACTACCGCTCGACTTCGCCATCATCTCGGACGACGATAAATAGGCATTCAATGTTGCTTGGCTTTGAACACGTTGGCATGACAGTCAGCAACATGGAGCGGGCGATAGACTTCTACTGCGGCCTGCTGGGGCTGCACTTGAGGCTGCGACGAACCACTGCGGGGGGCGAGCTTGCTTTTCTCGACGCCGGCGGTGGCATGCTCGAGATTGCTGCGCCTGCCCACGAGGTCGGTCCTTTTCGTGATGTTCCGCATTCGGAGGCGGGGTTCCGGCATATCACGCTGGCCTATGACGACGTCGATGCCATGGTGGAACGGCTTGAAGAGGCCGGCGTCTCCATCGTTGAGGGGCCCCGCGATGCCTACAATACCGAGATGATCAAGCGGGTGGTCTTTGTGCGTGACCCTGACGGCATACTGGTCGAACTGGTAGAGCGCGCCGCCGGGCGTTAGCGCTCGGCTGTAATATCTGCGAGACGCCCCGCCGCCCACTCGGCCAGATGTGCGTCGCCATCGGCCAGCGCATCACTGAGCACCGCAAGGCCGATCCGCAACTGGTAGCAGCGCAGGCGGGCCTGGTCCCTCAAGACTCCTGGCTCTTCCGCCTCGAAATAGCGGGCTTGCTGCTCCATGCAAGGAAGCCAGCTCCGCCAGAACAGTATGTTGGCAACGTCATATTGCGGATCGCCAATTCGCGCCTCCGACCAGTCCAGCACAGCGCTGATCGCGCCATCCTGCACCAGCACATTGTTGGAGCCGAAGTCCCCATGCACCAACCCCAGTACAGGTGGCAGCCTCGGTACATGCTGGACAATGAGGTCGGTCCATTGATGGATTTGCCGAGCGAGTCCGGGCGACACACCCCGCCATTCCAGTTCAGCTACGGCTCGAACAAAATCCGGCCAGCACCCCAGGCTGCCGAACAAGGGGGAGGCGCCAAGGCGCTCCAGGAGGACGGCGTCCACCCCCGCAAGCTGGTCGAGGGTGCGGGCGACCGCCGGTCCATAGGCATATGCGCCATCCGCAGGCAATGACTGCAGCGTCTCGCCCGGACATCGCCGGGACACGCAGACCCATTGATCGTCCAGCGGAAGGATGGCGGTCACCTCTGGCACGGCAATGCCACTGCCCGGCAGGACGGCATGGACCAGCCTGTCCACTTCGAATCCTTGCACCTGCCGGTTGACGCGGACGACGAACTGCTCGCCCGCCACGTCAAAGGCGAAAGCCCGAGACTCTTGCCCTTCCGCCAGCTGCCAAAGCGGCCCGCGAGCGGGGAAGTTACGGTCGAGCAAATTCTCCAGCGAGTGCGCGGAGAATGCCGGTTTAGCCACCCGTGACGCTCATATGACGGGCCACCGCCGGTTCGGCCCGGCTGCGATCCAGCACGAAGTCATGACCCTTGGGCTTGATGATCATGGCGTGGTCCAGCGCCGCATCCAGCGCCGCAGCGCCACCCTGCCGCCAGGCATCGCGCAGATTGACCTGATCGTCCTGCCCCAAACACAAAAAAAGCTGTCCGGTTGCCGTCAGCCGGACACGGTTGCAGCTCTCGCAAAAATTGTGGCTCATCGGCGTGATAAAGCCCAGTGTGCCGCCGGTTTCAGCAACATGCACATAGCGGGCGGGGCCGCCGGTACGCTTGTCCAGCTTGGTGAAGCTGTAGTGTCGCGCCAAGCGGTCATGCAGTTCCCGCAAGGGGAGGTAAGTGTCGACCCTGTCAATCCCGACTTCGCCCAGTGGCATGCCCTCGATCAGTGTCAGACCCATGCCGCCACCATGTGCCCATTCCATCATGGCCTCGATCTCGTCGTCGTTGACGCCGCGCATGGCCACCATGTTGATCTTGACCGCAAGCCCCGCCGCCTGTGCTGTGCCGATCCCGGCCAGCACGTCGCTCAGGCGCCCGCGCCGCGTAATTTGCGAGAAGCGGTCAGCATCCAGCGTGTCGAGCGACACGTTGATGCGCCGCACGCCGGCCTTGAACAGCCCTTCAGCGTGCCTCTGGAGCTGGCTGCCATTGGTCGTGATGGTCAGCTCTTCCAGGCCATTGCCCAGCCGGCCGCCCAGAGTGTGCACCAACGCCGTGATATCGCGCCGGACCAGCGGTTCGCCACCGGTCAGCCGGATTTTGGTTGTACCGCGTGCTATGAAGGCGCTCGCAATGGCCTCGACTTCCTCGAAGCTGAGCACGTCCTTCTTGGGCAGAAATGTCATGTCTTCCGCCATGCAATAGACACAGCGGAAGTCACAGCGATCCGTGACCGATATGCGCAGATAAGAAATGCGTCGGCCGAAACTGTCGATCAGGGGGCGTTGCTCGGGAAGCGAAACGGTCATGCCGACAGTTTATCCCCCGCGGCGGTCAACGCAAAGCGCTCAAACGAAAAGAGCCGCCAATCCGGCGGCTCTTTTGATAAAACTTGTTCGTGTCAGTGACGGACAACGATCAGGGCGCCGACCTTGACGCGCTCATAGAGGTCGGTGACGTCGTCATTGGTCAGGCGGATGCAGCCCGAAGAGACGGCCTGGCCAATCGACCACGGTTCGGACGTGCCATGCACGCGGTAAAGCGTGGACCCTATATAGAGCGCGCGCGCACCCAGCGGGTTATCCGGGCCGCCCGGCATATAGGCCGGCAGGTCGGGAACGCGCTTGCGCATGGCTGGGGGAGGGGTCCAGCCGGGCCATTCCGCCTTGCGCGTAATGCGGTGCGTGCCGGACCAGCGGAATCCATCGCGACCGACGCCGATGCCATACTTCATGGCCTTGCCGTCTTCGAGCACCAGATACAAACGGCGTTCGCCGGTCTCGATAACAATCGTTCCGGGCTTCAAGTCGGTTGCATAGTCGACGACCTGCTTGCGGATCGGGCTGCCTCCGCTGCGATTGCCGCTGGCCGAGCGCTCCTCGAACTTGTTGGTGTCCGGATTGTACCACAGGGCCGCACTTGACGGCAGTACAGAGCTGGCTGCCAGCAGGACCGCCATGCCAAACGCCAGTGCAATTCTTGTGATGCTCATGCTTCCACTTGCCCTCTCCAATACGTCGCCCTGATTCGGGCCCGCGACTATTTGCGCTACTTACTTGGTGTCGATTGGAGCTGAAAGGGTTCAGCCCGATTTCCGCCACATATGCGACATCATCGCCTTATTGTGTTGCTAGTCGGTTACACCTGGGAGTCACCAAAGCGTGAATGGTCGACTTTCGCAGGCTTGACAGCAACGTCGAGGCCCTGCCACACCCGCGCAAATTGGCAAAAGGACAGACCAATGAGCGATGCGCTGAAGCGCGAGGCCGCGGCCCGGGCCGTCGCCGAGATCACCTCGGGCATGAAGGTGGGGCTGGGAACTGGTTCGACCGCTCGCCATTTTGTCGAGTTGCTCGGTGATCGCGTCGCGCAGGGGCTCGACATCGTTGGCGTTCCGACCTCAGAGGCGACCGCGAAGCAGGCGCGCGAATGCGGCATCCCGCTCTCCGATCTCGATGCCCTGGAGCGACTGGACGTGACAGTCGATGGGGCCGATGAGATTGATCCGGCGCTCAACCTCATCAAGGGAGGCGGCGGGGCGCTGCTGCGCGAGAAGATCGTGGCAGCTGCCTCTGACGCGATGATTGTCATTGCAGACAGCTCAAAAATCGTCGAGGCGCTTGGTCGGTTTCCTCTTCCCATTGAGGTTAACCGCTTTGGTCTGGGCGCGACCAGGCATGCGATTGCCCGTGCCATGCGGCACCATCACGCGCTGGGTGAACTGCAATTGCGCACTACTGAAAGCGGTGAAGCCTTCTTCACCGATGGGGGGCATCTCATTCTTGATGCTTTTTTTGGCCGCATTTCGCAGCCAGAAGCCCTCTCAACCGAGCTACTGGACATTCCGGGCGTGGTCCAGCATGGACTGTTCCTGAAAATGTGCCGCAAGGCTTATGTGGCAACGCCGAATGGCGTAGAAACACTTCTCGAAAGCAATTGACCAGCGTGGGACGAGACAAGATGGCATTGTGGAATGTTGGAAACTGGGCACGCGGTGCCAAGATCATGGCACTGGCTGCACTGATTGCTGGATCAATTGCGGCCGTGGTTCCGGCCTCTGCCCAGGAAGTGCCCCCTGAGCAGCTTGAGATGGCGCGCAAATATATCGACCTGACCGACCGCGGCGCGGTGTTTGAAACCACAATTGTGGAAATGGGCATCGATACGATGCGCCAGATCATTACCCAGAACCCGGAAATCCAGGAAGAAACCAGCGACGCCATCGGCGAGGTCATCAAGACCTACAACGGCCGCAAGGGCGAACTGCTCGATCAGTTTGCCCGCGTCTACGCAATCTACTTCACGCTCGAGGAACTGACTGAAATCGTCGCCTTCTATGAGTCCCCGGTCGGCCAGAAGCTGGCGACCGCCAACTCCGAACTGAACGCGGACGTTCGTCGCGTGCTGCAGGTCTATACCAACAATCTGCGCACGGAGTTCTTCGCCAAGGTGCGCGCCGAACTGCGTGGTCAGGGCATCGAGCTCTGATCCTCCTGCCCTGCCCGACATCGACCCCGCCTTGTGCGGGGTCTTTTTTTGTGCGAAGCCCGAACTATATTTATCGGCATTAGACGATAGAAGGTCGGCATGTTTTGATGCGCCGAACCGAGCAGGGGACTGAAATGGATTTCGACTACGATCTGATCGTCATTGGTGCCGGTTCCGGTGGCGTCCGGGCCGCTCGCATGGCCGCGACCTATGGCGCCAAGGTGGCTATCGTAGAAGAGTTCCGCGTGGGCGGAACCTGCGTCATTCGTGGCTGCGTTCCCAAAAAGCTGTATGTCTACGCCGCTCGTTTCCGCGATCAGTTCGATGTCGCTGAAAGCTTCGGCTGGCAGGTAGATGCCAGCTTTGACTGGCCCACGCTGGTAGCGGCCAAGGAAAAAGAAATAGCCCGGCTCGAGCACGCCTATGCCAGCAACCTGGAAAAGCCCGGTGTCGAGATCATCCGCGACCGCGCCGTCGTTACCGGGCCGAACGGCATTCGTCTGCTCCGCAACGGCCGTGAGCTGAGCGCCAAATACCTGCTTGTGGCGACGGGTGCTCATCCCTTCGTGCCCGATATCCCAGGCGCCGAATTCGGAATTACCTCCAACGAGGCCTTCGATCTGCCTACGCTGCCCCATTCAATCCTGATTGAAGGCGGTGGCTATATCGCTGTCGAGTTTGCCACCATCTTTGCCGGGTTGGGCGTCAACACAACGATTATCTATCGCGGCGATTGCATCCTGCGGGGCTTCGACGAGGATATGCGCCGCGGACTTGAGAATGGACTGATCGAACGCGGCATCCGCATCATCTATCAAACCACCATCAAGTCGCTGGCCAAGACCGGAGATGACATCACCGCGACATTCAGCGATGGCATCTCCGCGCCCTATGGTGCGGTCATGTTTGCGACCGGCCGCCGTCCCAATGTCTCCGGGCTTGGCCTGGACGCCGCCGGCGTCCAATTGACCGAACACGGATCGATCGCCGTGGACGAGTATTCGCAGACCTCTGTACCGTCCATTTATGCCGTTGGTGACGTCACCGGCCGGGCGCAGTTGACTCCGGTCGCCATCCGCGAAGGCTGGTATTTCGCTGAGACGGTCTTTAACAACAACCCGCTCAAGGTCGATCACTCGCTGATCCCGACCGCGGTATTCTCCGAGCCAGAGATCGGCACGGTGGGCCTGACCGAATACGAGGCCTCTACCCACGGGGATATCGATGTCTATGTGGCTCGCTTCCGCCCGATGCAGAACACCCTCTCCGACCGCACCGAGCGCATGATCTTGAAGCTCATAACCGAAAAGGATGAGGGCAGGGTGCTAGGCGTTCATCTACTGGGTCCAGGGGCCGCTGAAATGATCCAGCTCGTCGCCATCGCCGTCGGCATGAACGCCACCAAGGCCGATTTCGACCGCACGATCGCCCTGCATCCCTCGGCGGCAGAAGAGCTCGTGACTTTCAAGACCCCGAGCTACACCTATCGCGATTGCAAGCGCGTCTGACCATTCTGCTTGGCACGGGCGCTCTGGCTTGCTAGATCGCCCCCATCTCCTCTGCCGGCGTAAGCGAGACCGATCATGACCACCTGGACCCCCAGCTCCTGGCGCGACAAGCCTATCAGGCAGGTCCCCGCCTATCCCGATCCGGCGGCCCTTGCTGATGCCGAGCATCAGCTCTCAACCTTTCCGCCCCTGGTCTTTGCCGGCGAAGCGCGTGATCTGAAGACCCGCCTGGCAGCGGTCGCACGCGGAGAGGCCTTCCTGCTCCAGGGCGGCGATTGCGCCGAGAGCTTTGCTGAACACGGTGCTGATCATATCCGCGACTTCTTCCGCGTCTTCCTGCAAATGGCCGTGGTCCTCACCCACGGCGCATCCAAGCCCGTGGTCAAGGTTGGCCGCGTGGCGGGCCAGTTCGCCAAGCCACGCTCCGCCGATACCGAGACCATTGATGGCATCGAATTGCCCTCCTATCGCGGCGACATTATCAACGATATTGCCTTCACCGAAGCGGCCCGTGTCCCCGATCCCAACCGCCTGCTGATGGCTTATCGTCAGTCAGCCGCCACGCTGAACCTGCTCCGTGCCTTTTCCATGGGCGGATATGCCGAGCTGACCCGCATCCACGAATGGACCATGGGCTTCATGAAAGGGTCGAGCTGGGATGCGCGCTTCGAGGAAGTGGCCCGTCGTATCGACGACGCCATCACCTTCATGTCGGCCCTCGGCATCACCCCCGAGAACACGCCAGCGCTCAAGCAGACCAGCTTCTTCACCAGCCACGAAGCCCTGCTGCTCGGCTATGAGGAGTCACTGACCCGTCGCGACTCCATCACCAATGATTGGTACGCGACCTCTGGCCACATGCTCTGGATCGGCGACCGTACGCGCGATCCTGACGAAGCCCATGTCGAATACTTTGCCGGCATCAACAATCCGATCGGCATCAAGTGTGGCCCCAGCCTCTCCAATGACGATTTGCTCCGCCTGCTCGATCGGCTCAATCCGACCGACGAAGCCGGCCGCATCACGCTCATCTCTCGCTTCGGCGCGGACAAGGTGCATGAGCATCTCCCGCGCCTGATCGAAACGGTCCAGAAAGCCGGTCGAACCGTGGTCTGGTGCTGCGATCCGATGCACGGCAATACCATCAAGGCGTCGACTGGCTTCAAGACCCGCCCCTTCGACCGTGTTCTGGCAGAAGTGAAGAATTTCTTCGATGTACACCGCGAAATGGGCAGCTATGCCGGTGGCGTACATATCGAAATGACCGGTGACGACGTTACCGAGTGCGTCGGCGGCGTTTCTGCCGTTACGGAGGCAACGCTTTCAGATCGCTATAACACCTATTGCGACCCACGCCTCAATGCCAGCCAGGCACTGGAACTGGCATTCCTGGTGGCCGAGGAAGTGCATGCGCAAAAGCCGCCGCGGCAACAGCGCATGGCCGGTGAGTAGCCTTCTCCGCCTGCAACGCCGCTTCCCGACTGCGCCGCTTGCCCTTGCCGGGGTGAGCGGCTAATCCTTGCGCCGCATCCGGCTTTGTGCCGGATGGCCCTGTTCCTTGCACCCAGGCCAGCTTTCAGTGACCGACCAGCTTCGCATCGCGCTCGCCCAGCTCAACCCCAAGGTGGGCGACTTGTCCGGAAACCTTGCGCTCGCGCGTCAGGCGCTAAGCGATGCTTCTGCCGCCAAGGCCGACATACTGATGCTGTCCGAACTGTTTCTCACCGGCTATTTTCCGGACGATCTGCTGTTCAAGGAACAATTTATCAAGGACGCCATCGGAGCTGCGCGCGCTCTGGTGGCCGAAGCCAGGGGCACCGATGTGGTGCTTGTTCTTCCCACAATCTGGCTCGACGTAACCGGCCTGCACAACGCAGTTCTCATTGCCGAAAATGGTGACATCACCGCTATTCGCTACAAGCGCGAATTGCCCAATACCGATGTCTTTTACGAGAAGCGCTATTTCGAGCCCGGCCCGCTGCCCTTGCCGGTCACCATCAAGGGCGTTTCTGTGGGCGTTCCTATCTGCGAGGATGTCTGGCACCCAGCGGTCTGTGAGCATCTGGCCATGCGCGGGGCCGAGATCATGCTTTGCCCCAATGGCTCGCCTTACTGGACCAACAAGCAGCACATCCGCAAGGATCTGGTCCGCGCTCGTGTCGCTGAGGACGGTGTCCCTTTGCTCTACCTGAACCAGGTCGGCGGCCAGGATGAACTGGTCTTTGACGGCGCGTCCTTCGCGATTGAGCCGGGCGACAGGCTGGTCCTTCAGGGCAAGTCTTTCGAACAGGATTTTATTGTCTCGGACTGGACTCGAACCGAGAACGGCTGGACGTGCACCAATGGTCGCGTCGAGCAACTGAGTTCTGTCCAGGAAGCCCCCTGGCGTGCCTGCGTACTTGGCCTGCGCGACTATGTTTTCAAGAACGGCTTCTCTCATGTCGTGCTGGGATTATCCGGCGGAATTGACAGTGCCGTGGTCGCCGCGATGGCCGCAGATGCCTTCGGGCCCGATAAGGTCCACGCCATCATGTTGCCCTACCGGTACACATCTGAAGAGAGCCTGCGCGACGCTCGCGACTGCGCCGAGCGGTTGGGCGTACGCTATGATGTTGTGGCCATCGGCGATCCGGTGGACAGTGCCCTCAATGAGCTTCAGCCTATTTTCGGAAACCGCCCCATCGATACCGCCGAAGAAAACATCCAGTCGCGCATGCGCGGCACCATTCTCATGGCCGTCTCCAACAAGTTGGGCTCGATGCTGCTGACGACCGGCAACAAGTCGGAAATGGGCGTTGGCTATGCCACCATCTATGGCGACATGAACGGCGGCTACAATCCGCTCAAGGACATGTTCAAGATGGATGTCTATGCCCTTGCCGACTGGCGCAACAAGCATTTGCCGGATGATTGCCTTGGCCGGGCAGGGGAGGTCATTCCCCAGGCCATCATCGACAAGGCCCCCAGTGCCGAGTTGCGCCCCGATCAGACCGACCAGGATAGTCTCCCGCCCTACCCGGTGCTGGACGACATCCTCACCTGTATGGTTGAGGAGGAAATGTCGCTCGACGATATCGTTGCTCGCGGTCATGATGCGGCCTTGGTCAAGCGCATCGAGCGTCTGCTCAACATTGCCGAGTACAAGCGTCGGCAATCCGCGCCTGGTCCCAAGCTCACACCGCGTGCCTTCGGGCAGGGCCGCAAATATCCCATCACCAATGGCTACAAGGACATGACCATCGGATGAGCGTAACCGTTCGCTGGGCACCATCCCCCACCGGCCGCATCCATCTGGGCAATGCCCGTCCGGCCCTGCTCAATTGGTACTTTGCCCGCCGCCATGGCGGCCGCTACGTGCTGCGCATGGACGATACGGACCTCGCGCGCTCCACGCGCGAGTTTGCCGACGGAATCGAAGCCGATCTGGCTTGGCTTGGTGTTCAACCGGACCTTCTGGTGCGCCAATCAGACCGCACCGCCCTTTATGATGCTGCGCGAGATCAACTTGTTGCTGCGGGTCGGCTTTACCCCTGCTACGAAACTGAGGAAGAACTCGATCGCAAGCGAGCCCGCGCTCGACTGCTGGGCAGGCCACCAATTTACGATCGCGCCGCTCTCGGCCTGACGGATGAAGACCGGGCCCGCCTGGAGGCAGAAGGACGCAAGCCTCATTGGCGCTTCAGGCTCGATGGCCGCCCGGTGCATTTCGATGACCTGATCAAGGGGGCTCAAACGGTCAACACCGCCTCGATGTCGGACCCGGTGCTGATCCGCGAGGACGGGTCCTATCTCTATACCTTGCCCTCCGTGGTGGACGATATCGATCTGGGCATTACTCACGTCATCCGCGGCGAAGACCACGTATCCAACACAGGCACCCAGATCGAAATATTCGAGGCTCTGGGGGGCGCCGTTCCGGTCTTTGGGCATCACAACCTGCTAACGGATTCGCAGGGGCAGGGCTTTTCGAAGCGTCTCGGTAGCCAGTCCATTGCCGATTTCCGGGCTGATGGATACGAGCCGTTGGCGATAGCCATCGTCGCCACCCTCACAGGCACCAGCCTGCCCATCGAAACCTACGATGATCTCGACGCTATCGCGGAAAAGCTTGATTTTTCCATGATTTCGCACGGCTCGGCCCGTTTCGATCCTGCCGAATTGGATACCCTCAACGCTCGCATACTGCATGCCATGCCCTATGAGGTTGCTGCGCCGCGATTGAGTTCACTGGGGCTCGAGGGCGAGGCCATGTGGATGCTGCTCCGCGAAAACCTCGTGAGGTTCCCCGACATCGTGGAGTGGTCCAAGCTCCTGACCGGTCCGGTCGAGGCGGCCGTAGCCGATGAGGATCGCGAGTTCTTGGCCCTTGCCAAGGCCTTGCTGCCGCCCGAGCCTTGGGATGATACAACGTGGTCGCAATGGACCAACGTGCTCAAGTCCAGCACGGGGCGCAAGGGCAAGAGCCTGTTCCTGCCGCTTCGTCTGGCGCTCACCGGCCGCCCTGACGGTCCTGAGCTTAAGTCCCTGCTCGTCCTGCTTGGGCGTAGGGTGTGTCTGGACCGACTACCCTGACGCTCTTGCCGCCAAGTTCCACGATCCGCAGTTCCGGCTCGACAGGTGCCGCTGGCTGACGCGCGATCTCGCCCGGACCGGACGGGCGCGGGCGGGGCAGCGGCACATCGACCAGTGCTACAGTAGCTACGGCTTCCGCTGGCGCCGCCTGGACGGGGGCCACGCCCCGCGGATCGCGCAGCGGCATGGGAATGCGCAAGCCATTGATATCGAGCATGGATCGGCTGCTGCCATCGGCGGCCGCCACCACGGTCACCGACCCGTCAGCGGTCGGCGCAGCGCTGCAACTGGCCGACTTGTCGAATTCGTTGCGATAGGCAAAAGCCGTCGGCAGGGATGCGTAGGGCACGCCATTGATGCTGCGCATCTGCTCGGGTTCTTCGCCCGGATTGTTGTAATAATAGAGCTCGACCGCCGTGTTTGGGCACATCTGCTGACAGCTGATCGCATCATTGCTGATATAGTCAGGCAGGGTCGCGTAGCTGATCGGCCAGAAATACCCATCGCTGAGGCGCACGCACACCGTGCGCACCGTATTGTAGCCCTGATAGCCCCAATAGTCGCCGCCGTCGACGAAATCACCATTGGTGAAGTCACCCTCCGAGGTGGTGCCGAATATCCGGTCAAAGACATTCTGCCGCTCACGGGTAAAGCTGGCATTAGACCCCGAATTGCAACCAAACCGGGCCATTTCCTGGAGGATCGCTTCGCGCTGTTGGGCCACGGCATTGGCCGTTTCGACGGACTGGCTGACCTGGGCATAGTCGTCGCGCAGGCTTAGCACGTCGCGGGCTATCAATTGGCAGCTCCGGCTGAGTGTGCGGCCGGCCCGCGCATCGTCATTACACCCCTCGCGGATGTATCGGCTTTCTGCCTGCTGGACCTGACGCTGCAATTGTCGCGCAGCATTGGAATTGCTGCCCAACTGGCGGAAGTCACCGTTGCGGTCGAACTGTGCGAGCGCAGACTGCAGTTGTTGGCACTGGGCAGCCTGGGCATAGGCGGCCTCCACATCCAACGCCAGCACGAAGGTTGCCAGAATGAGCAGGACAAACGGGCGAAGCCCGATCAAATTGAAGTTCACGTCTAATTCCTGTTTGCGGAGGTGCCCCTCCTCCGAAGCCTTTGACGAGCCTTCGGTTCGTCCAGCACGCCAGAGCCCTGATGCTTCCAAAGCGATTCTCTCGCACTGGATAATGCCTTAACGTCCGTGGCAACATTATAGCCGCCTGATTTGCCCGCCGGTAGCGCGTCCAGGCAACACAATTGTTGAGGAGAGATCGCATGAAACTTGCCACCCTGCGCAATGGCCGGCCAGATGGCCAGCTCGTGGTTGTTTCAAACGATCTTGGCCGGGCCGTCTCGGCCGGCCGGATTGCCCCCAATCTCCAGGCAGCGCTCGACGACTGGCCGAATGCCGAGCCCGCCTTGGTGGCCTTGGCGGCGCAACTCGATGCCGGAGAAATCGCTGGTCAGGCTTTCGATCCAAAGGCAGCACATGCGCCGCTTCCCAGGGCGTATCAGTGGATTGATGGCTCGGCCTATATGAGTCATCTCGAACGCGTACGCTCGCTCAAGGGCAGCAAGGACGAGGAACTGCAGTCGATCCGGCCACTGCTCTATCAGGGGGGGTCAGATTCGCTTTCCGCCCCTACAGCACCCATTGTCGTGCCTAGTGACGATCTTGCTCTGGATTTCGAAGCCGAGATCGGCGTCATCATCGGGGCCGTGCCGATGGGCGCGACGCGCGAGCAGGCCTCTGCTGCGATACGCCTGGTGACCGTGCTCAATGACGTGTCATTGCGCCGGCTGGTGGCTGATGACTTGCAGAACGGCTTCGGGTTCTTTCACGCCAAGCCCTCCACCGCCTTTGCTCCCATTGCCATATCGCCGGCCAGCCTGGGTGCGGACTGGCGCGACAATCGCCTGCATCTGCCCATCCGCGTCGAGGTCAATGATAAGCTCTATGGTCAACCCAATGCCGGTGTCGGCATGCACTTCGACTTCGCAGATCTGATCGTCGAGGCGGCACGAACGCGCAACCTGGCGGCAGGCACCATTATTGGAGGGGGAACGGTGTCGAACCCGCACGACCAAACCCTTCCGCTCAAATCGGATGGTATTGGCTTTGCCTGCATTGCCGAGGCGCGAACCGCCGAAAAGGCCAAATATGGCCGGGCCCGCACCTCGTTTCTCAAACCGGGAGATCAGGTGCGCATTGGGGCGGTGGACGCAGCCGGACATTCGATATTTGGCGACATCGAGCAGTCAGTTGTTCTGCTGTCTGATTAAGCGGTCACATTCGCGTGTGCACATTGGGACTGTCACCAAGCCGTGCAATCGTGTGGGCATGGAATGAGGACCTGTCCGGTGCAGGACTTTCGAGGGAACAAGACGATGATGAAATTGGTCTCCGCAGCCGCCATCGGCACCTTTCTCGCTCTCGGCGCCGTCGCCGTGATCGCCCAGGACGGCTTCACGCCGCCTGAAACAGCCGAAGAGGCTGTAGAGACGCGGCAGGCCCTGATGAAAGAAAATGGCGGCATTCTGCGTTCCGCTCGCGGACTCTCGGGGGCCGAGGCGGTCACCGCCATGACCACTTTGCGCGACAATTTCAGCCACGTTCCCGATCTCTTCCCTGAAGACTCGATTGTTGGCGACACCAAAGCGCTTCCCGCCATCTGGGAGGACTGGGAGGGCTTTGTCGCCATAGCCAATGCCAGCGAAACCGCCGCGGCTGACGCCCTTGCTGCCGCTGAGGCCGGCGATGCCGATGGCTATGCGGCAGCGCTTCAGTCCCTCATGGGAACCTGCGGACAGTGCCATCAGCAGTTCCGGGCCGAATAGCCCGCTCCGCTCAATCTGATCTATCGCCTCCAAAGCGATTGGGCGGTCTTCGGACCGCCCCATTTTTATTTGGGCTTGATTTATCGCTGCGTCGCGGCCAATCTCCGCGCCATGAACACCGCGTGCACCATTACCTGCTGCATTATTACCTGCTAACCCCAGCGTTGGCGGAGCGGTCTTCTTCATCCTGATGGTTTGAAAACGGATAGAGGCTCTCCCGCCAGAGCAATACCGTATGGCCCACAGGACCCCGCGATGACCACGGCAAAGCCGCAGCTTTCTCTCTACAACACGCTGACCCGGACCAAGGCTCCCTTCGTGCCGATGGACGAGAAAAATGTGCGTCTCTATGCCTGCGGTCCAACGGTCTATGACTTTGCTCATATTGGAAATGGCCGCGCCGCCATCGTCTTCGACCTGCTGTTTCGCCTGCTGCGCCACACCTATGGCGCCGAGCACGTCACCTATGTGCGCAACATCACTGACGTCGATGACAAGATCAACGCCCGTGCCTTGCGCGATCATCCCGACCTGCCGCTGAACGAGGCTATCCGCAAGGTCACCGAAACCACCGCCGCGCAATACCAGAAGGACGTGGCCGCGCTGGGTTGCCTGGAACCGACGATACAGCCCCGCGCCACCGAAAACATTGCCGAGATGCAGGCGATGATCCAGCGCCTGCTGGACAAGGGCAATGCCTATGAGGCGGGCGGCGAAGTGCTGTTTGCCGTGGATTCAATGCCCGACTACGGCCAGTTGTCCGGCCGCAATCTCGAAGACAACCTCGCTGGCGCCCGCGTTGCCGTGGATACACACAAGCGCAACCCGGCCGACTTCGTTCTCTGGAAGCAGTCGTCCGAAGACGAACCCGGCTGGGACAGCCCCTGGGGTCGCGGCCGGCCCGGCTGGCACATTGAGTGCTCGGCCATGTCCGAGCGCTATCTGGGCGAAACCTTCGACATCCACGGTGGCGGGCTCGACCTCATTTTTCCGCACCACGAAAACGAAATCGCCCAATCCCGCTGCGCCCACGGCTCGCACGCCATGGCCAATGTCTGGATGCACAACGGCTTCCTGCAGGTCGAAGGCCAGAAGATGAGCAAGAGCCTGGGCAACTTCTTTACCATCCATGACCTGCTCGAAACCAAAGCCTTGGGCGGCCGTAAATGGCCCGGCGAAGTGCTGCGCCTCGCCATGCTGATGACGCATTACCGCGAGCCGATCGACTTCACGGTGCGACGGTTGGAGGAAGCTGAAGCGTTGCTCAACGGCTGGTACCGTGCTGTGGGCGACGTGACGGCCGAGGGCGGACTTTTATGCGCCGGCATGGTCGACGCGCTTGATGACGACCTGAATACCCCGGCAGCCGTCCGGGCCTTGCATGAACTGCGCGCCGAAGCAGTCAAGGGTATCGTGCCAGCCATGCGCTCGCTCAAGGCCAGCGCGGCCTTGCTTGGCTTGCTCACCGATACGGCAACACATTGGTTTTCCGGCGAGGAGGTGGAGGCTGGCGCGGTCCAAACGCAAGTGACCGCCCGCCTTGCCGCCCTCAACGCCAAAGACTTCGCCAAGGCCGACGCCATCCGCAACGAACTTGCCGACCAGGGCATCGCGCTGATGGACTACAAGGACGAGGCCGGCCAGCGCCAGACCAAATGGGAGGTCAAGCGGTGACACCGCAATCCCCCTCATCCAGCGCTGCGCGCCACCTTCTCCCACAAGGGTAGAAGGGGATCCGGTGGTGTGTTCGGTATCCTCGGCAAACTCGGAGCCACCCTTCTCCCCTTGTGGGAGAAGGTGCCCGAAGGGCGGATGAGGGGGAAGGAATGTCTGGTGACAATCGACTTCTCGGCTTTGCGCGGGCGATGCGTCGAGAACCAACAGAGGCAGAGCGCAGACTGTGGTTGCTGTTGCGCGATCGCCGCTTTTCTGGCTTCAAGTTCCGTCGTCAGGTTCCCATTGGCCCCTACATCGCCGACTTCGTGTGCTACGATGTAAAGCTAATCATCGAAGCGGACGGCTCGCAGCATGCCGAAAGTACGCGTGATCTGGCGAGAGACGCCGAACTTGTTCGCCGCGGTTTCCGCCTGCTTCGCCTTTGGAACAACGATGTTCTCGCCCGTCCGGCGCAGGTCGCCGATCTCGTATGGGCCACCCTGCACGAGGAGGGGCAACAATGACCTTCCTGCCATGCCCTGTCAGCGGAATCGCGCCAGATCGCGGCTTCTCATAACGGAGTTGGACCCATGCTTGATCACGTTGGAATTCTCGTCGCGGACTGGAACAAGGCCAAGGCCTTTTACGACGCCGCATTCGCCCCGCTCGGCATCACCCTGCTCAACGAAGTTCCAGTGGAATTTACCGGCGGCGTCAAAGTGGGCGGCTATGGCAAGGAAGGGCCCGATTTCTGGCTGACCGAGGCAACGGAAACCGGTCCCGGCCGTCACTATGCGTTCCGCACCGAGACCCGCGCTGATGTTGACGCCTTCTACACAGCCGCCTTGGCCGCGGGTGGAACCGACAACGGTGCACCGGGTCTGCGTGAGCACTATCATCCGACCTATTACGGCGCTTTTGTCATTGATCCCGATGGCAACAATATCGAAGCAGTGTGTCATGCCCCAGGCTGAAGCCCATACCGGTGGCTGCCAGTGTGGCGCGGTTCGTTTCCGCGTCACACGTCTCGGCCGGCCGTCCATTTGTCATTGCCGCATGTGCCAGAAGGCCTTTGGCGGTTTCTTCGGCCCCCTGGTGACAGCGCATAATGCCGTCTGGACCCGTGGCCAGCCGAAATGGTTTCAGAGCTCCAATGCCGCCCGCCGCGCCTTTTGTGGCGAATGCGGCACCCCACTTGCTTATGAGACGCGTTTCGGGCTCGAATTGGCCATCGGTGCCTTTGACGACCCAAATGTCGCCGCCCCCGAAATCCAGGTCAATCTGACCGACCGGCAGCCATTCTTTGCCGGGCTCAGCACGCTGCCCGAACGTCATGATGTCAGCGACGAGTGGCGCGACTTCATGGCCGGCATCCATTCAAATCAGCATCCAGATCACGACACCAATGACTGGCCACCCAGAGAGTAACGAAAATGAGTGAAACCTGGTCCGGGGGTTGCCAATGCGGGGCTGTGCGCTACCGCTTCACGCAGAAGCCTCAAGGCGCCCACATATGCCATTGCCGCATGTGCCAGAAGGCGTTCGGCGCATTTTACGCACCTCTGGTTGGCGGCCCGCTCGAGCGATTTGAGCTCACTCGGGGGGAGATCGCGACATTCCGCTCATCGGATCAAGTCGAGCGTGGCTTCTGTCGCGATTGCGGCACGCCGCTGAGCTTTTCGTATATCGGGGGTGACTGGATGGGGGTTTCCATTGGTTCACTCGATAACCCAGAGGCCTTTCCGCCCAAGGATCAGCATGGTGTCGATAGTCGCCTGAGATGGGTCAACGACATTGGCGACCTGCCCGACGAACCATCGATCGAAGAGCGAAAACCTGACATCGCCGCCTTCATCAAGTCCACCAACCACCAGCACCCTGACCACGACACCGAAGTCTGGCCCCCCAAGCAGTAATCCCGAGTTAGGCCCCCTATGTCCCGCACCCGTCTCTATCTTTTCGACACCACTCTGCGTGATGGCGCGCAGACCGCCGGCATTGAGTTCTCGCTTGAGGACAAGATCGCCATTGCCGGCATGCTCGAACAGATTGGCGTGGACTATATCGAAGGCGGCTATCCTGGTGCCAATCCCGTAGACACCGCCTTTTTCCAAGAGAGGCGCACAAAGAAAGCCATCTTCACGGCCTTCGGCATGACCAAGAGGGCGGGACGCTCGGCCGCGAATGATCCCGGCGTGATGGGGCTGGTCAATTCGTCGGCAGAGGCCGTCTGCTATGTTGCCAAGGCCTGGGACTATCAGGTGGAGCTGGCGCTTGGCTGCAGCACCGACGAACACCTCGAAGGAATTGCCGACTCCGTGCACACGGCCTCGGAGGCCGGCAAGGAAGTTCTGGTTGATCTCGAACACTTCTTCGATGGCTACAAGGCCAATCGCAGCTATGCCCTTGATTGCGTGAAGATGGCCCTGGAGGCCGGTGCCCGTTGGGTTGTGCTCTGTGACACAAATGGGGGCACTATGCCCTCGGAGGTGCGCGAGATCGTTGCGGACGTGATGACCATCGCGCCTGGCGACCGGCTAGGCATTCATCCCCATGACGATACCGGCCAGGCCGTTGCGAACGCCTTGGCCGCGGTCGAGGCTGGCGTGTGCCAGGTTCAGGGTACGCTGAACGGCCTGGGTGAGCGCTGCGGCAACACCAATCTGGTGACCCTGATCCCCACCCTTGCGCTCAAACCCTATTATGCCGACCGTTTTGAAACCGGCATCACACCTGAACATCTCGAAAGGCTTACGCATATCTCGCGTGCCTTCGACGATCGGCTCAACCGTGCCCCCGCACGCCAGGCTCCCTATGTTGGCGCTTCGGCTTTCGCTACCAAGGCCGGTATCCACGCTTCGGCCCTGCTCAAGGACTTTTCGACCTACGAGCATGTGCCGCCCGAAAGCGTCGGCAATGAACGCGCCATCATGGTCAGCCAGCAGGCCGGCAAGTCCAATCTTCTCACGGCCCTGGCGCGCCACGACATCGTCGTGGAAAAGGATGATCCCCGTCTCGAGCGTCTGCTGGCTACCGTAAAGGAACGCGAGGCTCGCGGTTATTCCTATGACGGTGCTGATGCGTCCTTCGCAGTTCTTGCCCGCCGCGTCCTCGGGACCTTGCCTGACTTCTTCGATGTCGAGAACTATCGGGCCATGGTCGAGCGACGCCACAATGCGATGGGCGACGAAGTGACCGTCACCGAGGCCGTGGTCAAGATTCGCGTTGATGGCGAATTGCTGATGTCCGTGGCCGAGGGCAATGGTCCGGTCAACGCGCTCGACCAGGCATTGCGCAAGGACCTGGGCAAATACTCCGCCCGGATCGAGGACCTGGAGCTGGTCGATTTCAAGGTGCGTATCCTGGACGGCGGCACGGGCGCGGTCACCCGTGTACTGGTCGAAAGCCGCGACGGCAGCGGTGAGCGCTGGGTAACCATCGGCGTTTCGCCCAATATCATTGATGCCTCGTTTGAAGCTCTGTATGAATCAATCACATACAAGCTGTTGAAGACTGATGCGGCACAGGCTTCAACACTGGGGGCAAACACCAGCCAGGCGCAAAAGGCGGTTGGCTGACTGAATATTACCGGGAGGGCAAACTGGCCGAAACCGCTCCGAAACGACCTCTGGCTCTGACTATTGGGGCAGCGGCAGTTACTCTACTCGTTGTTCTTGGCGTTCTGTCCGGTCCATCGATTGTCACCTGTTTCAACAGCCCCGACGGCATGGGGCAGTGCCTGCGCGGCAAAATGGTCGAGGTCGGGCTGATTCCGGCTTCGCCTGCGCCTGTTGTTGCAGACGCCGAAACGCCTGGCGAACAAGTCGTCGCCAACATTGAGGAAGCGGTTCCCGCCGAGCCCGAACTGGATGTTACGCTACCTGCGGCCACTGCGGTTGAAAGCGAGGTCGATCAGGTTGTTGCTGCCACGTTCGGCCTGTTGCGCGCCGAGCCAGACGGCTCGGTCGTAATCGCCGGTAGCGGTACGCCTGGTAGCCGCGTCGAAGTGTTTGCCAACGGCGAACTGCTTGGGACGGTTGAGGTTGAAGCAAGCGGGGACTGGGTTTTCGTGCCTGACGCCCCGCTCCCGCCCGGTGGTCTGGAAATCACCTTGGGCGAGGAAGGCAAGACCGGCACCGCCGAGGATTCATTCATCGTCGTCATCAACGAAGACAAGACGAGCCAGCCGCTGGTCGTTGCCAGCACGCCTGGCGAGGCCAGTGAGGTTCTCCAGGGTCTGACGGCCCCAGTCCAGGTCGCCGAAGCGCCTGCCGCCGAGGCATCGACGGAGCCCCGGGAACCGGCTGGCGAGCCGGCTGCTGAACCGGCTGCTTCCACCTCCCCGGAGCCCTCGTCCTCGGCGGTACCGGTCGAACCTGCGGAAGTGACCGAAACAGAAGTCTCCGAGACTCCCTTGGAGCCCGCTGAAACACCCGCCGCGACCGAGCCTGCTACGGTCGCCCAGGCAGACCTGGTCGAGCAAGAGGGTGCGGAAGAATCCGCCATGCAAGTCGCCGCTTTACCTAGAGCCCCTGAGGCCGAAGTCCCCGAGACTGAAGTCGCTGAGACGGAAGTCACCGAAACGGAAGTCGCTGGGACCGAAGTGGAAGCTGCGCCCGCCCCGACAGCGGCCGCGTCAGCGAATTCGACACCGGTGGAGCCGGTCCCCGCTTTGGAGTCCAGCACCGAACCTACTGCTGGTGAAGCTCTGAAAGTGCCTGATGAGTCCTCCCAGACAGAAAGTCAGGCTGGCGTCGTGGCCGAAACCAACCAGACGCCGGACACGCTTCCCTCCACCGCCGATAAGGCGCAGGAGGCAGCCGGCGCTGTTGTTGCGGAAGCTCCGGTGACAGAGCCGGCACAGACCCAATTGGCCACCGTGCCGCCGACTATTGACGCGATCGAGATCGAGAACGACCGGAGCTTCTTTGCCGGCGCCGGTCCGGATGGTGGAGTTATCCGCCTGTATGTCGACGACGAATTCGTGGCCGATGCCACGATCGAAAACGGTCGCTGGTTAATTGAAGCGGGGCCGGTTCTGGACCAGCCCAGCCAGCGTGTCAGGGTGGACCTGCTGCTGCCGAACTCGGCCACAGTCATTGCCCGCGCCGAGGTCGATTTCGTTGTGGATGTGCCCGGGGGCGACGAGCCCGTTGCTGTTGCTCAGGCCGAGCCGGTTCAGGAGCCTGTAGCGCCACAGCCCGCGCCGCAGACACCTCCAGCTTCGGCAACTGCGCAGCCATCAGCTTCTGGCGCGGCACCGGCGACCCAGGAGACTGCGGGAGCATCTTCAGAGCCTGCCGTTGATTCGGTCGCGCCGGCCCAATCGGTGGACGTCACCGACGCCCAGACGGTCGAGCCTGTCGCGCCGGCCGCGACAGCTGAAGCTTCAGTCGCGCCTGCAGAAACGACCGCCGTGGAAACAGCCGCACCGATCGCCACCGAGCCCGTTCCGGCCAATGAAGAAAGTGCCGCCCAGAGCGCCGAGATCGCTGCGGACGGGACTTCCGCATCTGACGAGCGCGCCGTGCCCATCATGGTTGCAGTCTCGCTCGGTGATCCGGAGGCGCAGCGTTTTGCCTCCGGCAAGGCCATCATCCGCCGCGGCGATAATCTCTGGACCATCGCGCGCCGCGTCTATGGCGAGGGGTTGAAGTACACCACGATCTACCAGGCCAATACCGGCCAGATCAGGGACCCGGACCGTATTTATCCCGGCCAGGTGTTTGATCTGCCCGAGGGACTATCGGGTCAGTAATCTACGAAAAAGCGGCGCCGGAAGGCGCCGCTTTTGTACGCCTATTGATTTTCGGCGCCGTAGCCCCCATCTTCCATCGCAATTCACCGATCAACCTGACCGCGCTTCCTCTGTAGGCGCAGTCCTTGTACGCCGAGCACAGCGCCATGCATGACGATGACATTGCCAGTTCCATGCGTGCTCTGGGGCATCCCGTCCGGCTTGAGATATTGCGCATTCTGGCGACCCAGCAGCAGGGCCAATGTTGCTGCGCCGATGTTACCGACAGCCTGACACTGGCGCAGTCTACCGTATCCCAGCACATCAAGGTCCTGCTCGATGCAGGGCTTATCGAGCGCAAGCCGCATGGCACGCGCAACCGCTATTGCCTCCGCCATGCCAGACTGGC
The DNA here is from genome assembly GCF_042181575.1 of Devosia polycyclovorans. GTDB lineage: Bacteria > Pseudomonadota > Alphaproteobacteria > Rhizobiales > Devosiaceae > Devosia > Devosia polycyclovorans. The sequence continues at coordinate 2,990,346 of NZ_CP170082.1, read as the reverse complement.
CGAACTCAATTCGGCCTTTGGCGGTCTCCTCAAGGGGCTGGCGCCCATCGCCGCCAACAAGGAAACGGAACAGGCCTGATGGCTCTAGACAGCACTGAGAAGAAGCCGTCCGTCAGCGCGGACGAGGGGTCGGTATTCTCGACCGTTCGCAATCTCTGGTCCTACATGTGGCCGGAAGATCGCCCTGACCTTCGGATGCGGGTAGTGCTTGCCCTGGCGGCCCTGCTTGCCAGCAAGGTAGCCACCACGCTCATCCCCTTCGCCTACAAGGGCATCATCGATAGTCTCGATGGCACCAATACCGACCAGACCCTGATCCTTGGATTGGCGGTTCCGCTGGTGCTGGTCATCGCCTATGTGCTCGGCAACATTGTGGACGCTGGCTTCCAGCAATTGCGCGACGTCTGGTTTGCCAGTGTGGGCCAGCATGCGGTGCGAAAGCTGGCGCTGCAGACCTTCCATCATATGCACCGCCTTTCGCTGCGCTTCCACCTGCAGCGCCGGACTGGCGGGCTTTCGCGCGTTATCGAGCGCGGCACCAAGGGCATCGAAACGGTCGTCCGTTTCGCCATGCTCAACATCGCCCCTACCATGGTCGAGTTCGTTGTGGTGGCCATCATCTTCGTCTGGCTGTTCGGTATAAGCTATCTGGGCGTGCTGGTCGTGATGATCTGGGGCTACCTCTATTTCACGATCAAGGCTTCCAACTGGCGCATTTCCATCCGTCGGGACATGAACGAGAGCGACACCGATGCCAATGGCAAGGCAATCGACAGCCTGCTCAACTTCGAGACGGTGAAGTATTTCGCCAATGAGCAGATGGAAGCGCGGCGTTTCGATAAGGCCATGGAAGGCTACGAGCGTTCGGCCATTCGTATCTGGACGTCGTTGGGCTTTCTCAATTTTGGCCAGGCGGTCATCTTCTACAGCGGCTTTCTCGCCATCTCCATCATGTCCATCATGGGTGTCATGAATGGAACGCTGACGCTGGGCGATTTCGTCCTGCTCAACACCTTCCTGATGCAGATTTATCGGCCGCTCAACTTCATCGGTTTCGTTTATCGCGAGCTGCGCCAGGGCCTCACCGATATCGAAGAGATGTTCAAGCTGCTCGATCAGGATCCCGAGATTCAGGACAAGTCCGGCGCGACTGCGCTCAGGGTCACCGGCCCGGTTATCCGCTTCGAGGACGTGAGCTTTCACTACGACTCCGACCGCGCCATCCTCAAGGGCGTTAGCTTCGAAGTGCCGGCCGGCAAGACGGTCGCTATCGTCGGGCCGACAGGCGCAGGCAAATCGACCATCTCCCGCCTATTGTTCCGCTTTTACGACGTCACGGGTGGGCGCGTTACCATAGACGGTCAGGACTTGCGCGACGTCACCCAGGAAAGCCTGCGTGCCGCTATTGGCATGGTTCCGCAGGATACTGTGCTGTTCAATGACAGCATCGGCTATAACATTGAGTATGGCCGACCCGGCGCCTCTCCCGACGAGGTCAAGGATGCGGCCCGCATGGCCCAGGTCGCCGGTTTCATCGAAACCTTGCCCAAGGGATACGATACGCCCGTTGGAGAACGCGGGCTGAAGCTATCCGGTGGTGAAAAGCAGCGGGTGGCCATTGCCCGCACCATCCTGAAATCGCCCTCGATCCTCATCCTCGACGAGGCCACCTCTGCCCTGGACACCAAAACTGAACGCGACATCCAGGCCGCATTGGATGAGGTGTCGCGCAACCGCACCACCGTGGTGATCGCCCACCGTCTGTCCACTGTCGTCAACGCCGATGAGATTCTGGTCTTGCGCGACGGTCAAGTTGCCGAGCGCGGCAATCACGCGGCCCTGTTGCAGCAGGACGGGCTCTATGCCCAGATGTGGAACCGTCAGCGCGAAGCCAATGAGGCCGCCGAGCTTCTCGCCCGCACGCAGGAAGACCCGGACGGCTTCGTTAAGCGCGGTGCCCCGGCGGCGGAATAGTCGTCAAGCAGGCTGTGCTCACGCTTTGCGTGGCTTCGATTATCGAAACGTCAATCATCGCCAGCAAAGCGCACAATGGCGCAGACAAAGCATGTCTTTGGGGAGCGATTGCATGACTATTTCGATGCGGCGAGCGCGGGACGAGGAGCAGGGCTCGATCGCCAACCTTGTCCAGCTCTACCTTCATGACCTGACCGAGTTCATGCCATTTCCCGTCCGTGACGACGGCCGCTTTGAGTATGGCTTTCTCGATCGCTTTTGGCGCCATCCCTATTTCATAGCGTCAAACGACGAGGTTGCCGGCTTTGCTCTGATCGTTGATGACTGCCCGCTCACCGGCCGCGCGCCATGTTGGTTCATGGCTGAGTTCTTTGTTCTCCGCGCCCATCGGGGCAGGGGGGTGGGCAAGGCCGCGCTCGAGCTGGCACTGCGCGCCCATCCCGGGCCTTGGCACATAGCGGTGCCACATGCCAATTCGGCGGCCCGGCAATTCTGGTCGCGGGCGCTTGCCGATCGAGCGGCCAGGCCAAGGCCTGTCCATTTTGATGGCGATGACTGGAACCTCTACGAGTTTTCCGCCTGAACAAGAAAGGCCCGCATCGCTGCGGGCCTTCGCGATTTTTGGTGGTAGCGGCACGTTACTCCGCGGCGTCTCGTCGGCTGACCACGGTGACGCCATTGGCTTCCTTTTCGGTCAGGCCGATCTCCTTGGACACGATATAGCGTTTGGCGCTATCCGCATCTTCCGGAATTTCCACCGCAATGCCGTCAAATCCTGCGGGCGCGGCAACGGCCTGACCGCGGCGGAAGGGGCTGGCGATCCAGCTTCCCATTGCTCCAAATAGTCCGCCCAGCCACTTGATCTGTCCCCACATGACGGACGGGGCGGTGATCATCACCGGCACCATGATCAAAGTCAGCGCCGTTGAGAGGAACAAGCCCGAGACCAGAGCTGCCGACAGATGGACGAACCACGATCCGGCAATACCGCCCACCACGATTTCCCGGCGGATGAAGTCAAACTCGACATTGGCCCACATCGGGATCACGCCGAGAGCCGTGAGAAAGGCGGTCAGCAGTACCGGACGGACACGCTGGCTTACGGTCAGCAGCATGGCTTTGACCGCTTCAACATTCTGATGCCGGTGATAGTCGTTGTATGTGTCGATCAGCACGATGCCGTTCTTAACCACGATACCTGCCAGCGCCACGATGCCAAGGCCTGTCATGATAGCCGAGAAGGTCATCCCGGTAATCAGCATGCCCAACAACACACCCGCTACCGACATGGCGACGGTCGTGAGCGTCACCGCCACTTGGTAGAAGCTGTTATACTCGAGCAGCAGGATAAAGAAGATGATGGCCAGCGCCATGATCATCGCCTGAACGATGAACGCATTGGCATCGCCCATCTGTTCCTCGGCACCACCGAACTCGATATTGACCCGATCCGGAAAGTCCTGTTGCGCGATCCATGCCTGCAGTTCTTCAACCTTATCTGCGGCGTAGATGCCTTCGGGCAGGTTGGGCAGGGCCGCGGCAACAGCCATGGTATAGACTTGGTTGCGACGCTGGATGTTGGCCACCTTGGGCACAGCCGTGCGCTCGATGAAGTTCGAGACCGGTACCAGACCCTGGCTCGTCGCAATACGCATGGAGTCTAGCGCATCGAAGCTCCGCTCTTCCTTGGGAAGACGAACGCGGATGTCCAATTCGTCGCCGGTCAGTTCGTCGCGATATGTGCCCAGCTTCACGCCGGACGTGACCAACTGCACATAGGGCGCCAACTCGCGCACACCGATGCCGTATTTGCCCGCTTCTGCACGATCAACGGTGATCTGCCAGTCGATACCGGGGGAAGGGCGGCCGTCTTCCAGGTCGACGACCTCTGGCCAGGTTGCCAGATGGTCATGGATGGCGGCTACTACCGGCACAAGGTCGTCATAGCTGGTGCTCTCGACCCGCAGATTGATGTCCTTGCCTGCCGGAGGACCGTTCTCCGCCGCGATCACCTGAATGTCGAGCCCGGCAATGTCCGCTACCCGTTCCCGGATATCGGCGAAGATCTCCTCGGCTGGAACGCGGTGGTTCCAGTTGGTGAGCTGCAGCTGGAAATTGCCGATCGTGTCGGGCGGCATGGTGCCGAAGGCGCCGGTCGTGCCGAACTGCATGATGACGTCCTGGATGCCCTGGACCTGTATCAGTTCGCTCTCGACCTCGATCAGCATGTCGCGAATTTCTTCAGGTGAGTAGTTTCCGCGGCCAACAACGGCAACAGACGCGAACTCCGGCTCGGAAGCCGGGAAGGCCTCTGAGCCTGTCGGATTCAGCGAATAGGCGACGAAGATGCTGATGATCACGCCGAAACCCACTGCCAAGGTCGGCAGCGGCCAACGCAGCAGCTTTTCCATCATCCGGACATAGAGGCCGGTCAGTCCGCCCACCTTCTTGGAGTCGAACTTGTCCGGGTACATGACGATATCGGCTTTCGCCTTTTCCTTCTCGTCAACATGGGTCGAGGCGATCAGCGAACCGATAACCGGCATGAAGATCAAGGCGGAGACGAAAGACGCGACCATGACGATGATCACGATCATCGGCAGATAGCTCATGAACTTGCCGATGATGCCCGGCCAGAACAGCAGCGGGATGAAGGCTCCCAGCGTTGTCGCCGTGGCGCCGACCACCGGCACGAACATCTTGCGCATTGCCATCACGAAGGCCTCGCGCTTCGGAATGCCTTCCTGCAGCTTGCGTTCGGCATATTCGACCACCACGACGGGGTCGTCGACGAGCACGCCAACCGCGATCACGAGACCAAACATGACCATCATGTTGATGGTCATGCCCAGGCCTTGGGCTACAAGGAATGCCATCATGAAAGAGAGCGGGATGGACATGCCGATCATGATCGCGGGGCGCACGCCAAGCGTGGCTACACAGGTGATCAAAACCAGTGCCACCGCGGTCAGCACGGCCGCCTCGAGCGAACGGAAAAGCGCCGTGGTGGTCTCTGCCTGGTCCAGGAAGAACGAATAGTTCACCCCGCTTGGCCAGTCTTTTGCCGCCTCGGCTGTGACGGCCCGTACCTTGTCAGAGACATCGATGATATTGGTGCCCAGTTTCTTGGAAATTCCAAGGATGAGGGCAGGGGAGCCGTTAACCTGCGTATATTCGGTGGCATCGGCCAGGGTACGGGTGATGGTGGCGACATCGCCAAAGGTCACAATGGTGTTGCCATCGGTCTTGAGCGGAAGGCTGAATACGTCCTCGGCAGTCGTGATCAGGCCGGGCACTTCAACATTGAACGAACCTTGCCCGGTGTTGAGCGTACCGCCGGCAACAACCATGTTGTTGCGGGACAGAGCATCAAACAACTGGTTGGCCGTCAGGCCGTAGGCTTCAAGGCGCAGCAGGTCTACGCGGACCTCAAGCTGCTCCTTGCGGGCACCGGACAGGGTAGCCTCGCGCACCTCAGCGATGCCTTCGAGCGCGTCCTGCAGAAGTTCTGCACGGCGTACCAACTCTTTTTCGGGAGCAGAGCCATAGACCGCTACCGAAAGGATCGGCATGCCAACGATGTCAATCTCGTTGACCGTGGGGTCGTTCGCGTCTTCGGGAAGTGCGGCCCGCAGGGCGTCCATGCGCGCCCGCGTGTCTGCCAGCGCCTGATCCTTGTCCGTGTTGATATCGAACTCAAGGAACACAGAAGCGTGCCCGGTCGTCGAGGTTGAGCTGATATTGTTCAGACCCGGTAGGGTCGCCAGCTCTTCTTCTGCCGGCTTGGCCAGAAGGTTTTCCGCGTCACGCGGCGACACGCCGGACTGGCTGATCGACACATAAAGATAGGGCACGTCGATTGCCGGAAAGCTTTCCTTGGGCATCGACATGTAGGCGCCCGCACCGGCAGCCAGCACAATGACCATGATCGTCAGGACAACCCGCGGCATCCTGAGGATTCTTTCGATGAAATCGAGCATGGCCTGCGTCCTCAGCTAGCGGTAGGTTCAGTCGTATCGGCTACCGGGCTGGCGTCCACCGCCTGTCCGGCATTCACATTCTCCTGTCCGACGATGATCACGTCCGAAATCACCGGCAGTCCAGTCACCCACACACCTTCGCGTGTGTCGCTGACGATGGTGATGGGGTAGAAAGCCACAACGCCGTCTTCAACGGTGCGCACCCCAAGCACGCCATCGTCATCCAGCGTCAAGACAGATTGCGGCAGCAAGTGCCCGGGGGCGGTGCCCAGCTTGACGACAGCTTCGGCAGTAACACCGTCACGGATCGCAAAATCCTCATTCGGGATTTCGATCTCGGCCGGGAAGGCGCGAGTGGCATTGTCGGCAACGGCCGAAACATAGGTCACTTTGCCCGATACATTCTGTCCGGTGACAGTCTTGATAGTCGCGTCGAGCCCGGTCTTGGCCAGGCCGATATGGGCCTCGGGCACCATGCTGGTAAAGACGATCGGGTTGAGCTGCACGATAGTAGCGCAGGGCGAACCCGCATTGAGCATCGCGCCTTCCACGGCCACCGGGTCCTGCACCAGACCTGCCACCCTGGCCACGATCTCGGTGCGCTCGAGCTCGGCCTTGGCATTGTCCAGCCCGGCTTTTGCCTGACTCACGCCCGCCTTGGCCTGCGCCAGTGCGACTTCTGCCGCATTGGCCGTGTTGGCAGCCGCTAGGCCGCGGTCACGCAGATCGGTATTGGTGTCATAGTTGAGCTGAGCCTGTGCCAAGGCGGCCTCTGCCTGGGCAAGTCCTGCTTCTGCCTGGGCGACGGCGGCCGCGCGTGTACCTTGGTCCAAAGTGCAAAGTGCATCGCCGACCTCTACCCGCTCACCCTTGGTGACATGCACCACATCCACCGAGCCGGTCGTTTCTGCCACAGCGGTAACAGTTGCCTTGGCCTGTGTACGACCGCGCAATGGCACCTCGATGGGCATGGGGGCTGCAGTGAAGCGCTGGATTCGCACGCTTTGCAGTGGGGCGCTGGAACCGGTTGTGAGCTCATTGCGTTGCGCGATGGTCAGTGCCGGATCGATTTCGGGTTTATGGTGTTCCGCCAGAAGACCGGCTTCCCCCAGAGCACCTGCAATGGGGCCGTGTTCTTCGCCTTCTATGACTGCAATGATGGGCGTCTCGCCATTACCCGGACCCTGGCCGCCCTGCACCAGAGTGCCGGTAGCGAGCCAGCCGCCAGCGAGAAGGAGAATGGCGAAGGCCAGGCCGTAGGAAAACAGTGCACGCATGAAAATTATCTCGCCCCTTATTCAGCCGCGTCTTTTCGAGGCTCGGCTCGCGCCATTGTGATCAGTTCGTGCATATGGGTGCGGAAATGTTGTTCCGCAACCTCCAATACTGCACGTCCGTAGTTGATGACCCACATATCTGCTGCATTGCAGCTATGCTCTTTGGGTGCCTGCTCCAGTTTTTTGCGGCTTTCTACTGACCTTTCGAGGAATTCATTGCAGCGCTGCTCGACCAGTTCACGCGGCAAGATGTGGGCAAATCGCGCAAACAGCAGGAAGGGGCTGCGGAACATGTCCTCGCCCAAAGGCTCGGCGAGTTCTGCAGCAAATGCCGCCTTGCCGGTCTCAGTGATGGAATAGACCTTACGCGAGGGTTTGCCGGGCTGTTGCTCAGTGCGACTGGCCACCAGTCCTTCGTCTTCCAGCCGAGCCAGTGCCGGATAAATCGAGCCATAACTGGCTTCGACGAAATAGGCGAAGTTGCCTTCGGTGCACATCCGGCGAATGTCGTATCCGCTCGCCTCTTCCTCATAGAGGATGGAAAGGCACAGGGTTCTGACGTTCATGAGAAAATCCCCGTCACCATATTCTGGTCCGATATATGCTCGGCGTATATATGGGGATACCGCCTGCTGCAAGCTAAACGGCGGGAATCACGTGGCAGATCAGTTAATCACTGATTGCATTTCGCGGCGCTAAAGGCGCGACTGCGGCCAGTATATCGCAGTTCGGCGGCGTGCCGATCGCTACATCACTATTCGATGAGCCGACGCATCTCGCTGGCTCCGGCCTCTGCAAGTTCGCGGCTCGCTGCGGCCACGAAGTAGGGATTGAGGAACTTCAGTTCCCCCTTGCCATAGCGCATGGGCGCGCCATCGAGCGTCAGGACGGCTCCGCCCGCGGCTTCAAGCACGGCCTGGCCTGCGGCGGTATCCCATTCACAAGTCGGGGTAAATCGCGGGTAAAGCTGTGCGTCGCCACGGGCCAACAGGCAGAACTTGAGCGAGGACCCGACCGAGACATCACTGTCCACGTCCAGCGTCCGACAAAGTTGTTCCAATGCCGCATGGCCATGGCTTCGGCTGGCGACTATGCGTGGTTTCGCCTGCAGCCCGACCTTGATTACGCGTCGCTCAACGACAGCGCTACCCAGTATTCTGCCGGCCCAAGCGCCTCTCTCGTCACCCACGAAGATCTCGCTGCTCGCCGGGGCGAGCACGACCCCCATGGTCGGCCTGCCGTGTTCAACCAGCGCGATATTGACAGTGAATTCGCCGTTGCGCTTGATGAACTCCTTGGTGCCGTCGAGCGGGTCGACGACGAAATAGCGCTCGCCCAGTTGCGGAATGATCCCGGCCGCCACGCTCTCTTCACCCAGTACGGGCAGCCCTGTGCCTTTGAGGTGTTCGATGATCACCGCTTCCGCCGCGGCGTCGGCCTCCGTGACCGGCGAGCCGTCTTGCTTGGTGACCACGTGGATGGGCCGATCATAAACCGCATTGATGACGTCAGCGGCGGCAATGGCGGCGCCGACGGCAAGGTCGGTCAGGGAAGGGGCGGTGGCCTCGGACATCATGCCGACTTCCCCTTTGCGATTGTCACGTCGAGCCCGAGGTCAAGTGGCGTTGCGCCCATCGTGATCTGGCTGGTCGAGATATAGTCCACGCCGGTTTCAGCTATCGAGCGAACTCTGTCCAGCTTGACGCCACCGGACGCTTCCAGCTTTGCCCGTCCGGCATTCATCTTGACCGCCTGGCTCAGCAGATCATTGTCCATATTATCCAGCATGACGATGCGCGCTCCGGCCGCGAGCGCCTCTTCCAGTTCGGCGAGCGTCGTCACTTCGATCTCGATCGCCACTAGATGCCCGGCAAACGCCTCCGCGGACTTGTAGGCCGCTGTCACGCCTCCGGCGACGGCGATGTGATTGTCCTTGATCAAGATGGCGTCGTGGAGGGCAAAGCGGTGGTTGGCGCCACCGCCGCATCGCACGGCATATTTCTCGAAGGCGCGCAGGCCCGGCGTTGTCTTGCGGGTGTCGCAGATCCTTGCCTTCGTGCCGATAATGGCGTCGGCATAGCGACGTGTCAGTGTTGCTATGCCGCTCAAATGATTGAGGAAGTTCAGCGCGACGCGCTCGGCCGACATGACCAGCCGAGCGGGACCGGCGATCTCGGCCACCACCTCGCCAGCGCTTACCCGGGCGCCATCGGCGAGCTTGGCGTCAAAGCGCACTCCCTCACCCACCAGCCGAAAGGCCGCGGCCGCAAGCTCAATACCCGCAATTACACCAGGCTCGCGCGCCGAAAGCGTGGCCGCAGCCCATGCGTCTGGTCCCAGCGTTGCCTGGCTGGTCAGATCGCCCGCCAGGCCGAGATCCTCTTCAAGCGCCGCGGCCACGGCGCGCTCTACCGCTAGGCGGGACAATTGGGCAGGCAATGCAGTCATGGTAGCTCACCGCGAGAAGGGACTGGCCCGTGCTTTACGACGCGTATGGGGCACTGACAACCGCGGGGAGGGGTACGCTTTTGTGCCGCGGCGTCCTATCGCAGCAAACTCTGCCCCCCATCGATCCACACTGGGCTCCCCGTGACATGCCTTGCTGCATCCGAAACCAGAAAAGCGATGACATCGGCCACATCCTCGGCCTTGCCCTTGGCGCCACCAGTTAGGGGGATGTCCCCATCGGGAAACTCCACGGCAATGCCTGCTTCATCGCTGCCGCGGTGCTCGGTATTGTCTTCAATGTCGCTTTCAATAGCCCCGGGGCAAACCGCATTGATGCGAATCTTTCGCTGCCCCAATTCCAGCGCCAACTGCTTGACCATGGCCAACTGCCCCGCCTTGGTGGCGGTGTAGGCCGTCGCTCCCGGCGAGGTAAAGGTTCGCGTGCCGTTAATGGAAGATACGACCACGATGGCTCCGCCGCCTGCCGTCTCAAGGGCAGGGACGGTGTGATGGATGGTCAAATAGGTCCCGCGCAGATTGACGGCAATCGTCTTGTCCCACTCCTCAGGTGCCAGATCGTCTATCGGGGCCCAGACCCCATTGATGCCCGCATTGGCGACCACGATGTCGAGCCGTCCAAAATGCCCCAGCGTCTCGGCCACCAGTTGCTTCATGCCGGCGTCGTCGGTGATGTCGCAAGTCGCCGCCCTGGCCTTGCCCCCACGGCGCTCGATCTCAGCGGCAGTGGCGTCGACTTCTTCCTGTGTGCGGCTGACAGCGATCACTGCCGCGCCTTCGCGGCCCAGTTTCAAGGCTGTGGCCTTGCCGATACCTGAACCGGCACCGGTCACCAGAGCCACCTTGCCTTCCAGAATTGCCATCGCTCGCGCTCCTTGTTGTCCAGAACGGGCAACGCGGCAGGCGGGAGATGGTTGTGCCCGGGAGGAGAAAAGGATTAGAGGCGCTTGGGGTGATCGGCCTCGATGATGCCATGCGTAAGGCTGCCGGTCACCGGATAGAGCGGGATCAGACAGGCCTGCAGCGCGTGATAGAGGTCCGGCTTGCCCACGAACAAGCGCGATGTCGGCACCAATTGTTCGGTGAGTTCGCTATGCCAGCCACCACGATCATGATCAATCACATGGTTCTCGGCGAAGTCCCACAGCTTGCGATACCAAAGCTGGTAGTAGTCATCACGATCATGCCCGCCGATATAGGCTGCTGCACCAATGGCTTCGGCTACCGGCCACCAGAGTTTCTCGCGCATGATCGGCTGGTTGTCCCAGTCCAGCGTATAGAAGAAGCCCCCATGGACCTTATCCCACCCCAGATCGATGGCCTGGCGGAATAGGCTGCGTGCGCTTTCAGTCATCCAGCTGTGCTCTTTGCGGCTCAGCACAAAAAGCTGGAAAAGCAGGCGTGACCACTCCAAGGCGTGGCCCGGCGTCGTGCCGGACGGACGGAACATTTCCGAGCCCAGATAGTCCTTGTCGAGCGTCCAGTCTTCATGGAAATGCTCGGCCACGCGATAGTCGAGCGTCGCCGCGTTTTTGTGGATGATCAAATCGGCAATTCTGGTCGCCTTGTTGAGATATTCGCGCTCACCCGTGGCCTCATAGGCTGCCATCAGAGCTTCGGTCAGATGCATGTTCGAGTTCTGGCCGCGATAGGTGCTAATCTGGCGCCAATCATTGCCGAACTCTTCCCGGACCGCGCCGATCTTCTTGTCCCAGAAGCGTTGCTCGATCACCTCAGTTACGTCAGCAATCACCTTGTCGGCCAGAGGATGACCGACCAGCTTGGCGCTGGCCCCTGCGAGCAAAACGAAAGCATGGCCATAGGCCTGCTTGCTGTCATCCACATAGCCATCGTCATCCAGCGACCAGACATAGCCGCCGTGCCGTTGGTCGCGATGCTTCTCCCACAGATAGCGCATGCCGTGATCGACGATTTCGTCCGAACCAGGCCGCCCGATCAGGCTGCCGATGGCGGCGCAGTGGACCATGCGCGTCGTGACGTGCACTTGGCGGACCGCGTTCTCGGGTGACAGCGGATGCCCGTCATCTGACAGCTCGAAGAAACCGCCCTTGGGATTGAGCGAAGAGGCCTCGAAAAAGTCGAACAGCCGGCTCGCCTGCGTCATCAGATATTGCCGGTGAAACGGCCGGCGCTGCCATGCGCCCCAATTGGTTTCGGGCAGTGTTTTGACGTTGGTGTCCAAGGTGTTCTCCCTACCGGCAGTTTCGGTCGACCGGTCTAGTTGGTCCGGGTTCTAGCCAATCTATGAGAACGTTGCAAATCCTGCTTGGGTGCCTTGGCCGGATCACGCACGCCGATACCAGTCTTCCACCCGCTTCACCTCCTCGGATGAGCCCAGAATGACCGGCGCGCGCTGGTGAATATCCGTGGGCTCCACATCCAGGATGTTCTGCCGGCCCGTGGTCGAACGTCCCCCGGCGCCTTCGACCAGCCAGGACATGGGATTTGCCTCGTACAGCAAACGAAGGCGCCCGCCTTTGCTCACGGTTTCGCTGTCGAGAGGATAGAGGAATATCCCTCCGCGCATCAGGATGCGGTGGATATCGGCCACCATCGACCCGACCCAGCGCATATTGTACCGCTTGCCGGCAGCACCAGTCTCACCCGCGACATTCTCGCGAACATAGCTTGTCGTTGCCGCATCCCAGAAGCGTTCGCGCGCAGTGTTGATGGCAAATTCGCCCGAGGTCGCCGGCACCTGAGCCGCGGCAAGGGTCAGCAGCCAAACGCCATTTGCATCCAGGGTGAAGACGCTGGTTGTGCCGGTGATACGCACCACCAAGCTCGCTGCCGGTCCATAGGCAATGTAGCCTGCAGCAAGTTGCGCCGAGCCTTTTTGAAGCAGCCCGCCAGCCCTTGGCAGAATCGAAAAGATCGTGCCCACAGTGACATTTACGTCGAGGTTTGAAGAGCCATCCAGCGGATCCGTCGCGACGATGAACCGACCCTGACTCGATAGGTCAACAGCCTCATCCAGTTCTTCCGATATCAGAATCGATACGGCCGAATTTGCCTTTAAGTGGTTCAAAACAATGTCGTTTGAGATCACATCAAGAGCTTTTTGCGCCTCTCCCTGCACATTTTCTGATCCGGCGAGGCCGGTCTGTCCAGCGATGGGTGCCTGCCGCAACACTGCGGCCAGTTCGGCGCCTGCGGCCGCCATCGACATGATGGTCTGGGCAAGGTCGGCATCATTGGTCTGTCTGTTCAGCCATTGGGCAAGATCGGTCATCAGGCGCTCTCCAGTGCTGGCTCCACAATCCCCAACCGTTCAAACCAGGCAAGGGCGACTTTAGGGGGATGTCATTGCTTCGGGGGCTAGCTCTCCCGAGCCAGGTCAGTGAGCAAACCGGCTGCGACGCTCAGACGTGAGACAGTTATACCGCCCTCGGTCATCTCCTTGACCGCCGCAACCGACCGCGCCAGCCCCACGGAGCGTTGTGCCACGAAGTCGTCAACGCTCCCCGCCTGCAGCACATCCGCTGCCAGATCACGCAGTGCCCGCATCAGATTGGCCAGCGCCCTGTCCAGCGCCATGCGGTCGAAGCGATCGCCCAGCACGATGGCCCGGCCATCCTCAATAATGCGGAAGAGATCGAACAGGCCGGCGACCCCGAAATAGGCTTTGGCCGCTGACAAAACGTCGACATTGCCGCGTTCGGCCACCAAAACGATATCGCTGGCATGACCAAGGAAGGGCAGGGCGCCAATGCGCCGCGCCAACGCCTCGGGCACCCCATGGTTCATCAGCCCGCTGACCCGCACATCGAGGGCCGATTGTTGGTCGGCAGGCAAAAGGCCCTTGGCTTCGTTCAATTGCATCACACCAGCCTGATGCCGGGCCACCAACTCGCCCAGCCCCGCCGTGACCGAGGCATTGCGCAGGAACCACAGCGCCTCCTGGCGCAACAGGGCCTCCACCTGTGCGTAGAGCTCCAGTTGCACCGAACCGGGCAACTCGCCGTCCAGCGCGTCAATCTGGGCATTGAGGCTCGTCAGGCCATACGCATCTCGTACGGCGGCATAAGCCAGTGCGACCTCGCCTGCGCTGGCGCTGGTCGCTGCCGTCAGTTCAGAGACAAAGGCCGGCCCGCCGCGGTTGATCATGGCATTGGCCAAAACCGTGGCGATAACCTCCCGCTTGAGCCGGTGGGTCTCGATCTGCTCGGGATAGCCTTCATGAAGCGTCTGCGGGAAGTAGCGGAACAGTTCACCGGCCAGATAAGGGTCATCGATGGCTGTGCCTGCCAACAGATCGTCGAATAGAGTGAGCTTGGCGTATGCGAGGATCACCGCGAGTTCCGGCCGCACCAGTCCCTTGCCACCGGCGGCCCGGCTATCGAGTGTTGCGTCGCTCGGCAGGAACTCGACCGCCCGGCTAAGCAAACCACGCTCTTCCAGTCCCTCTATGAGAACGCGGTGATCGGGCAATTCGGCCAGGCCTGCCCGCTCGGCCAGAGAGATCGCCAGGGTCTGCAGATAGTTGTTGCGCAGGCAAAGCGCTGCCACTTCCTCGGTCATCGAGGCGAGGAAGGCATTCCGCCTGTCCATGGGCAACTGCCCCGACGCAACCACCGAAGACAGCGCGATCTTGATATTGACCTCAAGGTCAGAGGAATTCACGCCGGCCGAGTTGTCGATCGCGTCCGTATTGATCCGCCCGCCATTGAGCGCATAGGCAATACGTCCACGCTGCGTTGCCCCCAGATTGGCGCCTTCGCCAACAACCTTGGCGCGTATCTGATTGGCCGTCACGCGAATTGCATCATTGGCGCGATCGCCCACCTGGGCGTCATCTTCCTCGGCAGCCTTGATATACGTGCCGATGCCGCCAAACCATAGCAGGTCCACCTGCGCGACCAGGATGGCGCGCATCACCTCATTGGGCGTCGCGGCATCGGCCTCCAACCCAAGCATATCCTGCATTTGCGGGCTGAGCGGAATGGATTTGAGCGATCTGGAAAACACTCCACCGCCCTGGGAGATCAGGCTCTTGTCATAGTCCTGCCAACTGGAGCGCGGCAGATTGAACAGCCGCTCCCGCTCCGCGTACCCGACCGCAGCGTCCGGGTTCGGATCGATGAAGATATCGCGGTGATCGAAGGCTGCCACCAGCCGGATCTCCCGCGACAGCAGCATCCCATTGCCGAACACGTCCCCGCTCATGTCGCCCACACCGGCGACAGTGAACGGTTCTTTCTGGATGTCCCGATCCATTTCGCGGAAGTGCCGCTTGACCGCTTCCCAGCCGCCGCGCGCGGTAATGCCCATCTTCTTGTGGTCATAACCCGCCGAGCCGCCGGAGGCGAAGGCATCGCCCAGCCAGAAGCCGCGCGCCGTGGCAATGCCATTGGCAATGTCGGAAAAGCTCGCCGTGCCCTTGTCGGCGGCCACGACCAGATAGGGGTCGTCGCCATCGCGGCGCACCACGTCGTCAGGTGGCACCACGATCCCATCGACCAGATTGTCGGTCACGTCCAGAAGGGCCCCAATGAAGACCTTGTAGCTCTCCCGGCCTTCCTCGAGCCAGGCCTCGCGCGCCATGCCGGCAGTGAGGCGTTTGGGCACGAAGCCGCCCTTGGCGCCCACCGGTACGATGACCGCGTTCTTGACCTGCTGGGCCTTGACCAGCCCGAGCACCTCGGTGCGGAAGTCTTCCGGGCGGTCCGACCAGCGCAGACCGCCGCGCGCGATCGCGCCAAAGCGCAAATGCACGCCTTCCACCCGTGGCGAATAGACCGAGATTTCGCGATAGGGCCGTGGCGCGACCATGCCCTCTATTCGGTTGCTGTCGAACTTGATCGCCAGCGCGGGGCGGCGCCGGCCCTGTTCGTCGCGCTGCCAGGCATTGGTGCGCAAGGACGCTTCGATCAGGTTCCAGAACCGCCTGACAATCGTGTCTTCATCCAGCGAGGTGATTTGGTCGAGCGCCGCGGCGATCGCCCCCCGCGCCAATTCCGCGGCACTGTCGCGATCTGCGATCTCCGGGCCATGCAGCGCCGCAAATAGGGCCACCAGCGCGCGGGCGGCTGCTTTCTGTGTCACTAGCGTCTGCGCAATATAGCGTTGAGAATGCGTGGTTCCGACCTGTCGCAAATAGCGCGACAGGGCCCGCAGCAGGGATGCCTCGGTCCACTCCAGGTCCGTCAGCGTTACCAGCGCATTGAGTTGGTCACTCTCCGCCTGGCCCATCCAGACGGCCAGTAAGCCTGCCTCCACGGCCTGTGCGCGCGCCAGAACGTCAGTTTCCGTTGCGTCGGCCAGCTCAACGACCATATCGTGCAGATAGCGCTCGACCCCGTCCCGCGGCACTATTGTATAGGTACGCTCGTCGATCACCCGAAAGCCGAAATGCTCGATCATCGGCACACGATCCGAAAGCGGAATGGCAGTGCCTTCATGGTAGAATTTCAGCCCAAGCGTGCCGTCAGCGCCCGTCCGGCTGACAAGGCGTATGGCAATGCCATCGTCGCCCAGGCCTTTGAACACCTTGATGTCGCGCAATGCATCATGGGCGTCATTGCGGCTTTGATAGGCGCCGGAAAAGGCCTGCTTCCAGTCGCTGACGGCGGACTGCTCCGTTGCTGCCGCCATCAGCATATCGGAAAAGTCATGCGTCAGTGCCTCAACGCCGGTTTCCAGAGCCCGCCGTTCAGGCTGTGGTGTCGCGCCGCCATTGCGCCCGATGATAACATGCAGGCGGACCAGCTCTCCCTCGGGGAAATGCGGGTAATAGGCCGAGACACGTCCGTCATAGCTATCGGCCAGATAGCGCGTGATCCGGGCTCGCACTGTGCCGTCATATCGGTCTCGCGGCACATAGACCAGGATCGAGACGAAGTTGTCGAACCGGTCGATGCGCGGCAACACCCGCACGCGGGGCCGGTCATAAAGCCCGGCAATGGCGGCGGCAAACTCGGACAGCTGCGCGGTGTCGATCTGGAATAGTTCATCTCGCGGATAGCTGTCCAACGCTCCAAGCAAGGTGCGGCCGGCATGCCCCAGTGGGTCGACCCCGGACTGGCGCATCACATCTGCGATCTTGCGCCGGATGATTGGCACCTCGGTGTGCGGTGTCGCGAGTGCCTGCGCCGTATAGTGTCCCACCACCCGCAACTCGCCACTCGCCTTGCCTGAAGCATCGAACAGCTTGATGCCGACATAGTCGAGATGCGTCCGTCGATGGACGCGAGCGCGGATATTGGCCTTGGTGATCAGCAGGGGCTCTGGTCCCTCGACAAAATCCACCAGTTGCGCCGTGCTTTCCACATAATGCGGGCCGCTGCGCAGCACCTTGAGGTTTTCGTCGCGCAGAATGCCAAGGCCGGTTCCAGACACGGGCTGCAATGCATCGCCCTCAAGCTGATACTCGCGCACGCCCAGAAAAGTGAAGTTGTGTTCGGTCAGCCATTCAATAAATCGTTCTGACTCGTCGCGCTGCCCTGCGCGGAGGTGGTCGAGTCCGTTGGAAGCTCGGCGCACCCGGTCCAGCATGGCCTGCCAGTCGGACACCGCGCGGGCCACCTCAACAAGGGTAGTCTGCAGCTCTTCAACCAACGCATCTATATCGGCGACCGGATCGCTCTGGATGTGCAGCATGCTGACGCTGTCACCCCCCTGCGGCACCACAGCGCCACTTGCCACATGCAGCACCGGGTGTGCGAACATGCGGATCGTCCCGCCCATGGCCCGGAGCGCGGCCAACGTGCTGTCCACTATAAACGGCATGTCTGGGCAGATGATATCGATGAGAAGCGGCTCACCTGGCGTGTTCGGGCGTGTCGCTTCTATCCGGGTTGCACCGCGGGGCGTGGTTGTGAGCCGTTCGTGGCTGGTCGTCAGGGCGTTGATCAGCCTGTCAGACTCGAGCTGTTCCAGATCGTCGGCGTCTGAGGCCAAAATTGCAGCCGCCAGCAGCCTCTGCAAACTGTCATTGCTCCCGGAAGCCGCCTTTGCCAGATCCAGCAAACGCGCCTTGACTATGTTGGTCATGCCCTGCTCCCCGTGACTCGCAGTGCTACCTTATGCACCTCAGATGACACTGTCTGCACTGCCTTAGTCGGCACCGCCAGATTCCCCGAAGCAACCCTTTTCATGAAAACGTCACAACTGGGCAAACCATTTCACGCCAGCCCATCCGGGAAGGTATTTACCTCTTGTTAAACCCTACTTAAATGATAGACTTTAGACAGTTTCGAAAGCAGGTCCTCACATGCCCAAACTGTCTCACTACGTATCGTATGCCGGACTGGTCGCCGCATTGTTGTTCGGCTTTCTGGTGACCGTTCACGCCGGAGCGATGGTCTGGTAGGCGCACCCCGGCACCATGATCCAAATACAAATGGCGGCCAGTTGGCCGCCATGTTCGTTTTTAGGTGGTATGGTGGAATGTCTAGTGCACTGTCGCCGGTTCGATGGGCGTGGCCGGGCCGTCTCCGACCTTTGGTCCTGCCCAGAACACCACATAAAGTAGGTCGTGGCCGGCAGCGTCCGTGATTTCTATGGAACGGGGGGCGTCCATTTCCCCGCCTTCGCCTGCGACCTTCTCAATAATGGCACGACCCATTTCCGCAGCGGTCTGTTCGGCGGCATCAAGATCGGCATGATCGCTCCCCGCTTCGTCGCGGATCAGCTTCTCTTCGGTGCGGTAGTGAAAAAAATATCGCGGCACAATTATCTCCGTACTCGGAGGGGAAACGTCGTTAGGCCGGCAGAAGTTGCCACAGTTCGATCTGCATGAAAGTGCCACCGATGGTCGAGTCAGTCGACCCCGCGCAGGTAACGGTATCCGTGCCGATGCCAAAGCAGGGGGGCGGTTCCGGTGTTCGTTTCCGCTTCGATGATCGCGCCGGCGAACAGCACATGCGTGCCTGTCTCCATCGCGCCAATGACTTCGCAATCCAGCGCGGTCACCGCGCCATGCAGCATCGGCTGGCCGGAGGGCCACGTACCCCATTGGCCGACATTGAACCGTTCCGGCGGTTTCACTCGACCGGCAAAGGCGTCGGCAACGGCTTCTTGTCCGGAGCCAAGCATGGCCAGGGAAAAGCTGCCGGTCTTGGCAACAATGTCGGCGAGGCGACTGACGATATCAATGGAAACCAGGATGGCCGGCGGTTGCGCCGAGAGCGACATCACCGAGGTCACCGTCCGCCCTATGCGCTCGTCGCCACGCCGCGCGGTCACCACGTGAACGCTGGACGCGAGGCCCGACATGGCCGATCGGAACTCTGAATCACTGATGGCGGGTCGGCGCAGGGCCATCGTATCGGGCAGTTCGAACTCGGGCATAGGGATAGTCATGGTGGAAAGTCGCCATTAGTGCAATGCGGTCGGGCAGTCCGGAGAGGGCGTTGCCTGTTGAGGGATACGACGTTTCACCCGGCTTGGTTGCAGAGGTTCTTGCCAGCGCCTGAACCTCTGCAGCATCTCAAACCGGGTCACCCCAGATTGGCTTCGGCGAATTCGTAGTTGGCGAGCTTGTCGAGGAAATTGCTGACATAGTCGGGTCGACGATTGCGGAAGTCGACATAATATGAGTGCTCCCAGACGTCTAGGCCCAGCAGCACCTTGCCCTCGCCAGTGGCCAGGGGGTTGGAACCATTGGGAGTCTTGGTCGTCTTGAGCTTGCCGTCCATGCCGAGGACAAGCCAGGCCCAGCCCGATCCAAACTGGGTGGTCGCTGCGGACTTGAAGCTGTCCTTGAAGGCGTCAACGGAACCGAAATCTTCTACAATCTTGGCTTCCAGCCTACTCGGCAACTGGCCACCCGCGGGGCTAAGGGCCTGCCAGAAATGGATATGGTTCCAGTGTTGTCCGGCATTGTTGAACACCGGGGCAAGATCGGCCTTGTCCTTGGCGAAGGCCACGATGTTTTCCAGCGACTTGCCGGCCAGCTCGGGCATTTTTTCCACGAAGCCATTGAGCGCCGTCACATAGGCTTGGTGGTGCTTGCCATGGTGCAGTTCCAGCGTTTCCTGGCTCATGCCGTTGGCAGCCAGTGCGCTGGCAGAATAGGGCAGGGTGGGCAGCGTGAAGGTCATCAAGCGGGTCCTTTCGCATTCGGCTTGCAAGTTGAGGCAAGCTGGAATAATTTCCAAGCAATGGCTTTGAAAACCCTTCCGAACGATATGTCAAGTTTGGCCTTGGAAAATACTGCGTGGTCGCCGCGCAGCCCGGGCGAGCGCATTCTGATGGCCCTCAAGATGCACGGCACTTTGTCGGCAGCGAGTTTGGGAAAGCAACTCGGCACCACCAGCGAAGCAGCTCGCCAGCAATTGTTGCGCCTGGCTGACGAAGGCCTGGTGGAAGCGCATAGCGCGGCTGGTGGAGTCGGCCGTCCCACCCAACTGTGGAGTCTGGCGCCCGCGGCCCAGGCCCGCTTCCCTGACACGCACGCTGCCCTCACGGTGCAATTGCTCGACATTGTGCGTGATCATCTGGGCGAGGAGGTGCTCAACACCATCATCACCGCTCGCGAAACTGACACACGGAGCGCCTACGAAGTGGCAGTCGGGTCGGCGGCTGACCTCAAGTCCAGGGTCGCCGCGCTGGCCCATCTGCGCAGCCAGGAAGGCTATATGGCAGCCTGGTCCGAAGAGCCCGACGGCTCGCTTATGCTGGTCGAGAACCACTGCCCGATCTGTGCGGCCGCAACGGCCTGTCAGGGTTTCTGCCGCGCTGAACTGGAGGTGTTCCGCTCTGTGCTCGGCCCCGAGGTTACGGTTGAACGACAGGAGCATATCGTATCCGGCGGGCGCCGCTGCACCTACGCGATCAGGAGCATCGACGATGCCGCCCGATGACCGGCCTCCATTGGGCACGCAATTGCACCGCATCGGCTGGGACACTCCCGACGGCCTGAACGAGGTGATGATCCGCAGCGTGGTCGAGGAGTTCTACGCTCGTGCGCGCCGCGACGATGTTATCGGCCCGATCTTCAATCGCGTCATTTCTGAACCTGAGTGGCCCGGCCATCTCGACAAGATTGCGGATTTCTGGAGTTCCATGCTGCTCGGATCAGGCCGTTACACCGGTCGCCCCATGCCCAAGCACTTGGCTATTTCTGAACTCTCAGACATCCATTTCATGCGCTGGCTGCGGCTGTTTCGCGAGACCGTCGAGCAAATATGTCCGCCCGCAATCGCGGCCCTCTTCATCGAGCGCTCCGAGCGGATCGGCAATTCGTTCCGAATGAACATTTCCATGCGCCGGGGCGATGACATCACCACCATGGGGCCACTCCGGCGCGAGGCCGCCCCGGTTTGGAAGCCCGGAGACTGACAATCTGCAACGCCCATACCGATGCCTTGGAACCTTCTGCCTCTCTGCTGCCTTGGCTGAGAGGGAAGGAGATTGGCCATGGCAACTGTGGTGCGTTTGTCGCAAGAACAGATCGACCAGCTTCTCGACGAAGCCGATAACATGGAAAAAGCGCTCAAGAACCTGCATGAGGAACTGGTAGAGGTGGGAACCCCCAGGGACACGATCTCCCGTTTTTCCCGCGTCCATGATCGCTTTACGTCTATCGTGACGTTTCTGCGCCGTCAGCGCGAACTGGGCGCCTAGACAAGCAAGGCGGCTCCGGCCGCGACGTTTCTCTCGCAGGTCAGCACCCCGTTGACCACGGTCAACCGGGCCTGGTGGATGGCCGTGCGCCGAGCTGCGACATCAGGTGGGCCCTCTGTCTGGACACGCTCGTCCCACTCAGGATGGGTGAAATAGTACATCGCTGCATGGTCGCCATTGACCACCACGTCTGCGTGACGGGCATAGCGCTGATCCATCGGATTCGTCCCCGGGTCATCCGCGATGAGCCCTTGCCGCGTCCAGTGCAGCGTATCGTCTGACCGGTAGACGGCCTGTCCGCGCCATTCATCGACGATCAGCCAGTAGTGGCCGCCGATGTCAAAGACATTGGGGCCCTCATGGGGCGGCGCATCGGGCGAACCGGGCAGCACCAGACCCTCCAGCGTCCAGTTCATCATGTCGGGGCTGGTCGCGCTCCAGGTGCTCGACCCCTGAGCTTCGTCCTTGTACCACATGCGCCACTGACCATCGGGACTGGGGAAGACGCAGGCGTCGATGCAATTGCTGCTGGAAAGTTTGAGCGGCCCCACTCGTGTCCATGTCTCCAGGTCGGGGCTGGTGAAATGGACAATGGTGCGCGGCACCTTCCAATGCGTCGGCGTGCCGGTGATGTAGCTGAGGAACATGTGATACTGCCCCTCGGCGAACACCACTTCTGGCGCCCAATGCGTGTTGAGACCGTCATCACCCGGGGCATCCAGGCCTTTGACGGTACCCCGATAAGCCCAGCTCGCGCCCCCATCCTGTGACACGGCAACCCCGATGGGGGAACCATGAATCCAGCCAAAGCCGGGTTCATCGACGCTGGCCCGACGATTGGTGTAAAACATCCACCATTCATCGGTGCCCTCGCGCCTGACGACCACGGGATCGGCCGCGCCATCCTCGATCGGATCACGAAAGATCGGTGCGCTCATGCGTACACCCGCACGTGCCGTCCGTCTGGGCGCTGGATCAGCTGACCGGATTGTCCAACGCTGTTATTGGCTTGATCCAGCATGGTCGGATCGGTGCCGAGCTTGCCGGCGCCGGCATCGTCGGTGGAGAGCACCGACGCCTTGAGCAACCTTGAATAGGGGTGTTCGGGGTTCTCCAGAACCGTGCGCGCATCGCCCATTTCGACGATCCGGCCCCGTTGCATGATGATGATGCGGTTCGAGATGTAGTAGGCCGTCGCCAGATCGTGCGTGATGTAGATAACCGATACCTTGAGATCGTCCCGCAGGCTCTTGAGCAGGTTGACGATGCTCATGCGCAGCGACGCATCCACCATCGACACCGGCTCGTCAGCGATCAGTAGCGGCGGGTTGGGGATCAGCGCCCGGGCGATGGCACAGCGCTGCAACTGTCCCCCGCTCATCTCATGGGGGAACCGACCGCGTACCTCCTTGAGGCTCAGGCCCACCTTGTGCAGCGCGTCGTCCATCGCCTTGTCGATGACAGACTTGTCACTCGTGTCCAGGAACCGTCGCGCCGTGCTTTCGAGATATCGTTCGATCTGCTTGAGCGGGTTGAACGCTTCGAACGGGTTCTGAAAGACCGGCTGCACATGGCTCATGAATTTCAGGCGCTCGGCGCGTCCCGCGTGCCGATCCACCTTTTCACCGCGAAACAGGATGTCCCCGCTGCTGGGATCTTCCAGCCCCAGGATCATGCGGGCGAGTGTGGTCTTGCCTGAACCGCTCTCCCCGATAATGGTGAAGATTTCCGGGTTTTCGGCACTGAGCGAGAAGCTGGCGTCCATCACAGCATCAACGGTCTTGCGGCCAAAAATACCGCCCATGGTGAAACGCTTCGAGACGTTGCGAACATCGAGCAGAGTGGTCATGCCATTACTCCTGCAGGTGCCGATACATTGACCAGAGGCTCGACATCTTTCCAGCGCCAGCAGGCGGTCCGATGGTCGGGGCCGACCACTTGCATGGGCGGCACCTCTTTGCGGCATTTGTCCACGGCAAGCGGACAGCGCGGATGGAACCGGCACCCCTGCGGAGGATCGGCCAGGTTCGGCGGGCGCCCGTCAAGGGCAGGGCGCTGCTGGGTGTCCCCGATGCGCGGCAGGCTGGCCACCAGATGGGCGGTATAGGGATGCTTGGGCGCGAAGAACATGTCGCGCGTCGGTCCTTCCTCGACCAGCCGGCCAGCATAGATGATGCCCACCCGGTCGGCCACATTGGCATGCACGCTCATGTCATGGGTCACGAACACCACAGAGGCGCCCATTTCCTTCTGGATGTCGCGGATCAGGCTCAGCACTTCCTTCTGCACCACCACGTCGAGCGCCGTGGTTGGCTCGTCGGCAATGATGAACTCGGGGTGGCATACGGTGGCCAGACCGATGGTCACGCGCTGACGCATGCCGCCGGAAAGTTCATGCGGGTAAGCCTTGAGCACATCGGGCGGCAGTTTCAGCCGCGCCAGATGATTGATCACCCGTTCCTCGAACGCTTCGCCCTTGAGGCCCAATGGGCGTTGCGCAAAGTCCTGGAAGGTCTTGCCGATGCGCCGCACCGGATTGAGCACGCTCATCGAGCCTTGCATGATGTAGCTCAGATGCTTCCAGCGCACCGCCTCGATCTGGGCAGGAGAGGCATGCGCGACGTCTATCGGCCCGTTCTTGAACTCATATTTTACCGTGCCCTCGATCACTCGGAGCGGCGGCCGGATCGCGGCAGCCAACACCTTGATGAAGCTGGTCTTGCCCGAGGAGCTTTCGCCGGCAATGCCGTAGACCTCGTTGCGCCGCATGGTCACGGTGATGTCGTCGACGGCGCGCACTTCGCGTCTCACGCCGAAATAGTTCATCTGGTAGTAGGCCTTGAGGCCTTCGACCTTGAGAATTTCAGTCTTTTCCTGGGTCATGGCTCAGGCTCCCATGCGGCGCAGTCGGCTGCGCGGGTCGATATATTCGTTCATGCTCATTGCCAGCAGGAACAGGCCCAGGAAGGTCATGACGATCAGGATGACCGGGATCACGAGCCACCACCAGACACCCACCACCATGGCGGAGTGGCTATTGGCCCAGTACAGAACGGTACCGATCGTTGGATTGTTGATATTGGTGAAACCCAACACGGCCAGCGTCACTTCCATGCCGATGGACCACAGCATGTTGTTCATGAAGGTGGCGAACACGATTGGCATCACATAGGGCAGGTGCTCTTCGACCAGCACCTTGCGCGTACTCATGCCCGCAAAGACCGCGTGGCGGGTGAATTCGCGGTGCTTGAGCCCCAGCGCAACCGAGCGGATCAATCGAGCATCGAAGGGCCAGCCGAAACAGGCCAGGATCAGCGCCATGGTGAAGCTGTCCATGTTGTTGCGCAGCACAAAATAGAACAGCACCAGGATCGGGAAGATCGGTACGGCCACGAAGATGTCGTTGACGAACATCAGCACCCGGTCGACCCAGCCACCGATGTACCCCGCAGCCAGCCCGACCGTGATCGAGATGATGCGGCTTAGAATGGCAACGGTAATGCCGAATTGCAGGCTGTTCTTGAACGCCGCCGAGAGCTGCCAGAACAGTTCCTGTCCGCGCGAATTGGTGCCGAACCAGTACTGTGTAGACGGCGGCTGATCGGGGGGCGCCATATAGATGAGGGACGGGTCCATCGGGGCGAAGAAGGACAGCCCGGCAAAGACCACCATGATGCCGACCAGGATCAGGCCAATGGTGAATTCGATGTTGTAGCGGACGAGGTCGCGAAATACGGAAAACATGGCGACTACTCCGCCCGAACGCGTGGATCGAGCAGCGGATGCAGCATGTCCACAATGAAGATGGCGGTGGCGACGGCGGTGATTGAAACCGTGCAAACGGCCAGGACGGTTGAATAGTCACCGGCATTCACGGCATCGACCAACAGCGACCCCATGCCTGGGTAGTTGAAGACCTGCTCGGTAATGATCGTGCCTGAAAACACGCCGCCAATGACCATGGCCAGCGCCGTGATCTGCGGCACCAGCGCGTTGCGCATCACATAGCTAGCGACAACGGTATTGCGCTTTACGCCAGCCAGCTCGGCATAGGTGACATAGTCTTCCGTGACGATGTTACTGACCAGCGCGCGCATGCCGATGAACCACCCGCCAAGTCCAACCAGGACCAGCGAGAAGGCCGGCAGCAGTGAATGCTGCAGGACCGAAAGAATGAAGGGCAGGGTCCAGCTGGGGCGGACATCCATGGCAAACCCGCCCGAGATGGGTAGAACCGGCCAGAGAAATCCGAAAATGATCAGGATGATAAAGGCCACGATATAGTAGGGGATCGGCTGCAGGCCCATGGCCAGGATGCCAAACGCCTTGAAGAACCTGTTGTTCTGGAAATAGCCCGCCAGGCCGCCCATCACATTGCCGATGACGAAGGTAATGAAGGTCGAGGTCAGCAGCAGGCCAAGGGTCCATGGCATGCTGCGCATAACCAGTTCCATTGCCGGGGTGGGAAAGGCCATCAGCGAGGCGCCAAGATCCCCGCGCAGCACCCGCGTCCAGAAATTGAAGTATTGAGTCATCATCGGCTGGTCGGTGCCGAACATGGCGGTAAGCGCCTCGCGCGTCGAGGCAATGGCGTCCGGAGAGAGATTGGAACGTGATGCCAGACGCCCCAGAACCTGCTCGACAGGATCGATGGGTGATAGATAGGTCACGAAGAACATCGCGGAAACGCCGAAGAAAATCACTGCAATCAATTGCAGTAGTCTCTTTCCCGCAAACCAGAGATATGAATGCATTCGGGGCCAATCGTCCTTCAATTTCAGCTGCCAACGTGTCTCGATGGGGGCAACGAGAGCGAACACTTCTCCCCGCACGGGGAGAAAAAGGGTGGCCATAAAACGAAGACAGTCACCCCGATGCGGCTCACCGCTTCTCAGACCGGCCATCACGACCGATATGAGAAAAGGGGCGCACCGGTGGGCGCGCCCCTGCGTGCGACCCGATA
Source organism: Devosia polycyclovorans (assembly GCF_042181575.1). GTDB lineage: Bacteria > Pseudomonadota > Alphaproteobacteria > Rhizobiales > Devosiaceae > Devosia > Devosia polycyclovorans. The sequence continues at coordinate 2,964,097 of NZ_CP170082.1, read as the reverse complement.
TGCATCGGGCCGCCGGGAGGCTGCTAGCTCGCCCCTTCGACCGGGGAGATCTGGGTGAAGATATAGCGGCCGTTGGACCAGTTGGTCACAGGGTTGGCGTAGTTGTTGTTCGCGTCGGGCCAGCCGGTCCAGAACCGGTTCGACTGGATGGAGAACACGTTGTACGCCATGATCGGAATGTTCGGCATTTCTTCGAGGTGCAGTTTCACGAAGTCGTGGCCGTATTCGATGCCCTTGGGATCGTTGAAGTCGATGCCTCGGATCTTCTCGATGATTTCGTCGAGACGCGGATCTTTCCAGCGCATCCAGTTGCGATCCGGCTGCGATTCACCTGGCTCGGCAACATAGGCCGAGTGGTAGCTGTCCATGAAGAAGCTGAGGTCAGGGTGACCGCCCCAGGTTTCCACGGCCCAGGCAATGTTGACCTCGTAATTGCCAACGCGCTGACGGCCCCAGGTATCGGCATCCACTTCTGCGGTGGCGCCAACCCCGTTCTGGGCCCAGGTCTGGGCGATGATAACACCGAGACGGTTGACCACGCCTTCCTGCGGCACCATGACCGAGAATTCGAACGGCTGGCCGTCCGGCATCATCCACTGGTTGCCGTTCTTGGTGAAGCCGGCCGCCGTCAGCAGTTCTTCGGCAGCCGGAATGTTCTGCTTCCACCAGCCATAGCCAAAGGCATTGCGAACAGCTTGCTCGTCACTCGGCACAGCGTCACCGAATTGCGGGCGCACCATGTCAGCAATCTGCAGGCCGATATCGGGATCATACGGCTTGACCTTGGAGGTGCCGGTGTCGATCTCGTAATCGATCAGGAAGTCCTGCAGAGGCGCATGATAGTCGCGCGGATGCGTGCCGGTCGGCGGGACCGAGATCGCCGAGAGCGTGGCCGCACCGCGATAGGACGCCATCGACATGGCGCGCGCGTCGAGCATGAGCGCCAGGGCCCAGCGTACGCGCTTGTCCTGGAACTTGGGATCCTGGTGATTGAAGATCGCCATCACCAGCGTAGGATCGGGGTGGGCATAGGGGAAGCCCGGGAACCAGCCCTGGATCTGGTCGTCCTGCTGCACAACCGAGAACGTGCCTTCCGGCGTCAGGTCGTGGACCATGTCGAGATTGCCGTTGCGGATCTCGATCAGGCGATTGTCGGTGGAAATGTTGTTGCGATAGATGATGTAGCGCGGCTTGGGCTCGGCAATCATGCCCATCGCCGTGCGTTCCCAGTCCTCGCGCTTTTCCCAGATATACCAGGTGCCGTTCGGATCGAACGAGTGCAGCGTGTAGGGGCCCAGTGAGACCGGCGGGTTTGCCTCATAGCTGAGGATGTCTTCGACATTCTCGTAGATATGCTTGGGCATGATCCAGGCGGCTGTCCAGCGCACCGAGAACAGGGTGTGGAAACGGGAATTGGGCTTGTTGAGCTTGAAATGTACCGTGTACTTGTCCGGCGCGGTAACTTCGGCAACCTGCACCGAGAAGGCGCCATTATAAGGTGTGCCAGGCGTAGAGGCCTGCTTCTGGACGGTGAACACCACGTCGTCTGCGGTGAACTCGACGCCGTCGCTCCAATAGATGCCCTGCTTGAGCGGCACCGTCATTTCAGTGAAGTCTTCGTTGTACTGCCAGGTATCGGCTGCCAGCGAGTTATAAACGGCGTTTTCGCTGGCCCCTTCGATGCCGGCATCGGGGTCAATGAACCAGAGCGTGTCGGTCGTCAGATTGTGCAGGCCGTTACTGGTGCCGTTGCCGGCGCCGACGGCCCAAAGATTGAACCAGCCTGGATTGCGGATGATGCCTTCGGGGTTGTGAACGATGACCGTCTCGCTGCGCGGGAACTGGGCCAGGTCAGGCACGGAACCTTCTGCTTCCTGCGCAACTGCAAGACCCTTGCCCGCTACCATCAGCGCACCGACGGCCGTCGTGCCAATCAAAAAACTGCGTCTATCCATTGATTTCCTCCCGTTGCGAGGCGCCGATTTGCACCTCCTTCGCGAGGATCCTCAGCCTCGCGATAAGTCATACTTAACTAGGGGCGGTAGGCTGTCAATGTGTTTTGTGATGTAAATCCAATACCATGATACAAAATGCGGTGAGGCCCGCCTTTCGGGGGGCGGGCCTCATGAATATGCCTGTCGATGACCGCTCATCTGACGGTCCAGGAGTGTGTCGAGCGTTCAGATTTTGACCCGCACCATCTGGTAGGAATAGGGCGGCAGAACGACGGACAGCGTGTCTCCATCGACCTTTGCACCGCTGCCTTTCTTCGGTGCAACCTCTTCCTGGTTCTTGGCCGTGTTTACGGCCTTGAGATCAGGATGGGTCATCACCTGATGGTCGATGATCGTGGCATTGGCGAAGCCCTGCAGGCTCACTTCGGTCTCGATGCTTTCGCTCGTGTGGCGATTGACGAGGAAGAAACTCAGCGTGCCATCTTCCTCGTTGTGAACGCCGGAAACATCAACAAACGCGGTGTTCTTGTCGTGTGTTGTTTCGTAGCCGGGCGAGTTGGTGACCAGTTGCAGCGCCGTGCCGCGGCCGTAGACCGAAGCAAAGTAGTAGGGGTAGTAGATGGTCTGCGCCCATGCCGGGCCGCCCTTTTCGGTCATGATCGGCGCGATCACGTTCACGAGCTGGGCAATACAGGCAATCTTCACCACATCGGAGCGGCGGATGAAGGTATTAAGGATCAGCCCCACCATCAGCACATCTTCGAAATTATAGATGTCCTCAAGCAGGCCCGGCGCATGCGGCCAGCCGTTATTGCCCTCCAGGATCTCGCGATCCTTCTTGTTCGAATGGTACCAGACGTTCCATTCGTCAAAGGAGATATAAACGTCCTTCTTCGACTTCTTCTTGGCCTTCACCTGCTTGATGGTCGCGGCGACGGTCTCGATATAGGTATCGAGCTTCTCGGCCAACCCAAGGTAATTGGGTGTGTTGTCATCGCGATTGGCGAAATACATGTGCAGCGAGATATGATCGACATGATCATAGGTGTGCTCGAGCACGATGCGTTCCCAATCGGGATAGCTGGGCATGTCCGAGTTGGACGAGCCGCAGACGATCAGTTCGAGCGACTTGTCGAACATGCGCATGGCGCGAGCCGTGTTGGCAGCCAGCTTGCCATACTCGTCGGCATCCTTGTGGCCGACCTGCCAGGGGCCGTCCATCTCGTTGCCCAGGCACCACATCTTGACGTTCCATGGTTCCTTGCGGCCGTTCTTGATGCGCAGGTCGGACCAATAGGAACCGCCAGGATGATTGACATATTCCAGGAAGTTGCGGGCGTCATCGACGCCGCGCGAACCCAGATTGACCGCCAGCATCATCTCGGTGCCCACGGTGGCGCACCAGTCGGCGAATTCGTGAACGCCCACGGCGTTGCTTTCCGAGGTGTGCCAGGCCAGATCGAGCCGAACAGGACGCTCTTCGCGCGGGCCGATGCCATCTTCCCAGTTATAGGCAGAAACGAAGTTGCCGCCCGGATAGCGCACCACCGGAACGTTGAGCTTCTTGACCAGATCGATCACATCGCCGCGCATGCCGTCCTTGTCGGCAGTCGGATGATCTGGCTCATAGATGCCTTCATAAACTGCCCGGCCCAAATGCTCGAGAAAAGCCCCATAGACACGATCGTCGATTTTAGAGATCGTGTAATCCTTGTTGGCAATGACGGACGCCTTCACCGGCCCCTCCCACTAATTCCGTTTTTCTGATTTGTATCAGTAAAGACGTTTTAAGCGATGGCGCCTTGCCTGCGCAAGAACAAAAATATGATTTTTGGCCGAGCGCGATTGCGCTCCGCTGAACGGCGAGATTAGCGCGGAAGTCGAGGGCGAGGATAAGTCAGGGCGCGGTTTGCAGCCGGAGGATAATGTCCTGGTCGTAATTGCCGAAACCGCGGCCGAATATATTGATGCCGCCGGGGTGTTTGGCATCGGGCTTGACCGCGATGCGCAGCCGGATCGAATGGTGATTGCCCAGGTCGAGGTCGTGCAATGAGACCGGTGAAATCTTCATCCCATCCACATAGGTCCCGTCCATGGTCACGCGCCAGCTTTTGAGTTTGCCGTATTGGCTGCCCTTGAGCTTCCACCAATCGGGCGTGTAAACACCGCGCTTGTCGCCGAAATCGCCGGTTGAGAGCCAGGTGCCGATCTCGGTGCCATTCACCGACAAGGTGATGTCGCTTGGCCAGTCCGCCGAGGTGCCGGGGACTTCCGAGCTCAATTCCAGCATGAACTCCATCGATTCAATGGTGTTCTGGGCCAGCTTGGCATTGTTGGGGAACTGATATTCGAGGTAGCCGCGCGTGAACCAGATCAGCCCCGCCTTCATGCGGTCGGGATCGAGAAAGGTGTCGGGCACGTCGAGCAGCCCGATAATGCCGTCGCTCGAGCACAGGCCACAAGGGGCTGATACGTCGCAGCTGGTGTAGAGCCCCAGCGGCATGGACACTTCGATCGTGTTGGCACGGAGTGGCTCGATGTCATCCTTGAACATCACCAGCACTTCATCGAATGTCGAATGGCAAATCTTCTGATTGCCCTTGCGTGCCTTCTGCGTCTCGGTGCGGATCAGTCCCGCACTCTCCAAAATCTGCAGATTTGTCGATACGGTCGACTGCGGCAGTCCAAGCTTTTCGGCGATGTCATTGCCATTCATCGCGCCTTCGACATGCAGTAATTTCAGCATCTTGACGCGGATCGGCGAGGCCAGGCCCTTGAGCACGTCAATGCCTTCTTCAGGGTCGATAACCAGGAAATTGCGGCTCATGCTGATACGGTGCTGCCTAATGGATCAAAATGGAAATGTGTATCAGCAAATCTGAACCAATCAACCCGCCAGCTGCCGCATCCGCCTGTGTTTCCGAAAATCCGGTCCATTGGCTTACGACTAAGGCATAACTTCCCTTGATAGGTCAGAGCTGTTCTTGAGAAGCTTTTGCGGCGTGGGGTGCAAACTGGCGCGGGACCGTGCCGCTCCGCAGATGGGAGAGAGTGATGTCCGACGAAAAGGCTGCCAACCTGCGCGAGGCTGCGCTGTATTTTCACGAGTTCCCCAAGCCGGGGAAGCTGGAGATTGTAGCCACCAAGCCGCTTGCAAACACCCGCGACCTCTCGTTGGCCTATTCACCCGGGGTGGCCACCCCCTGCGAGGAAATTGCCGCCAATCCGGCCGACGCTTACAAATACACCTCCAAGGGCAATCTGGTCGCCGTGATTTCCAACGGTACGGCTGTGCTGGGGCTGGGCAATATCGGGGCGCTGGCGAGCAAGCCGGTGATGGAAGGCAAGGCGGTCCTTTTCAAGAAGTTCGCCGGCATCGACTCGATCGATATCGAGGTCAATGAACAGGACCCCAAACGCTTCATCGAGATTGTTGCGCCATTGGAACCCAGCTTTGGCGGCATCAACCTCGAAGACATCAAGGCACCGGAATGCTTTGAGATCGAGGAAGCGCTGCGCGAGCGGATGAATATCCCCGTCTTCCATGACGACCAGCACGGTACGGCCATCATTGTGGCCGCTGCCGTCATCAACGCCATGCGGCTGGTCAAGAAGGACATCGCCAAGGCCAAGATTGTCACTTCCGGGGCAGGAGCGGCCGCGATTGCCTGCATGAACATGTTGATTGCCGTTGGTGCAAAAAGGGAAAACATCTGGATTGCCGACTCCAAGGGGCTGGTGACCAAGAAGCGGGATAATTCGGTGGACCGCTGGCGTGGCGCCTTTGCCCAGGACACCGACGAGACAGAGCTGAGCGCCGTCATGGCGGGGGCGGATATCTTTGTGGGCCTCTCCAAGGCCGGGGCGCTCAAGCCCAACATGATGAAGGACATGGCGCCCAATCCGCTGATCCTGGCGCTCTCCAATCCCATTCCCGAGATCATGCCGGAACTGGCCAAGGAAGCGCGGCCCGATGCGCTGGTCTGCACGGGGCGCTCGGACTATCCCAACCAGGTCAACAATGTCCTCTGCTTCCCGTTCCTGTTCCGTGGCGCGCTCGATTGTGGCGCCACCATCATCAACGAGGAAATGAAGGCGGCCGCTGCCCATGCCATCGCCAAACTCGCCCACGAACCGGGCCTCGAAGCGACCGCGCATGGTGTGCCGGCGATCTTCGGGCCGGACTATTTGATCCCCAATCCCTTCGATCAGCGGCTGATCTTGAGAATTGCGCCGGCAGTGGCCAAGGCGGCCATGGAGAGCGGAGTCGCCACCCGTCCGATTGCCGATTTCGATGCCTACAGCGATCAGCTTCGCCGCTTTGTCTTCCGCTCCGGCCTGGTGATGAAGCCGATGATCGAGCGGGCACAGGCGTCGGGCCAGCGCATCGCTTATGCAGATGGCGAGGACGAGCGCGTGCTGCGCGCCGCACAGGTCATTCTCGAAGACGGCATCGGCAAGCCGATCCTGATCGGCCGCCCATCGGTGATTGAATCGCGATTGGAACGCTTCGGGCTAACCATCCGGCCCGGCACGGATTTTGAGGTCATCAACCCCGAAGACGATCCGCGCTATCGCGACTATGTCGCCGACTTCCATGCGCTGGTTGGGCGCAAGGGCGTCACCCCCGATACCGCCAAGACCATTGTGCGCACCAACACCACTGTGATTGGCGCGCTGGCCGTCAAGCGCGGCGAGGCCGATGCGCTGATCTGCGGATTGCAGGGGCGGTTCATCAAACATGCCCGCGACATCCATTCGGTGATCGGGGTGGCACCGGGGGCGCAACAACTTTCGGCCCTGTCCATGCTGATCCTCAATCGCGGGGTATTCTTCCTGGCCGATACCTACGCCAATATCGACCCCACCGAGGACGAGCTGGTCTCGATTGCCCTGCAGGCCCGTGACCACCTCAAGCGCTTCAACATTGAGGCCAAGGCCGCCTTGCTGAGCTATTCCAACTTCGGTTCCCGCGACGGCGAAACCAGCGAAAAGATGCGGAAGGTCTATGATCGGCTCAAGGCCGAGGCGCCGGACCTGATGGTCGAGGGCGAAATGCAGGGCGATCTGGCGATCAATGAGAGCCTGCGTGAGCGCTATATTCCGGACTCCGTGCTCAAGGGCGAAGCCAATTTGCTGATCTTCCCGAACCTGGAGGCGGCCAATCTGTCCATGACCCTGCTCAAGGAGATGAACAATGGCCTGCATATCGGCCCTATCCTGATGGGCACGGCCCAGCCTGCGCACATCCTGGCGCCGACGGTGACCAGCCGTGGCATCGTCAACATGACGGCGATTGCGGCAACGGAGGCAGCGGGGTAGGGGCGAGCAAAGGCGCCGCCCGGCCTCTCGGCTTGCGGATACACGGTGACGAACGGCCAGCGGCCCAGAAAGATGAACGTTCAAGGGCAAGAGCCACTGGCCGTTCGTCACGGAAACACGGATTTTCCACGGGTCCGGATTCAGGCGGTACCGTTATTGCAGGTCCGGCTGCCGAGCTTCTACCCGCGTAAAGAGGCGCCCCTCTTCCCGGCCTCCCCGCCCGGCCCTGCGTCGGGGCCGCGTGTGTGGCGGGGATGGAAGGAGGATAGACGTGATTGCCGGGGCGTGGATAAGTCGTCATTCTGGCCACATGCCCAAGAGCAAAAGTAGAGGAGAAGGCCCATGAGTTTCCGTGCCCTGCTGACAGAGAAAGCTGAAGATGGGACCGTCTCGTCAGCGGTACAGACGCTCGAGGACGCGCGCCTGCCCGAGGGCGATGTCACGGTGGATATCGAATGGGCCGGGCTGAACTACAAGGATGGGCTGTGCCTGATGGGGCAGGGTGGCCTGGTGCGTACCTATCCTCATGTCGCCGGCATCGACTTTGCCGGCACCGTGCGCGAAAGCGACGACTTCCGGTATCGCGTCGGTGACCAGGTGGTGCTGACTGGCTGGCGGGTCGGGGAAGCCCATTGGGGCGGCTATGCCGAACGGGCGCGGGTCAAAGCCGATTGGCTGGTACCGCTACCGGCCAATCTGACAACGCGCGATGCCATGATCATGGGAACGGCTGGATTGACCGCGATGCTGGCCATCAACCGGCTTGAATGGGCAGGCCTGACACCATCGAATGGCGAGGTGCTGGTCACGGGTGCCGCTGGCGGGGTGGGTTCGATCGCCGTGGCTCTGCTGCGACGCCTGGGCTATTCGGTGGCGGCTTTGTCCGGGCGCCCGCAGCATGCCGATATGCTGCGCGATCTCGGCGCGGCCAATATCATCTACCGCAATGAATTCATGGCGCAGCCCGACAAGCCGCTGGAAACGGCGCGCTTCGCCGCGGCCATCGACTGCGTTGGTGGCGACGTGCTGGGCAAGCTCTTGCGGCAGATCGCCTATGGCGGCGCGGTGGCGAGCCTGGGCAATGCGGCCGGAATCAAGCTCGACACCAATGTGCTGCCATTCCTGTTGCGCGGGGTGAACCTATTGGGCATCGACAGCGTCATGCAGCCTTTCGATGCGCGCACCGATGCCTGGACGCGGCTGGCCGGGCTGTTCGACTTCGCGGCCTATGCCGGCAATGTCGAGGAATTGGCACTCGCAGCGCTGCCGGATAAGGCCACGCAAATCCTCAAAGGCGAGGTGAAGGGCCGGGTCCTGGTTGACATCAGCGCTTGAAGGGCGATGCGCGTGACATGCTTGCTCAGGCCTATCCCAAAGGCCTAGCCTTCCTGACAGGACGATGACAGGGAGCAGGCATAAGCTGTTCCCACGGACGTAACGACGTTCGCTATTGTTCTAGGGAGGAACTATGAACAAGCTGCTTCTCGCGGCGCTGGTAACCGGCGCCCTTTCCGCACCTGCATTTGCTGCCGATTACACCATCATGGCGCCGGCTGGCCCAGGTGGCGGCTGGGATCAGACCGCACGCACCATGCAGGAGGCCATGCAGGCCGAAGGCATTTCGGACAACGTGCAGGTCACCAACGTGCCCGGCGCCGGCGGCACCATTGGCCTGGCCCAGTTCGCCAACCAGGAAAATGGCAATCCCAATGCCCTGATCGTGGGCGGTTATGTGATGGTCGGTGCTATCCTGACCAACATGTCGCCGGTGACCCTCGAAGACGTCACCCCCATCGCGCGCCTCACCGGTGAAGCGGTGGCTCTGGTGGTGCCCGCCGCATCCGACATTCAGTCGGTTGACGATCTGGTCGCCAAGCTCAAGGAAGATCCGGGCGCCGTGGCCTGGGCTGGTGGTTCGGCCGGTGGTGTCGATCACATCACCGCAGGCCTGATCGCCAAGGCCGTCGACGTGGACCCCACCCAGGTCAACTACATCGCCTATTCGGGCGGTGGTGAAGCCCTTGCCGCCATTCTGGGCGGTCAGGTCACCGTAGGCCTCTCCGGCGTCAGCGAATTCGCTTCGCAGATTGAAGCCGGTGAACTGCGTCTGCTGGCCGTTTCGACCGACACCCGCGTGCCCGGCTTCGATGCTCCGACCCTGATGGAAGAGGGCGTCGATGTGGCTGTGCAGAACTGGCGCATGGTTGCCGCCGCCCCCGGCCTCAGCGATGAGCAGAAGGCCGCTATTACGGCAGACGTGAAGGCCATGGCCGAGTCCGAGACCTGGCAGGCTGCGCTTGAAACCCGCGGCTGGGTCGACACCTATCTTGACGGCGAGGCCTTCGCCGCCCAGCTTGAAGCTGACAAGACGGCCACCGAGGCTATCCTGAAAGATATCGGCCTGGTGCAATGACAACAGGCTCTCCCAGCCGCGAGCGTCGCCCCGATGGGGCGGCGCTTGTTATCGCCGCCGTTCTCGCCGGGCTTGCGGTGGTGATCTTCTGGCAGACCAGTCAGATGCGCCTGCCACCCCTGCAGCAGCGGGTCGGACCCACAGTCTTTCCCTATGTGATCGCGACTGGCCTCGTGCTTCTGGCCATCGGTACCGTTGTTTCGGCCATGCGCGGCAGCTTTCCTGAACGCAGCAAGGACAACTATGCGCCGATCTTCTGGATTGTAGGCGGTCTAATCGGGCAGATTCTGCTGCTCTCGACGGCCGGGTTCTCCATCGGCACGGGCGTGCTGTTTGCCTGTACGGCCCGAGCATTTGGGCGCGGGCCGCTTTGGCAGACCTTCGCGATCGGGACGGTATTCTCCTTTGCCGTCTGGTTCATCTTCGCCAAAGGCCTGCAATTGTCGCTGCCCGCCGGCGTGCTGGAACGCCTGCTGACGACGGGAACTCCCTTCTGATGGAAACTTTCGACCTTCTCGCCCAGGGGCTGCTCTCGGCCCTGCAGGTGCACAATCTGATTTATGCGCTGATCGGCGTGACCCTGGGCACCGCCGTGGGCGTGCTGCCCGGCATCGGCCCGGCGCTCACCGTGGCGCTCTTGCTGCCAGTGACCTACAAGCTGGACCCGGCCGGCTCGCTCATCATGTTCGCCGGAATCTACTATGGTGGCATGTACGGCGGATCGACCACCTCGATCCTGCTCAATACGCCTGGCGAAAGCGCCTCCATCGTCACCGCGCTCGAGGGCAACAAGATGGCCCGCCAGGGTAGGGGCGGTCCGGCACTGGCCACTGCCGCGATCGGCTCTTTCGTTGCCGGCCTGTTGGCGACCCTGGGACTGGCGTTTATTGCGCCCTTCGTGGTCAAATTTGCCCTGTCCTTTGGCCCCTGGGACTATTTCGCCCTGATGGTTCTCGCCTTCGTGACCGTTTCGGCGGCGTTCGGGGACTCGGCCCTGCGCGGGCTGACGGCGCTGTTCATCGGGCTGGGCCTGGGCCTGATCGGCATCGATTTGCAGACCGGCCAGACGCGCCTTGCCTTCAACGTCATGGACCTGCTCGACGGCATCGAGGTGACAACGCTCGCCGTGGCGCTGTTCGCCATTGGCGAGACGCTCAAGACGGCCTCGGACCGCGACCAGGCCAATACCGAAGTGACGGCAGTCAAGGGTTCGGTCTGGATGACACTGGAGGACTGGAAACGCAGCTGGGCCTCCTGGTTGCGCGGCACCTTTATCGGCTTCCCCATTGGCGCCATGCCGGCGGGTGGGGCCGATGTGGCCAGTTTCCTCTCCTACAGCACCGAGAAGACATTCTCGAAAAAGCCCGAGGAATTCGGCAATGGCGCCATTGAAGGCGTGGCCGGACCGGAAGCCGCAAACAATGCCTCGGCGGCCGGTACATTGGTGCCGCTGTTGACGCTGGGCCTGCCAACCACGGCCACCGCCGCCATCATGCTCGCCGGCTTCCAGCAATTCGGCCTGCAGCCCGGCCCCTTGCTGTTCGCCAACAATGCCCCGCTGGTCTGGGCGCTGATTGCGAGCCTCCTGGTGGCCAACTTCATGCTGCTGGTGCTCAACCTGCCGCTGATCGGGCTTTGGGTGAAACTGCTGACCATTCCCAAGCACTGGCTCTATGCGGGCATTCTGACCTTCGCCACGCTGGGAACGCTCGGAGCCAATGGTGCCATGTCCATGGGCTTTGGTCCGGTGCGGATTTCGTTTGAACTGGTGCTGCTGCTTGTCTTCGGCATTCTGGGCTATCTGCTGCGCCGCTTCGGCTATCCAATCGCGCCTGCCGTTGTGGGCCTGATCCTGGGGCCAATGGCCGAACAGCAATTGCGCCGGGCGCTGGCCATCAGCCAGGGCGACATCGGCGTGCTGATTTCCTCGCCGATCTCGATCACGCTGTATGTCGCTGCCATTATCGCCGTGGGCGTGCCGCTGATCATGCGACTGCGTGGGCAGGGCGGGGTGCTGGGACAACTGGCGACTGACGAAGACTGACCCTGCCTGCAAAACGCAGGCAAGAAAAAGCCCGGCTGCCAGGGAGGGATCTGGCAGCCGGGCCTGTCATATCGGCGGGTGTGGCGCTGGAGCCTCGGGAGGGAGGGGCCTGGGCCCCGCGCCTGACCAAGCTACGACGCTAGTGAAGCGGAGCTTAGACCTTGCCGATGTTGCGGAACGCGACCGGGTCGATGCCCAGATTGTCCAGGTGCTTGGCCTTGGGCACCCGTCCTGCTTCGACCGCCGCCGACACAGCAGCAGCGCTGCCGAATACGGTGGCAAAAGTGTCGAGGGTCGCAAAGAACTTGTTCTTGCGCGGGGTGCTCATTTTCAATCCTTCCTGTTCAACCCGGAACGGCCCGGGTCGTTTCCATGACCTGTAGATGGACCCTGCCCCGCCCCTCCGGTAGGGGGCGATTGGTCACCCCAGCCATGCGCTGAGCGAAAATCTTCTCCTGCGGTCACCTGCCCATGCCGTCAGGTCATGGCTTGGGCGAGACGATTTCCTGCCAGGTGTCGAGGAAGCGCTGCCGCCGCAGCGTATCGAGCGCCACCAACAAGCCCGGACCCAGCGGGATTGGCTGGATGACCCCGCGGCCGCGGGCGGCAATGGCTTCGCTGGTCCACTCGCCCGCGCTCTGAGGCACGACCGCTCCGAGCGAGGTCGGCCCGGCCGCTACGGCCTGCCCGGCAGGCGACAGCGCGAAATCGACGAAACTCTTGGCCAGCTCTGCATTGGGCGCATTGCGCGGGATCATCATGGAGCGCGTCAGGACCAGCACATAGTCGTCGGGCACCACGATTTCGATGGGCGCGCCTTCCGCCTTTCGGGCAAAGGCGTAGGAACCCAGGACGTTGTAGCCGAGCGCCAGCGTGCCGTCGGCCACGCCGTTGAGAATGGCGGGGCTGGAACCCGAGAAGCGCGCATTGACCCGCCCGAAGGCGCTGGCGAGGCGCCAGAAGGTCGAGGAGATGGTCTGGTCCTGCGCCGCCAGCAGGTAGCCCACCCCGGACAGGGCGATGTCGTAGGTTGCAATCTTGCCGCGGAAGCGGTCTGTCTGGGTCTCGAGCAGTTCGGCCAGCGTCAGATGGGTGCGCGGTACCTCGTCATCGGCGATCAGGTCCCGATTGTAGATGATCACGGCGGGCTCGAAGGTGAAACCGAAGACCTCGTTGCGCCAATGCGCCCAGTCCGGAAGGCTGGCCAGGTAAGGACTGTCATAGGCCAGCGCGTAACCATCATTGGCGAGCTTCAATTGCAGGTCCGATGCGGAACTGATCAGCAGGTCCGGCGGCGTTTCCAGACTGCCGGACAAAAAGCCTTCGTAAAGCGGCAAGGAGTCGGTTTCTTCGTAGACGATGGTGACATTGCTGCGCTGGGCCTGAAATGCCTCGATGAAGTGGGCGAAGAGCGGCGTGTCGGTGACCCCCAGGATGTGCAGGGCGGTCGCCGTTGAGCCGTCGCGCGCCGGATAGGTGGTGGTCATTGCTTCGGCCGGGGAGGGCGGCAGCAGCAGCGCCCCCACAAGAACGAACCCGGCCCACAGGCTCAGCGACGACCCCACACCGGCCGAACGGCGCGACAAGGGCAGGGTGATTGCAACGGTCAAGCCGCCTCCGTCCCGGTCCAACAGGGCCAGGTGCCCCTGGTGCGCCTGGGTCACGCGGGCCACTATCGACAGGCCAAGACCCGATCCCACCGTGCCGGCGCTGGACTGGCCGCGCTTGAAACGCTCCAGAACGCCCGACTTTTCGGCATCGGCGATGCCGGGACCGCGATCGCTCACCTCGATCAGCAGGCGACCGTCCCGGATATGGCCGGCGATATCGACATGTTCATCCGAGTAGACCAGCGCGTTGTCCACCACATTGCGCATCATTTCGCGCAAGGCCACGCGGTCGCCGCGCAAGGGCGCTTCTGACGCTCCGGCATCGAGATGGATGCGCAGCCTTTGTGCCTGGTCGGGGTCAAGGCGCTGGCGGACCTCGCCGATGACAGACGCAAGGGTGGTGGTTTCGATATCGCTGTTCTCCATGCGGTGGGAGATGGTGGCCTCCATCAGAAGCTGGCTGACCAACTGGCTGGCCTGCACCGCGCCAGTATGGATGCGTGCGACCCGCCTGCGCAGGGCTTCGGGGTCTTGTTCATCCATGGCGACTTCCGCCTGGGCACGCAGCGAGGCGAGGGGAGTGCGCACTTCATGGGCAGCCTCGGCCACCAGTCCGCTCACCCGCTCCATCGCCTTTTGCAGGCGAGCCATGAAGCCATTGAGCGCTGAGGCGAGATGCTCGACTTCGTTCGGGACCGGCACGGAAATCGGCGACAGATCGTCTGGCGGGCGGATGCGCAGTTCATGTTCGAGCTCGGTCAGCGGCGCGAACATGCGCGAAATGCCGAACCACACCAGGCCAATGGCCAGAAGGGTCAGCGCCAGCACCGGCAGCACGGCATTGGAGAGGATTTCATTGGCGAGCGTGGCGCGCTGGTTTTGCGTTTCGGCGACATGGATGGTCACCCAGCCGGTATCGCTGGGCGTCGAGATCAGCCGCCCCACACTGGCCACTCTGACCAACTCGCCGCGGTAGCGCATATCGGTGAAAACGGGTTCGGACGAAACCGTTTCGCCCAATTGCGCAGCAAGGTCCTCATAGCCGGTAACCGTCAGCGCGTCCGGGTCTTCGACGGCGTAGAACACCCGGTCCTGCCCAGAGAACATGGCAAAGGCAGCAAAGGGTATCTCCACGACCACGGCTTCGTTCTCGACCTGCACCGCCCCCGCAATGGTCAGCGCTGAGGCGGCCAGCAGGCGGTCGAATGCGCGGTCGGAGGCGCGATCGGCATAATCGCGAATAAAGACAATCAGCACCAGCGACGCGGCCAGCAACAGGGCAACGGCCAGCGCGAAGATGCGCCGGCGGATGGAGAAGCGCTTGTGCCCAGCGTCCATCACCCCTGCGGCCCGCTCACCCGCACGACATAGCCGACGCCACGCACCGTGCCGATCTCGATATTGGCGGCCTCAAGCTTTTTGCGCAGGCGAGAAATGTGCAATTCCAAGGCGTTGACCGAGACGTTTTCATCAAAGTTGAAAAGCTGGTTCATAAGCCTTTCCTTGACCACGACCTTACCGGCATGAGCCACAAGGATTTCGAGCAGGCGGAACTCCCGGCGGCCCAGTTCCAGCGGCTTGCCGGCAATGGACGCGTTGAGCCCGGCGACATCCAGTTCGAGATTGCCCACCGTAACGGTGCTGGATGCCTGCCCGCCGGTGCGGCGCAGCAGCGCCCGCAGACGGGCTTCCAGTTCTCTGAGGTCGAAAGGCTTGACCAGATAGTCGTCGGCCCCCAGATCGAGCAGGCTGACCTTGTCGTCGATTTCCGAGCGCGCGGTGATCACCAGGATCGGCGCCGTGAACTTGTGCCGCCGCAATTCGGCAATGAGGCTGATTCCGTCGCGATTGGGCAGCATGAGATCGAGCGCGACGGCGTCGAACGGCTCCGCCTCGGCGGCCGGGAGTACGTCGTTCCCGTCGCGCACCCATTCCACCGAATGCCCGGCCGAGCGCAGGCGCTTTTCAATGGCCTCGCCAAGATCCTCATTATCCTCCACCAGCAAAATGCGCATCAGTCCTCCTGGCTTGGGACACTAATGCATGGAGGATGCTGGTGGAATTGGAATTGCGGCCTATGTCTCAGGAACGCAGGGCCAGTCCGCGCATCAGGGTAGACAGCCGTGTGCCCGTGGCGCCAAAGGCCGACCATAGTCCAGGAGACGGGAAATTTGGCGGGTCGGCGTAGTCAGCCAGGATGGCTTCGGCCAGCGCCTTGCCTTCGCGCACGATGCGGCGCTCGATCAGGTCCTGTCCGGCGTTGGGGACGCGCATGTCCGGCCTCCTATGGTTGACGAAACCTTAACAGGGGCGGCTGAGGCTGTCGCGTGCCGAGCGTCGGAATGGTTTACGCCGGGGCACAAGATGTGGTGTCCATGTGGATAGCGGTGGATATCCCTGGCGCTGTCGCATTGGCGTCAAAAATTCCGCGCTTGACAGTTTTGGCGTAGGGGAGAATCGGGCTTCCCCCTATGGTGAACGCCCGGTTAAGCAGGGCTGGAGCGACCGGAACAGCGAGATTTTCCGTGGCTTTAGCGGCGGAATCTAGCGCAGTTCAGAGGCCGGTTGAGGCGCGTGAAGCGCCAATCAAATCGGCACTCCAACGGCACTGTTTTGCTTGATATTTGTCCCCACAATCCACATATTACCCATACCATCCCTTGTTGGTAGCGAGGGGTTGGGCACTAGGTGTTGTGATTTTCTGGCGTTGACGACGAAGATGAATCGCGTGAACCTGATCCTCGGTCCGGCGCTCCTGAAAGAGCTTCGGACAAGCCCTCGGAACAAGCATCGGCGATACGACTGATGCAGGGCCGGGGCACGGGGCAAGTTCTTGGGTCCGCCCTCCCGCGGGCCCGGGGTTGGTAACAGCGTCAACGACAGACCGGACGAAGCCGGATTACGGCAGGCGGGCGTGTGCGCGCTCGTGACTTGGGAATGACTGAAGCGATGGTTCGCGTGTTTGACTTTGAAGCGATGCCGGAGCGGCCCAGCAAGGGTCCAGGTCGTATCCATGCCAGAAGGCCTGCCTTGCACCCAAACGTCCACCCGCGGATGGCAGGAGCCATTCGCATACGATCAGTCCTGTGAGGATTACGATGAGCATCACCGTCTATAGCAAGCCTGCCTGCGTCCAGTGCACCGCCACCACCCGCGCGCTCGACCGCAAGGGCCTCGACTACACCGTTGTCGACATCTCCGCCGACGCCGACGCCTATGCGCGCGTTGAAGAGATGGGCTATCGCCAAGTTCCCGTGGTCGTGGCCGGTGACATGCACTGGGCCGGTTTTCGTCCCGACATGATCGGCAACCTCGCCTGATTTTTTGGAGCAGGGCCCTGACCATGAGCGGCCTCGTCTATTATTCCAGCACGTCGGAAAACACCCATCGCTTCATCGAGAGGCTGGGCGTAGACGGGGTGCGCCTGCCGGTGGACGCTGCAAGCGAGCCGCCGGTGATGGACGAGCCTTTCGTGCTGGTGCTGCCCACCTATGGCGGTGGGGATGGCAAGGGCGCGGTGCCCAAGCCGGTCATCCGCTTCCTCAATGTCGCGCATAATCGCGAACTCATCCGCGGCGTCATCGCCGCGGGCAACACCAATTTCGGCACCGGTTATTGCATTGCAGGCGACATCGTCAGCCAGAAATGCGCCGTGCCGCTCCTCTACCGTTTCGAACTGCTCGGAACCGATGAGGATGTCGCCAATGTCAGACAAGGACTGGAACGGTTTTGGACACGCTCACACTAGACCGCACCGAAGAACGGCCGGCCGGTAAGCCTTCGCAAGACAAGCACGAGGCTGCACTGGATTATCATGCGCTCAATGCCATGCTCAATCTCTACGATGAGCAGGGCAAGATCCAGTTCGACAAGGACAAGCAGGCGGCCCACCAGTATTTCCTGCAGCATGTGAACCAGAACACGGTGTTCTTTCACAATCTGCGCGAAAAGCTGACCTATCTCGTCGAGGAAGGCTATTACGAGCAGGACGTGCTCGATCACTATAGCTTCAACTTCGTGCGCGATCTTTATGATTACGCCTATGACAAGAAGTTCCGCTTCCCCACCTTCCTGGGCGCGTTCAAATATTACACCAGCTACACGCTCAAGACCTTTGACGGTAAGCGCTATCTCGAGCGCTATGAAGACCGCGTCTGCATGGTCGCGCTGGCCCTGGCGCGCGGCGACGAAGTGCTGGCAAAGAACCTTGTCGACGAGATCATTTCCGGCCGCTTCCAGCCCGCGACCCCGACCTTCCTCAATGCCGGCAAGAAGCAGCGCGGCGAGCTCGTCTCGTGCTTCCTGCTGCGCGTCGAAGACAATATGGAATCCATTGGCCGCGCCATCAATTCGGCGCTGCAGCTGTCCAAGCGCGGCGGCGGCGTGGCGCTGAGCCTGACCAATATCCGTGAGATGGGCGCCCCCATCAAGCAGATCGAGAACCAGTCCTCAGGCGTGCTGCCGGTGATGAAGCTCTTGGAAGACAGCTTCTCCTATGCCAACCAGCTTGGCGCGCGTCAGGGGGCAGGGGCAGTGTACCTCCATGCCCACCACCCCGACATCATGCGTTTCCTCGACACCAAGCGCGAAAATGCCGACGAAAAGATTCGCATCAAGACGCTTTCGCTGGGCGTCGTGATCCCCGACATCACCTTCGAACTGGCCCGCGACAACGAGGATATGTACCTGTTCTCGCCCTATGACGTGGAGCGCGTCTATGGCGTGCCGATGACCGAGATTTCGGTCACCGAGAAATACCGCGAGATGGTCGAGGACAAGCGGATCAAGAAAAAGAAGATCAAGGCGCGCGAATTCTTCCAGATCATCGCCGAGATCCAGTTCGAGAGCGGCTATCCCTACATCATGTTCGAGGACACGGTGAACCGGGCCAACCCGATCGATGGGCGCATCACCATGTCCAACCTCTGCTCGGAAATCCTGCAGGTCAGCGACGCCTCGATCTACAACGAGGATCTGAGCTACGAGCACATGGGCAAGGATATTTCCTGTAATCTCGGCTCGCTCAATATCGCCAAGGCGATGGACTCCGAAGATTTCGGCCAGACCATCGAGACCTCGATCCGCGCGCTGACCGCCGTGTCGGACATGAGCAATATCAGCTCGGTGCCTTCCATCGCCAAGGGCAATGCCGATAGCCACGCCATTGGCCTTGGGCAGATGAACCTGCACGGTTTCCTGGCCCGCGAACGCATCTTCTACGGCTCGGAAGAAGGCGTCGACTTCACCAATATGTATTTCTACGCGGTGACCTATCACGCCATCCGCGCGTCGAACCTGATCGCCACCGAGCGCGGCGAAACCTTCAAGGGCTTCGGCAAGTCGAAATATGCCGATGGCAGCTATTTCGACAAATACACTGACAAGGAGTGGACCCCGGCGACACCCAAAGTGGCCGAGCTGTTCGAGAAGGCCGGCATTCACCTGCCGACCCAGGAAGACTGGAAGGACTTGAAGGCCAAGGTCATGATGACCGGGCTGTACAACCAGAACCTGCAGGCCGTGCCGCCGACCGGCTCGATCTCCTATATCAACCACTCGACCTCCTCGATCCACCCGATCGTCTCCAAGATCGAGATCCGCAAGGAAGGCAAGATCGGCCGCGTTTATTATCCGGCGGCCTATTTGGATAATGACAACCTGGAATATTACCAGGATGCCTATGAAATCGGGCCGGAAAAGATCATCGACACCTATGCGGCGGCCACCCAGCACGTCGACCAGGGCCTGTCGCTGACCCTGTTCTTCCGCGATACCGCGACCACCCGCGATATCAACAAGGCGCAAATCTACGCCTGGAAGAAGGGCATCAAGACCATATACTACATCCGTCTCCGCCAGCTTGCCCTTGAAGGAACTGAGGTTCAGGGCTGTGTCTCCTGCGCGCTCTGATAAGAAGGCATCCAAACCCATGAATATGCACGCAAGGCCCATCAGCCGCGTCCGCGCCATCAACTGGAACCGCATCCAGGACGACAAGGATCTGGAGGTCTGGAACCGCCTGACCTCCAATTTCTGGCTGCCCGAAAAGGTGCCGCTCAGCAACGACATCCCGTCCTGGGGGACGCTGAAGCCGGAAGAGCAGCAGCTCACCATCCGCGTCTTCACCGGGCTGACCCTGCTCGACACCATCCAGAACGGCGTCGGCGCGGTGCGGCTGATGGCAGATGCGCAGACCCCGCATGAAGAAGCGGTGCTCTCCAACATCTCCTTCATGGAAGCGGTGCATGCCCGCTCCTATTCCTCGATCTTCTCGACCCTGTGCCTGACGCCCGATGTCGACGACGCCTATCGCTGGTCGGAAGAAAACGAATTCCTGCAGCGCAAGGCCCAGCTCATTCTGGCCCAGTACGAAAGCGGGGACTCGCTCAAGAAAAAGGTGGCCTCCACCTTCCTTGAAAGCTTCCTGTTCTATTCCGGCTTCTACCTGCCCATGTACTGGTCGAGCCGCGCCAAGCTGACCAATACCGCTGACCTCATCCGCCTCATCATCAAGGACGAGGCCGTGCACGGCTACTACATCGGCTACAAGTTCCAGCGTGAGATGGAGCGTCTCTCCGACGCTCGGAAGCAGGAGATCAAGGACTTCGCCTTCGACTTCCTGTTCGAGCTCTACGAGAACGAAGCGCGCTACACCGAGGACCTTTACGACAGCGTCGGCCTGTCCGAAGACGTCAAGAAATTCCTCCACTACAACGCCAACAAGGCGCTGATGAACTTGGGCTACGAACCGCTGTTCCCGCCCGAGGCCTGCAAGGTCAACGCGGCCATCCTCTCGGCCCTTTCGCCGAACGCCGATGAGAACCACGACTTCTTTTCCGGCTCGGGCTCAAGCTACGTCATCGGCAAGGCGATCTCGACCGAGGACGAAGACTGGGATTTTTGATCTCGAGACGGTTGAAATGAAAAGGGCGCCGAGAGGCGCCCTTCTTGTTTGCCTGGGGATGGCGGGCGTCTGGTCAGCGAGGATGCAACCGGAAACTTTGCGCTGGCGCTGGAACTTTGCCGCATCTGGGCGGTATTTCATTGATGGACGCAGCGGCTTACACAAGGCGCTATAACTTCCCAAGGGAGCCGGATGATGCAGCTCGACGATACGACCCTTTTGCGCCAGAGCGCCCTTATCGGAGACAATTGGATCGACGCCGATCCGGCAACCGGCATCGCCGTCACCAATCCCGCGACGGGTGAGTTGATCGGCTATGTCCCCAAGCTGGGCGCTGATGAAACGCGCGCGGCAATCGCGGCTGCCGAGGTTGCACAGAAGGGCTGGGCTGCCCGCACCGCGAAGGAGCGCTCGGGCATTCTGCGGCGCTGGTTCGAGCTGATGATGGAAAATCAGACCGATCTGGGGCGCATCCTCACGCTCGAACAGGGCAAGCCCCTCAAGGAAGCCATTGGCGAGATTGCCTATGGCGCCAGCTTCATCGAATGGTTCGCAGAGGAGGCCCGCCGGGTCTATGGCGATCTCATTCCGGGCCACCGGAGCGATGCGCGGATCATGGTGATGAAGCAGCCCATCGGGGTGGTCGCAGCCATCACGCCCTGGAATTTTCCAAATGCCATGATCACCCGCAAGGCGGGCCCTGCGCTGGCGGCCGGCTGCGCCATGGTGCTCAAGCCCGCGTCGCAGACCCCGTTCTCGGCCATTGCGCTGGCTGTACTGGCCGAGCGGGCCGGCCTGCCAAAGGGCCTATTCAGTGTGGTGACGGGTTCCGCCCGCGCAATCGGCGGCGAAATGACCGCCAGCCCGATCGTGCGCAAACTGACCTTTACCGGTTCCACCGAGGTTGGCGCCGAGCTCTACAAGCAGAGTGCGCCGACCATCAAGAAGCTCGGGCTGGAACTGGGCGGCAATGCGCCCTTCATCGTCTTCGACGATGCAGATCTGGACGCCGCCGTCGATGGTGCGCTGATCGCCAAGTTCCGCAACAATGGCCAGACCTGCGTCTGCGCCAACCGCATCTATGTGCAGGACGGCATTTATGACGTATTTGCCAAGAAGCTGGCCAATGCCGTCGGCAGCTTGAAGACCGGCAATGGCTTTGATGAAGGGGTCATGCTCGGGCCGCTGATCGACCAGGCCGCGCTTGACAAGGTCGAGGAGCATGTCACCGACGCCGTGGGCAAAGGCGCAAAGGTGCTCAGGGGCGGCCGGCAGCATGAGCTGGGCGGAACCTTCTACGAAGCCACCGTGCTGGCTGACGTAACGCCGGATATGGCCATTGCCCGCGAGGAAACCTTCGGTCCGCTGGCGCCGCTCTTCCGTTTCAGGGACGAGGCCGACGTCATCGCGCAGGCCAATGACACCGAATTCGGCCTTGCGTCCTATTTCTACGCCCGCGATCTGTCCCGCGTTTGGCGCGTTGCCGAGGCTCTTGAATACGGCATGGTCGGGGTCAATACGGGCCTCGTCTCGACCGCCGAGGCGCCCTTCGGCGGGGTGAAGATGTCCGGTTTGGGCCGCGAAGGCTCGCGCTACGGCATCGAAGAATTTGTCGAAATCAAATATGTCTGTCTCGGCGGTATCGCCTGAAGTCTGGGCAAGACTGAAACGAATTGCGCATCAGCGGGAAATGGTCACCGGCCACGGCGACGCGCGGGCGCGGATCGCTCCAGTGGCCGTCCATCGCATAGGGTGGGTCAGCGCCAGCGTATTGGTGATTTGCCGGCGATGACGTCGATCTGCTGATGATAGGTCGACCTAGAGTGTTCCTAGCCCAGGCTGATTTAGGTGCACTTGTGCGGCATGATGCACGGCACCGCCTCTGAAGGTCAGCCACAGGCAGACCGAGATTTCCGCCAGTGCTGCCGGCATCACCGCGAAGGGCGAGATCGCGGCCTCGAATTCGGGCATCACGAACACCACGAACAGGTCGGTCCAATAGCCCGCCAGCGCCAGCATCATGACGACACCCAGCAGCCGCGGCACGAAGCCCGAGCGATAGAACAGCCAGCCGATGGAAAAGCACCAGGCGCCGAAGAAGATCCCATTAGCCGTGTAGCCATAGGCATGCATGTCCATAAGGAACGCCACCATGTCCTGCACCTGCTCGGGCGGGAAGCTCGGCAGGGCACCATTGACCAAGAGCAGCGCGCCAAAGTGGTAGACCACATTGGCTCCCATCCAGGGGAGGCGCAGCAGGTTGAGGAACAGCGCCAGCAGCGCCATGGGCCGATTGACCGATTTGAGCAGCATCCAGAAAGCCAGCCCCAGCCAGGTATCGAGCAGCAGCACCAGAAGGTCGGCAATCCCGGCCAGGCCATAGAGGGTCTGGTTGGCGGCGATATTGGCCATGGTCTGGGCGGCATCGCCATCCACCACCATGCCGGTCCGTACCGAAAATTCGGCAAAGCCTGCCAGCACTGCGACCCCGAGATAGGCAAGCCCCGCCGAGCGGGCCCAGTTGAAGGTGTTTTCAGTTTGAATGGTCATCGTTTCATCCTCGAAAGGGGCGAGCGGCAGCCACCGGCCGCCATGGCCGGTGCACGATGTCGCCGCTATGGGAAGGAAGATCAGGCCGCGAGAACCGCGACGTCGGCATGGGTGATTTCGAGCACGACATTGCCGCGCTTGTGACCGCTCTCGACATAGCGATGCGCCTCTGCCACCGCATCGAGTTCGTAGCGCCGGTCGATTACCGTCCTCAGCGCCCCGTCCTCAATGAGCGCCCTGACCTCGCCCAGCCGTACCCGCAGCTCGGCATGCGGCAGGAGGCCCGTGGCCGAAAACTTTGCCTTCTGGCGCCCGAACTCGCGTGTCCAGAGCATGGTGAACAACAGCCCCAGTCCCAGCACCGGTGAGAGATAGACGCCGTCCGACTTGAGCGCCTGCTTTGCCTTGCTGAACGGCACCTTGCCCACAGTGTCGAAAATCACGTCATAGGCACCGCGCCTTTGGGTGAAATCCTCGCGCCTGTAGTCGATCACGTGATCGGCGCCAAGCTCGCGCAGGAATTCGGCATTGCGCCCGCTGGCCACCGCCGTGACCTCCGCGCCCAGATGCTTGGCCAGTTGCACCGCCGACGTGCCCAGACCACCGGCCGCGCCATTGATCAGCACCTTCTGCCCAGGCTGGATATTTACCAACCGCGTCAGGAAATTGTGCGAGGTCAATGCCCCGTCGGTCACTGGCGCCGCATCTTCATAGGACATGGTCATGGGAATGGTCTCGACGACGCCGTCTTCGGGCACGCTGACAAACTGGGCGTGAGTGGCAAAACCGATGCTGGTTTCGCCGAAGACGTCGTCACCGAGCTTGAAGCGGGTCACCGCCTTGCCCACTTCGACGATCTTGCCGGCAAAGGCGGTGCCAGGCACTGGGGCCTTCGGCTTGCGCCAGCCCAGGAAGGCCCGGCCAAACCAGGGCGTGCCGGTCCGCATCATCACGTCCGCCTGTGTCACCGCGCTGGCATAGATCTTGACCAGCACCTCATTGTCCCTGATCTGCGGGCGCGCAATCTCTGCAACGCTCAGAACTTCGGGGCCGCCATAGGCCTTGGCCACAATCGCTTTCATCTGTCTTCTCCACTTGGCTGCACCGCTCCGGTGCCGATGGCCAAGGGATAGGCCCGACGCGTCCTCTGCAGAATTGACTAAATCCTGTATTCCGGTATGCACTTTTGCATGGATTGGAGAAGCGTCAGATTTGACTGGAACCGCGCCCGGGCCTTTCTGGTGACGGCCGAGGAAGGCTCGTTGTCGGCCGCCGCCCGCGCTCTGGGCATGGCGCAGCCGACGCTAGGCCGCCAGGTCGAGGCGCTGCAGGAAGAACTGGGCGTTGTGCTGTTCGAGCGCACCGGCCGGGGCCTCGAACTCACGCCCAGCGGCCTGGATCTGCTCGAACATGTCCGCACCATGGGCGAAGCCGCTGGCCGTCTCTCGCTCGGTGCCTCCGGACGCGCCCAGGCGCTTGAAGGCACCATTGGCATTACCGCCAGCGAGATCGATGCCGCTTTTCTCCTCCCGGGGATCGTGCAAAAGCTGCGCCGCACCGCTTCGGGCCTTACCGTCGATCTCATCGCCAAGAATTCTGCCGCCGATCTTCGCCGCCGCGAAGCCGATATCGCCGTCCGCAACTTTCGCCCCGATCAGCCCGAGCTGATCGCCCGCAAGATCAAGGACGTCACCGCCCGGCTCTATGTGTCCGAGCGCTATCTGGAAGCTTTCGGCCGCCCGCTGACCCTCGAAACTTTGCCCCAAGCCGATTTCATCAGCCTCTGGTCACCTGAGATTTATGTCGCCGGCCTCGTCCAGGCGGGCCTACCCGTTGATCGCAGCAACCTGACCGTGCTCACCGACAGTCACCTTGTGCATTGGGAGATGCTCAAGGCGGGCGCCGGCATCGGCGTGGTTCCCGAGTTCCTGGGCGAGTGCACCCCCGGCATTGTCCCCGCCTTCGACGGCGCCTACACGCCGTTCACCTTTCCGATCTGGCTCACGACCCATCGCGAACTTAACACCTCGCGCAGGGTGAGGATGGTGTTCGACTTTCTGGCGGAGGAACTGGCGCGCTCGTGAATTGGCTTTGCCGCGCCTGACGTCGGTACGGGCACCGCCAGAACCGACCTCTCGAACCGCAAGGTCGACCAGGAGGATGCCCCGGTTCGTGTCCACATCTCATCGAGCATGGGAACCGATACAGCAGCATTTGCGCGGGCCTTGGCGAGCGCAGCCGGCCCATTCGCCTTGGCGGATTAACGCGGCACTAAGGATATCTGCGGTAACTTGAACCCTTAGCAGAATTTGTAGACCGCACTCCACGGGACATCGATGCGCGACTTCGTTCCGGCCCTGATATTCTCCCTCGCGGTACTACTGATCACCTTCACAACCGTAGCGGCGGCGCCCGAACAGGGCGAAATGGCGGTGGTGTTCCCTCCCTTCACCAGCGAACAGGCGGCCTGGACGGCTATACTTCAGGCGGGTGCCTTTGTCGTGGCACCAACCCGTCTCTCAAACATCGTAGTGATTTACGCCCCTTCCGCCGACTTCCAGCAACGTGCCCGTGCGGAAGGTGCCCTGCTGTTCGTTAAGGCCGAAGGCCTTTGCGCGCCCCTGACTCCCAAGGAACTGTCATGACCCTCCAAACTATCCGCCAACGCGCCACAGGTGCGGTCGCGTTGCTCGGCATCGTGCTAGCCATCGCAACTGTTTGCACGGAATGGCTCGTGCAGGGCGAGCTTTACATGGCCAGCGCTCTCGCCGGCCTTGGCGCTCTTGTCATGATCGTATCCTACGCGCTCAATCGACAGTCGGCGTCTTCTCGCTACCTGGCAGTCGCGGTGATGATGGGCGAAGTGATGGCGCTGCTTATTGCCGCGCGCGGCACGCAGTATCAGGTCGACATGCACATGGCCTTCTTTGCCGCGCTCGCCGTCTGCGGGCTCCTGTATGATTACAAGGCCATCCTGTTGGGTGCCGGCCTCGTCGCGGTGCATCATCTGGGCCTGGGCCTGTTGGCCGACACCCTTGTGTTCTACGGTGGCGGCGGTATTGGCCGCATTCTGCTTCACGCCGTTATCCTCGTGATCGAGGCTGCAGGGCTGATCTGGATGGCCATCAACACCCATCATCTGTTGAACCTTGCCGAGGAAAGATCGGAACAGGCGCAGGCCAGCGCCAAGGAAGCGGAGCTGCTGGCCCATGAGGTTGAAGAGGGGACTATCGTGCGTCGCCGTGAGCGCGAGCAAACCATGAAGCAATTGTCGGAAGACTTCGGTCGCGTCGTCAACGCGGCAGTCGACGGCGATTTCTCTGATCGCATTACTACCCACTACGACGATGCGACACTGGCCAGTCTCGCCAAATCGATCAATCGCCTGGTCGAGACCGTCGGCGGCAGCATTGCGGAAACTGGCGTGGTGCTGTCCAACCTGGCCCACTCTGACCTAACCACTCGAATGCACGGCACCTATCGTGGCGCCTTCGCGCAGTTACAGGAAGACACCAATGCCCTCGCCGAAAAGCTCGAAGGCGTCATGTCCTCGCTGCGGCGCGCACTCGTCACCCTGCGCCTCGCAACTGGAGAAATCCTGTCCGGCGCCAACGACCTTTCCGACCGCACCTCGCGCCAAGCGGCGACACTTGAAGAGACCTCGGCGGCAATGGAGCAGTTTGCATCAACAATTCGCGTGAATGCCGAGCGTGCCAAAGATGCCGACGCCAAAGCGCAGGCGGTCAGTGCAACGGCTCGCAAGGGCGGCCAAGTGATGAAGCGGGCGACCGAGGCCATGGAGCGGATTACTGCGTCCTCTGGCAAAATCTCCAACATTATCGGCCTGATTGACGACATTGCATTCCAGACCAATTTGCTGGCTCTGAACGCCTCTGTTGAAGCTGCCCGTGCCGGGGAAGCAGGCAAGGGCTTTGCCGTGGTGGCAGTTGAGGTGCGGCGCCTGGCCCAGTCGGCCGCCCAGGCCTCCGCAGACGTCAAGGCGTTGATCGAGCAGTCTGCGGGAGAAATCGGACAAGGTGCCAATTTGGTGCTTGAAGCCGCCGGCACACTCGGCACCATTGTCGAAGAGGTTGATGCCAATGTCACGCTGATGGAAGGGATCGCTCGTGACAGTGCTAGCCAGGCTTCCGCAATCGAGGCTGTCAGCCAGTCGGTACGCCGGCTCGACGAGATGACCCAGCGCAATGCGGCACTGGTCGACGAAACCAATCGGGCAATCGAGCAAACAGAGGCGCAAGCAAGCGACATCGAAGCCGCGGTATCCGGCTTCAAACTGCGTGAAAAAACCATTTCCGCGCTCGGTTACGCTGCCTGAGGAGGCTTGTTCGAAGCAAGGAACGCACCCGGACTATCGTTGATGCGCCCCATTTCGGTCGTTCAAGCCACCAGGTCCAATACGTTCTGCTTCTGCCCGCCGAGGTAGCGCGGTGGATTTCGAGCTACAAGGCGAGGTTGGCGGCCGGCCACTTCGTCCTAGCTTACCATCGTATCTAGTCACATCGACGGTAGACCAGCGGCGTCGTCCACCTTGCGCTGCCGGTCATCAAGTCGACCGAATAGGCGAAGAACTCGTCCGGGCCGGTCCACACCGCAATACTGCTTTCTCCGCTTGGCGGATACCAGGTCGTGCGGCCAGAAAATTCGTGCAACTCGAACTGCACCGTGGTGCCGCTCGGTGAGGCGTAGAGCAGATTTACCTCATCAATAATCCTGAGGACGACAGGCATCTCGCAGCGCACGACCGGATCGCCATTGATCATGCCCTCGCCCTCGGGAAATCCGACCCACCAGGAACCGGCAAATGGTTCGGCCACCCCATTGGCAATACCGGTCACCCCTTCGCGCGGAAATTCAGCAGCGCGCGGGGCTGGCAGGAAAGCAATCAGACCCAGCATCGCGACAACAGCCACGAGCGCCAGCCCTCATGCAGTGATGATCTTGTTGCGCATTTCAGGCCCATCGCACAATAGTGCATTTGACTTGCAGGTTTTGCCCGCAATGCTTGAGGTCTAGGCAATTGCGCCGCTTTAGGACATACC
Organism: Devosia polycyclovorans; assembly: GCF_042181575.1. Classification (GTDB taxonomy): domain Bacteria; phylum Pseudomonadota; class Alphaproteobacteria; order Rhizobiales; family Devosiaceae; genus Devosia; species Devosia polycyclovorans. The sequence continues at coordinate 2,936,239 of NZ_CP170082.1, read as the reverse complement.
CGGTTCTGAGGATATGAGCTGACTTCGAGCCTGCCTTCGTCGCTTGCCAACTCATAGACGGCCCGCTCGGCCGGGCAGTCGTCTGCAAGCACTGGGGGCGCCCCCAAGCCCGCCAGGGCCATCAGGACGGCCGAACCAAGCCAGCGAACCAGGCCGCATGCGCAGACTTGCCCTTCGTCCTTGGCGGACTGTAGCGCTAGCCTTAGCTCAGGGGGCGGGAGTGCCTAGCATCTTCTGCAGGAAGGTCCGCGTGCGCCCTGGTGGGAAGTTCGATAAATGGCCGAAGGGCTCGTAGCCGGCTCGTTGATAGGCTTGAAGGGCATCCGGATTGAAAGTGTCAATGTAAGCTCCGTGGCAACCGCGACGGCGCGCTTCTGCTTCCGCCGCCGCCAGCATCGTCGCGGCCAGCTTTTGGCCCCGCTGATTTTCGGCGACCCAGAGCCATTGCACATAGAGCCAGCCCCAGGCGGTGTGGCCGGAAATGCCGGCGACGATGTCTCCAACTTCGTTGCGCAGAAGTACAGCGAGGGGACGACGCTCCGACGGTCCAACGTCCGCGTCGTTGAAGGCAATGAGCGACCTGCCGATGACGTCGATATCTTCCGGCTCGGGGGCGTCCGTCACTTCGAGGGTCAGGTCACGCATCGATCAGGCCGCGAGAAGGCCGCCGGTCAGCGGATGCGGGGCGCCTGTCGTGGTCGGGAAACTGATCGGCAGGCCTCGCAACACCCGCACCGCGAGCAGGGCGAAGCACTCGGCCTCGACCGCGTCGCCGCGCCAGCCCACGGTTTCTGCCGGAACAGCTTCCGCCTTCGCGCGAGTCTGCAGCATCGCCATGATGGCCGGATTGTGCCGTCCGCCACCGCAGACGATCAGTCGTTCCGGGCGCTGCGGCAAGAGGTCGAGCGCCTTGCCAACGGCGCCGGTGGTAAAGGCCGTCAGCGTTGCCGCGCCGTCTTCGGCATTCAACCCCTCGGCCATGGTGGCGAGGAAATCGAAGCGATCGAGCGATTTTGGATAGGGAGCGGAGAGGTGAGGGTGTGTCAGCAGACGCGCGAGGCGCTCTTCGTCCACTTTGCCACGCAAGGCCATTTCGCCATTGTGGTCCATATCGCCAAGGCCCAGGCCTTTGACGAAATCATTGATCGGTGCGTTGGCGGGTCCGGTGTCGAACGCGATCAACTGGTCGGCGCCATCCCAATAGGTGATATTGGCCACGCCGCCCAGATTGAGCACGGCGGTCTTGCCATCGCGGGCATCGAGCAGGCGCAGCAGTGCGCGATGATAAAGCGCTGCCAGCGGCGCGCCCTGCCCACCGGCGCGGACATCGGCGGAGCGGAAGTCATAGGCGGTCCTGATGCCGGTCAGTTCGCGCATCAGCACGCCATTGCCAAGCTGGCGGGTGGCACCGGTCCGGCCCGGCTGCGGCGCGCGATGCAACACCGATTGGCCGTGAAAACCGATCATGCCGATCTCTGCGGGGGTGAGACCGGCCTCTTTCACCAGATCTAACACTGCGGCGGATTGGGCCCGTGTCAGCGCGTCTTCGGCTTCGGCAAAGACGGCCGGCTCCGGGCCGTCAAAATTCCACTTGCGGGCCTGCGCCAACGCGTCTTCCAACAGCTCACGGATCGCTTGCGAATAGGGTGCCAGCGTATAGGCGCCGAAGCGCTCGATGGTGTCGCCATCCGTGCGCAGCAACGCCACATCGATATTGCCATCGAGTACCGTTCCGGTCATCAGACCGACCGACCAGATCGGTTCGGCTTTTACCTCAGTCGACATTGATCAGGTCTCCTACGGCGCGGCGCAGCGGGATGATGCCGCTGTCGAAATGACGGGTGGGGTGAACGCGATTGGTCAGCAAGGTCCAGGCGTGGCCGCGTTCGAAGTCGAGCCACAAGCCCGTGCCAGTGAACCCGGTATGGCCGATGGTCTGGGGCGAACAGTGCTCGCCGCCTGACCAGCCCTCATAAGGACGCTCCCAGCCATGGGTGCGGCGGGCTGAAAGCGGGGTGCGGATCAAAGCGTCAGGCCCGGCTGCGGTCAATTTTTCGGCGGCGAAGTCGAGCACCGACGCGACAGTGCCGAAGAGCCCGGCGTGACCGGCGCCTTGCAGGGCCGAGCAATTGTCGTCATGCACCTCACCCACCAGCACGCGATGGCGCCAGTAGCAATCCTCGGTGGCGGCGGCCTTGTCCGGTTCGACCGACCAGGCAAAGCCATTGCCGGGGTCCTGCTCGCGGATCCACTTGCCTTCCAGCCGCTCCAGCGCCAGGCCGAGCAGGATGAAATTGATGTCCGAATAGACTGAGGGGCCCGCGGCAAATTCATGCTGCAACAGGAAGGTGCGCAGCAGGTCCGGATCGCGCCCATAGGTGTAAAGCGGAAACACGGCCGGGAAGGGGGTCTGATGCCCCAGACACTGCCGGAAGGTGACCTTGCGCTCCCAATTGTCGAGATTGTAGTGCCGGAAATCGGGCAGCACGCTGGTGAGCGGCGCATCGAGATCGATGCGTCCTGCTTCGGTGAGCGCCAGAATGCGTTCGGTGGTGAACAGCACCTTGGTCAGCGATGCCAGATCGAACCAGGTCTCCTCGGTCATAGGGCGGCTGGTTGGAACGGTCTGCGCCTGGCCCATGGCCCGGACTGCGCGGTCCCCGTTCCGGTCGACCACACCCAGCACGCCGCCCGGAATGCGGCCGGCTTCAATGGCGGCGGCCAGAGGGGCGAAGGCGCGGTCCAACTGGGTCTCTATATGTGTCATGGCGTGTCCTCAACGCGAACGCGATGATCGTCTCCGGCCTCGCGCCATTGCGCGGGCGATGGTTCAAAGCCGGGCGGGCGCACCAGGGATGGCACCTGCGTCATGTCAACGGCGAAGCGTTGCTTGCGACGCTCGATAGCCGGGACCGCCGCGATCAGGCGCTTGGTATAGCTGTGCTGCGGATCGGACAGCACCGCACGCGCCTCGCCCAATTCGACAATCTGGCCGGCAAACATCACCGCGATCCGGTGGGCAATCCGTTCCACCACCGCCATGTCATGCGAGATGAACAGATAGGCCAGGCCGAATTCCTGCTGCAGATCGACCAGCAGTTCGAGCACCTTGGCCTGCACCGAGACATCGAGCGCCGACACCGCTTCGTCCAGCACCACGACATCGGGATTGAGCATCAGCGCGCGGGCGATGCACAGACGCTGTCTTTGGCCGCCCGAAAACTGGTGCGGATAGCGGCTGAGCGCGTCTTGCGGCAGGCCGACACGGTCGAGCAGGAATGTCATGCGCTGGCGCAGCGCGTCATCGCGCCGCTGCCCATTGGCAAGAGCCGGTTCGGCCAGCAATGCCTCCACATTCAGACGCGGATTGAGCGAAGCGAACGGGTCCTGGAAGACCATCTGCACCGGACGGATGCTGCGCCCGGCTTCGGTGACAATTTCGCCACGGGTCTTGCTGTTCAGGCCCAGCAGCGCGCGTGCCGTGGTGGACTTGCCGCAACCGCTTTCCCCCACGATGGCCAGCGTCTCGCCGGGCACCAGGTCAAAGCTCACGCCATCGACGGCATGGATTGCGCCCTTGGGCTTGAACCAGGCCTTGCCCACCGGAAAGCGCACCACGAGATTGTCGACCTTGACGATCGGCGCATGCTGTTCCGCCCGTCGGCCGTCGTCCCGCACCGCTTTGCCTGAGGTGAAATGCGGCACGGCGCGCAAGAGGTGCCTGGTGTATTCGTGCTGGGGATTGTCCAGCACACCATCGGTTTCCCCCTGCTCGACCGCGACCCCGTTCTGCATCACCATGATGCGATCAGCGATGCCGGCGACCAGGCCAATATCATGGGTGATAAAGATCATCGCCATGCCGGTTTCTTCGCGCAATTCGGCCAGCAGGGCCATGATCTGGGCCTGCACCGTCACGTCGAGCGCCGTGGTCGGTTCGTCCGCGAACAGCAGGCGCGGGCTGGCGGCGAGGGCCATGGCAATCATGATGCGTTGCCGCATGCCGCCAGAGAGTTGGTGCGGATAATAGCCGAGCCGGGACTGGGCGTCGGGAATGCGCACGCGCCCCAATACGTCCAAAGTTGCCTTGTGCGCCTGCGCGCCGGTGAGGCCCTTGGACAGGCGGAACGCCTCTTCGATTTGCGCGCCGACCGTGTGCACGGGATTGAGCGAGGTCATCGGCTCCTGAAAGATCATGCCGACGTCGCGTCCGCGAATGCCCAACAGCGTTTTTTCATCGGCTTGGGCGACATCAAGTACCGAGCCATCGGAACGCGTCAGTTGGATCGACCCATGGGTAATCCGGCCACCGCCGAAATCAACCAGCCGATTGATCGAAAGGGCCGAGACCGACTTGCCAGAACCCGATTCCCCCACAATGCCCAGCGTCTCGCCGGGGCCAAGGTCAAAGCTGACGCCCTTGACCACTTCATTGGCCTTGGGATTCTGGCCGAAGCCAACGCGCAGGTCCCGGACTGAAAGCAGACCGCTCATACTTCCCTCCTCTGGGTGCGCGGATCGAGAATGTCGCGCAGGGCATCGCCGGTCAGGTTAAAGCCGAGAATGCCCAGCATGATGGTGACGGCCGGAAAGATCATTAGCCAGGGCGCATGTGTCATCAGATTGCGGCTCTCCGCCAGCATCAGGCCAAGCGAGGGGGTCGGCGGCTGGGTGCCGAGACCGAGGAAGGATAGCCCCGCTTCGGTGAGCAGCGCCCAGGCCAAAGCCAGCGTCACCTGCACGGCAAGCGGGGCGACGAGGTTGAGCAGCAAATGCCGGGTCAGGACATAGCCCTGCGAGCTGCCGAACGTACGCGCCGCATCGACGAAATCGCGCTGCTTGAGAGATAGCGCCGGACCGCGCACCACGCGGGCGAAGATCGGGGTATAGACGATGGCAATGGCGACCACGCTGGTCATCGTGCCCGGGCCGACAATGGCAATAATCAGCAGCGCCAGGAGAATCGCGGGGAAGGCCAGCAACACGTCCATGACGCGCATGAAAATGCCGTCCCATATGCCGCCCCACCACGCCGAGAGCAGGCCGATGATTGTGCCGGCAATCGTAGCAATGGCCACCGAGGCAAAGGCGATCAGCATTGACTGGCGAATGCCCACCATAAGGCGGCTGAAGGCATCGCGGCCCAGCAGGTCTGTGCCGAACCAGTAGGTGCCGCTGGGCGCTTTCAGCCGGTCGATGGCGAAGAGCTTGAGCGGGTCATGCGGGGTCAGGCCCAGCGTGCCCAGAATTGCGGCGAGCAGATAGAGCCCGATGATAACCAGGCCAATGCGCCCGGAGGGGTGACGGAACAGCGATGACAGCATTTTGCCCATCAGCGCCTCCCGATCCGGATGCGCGGGTCGAGGGCAACATAGGCGAGATCGACGAGCAGATTGACCACCAGGAAGTTGAAGGCAATGAACAGCACCGTGCCCTGCACCAGCGCATAATCGCGCTGGGTGATGGCATCGAGCACCAGCCGGCCAAGACCGGGCAGGGCGAAGATCTGCTCAACGATGACGGCGCCACCCAGCAGATAGCCGAACTCGACGCCGGACAGCGTCACCACGGGGATGAGGGCATTGGGCAGGGCGTGATGCCAGATCACGCTCATCGGCGAGGCACCCTTGGAGCGTGCCGTGCGCACATAATCATCGCTCAGCACATCGAGCATGGCTGAACGCGAAATGCGGGTCACCGAGGCGGCAAAGGCAAAGCCGAGTGTGATCGCCGGGAAGATCAATTGTCCGATGCTGGCCAGGGGATCCACGAAGAGCGGCGTGAAGGTACCCATGGCCGGCACGAAGCCAAAGAACACCGAGAGCACGTAAATGATGAGAATGCCGACAACGAAATTGGGGGTCGACTGACCCAGCATGGCCAGGACCCGCACGACGAGATCGCTGGGACGCTCATTGCGCGACGCGGCAAGAACCCCAAGCGGCACCCCGACGCTCAGCGCAATCACCATCGACATCAGCGAAAGCTGCAGGGTGAGCGGGAAGCGCTCGAGGATCACCGTGAATACCGGCTTGCCATAGATCGAGGAAATGCCCAGATCGCCCTGGAACAGGCCGGTGAGCCAGCGCAGATATTGCGCCCAGATGGGTTGGTCGATGCCGAAATATACCGACAGGGCCTCGCGCTGAACCGGCGTCAAAAGGCCGGCCTCGGTGCCCAGCATGGCGGTAATCGCGTCGCCCGGCACCAGCCTGATGGCGACAAAGACAAGAATGGAAACCCCGAGAAGGATCAGCGGGAAGGTCAGCAGGCGCTGAACCACATAACTCATGGGACGTGATCCGAATGGGACCGGCCCGAAGGCCGGTCCGTTTGATTTTGGACTATTCTACCGAAACGTCGACCAGGCCGAACAGCGTGCCGGTCGGCGAAGGCGTAAAGCCCGAAACGGTGTCGCGCTGGGCGGTGTAGCTATAGCCGGTCGAGAGCCACAGCCAGGGTGACTGCTCGGCCAGGCGGCTTTCAAAAGCCTGGAAGATTTCCACGCGCTTGGCCGGATCGGTTTCCGCCTGCCCCTGCTTCATCAGGCTGTCCAGTTCGTCATCCGGGAAGTTGGAGACGTGGGCCAGATTGCCTTCATTGGTGAAGTAGCGGTTGTACATCGGATAGGGGTCCGGACGGCCACCATTCTGGGCCACCGCCATGTCGAAATCCCCGGCGAGCCAGGCGTCGACATAGACGTTGAGCTCCATCATCTCGATTTCGAGATCGATACCGATCTCGGCGAGCTGGGCCTGCAGCACCTGTGCTTCTGATGCAGCGACCGGCGGTTCGCCGGTGGCAGCAATGACCGTAGCCGAGAAGCCGTCCACGCCCGATTCAGCCATCAGTTCCTTGGCTCGATCCAAATCCTGCTCGTAGCAGAACAGGTTGGCCGGATCCTGCGCGAAAGCCGGCATGGTCAGCGGTCCGGTCACCTTGCCCTCACCAGCCAGCGCCGCGTCGATGATCTCCTGCCGGTCAATGGCGCAGCTCATGGCCTGGCGGACCAGGAGATTGTCCATCGGCGGGCGCGAGGGGTTGAGCTGGAGCACGTTATAGTTCAGCACACCGACACGGTTCAGCTCGAGACCGGCTTCCATCGGCACGAGCGTTGCGACCAGCGGGTCGTTGAGCAGGGCAAAATCGGTCTGACCGGCGCGCAGCGAGGCCAGGATCGCCATTTCGTCGGGCAGCACCGAGATAGTGATGCCGTCAATGGCGAGTTCGCCGCCAGCCCAGTGCTCGTTGGCGCTCAGCACTTCGCGGGAATTGGGTTCCCAGCTTTCCAGTACAAACGGTCCCGAGCCCACGGTTTCGGTGCCAATCGTAGCCGCCTCGATTTCGGAGGCAGGCAGGACGGCGGCGTTGATCGTGGCCATGGCGACCAGGATCGGCACGTCGGCGGTCGAGAGGTTGAACACCACGGTCGCATCGTCCGGCGTATCGATGCTTTCGATCGAAAGGAAGTTCGACCGGGCCGCAGCCGAGGTGGCTTCATCGAGCAGACGCTCGAACGACGCCTTGACGTCGGCGGAAGTTACGGCCGTACCGTCGGAAAATTTGGCATCGGAATCGATGGTGAAGGTCAGCGTCCTGGCGTCCTCGGCGAACTCCCAGCTCGAGGCGATGGCCGGCACAACATTGAGATCGGCATCCAGGCGCACCAGCGGCTCATAGATCAATTCGAGCAGGCGGAGCGAGGAAAAGGCGGTTTGCTTGTGCGGATCAAGGCCGGTGGCGTCCTGCGCCCAGGCCATGCGCAATTCGGCGGCCTGCGCCGGCAGCATGGCCGAAACCGAAGTCAGAGCCGTGGCAAGGGCGAGGCCGGCCATTAGCGTCTTGGGTGAAAACTGGTTCATCGATGTTCCCTCACTGTTGAGCCGGCCCCGCTTTCGGGAGCCGTGCCAAGGTCGTCAGGTGCCTGGCCAGCCAGAATGCGAGCGCCGGGCCAGCCGCACCAACCTCTGTGACAAGCCTATGAAGTCCCGGTCCGGGCTGTCAATAATTTTCACGCTTGATGAAAGTACTGAACTTTTGTTTCAATGGGCGGAGCAGCAAGGTTCGGCTAGGGTCGCGCCGCCAGGCCGCCCCGGACTGAGGAGGGCGGGCCGAAGGGGAATGGAATTGGGTATCCAGTCGACGATCGAAGCGTCCGCGGACAAGTTCACGCCGGCCATGCAGCGCGTGGCGACGGTGATCCGCGACCAGCCCCGTATCGTGCTCGATCAGACCATTTCCGAACTGGCCGAAAGCTGCGGCACCTCGGTCGCCTCGGTGGTCCGCTTCTGTCGCACGCTGGGCCTGTCGGGCTATGCGCAATTGCGCATGAACCTCGCTACAGAGCTTGGCAAGGAAGCCGCCCAGTTCGGCACCGATCTGATGCTGGGGGCCGAGATCGCCCAATCCGACACCTTGCAGGAAATGGCCTCCAAAGTGGCGTCGCTGGAAATCCTGGCGATCGACGAAACCGTTTCTGGTCTCGACTATGGTGCCCTGGAGCGCGTGGTGGCCGCGGTCGATCAGGCCGACCGCATATTGCTGTTTGGTATTGGCGCCAGCCAGTTCGTGGCTCAGGATCTGCATCACAAATTGTTCCGTATTGGCCGCAATGCCTTCCTGCTGGCGGACCCGCACGAGGCCTGGACTGCAGCCTTGCTCTCGCCTCGGGGCACGGTTGCCCTGGGATTCTCCCATTCGGGCGCCACCGCCGACACAGTGCGCTTTCTTGAAATCGCCCGCGACGCCGGGGCGCTCACCGTGGCACTGACCGGCGCGCCGGATTCCGCTCTGGCAAAGGCTGCTGACGAGCGCCTCGTAGCTCGTGCCCGCGAAAGCCGCTTGCGCGCCGGCGCCATGGTCAGCCGCATCGCCCAACTGGCCATTGTCGATTGCCTGTTTCTGGGCGTCGCCAGCCAGCGCTATGAGCAGACCGTGGATGCGCTCAAGCGAACGCGCGATGTGACGCATCCGAAGTGATCCGCGCCTGACGCTCAGCCGCCCCAGAGCGGTGAGGCTGCACCGGCAATCGTGCCGCGCTCGTAGTTCAGCCCGTTGGGCCTGTCTCGCTCCAGCAATAGCGGGCCGTCAAGGTCGATCCAGCGTGCCCGTGCCGCCAGCAGCCGCGCCGGCAGCATGGAAAGCGAGGTGCTGACCATACAGCCAACCATGATCGACAGGCCCAGTGCTTCGGCGCGGGCGGCCACCGCCAGGGCCTCGGTCAACCCGCCTGTCTTGTCGAGCTTGAGATTGATTGCGTCGTAACGTCCGACCAGCGCTTCAAGTCCGGCAAGGGCATGCACGCTTTCATCGGCACAGATCGGAACCGGGTGATCAATCTCTGCCAGAGCCTGGTCTGCATTAGCAGGCAGCGGTTGCTCCACCAGCTCGACCCGGCAATGAGCACAGATATCGAGCAGCACCGACAAATCATCGGGGTGCCAGCCTTCATTGGCATCAACCACCAGGCGCGTATCGGGTGCCGCGGCACGCACGGCCCCAAGGCGTTCGGCATCACCGGGGGCGCCCAACTTGATCTTGAGCAGCGGCAGATGCGCGGCCGGCGCCGCCGCTTCAGCCATGGCATCGGGTGTGCCCAGACTGATGGTAAAGGCGGTTTCGATTTTTTCTGGCAAGGAAACAGAGGCAAGCGCGGCGACCGAGGTGCTGCTTCGTCTGGCCTCCAGATCCCACAGGGCGCAGTCAAGCGCGTTGCGCGCGGCACCCGGCGGCAAGGCATTCTGCAAAGCGGCGCGGCTCATGCCCGCAGCAAATGCCGGGGCCAGCGCCTCGATAGCAGCAAGCGTGTCCTCGGGCGTCTCGCCATAGCGAGCATAAGGCACGCATTCGCCGCGCCCGATATGGCCGTCTTGGTCCAGCCGCACCGACACCACGACCGCTTCGGTCTTGCTGCCGCGCGCGATGTTGAAATGTCCGGCAATCGGAAAGCGCTCGATGGCAGCGCTGAGATGCATGCTCATGGCCAGCTCAGACGGGCAGGGGCGGGAAGAAGTGGTTGTCGGCGACCTTGCTGACACCGGGCTGTGGCAGGACGAAGCCCCCGGGCGGCAGTATTCAGCGCATGCCCAGGCGTGCGCCTGCAGTTCTGCGGCTTTTCGGCTATCGTAGTCAGATCAACAAGCAGGGCCACCTTGCCGCCTGTTTACCCGGCCGCGCGCGGCTGGTGCTGGGCGGCGGCGCGCCGCAGGAAGCCGTCGGCCTCGCGCAGCGCCACCTCGCCATCCGCCGCATTCAGGCCGGTCAGCGCCATCAGGATCGCCAGCTTCACGTTGTTCTTGCTGGCCACCAGGAACGCGTCGGCTTCCTCGGCCGTGCAGTCGGCTACTTCGATCAGGATCCGCGTAGCGCGGGCGGCCAGCTTCTCATTGCTGACCGACAGGTCCACCATGAGATTTTCGTAGGACTTGCCAATGCGGACCATGCTGGCGGTGGTCAGCATGTTGAGCACGAGCTTCTGTGCTGTGCCCGATTTAAGCCGCGTCGAGCCGGTCAGCGCCTCGGGGCCGACCAGCGGCGAAATGGCAATGTCGGCCATATTGGCGATGGCCGAATCCGGGTTGCAGGACAGGCCCGCCGTGACGGCGCCAACGCTCTTGGCATAGTCGAGCCCACCGATGACATAGGGGGTGCGCCCGCTGACCGCGATGCCCACGACCACATCGCGGGCGGAGACGTTCACTCGCCGGAGGTCATTGCGGCCCTCTTCGCGGGAATCTTCGGCGCCCTCGATCGGGTGGCGCAGCGCGCGGTCGCCCCCGGCGATCAGTCCCACCACCATGCCTTCGGGCACGCCGAAGGTTGGCGGACACTCCGAGGCGTCCAGCACGCCCAGCCGTCCGCTGGTGCCGGCACCCATATAGATCAATCGACCACCGGCCTTGAACGCTTCGACAATGCAGTCGACAGTGGCGGCAACCTGCGGCAGCACCTGGCGTACAGCCTCGGCGACCTTCGCATCCTCGGCATTCATCGCCGCCACGATCTCGCCCGACGACATCAGGTCGATCTGTAGCGTGTTCGGGTTGCGGGCCTCGGAAACGAGCTGTTCCAGCTCAGCCATCAGGGTCGTTTTTGCCATTGTGCCTATGCTCAAATTCCACGCCGATGCTAGAAGTGAATATTCCGGGTGTCAACGAGACATGGAATATTGTATTCCAAAACGATGATGCCCGGGGGATATGTCTCTGGTGAGACATGAGGTGCGCCGAGGCACAAGCAGGTTGCAATTTGAGAGACGTCGGCTTTAGTCCTCGAGAACGAGGTGGCTGGACCGGCGGCACGGGAACGCAAATGTCGATACTCAAGGTCCTTGGCGCCAAGCTGGACACGATGACCCAAGCCGATCGCCAGATCGCGCAGTTTATCATCGATCATCCCGAGCAGATGCTGACCCTGTCATCGGCGGCTCTCGCCGAAGCGACCGGGCGCAGCCAGTCCAGCGTCGTCAAATTCAGCCAGAAGCTGGGCTATGCCGGATATCAGCAGCTCAAGCTTGCCGTAAACAAGGCCAAGGCGCTGGAGTGGCATGCCCCCGGCGGGGTCATTCACGGTTCGATCGATGCCAGTGACAGCTATGTCACCATTCTGCAAAAGCTGATCGGCTCCAAGCTGCTCTCAATGCGCGAAACGCTGGCCGCCAATAATGAGAAGACCATCGACCTGGCGCTGGAATCCTTGGTCAATGCCCGGAAAATACAGCTCGCTGGCGTTGGGGCCTCGTCGCTGGTGGCCAAGGATTTTTCCTATAAGCTGCTCAAGCTCGGGCGCATGGCGCTGATCGACAGCGACAGCCATATCCAGATCTCCAACGCCTCGGCGCTTAACGGGGACGATGTGCTCTTCGCCCTGTCCCACTCCGGCCGCAGCGTTGAAACCCTGCGCATCGCCGAGATGGCCCGTCAGCGTGGCGCCAAGGTGATTTCGATGACCGGACTACAGCCCAACCCATTGCTCGAACTGGCCGATATCCATCTTTTCACGGTCGCTGATGAGGAGCGCGTGCGCTCCTCGGCCATCACCTCGCGCGATGCGCAATTGATGCTGATGGACATGCTGTTCATCCTGATGATCCGCATGCAGGCGGATGCGCATGACTTTATCCACAATTCCGAAGCCGCCGTGACGGTGCTCAAGGCCCGCTAACCGCTCGGCAATCGGCCTCCCGTCATCAAGGGCGGCGCGCATGTCATTGCCGGCCTGGAGTAATTTAATATTCTTGACACTTGGATTTAGCGGAATTTACTATTCCAGCAAACGCAGGTTCGTGAGGACCTATCCAAGGGACCCGCCACCGGCGGGATGGACGGAGAGAGCAATTGGCTCAGCTATCGCTTCGCGGCATCAAGAAGCGCTATCGCGAGACCGAGGTCTTGCATGGAATCGATCTGGAAATCGGTGACCGCGAGTTCGTCGTCTTTGTCGGCCCTTCGGGTTGTGGCAAATCCACATTGCTGCGCCTGATTGCCGGGCTTGATCCGATTACCGATGGCGAATTCGTGCTCAATGGCAGCCGCATGAACGATGTGGCGCCCTCGCGCCGCGGCATCGCCATGGTGTTCCAGTCCTATGCGCTTTACCCGCATATGGATGTCTATGAAAACATGGCCTTTGGTGCCCGCCTGATGGGGCTCGACAAGGCCGAGGTCGAACAACGCATTGCCGACGCCGCGCGCATGCTGCGGCTGGGCGAACTGCTCAAGCGCCGGCCGCGCGAACTCTCGGGAGGCCAGCGCCAGCGCGTCGCCATCGGCCGGGCGCTGGTGCGCAAGCCCGACGTGTTCCTGCTTGACGAGCCCTTGTCCAATCTTGACGCCGCCCTGCGCTCCGAGGTGCGTCTGGAAATCGCTCGGCTCCACCGCGAAATCGGCGGCACCATGATTTACGTGACCCATGATCAGGTTGAGGCCATGACCCTGGCCGACAAGATCGTGGTAATGAACAATGGCCGCATCGAACAGGTCGGCTCGCCGCGCGAACTCTATGAGACGCCCGCCAACACCTTCGTTGCCAGTTTCATCGGCTCGCCGCGCATGACGCTGGTCGATGTGAGCCGCGACGGGGATCGCCTCGCCGTCGCCAATGGGGGAGCCGTGGCTGTCGGCGCATTGCCGGATGCAATGGCGCTCAAGCTCGGCTTGCGGCCCGACGCAGTGCACCTCACCCGTGGCCCGGCCGAGGGCTTTGCCGCCCAGGTCGTCTATACCGAATATCTGGGCGACAACGCTTATGTCTATGCCCGGCTGGCCGATGGCACGCTGCTCTCGGCCCGCACCACCCCCAACGATCTATTTGCGCCGGACGAAACGGTGACCGTAACGGTCGAGCCGGGCGCCGCGCATTTCTTTTCCGCCGAGGATGGCCGGCGGCTGACACCCCGAGCCGGGCGTCGGGACAAGACCACCAAAGAGAACTCGCAAGGAGAGGGAACTCCATGAAGACCAATCTGATACGCATCGGCGCGGCCCTGGGAGCCGTGCTCGTCGCCGCCCCAGCATTCGCTCAGGATCTGACCCTGTGGAGCTGGCGCCAGGAAGACCGCGCGGCCTATGAACAGTTCATCGAGACGTTCGAGGCGGCCAATCCGGGCATCACCGTGGACTTCGAAACCTTCGAAGCCACCAATTACAACACCATTCTGTCCACCGCCCTGGCCGGTGGCACCGGTCCGGACCTGGCCATGGTGCGCGCCTATGGTGGCCTCGAAAACGTCGCCTCGGCCGGCTATCTCGAGCCACTGAGCACCGAAACCGTGCCGGCCCTGGCCGACTTCTCCGCCGCGTCGCTGGCGGCCGAAAGCATGCGCTCGGACGGCCAGATCTATGCTGTGCCCTTTGCCAGCCAGACCCAGTTCGTCATCTACAACAAGGCGATTTTCGACGCCAACGGCCTTGAAGAGCCGCAAAGCTGGGCCGACCTGGAAGCCCTCGCGCAGTCGCTCAAGGATGCCGGCGTCATTCCCTTCGCCAACGGCACCGCCACTGCATGGCAGAACGAGACTGTCACCTTCGGTCTCGGCTCCTCGCTCATGGGCAAGGACTTTTATGAAGAGCTGATCGCCGGTGAGACCGATTTCACTGATGAGCGCTTCACCTCGGCTCTCGGCGAAGTCGCCGACATTGCGGCCGACTATTTCCCCGATGGCTTTATCGGTCTCGACTACCCGTCGGCCCAGCAGCTCTTCGCCTCGGGTATGGCGGGCATGTTCATCGGCGGCTCCTATGAGCTGTCCAACTTCAAGAACCAGAACCCCGACATCGAGCTTGGCATGTTCGCCGCGCCCGGCGAGACTGCCGAGGACGAAAAGCTGGTGGCCGTTTATTTCGACGGTGGCTATGCAGTGAATGCGGCCAGCCCGAACAAGGACGCAGCGATCACCTTCGTCAACTATCTGGCCAGCCAGGAGTTCGGCCAGGCTTTCGCCAACACGCTCAACAACATCTCGACCGTGCCGGGCGTGACCTTCGACAACCCGCTGCTGGGCGAAGTGGCAGAGCTGAACCAGTCATCGATCCCCTATCTGATGCTGGCGCATTTCCGCTATGGCGAACCCTCCGGCTCGGTGCTGATCCAGGGCGAGATGCAGAAGCTGTTCGCCGGCGAAACCACGCCCGAAGCCATTGGCGAAGTGCTCACCACGGGTCTCGCCGCCTGGTACGAGCCCTTCCAGAACTAAGGCGGTCTCCCTTCGCCTGCATCTCCTCGCACCCCCACCTGACCTCCCCTGATAGGGGGAGAGACCGGCTGGTGGGTGTGAGGAGATCACTCAAATACTCGATGCGGCTCCTCCCCCTTCTGCAGGGGGAGGCTGGGTGGGGGTGAACCCTCACAGAAATTCAAAGCGAGCCCAAATGCCCAAACTTCGGATGACAGGCCGCGGCCTCTGGATCACCGCACTGATCGTGCCGCCGCTGGCCTTTGTGGCGCTGTTTATCGTCTATCCGATCATTTCGGCCTTCGCCTATGCCTTCTTTGACTGGCAGGGCCTGAAGCGCCTCGATTTCGTGGGCCTGGAAAACTTCCGCACGGTGCTGTTCGTCGAGCCCTATCGGAGCTGGACGCTCAACGCCTTCAAGAACAACATCATTGTCTTTTTCGCGCTGATGGTGCTGCAGAACGGGCTGGGCTTCATCCTGGCCTATGCGCTCTGGCGCGAATTGCCCGGCGCCCGTTTCCACCGCATTGCGGTGTTCCTGCCCGTGGTGCTCTCCACCATCATCGTCGCCTACCTGTTCAAGCTGTTCTATCACCCGCTGTTCGGGGTGGTGAACATCAGCCTGCGCGGTCTGGGGCTTGATGGGCTGGCGCAACCCTGGCTGGGCCAGAGCGGCACGGCACTCTGGAGCATCATTGCCGCCCAGGCCTGGCATATGGTGGGCTTCCCCACCCTGGTGTTCCTCGCCGGCATGCAGCGCATTCCGGGCGAGATCCTCGACGCCGTGCGCATGGAAACCCAAAGCGAGTGGGTCAAGATCACCCAGATCGTCTGGCCGCTCGTCGCACCCAGCGCCACCATCGTGTTCACCCTGCTCTTCGTGGGTGCCTTCAACTGGTTTGAGCTGCCTTACATCATGGGTGGGCTGGATGGGTCGCCCTTCGGCTCGACCGATGTGCTGGGGCTCTACTTCTACCGCACGGCCTTTGGCAATGTGTCAGCCGGCCAGCAGGATTTCGGCCTCGGTTCGGCCCTGGCCGTGCTGATTTTCCTCTTCATCGCCGCCATCGCCACGGTCATCACCGTGCGCCTGCGCGCCAGGGAGATCCAGATATGAGCACCGCGACCACCACTGCCATGGCCTATCAGGACCGCAGGGGCATTCTGGGCACGCTGGGCCGCGACGGACTGTTGCAGATCATCCTGATCGCCAACACCATCATTATGCTGGCGCCCATCGTCATCATGGTGTTTTCGGCCTTCAAGACCACGCCGCAGATCTTCGCCTCGCCTTTCGGCATTCCCGATTTCACGCAAGTGGGCAACTTCGTGAAAATCTGGACCCAGACCAATTTCCTGCGCTACCTGCTCAATTCCTTCGTCGTCACCGGCGCCTCCATGGCGCTGATCCTGACCCTGGGCACCATGGCGGCCTATGCCATTGGCCGCTATGCCTTCACCGGCTCGAACTTCATCCTGATGTTCTTCCTGGCCGGGCTGACCCTGCCATTGAAGCTCGCCATCATCCCGCTCTTCATGCTGATGCGCGATCTCTCGATCCTCAACAATCAGCTCTCGCTGATCTTCGTCTATACCGCCATGGGCCTGCCCACGACGGTCTTCATCATGACCGGCTTCATCCGCACCCTGCCCAATGAACTTGAGGATGCCGCGCGCATGGATGGGGCCTCCGAAGCGCGCATCATGTGGTCGATCATGCTGCCGCTGGTGCGTCCGGCCATGGTGATTGCCGGCATCCAGAATGTCGTGCCGATCTGGAACGACTTCTTCTTCCCGCTGGTGTTCATCCAGAATGATGACCTGAAAACCCTGCCCCAGGGGCTCACCACCTTCATGGGCGAATACACCACCGATTGGGGTGTGCTGTTCTCGGGCCTGACCCTGTCTGCCGCGCCGATCATCCTCATTTACATCGTGCTCTCGCGCCAGTTCATCGCCGGCATGACTTCGGGCGCCGTAAAATGAAGCTGCCGAGGGGACTGATCGTTTCCTGCCAGGCGCGTGCCGACAATCCCTTGCACGGTCCCCAGTTCATGGGCGCCATGGCCCTGGCCGCCCGCGACGGTGGCGCCGTGGGCATCCGCGCCAATGGCCCCGCCGATGTTGCCGCAGTGCAGGTTGCGGGCCTGCCGGTCATCGGCATCCACAAGGTCTTCTCCGAAGACCATCCGGTCTATATCACCCCCAATTTCGAGGCCGCTGCGGCGATCTGTGCGTCGGGCGCACGAATAGTCGCGCTCGATTGTACCGAGCGGCCGCGCGATGGTGAGCATCCCCGCGTCCTCATCCGCCGCATTCAGGAAGAAATCGGCGCCGAGGTGTTTGCCGATATTTCCACGCTGGACGAGGGGCTGAAGGCTGCCGATTGGGGCGCTGATTATGTCGCAACGACGCTTTCGGGATATACCGAGGCCACACAGCCCAAGCCCGAAGAGCCGGACCTGGCGTTGCTCGAAGCCTTGGCATCCCGGCTCGATATTCCGGTGGTGGCCGAAGGGCGTTACAATAGTCCCAATCGAGTCGCCGATGCGTTCTCTGCCGGGGCACACGCTGTCGTTGTGGGTACCATGATCACCAATCCCCGTGAGATTACCCGCCTCTTCGTCGATCGGGGCGTACCGCGGTGACCAGCGTCCATCTCGGGCTCGATGTTGGCGGTACCGCCAGCCGCTGGGTCGCGTGCGATGCTGCCGGCAGCGTCGTCGCGCGGGGCAGTGTCGGCGGGGCCACTGCGCATGTCTTTAATTCCGTCGAACGGGCAAGGCTGGCGACGGTGTTTTCCCAAGTGGCCAGCGCCCTGGCCGACCGGGGCCTGGAGCCCACGACATTCTCCGGCGGCCTGACCGGCTTCGGCGCTGCTTGCGCCGACGAAATTGCCGGTCTCGCCCGGGAGGCGCTCGGCTTGCCCCGCGATGTGGTCCTGCTCATGGATGACATCATCCTGGCCTATGCAGCGCATTTTCAACCGGGGCAGGGGCATCTGGTCTCCGCGGGCACCGGCTCAATCGGTATCCATGTCGGCGCGGGCGGCGAGGTGGTCCGGGTTGGGGGCAGGGGCATTTTGATCGACGATGCCGGCTCAGGAAGCTGGATCGCCCTTAGGGCTCTCGACCGGCTTTATCGCACGCTCGACCACACCGGATCTTTTGCTGGACAGCAGGTTCTTGCCGATCAGATCTTCGCGTTGGTGGGTGGGTCGGACTGGCACCATGTCCGCCAGTATGTCTATGCCGGCGACCGCGGCCGCATCGGCGCTTTGGCGGTGGGTGTCGCCAAGGCAGCGGAACTGGGTGATGAGACAGCACTTGAAATACTGCGCGAAGCGGGGGGCGAGTTGGCACTGCTCGTTCAGGCCATGCAAGCCCGGGTGGGTGAGCGACCCGTCGCCGTTATCGGAGGGGTCCTGACGCTGCACCCGGCGATCGGCAGTGAGGTCAGGGCGCAACTGCCCGGCTGCGATGTCTCCCAACCCACCCTAGACACCGCCCTGGCGGCAGCACACCTGCAAATGGGCGGCGCTTTGGAACCCTGGCGGGCAACACTGGCGCCTTGAGAAACCAGCACGGCAACCTCACCGTCGATCACTGCCTGCTTGCAGCCAAGAGTGGTCAGCGCTCGGGTTCACTGTTTTGGGGCGACACGATGCTTGTGTACGACAAAGCGGAAACCCTGCCGCCGTCCGTACCGTAAGGCTCCGTGGTACGCCCAAAGTGGCGTTTACTGCGATATGCCCTGGGCCGGTTGTCTGCCAAGGATATAGTTTCCGGCAGTGTGCCGGCATCTCCAGACGGTCGGCCACGCGCCCAATTCAAGACATCGAGGCGGCATTGACGGTTTCCTGTTAGCCGCCATTCGTGCGGCGGCCGGCCAATGTCGTTTTCGGGGTAGGGGAGAGGACAGTCTGTTACTGGTCGCGAGTTACTGTAAGCGGACACTGATTATTGTATCTCCTAGCCCTGCAACACAGGGGCTATATGGAAGGAGGACGGCCAGATGTTGGTTCTGATCAACGGAAACCCAGGCACCGGAAAACTTAGCATCGGCAAAAATTTGTCGGAGCGAATTGGCGGACGTTTGTTGGACGTTCACACTGTCTACAATCTCTCGTTGGCACTGGCGGACCATAAGTCTGATGAATTTTTCAGCACCATTCGCAAAATCTGGTCTCTCGCTGACGACCTTATGGCAATACTGCCCCTCCAGCAGCCGATCATCTTCACAGAGGCGCTGGCGGACGAATCCGACTGGGCCTCAGAAACCTGGAGCCGATACCTTAGATTGGCGGAAGCGCGCGGACCGCTTTACGTCGTTCACCTCCATTGTTCATTGGAGGAGAACATCCGCAGGATTACGTCGCCGGGCCGTCTCTCATCGCGAAAGCCGGTCGATGCCGATTATGCGAGACGGTGGCACAGCCTTCAGAGGCCACTCGTTGGACGAACGGCATCCAGGCTTCTCAAATTAGATGTCACCAATCTATCTGTTGAAACCGCCGCCAACCACATACGCGAATGGATAGGAGGCCAAGTGTCCGATTCCGATGCTGAGAAGCGCGAAGACGGTTGACCTGAACGTCCGCTACAAACCGTCGTCGACAATGGTTGGACCGTCTGCAATGAGGTCGGTATCTGCCGATCGGCAACGCCTCGCAAAAATGGTCATTTAGGCGGCTTCCCTATAGTAGCTGTTCCCGACCTCTGGGACGTCGCCGCCGAACATTCCGGTGCCGCCGGGCGAAGCGCCCGATTGGACGCCGGGAGGCCGACGCATGCCAGGGAGCGGCATGCTGACGGCCGATTGCCTAGGCTTTGGGTCAAGCCTTCAATTCCCCTGAAATGGTCGGGACCAATTCAGCAACCGTGGGATGGATGTGCATGGTACCGGTGAGCGCATCGGCCGTTGCGCCCATCTGGATCATGTCCAGGACGGAGTGAATTGCTTCATCGCCCCCTGGTCCGAGGATCGCCCCGCCAAGGATTGCCCGGGTGTCCGCGTCAACGACGATTTTCATGAGCCCCTGTGTTTCACCCTTTTCAACGGCGCGGCCCACCCGCGTCATCGGGCGTTGGCCGATCAGGACCTTGTGGCCCTTCGCCAGGGCCTGGGCTTCCGACAGCCCGGTCCGGCCCAAC
Organism: Devosia polycyclovorans; assembly: GCF_042181575.1. Taxonomy (GTDB): domain Bacteria; phylum Pseudomonadota; class Alphaproteobacteria; order Rhizobiales; family Devosiaceae; genus Devosia; species Devosia polycyclovorans. Next base: position 2,916,415 of record NZ_CP170082.1, on the reverse strand, counting down.
GGCGGATCAATGTAGAGACCGTAGCTCATGACGCGGTCCGAGACCTTGCGGTCGCCGCCATCGAGCAGGTTGGACGCGACAATTTCATAGTCATTGTACGAGGTGTGGGTGAACGCGCCCTTCCCGTTGCAGTCTCCCAGGGCCCATATGCCGGGGATGTTGGTTTCCAGGCGATCATTGACCCCAACAAAGCCACGCCCGTCGATCTCCACCCCGGTCTGGTCGAGTCCCAGATCGTCGGTATTTGGTTGGCGGCCAACCGCAAGCAGAATGTGTGAGCAGGAGATTTCGGGTTCGCCGGAAGCGCAGTCCACCCCCACGACGGGTCCGGCATCCGAACGCGAAAAGCGAATGCAATCGGCATTGGTGCGCACCGCGATGCCTTCTGCTTCCAGCACGTCACGGATCGCCTCGGAAATCTCTGCATCTTCCTTGCCGGCCAGATGCGGGCCGCGCTCGATAATGGTCACGCGAGATCCAAAGCGCCGGAACATTTGCGCAAACTCGAGCCCGATATAGCTACCGCCGACAATCGCCAGATGCTGAGGACATTCCTTCAGCCAGAACAGGTCCGAATTGGTCAGTGCCTCGACCTGATCGAGACCGGGGATATCGGGAATGGCGGCACGCGCGCCGACATTGAGAAAGATCTGATCGGCCTCATAGCTGTCGCCCCCCACGCTGATGCGCTTGGGTCCCGTAAAGCGCGCATGACCACGTACCAGCGTCAGCCCGTCCATGCCATCGAGCCAGCTTTCCACGCTGCTGCGGGACTTGGCGCTGATGGCCATGGCCCGGCGCAGCACAGCATTGAAGTCAACTTCTGGGGCCGCCCCGATACTGATCCCGTATTCTCTCGCATGGGCAACCGAATGCGCGGTCTTTGCGCTGGCCACCAAGGCCTTGGTTGGCGTGCAACCCGTGTTGACGCAGGTGCCGCCCACCTGTTCGCGCTCGATCAGCGCAACGGTTTGGCCCGCCGCCGTCAATCGCGCGGCCAAGGGCGGACCGGCTTGACCCGCTCCGATGATGATCGCATCAAAGGTCTTCGTCATGGCACTTGGTCCCCTTATCCGGCGGCTCTTACGGAGCCGCGCTGCGTTGTCATTGCAGGCACAATCAGTGGGGCGCATGCATGGTTGCACGCCTGATCGTATCAAGAACCGCTATTCCAGCGGCTGAACGCCCCGCAGATCTGAGCCAGCAAAGCCAGTATTGCATGTCAAATGTCGAAGGCAGAGGGATGCTGTGCAAGTCCGGGCGGATCGAGGCGACCGACGCCAGGGGCAGCACGGACGCAAAGCCGTAATGCAACACCAGGTTGAGAATGACCGGGATAGAGTCGATCTCAACCAGGGTCAGCCGGTTCCTTTCGGTGTCGTCGAACGTCATGTCCAGCAGCGCGTCGATGCGCAGTCGCAGCCCGCTCCGTGGACTGGGCAAGGCAATCGGCCGGTCCCGCAACGCGGCCGCAATATCGTTGCCCTTTGCTCCCACAACCGCCAGTCCCGACGCCGCTATGGGCGCGCCTTCGAGATCCTCGGGCAATGTCTCGGTATCCAGGAGGACGACGTCGAAAGCACCGCTTTTAAGCCCCCGCAGCAGCTCCTCGGCCGTGGTGGAACTGATGAACAGCGGTTGCCGGGGGTGGGAGGCCGCCCAACCCGCCGTCAACTTTGCCAATTGCCGCGCGATCTCGCTTTCGTAGCCAAGCGGCATGATCGAGCCCAGCCTCACGGTCGTCTGGGCGCGACGAAACCGATCCTCTGAGGTTCTCGATATCTGACCCCAGAGCTGCAACAACCGGCTGCAATCGTCCCAGACCCGTCGGCCCGTTTCCGTCAACACCGTGCCGCCGGTGCCCCGCTCGAGCAGCTTGTGCCCAAGGGCCGTTTCGAGATGAGCCAACTGCCTGGACAATTGCGGCTGTCCCAGCATCAGGGCCCGCGCTGCCTGCCGGATGCTGCCCCGTTCGGCTACCTCGACAAATCGTCCCAGCGCTTGCAGTCTCACCGGAGATGGGAAAGGATCGGTCCCGGCGGCGTAGAGGCAACGTGCTAGGCGGGCCGCTTCGGCGATTGACGGGGCGAGACGATTGGCCTCAAGGGTAAAAGCCAGTCCCGAGCCGGCCCGTTGGCAGAGACTGATCGAAAGCGCGCTTTCGCAGCGCGCCAAAGCGGCGGCGATGCTCGCTGCCGGGCGTCCCGCATGCCGCGCTGCGCCGCGCAGACTACGCTGGTGCAGAACAATATCGACCAAGAGCAAGGTCGAAGTGTCCATCTCGATGCCTCTTTGTTGAGCACATAGCCGCCGTGCCCACAGATAGAACATAGCCTGTTCAGCTTTTGGGATATCCCATGGTTCAAGATTTTCCAATAGCGTCGTCCTTGCAAGGAGACCCGGACGACGTGAACGCGCAAATCGCCATACCGACCGAAACAATCCGGCTTGAAGGCAAGCCGCTCAGCTTTGCTGATTTTGTCCGGATTGGTTCGCGCAGCGCGTTGATCGTGCCGGATGCCGCAGCGCTTGAGCGTGTGCACAAGGCCCGCCAGGTCATGGAAGAAGCCATCAATTCCGGGCAGCCGGTCTATGGGGCCACCACTGGCGTGGGGGCAATGAAAGATGTTTCCTGGTCAGACGACGATCTTGATGCCTTCAGTACCGGCCTGGTACGCGCCCATCACTTCGGCACGGGCAATGCCTTTCCGCTTGAAATCGTCCGCAACGCCCTGGCGATCCGGATCAATATGGCCCTGACCGGACGCGTCGGTTGCACACCGGAGCTGGTTTCGGCCTTCCAAAGGCTGCTTGAGGCGGACGTCATCCCGGTCGTGCGCCGCACCGGCTCGATCGGCTGTGCCGATATTGGATTGATGGGGCAGATCGGCGCTGTGTTGACCGGGGTGGGGGAAGCCTATCACTCCGGCGAGCGTCTGCCCGCTGCCGAAGCCATGGCGCGCGCCGGCCTCAAGCCGTTCAAGCTGGCCCCGCGCGACAGCCTCGCCTCGGTCTCCACCAATGCCGTCGGCTACGCGGCCGCCATCCGAGCCATCCGCCAGGCCGCTACCACGGTGCGCGTTCTGCTGGCCACCGGCCTGACCACGGCCGGAGCGCTGGGCGCCTCCCGCGACCCCTGGAAAGCGGTGGCCCATGTCGGGACCGAGCGGGAAGCCGGCGTCGGGGCCTGGCTCTATTTCAACGCCATGGGCTGGGACTGGCCCACGGGCACCCATGTCCAGGACCCGCTCTCGATCCGCATGATGAGCCAGGTCTTCGCCACCGCCTTCGAGAGTCTTACGGTCGCCGGCCGCACGGTTCTGGCTGCGACGGGCCGCACTGACGACAATCCGGTGGTCGCTGGCGGTCAGGTGCTTACCTCCGGCGGCTCGCTGCCGCTCGATGTCACGGTGTTCCTGCAGACCGCCCAACTGGCGCTGGCCCATGTCGCCCGCAATTCCTTCAATCGTTGCGTACTGCTGGGCAATGGTGGCCGCCGTGACCTGCCGGTCAACCTTGTAGCGCCGGGGGCAATCGCAACCGGGTTCGGACCGGTCATCAAGCTGGCGGGCGAACTGTTCGTGCGCTGCCTGTCGCTTTCCAACGCGATCTCCGCGCAGTCTCTCGTTGTTGCCAATGGTCTTGAGGATGAGGCGGCCTTTCTGCCGCTGGTCGTCGAGCGGTTCGAACGTCAGGCCGGCGCGCTGCGCCGCCTTGCAGCCCTTGAGGGCCTGCTCGCTGCCCAGGCGATGGATATTTCGGGGGACAATCCGGGCAATGTGCCGGGCATGGTCTATGAGCTGGTGCGCCGGCACGCGGCTTTCTATCGTGAGGACCGTCCGCTCTCGGCCGAAGTCGAGGCGGTGGAAGCCGCTCTGGCGTCCGATGACTTTGTTGGCGAACTGATTTCACATTCCGCCATTATGGAGTTGGACGAGTATTTTGCACTCGGCCCACAGACGGGGACTGAAACAACCACTGTCATGAACTGACAGTGCTCACAGGGTAGGGACAGCCGGAAGCTTCCGGCTCACAAAGGAGAGAGTCATGCGCCTAACGAAAACGCTCATGGGTGCGGTCGCCGCACTCGCATTGACCATGACCGCCGCACAGGCACAGGTGGTCGTTTCGTCCAAGATCGACACGGAGGGTGGTGTTCTGGGCAACATCATCAAGCAGGTGCTTGAGGCCAATGACATCCCGGTCGAGGACAGGATCCAGCTTGGCGGCACGCCAATCGTGCGCGAGGCCATCACCGCTGGCGAAATCGACATTTATCCCGAGTACACCGGCAACGCGGCCTTCTTCTTCGAGAAGGCCGACGATCCGCTCTGGAACAATGCCCAGTCGGCCTACGAAGAAGCCAAGAAGCTTGACTACGACGCGAACAAGATTGTCTGGCTGACCCCGTCGCCCGCCAACAACACCTGGGCTGTGGCCGTTCGTCAGGACCTGGCCGATGCCAATGGCCTCGATAATTTTTCCCAGTTCGGTGAATACGTGTCCGGCGGTGGCGAGGTGGTGCTTGCCGCCTCGGCCGAATTCGTCAATTCTCCGGCCGCACTGCCCAAGTTCCAGGAAGTCTATGGCTTCACCCTCTCGCCAGACCAGTTGATCACCCTTTCGGGTGGCGACACCGCGGCCACCATCGCGGCAGCGGCCCAGGGCACCAATGGCGCCAACGCCGCAATGGTCTACGGCACTGACGGCGGTATTGCCCCCTCTGGCCTCAAAGTTCTGGAAGACGACAAGGGCGTGCAGCCGGTCTACCAGCCCGCGCCGATCATCCGCGAAGAGGTGCTCAATGAGTACCCGCAGATCGAAGAACTGCTTGCGCCGGTCTTCGAGGCGCTGAGCCTGGAAACGCTGCAGGACCTGAACGGCCGGGTGCAGGTCGGCGGGGAAGCGGCTTCGGCTGTGGCCACCGACTTCCTGACAACCAACGGATTTCTGAGCTAAAGCCCGGCCCTTCGCCGCTGGCGGAGGCCACGCATATCGGGGTGGCGGCGGCCTGTGTCCGTCACCCCAAAGGCTGCGGCCCGCCTCGATACCTGGGTCGATGAAACAGCGTCCCGGAGACGCGACGCCCACCATCATCAGCGAGGGGGCCCATGACGACCGTCGACACTACGCGCCAAAGCCGCGCCGCCTGGCCCGTTTTTGATAAGCTCGGACTGCTGATCGCCCTGATCGCCTTTGCCGGCGCCGTCTTTCCCTTTGCCGTGTTCCGCGCCAATCGTATTGTCCTGGGCGAAGGGCTGCTGGCCTCATCCGCCCTCCCTCTCCCCTTGGCGATCCTGCTCGGCCTTGTCGCCCTCATCGGGGTCGGGACGATGCTCCTGCGCGTCAACCCTCTCATCAAGCTCGGAATTGGTTTGCTGGCGCTGGCCACCCTGTTCGTCCTGATCGGCCAGGCGGCGACATTTCTGACGCCGCCTGACAACACTTTCGCACGGGTATCGCCCGGCGCCGGGTTCTGGCTTCTGACCTTTGCCTTTGCGCTGATGGTCACCGACGCTCTTACGCGGCTCAAATTCGGGCCATGGCAACGCATCGGCATCCTCGCCGTGGTCGGGATGGCGACGGCGGCGCTGCTCTGGAGCGGGGCCTGGAACGATCTATCGATCCTCAAGGAATTCGCCAATCGCGCGCCGGCCTTCTGGGCCGAGGCCCGCACCCATCTGCTTCTGGCCTTCGGGTCGGTCGCTATCGCCATTTTTGCCGGTGTGCCACTGGGCATCCTGCTCTACCGGGTCAAGCCGCTGCGCGCCGCAGTGCTCAACACCCTCAATATCGTCCAGACCATCCCATCGATCGCCCTTTTCGGGCTGCTGATCGCGCCGCTGGCCTGGGTGGCCGCCAATGTGCCGGGCGCTTCGGCCATCGGCATCTCGGGCATCGGCGTCGCTCCCGCCATGGTTGCGCTCTTTGCCTATTCGCTGCTGCCCATCGTCTCCAACACGGTGGTGGGCCTCGTCAACGTGCCCGAGGCCGCCAATGACGCGGCGCGGGGCATGGGCATGACCAATCGCCAGCGCCTGTTCTCCGTGGAACTGCCGCTGGCCTTTCCCGTGATCCTCACCGGTATTCGCATCGTGCTGGTCCAGAATATCGGCCTTGCCACCATCGCCGCGCTGATCGGCGGCGGCGGCTTTGGCGTCTTCGTCTTCCAGGGCATTGGCCAGACCGCCATGGATCTGGTGCTGCTCGGCGCCGTCCCCACCGTCGCCCTGGCCTTCGCCGCTGCAGTGGTCCTCGATGCCTTTGTCGAAATGGTCAGCACCAGGGAGCGTGCCCAATGATCGAAATTCAGGAGCTGACCAAGGTCTATGGCCAGACGACGGTGGTCGACAGGGTTTCCCTGACCATCGGCGCGGGTGAACTCTGCGCCATTGTGGGCACCTCCGGTTCGGGCAAGACCACGCTGATGCGCATGGTCAACCGGCTGGTCGAGCCGACCTCTGGCAAAGTGCTGATTGACGGACAGGATACGCGCGAGGTTCCCGCCTATGAACTGCGCCGCCGCATCGGCTACGCCATTCAGGGCCATGGCCTGTTTCCCCACCGCACCGTGGGACAGAATATCGGCACGGTTCCGCATCTGCTTGCTTGGGACAAGTCCCGCATTGCCAATCGGGTAGACGAACTGCTTTCGCTGTTTCAACTCGACCCGGGTCAATTCCGTGACCGCATGCCCAATGAACTCTCGGGCGGGCAGCAGCAGCGCGTCGGCGTGGCGCGTGCCCTGGCCGCCGAGCCCAATATCCTGCTGATGGATGAACCCTTTGGCGCGCTTGACCCGGTCATCCGCTCCAAGGCTCAGGATGACCTGCTCGCCATCCAGAAGCGGTTCAACACCACAGTGGTGCTGGTGACCCACGACATGGAAGAGGCCATCCATTTGGGCTCTCGCATCGCTGTCATGGATGGCGGCAAGCTGCTGCAATACGCGGCTCCCGAAGAGATCATTGCCAATCCGGCCACCGATTTCGTCGCCGAACTCATTGGAGGGGACCGGCCCTTCCGCATGCTCTCGCTGGCGAAAGTGCTTTCCCTGGTTGAACCTGGCGAAGCTGCGGGCGATCCGATCTCCGCTGGCGCCAGCCTCCGCGAAGCCTATGCCGAATGCCTCTGGTCCGGTCGCGAGGCCTTGCCGGTCATCGAAGACGGCAAGCTGATTGGTCGCATCAGCCGAAACGACCTGGCCAAGTGCGCCGCGAGGCCGAAATGAGCACTGGCCTTGTCATCCGCCTCCTCGTCCTTGCCTTGCTGGTGGCTTTCCTGGTCAGCCCCGAGAGCTTTGCCTTTGTCTTCGAGCCGCTGACCAAGAACAATCAGCCGGTCATCTACAATCAGGGCAGCCTGCTCGACCTGACACTCAATCACCTTTTGATCGTTGCCATTGCGACAGCACTGGCCACCACGGTCGCCGTCGGCCTCGCCATTCTGGTAACGCGTCCCTTTGGCGCTGAATTCCTGCCATTGTCACGCAGTCTCGCCAATGTCGGACAAACCTTTCCGCCGGTGGCCGTATTGGCGCTGGCCGTCCCCATGCTCGGTTTCGGTACCGCGCCCACTCTGGTGGCCCTGTTTCTCTATGGCCTCCTGCCGATCTTCGAAAACACCCTGACCGGCCTCACGGGCCTTCCGCCCACGGTCACCGAGGCCGCCCGGGGCATGGGCATGACCGGCAGGCAGCGCCTGGTCCGCGTCGAACTGCCCTTGGCCCTGCCGGTTATTCTTGCCGGCATACGCCTTTCCACGGTGATTTCACTGGCCACAGCCACCATCGGTTCCACTGTCGCGGCGCGCACGCTCGGCGAAGTCATCATCGCCGGGCTTTTGTCCAGCAACACCGCCTTCGTCCTGCAGGGGGGGCTCATCGTGGGTGCGCTCGCCGTGCTGATCTATGACGGCCTCTCGGCCATTGAGCGGGCGCTGACCCGCCGCACCGGCCAGGGCGCTCGCGCCAACGCCTGACTACGGAAAGATCTGGATATGTCCGACTTCGACCTCAGCCTCACCGGCACCATCATCCTCCCGGACCGCGTCATCGAGCGCGGCTATGTTGCGGCGCGCGATGGCAAGGTCGCTTTGGTCGGTGACGGCATAGGCCCAGAGGCCCGCGAGCGACATGATCTCGGCAAAGCCATGATCCTGCCCGGCGCCATCGACGCCCAGACCCATTCGCTTAGTCAACGAGATCAGGAAGACTTTATCTGGTCGACCCGCTCTGCGGCGGCCGGCGGTGTTACCACCATCGTCGACATGCCCTATGACGAGGGAAACCTGGTCTGCTCGGCCGAAGCGGTCCGCATCAAGGTCGACCACGCCAGCCCCCAGGCCCGCGTCGATTTTGCTCTCTACGGCACCATCAATCCCGAAGAAGGCCCCTCGCGCATCGCCGAACAGGCCGCAGCGGGCGTTGCCGCCTTCAAATTCTCGACCTTCGGCACCGATCCGATCCGCTTTCCGCGCATCCCACCTGCTTTGCTCGAAGAGTGCTTTGCCGCCGTCGCCAAAACCGGCCTCACAGCGGGTGTCCACAATGAGGACGATGAAATGGTTCGCGCCGCCATGGCCAGGGTCAAGGCCGCCGGGATCACCGACTATCGCGCCCATGGCCTCAGCCGCCCGCCGCTGACCGAACTGCTGGCCTCGCTGCAGATCTACGAAACGGGCGCCCAAACTGGCTGTCCCGCCCACGTCGTGCATTGTTCCCTGGCACGCGGTTACGAGATCGCCCGCACCTACCGCGACCAGGGTTTCGCCGCCACCATCGAGTGCTGCATTCACTATCTGACCCTGGATGAGGAAAACGACGTCGCCCGGCTCGGCGGCAAGGCCAAGATCAATCCCCCAATCCGCCCGCGCGCCGAAGTGGAAAAACTCTGGCAGCATGTCGCAGCCGGCAACGTCACCCTGATTTCAACCGATCACGTCAGCTGGTCCGAGGATCGCAAGACCAATCCGGACATGCTCGCCAACGCTTCGGGCGTTCCCGGCCTCGAGGTCATGGTGCCGCTGTTCATCAAGGGGGCCCTGGACCATGGCGTGCCCCTGACCTGGGCCGCCAAACTGATGGCCGAAAACCCCGCCCGCCACTTCCGCCTCGACCACGTCAAGGGCGCGCTGGAGGTCGGCAAGGACGCCGATATCACCGTTCTGGTCGACCGCCGCCAGGTTTATGACGCCGCCCGCAGCGGTCATAACGTCGTCGGCTGGAGCCCCTATAACGGCACCGAACTGCCCTGGACGGTCGCCGGCACTTGGTTGCGTGGCCAGCAGGTGTTTGATGGAACAGATGTTTTGTCGGCGCCCGGAACCGGCCGCTTCGTGCGGCCCGAGACACGCGCATGACCCGCAATTTGCCCACCAGCGCCGCGCGTATCGACGAAGACATTTCGGCCCTCGCCGCAATCACCGAGCCCGGACGCCCCTATACCCGCCGCGCCTTCACGCCGATGTTCCTTAAAGGGCGCGAATGGCTCGCCCGCCGCTTCGAGGCCGCCGGTCTCACTGTGCACATCGACGCCGCCGGCAATCTCGTAGGCTCGCGAAAGGGCCGGGAACCTGGCCTTGGTACTATCATGCTGGGTTCGCACTCCGACACGGTTCCCGACGGTGGGCGCTATGACGGCATCGCGGGGGTATCCGCCGCCCTGGAGGTGGCACGTGCCCTCAAGGACCAGGGCATAACACTCGACCACAATCTTGAAATCGTTGACTTTCTCGCCGAGGAGGTCTCCATTTTCGGCGTGTCCTGCGTTGGCAGTCGCGGCATCTCCGGGACACGTCCCGACGAATGGCTCAGCCGCGAAAGCGCTGGTCTTACGCTTGCCGATGCCATAGCCGAAGTCGGCGGCAACGCGGCCGCTCAGCGAACACGTAGCGACATCGCCGCGTTTCTGGAACTCCACATCGAACAGGGACCGGTGCTGGAAAGCGGGGGGCTCGACGTCGGTGTCGTCACCGCCATCGCCGGGATCACCCGCATCGAAATCGTGGTCGAGGGGCGCGCTGATCATGCCGGCACCACACCCATGGGCAGCCGCAAGGACGCTCTATCCGCAGCGGCCTGGATCGCGCTGGCGGTCGAGCGCTTTGCCACCGATCTGGCGGCGGGCGAATACCACTTCGCGGCCACGGTCGGCGAATTCCGCGTGGAACCCAATGCCGCCAATGTAGTGCCCTCGCGCGTCACCATGCTCATCGATGCCCGCGTCGAACGCCGCGCCGACATGGAGCATTTTCTCGTTGAACTGCGCGACGGAGTGGCCGGCATCGCTGCCCAAACCGGCGTCACCGTGCCGGAGCCGCGCGTCCTTTCGGACAATATGCCGACGCCCTGCGATGCCGATGTCCTCACTGCGCTCGACAACGCGTGCGACGCCAACGGCGCCCGCCATCGCCGCATGTCCTCCGGGGCCGGACATGACACAGCCTGGATGGCGCGCATCACCAAGGCCGCCATGATCTTCGTGCCTTGTGTCGAGGGCCGTAGCCACGCACCCGAAGAATCCGCCAGCGCCGAGGACATCGCGCTTGGTGCCGCCGTGCTGCTCGACGCGGTGCAGCGGCTCGATAAAGACTTGCAGGAGACAGCATGATGGGACGCATCCTTACCGAGAATGACGTGGAAGCGGCCGTCAAGGGCGGCTCGGTCTATGCGGCAGGCGGCGGCGGCTGGGCCGATCACGGCCGTATGCTGGGCTATGCGGCGGTCTCGATCGGCAAGCCCGAACTGGTCTCGGTGGAGGAAATGGTCGACAACGACTGGATCGCAACCGCGGCTGCCATCGGCGCACCGGCCTCGACCACCCCCTGGGAGATGCGTGGCGTCGACTATATCAAGGCCGTGCAACTGCTCCAGGACGCGCTGGGCGAGAAACTGGCCGGCCTGATGGTCGGGCAGAATGGCAAGTCCTCAACGCTCAATGGCTGGCTGCCCTCGGCCGCGCTGGGACTTAAGGTTGTCGATGCGGTGGGCGACATCCGCGCGCACCCGACCGGTGACATGGGCTCAATCGGCTTGGCCGGTTCGCCCGAACCGATGATCCAGACCGCTGTGGGCGGCAATCGGGGCGAGAACCGCTATATCGAGCTGGTCACCCGCGGCGCCACCGCCAAGGTGTCCCCGATCCTGCGCACCGCTGCCGATATGTCGGGTGGCTTTATCGCGTCCTGCCGCAATCCGGTGCGCGCCAGCTATGTCCGCCAGCATGCGGCCCTTGGTGGCATTTCGCTGGCGCTCAAATTGGGCGAGGCCATCATCGCTGCCGAAGGGAAGGGCGGCAGTGCGATCATCGACGCCATCGTCAAGACCACCGGCGGGGCCATTCTGGTTGAAGGCAAGATCATCAGGAAAGCAGTGACCTATACCAGTGAGGCCTTCGACGTCGGGACGGTCACGCTCGAAAATGGCGCCGTTCTGCATGTGATGAACGAATATATGGCCGTCGACGATCGCAATGGCCTCCGCCAGGCGACCTTTCCAGATGTCATCACCACGCTTTCGAGCGAGGGTGAGCCGCTAAGCGTCGGGCAGCTTGAGGAGGGCATGCCGATCTTCGTCCTGCACGTCCCCAAATCCATCATCCCGCTATCCTCTAGCGTGCTCGACCCCGCCGTCTATCCGCATGTCGAAAAGACCATGGGCATCGACCTGGCGTCCTACGCCCTGTGCAAGGAGGGCTGAATATGCCGACCCCCAATCCCCGCCATCCCCGGTTTCCCATTCCCCGCGGCAACGAAATGCGCGCACGCGGTTGGCGCCAGGAAGCGCTGCTGCGCCTTCTCGAAAACGTGCTCAGCGTTGGGGAAGATCCGGACAATCTTGTTGTCTATGCCGCGCTCGGCAAGGCTGCACGCAATTGGGCCAGCCACGATGCCATCGTGCATGCGCTCAAGAACATGGACGAGGATCAAACGCTGATCATTCAGTCGGGCAAGCCGATTGGCCTCGTCAAAACCCACGCCAAGGCGCCGCTGGTCATCATGGCTAACTGCAACATCGTCGGGCAGTGGGCCAGGGCAGAGGTGTTCTACGAGTTGGAACGCAAGGGCCTGATCTGCTGGGGCGGTTTGACCGCCGGTGCCTGGCAGTACATCGGCAGCCAGGGCGTCATCCAGGGCACCTATGAGATTTTCATGCGGATTGCCGAAAACCGCTTTGACGGTGATCTCGCGGGCCGATTTATCCTGACGGCAGGGCTTGGCGGCATGGGCGGGGCGCAGCCCCTGGCAGGCCGCATGGCAGGGGCCGCAATTCTCTGCGTCGATATCGACCCCGAGCGCGCGGCCAAGCGCAAGGAAATCGGCTATCTCGAAGAGATTGCACCGGACCTCGACGCAGCGCTCGAAATGATCGCGGCTGCGGTCAAAGACAAGCGCGCGACGTCCGTTGGCCTGGTCGGAAACGCTGCCGATATCTATCCAGAGATTGCCCGGCGCGGCATCACACCTGACATTGTCACCGACCAGACCTCGGCCCATGACCTGGTCTATGGCTATGTGCCCAAGAACTATTCGCTCGAGCAGGTGCGCGAGATGCGCAAGTCCAATCCTGCCGAATTGATGGCCGCCAGCCGTGCGTCCATTGTCGACCACGTCACCGCCATGCTGGAATTCCAGAAGCATGGTGCCGAGGTGTTCGACAACGGCAATCTGATCCGTACCCACGCAAAGGATGGAGGGGTCGAGAACGCCTTCGATATCCGCATCTTCACCGAGGCCTATCTGCGACCGCTGTTTGCGCGTGCCATCGGCCCCTTCCGCTGGATGGCGCAATCGGGTGATCCCGAAGACATCCGTAAGATCGATGACCGCCTGCTGCAGATGTTCCCGGACAATCGCATCGTCACCAACTGGATTCAGTTGGCACGACGCCACGTTCCATTCGAAGGGTTGCCATCGCGCATCGCCTGGCTTGGTCACGGCGAGCGCACCGAACTGGCGCTGGAAGTCAACGACATGGTGCAAAAGGGCGAACTAGCCGGCCCGGTCACCTTCAGCCGCGATCACCTCGACGCCGGCGCCATGGCCCACCCCAACATCATGACCGAGCGCATGAAAGACGGCTCGGACGCCATTGCCGACTGGCCCATTCTCGACGCCATGCTACTCTGCTCTTCCATGGCAGACCTGGTCGTTGTTCACTCGGGAGGAGGGGGCTATGCCGGTTACATGACCTCGGCCGGCGTCACCGTCGTGGCTGATGGCACGGACGCCGGTGCCGAGAGGCTGTCTCTTGCCCTCAGCAACGACACCGCCCTTGGCGTCATGCGCTACGCCGACGCCGGCTATGAAGAGAGCCTGGACGAGATCAAGCGCAAGTCGATCGGACATATCGATTTGACCTGACCAGAATGGTGCCGACTTCGCCAATGGGCAGCGCCGCACCCATTGACGTGCTCCCCGATTTTGCACCACCCGGCTGGGGGATTTCCCGGGGGTAGCACTTACGGCGGACCGGATGCGCCGTAGGCATTCATGAGCGCTATCAGCGGTTTGTCGCCGATGGCGCTGTGAGGTCGGACCTCGTTGAACTAAGACCCGCCTGAACTGGCCTAAGGTCAGATAGCGGCGCGTCTGCCCGGCTGCTGCACTTTCGAGCGCTTGTTCACGTACAGGTCGGTGTCCGCCTGATGGAGCAATTCATCGGCTGTTCGCGCCGTAGTGGGGAACCCGGCAATTCCAAGCGAGCATCCCACCGAAAGCAGGTTACCATAGACCCCCACCGGAGTGGTGATGATGTCATAGACGCGTCGCATGATTTGGTCGGTTGAGATAGAGTCAAGGCGGATCAGCACGCCGAACTCATCACCACCCAAACGGGAGATCACGATGTTCTCGCCGCACAGTTCTTTGAGGCGCCCCCCAATGCTGGCAAGCAGGTGATCACCAGCGGGGTGGCCATAGCGGTCATTGATGGGTTTGAACTTGTCGAGATCGAGCAGCGCCAAAGTGAATTGGGCACCCTCTTGATCAATCCAACTGTGCAATTCGGAAAAGAAGTATCGGCGGTTGGTCAGCTCTGTCAGCGCATCGGTATTGGCGAGCCGCTCATTCTCGACGTTGAGCTTTTCCACCTCCAGATGGCGGGCGATGATCTCGTTTTGCGAGCGGATCATTGTCGTGAATGTGTCAAAGGCGCGGAACAGTACCTTCATCATCACCAGTGCCACCAGCGCCACATTGAGAGAGATACCTAGAAATACCAGTTCAACCTCGGCAAGGGCGTAGTACCCGACGTAGATAGGGGCGACCAAAACTACGATCGAAGTGGCTGCCTGAGGCAAATGCATCAGGCAGAACATGCTACAGATGACCGTAGTGGCGATGAAAATGGCCGAATAGGAATGCTCGAGGGCGGTGCCATAATCGTCGAGCAGCATGGCCCAGCCAATGAACAGCACCGCAAGCACACCTGAGAGCCAGATGGTGCGGCGCAGGTGGCGCAGAACATCTTGATTGGAAATTTCCGCGGTGCGCAGACGCAACCAAAAGGGAATGCGGGACAGGCAGACCACGGCGACACATGTAAACGTAACCCAGGTCATCCAAATTGGTGCGAGACTCGAATAGGTCCAGGTCAGCAGCGCGGCATTGGCGATAAGCAGGCTATAGAGCAGCGGCAGATGGTTCTGCAGTTCCCGCAACTGTGCGCGCGCAACGCTGGGTTCTGGGTTAGCCAGTACAAGCCAATGGATGAGTCTGCGCATGTCACGTTGTCTCCCAGCCTGGATTGTAGGGAGCAGCGATTAAAGCGAGCTTACGCCAGCGCGGCACAAGCGTGGAAACGCCTCAAGGGATCGGGTCAGTCTGCTACCAATTTGAGAGAGGCTAAACGATGGATCAAGCCGTAGACAGGCGCAGCCCTATAGTCGGAGGCGCGCTGATATTCACGGTTGAATTCCTCGCCTTGTTTGTTGCACTCCTGAGTGCTGAAATTGCCTTTGCCCATATAGGCCTCCTTGCCTCAAAATTAGGGAAGAAGGCGTTTACAAATCTAGGGGCTCTTCAGGTCCAACGTCTGGGAAGCAAGGCAGACGCAAGTCTACTCCCCAAACGTCGTCCAACCCCACCACCAGCGCACGAGTGTCGTCACGAAGGCAAGCGCTGCAAACCCGGCGGCGAGAACTGGAAACAGGCCCGGGAACAAGCAGATCAGCGCGAACAGAGCTATCGTTTCGGCGCCTTCGGTTATGCCGCCCAAATAATAGAAGCCCTTCTTTGGCATCTTCAGCGAGCTGAGCCCCCTGCGTTGCGCCACTACGGCAAAGGCCAGAAAACTCGATCCGGTGCCCACAAAGGAGAACAGCAAGAGCGATCCCGCCAGCCCGTTGGCTACGGGGTCAGCCAGCACAAAAGCAAAAGGGATGGCGGCGTAAAAGAAAAAGTCGAGCGCAATGTCGAGAAAGGCTCCCTGATCGGTGGGACCGGCCAGACGCGCCACCGCACCATCAAGCCCGTCTAGTAGCCTGTTCAGTGCGATCAAAAGCAGGCCAAGCAGAAATTGGCCACTCGCAATTGCCGGAACGGCAGCGACTCCTATCGCGAAGCCTATGAGGGTGATGCGGTTCGCCGTAGCGCCCCGCGCGTGCAGCCAGCCGGCCGGATGACGCAGCAGTTTTTCCTGCATTGGGATAATACGGCTGTCGAGCACGCGATACCATTTCCTCTTGCCGAACGGGCCGGACCGGCTGATCCGGCTCTTGTCTTGTTACAATCTGGATGCCCGTTTGTAACCTTCGCTCACCGAGAAGCGAATGATGAACAAAGCGGGTTGTGATCTCTGGCTGAAGTGGCCGAGCGATCGCGGATCACCGGTGGCGCACCAGGTAAGCCCGGGGGCTGCGCGACGCGTTCTTCGCCGCCGATATCGGGCGGGGCGTGTGTTTGGGGCAAGGATACAGGCATTGGCGGGAGTTCTGGGGCGCTTTGTGAACAGGGCCAATGCGGCGCACCCTGTTCACAAAGTGGCGCGCCGCTGCACCCATCACGGACCAAGAGCCGTAGACCAAGTGTGCTTCACCACCATCAGCGAATTGGAAAGCCTGAGTTAGACATGAACAACGCCATGGTCTTGTCCGAACCCGTCATCAGGTTTGGTTCTTTTGTCCTTATCTTCGGGTTGCTCGCGGTCATCGAGCTGACCCATCCACGCCTTGAGCGCCCCGAAATGCTGGCAGCTCTCAAGACGCGACGGTGGATGACCAATATCGGTATTCTGGTGCTCTCTTCGGTCTGCCTGCGCATAGTATTTCCCGCAGCTGCTGTGGGCACGGCGCTGTGGGCTGAAAGCCAGGGTCTGGGAATATTCAATCAGTTCGGCATCCCGGTGTGGATGGCAGGGATTGCCGCCATTATCGCGCTGGATTTTGCGGTGTGGCTCGAGCATCTACTGAGCCACAAGATCCCCATTCTGTGGCGCATTCACCGCATGCATCACGCCGATACCGGATTTGACGTTACCACTGCGCTGCGTTTCCACCCGCTCGAGATCGTACTGTCCATGGTCTGGAAAGCCGCCGTGGTGGTGGCACTCGGTGCCCCCGCATGGTCCGTACTGGTTTTTGAAGTGCTCCTGAATGGCGTGTCCATGTTCAACCACGCCAATATCAACCTGCCGGCCAAAATTGATCGCTTGGTGCGTCTGCTGGTCGTCACCCCCGACATGCACCGCGTTCATCACTCTACCGACCGACGAGAGACTGACAGCAACTATGGTTTCAACCTGGCCATCTGGGACCGGCTTTTCGCCACCTATACGGATCGACCAGCCAAAGGACATCGGGACATGAATATCGGGCTCGAAGCCTATCGCGGCATCGGGCCGGCACGCCTGGGGTGGTCGCTGCTGCTGCCATTCAGGAGACGCTGACATGCCGCAGAGCGATCGATTGGCCCAACTGCTGAGCGCCCTCAGGCGCTTTGCGCCTTTGGGCGTCATCCTGATCGTGCTGGCAACTGGCCTGTTTATGGGCTGGCATCAATACCTCACGCTGGACTATCTGGCCGACGCCCGCGCTGCGCTCAAATCTACTGCCGCCGGCTATGGCTGGCTGGCGGCTTTGGCCTATGTCTGCGTCTATGCGGTTGCAGTCTCCGTCGCTTTTCCCGCGACATGGTTGCTCACCCTGGCCGGCGGCTTCCTTTATGGCGTATGGATTGGCGGCCTGCTTGCGGCATTGGGTGCGACCATCGGCGCTACCGTCTTGTTCTGGGCCGCGCAAACGGCCTTTGGCGAAGGCCTGCGCTCGCGCGTGGCGGGCTTTGCCGGCAAGGTTGCCCGCGGCTTTGAGGCCAATGCCTTTAGCTATCTGCTGGCCTTGCGGCTCGCGCCTGTCTTTCCGTTCTCGGCGATCAATATCCTGCCTGCGCTCTTCAAGGTGCCGCTCCCGACCTATGTCGGGGCGACACTGCTCGGCATCCTGCCCGGCGTACTCGTCTACGCTTCCATTGGACAGGGTCTTGAAACCATTCTGGCCGAAGCGGCTGCGTCGGACCGTCCAGTTGGCGTGGGCGATTTGGTGACACCCGGGATAACACTGGGACTACTGGGGCTTGCGGTTCTGGCGGCGATTGCACCGGTCGCCGGTTTGCTCCGCAAACGAGGGGCGGAGCGCGAGTCCTGACTGTTTCCCGATACGGATATCAATCTCCAACCGAGCCAAAGCAATGTCAGCACATTCAACTTATGAAGCCCTCTCCTGTGATGTCTGCATCATCGGTGCTGGATCCGCCGGCCTGAGTGCCGCGGCCGGAGCCGCACAGCTCGGCGCCAAGGTTGTCCTCATCGAGCGCGCTGCCATGGGCGGGGATTGCCTCAATACCGGCTGCGTCCCCTCCAAATCGCTGATCGCTTCGGCGCATGCGGCACACACGTTCACCGCGTCGATGCGACTGGGGGTGGGCGAGGCCCTTGCCCCGAAAATCGATTTTGAGGCGATCCACCGTCATATTCATGGCGTGATCAGCGAAATCGCCCCGCATGACAGTGTCGAGCGATTTCAGGGCATGGGCGTCAAGGTCTTAAGGGAAGGGGCGCGTTTCGTCAGTTCGAATGAACTGATCGCGGGCCGGTATCGCATCCAGGCGCGCCGTTTTGTCGTGGCGACCGGGTCAAGAGCGGTCGTGCCCCCGGTGCCTGGATTGCGCGAATTGGAGCCGTTGACCAATGAGACTGTGTTTGACCTCGTTGAGCGTCCGGATCATCTCCTTATCGTTGGAGGCGGGCCGATAGGGCTCGAAATGGCGCAAGCGTTCCGGCGCCTTGGTTCTGCCGTCACGATCGTCGATGTGGCCCAGATCCTGCCCCGTGACGAACCCGAGGCCGCTGACCTGATCCGGGGCGTTCTGCGCAAGGAGGGCACAACGCTTTTCGAGAATGCCAAACTGATCGATCCACAGCGGCACGACACAGGTATTAGCGCGACCATCGAAACGGCTGCGGGCCGACACGAGCTCGGCGCCAGCCATATTCTGGTGGCGGCTGGTCGCGAGGCCAATGTTCAGGACATGGGCCTGGAGCTGGCGGGGATCGACTTCGACGAGAAGGGGATTAAGGTCGACGACCGGCTAAGAACAAGCAACGCTCGCATCTTTGCCATCGGCGATGTGGCCGGCGGACCGCAGTTCACCCATATTGCCGGCTATCATGCTGGCATCTTTGTTCGCAATGCGATGTTCGGCCTGCCGGCCAAGGTGGACTATGCTGCCCTGCCTTGGGTGACCTATCTTGACCCGGAAGTCGCCCATGTCGGCCTGACAGAGGCTGAGGCACGCAAGAGGCATGGCGAATTGCATGTTATCCTCGAGCGCATGGACGACAATGATCGTGCGCAGACCGAACGCCGCACCGAAGGGTTCATCAAGCTGATCTTGACGCGCAGGGGCAGGGTGCTTGGCGTCACGATCGTGGCACCTCATGCCGGCGAAATGATCAGCCTCTGGGGGTTGGTGATCTCCGAAAAGATCAAGCTTTCCGCGGTTGCCTCGATGATCGCGCCCTATCCAACCCTCTCGGAGCTCTCCAAGCGCGCGGCCAGCGCCTATTACAAGCCCAAGCTGTTCGGACGCCTGTCCAGGGCATGGGTCGGATTGGTGCAAAAGCTCCTGCCTTGAACGTCAGGGTTCAATCTAACGTCAGGGTTCAATCTGTTGCAGGAGTTTTGCCACCATCGGCAGAACACCAGCCACTATGACCGCGACACCTTCTGCGTTGGGATGGCGCCGGTCTGCCTGGTTGAGCGCCGGATCCAGCGCGACGCCTTCAAGAAAGAAGGGGTAGAGCAACGTATCGTGCTCATTTGCCAGCTCGGGGTAAATGCTGTCAAACGCTGCAACATAGTCGCTGCCCAACCCACGATTGGCCATCATGCCCATGAGCAGGACTGGTGCTTCCAGCGTCTCGAGCCGCTCCAGAATGGCCTTGAGGTTGGCCCGTGCCTGGACAGGCGGGAGACCCTGCAGCATATCGTTGGCACCAAGCGCGAGGATAACCGCATCAGGCCGAACACCCAGGCTCCAGTCCAGGCGCGCCAATCCATCGGCCGTGGTGTCGCCCGAAACACTGGCGTTGACCAGCTTCGCCTCGATCCCCCCTTTTTCCAAAGCCGCCTGCAACTGCCCTTCAAAGCTGTCCTCTGCCGAAAGCCCGAGGCCCGCCATGAGGGAATCGCCGTAGAGAAGAATGGTCGGCTCATCGGCCGACACAGCATGCACCGATGCCGAAATCGTTCCGATCAGAGCCATTGCGCCAATCGCGCGCTGCCACCATTTTGTTCGCATCACACGCGTCACCGCTCTCGTTTGGACCACGTCCCGGCTTTGCACCATGATTGACACCATCGCCCGTACGCGGGACATGAACCTGCACCTTAAATCAGGCGGTAGCGCGCTTCATATCCTCCGGTCTATCACGTTTGAGATAAAGGCGGGCGAGGTGGTTTCTGTTGTCGGGCCTTCGGGCAGCGGCAAGACCAGCCTGTTGATGGTCCTGGGGGGGCTTGAGCGCGCCAGCAGCGGGCTGGTCTGCATCGGGGGCACCGACCTCACGGGGTTGGACGAAGACAAGCTCGCCGATATGCGCCGTGAAAACATCGGTATTCTGTTCCAGAACTTCCACCTCATCCCTTCCATGACGGCGCTCGAAAACGTTGCCCTTGCCCTCGAGATCGCCTTCGAGGATCTGCCGGTGACCGAGATCAGGTCGCGCGCCAGGGCCGCACTTGCAGAGGTCGGGCTGGCCGCCCGCGAGACCCATCTGCCTAGTGCCCTTTCTGGCGGAGAGCAGCAAAGAGTGGGTCTGGCCCGTGCCATTGTGACCCGCCCCAGACTTCTCCTGGCTGACGAACCGACTGGCAACCTCGACCAGGAAACGGCGGCGTCCGCGATTGAGCTGCTGTTCACCCTCGCGCGGCGCAACAATATGTCCGTGCTGCTGATCACTCACGACAATGGCCTTGCAAGTCGGGCGGATCGGCACCTGCGTATGGACCACGGAGAGTTGCGCGAGCTGGAGGCCGCCATTTGATGAGGCGGCTTCGGAGCTGGTGGCGCGTTGCACTGATCGATCTGCGTGGCAGCGCCCGGAGGTTCATCATCTTGATCGCCTGTCTCGCCTTGGGCGTGGCCGCGATTGGGACAGTAAGCTCGGTGCGCAGCAGCGTCGAAGCTGCCATCGCGCGCGATGCGAGGCTCATTTTGGGAGGTGACCTGGAATTGCGTGCCCAGCGCAGCGACGTCAGCCCTTCAGTGGTCGCCGCGCTCAGGGCTTTGGGGCAGGTCAGTCGGGAGGTTGAGCTCAACTCCCAGGCGTTGGCGGATGACAAGAGTGCCTTTCTCTCGCTGCGCGCGGTGACGGATGCCTATCCACTGGTGGGGGAAGTCACTTTGGCCCAAGGCGCCCGGCCTGGAGACCTTGCAGAGCTTCTGGCTGAACGCGATGGCCGATTTGGCCTGCTGCTCTCGCCACAGGCAGTATTGCGCCTCGATGCAAACATCGGCGAAATCATCCGCATCGGCACGCTCGATGTCGAACTGCGCGGCATTATCCAGGCGCTGCCCGACCAGGCCACAGCCGGCTTCCAACTCGGTGCGCCCGCCCTTATTGCCAGCGACGCCTTGGCGCCTGCGGGCTTGCGCGAAGAAGGGGTGCTCAGTCAGTTCCGCTATAAGGTCTTGCTCGACGACGGCGATTTCGATGCTGCGCGGAGTACGCTGGACGCTGCCTTCCCCGACGGAGATTGGCGGATCAGGTCGCCCCGTCAGGCCACGGCGACGATAGCGCGGTTTATCGACGTTTTCGGCAATTTCATGCTGCTGGTGGCGCTCTCGTCCATGGCCGTGGGCGGCCTCGGCGCGGCAAATGCCGTGGCTGCCTATGTCGGCGAAAGCCAGGCGGCCATTGCCACAATGCGGTCTCTGGGCGCCAAAGGCGGCCGGATCCTGTTCCACTTCATGGTGCAAATTGCTCTACTCTCCCTTGTGGCAATTGCAGTCGGCATCGTGATCGTTGCCGCAGCAACGCTCGCACTGCTGCCCGCGCTCTCCGATCTCATCGGCATCAGCCTCCCACCGGCGCTCGACCTGCGCGCCATGCTGGTCGCCGGCGGGATCGGCCTGGTCACGGCGCTGCTCTTTTCCTGGGTGCCTTTACTGCAGGCCCGCGCGGTGCGGCCCGCCCTGCTGTTTCGCGCGGGGTCGAGCAGCGCCTTGGCGGGTCTTGGCTGGAGGCCCATGACCAAGCCCGGTGTTCTCCTGCCGCTGCTGGCGGGGCTCGCCGTGCTTTTTGGCCTGACCCTGCTCGTCGCCAACGATCCACGGCTGGTGGCCATGTACTTCCTCGGGTCGCTTGTCGCGTTTGCCCTGCTTCGCCTCGCAGCGAGCCTATTGCGGCACTTGCTTGCCAAGGCACCAGCTCCTGGTCGCCGCATGTGGCGTCAGGCGGTCTCGGCGATCATCCGCCCCGGCGCACCCACCACGACCGTCATGGTCTCGATGGGTATGGGCCTGTCGCTGCTGCTGCTGATCGTGACCACCCAGTCCAATATCAATGACCAGATCGCCACTGAAGTCGGCGCCGAAGCGCCCGATTTCGTGCTCATGGATATGGATCGGAGCACGCTGGCCACACTGGAGACCGTCGTCGCGCAAATGCCCGAGGTCCAGACACTGACGGTCATTCCCATGTTGCGCGGTATCATATCCGAATTGAACGGGAATCCGGCACCATCGAGCGACGCGGTGGCGAGCGACGTTGCGGATATGTTTCGGGGTGATACGGCTCTGACCTGGTCGTCTGTCGTGCCGGCAGGGACGGTGATCGACGAAGGCGCGTGGTGGCCAAACAACTATACCGGCGACCCGCTCGTGTCTCTCAGCACAGAAATGCGGGACGCACTCGAACTTGAATTGGGTGACACGATCACCCTCTCGATTGCCGGACGGCCACTTGAATTGAGCATTGCCAGCTTCCGAACGGTCGACTGGCGTAGCCCGGATTTCAATTTCCGCATCATCGTCTCGCCAGGCCTGATCGAGACGGCGCCGCAATCCTATTTCGGGACCATCAAGGCCGCGCCAGGCACAGCGGCGGCAGTAGAAGCCCATCTGATCAGGGCACTACCGACACTGACCTTCGTGCCGGTGGGCGACGCTTTGGCACGGGTGCAGGTCGTCTTCGACGGCTTGGTCAGTGCCATAGCGCTGGTCAGCAGTACGGCTGTATTTGCTGGCGTATTGGTACTGGCTGGCGCTCTGAGCGTTGGCCGTCAGCAGAGAGAGGCCGATGCGGTGGTCATGAAGGTACTTGGGGCAAGGCGAGGCTTCGTCATCATGACCTTTCTCATGGAATACGCCTTGTTGGGCGCGGCTGCTGCGCTTCCATCCGGCATCATCGCGTTGTCCGGCGCATGGGCGGCTTCGACCTATCTGCTCGACATCGGCTTCGCCTTCCAGCCGCTGCAATTGGCTCTATTGGCAGCTGGCGTCATCGTGATCACGACCGCGACAGGCGCTGTCACTACCTGGTCTGCCATGTCGAGCAGGCCTGCAGGCCGCTTGCGGGAAGACAGCTAGGACCGGCTTTTGCGGCAGTTTGGAACACTTTTGGCTGCACAACGGCATAGACGGGTGCTCCGTTCACATTGAGCGCCGTACCAGACGCGAGTTGAGGAGTTCGCCGCGCTCGCTCAATATTGCATAGGCGATGCCACAGATGAGCGAGTTTATCCGCCTTAGCGATCGCACAGTCTCCAGATGCAATTCGCTGGTCTCGAAACTGTTGGTATTGCCTGAGCGCAGCCGCGAGAAATGGCCGCCCATGCTCTGGCGCTCCAGAACGCCGACTGCATCCTTCTCGGCTACCAGCTGGCGCGCCGAGTCCACATCCTCCGAAACCAGCACGTTGAGCGCCAGTTGCAAATTGCTCATGACCCTTGCATGCAGGTCGATCAGTTCTCCCCAACCCTCGGACGAAAACGTCAGGCGTCGTTCTTGCAGTTGGTCAGCTACGCGCAGCAACTGCCGCACAATCACATCGGCAGCCTGTTCCAGACTGACGGCATAGTTGCTGAGGTCGGAAGCGCGTCGCGACTGTCCGGCATCCATGCTGTCCCAGTCGAGTTGCGCCAGGAACAGTTTTATCGAGGAATTCGAACGATCAACCTCTGGCTCTAGCGCCTTGATCCGGCGGATAGAAACCTTGTCATCGGTCCTCAGAATTTCAATGGCAGGCTGAAGCATGACTTCAACCAGTTCGCTCATGCGCAGTAGCTCCCGCATGGCGCTGGCCAGTGCGACGTCCACATTGCCCTGATGCTTTCCTGCCAGCGCGGTCTGGCGAAAGCGGGTGACGTCAGCAGTATCGGTGGTGGCCGGCTCTTGGATTGTGCGTTGCAGTAGACCTGCCAAGGGGGCAGCAAGAGGTAGTCCCAGCACAAGTACGGCGAGGTTGAAGGTGATATGGAGCAGGCTCGCCTGTTGCCCCACATCGCTCAAGAGGACCGGCAGAACCGGAAACACAAGCTGGATCAGGATCAGGCAAATCACAGCACCGCCGCCGCGCAATATCACTGCGCCGACGGCAATGCGGCGGGCGCGTGCATCACCGCCCCGCGTCATTCCCAGGGCGATCAGCGTCCCACCCAGGTTTGCGCCGAGGATCAGCGAAGCTGCAATTTCGAATGGGATTATTCCCGCGGCCCCGAAGGTGATGATCACCAATACGCTGGCCACAGAAGAGTATGAAAGCCAGGTGACGGCGGCAGCCAAAAGGAACCCGGTCCAGGGGTCGCCGCGAAGATAACCGATGGCGGCTTCCAGTAGTTCACTGTCGCGCCAGGGGGTTGTCGCTTGAGAGACCATTTCAAGCGAGAGCAGAACGAAGGCCACACCCAGAATCATGCGTCCCAACTGCTTGGTCTGACGTGAATTGCCGCGCAGGAACAGTGTGCCGCCCAGGATGATCAGTGGCGCCTGCAGCATGGAAAGGTCAAAGGACAGAATGCTGGCCACAATGGCTGAGCCAAAATAGGCGCCCAGGACCAAAGCCAGACCCGTGGCTCCCGCCAGCAATCCGCCCGAAGCAAAGCCGGTTGCCAGGGTGGCAACCGCAGTGGAGCTCTGCAATGCGATCGCCATGGCCGCCCCCACCAGCGCGGCCGAAAAAGCGTTCTTCTCCGCTCTAGCCAGAGTGCGTTTGAGCTGGGCCGAATAGGCCCGTTCGACGGCGGTGCGCACCATGCGAACCGCCCAAAGAAGGAGCACGATTGCCGCTACCAAATGCACGATGATGAAATACATGAACTCGTCTGTTTCCCTCCCGCCCCGGCATTGAGGGACGAACATGCATCATGTTCACACGAACATGGTCTTCGCAATACATCTGCTTCAATGGTGACGAGAGAAGCCGGGACCGCGACAGAACATTTATGTGGTATGTGGCTCGCCGACGGAGAGCTCCCTGGCTGGTGAATTGCGCTCCGTATGTTCATGTGAACATTTTTCGGTTGCAAAAGCTCTTCCGGTCGTTACGAATTCCTCTTCGTCCTGAGGCAGGGAGGCCTCAGAGAACAATAAAGGGAGAGAGCATGTTCAAGAACACATTGTTCCTGTCCGCAGGACTGGCCGCCGTGATTGCCGCAACACCAGCGTTTGCGCAAACCGAAATATCATGGTGGCACGCTATGGATGCCGAACTGGGGCAGCGGTTGGAGGCCATAGCCCAGGGATTTAACGACAGCCAGGATGAGTTTGTCATCGTCCCCAGCTACAAGGGTACCTATCCCGAGACGCTGACTGCCGCCATTGCGGCCTTTCGCGCCAATGAGCAGCCGGCCATTGTACAGGTCTTTGAGGTCGGTACTGGCACGATGATGGCAGCAACAGGCGCCGTCAATCCAGTCTACCAGCTCATGGCCGACAATGGCGAACCTTGGGATCCAAGCGGCTTTCTGGCTCCGGTAACAGGCTATTATTCGGACACTGACGGCAATATCCTATCTATGCCGTTCAATTCCTCCACCCCGATCATGTACTACAACAAGGACGTGTTCGAGGCCGCCGGTCTTGACCCCGAATCCCCACCCAAGACCTGGGCCGAGCTCGAAACGATGAGCCGCCAGATTATGGAGTCGGGTGCAGCACCCTGCGGCTTCACCACCGGATGGGTGAGCTGGGTCCAAACCGAAAACCTGTCCGCCATCCATGACCAGCCATACGGCACGCTGGACAACGGATTTGGGGGTCTGGGCACCGAATTCACCTTCAACGGGCCGGTGCAGGCCAAGCATTGGGGTAACCTCAAGACCTGGGCAGACGAAGGCCTGTTCGCATATGGCGGACCAGTTGGCGGGGGGGATGCTCCACCTAAATTCTACGCGCAGGAATGCGCCATCTACATGAACTCATCGGCTTCGCGCGCCGGAGTCATCAACAACGCCAAAGAGTTCGAAGTCGGCTTCGCACCTCTGCCCTACTATGATGACGAGATCGATGAGCCGAAGAACTCGATCATCGGTGGGGCAACGCTTTGGGTGCTCAACGGCAAGGAAAGTGACGTGTATCGGGGCGTAGCCCAGTTCTTCACTTATCTTTCGAGCCCTGAAGTACAGGCCGAATGGCATCAGGCAACCGGCTACTTGCCGATCACCAATGCTGCCTACGAGTTGGGCAAGGAGCAGGGCTATTACGATGCCAATCCGGGTTCCGAAATCGCCATCGACCAGATTACCCGCGGCACGCCGACGGCGAACTCCAAGGGTATCCGCTTCGGCAATCTGACCCAGGTACGTACCGCAATCGACGAGGAGTTCGAAGCTATGCTCTCGGGCAGCAAGACCGCCCAGGAAGCCCTGGACGCCGCTGTGGAACGCGGCAACCAGATTCTGCGCGATTTCGAAGCTGCCAATAGTTGATCCGCTTCCGGTCATTCCGGCGCAGACGCGCCGGAATGGCCGCACCGGGCTGCCAGGCTGCCCGGTTTTTCCCGGCACGACTGTCTTGAGGCATCCAGTCCATGCAAACAAAGCGGACAATCTTTCCCAACAAGCTGCTGCCCTATGCCCTGCTGGCGCCGCAGCTTGCTGTGACGCTGATATTTTTCATCTGGCCGGCCGCGCAGGCAGTGAAGTCCTCGTTTGAGCGGGAAGACCCCTTTGGTTTCCGGACGACCTTCATCTGGTTTGAGAATTATGCGCGCCTATTTGCCGATCCGGGCTATGTCAATTCCCTAGGCAAGACAGCGATCTTTGCCGTGTCGGTCACCTTGTTCTCCATGACCCTGTCGCTGATCCTGGCAATTGCCGTGAGCCGCGTGATGCGCTCCAATCGTGTCTATACGACCATGCTCGTCTGGCCCTATGCCGTGGCGCCCGTGGTGGTGGGCATCCTGTGGTGGTTCATGTTCAACCCCACGATCGGCATTGCCCCCTATCTGTTGCGAGCCGCTGGCATCAGCTGGAATCATCGCGTTGACGGCACGCAGGCGATGATCCTGGTCGTCATTGCCGCCAGTTGGAAGCAGATATCCTACAATTTCCTGTTCTTCGTGGCCGGCCTTCAGTCGGTTCCGCAAGCGCTCAACGAAGCGGCCGCTATCGACGGCGCGGGTCCTTTCAAAAGGTTCTGGACGATTGTGTTTCCATTGCTCTCGCCGACCACTTTCTTTCTGCTCATCGTCAACATCAATTACGCCATGTTCGACACGTTTGGACTCATTGATGCCACGACCAGTGGCGGACCCAACCAGGCCACTAACATCCTTGTCTACAAGGTTTATGCCGACGGCTTTCTAGGCCTCAATATTGGCTCTTCCGCCGCGCAGTCCGTGGTCTTGATGCTGATCGTGATACTCCTCACAGCCATACAGTTCCGCTACGTCGAGCGGCGCGTGCAGTACTAGGAGGACGGGTTATGGTCGAAAATCGCCCGTGGCTCAGCTTCCTGACCCATCTGGTTCTCATTGTCGGCGTCGTTATTGTCGTCTTCCCGGTCTACCTCGCCTTCGTCGCCTCCACCCATGGCAGCGGCGACTTCATGCGCGGACTGGTGCCCCTGCTGCCGGGACCTCATCTGGTCGAAAACTACAGCCTCATGCTGTCAGAGGGCATTTCCACGGCCGGCGCCCCGCCGCTATCGATCATGCTGATGAACTCCACGATCATCGCCGTCATCATCGCTGTCGGCAAAATCGCCATTTCGCTTTTGTCTGCCTATGCGATCGTATTCTTCAAGTTCCCGTTCCGGCTGTTGGCCTTCTGGATCATTTTCATCACCCTGATGCTGCCTGTGGAAGTTCGCATCATCCCGACCTTTGCCGTCGTAGCCAATCTGGGGCTGCTCAATTCCTATGTAGGTCTGACCTTGCCCCTCATTGCGTCGGCAACGGCAACTTTCCTCTTTCGCCAGTTCTTCCTCACCGTCCCAGACGAACTGATGGAGGCGGCCCGGGTCGATGGGGCGGGGCCGATAAAGTTCTTCCGGGACATCCTCATTCCCTTGAGTCGTACCAATATCGCGGCGCTCTTCGTGATCCTCTTCATCTATGGCTGGGTGCAGTATCTCTGGCCGCTGCTCGTCACTACGGACAGCCGCTACTACACCGTTGTCATGGGCATCAAACGCCTCGCTGCAACCGCCGATGCCGAGCCGCTATGGAACCTGGTCATGGCCTCGGTGATCCTGGCCATGTTGCCCCCGGTTCTTGTCGTCATTTTCATGCAGCGCCTGTTCGTCAAGGGCCTCGTGGATACGGAGAAATAAGTCATGGCAACCATTAACCTGGTCGACCTGAAGAAGAATTACGGCAATGTTCCGGCGGTCAAAGGGGTTGACCTTAGCGTCGCCGATGGCGAGTTGATCGTATTGGTAGGACCTTCAGGCTGCGGCAAATCCACCCTGCTACGCATGGTAGCGGGGCTTGAAACCGTCACATCGGGTCGCATCGAGATTGGCGGCAAGGACGTGGTGAGGGCCGAGCCGGCAGAGCGCGATATTGCCATGGTTTTTCAGAACTACGCGCTCTATCCGCACATGAGTGTTCGCGGCAATCTCGAATATGGCCTTAAAAACCGTGGTACCCCGCGTGCCGAGATCGACCGTCGCGTCCAGGAAGCAGCGAGCATCCTGGAAATTGGACCCCTCCTTGAGCGCAAACCACGCCAACTGTCGGGCGGTCAACGTCAACGCGTTGCCATGGGCCGGGCCATTGTGCGCGAGCCGGCAGCTTTCCTTTTCGACGAGCCCCTATCCAATCTGGATGCCAAGTTGCGCGTCCAGATGCGGGTGGAAATCCGCAAGCTGCAAAGACGGCTCAAGACGACCAGTCTTTACGTCACCCATGACCAGCTCGAAGCCATGACCTTGGCCGATCGGCTGGTCGTGATGAATGCCGGGCTGGTGGAGCAGATCGGTACACCTACCGAGGTTTATGATCGGCCTGCGACCCTTTTCGTTGCTGGTTTCATTGGCTCGCCGCCGATGAACCTGATTGAACTCTCTGCCCTGCAAACGGGTGTTCAGCTCACTGGCCTGCCCAAGCATACGGACATTGTCGGCATTCGCCCTGACGCACTGTTCTTGGCCCCCCAGGAAGGCAGCACATTGACCATGGCTGGCGTGGTCGAATTGCTTGAACCCATTGGCGGGGAAAGTCACCTCCATGTTCGTCTGGACGCATCCGGACAGCCGGTGATCCTGAGTGTCCCCGGCCGCCCCGACATTGCCGAAGCCTCCGCGGTGACCCTCCACGCCCGGCTTTCGGACATCCACCCATTCAACACATCAACCGGGCGCCGGACCGATCTTCCCGACCCGACCCCCTAGAGCGAGCAGTGGCTCTCCTTTGTTGGAAGACGCGTCATGACAAGCAGTGCAGCAATCGGCCCCTCGCGGGATCAAGTGCAGGCCCATCGTGGCACATCGGCGCTCGCGCCCGAGAACACCTTGGCGGCTTTTCGCAAGGCTGCGGAGCAGGGTGCAAAATGGGTCGAACTCGATGTGGCGCTTAGCGCCGACGGTGCGCTGGTCGTCATTCATGACGACACCGTCGACAGAACTACGGCGGGTTCGGGCTCTTTAGGCACCCTTAGTCATGCCGATATCGCTGCGTTGGATGCTGGTAGCTGGTTCGACCCCCAGTTTGCCGCTGAACGGGTTCCGACCCTCAGCCAAACTTTGAGCGCTTTGGGCGAGCTTGGTCTCAACGCCAATGTCGAGATCAAGCAGCACCCTCACCACAGGTCACTTGAGCAGCTGGTGGACGCTGTCCAGACCGCCATCAAGGCGCGCGCCTCCCACACCGAAGTGATGATCTCCAGCTTTGATCCCCAAGCGCTCCGCGCCATGCATCTGCGCCAGCCGGAGCTTGAGATGGCCATTCTTTGGGGGCGTCCGCCTGAAGACTGGGAGGCGCAACTGGCATCGGTTCCGGCCAGTGCAATGCACGTCCACTACAAGGCGCTCAGCATTGGTCTGCTAGAGGAGGCCGGCAAGAGCGGCATCAAGGTTCGAGCATGGACCTGTAACAATCCAACTCAATTGATCTCTTTCTGGGATGCCGGCCTGACAGGTGTGATTACTGACAATCCGGCGCTGTTCCTGAAGTAGCGAAAGGGCGAGATGATCATGCTGTCGGACCGACAACGTGATATACTGACTTTGATCGAAACTGAAGGCGCTCAGTATATCGAGCAGCTTGCCGAGCGCTACGAGCTGACGACCCAGACTATTCGCCGCGACATAAATGCCTTGTGCGATCAGGGCTTTGCCCGCCGCTTTCATGGCGGCGTCGATGTCCCGATCGGCGCCAGCAATATTTCCGTCAATGCCCGCGCCGCACTCAATAGCGGCGCCAAGAGGGCTATCGGACGGCGGGTTGCCGCAGCAATCCCGTCTGGATCGACAGTGTTCATGGGGATAGGCAGCACCGTGCAGTTTGTCGCCCAGGCCATGCGCGATCATGCGGCCCTGCGTGTTGTCACAAACAACATCGACGTAGCGCTAACGCTCAGCGACGCTCCCCAGATCGAAGTGCATATGACTGGCGGGCTTCTACGGCACAATGACCGCGACGTCGTCGGTGCCGATGTCCAGCATTACTTCGACAAATTCTATGCCTCGCACGCAGTGATCGGCGCAGGTGCGCTGGACGCCGCCAAGGGCATACTCGACTTCAGCTATTCAGAGGCGCAGGTGACCATGAAACTGGTTGAGAATTCGCGCCAGCAGTTTCTCGTTGCCGATGTCAGCAAGTGGGCCAGGGACGCGTCTGTGCGTGTAGTGCCGTTTTCGGCGGTGTCTCATTTCTTCACAGACAGGCTACCGGAGCAGGACCAAGTACGGGACGCCCTTGCAGCGGCCGACATATATCTGGAACTCTGCGGGACAGATGCCTGAGTGTCCCGGGCCGGGCTCGCCGTTCAGGAACCGCGCTGAGACGTCGGGCTGACGCCGCGTGCCGGTGGTCTCTCCGACAATCTGTTTTTCGACCGCGACGGACCAGAAGTAGGAATCCTGAGCCAGAGCTTCGGCCAGCGCGTGCTTGAGGCGGAAGTGCTCATCGCCTTCCTGCTGACCATTGAAACGGATGGCGCCAAGATCCCGAACATTGCCGCCGATGCGCCATTTGCAGGCCTTGGCCACCTCGCTCTGGAAGTGCCGAAAGTGAAGGCCCCCATTGCCGTCGGCCCGGAAGGTGCGGGCAATATAGACGGGCTCCCCGCATTCATGGCAGCGATAGAGCGCTTCGCCTTTGGCCCTCGCCGTGGTGATGGCAAGGCGCTGTTCGGCCAATTGGGCCGACTGCATCGGGTCAAGGATACTGTCACTGGGAATGACGAGGTCGCCATAAGGAGATGGGGAGGTCACGGTCTTGATGGTGCGGTTGCACATGGTGGGTGCTTTCTGGTCGGTTTGGACAAGGTTGTGGCGTTCGCGGACCTGACGGCTCCGCGGTGATGATTTCTGGGAAGGGCGGGCGGCGCTTAGTTCAGCAACGGCCGAGACTTGGTCGCCTGGGCGGCGTCGAGCAGCTTGTGCAGCTTGCGAAGGCTCCTGATCTTGCCCGTCACTGTTGCCCTGCGCAGGATCGGCACCAGCCTTGGATCAAGGCCACGCCGTTCTACCTCGCGTGTGGCAATGTCGGCGATCTGCTTGGCGGTCGGAGGATCGAGATGGACCACCTTCACGCGGTCCTTTAGCGGCGCCGCGATCCGGCTGAGGTCGTTGGCCAGGAAGATGAAATTGAGATAGCTCAGGTCAACCGTCATCTACAGGTGACTGTCGCGGTAGACCGCAAGGTACGCGCCCCATTCCTGCCATGCAGGCTGCCATGGCGATTGTCGGTGAGCGGTGGGTCCGGTTGTGGATACTGTCTGCGTAGCTAATTTGCTCAGATGAATGACGTCGTCATAACTGGCCATAGAGACGCTCGATACGTCCTTACCTACGAAAAATAACGCCACCAAGCCATCCGATGGCGAGCGCAAGAAGAACGCTGACAACTCCATAGATCAGTGGCGATCTGGTCGACGCCTGTGCCAGGAATCGCTCGAACCCCACTTTGCGAACGGAAAATCCATCGGTTTTGCGTGCGACCACCTCGCCGTCGCGAAAGATATAAGTTTGCGCAACGTAAGGGCCTGGGCTTGCATGGCTGGGGATGTCCAGCCGAGCTGTGTAGAGCGAATCGGAAAGAAACAGGACTGCGTTTTCACGCAGGCCGTATCTTCCTTCTTCTCTCATCAGCCGGATGAGTTCACCACCATAACGGCGAGCGGCCTTGGTCCCGCCATCTGCTGGGACCAGATAGGCCTCGGGACGCAGATAGAGTTCGAGAAGGCGGTCCTGTGCGGCGATCTGCTCGAGCGGGCGGCTGGACAGGATTTGTAGAAAGCTCGGGACAGAGGAGAAGGAAAACGCTTCGGTGTTGCTCCAAATTCCGAAGATGCGGGCCTTTTCCCAGACGGTCACTGTCTCCAGCGGTCCCGTGACAACGACCGCGACTTCGTAGGGCGATGGGCCTCCATCTCCGCCTTCGATATTGCCAAAGAGCGTCAAAGTCTCTCCTTCAAAGCTCGATGAGATTTCGACGGAGGGGTGAGAAATTGCCGCGACGACCTGCTCGGCGCGAACAGTGGTGGCCAGCATGAGGAACGGAAGCAGGGCCAGGAACGACTTCATGACCATGTCAGTGAGAACAAGCTTGCGGGCGGGATCACAAGCGATACCCCGAAGCGTATTGCAACTGCCAGGATCAGCAGCGCAAGGAGACCGCGCAATTGCTCCCCGCGCAGCCGTTGACCGGCAGATGCGCCAAACTGCGCCCCTATCGTGCCCCCGACCATTAGGCTTAGAGCCAGCATGATATCGACGCTCTGGCTTTGAACCGCGTGCAGGATAGTGGTGACGCCCATCATGGCAACCACCTGTGCCAGCGACGTGCCGATAACGACCGAGCCGGGCACGCGGAGCAGGTAGACCAGTGCCGGCACCATGATGAAACCGCCGCCTATTCCAAGCAATGCGCCCACAAAGCCGATGAACAGGCCGATGACGAGCACTGGAATGACGCTGATGTAGAGACGGCTCTTGCGAAATCGGACCCGCCATGGAAGCCCATGGATCCAATTGTGCTGGCTGGGCTGTCGCTTGCGAAGAATAACACCCTGGCGCTGCTTGAGGAGTGATCGGACAGATTCGGTGAGCATCAGCGTCCCCACCGTGCCAAGCAGCACCAGAAACCCTAGCGCGATGAACAGGTCGAGCTGGCCGGTTTGACTTAAATGGCCGAACACGGCCACGCCAATCATCGCCCCAACGATGCTTGTAGCTACCAGATAGGCGGCCAGATGCAGATCAACCCCGCCGCGCCTATAATGGGTGAGGGCGCCCGAGGTTGAGGCGGCCACGACCTGCCCTGTCACCGAGGCCACGGCAACCGACGTTGGGACTCCAGAAAAGATCAGCAATGGGGTAAGCAGGAATCCCCCGCCCACGCCGAACAAGCCAGACAGAAAACCTACCGCACCGCCCATCCCAGCCAGGAAAAAGATGTTGGCTGAGAGCTCGGCGATGGGCAGATAGATGTTCATGTCAGGGTTCGGACTAAGGCTGCAGTTCGAGCCGCGTTGAGCGGGAAATCGAAGCCGCCTCGATAGTGGATACGGCGTCAGTCGCCAGGGTCCACCAGTAAGTGCCAGGCGCTACTATCCAGGCATGGCGCTCGACATCGAAGAAGCTGAAGGCTCGCGCATCGAGGTCCAACTGGATGCGCCGGCACGCGCCGGGCTCGAGCATGACCTTGCAGAAAGCCTTCAACTCGGCCTTGGGGCGCGCAACCGGGGCGTTCTCCGCCCCGACATAAAGCTGCAGCACTGTGGAGCCTTTGCGTACGCCGGTATTGGTAACGTCCAAGCCAACTGTGACGATGCCCTCTGACTCAAAGCGCTCAGTATTGACCGAGACGCTGCCGTAGCTGAACTCAGTGTAGCTCAGGCCAAAACCGAATGGAAAGAGCGGTTTGATGCCGTGGCGATCGTAATGCCGGTGGCCGGTAAAAACGCCTTCGCGATACTCCACCCGTCCGTCGAGGCCCGGATACACGATCGGATCCTGACTGAAGGCCGGGTTATCCGACCACCGCACCGGAAAGGTCTGGGGCAGCCGCCCGCCGGGCTCGGCCTTGCCCAAAAGCACGTCGGCGATGGCGTTGCCTGCTTCCTGACCGGGATACCACGCCTGGATGACCCCTGCGACCTCGTTGATCCATGGCATCTCAACCGGCCCCCCCGTCTGGAGGACAACGACAACATTGGGATTGGCCCGGGCAACCGCGTTGACGAGATCATTCTGCCTGCCAGGCAATGCGATATCGGGCAGGTCGCTGCCCTCGGTGTCCCACTCGCCATTCCGGCCAATGAAAACCAGCGCCACATCCGCGCTGGCTGCCACCTCTGCAGCTTGAGCTATATGAGCGTCGCCCAGGGGCAAACCGATACCCATGCGGAAGGCAGACACACCCAGGACGGAATGGTCCTTGGTGGCGAATTCAATGGTAATTTCGGCCGGCTTGACGGCTTCGAGCACCACTTCTCCCACGACCTCGTCGCAGCCTTCTTCAAAAAAAGTGCGGCCCTTGGTCCAATTGGTCCAGGCATCGGCGATTAGTTTGCCGTTCACATAGACGCGCGCCAGACCGGCGGAGGCAATCCCCGCAAGGTGGGTCCCGGAATGCTCGGGAACAAAGGTGCCGGTCAACCGCGCAGAAAAGTGGTTTGCAGCGACTTTCCCGCCTGCCACCGATCCAAGCCAGAAGGTTTCGGCGGCCTCCAGCGTCTCACTGTATTCGACAGGGCCGCTGAGCTCGCGATTGGCAAAAAATTCTACCTTGAGCTCGGTTTCAAGGAGCGGTTGGAAGCGACTATTGCTGCAACCCGGCGCATAGCTCAGGGACTCCTCGCCCAGAGCATCGACAAGCCCCTGCCAGGGGCTGATGCGATAATGCGGGTTGAGCTGTGAGGAGCCGCCCCCCATGATCTGCGCCACTTTGGCGTTGGGCCCGATGACGGCAATGCGTTTTCCGGGTGCGATGGGCAAGGCGCCATTGTTCTTGAGCAGCACTGTCCCTTCCGCACCGGCGCGGCGAATCAAGGCGCGATGCTCTGGCCGGTCTTCCGCGCGCTCCTCGAAAGCGCGTTGATCATCGAGTGCGCCAGTCCATTCCATGATAGATAGGATGGCACGAACGCGGGCGCGAATCGTGTCGCGCGAGACTTCGCCTTCTTCAACTGCGACAATGAGCTTCTCGCCGCGATCGCGGGTCGGGCCAGGCATCTCGAGATCAAGGCCGGCATTGACCGTGGGCGCGGTGGAGTGGGAGCCGAACCAGTCCGACATGACGAGGCCCTCAAAGCCCCATTCGCCCCGCAGCACGTCGGTAATCAGCCAATTATGCTCGGAGGCATAGGTGCCGTTGACCTTGTTGTAGGCTGTCATGACCCCCTTGGTCCCAGCCTTTTTCACCGCCCATTCGAAGGGGATGAGATAGACTTCGCGCAACGATCGCTCATCGATTACCGAACTCATCGTGGTGCGCTCGACTTCGGACTCGTTGCCGGCAAAATGCTTGATGGTTGCGGAAATGCCGTTTTCCTGCAGGCCCTTGATATATCCGACTGCCAGTTCGGCGGTGAGCATCGGGTCTTCCGAATAACACTCGAAATTTCGGCCATTGGTGACAGAGCGCTGAATATTGACGGTCGGCGCCAGGAGCATATGCGCATTTTTGGACTTGGTGTCTTCGGCCAGCGCTGCACCAACATCATAAAGAAGAGCCACATTCCAGCTGGCCCCCAGGCTGATGCCAACCGGAAAGGCCGTCGCCTTGACCCCGCCGAGCAGGCCCCCGCCACCGCGAGCTCCGTTGGGCCCGTCCGATACGCGCAGCTTTCCGATGCCAAGGCGCTCAATTGCCGGCAACGACCAGAAGTCTGCACCCGAAAGAAGAGAGACCTGCTCTTCAAGAGTCATGGCGTCAAGCAGGTCGTCCAGGGTTCTCGTTCCAGTCATATCTCTATCCAGTCTTGTTCACTCGGCCTGGGCTAGCGTCATCAGGCGGTCGAAATTGCTCAGCATTTCCACTGAGATTGCAGGGTTCATGACACTCAACTGCCATGCATTGAGGTGGCCCACATAGTTCAGCGTGGAGGCGTCGAGGTCGAAGCCAAAGGCATCAGTGAAGGCCTGCTTTGCGGCAGGCTCCTTGAGAAGTTGCCGGAGAGGCACGCCGACTGACGGGCCATAGTCCGTAGCTCTGTCGTGGCGAGCGCCCTGCACGTGACTGTCCTGAACCCGCTCCCACTGCTTGTCGATAAGCAGGTGCTCATTTCCGATCGGACCTTCTGCCGGAAGGCCGAGGCGATGGAACTGG
Source organism: Devosia polycyclovorans (assembly GCF_042181575.1). Taxonomy (GTDB): domain Bacteria; phylum Pseudomonadota; class Alphaproteobacteria; order Rhizobiales; family Devosiaceae; genus Devosia; species Devosia polycyclovorans. Next base: position 2,879,979 of record NZ_CP170082.1, on the reverse strand, counting down.
CTCGCCGGAGCGTGGTTGGCGCGCATGGCCGTAACAAGTTTTTCAGCCATCATGTGCTCGAGCGCAGCATCGTTGAGCGGGGTCGTCTGGTCCGGATCGGTGGCGAGGTCGAAGAGAAGTGTGCCGAAGGCCGCGGGATTTCCCATCGCCCGTCCGGGCAGGCGCAGCACCGGCGCCCCCTTAGTGAAGGGCAACGGCGGATGGAGCGAAGCCTGCGCCAGTTCGGCCGGTGCAAAGCGCCAAGCCATATGGGTTGGCATCAGCGTATATTGCTCAAGAGGTTGGTTGGCGCCCTCGCAGCAGCGCATATACACATAGCGCCCATCCGTCACCGATACATGGCCACCATACACACCGAAGAGTCCAGCATCGCGCACCGGCGTGTCGCTTGCGACCGTGTCACGCAAGGGACGACCCTGCATGTCGGGCGTGAGCGGCAGGCCGAAATAATCGAGCAGCGTCGGGCCAAAATCGACTGTCTGCACCAGGCTCTGTCGTCGCTCCCCGCTTTTGCCGGCCCTTGGATCCCACACGAAAAGGGGTGTGTGGATGTTTTCCTCATACCAGGGCTGGACGTTTTTGCCCCACCAATTGCGCTCGCCAAGCAGGAAACCATGGTCGGTGCACACGATAAGCATGGTGTCGGACCAGAGATCATGCTCGTCCATGGCATCGAGCACGCGCCCAAGCGAATCGTCGCACATGCTCAGAAGCGCCGCATATTCCATGCGGGCATGTTCCACCGCCTCTTCGTTCTCCACCACCACGCGGTAGTCGGGCCAGTCAAAATGCGGGCCGTTGAACTGGTGCGGGAAGCGCGCCTTGTGCTCGTCATAGCTGAAGAAGGGCTCGTGTGGATCGAAGGTCTCGATCTGCAGCATCCAGTTCTTTGCTTTTGCATTGGTGGCGATGAATTCGACACCCGCATCGAAGGTCAGGGTCTGCGGGTGCTTGTCGACACTTTCGAGATGCTTTCGATTGATCCAGTCCTGGCGCCACAAGGTGCCTTGGCGCCAGCTTAGTGTTTGGGGGATGTCCGGGTCCGCAACCTCGCCTTTCCAAGGATCGCCCTCCTGGCCGCGGAAGAACTCGAAGGTTGAAAAGCGGTTGTGATAGGTTGCCCCGCCATCCTCCCAGTAGTGCACATGGTCGGTGACGAGATGGGTATGAACCCCGCTGTTGCGGAGCATCTCGGGCACGGAATCGTCGAACGGCTCCAACGGCCCCCAGGAGCGGTGAAGAAAATTGTAGCGACCCGTATGCATTTCGCGGCGTGCCGGCATGCAGGGCATCGAGCCGCCATAGCAGGTGTCGAAGGTGACGGTCTTTTGTTCGAGACGCTTAAAGTTCGCCAGCTCGGTCCAGGCGCCTCCATAGGCAGGCAGATACTTCCGGTTGAGGCTGTCGAACATTACAACAATGGCTTTCACGAAAAACTCCGATTGACTCAAGCAGCTGGGGCTAGGTGCCGGAAGACTGTCCGGAAGCCGAGATTGCCGGTGGAGGAATTGGGGGTGTTGGCGCTGCGGGCGGCGACACGATAGCGGCGGCAATAGGAATGGTGGCAGAGATAAGAGCCGCCACGCACCACCCGCGCCTGGCCCGTTTCCGGCCCCTGAGGATCGCGTGATTTGGAGGTTCGATAATAGGACGGGTCAAACCAGTCGGCGCACCATTCCCAGACATTGCCGACCATTTGGTAAAGGCCGTAAGCGTTGGGCTCGTAGGTCCGAACAGGTGCTGTTGCGAGCCAGCCATCCGCGGCGCTGTTGTATTGCGGGAACGTGCCCTGCCATACATTGGCGTGGTGTTGACCGTCCTGTTCGAGCTCGTCACCCCAAGGGAAACGTCGCCCTGCCAGTCCGCCACGTGCAGCAAATTCCCATTCTGCCTCGGTGGGCAGGGCACGCTCGCTCCATCCGCAATAGGCCAGGGCGTCACTATGGCTAAGATGCACGGCCGGGTGGTCCGCCATATCGGTCAGGTCTGACTGGGGTCCGAAAGGGTGCCGCCAGCAGGCGCCGCGCACGATCAGCCACCAAGCTGAACCTGCCGTACCAATCACGTCCGACGCTCCAGCCAGGACGGCCGGTGCGAAAACCGAACTATTGCCAAACTTTTCAGCCTCCGTCACATAGCCAGTCTCCGCGACAAAGGTCGCGAATTGCTCGTTGGTCACGCAGGTTCGGTCGATCCGGAAAGGACTGAGTTCCACCTCATGCACGGGGCCCTCACCATCGCCCGGCAGACCCTCATCGAAACTGTCGCCCATTGCAAAATGGCCTCCAGGCAACAGCACGTCGTCATGTTGCATCCTGCCGGTTGGAGCCGGGCGAGGTGCCGCCGGCACATTGTCCGCACCGCGTCTGGGAGCGCAGCAAGTTGAGGCGTCAAATGTCACTGCGAAGCCTCTTGCCGCAGATTGGCGACCCAGGAATATGAGCGATACGGCTCCTTGAGCACGGGGCGCATCACCGTGTCGTAAAACTGGGCGAGGGACTCCTCGCGGCTTACCGAGCTTTGATCGTAGAGCCATTGTACGCGCAGGCCGTCTGCCAGCCCCACCAGCCAGCGCACCAGCGTTTCCACCGTAACGCCAGGCGGCAGCGATTTGACATCCACCATTGGCGCAACGTGATCGATGGTAACCTTCACCACCGTCTCATATCTCTCCTCGAACCACTCATGGGCCGGGTGGGTATCCGGAATGCTCTCGGCGGCGAGCACGGTCATCAGCTGCACGAGCGCTGGCGTGCGGTCATTGTTGCGCAGCGTGTGAAGAAACACGGTCAGCCCATCGAAGCCCTTGGCCCGTTCTGCTTCGGTCTCAATTTCGTTGCGGGCTTCGCGCTCCAGCAGCACCGCCAACAAAAGGGCCGCTTTGGACGGGAAATGATGCAGCATGCCAGCCTGAGTCATGCCAACATCCTTGGCAATGTCAGCAATACTGGCCGAGTTGAAGCCACCCTGGGAGAACATCCGCGTCGCCGACTGTAAAATGGCCTTTCGGGCTGCCTCTCCCCGCGGACTTCGACGGGTTCCCTTGCCATTAGTTTGTTCGCTCATGCTACTCCCCAGACCGGCCACCGCACGCTCCATGGCGGCCCCTTGTAAGGCTGGCTTCGCCAGCAAAATGACAGGCTGCTTTCTGCCCGCTGGCCGTCGCGGCAAGTTCCGGGGACTGTCTATTGCAGATTTCGCGGTCGGAACGGAAGGCCGGACCAATGGGACAGCGCGTCCGGAAGCGGCACCCCGAAGGCGGTCGTGCCGGACTGGGCATGTCCCCAGTCAAGATCACGCGATGCTCGGTCGACTGGTCGGGCTTGGGTTCCGGGGTCGAGCTGAGGAGGGCAACGGTGTAGGGATGCTGAGGATTGCCATAGACCTCTTCAGCCGTGCCGACCTCAACGATCCGCCCCAGATACATCACCGCCACGCGGTCGCTAATGTGCCGCACCACGGAAAGGTCGTGGGCGATAAACAGATAGCCCAGACCAAGTTCGTCGCGCAGTTCCTCAAGAAGACTGATGATCTGCGCCTGGATCGATACGTCCAGCGCCGATACCGGTTCGTCGCAAATCAGGATCTTCGGGTTCGCCGCCAGCGCTCGGGCAATGCCGACACGCTGGCGCTGGCCGCCCGACAATTCGTAGGGATAGCGGGATACATAATCCTCGCTGAGCCCGACGCGGGTGAGCAATGCGACCACGCGGTTGTCCGCTTCAGCGCCGGTCACGCCCACCACTTCCAGCGCCTCAAGGATCGACTGACCGATGGTGCGGCGCGGATTGAGTGAAGCGAACGGGTCCTGAAAGACATATTGAATGGTCTTGGCCACAAGATTTCGGGCGGCCAGATCCATTGAGGTCACGTCTGTTCCCGAAACCTCGATACGGCCTTCGCTGACTTCATTAATGCCCATGATAGTGCGGGAGAGGGTAGATTTTCCGCACCCGGATTCCCCGACGAGGCCAAGCGTCTCGCCGGGAAAGACCTCGAGCGAAATTCCATCCACGGCATAGACCGGTGGTGTCTTGCTGAAAAGACCGCCGCTACTGGCCACATTGGTGCGGACATTGTCGAGGCGTAGTATGGGCGCCGCGCCGCTGGCTTGGCGCCGGTGACGCCCGAATTCATCGGTCGGCCTCGGCTCGACATTGCCGCCGGCCGCGGCTACCCAGCAGGCCGACTCGCGCCGATCTCCCATGGAAGACAGCGGCGGCGTGTCGTTAAAGCACTTGTCGATCGCATGACTGCAGCGCGGGTGGAAGGCGCAGCCCGGGGGCAGGCGAAGGGGCACCGGGGGCGAGCCGGGAATGGCGATCAGGGCTTCATCGCCTTTAGCGTCCAACCGCGGCACGGCCTTGAGCAAGGCTGCCGTATAGGGATGGCGTGGACTGGCAAATACGTCGCGGACCGGGCCCTTCTCCACGACGCGCCCGCCATACATAACGACCAGATCATCGCAGAGCTCAGCCACAACGCCCATGTCATGGGTGATCATGATGATCGAAATACCTAGCTCGAGGCGCAACTGAGCCAGCAGCCGCAGGATTTGTGCCTGGATGGTGACGTCTAGAGCGGTGGTTGGCTCATCAGCGATCAGCAATGTTGGATTGTTGGCCAGTGCGATGGCAATGACCACGCGTTGACGCATGCCGCCCGAGAATTCGTGAGGAAACTGGTCGATGGTCCGTTCCACGTCAGGAATGCCGACCTGCGCCAGCAGCGCTTTTGCCCTTTTCCGGGCCTCTTTAGCGCTCGTCCCGTGAACCAGGAGGGCTTCTGCAATCTGATCGCCCACTCGCATAACGGGGTTGAGCGCGGCTTGAGGGTCTTGGAAGACCATGGCGATCTTCTTGCCGCGAATGGCCTGCATTTCTCGCTCGGGAATGGCCAACAAGTCTTCGCCGTCTAGCAGGACTTGACCTTCCCGGACCTGGCCGGGCGATCTCAGCATGCGCATGACCGATCGCGCGGTGACAGACTTGCCTGAGCCGGACTCCCCTACGATCCCCAGCACACGCCCGGGATAGAGGTCGAAGCTGACATCGGTCACCGCTCTGACCGAAACATTGCCCATGTCGAAAGTGGTGGACAGGTGCTCCACCCTTAGTAGTGGCTGTGTCGCCGGGGCCTGACGTGTCTCGATCATTTGCGGTTGACCGTGCTGTTGAGTGCATCGGCAAGCAGGCTGAATGCCAGCGCCAGAAGCACCAGAATGAGGGTAGGTCCCAGAATGTAGAATGGGGCCATGGTGATGTAACGCATGCCCACATTGAGCAGGATGCCGAGGGAGGGTTCGGGAGGCTGCAGGCCGAGGCCCACGATGCTGAGCGCAGCTTCGGTGAACACGGCAGCGACGACAAAAACGGCGCCCTGTACGATAATGGGGTCGATGGCATTGGGCAGAATGTGCCGCACCATTATCTTCCAATTGCTGACGCCCAGGGTGCGAGCTGCCACCACATATTCGCGATGCTGCTGGCTAAGGAAGGTTGCCCGCGCCAGGCGCCCGAAGCCCGGCAGGCCGCCGATGACTATGGCAACAAGCAGGGCAGTCCATCCTGCGCCAACGACCAACACAACACATATGGCCAAGATCAGACCGGGAAAGCCGACAATGATGTCGAGCGCCCGCTGCACCAGGCTCCCCAGACGCGGCGACAGCGCTCCGGAAAGTCCAAGAAACGTGCCGATGATCATGCTGAGCGGCACGGCCGTTGCTGCAAGGGCCAGATCGGTGCGCAGTCCATAGATGCTACGCACGAAAATGTCGCGCCCTAGTTCGTCTGTGCCGAAGGGGTGCGCCCAAGATGCCGGAAGCAGCGAGTCGCGCGTTTGCATGTCATAGCCGCCTGGAAAGAGTACAGGCGCCAGAAGTGCGAGGGCGGTAAGCAGGATGACCAGGCCAAGGCCGATCTGCCCTTTGGGCATGACAAAGGCCTGCAGGTACCGCGACAGCACGGGGTTGAGGCGCGCTTTCTGACGATTGGGAGGTGCGGTGTCGGTCATGGGTCAGCTCTCAAACCTGATGCGCGGGTCAAGCGCGGCCAGAATGATTTCGGAGAACAGCTGGATGAAGACGGCCAGGATCACGGCGCCCAGGATCAGGACCTGCAGCACCATGTAGTCGCGTGATTGGACGGAATAGACCGCAAGGCTGCCAAGTCCATTGCGGGCAAAGATCGCCTCGATGACGATAGCCCCCGCCAGGAGATCTCCCGCACGTAGGCCCAGGGCCACCACGGCAGTCCCCAGAGAGTTGCGCAGCACATGACGCCAGGTGATACGGCCGGGCGAAACGCCCTTGGCCTTGGCGAGATCGACATAGTCCTCGCCACGTGCCGAGTTCATGGCGGTCTGCAGCAGGCGCGCGACGATGGCCGCTTGCGGCAGCGCTAGCGCCAGCGCCGGCAAGATCAGGAATTGGAGCGCCAGCCAGGGATCTTCAAAAAAGCCCACTTCACCACTTATGGGCAGAATGGGGAAGAAAATGCCGAGAAACAGGATCAGCAGGAGGCCGGTGAGAAACGGTGGGGTCGCAAGGAAAAGGGTCGTCATGATGTCGAGCACGACGCGCGCCCATTTCGAGCGCGGCGAGCCGGCAAGGACGCCAAGAACAAGGCCGATGGCAATCATCAGCAGCATGGCCAGGAATGCCAGTTCCAAAGTGCTTTCGAGCCGGCTGCCGATGACGGTTGTCACCGGACGGCGCATAATGAAGGATTGTCCGAAATCACCGCGGAACATTCCGAACATCCAGTCAAGGTATTGCTGGATCAGGGGCTTGGAAAGCCCCATCTGCTCACGCACTGCCGCCAATTGTTCGGGTGTCGCATCCGATCCCGCGATTGCCAGCGCCGGATCGCCCGGCGCCAGCCTTGGGAGAATGAAGGCGATGGCGGAACTGATTAGCGCCACCACCGCCACCGACGGCAGTTTCCTCAAAAGGAAACTGATCATGGATTACTCCTCGTATGCACCGGCCAGAATGAGGCCACCGCGAACAGACGTTTCAACGCCTTCGAGACCTGCGGCAACGACGATCTGGCCAGGAGCTTGCACCAAGACCGTGCTATAGGCTTCATCCAGCATATATTCCGTCAGAGCCGTTGTAGCCTCGCCCAGCGCCTCGGGCGTGGTCGCGGCCAACATGGCCTCGCGCAGCGCGACATAATCGTCATTCCAGAAGCCGGACGGGTTGCCCTCGCGAAGGGAAGGAAGCGAGCTCAGAAGTGTGGGCGAACTGAAGCCGATTTGGCCATGGAGCAGAAGGAATGCGGCACCCAGATCGCCGGCAACCTGACGTTTGTCAAAATCGGCCACATCGAGCACGACGGCCTCGGGTATCAGGCCCACTTCGCGCAGATTATTCTGCACGATCTCGAATATGCTGCGCTGGGAAGGAATAGCCGGCACGACGATCGGAATGGTGGCGCCTTCAGCTCCGGCCTCGGCGATAAGCCCCTTGGCCTTTTCCGGATCGTAACTGTAGTGGCTCGCGAGTTCATCAGTGTAGCCGGGGGCCGAAGGCGACCAGAAGAGGTCGGTCACCGTGCCAGTGCCCAGGAAAACCTGGTCGTTTATGCGCTCGCGATCGACCGCATAGGCGATGGCCTGACGCACCAGCTTGTTGTCGAGCGGCGCAATGCCGACATTGACGCCAAGCGGATACATGGTGCCGCCTGTCTCGACCACTTCGAACTGCGGGTTGCGGGTGAATTCGAGCGTGTCGCGGGGCGTGAGGCCTGTGGCAATCTGCGTACGGGTGCTGCGCAGAGCGGCAATGGTCGCGGTTGGGTCGGGAATAATGGCGACCTCGATTTCGTCGAACCACGCAGTGTCCTCCACCCGGTAGTCTTCGTAGCGCTTAAGGGTGATTGAGGCGCCCGGAGACCATTCGGCAAAGGTATATGGTCCCGTGCCGATCACCTGCGAGCCGTCCTCGCGCTGGTCGTAGGTGTCCTTGTCGACAATGTACGTCTCTTCAAAAAAGTCGAAGACGTTGCTCAGCGGCCGCTTGAAAACGATGTTCAACGTGTGATCGTCCACCACGTCCATGCTTTCGAATTCGCGGGCGATAAAGCCGACTTGGGATGTGCTTTCGGGAAGGGCCGCTGTCTCAAAAGAGAATTTGACGTCCTCGGCTGTCATCGGCCGTCCGGAATGGAACGTGACGTCGGAACGCAGCGCGATGGTCATCGAAAGTCCGTCTTCCGCCAAGGTCCAAGATTCCGCCAGGACCGGTTGTGGCTGAAAAGTTGCCGGATCGATACGTGTCAGAGTTTCGAACACATTGCGGATCCAGGGCGTGTTGCCTGCGCGCAGAGCCAGCAAGGCGACAGGCTGGGCGTCGGCAACCTGCGAAATGGTCAGAATGCCGCCATGCTCCTGAGCCTGGGCAAGTGTGGTTCCTGACAGTAGCGTCGCGGCAATTGCCATTGAAGCCAAGGATGCACGGAATGATCCGCCTGTGCGGAGCACGTTGAACTTCATGATTGATCTCCTCCATGGCACCTTGTCCTCCACGACAGGGAGCCGAGCAGATATATAACAAACAAACCGAGTGCTCGCTAGGTTTAATTTTTCCGACAGCGTTTCCTTGTTTTTGTCCCTGTCGTGCGCACCCTGGTTAAACCACTCATCTTAACCGGCGGGCCTCGCTTTCCAGGTCAGTTCCGGGACTCCCTGCTGGCCAACAGGGGATGGACAATTTCGCTCACTTCCGCTTGGTCTACAGTGACACTCCACCTGTGCCATTATCGACTTTCTCTAGCTTGCTGGCCCGACCAGGGGGTGTGCTGAACCTAGTCAGGAGAAAGGGTTTGGCGGTGGCCCAGACCTAGCTGGCAAGCAAGAAGGACAACTCCATGAGCTTCATCGGCCAGGAGCGCACCGGCAAATGGGCTCTCGAATTTCACCACGCCCCAGATGGCTGCTTCCGCCAAGCCACAACCAAGAGGGTCCGGACTGTTGCCGGCCCCGCTGGAGGCGCTGCCGAGGAGCCGTGGGGCAGGGGGTCCATAACCTGCCGATCGCCGATGCGCCCCGTTCCGGTCATTCCTTGGCCAGAGGCTCTTTCTGGAAAGCGGACGCGAACCATAGCGTTTTGGAGCGGAAGCCGACGGGAAACTAAGTTCGGCGATGCGTGCTTTCCCGGACAATCAATTCAGGGTCAATGAGCGTGACCCTGGGTTCGGGCAGAGCGTCTTTGGAGCCTATGAGTTCGATCAGGCGCGCCACTGCAAGGTCAGTCACCAGCTTTATCTCATAGTTGACACTGGTCAGGGGAGTGGCCGCGTGTTCAGCGAATTCGATGTTATCGAAGCCCACGATGGCCACATCTTCGGGCACCTGCATCCCGTTCTTCTGCGTCCAGCGTAGGGCCCCAATGGCCAGAGAATCATTGGCCGCGAAGACGGCGGAGGGGCGGTCTTTCTGGCGCATGAGTTTGTCCATCGCCCAATAGCCGCGAATGACCGAGTGCCCCTGAGGATCGGCCGACAATGCAGGGTCGAGCCCTATGCCAGCTTCTGTCATCGCGGAGACATATCCATCACGCTTTTCATGATTGCCCAGGAGATTGGCGCTGTCGATGATGCCAATCCGCTTGTGCCCGATATCGATCAGGTGGCGGACCGCCCGATAGGCGCCGCGCCGCTCGTCGATCGAGACTGCATCGACCCCGGCATCGGGGTCGGCCACCAGCAGCACCACCGGATAATTGGCGCGACGCAATTGCCGGATATGATCGAGCTCCCGGTGGCTGCGCGGGTAAATCAGCATGCCATCCACCTGGCGCGACTGGAACATGGCGATGACCCGCTTTTCTTCGTCCAGATCATTGTTGGACGTGGCAAACAAGGTGGAATAGCCCAGCTCGGCCAAGGCCAGCTCGATGGACTGGGCGGCCTGGGTCAAGGCCGGGTTGGTGATGTCGGTCAACACCAGCCCGATTGTCTTGGTCTCGCGGCTGACCAAGGACTTGGCCACCTGATTGGGCATGTAGTTGAGGGCACGCGCCGCGTCGCGGATGCGCATGGCGGTGTCCTCGGGAATGCGGGGGCTGCCGCGCAAGGCCAGACTGACCGTGTTCACAGAGAAACCGGTCTTGTCGGCAACATCCTTCAGTCGAACAATCGGCCTGCCCAAGCTGTGCCACCCCCCAACTTTCGGTTTGATTGAATGGATTACGCGCGCTCTTGGTGCAAGCGGCGAATGGCCTGTAATTGCAGGCAGTCCTGCGCCATTTCCATCAATTCGATCCGGTTCCCGTCCGGGTCCTCGATCCAGGCTTGGCGGTTGCCATCAAGGCCCGGCTTAATCTCGGAGGTCAGGGCAATGCCGGCCGCCTTGATCCGCTCGGTCGTACCGTCCAGATCTTCAATCGTGAAGCACATATGGTTCACGCCGTTGGCGTCCCAGCCAGGGGCGCGGTCATTCTCGGCGCCGGGAAAAATTTCAAGATATTGATCATCGGTGATCCGCAGGTAGACCAGCCAGGTCTCGCCATTGTCATGCTTAAGGCGCAACATTTCCGGAAAGCCGAGGCGGTCGCGATAAAAGTCCAGCGACCGGTCCAGATCGGTGACCTTGATCGCTACGTGGCCAATGCCGACAACACCAAGCATAATATCCTCCTGACCCTTCAGGCCGTTGTAAACAAGGTCAGTCTCACTGACGTTGTATGATCGTTAATACGTTGCGTCATGGCAGTTTGAATTTAGCGTGTCAACGTGCTGAGGCTAGTCCCAGTCTGGCCCCCAGTCGGGTGCGATGGCCCTCAGGTTGCGATCCCGAGTCTCGATCAGCGCGATGTCTTCAGGTGACAATTTGAGGTGCTGGGCCGCGAAATTGGAGGCAATTCGTTCGCGCTTTCCGGAGGTGGGGATGGCCGCATAGCCCTTGGCCAGTTCAAATGCGAGGGCGAGCTGCTCGGGGCTGGCATCATAACGGCTCGCCATGTCGACCAGCACGGGATCATCGCCCAGTCGTCCATGTGCGATCGGTTGATAGCATGTCACCATAATGCCGTGATCGGCACAGTACTGCGCCAGTTTTTTGTTCTGAATGAATGGGTTGAGTTCGACCTGATTGGTTGCAATGCGTCCTTCTCCGGCAATCGAACGGGCCTGATCAAGCAGGGCGATGGTAAAGTTCGAGACTCCAATATACTTGGTCAGTCCGCGATCCTGCGCCTCCAGGAGGGGTTCGAGATAGGCCGCCAGCGGCTGGGCGCCATTGGGGGAGGGCCAGTGCAATAGGGTTAGATCCACCTGATCGACTTCGAGGTGAGACAGGCTGGTTTCCAGTGATGGAATCAGCCGGCCTTCGGCATAATTGTCCGTCGAGATCTTGGTGGTGAGGAAGATTTCGGCACGCGACAGGCCAGACTGCCCGAGCGCTGTTCCTACTTCGGTTTCGGTGTCATAGGTCTGGGCGGTGTCCAGATGGCGGTAGCCTGTTTCCAGTGCGCACAGGATGGCTTCAATGCCTTCGACCTTCCAGCGCCCATAGGTGCCAAAACCGAGGCGCGGCATAACTTCTTGAAGTTTCAAAATTAATTCCTCCCTAAGCGCATGACTCTCGTTGTCTTCAGGTGCGCGCTTGCTGCATTTTTCCACTTGGCCAGTTGACGTTCAGCGAACTATGCCCTTAGATTAACGCTAATACAACACCCGGAAAAGAACTCTGCACACAAGGGCGACCGGGTTAATGGGAGGAGTTTCATGCGCTGGAGTCGCATTGCGCCCCAACTTGCCCTGACGCCGGCCCTGGCAATCACAGCCGTGGCCTTTGTCGGGTCAATTGGCTGGACCATTTATCTGTCCTTCACGCGTAGCCGCCGTCTGCCCGAATACGGCATCGACTGGTCGGAATGGGGGCGTCAGTATGACCGTCTGTTCCGCGATGCCGGGTGGGAAATTTCGCTCCGTAACCTGATCGTGCTCGGTCTGGGCAGTGCGCTGGCCATTGTCTTCGGCTTCATTCTCGCGGCGATGATCGACAAGGAAAAGCGCGGCGAAAGTTTCTTTCGTACGGTCTTTCTTTATCCGCTGGCCGTCTCGCTGATCGTTACCGGCGCCGCCTGGCGTTGGATCCTCAATCCGACGCTGGGCGCGCAGAGCTTCCTGCGCAGCCTCGGTTGGGACGTGGATTTTAACTGGCTCGCCCAGGGCGATACGGCGATGTATGCCATCATTCTCGCCTCAGTCTGGCAGAGCGCCGGCTTCTACATGGCGCTCATGCTGGCTGGCCTTAAAGGCATTAATACCGAGATATGGAGCGCTGCAAAGCTCGACGGCGTACCCCTCTGGCGGGTCTATGTCGAGATCATCATTCCGATGATGAAGTTCACCTTCATCACCTGCGCCATTCTGCTCTCGCTCGGCGTCATCAAGGCCTATGACGTGGTCGTTGCCATGACCAATGGCGGTCCGGGACAGAGCACCTGGGTGCCGGCCTATTTCACCATCAATGCCCTCTCGGCCAAGTCCAATCTCGGCTACGCCTCGGCCGCAGCGGTGATGATGCTGGTGATCACTCTGGTCGTCTTCATTCCTTTGGTTGCCCTTACCGTGTGGCAACAGCGCAAGCGGGAGGCCGCCCGATGAGCCAGGTTTCCGTTTCCGAACGTGCGGCAGTCGCCGGCGAAGTGCCGGTGACCCGGGCGCCCTATTTCGTACGCAAGAAAAAGGGTATCACCCCGCGCTCCATCGCGGTGCTGGTCTTCCTGACCATCTGTGCCCTGTTCTTCTGTGTGCCGCTCTATGTGGTGGTAGTCACCTCGTTCAAGACCATGGACCAGATCCGTGAAGGCGCGATCTTCACCCTGCCCCATATCTGGACGCTGGAAGCCTGGGACCACGCCTGGAACCATGCCTGTTCGGGCATCAAATGCGACGGTCTCAAGGTAGGCTTCTGGAACTCGGTTTCGATCCTGTTTCCATCGCTGATCCTGTCGATTTCGCTGGCCATGGTCACTGGCTTTGCCCTGGCCTTGTGGAATGTGCGCTGGGCAGGCGGCTTCCTGTTCCTGCTGTTCATCTGCGCCTTCGTGCCGTTCCAGATCATCATGTATCCGCTGATCGTGATGACCACGACGACCAAGATCTACGGCACGCTCTGGGCCGTGGCGGTGATCCATGCGGTGCTGGCCATGCCGGTGCTGACCCTGATCTTCCGCAATTACTACAAGGATATCCCGACCGAGATCATGTCGGCGGCGATGATGGACTCGGGCTCGTTCTGGCGCATCTTCTTCGAGATCATCGTGCCCATGAGCGGCAATATCCTGATCGTCGTGTTGATCCTGCAGATTACCTCGATCTGGAATGACTATCTGATCGGCGTGACGTTTGGCGGCCTCACCGGCCAGCCGATGACGGTCAACCTCGCCAATCTGATCACCATCTCCACGGGCACCACCAACTATGCCCACAACATGGCTGCAGCCCTGCTCACGGCCATTCCACCCCTCGTCGTCTATTTCCTTGTCGGCAAGCTCTTCGTTCAGGGCGTGACTGCCGGCGCCATCAAGGGTTAGTGCCATGCCTGCCGTCAGTTTCGAACATATCGTCAAACGCTATGGCGCGGTCACCGTCCTGGATGACTTGAATCTTGCCGTTGAAGACGGGGACTTCCTGGTGCTGCTGGGACCATCCGGCTGCGGCAAGACCACCTTGCTCAATTTGCTGGCCGGTCTGCTGGAAGTCAGCGATGGCCGCATCATGATCGGCGAGCGCGATGTCACCGAGCTCGACCCCAAGGATCGCGGGCTGGCCATGGTGTTCCAGTCCTATGCGCTTTATCCGACCAAGACCGTGCGGGGGAACCTCAAGTTCGGCCTTGCCGCGAGCAAGCTCCCCAGCGAAGAAGTCGAGCGCCGCATCGCCTGGGTCGCCAAAATGCTGCAGATCGAGCCGCTGCTGGATCGCAAGCCTGCGCAGCTCTCCGGGGGACAGCGCCAGCGCGTCGCCATTGGCCGTGCCATCATCAAGAAGGTCGATGTCTTTCTCTTCGACGAGCCGCTGAGCAATCTCGATGCCAAGCTGCGTACCGAAATGCGACTGGAAATCAAGAAGCTGCATGATGAGCTGAAGTCGACGGTCGTCTACGTCACGCATGACCAGATCGAAGCCATGACCATGGCCACCAAGATTGCGGTGATGGATGGCGGTCTCATCCAGCAGTTTGGCACCCCCGACGAAGTCTATGAACATCCTGCCAACCTATTTGTGGCCGGTTTCATCGGCGCTCCCGCCATGAACATGCGTCACGCCACGCTCTCGGTAGAGAGTGGCAAGGCCGAAGCAATCTTTGGCTCTGGAGCACGTCTCGACGTCTCGTCCTATCCGTTCATGACCCAGCCGCAGAACAATCAGCAGGTCGTGGTGGGGATGCGCCCCGAGCATTTCACCGTCGGCGAGGCGACTGGTGCAGGCGGCCAGTTCTCGTTGCCCGTGCAATCGGCGGAACGCACGGGCTCGGATGCGACCCTCTATCTGACATTTGAAGGCCAAATGCTGGCGCTTCGGGTCGCCCCCGATCTCGCAGCGGGCCTCCGGGTCGGCAGCACCGTGCCGGTGCAGTTCCAGACCGACAAGGTCAATCTTTTCGACGCCCAGACCGGGCGGCGGATCTAGCCAACATCAATAGGGAGGAAACCAAGATGTTGAAATCTATCCTGGGTGGCGTCACTGCTGCTCTCATGCTCAGCTCCGCGGCAAGCGCCACGGACCTCATCATCTACCACAACTGGTCCTCGGGCCCGGAAGTGGCTGCACTGAACGTCCTCAAAGATGGTCTTGAAGCCAAGGGCCACACCTGGACTGACATTGCCATTCCGCACAATACCGGCTCCAACGTGAACCTGATGAATCTGGTTACCGGCGGCACGCCGCCCAATGTGTTCCTCGAATCCAGCCCCGGCGTCTATCGCGACCTGGCGGGCCTTGGCCTGGCACGGCCGCTGACCGAGTTCTTCACCGAACAAGGGATCCTTGAACAATATCCCTCGTCCGTGGTCAGCTCGATCACCGTCGATGGCGAGATCATGAAGATCCCTACCGCCATCCATATCGACGGCATGGCTTACTACAACATGGAAGTGGCCGAGGCTGCTGGTGTTGATCCGGCTGCCTGGGACTCGCTCGACGCCATGTTTGCCGATTTCCAGAAGATCCGCGACGCTGGTTACATCCCGCTCGCTATCGGTGGCCAGCAATGGCAGGTCGGCTATCTGGTACATGCCTTGGCGGCCGCCACCGGTGGTCCGGAGTTCTACAACGCCGTTTATGGCGGCGAGCCAGATCCGTCGGTTCTCGACAGCGCCGAAATGCGGACCCTGCTCGAAACGCTGCGGCGCTTCCAACAGGAAGCCGATGAAGGTTCAGCCAACCGCGAATGGAATGTGACCACCAACATGGTGATCACCGGCCAGGCCCTGATGCAGATCCATGGCGACTGGATGAAGGGTGAATGGAGCGCTGCCGGTAAAACGGCAGGGACCGATTTCGGTTGTATCCAGATACCGGGCGCCAAGGCGGTGCCGGTGACCGTCGATAGCTGGGGCATTCTGGGTGGCCAGTCCGAAGAGGTGGACGCAGCCGAACTCGATTTTGCCGCAGTGGTCGCCGATCCCCAGGTACAGGCCGACTTCGCCAGCGCCAAGGGCTCGACGCCGACCCGGCTCGATGCGCCTTCTGAAGTGCTGGATGCCTGCTCGGTCGAAGTGCTGCGCATCCTGGAAGATGCCGATCACCAGGTGCCGAACCCGCATTCGACGGTCGATGCCGACTGGCAGAACTCGATCTGGGATGTCGTGTTCAACTTCTGGAGCGACCCGTCCATGACCGTGGACGATGCCATCGCGCAGATCCAGGAAAACTACGAAACCATCCTGGGCTGACCCCTCCCAACTCATCCCCGGGACGGCGCGACCCGGGGCCTTAGGGCTCCGGGCCGCGCGGCACACCTAAAACAACGGACAATGAACATGGACAAGCGCCTGCTTGATGAAGACGAAGTGATGCAGATCTGCTTCGTCACCGACGATGTGGTCAAATCGGCCCAGTGGTTTTCGGACCTGACTGGCAAGCCCATGCCCAAAGAGGGCAGGGCGGCTGAACCCGAAGAAGCCAAAGCCATCTATAATGGCAAGCCGGCCGAAGTCGGCTGCCGGATCATGATGTTCCAGTTCGGCAATATCGACGTCGAATTTCTTCAGCCTGGTCCGGAAAAGAGTGCCTGGCGCGACCTGCTCGAAGAAAAAGGCCCAGGCTGCCACCATATCGCCTTCCGTACCCGGAACCTGACCAAGCGCGATGCCTATCTGGAATCGAAGGGGCACAAGCTGCTGCAGCGCGGCGAGTTCGACGGCAGCCATGGGCGCTACGCCTACTATGACACCGTCAAGGACCTGGGCGTGATGATCGAACTGCTTGAATTCGACAAAGACAAAGAAGCGCAGCCCTGAATGCTCCCGGCGCCGCCGATAGCGGCGCCCCCGACCCGGATGTGATGACCATGACTTACCGCAAGGCCTACCAGCTTTATTCCTCGCGCAATTTCCCGCCGCTCGTAGACCAGTTGCCCGTCCTGAAGGCCATGGGCTATGACGCCATCGAGCCGTGGTTGCCCGCCTATGAGGCCGACCCGGCGCTGTTCCGGCGCCAGCTCGATGATGCGGGCCTTGGCTGTTATGGTTTCCACATGCCGCTTGCGGGTCTGGTCGATGAGCAGGACCGGTTCATCGACATCGCCCAGACCCTGGGCGCGACCTATCTCATTCCCCCTTATGTGACGGCCGAGGAGCGGGAACCAACCGCCACTTATTGGCGCGGGCTGGGCGAGAAACTGGCGCGTGGGGCCGAGGCGGCAGCCAGGCATGGCCTGCAAGTGGCCTGGCACAATCACGACTTCGAGTTCTTGCCGCTCGCGGATGGTTCGCGCCCCATCGACCATATCTTCGAAGCCGGCGGGCCCAATGTGAAGTTCGAGATCGACTGCGGCTGGATCGTACGGGCGGGCGCTGACCCCGCAGCAGAGCTGGAAAAGTTCGCCGACCGGATCGTCGTCATCCAGACCAAGGATACTGCCCCGCTCGGCACCAAAGAAGATGATGGCTGGACCGCCACTGGCGACGGCATTATCGACTGGGCCGGGTTGGTTCCGCTGTTCCGCAAGACCAAGGCCGACCACATCGTCACCGAACACGATAATCCCAGTGACTGGCAGGCCTTCGCCCGCCGCTCGATCGAGCATCTCAAGGCATTGGGACTGTAGCCGCCAGACGGGGCGGCATAGCTCGCATCGTCAACAAGAGGAGGATATCATGGCCAAATCAACGGAGTCCCATTGGTCCAGGCCCAATGGAATGCTGCCCAACAGCCGCTTTCCGCTCCTGGTTTACCGCAATGGTGTCGAAGGTGGCGGCGAGGACGCTGTCCGCGAGCGCTTCCGCGCCAATGGCTGGCTCAACAACTGGCGCTATCCGGGCATCTATGATTATCCCCATTTCCATTCGACCACGCATGAATGCCTTGGTGTGGCGACAGGCTGGATGGTGCTCGACCTGTTCGGCCAGGGCGGAAAGCGCATCAAGTTCTCCGCCGGTGATGTCGTGCTGATGCCCGCCGGAGTCTCCCACGCCATGGTCGGGCATTCGGACGATGTCATGGTCGTCGGCGGCTATCCTGACGGACGCGACTGGGACAATATGCAGGAGAACCACATTACCGAGGAGAACCGCCGTGCCGCGGCCAAGCGCATCATGATGCTGCCCATTCCGGCGCGCGATCCGGTCTTTGGTGAACCCCTCGCCGAATGGATCGATGCGCCCTCATCGGTTGATGCCGACCTCAACGAATTCCGCGATGGCCTCGATCCGGTCTAGGCCAGTCTGCCGCCAAAAAATTGCGCAGGACACAATATGAGCTTCAAGTTCCCCCGCCGTGGCCGCAGGCTCGGCCACGGTCAGTCCGCAGAGCTGACAATCATCGATCTAAACGGCAACCAGCAGGTTATCTTTGTCGCTGACGAAGTGATTGAAGCCCCCAACTGGACGCCGGATGGAAACTGGCTGGTGTTCAATGCCGGGGGCAAGTTGTTCCGCACCGCGGCGACAGGCGGCGAACCGGAAATGATCGATACCGGCCATCTGGCCGATCTCAACAATGACCATGTGCTGTCGCCCGATGGCGCCACCGCCTATCTGAGCTCGGATGATGGCCATCTCTATTCGGTACCCCTTTCGGGTGGAAAACCGCGCCGGGTTTCGAACGAGCACGCCACGCCGCATCACTACTATCTGCACGGCATCTCACCCGACGGCCTGACCTTGTCCTATGTCGCCGTCGAAAGTCCGGCAGGCGAGCGGATGGTCAATGTCTTCACCATTCCCGCTGCAGGTGGTCCGGACCAGCGTTTAACGAATGTGAGTGTGCCGAACGACGGCCCCGAATATTCGCCGGATGGTGTCTGGCTTTACTTCAATTCCGAATTGGCGGCCTCCCAGCCCGGGCACGCGCAAATCTTCCGGATGAAGGCCGGCGATGGAAGCGGGCTGGAGCAACTGACCTTCGACAGCCGGGTCAACTGGTTCCCGCATCTGTCGCCCGACGGGCAAGCCTCGTCTATCTCAGCTATCCCGAGGGCACGATCGGGCACCCGCCGGACAAGGATGTCGAGCTGCGCCTAATGGCTCCGGATGGCGGCGATTACAGCGTGCTGGCACGTTTTTTCGGCGGGCAGGGGACAATCAATGTCAACTCCTGGGCGCCAGACAGCAAGCGCCTGGCCTATGTGGCCTATCCGGTCGGTACGTCGTAATAGCGCCTCGGCAGATCGTCAGCGACGACCTGCCGAGCCTTTTTGATCAGGGTACGATGTGGCCGGCCGCGCGGAATAGGCTGTACCATTCTTCGCGCGTGAGGTTGATGTCTGACCCGGCCGCACATTCGCGTACGCGCTGCGGCTTGGTGGTGCCTAAGACGACCTGGATATTGGCGGGGTGGCGGGTAACCCAGGCGACGGCGATACCGGTTGGTGTCACGCCATAGGCCTTGGCCAGACGATCGAGTTCGTCATTGAGTTCGGGATGGCTCTCGCGATCACCGACAAACACCCCGTCAAAGAACCCCTTCTGGAAGGGAGACCAGGCCTGCAGCATCATGCCGTTGAGGCGGGAATAGTCGAGCAATCCAATATCGCGAGAAATCGACTGATCGCTGCCATCCATATTGGCCGCCACACCCTGCGCGATCAGATTGGCGTGAGTGATGCTCAACTGGACCTGGTTGTAGCGCAGCGGCTGTTTGACGGCACTCTTGAGCAGTTCGATCTGGCCCGGCGTGTGATTGGAAACACCGAACTGGCGCACCTTCCCAGACGCTTCAAGCGTGTCGAACGCCTTGGCAACCTCTTCAGGTTCAACCAGGGCGTCGGGGCGGTGCAGCAGCAGGACGTCGAGATAATCCGTCTTCAGCGCGGCCAGAGACTCATCGACGGTTTTCAGGATGTGGTCGCGGGAAAAGTCGAACCAGCCATGCCGAATGCCAACTTTGCTCTGAATAACGGTCGACTCGCGTTCGGAAGGCGTGAGGGTCACCGCTTCCCCGAAGCGCTCCTCACAGCGATGGCGTGCGCCACCATATATGTCGGCATGGTCGAATACCGTGATGCCGGCCTCGCGGGCGGTATCAAACAGGGCGCGGATTTCGGAATTGTCCATTTGCGCGATACGCATGAGGCCCAGCACGACACTGGACACTTCACTATCGCTATGGGGGACTTTGTAGGTTTTCATCAGTGGGCCTTACTGCCTCTTTCGCTCGGCGCCGGGGACATATTGACGCCAGTTGTGGTTTTCCTTGAACCCGAGAACGTCCCGGATTTTTCGATTTGAAATGGGAGCCTCGAACGCCTCCATAGGCCGCGCAATGGGTGTATTAGGAGCCCACCTGGCCAGGAAAGCCTCGCTCGGCTCGTTCGCTGTGATCTCGTCATTGACCGCGTTGAACACCTGGAAACCCAAGCCATCTTTGACGATACAGAGAGCGACAATCTGACCCAGATCGCGCGCGTCGATATAGCTCCAGGCGTTGCGTTTGCGGGACGGCGGATCAGCCAGGAAGGCCGGGAAGCGGGCATAGTCTTCCGGTTCGATCACATTGCCGATCCGCAAAGCGTAAATGTCCGCACCCGTGCGCATGGCAAAGGCCCGGGCGGTCTTTTCATTGACCAGTTTGGACAGGCCATAGCTGTCCATCGGGTCGACGTCATAGTCTTCTTCGAGCGGAAACTTCTGGTAGTCCTTATCGCCTTCGGCAAAACAGACGCCATAGGTGGTTTCGCTCGACGCAATGACAATCTTGCGGATCCCGAGTTTGGTCGCCGCTTCGATCACATTGTAGGTCGAGGTCACATTGGCCTTGAAGGTCTCATTGTCGGGGTGGATCAGCACGCGGGGAATGGCCGCGAAATGGACCACTGCGTCGACCGGGGCCGGGCCCTTGCCGGTTTCAAAGCCCTCAAAACCAAAGTGCATGGAGAGCGCATTGAACACCTGGCCGCTATCGGTCAGGTCGGTGATCAGGGTGTTGACGCCCTCGATGTCGAGCGGCTTCAGATCAAGATTGAGCACGGTGTGCCCTTGCGCCACCAGATAGGTGACGGCGTGGCGACCGGCCTTGCCGCTGCCGCCGGTAAAGATAATACGTTTGCCCATGTCTGGTCTCCTTAAGTCATCAATTGGCCGCCATTGACCTCGATCTCCTGCCCGATGATGTAGGGCGAGAGCAAGTTGGAGGCGAGGAA
Source organism: Devosia polycyclovorans (assembly GCF_042181575.1). Taxonomy (GTDB): domain Bacteria; phylum Pseudomonadota; class Alphaproteobacteria; order Rhizobiales; family Devosiaceae; genus Devosia; species Devosia polycyclovorans. The sequence goes on along the minus strand of NZ_CP170082.1, from coordinate 2,859,159 downwards.
AAGATAGACGCCCACGCAATCCTCGGGTGTGCCGTGGCGGCCTTGCGGAATGGCGTTGAGCGCAGCCTGCATCTGTTCGGCGGTGGAATAGCGTTCGTGGAAGGGTGTGGTGATCACGCCCGGCGCCACGGCATTGACGCGAATGCCAAAGGGGATGAGTTCCTTGGCCATGCCCCGCGTGACGTTGGCAATGAACGTCTTTGATGAACCATAGATGCCGGCCCCATTGCTCGCTCCGTTGCGCGCGGCAATGGAGGTGGTGTTGATGATGAAGCCACCGCCCGCTGCCTTCAAATGTGGGATTGCGGCACGGCTGGCGGCCAGAACCGAGCGGCCGTTGAGGTCCATGACCGCGTCACAATGCTCGTCGGTCATCGCAGTCGGTCCGCAGGTCGTCAAGTTGAACCCTGTCGAGGTGACTGCCTAAAGCCCCCGCAAGCCTAACTCCGCTCAAGACTTCAGGTCTCAAATCGGTGCCGCAGCGCGAATTTCCGCTAAGTCCGACACATCGACGCGACGATAGCGCGCCTGCAACATGCCATAGAGGCCGAACGCCAAAAGCCCCAGCGACATGACGCCATAGAGAACCCGGCCGTAAGGAAGGGCGTACACGTAGTTGAGCGCTTCCTTCACACCCCCCGCCTGATCCGGAGAGACAGTCAATGCGGCAAAAAAGAGGAAGCCACTAATGATGGCGAAGACTGTTCCTCGCGCCATTAGACCGAAAGAACTGAGTGGATCCATCCAGAGTTTCTGGGCCTGAGGAAGTGGCATGCGTTTGCGATAGCCATGGGAAATGCCATACCAAAATTGCGCGCCCCCGGCGGCCAGGATACCGCAGGCCACAAGCCCCAATAGCAATGGTCCAAAGGGTTGCTGCAATAGCCAGGCGGAGGCCGCCTCTTCGCCCTCGCCGCCGCCATTGCTCTGTCCAAGGTTGAGCGCCATGCTTGCTGCGCTGAACATCAGGACCAGGTTGGCGCCGCCACTGATCAAGTTTCCGCCCCGGATGGCAAACCCTTGGAGGTCTTTTTCGCGGTTATCTGCATTGAGCAGACCTTGGGCGAACTTCCAGAGGACATATGCGAGGAGCCCAAGCGAGACGAGGCCCAGTGCGATTCTGCCTAACGGGAGACCCAGTAAGCTGGATAACGCCTCGGATGAACCTTCTCCTCCGCCGCCGCCCCAGAGCGCAGACGTCAGGGCCAGACCTCCCAGCAAGATGTACACGACGCCGCGCGCTGCGTATCCGATCCGGGGCAGAGCTTCGAAGAAAGAGTGTGCCACGGCTGGCCCTACCTTTGGTTTGAATACGTAAAATGTCGTTGGGGCTCGGTGGTTCCGCCGGTCGCGTTCTAGACCTTGGCCACTCGCGCCGGCTCAGCTGGCTCCTTGGCAGAGGCATACGCGCCGCGGAGTTCACCCCGCCTCTGCAATATCGTGGCGACGATGTTGCAAAGAAGCGCCCATGCGGCACCGACACACCATCCGGCTATTACGTCGCTTGGAAAGTGAACGCCCATGTAGACGCGGCTAAGCCCGACAATCACTGTCAGAAATATTGCTCCGCCTAAAAAGAAGAGGCGAATGCTCCAGGATGGCGCAATCTTGGCCAACAAGGTGCCCAAGGTGAGAAAAGTCACCGCAGAAAGCATCGCGTGGCCACTGGGGAAACTCGAGGTGAACTGGGTCGACATGACGTGGAGGTCTGGTCGCGGCCGGCTGTAGGTCCATTTGAGAACCGTACTAAGAATGGTCCCGCCCGCGACTGACACAACGATAAGCAAGGCCTCAGACTTAAGTCTGATCAACAGGAGATAGGAGCAAACACCAAGGACAATCAGCCCTAAAAGCGAGAAGCTGCCAAGCGCGGTGATGTCACGAACCATCTCGTGGGCCCATATTGGGCCGACTACCAGGTCCACATTGTCAGGATCGCGAAACACCATGAGAACGAAATTGTCGAAGGCCTCTAGGTCGCCTTCTCCCATTGCGTCGGCAAGTGTGAAAAATCCCAGGATAAGACCGCTAACGATCGCGATTGCGGCCAGAAGGCGCACTTCGGCGGTGACGAATTTGTAAGCCTTTTTGAGGTGGGTGCGGCGGACCAGTCTGTAGAGCATGTGCAAATCCCCTAATTGGCCGGCAACGCATTTGGGGTTGTCTACGTTGCGTGGGACGGATTCCTCTCCAACGGAAACATGAACCATGTCCGACCGGCGCTACTACGTCCTTCTAAATGAGAAATCCGGGACGGCCCATGCTTTGGGCGTGACCAGAGAAGCGTTGAGCGACTTGTTCTCCTCGAATGGGATCCACGCCACCATCGACGCAGACTGTAGCCGGAGCATGAATGCACGTGTCGCCGATGCTCTGGCGAGCGATGCGCACGCTATTGTTGCAGCGGGGGGGGATGGAACAGTTACAGCGCTGGCCGGAGCCCTCGTGGGTGGAGACAAGGACCTGGCGATTCTCCCGCTCGGGACATTCAATGCGGTTGCCAAGGACCTGCACCTGCCACTGGACCTGCCTGCAGCCGTCGCCGCCCTCGCTCACGGCAATCGCCAACTTATAGATGTTGCTGAGGTCAACGGGCGCATATTCATGCAAAAAGTCGTTATTGGCCTTATCCCCGGCTTGGCCGCAGGTCGTGAGCTGATACGCGGCCAAGAGTCCCTTGCCGCCAAACTTGCATTTGTACGGCACATATTTCGCCGCCTGGCTCGGGCCAGGCGCATGGCTGTCATCCTCGATTCCGGCGAAGGTGCACGTCGGATAGAGCGGGTGCAGTCCCTGGCCGTCGCCTGCGATTCCTACGATGAAGGATTGGGAAAGTTTTTTTCCCGCCAGGATCTCAACCAAGGCACGCTAACACTTTACCTGCTGCATCATTTTACTGCTGGTGACTTCTTTCGCTTGCTGATTGGCATGTTGATGGGGCGCTGGCGCGATGATGAGGCCCTGAGCATGCAGAGCGTGAGAGAAGTTACCATCGACGTGAAAAAGCGTGCGATTAATGTGATGATTGACGGGGAGGTTGAGATGTTCGAAACGCCCCTCAATTTCAGAATTTTGCCTCAGGCTCTTTCGGTCTTGGTACCGGCGCGCGAAAGTGAGGAATTGGAAGTCACGAAAGCGCCCGCATGAAGATCGTACACATTTCCGACCTTCATTTTGGCCACCATGATCCTGCCTTGGCCGAGGGGTTTGCGGATGAGATCAACGCGCAGCATGCTGACATAATCGTTGCCAGTGGCGACTTTACCCAGATTGGCACCGAGTCTGAATTCAAATTGGCGCGCCAATTCCTCGATAAACTGGAGACGCCCGTCTTTGCCGTTCCCGGCAATCACGATGTGCCAGCGGTCAACATCTTTCGGCGTTTCTTTGACCCTTATGGTCTGTACAAGAAGTATATCTCCCCGGACCTGGAGCCCTTTCTGGAGAAGAAGGGCGTTGCCTTACTGGGGATGCGCACGTCGCGGCGGGCGCGGCTGGAGTGGAACTGGGGCCACGGCACGATCTCACGCAGCCAGCTCGCCGAACTGAAACAACGTTTTGATGAGGCGTCGCCGGACGCAGTTCGGGTCATTGTTGCCCATCACCCACTACTGTTTCCGACTGAACCCATGGTTCAGAAGACCAAAAGGGTAAAAAGAGCCGACGAGGCTCTTGAGTATTTTGCTCGGCTAGGCGTCCGTCTAGTGCTCTCCGGCCACTTCCATCTTTCCTACGTTCGCATGCATGACCACTCGGGGAGAATACAGACCGGAGAGCCAAGTGGCGTCACTGAGGCGGCGGCGGCTCCTATTCTGGTCGCTCAGGCGTCCTCCGCGATATCGACGCGACTTCGAGGCGAGTCCAACGCATACAATATCATCAACATCGGTGAGAGTATCTTGGTCAATGTGCGTGAGTGGCACAGCGGGGCGTGGCGCACAAAGCAGAGTGCCTAATCGGTTGCTACGACTAACCAAAGGCAGCAGAAAGGGCAGAGAATCAGCGCCGATCCTGGCCCCATGACCTTCGGAGGGCATCTGACCAACCTTCTGAGAAACCCAGGCATTGGTCCGCGGCCCAAATGGAGCAGTCGTCGGAACCAATATACTCGTTCGCCGCCCCTGCGACGCGAAATGTTCGCGGAGCGCGCTGTCCTAGGAGCGAACGGCAGCAAAGTTGCTTTCCCACCTTAGAGCCGACTATCCGACTCCGGCCCCGTTTAGGTCATCCTCGAAGCGTTGGAGAGCGGTTAGGAAGGTGCTAATAGCTGCCGGAACGTTTTGCGGCCGCTGATGATGTGCAGCCGAGCTGTGGGTAGAAATCGAATCCATCAATGAAGTGGCTACAGAGAATGCGAATTGCGCATCATTGCCGGCTTCGATGAGGGGCAGTGCCTTGCCGACGAGCATCGCGAGGACGACGTCATATTTGAGCGGATCTGCTGCGGGACCTGGCGAAGCGCTACCCGTCTTGAGAACCTCATTCACCGCGTGTTCGAGCCTCCTGCCATCGCCGGTTAAGCTCTAATGCATCGCCCAGGTCGCGCTCACTGGCGCGCTTCAGAGCTTCAATCTGTGCTCGCATCAGTCGCTGGCACAGCTGCCTGTACTGATTGGAGCCCTTCTCAACGAGCAGCTGGTTCTTTTCGATAAAGGTGTCAGCCGCCCAATGCACCAGGACCGTTTTGCCTTTGCCCAGGTGTTCGCGCAACTCTCTAAGAAGGTGCTGGCGTGCGAAGGCACCAGAAGGCAGGTCACTCACCCGCTGAAGCTCATCTTGCTGTAGCTCAGCGAGATAGTGAGCCCAGGTCGCATTGGCGAAATCCGCTTCGGTAATGTCACGCATGCGACGTAGCTCTTCGAAGCGCTGATACTACTGTGAGAGCACCGCCAATTTGCGCACGTTTGCTGTGCGCCGGTCTTTTGTGTTCAGCGACCGGAACAGCACCTTCGTCCCCATCAGGTGGTGAAGCTCAACCGGCACCTTGAGACGCGCGTAATAGACCGAACCACGTACCTTGAGGTTGGAACCAGAAGTCATGCATCTTTTCTCCTTCCCCAGGCCTATAGCGATCCGACAATTGGGCTGCTGTCCGTGCTGCAAAAAATGCAAGGACGCGGGCCACAAAAGTGGGCCAGTTGATCGGTTGGAAACCCCAGGAAAACCGGGAGTTATTGCAAGATCAATGACTTAAGGAGGATTGGCTGGGGAACCTGGATTCGAACCAAGATCGACGGAGTCAGAGTCCGCTGTTCTACCATTGAACTATTCCCCAGCAGGCGCCTGTTGGCTGCTGGTCAGCGCGGCTGCCCGGGGGGCGGCGAAGCGCGACGGGGGTCTCATTAGACAAAGCTAGCCGTGAATGCAAGCGGGACGCGGCCTGATTATGTTTCGCTGGGGAAAAATTCCTTCGTCCGCCATGCGGCAAGATGGGCCATCGTCAGGGGAGTACGGGCTGTTGCGTGCTGGCCACCTGCTGCTTGGGGGCGGGTCAACTGTACGTGGTGCGGAAACCCATTGAAAGCGCCGGAGTCTCTGCAAACCATGCCGGGTCGGCATCGCTGAGCGGATAGACCGACGCCACGCTTTGCGTTGCGCTTGAGCCTGCCTTGCTCTACCGTCATTTTCGACAACGTAACATGAAGTGCGTTCGGGCGCGGCCGGTACAACCGGTCCTGGCGACCGCGCACCAAGGAGCCAAGAGTGACCGAAGCTGCTCGGTCCGCGCTGGCCTCGGCCCTTGTGGGCGAGGCCGGAGCCGGCGTCTCTTCCGGAACCAGCCGGAAGGGCAAGGAGGGCGTTTCGACGCCCCACGCGCCGGATCAACGGACCCCCAACGCCCCCCATCCCAGGCGCAGTCGTGGCCCGCTTTATGCGGCGCTGGATCTGGGGACCAATAATTGCCGCCTGCTTATTGCGCGTCCACACGATCGCGGCTTTCGCGTACTCGACGGTTTCACCCGAATCGTTCGCCTGGGCGAGGGGGTCTCGGTCACCGGTCGACTCTCGGACGCCGCCATGGAGCGCACGCTGGACGCGCTGCGCCAGTGCCGCAACAAATTGCGTGATCATCAACCCGCCCGCATGCGCCTGATCGCCACCGAAGCTTGCCGCGCAGCGGAGAACGGCCCGGACTTCCTGGCCCGGGTGAAGAACGAAATCGGGCTGGACCTGGAAATTGTCGATCGCCGTACGGAGGCCGAACTGGCCGTGACCGGCTGCGCGGACTTGATCGATGGTGAAGCGCAGGGCGCGCTGATGTTCGATATTGGCGGGGGCTCCTCGGAACTGGCCTGGCTCGATTTCCGCGGTGGCCGCCCGCGTGCCCAGGGCCGCATGTCGGCCTCCATCCGCTCCTGGCAATCCCTGCCGGTGGGCGTGGTCTCGATTGCCGAAAAGTTCGGCGGCGTCGACGTCACTCCCGAAGTGTTCGAGGCCATGGTCGAGCATGTCGGCTCGCATCTGCGCCAGTTTCGCGGCCGCGAAAAGCTCAAGCAGATGATTGGCACCCACCCGGTCCACCTGATCGGGACCTCGGGCACGGTCACCACGCTCGCCGGGCTGCATCTGGGGCTAGAGCGCTATGAGCGGCAGAAGGTCGATGGCCTCTGGATGCGGCGCGACCAGGTCGATGAAACCATGCGGGCACTGCTCGGCATGCCGTTTGAACGCCGCGTCGCCCATTCCTGCATCGGCAAGGACCGCGCCGATCTGGTGCTGCCCGGCTGCGCCATTTTCGAGGCCATCCGCCGTGAATGGCCCACCGAACGCGTCCGCGTGGCCGACCGCGGCTTGCGTGAAGGCATTCTGATTTCCCTGATGGACGCCGACCGCACGCAGAAGCGCCCGAACCGCTATCCCAGGAGGCAAGGCAATGGCCAATAACAAGGCGCTGGGCACGGGCGGCCGCAAGTCCGACAAGGACCTCAAGATCAGGGTGAAAACGGCCAAGGGTCGCAAGGTCGCCTCGACCAAATGGCTCGAGCGCCAGCTCAACGATCCCTATGTGGCGCGCGCGCGCGCCGAAGGCTATCGCTCCCGCGCAGCCTTCAAGATTCGGGAGATCAACGAGAAGCACAAGCTCTTCAAGAAGGGCATGCGCGTGGTCGATCTCGGCGCCGCGCCCGGCGGCTGGTCGCAGGTGGCGGCCAGTGCGGTGGGGTCCACCACCGACAACCCGCTGATCGTGGGCATTGATTATCTGGACATGGACGCCATCCCCGGCGTCATCCTGCTCAAGAAGGATTTCACCGAGGAGGATGCGCCCGCCATGCTGGTCGAGGCCATGGGCGGTCACGGCGCCGATGTGGTGATGAGCGACATGGCATGGCCGACCACCGGTCACCGCGCCACCGACCATTTGCGGATCGTGCATCTGATCGAAATCGCCGCCGATTTCGCCATCCAGGTGCTCAATCCCGGTGGGTCCTTTGTGGCCAAGGTGTTTCAGGGCGGAACTGAGCATGAGTTGCTGCACATGCTCAAGCGGCACTTTGCGACCACCTTTCACGTCAAGCCACCCTCGAGCCGCAAGGATTCGGCGGAGGCCTACCTGGTCGCAAAGGGATTCAAGGGCTCCGCCTCGGCCGAAGGCAAAATCACGCCTGAGGAGTGATTTTAGATGCGGAGGCCATGAGAGCAGTGCTCGAATGGCAGGTTGCTCGGCTGGCCATGGCGGCCCACCAGGCACGTCAGTGCTCAAAGTGATGCCGCGCCAAGAAAATGCAGTCCGGCCCGGTAACTGCATGCGGCGCAAAATCGAACACTTCTTAGACATTGCACTTGGTCATTGCGGCCAAGGCTGAAATGCTGCCTGCAGTAATGACCCGGGAGGAACCCATGTTGCGTCATACAACGACCCGAATATTCCTGGCCACATCGATGGTTGCGCTCCTCGGCGGCACCGCCATGGCCGAAACCTTCCGCTGGTCTGCCGCCACCGACCCGCAGACCATGGACCCGCATGCCGCCAATCTGGCGCCGGTCACCTCGTTCCTGAACAATATCTATGAAGGGCTGGTGCGACGCGGCAAGGGCATGGCCATCGAGCCATCCCTGGCCACAGCCTGGGAACCCTTGACCGGCGATGAGGATGGTTGGCGCTTTACGCTGCGCGAGGGCGTCACCTTTCAGGATGGTGCCCCGTTCAATGCCGAAGACGTGCTGTTCTCCTATGAGCGCGCAATTTCCGAACAGTCGGATGTGAAATCCTGGTTCGCGCCTGTCAGCGAATTGCGGGTGGTCGATGACTATACCGTCGAATTCATCACCAATGGCCCCAATCCGCTGTTTCCCGACAGCATCGCCAATTGGATGATTCTCGATCGCGACTGGGCCGAGGCCAATGGCGCGACCGCGCCGGCGCGGGACAGCGAAACCTACGCGACCCTGAACGCGAACGGCACCGGTCCGTTCATGCTCGATGGGCGCGAGCCGGGCGTCGCCACGCGCCTGGTGGCCAACCCCGATTGGTGGGATGAGCCCGAACACAACCTCACCGAGGCCGTGCTGAGCCCGATCACCAATTCGGCTACGGCCATTGCCGCGCTGCTCTCGGGCGAACTCGACATGCTGACCACCGTGCCGGTGCAGAACGCGCCGCGCCTGGCAGAAACCGATGGCGTCACGGTGTTCTCCGGAGTGGAGGCGCGCGTCATCATGCTCGGCTTCAGCCAGGACAAGGACACGCTCTATTTCACCGACGGCAATGTCGAGGGGAATCCCTTCACCGATGCACGCGTCCGCCAGGCAGTCGCGCATGCGGTCGATGTTCCCGCGATTGTCCAGGTCATCATGGGCGGGCTCGCCAAGCCAGCGGCGCAATTGCAGCCTGCAGGGCTCTCGGGCTATTCACAAGCCCACACCGAACGCCCCGCCTACGACCCGAAGGCGGCTCGCGCCTTGCTGGCCGAAGCGGGTTATCCCGACGGCTTCACCTTCAGCTTCCGCTGCCCCAATGACCGCTATCTCAATGACGCCGATGTGTGCCTGGCCATCACCGGCATGCTGCAGCAGGTGGGGTTGAACGCCGAACTTGAAACCATGCCGGTTGCCAATTACTGGCCCGAACTGCGCGAGGACAATGCCGACCTCTACCTGCTCGGCTGGTCGCCGGGCACGTTCGACGCCGAGCATCCCATCCGCTTCCTCGCACACACGCCGACCGAGCAACTCGGTACCTGGAACTTCGGCGGCTATTCCAATGCGCGCATCGATGAATTGCTGCCCCAGATCCAGCAGGAACTCGATCCGGCGGCCCGTCAGGCCATGCTGGACGAAGTCGCGGGCATCATTCAGGACGAAACGGCCTATGTGCCGCTCTATGAAGAGCCGCTGGTCTGGGCCGCGCGTGAGGGAATCGACCTGGTGCAGCGCCCAGACAATTTCCTCATGCTGCGCTGGGTCACGGTGAACTGATCCTTCGCCAGATCAATGCATATGCGGGCCGCTCATCAACTGGTGGCCCGCATTGCGCGGAAGGCGCAGGAACATCACCACGGCGACGGCGCTGATGGCAGAGACCACGAAAAAGGCCATGTGGAAATCGGCTAGGGCCAGTTCGCCCCCGCCGCGCAGGCGATGCGCGAGTTCGAGCGTACCGCCGCCCACAGCCACGCCCATGGCAAACATCAACTGTCCCCAGACCTGGCTGATCACATTGGCCTGACCGGCATCCTTGTCCTCGACGTCCGCGAAAACGAAGGCGTTCGAGCCGGTCCAGAAGGTCGACTGCCAAAAGCCGGTGAATACGAGAATGCCCAGGATCAAAGGAATGGGTGTGCTCGGCACGTAAAAGCCCATCACCAGAATGCCCAAGGTCGAGACCAGGCTGGCGATCAGCAGCGGGTATTTGAAGCCCCAGCGTTTGAAGATCCAGTTGGCGACGAACTTGGCGGCCAGCGCCCCCACAGCGGCGACGAAGGTCACCATGCCGCTTTCGAACGGACTAAGCCCAAAGCTGAGTTGCAGCATCAGCGGAAACAGGAATGGCACTGCGCCCTGGCCGAGGCGGAAGAAGCTGCCCGCCACCACCGAAACGCGGAAGATCGGCAGGCGCAGCAGTCGCAAATCGAGCAGCGGATACTCAGTCGATAGCGCATGGCGGGTGTAGAAATAGCCCAGCCCGATCCCCAGCGCCGCGGCGACAAAACCGTAAATTGGGGGCAGGGCGGGCAGGCTGATGACCGAGCAGCCGAAGGCGAAAAGCGCGAACGCCAGCCCGGCCAGCACGAAGCCCTTACTGTCGATATTGCGCGGTTTGTTGCGCGTCTCATTGGGCAGCGCCAGCCCCACCAGCGCCATTCCGAGCAGGCCGATGGGAATATTGATGATGAAGATCCAGTGCCAGGAGAAATAGGTGGTCAGGAACCCACCAAAGGGCGGGCCGACGATCGGGCCGATCAGCCCCGGAATGGTCAGCCAGGCCATGGCATCCACCAATTGATGGCGCGGCGTCATCCGCACCAGCACCAGCCGCGCCACTGGACCCATCATTGCCCCACCCATGCCCTGAATGAAGCGGGCGCCCACGAACTGGGCCAGCGAGCCGGAAAACGCACAGGCGATCGAGCCGATCATGAAGACCAGCATGGCCAGCCGGAACACCCGGCGAGCGCCGAACCGGTCCGCCATCCAGCTCGAAATCGGAATGAAGATGGCCAGGGCCACCAGATAGGCGGTCAGGGCCAGTTTGAGCGAGATCGGATCGGTGCCGATATCGGCTGCAATGGCCGCCAGCGAGGTGGCGATCACCGTGGAATCCATATTCTCCATGAAGATCGCCGTGGCGAGAATCAGAGGTGTTGCGCGCGACATGTGTTGTTTCGGCCCGATGTTTCGGTGCCGCTCACTCCCGGGCGGCCCTGTGGCCGGAAACGTTGTTGCCGGCGTCATGCGGCAGGCGGAAATAAATGATGCTGGCGAGGGCGCTCATGCCCCCAACGGCGAAAAAGGCGATCTGAAAATTGAGCAGTGTGAGGTGACCGCCGCTGAAAGTCGTGGTGATCTCCAAAATGGCACCCGCCACCGCCACTCCGAAGGCGACCGAGAGTTGCTGGCCCACCGCAACGATGGCGGTGGCCTGGCTGGCTTCTTCGTCGGAGATGTCGGCATAGCCGATGGCATTGGTGCCGGTAAAGAATATCGAGCGCAACACACCACCAGCGACCAGGATGATCATCATCACTGCCACTGGCGTTTCGGTGGTGAACAGTCCCTGCGCTGCGATCAGGAGGCCGCCGAACACGGCCGCAAAACCCAGCACGCGCGGAAAGCCGAAGCGCGCAAAGATCCGCTCGGCAATGAACTTGCTCATGATTGCGCCAATCGCCGAGACGAACGTGATGGCGCCGGACTGAAACGGGTTGAGTCCAAAGCCGAGCTGCAGCATCAGCGGCAGCAGAAAGGGCATGGCGCCCACGCCAATGCGGAAAAACGAGCCGCCGGTGACAGATGATCGGAACAGCTTGTGGCGAAACAGGCTTGGATCGAGCAGGGGATATTTGGTCTTGCGGGCATGCAGCAGATAGAGCAGGGCCGCGGTGACCCCAATCGCCAATGTCATATAGCCATAGATGATTGGCAGGGCCGGCAGGCTGATCACCGACAGCCCGAACACCGATCCGGCAAAGGCGACGGCGGCAATGAAGAACCCGACCATGTCTACCGGCCGCGGCGTGCGCTCGTCGGGCACCTGCAGATAGATGCTGGAAAAGATGATCCCGGCAATGCCGATGGGAATATTGATCCAGAAGATCCAGTGCCATGAAAGATAGGTTGTCAGGAAACCGCCGATAAGTGGCCCGGAAACCGGGGCTATCAGTGCGGGTATGGTCAGCCACGCCATGGCGGCCACCAGCTCGTTGCGCGGGGTGGAGCGCACCAGCAACAGGCGTCCCACGGGAGTCATCATTGATGAGCCGATGCCCTGGAAGAAGCGCGAGCCCACAAAGGTTTCCAGCGAATAGGCGAAGGAACAGGCAAGCGATCCGAGCATGAATACGAAGATCGCCAGCCGGAAAATATTCTTGGCGCCAAACCGGTCAGCCATCCAGCCGCTGATCGGAATAAAGATCGCCAGCGCCACGAAATAGGCCGTTAGCGCGAGCTTCAGCGCAATCGGCTCGGTGCCGATGTCATTGGCAATCGCGGGCAGCGACGTGGCGATGACGGTCGAGTCCATCTGTTCCATGAACAGGGCGACCGCCAGGATGAGCGGGGTAACGCGGATCAAGGCAGGGAACCGGGATGAATCGGAATAGGCCGCGAATGCGGCGCAATCATTATGGGCCGGTGGCTAGCGCAGGACTAGTCCAAAATCGTTCATCCAGTGGTTGTGTGCCGATGTTCCTGGGGCACTAGGCAAAGTCGGGCTCCGGTGCTATTGACCCTCGCCAACCTGAACCCGCGCACATCCATTCGCCGGTTCACATTCCAACAGTTCTGGATTCCATCAGAAGGCAGGAAGGGTCTGGCCTTGGCGAAGATTATTACCACCATCACCGGCGAATCGGCGCTCACTTTCGACGATGTGCTGCTGCAGCCAGCGCGTTCGGACATTCTGCCCACCGAGACCGACATTTCCACCTATGTCACCAAGGACATAGCGCTCAAGCTGCCAATCCTGTCCTCGGCCATGGATACGGTCACCGAGGCCAATATGGCGATTGCCATGGCCCAGGCCGGCGGCATGGGCGTCATTCACAAGAACCTGACCGCTGAACAGCAGGCCGAGCAGGTCCGCATGGTCAAGAGCTTTGAAAGCGGCATGGTGGTGAACCCCATTACCATCGGCCCCGAAGCGACCCTGGCCGATGCGCTGGCCCTGATGCAGCAAAGCCGGATTTCGGGCATTCCGGTGGTCGAAAATGGCGGCAAGGGTGGCCGCGCCATCGGCAAGCTGGTCGGTATACTTACAAACCGCGACGTGCGCTTTGCGTCCAATCCCAACCAGCCGATTTCCGAACTGATGACCAGGGACAATCTCATCACCGTGGGTGATGGGGTGTCCAAGGACGAGGCCAAGGTGCTGCTGCACCGCCACCGCATCGAAAAGCTGCTGGTTGTGGATGCGGACTATCGCTGCGTCGGCTTGATCACCGTCAAGGATATCGAAAAGGCTCAGCTCCACCCCAATGCTGTCAAGGACGAGCAGGGGCGTCTGCGGGTCGCTGCCGCCTCCACGGTGGGCGATGGCGGCTTCGAACGTTCCCTGCAGCTGATCGATGCGGGCGTTGATCTTCTCGTCATCGACACTGCCCACGGCCATTCGGTGCGCGTTGCCGAGGCCGTCGAGCGGGTGAAACGCGAGAGCAATTCCACGCGCATCGTGGCCGGAAATGTCGCCACGCCAGAAGCGACGCGCGCCCTGATCGATGCCGGTGCCGATGCCATCAAGGTGGGCATTGGTCCTGGCTCCATCTGCACCACCCGTATTGTGGCCGGTGTCGGCGTGCCGCAACTGGCCGCCGTCATGGGCTGTGCCGAAGAGGCGAGCAAATCGGGCGTGCCGATCATCGCCGATGGTGGCATCAAGTTCTCCGGCGACATGGCCAAGGCCCTGGCCGGCGGCGCCTCCTGCGTCATGGTCGGCTCGCTGTTGGCAGGGACCGACGAAGCACCGGGCGAGGTTTTCCTCTATCAGGGGCGGTCATACAAGTCCTACCGCGGCATGGGCTCGGTGGGCGCCATGGGTGCCGGTTCGGCAGATCGCTATTTCCAGCAGGACGTGCGAGACCAGATGAAACTGGTTCCCGAAGGCATTGAGGGGCAGGTGCCCTACAAGGGCCCGGTCAACGCCGTGCTGCACCAGCTTGCTGGCGGTCTGCGCGCTTCCATGGGCTACACCGGAGCGCACAATCTCAAGGATTTCCGCGAGAATTCGGTCTTCGTGAAGATTTCCGGCGCGGCGCTGAGCGAAAGCCACGTGCACGACGTCACCATCACCCGCGAAGCCCCGAACTACCGCAGCGGGCGGTAATCATCGTCTTGCCTTCTGCCTGCAACGCGGCGCATCCTGCTGCGTTGTAGGCAAGGGAGGAAGCCCCGATGAGCGAATGTCACTATATTGTATGTCTGCGTGAAGGGGCCTGGCAGCATACCAATCGCGGCACCACGTCAGCGCCATTCACCAGTCGAGAGGCTGCCATTGAGGCAGCAATCGGCGAAGCCCGGGCGTCAGGCAACCCGGATGCTGAAGTGATCGTGCAGGAATCGGAGACGTCAGCCGCGACTGTGTGGCGATCGCGACAGAAGGAGCAAAGCAGCCCCTGAGGGCGCTCATTCGCCAGGCGGGATGTGCAGTTCATTATTGATCTGAAAGCAGTGCCAGCGCACGTTGGTGCGCGTGGCCCACGACACTTCTGAGCGCAGCGCACTGCTTCCCCATTCTGGCACCTCGCCGTGAAAATACGATTCTCGAACAGGCCCTTGCGCCCATTTCCCGACTCTTGACCGGAGCCTGAACGTGCCTCTCCTCGAAAAGCTCCTCGTCCTCGCTATGGCCGCTCAGGTCCTGTTGACCCTGGCCCTGTTGATCTGGATGGGAAAAGAGAGGGTGCCCCGGGTCATGCGGGGGGAGATCGCAGTTGCCGATATTGCCGTTGATCGCACGGCGTATCCCCTCAAGGCCCGATTGCTGTCAAACAGCTTCGATAATCAATTCCAGCTCCCGGTGCTGTTCTTTATCGGCGCCTTGCTCGCTCTGGGCAGTGGCCTTGTGGGCTGGATCACGCTCATCCTTGCCTGGTTCTTCGTTACGCTGCGCTATGTACATGCGGTGATCCATGTCACCACCAATCGCGTCCACCGTCGCTTTGCCGCATATGTGGCCGGCCTTGCCGTGCTGGCGCTATTCTGGCTATGGCTGACGCTCCGCATTCTTCTCGCCCCAGGTATCTGACCCATGCGCCTTCCCGGCCGTCTCGCCGCTGCCATCGAAGTTCTGTCCGACGTAGAGATGCGGCACCGGCCCGTCTCGGAGGCGCTGAAGGCCTGGGGCATCAATAACCGCTTTGCCGGCGCGGGGGATCGCGCCGCTATAGGCAATCTGGTCTATGACGCTCTGCGCCGCCGCTCCTCCCATGCCGCGGCCATGGGCAGCGACAGCCCCCGTGCCCTCGTGCTGGCCGTCGCCATGCGCGACTGGGAGGAAACGCCGGAGAGCCTTGCTGCGGCCTTCGAAGGCGATAGCCATGCCCCTGAGCCGCTGACGCCCGAAGAAATTGCTGGCGCAACCGCCGATCTCTCCGACGCTCCAGCGGCCGCCCGCGCCGACATACCCGAATGGCTGGTGCCTTCGCTTGAGCGCGCGTTCGGGGATGACTGGGTCGCCGAAGGCAAGGCGATGACAGCACGCCCCTCTCTCGACCTGCGCGCCAATGCGCTCAAGGCATCGCCCGAAAAGGTGATGAAGTCGCTGGCGCGGTTTTCACCCCAGCCCACTACCATTGCGCCATTCGGCATCACCATGCCGGCCGGCCCGCGCGACGCCCGCACGCCCAATGTCACCACCGACGAGGGCTACCAAAAGGGCTGGTTTGAGGTGCAGGACCAGGGCAGCCAGATCGTAGCCATTCTCTCCGGGGCCCGCGAGGGCGAACAGGTGCTCGATCTCTGCGCCGGGGCAGGGGGCAAGACATTGGCCCTGGCCGCCGCAATGGGGAATAAGGGTCAGATATTCGCTTATGACGCTGACCGTTCGCGGCTAGCGCCGATCTACGACCGCCTCAAGCGCAATAGCGTGCGCAACGCCCAGGTTCGCGCTCCCCAGGAAGGCGCACTGGACGATCTCGTCGGCAAGATGGATCGCGTTGTAGTCGACGCGCCATGCACCGGCACCGGCACCTGGCGTCGCCGCCCGGACACCAAATGGAAGCTGACACCCGAGCTATTGGCGCAGCGCCAATCCGAACAGGCCGAGCTGCTGGCCGAAGCGGCACGCTACCTCAAGCCCGGTGGCACGCTGGCTTACATCACCTGCTCCATTCTTCCCGAGGAGAACGACGATCAGATCGCCGCCTTCCTTGCCGCCAATCCAGGTTTTGCTACCAGCGCTATGGCCGCCGCCTGGCGCAACACCCTGATCACCGATATTCCTGATGGTCTGGCGACCCCAGGCGGCGGCATTTGCCTCACGCCACACCGTACAAATACCGATGGTTTTTACTGCCATCTGCTGCGCAAGATGGCGTGACCGTCTCCTTGGCTTGGGCGCAAGCGCGTGGTTGACCAGTTTGCCGCGCGGGTCGAAGGTGAACCACGACACGTTTTTCAACGTTCTTCTCTAAAGAAGTCCGACGGGAGGGCAAACGGGAGGGCAACATGTCCGCAGCCACCACCGAATATCGCAGTCCGCAATCATGGATCACCTTGGCGATCTTCCTTGCTCTCGTCGTGGGTGTTGGTGGTTTTATCGGCAGCCAAACGGCGCCGGGTCCGTGGTTTGAAGAACTCGTCAAACCACCACTCAACCCGCCCAACTGGGTTTTCGGGCCGGTCTGGTTCACCCTATACGTCATGATCGCCGTGGCGGGGTGGCGCATCTGGGTGGATCAACCCAAATCTACGGCCATGACACTTTGGGGCGTTCAGATGCTGCTGAACTGGGCTTGGTCGCCAAGCTGGTTCGGCGCCAACATGCCCTGGCTGGCGCTGGCTATCATCGTTGCGCTTTGGCTTGTCATTGTCGGGTTCATCGTCATCGCCCGCAAACGGGATCAACTGGCCGCATGGCTGTTTGTGCCCTATCTGGCCTGGGTGAGCTTTGCGACCTATCTCAATCTCTCAATCGCAGTCCTGAACGCATAAGGTTGCGGTGAGCATTGCGTTTTTGCATGGCTCGTAGCCTTGCGGAATTCGTGTGGCGAGGCTAAAGCCTCGCCATGCAGCACCCAGACACCGCCACCCGCAACGACACCATCCTGATCGTCGACTTTGGCTCGCAGGTCACGCAATTGATCGCCCGCCGCATTCGCGAAACTGGTGTTTACTGCGAAATTCATCCCTTTCAGTCCGCCGGCGCTGCCATGGCAGAGCTCAACCCCAGGGGCGTCGTGCTCTCGGGCAGCCCTGCCTCGACGCTGGACGAGAATGCGCCCACCATCGACCCGGTCATTCTCGACGCCGGCGTGCCGATCCTGGGCATCTGTTACGGCCAGCAGGCGCTCTGCATGGCGCTGGGTGGCAGGGTCGAAGCCGGCCATCATCGCGAGTTCGGCCGCGCTGACCTGACCGTCCACAAGAACAACAGCCTTTCCGAAGGTGTGTGGGTACTCGGCTCCGATCATCAGGTCTGGATGAGCCACGGCGATCGGGTGGTCGAGCTGCCCGAAGGCTTTGAGGTGGTGGGCACCTCGCCGAACGCGCCCTTCGCCATGATTGCCAACGAGGAGCGCCGGATCTGGGCCGTGCAGTTCCACCCCGAGGTGGTCCACACGCCCGATGGGGCCAGGCTCTACGCCAATTTCGTGCACAACATCTGTGGCATCGAAAGCAATTGGACCATGGCGGCTTACCGCGAGAAGATGGTCGAGAAGATCCGGGAACAGGTGGGCACCGGCAAAGTGATCTGCGGTCTGTCTGGCGGTGTCGATTCTTCGGTGGCCGCCGTGCTGATCCACGAGGCCATCGGCGATCAACTTACTTGTATCTATGTCGATCACGGCCTGATGCGGCTGAATGAGAGCGAACAGGTCGTCACCATGTTCCGCGATCAGTTCAATATCCCGCTCGTCCATGTCGATGCCGAAAAACTCTTCATCGGCGAGCTGGAAGGTCAGTCGGACCCCGAGACCAAGCGCAAGATCATCGGCCGCCTTTTCATCGAAGTGTTCGAGGAAGAGGCAAAGAAGCTCGGCGGCGCCGATTTCCTGGCGCAGGGCACGCTTTACCCCGACGTCATCGAATCCGTTTCCTTCAGTGGCGGCCCGTCGGTCACGATCAAGTCGCACCACAATGTGGGTGGTCTGCCCGAGCGCATGAACATGCAGCTTGTCGAACCGCTGCGCGAACTGTTCAAGGACGAAGTGCGCGCGCTGGGCCGCGAACTCGGCATTCCAGAGAGTTTCATCGGTCGCCACCCATTCCCAGGGCCGGGCCTCGCTATCCGTTGTCCCGGCGGCATCACGCCTGAAAAGCTCGACATCCTGCGCCAGGCCGACGCCATCTATCTCGACGAGATCCGCAAGTCCGGCCAGTACGACAAGATCTGGCAGGCCTTCGCGGTGCTTCTGCCGGTGCAGACGGTCGGCGTCATGGGCGACGGCCGCACCTACGAGTTCGTCTGTGCGCTGCGCGCCGTCACCTCAGTCGATGGCATGACCGCCGATTTCTACCAGTTCGACATGAACTTCCTGGGCAAGACGGCCACGCGCATCATCAACGAAGTTCGGGGCATCAACCGGGTGGTCTACGACGTGACATCCAAGCCGCCCGGCACGATTGAGTGGGAGTAGCCCCCGGCGGCGCAAAGCGCCGCAAAATCAGTCCAGTGGACTGATTTTTGGTGGCTACGCCCGAAGAGCCGCTGAAAGGCCATCCTGCCCTCAGGACGTGGCAAGCTTCTTTGTCACACGATCACGGACTTCGTTCATTGTGGCTTGCAGACGATTGAGCTGCGACAGACTGCTGGTTTCACAGCAGTCATACCGACTGACCAGGTATTCGCGGTTGCTGCTGAGCGCTTTGAGGTGCTCAGCGGTTCGGAGCCGCAAAACCACCCCGGCCTCCTGCAGTAGGGTTAGCCGCTTTCCCAGGTCATGCTGCAACCCGCGTATGGCAGCATGAGGGTGGCCTAGCGCCAGGAGATAGGCGTTGAGGTAGAGCTCGATGGCGTGGATGGCGACCAGGCGGAAGGGCGACCTGGATTTACACGCCCGACGTTCCAGCAGGTGCATGGCGTCGTCCCGGTACGCCTCCGCCAGGCGCAATACGGCCAAGGCATCCATTTGTTCGCCCGGATAGGTCCGGGTCTCAGCTTCAGCGACTGCCAAGTTCAGTTCCCCCGTCACGCTAAGCATGTGCGAACGTCCGGCTGCTGCCGCAAGGCATCAAAGGGTTATGAATTCGCCTAGCGTTAACGAGGCTTTTCTATCGGGCCGTTTGCATTCCCGGGGGCGCGTGATAATGCTCCCCCTCTAATTCTTTCCTGCCTTAGGCCGACCATGTCCAACGAGAACATTTTCCGCGAAATCGACGAGGAACTGCGCACTGATCGCATGCGGGCGCTGTGGCGCCGCCTCGCGCCCTTCGTGATTGGCGGAGCCATTGCCATCGTGGCGCTGGTCGCGATCAATGAGGGCTGGTCCTGGTACACCAACAGTCAGTCCGCGGCGGCCTCGGAAGAACTCTATTCGGCGTTTGACGCGGCAGAGGCCGGTGAACTCGATGCCGCTCAGGACCAGCTTGACGCGCTGGCCGCCGACGGCTCGGGCGGCTACCCCGTATTGGCAGAGTTCCGCAAGGCCGCATTGCTCGCTGAAGAGGGCGATACGGCCGCCGCTGTCTCCGCTTATGATGGCTTGGCCAATACCCAATCCAATCCGCGCCTGCGCGAACTGGCATTCCTGCTGGCGGCCAATATCCTGGTCGATAGCGGCACCCTGGCTGATGTCGAGGCACGCATCGGAACTTTGGCAACCCCGGACAGTCCGATGCGCCGGGTGGCCGGCGAGCTGCTGGGTCTTGCCCAATACAAGGCCGGCGAATACGCCGCTGCCCAAGAGAGCTTCGAAACCGTTCTTAACGACCCTCTCGCCCAGTCCGGCATTCGCAACCGTATGGCCTACTACCTCGCCCAGATGCTCGCCGAAGGCGTAGTCGCACAGGACGCGCCCGTCGAGGCCGAGGCGACTGCTACCGACAGCGAGCCTGTCGCCGAACCTGCGGCCGAATAGCCCGCCATTCAGGGGAACCGCCATGACGGTCACACTCGCTATTGTCGGCCGTCCCAATGTCGGCAAGTCCACGCTGTTCAACCGTCTGGTGGGTCGCAAGATCGCGCTTGTCGACGATACGCCCGGGGTCACCCGCGATCGCCGCGAGGCCGATGGTCGAATTGCCGATCTGCACTTCAAGGTGCTTGATACCGCCGGCTACGAAGACGTCAAGGACGGCAGCCTCGAAGACCGCATGCGCCAGCAGACCGAGCTGGCCATCCGGGAAGCCGACGTCATCCTGTTCATGATCGACGCCCGGGCCGGTGTGGTGCCGCTTGACCAGCGCTTTGCTCAGGTCCTGCGCAAGGCCGGCAAGCAGGTGCACCTGGTCGGCAACAAGGCGGAAAGCAGTGCCGCCGAAGCTGGGCTCGTCGAGGCCTTCAAGCTCGGCTTTGGCGAGGCGATTCCGCTCTCGGCTGAGCACGGCCTGGGGCTGTCGGAGCTCTACTCCATCGTGTCAGCTGCCATCGACAAGGCTGAGGAGAAAAAAGCCGCCGAGGCTGCCCAGCAGGACGAGGGCGGCGATCTCGATTTCATGCCTGAGGTCGATGTCGACATCACGCCCGATATGCTGGAGGGGGAAGGCGAGGACGCCACCCTGCGCTGGAACCCGCGCCGCTTCCTCAACGTGGCCATTGTCGGTCGCCCCAATGCGGGCAAGTCCACGCTGGTCAACCGCATGGTGGGCGAGGATCGCGTGCTGGTTGGCCCCGAAGCCGGCATTACCCGCGACAGCATCCTGGTGCCCTGGGAGTGGGAAGGCCGCATCGTCAACTTGGTCGATACCGCCGGTATCCGCCGCCGCTCCCGCGTGACCGAGAAGCTCGAAAAGCTGGCCGTGGGCGATAGCCTGCGTTCCATCCAGTATGCCGAAGTCGTCGTGCTCATGCTCGATGCCACCGTGCCATTCGAGAAGCAGGATTTGGCCTTGGCCGACCTGGTCGAGCGTGAGGGCCGGGCGATGGTTATTGCGCTCAACAAATGGGACTTGATTGAGGACAAGAACGAAACGCTCAAATTCCTGCGCGAGGAATGCGAACGGCTGTTGCCGCAGCTGCGCGGCGTGCCGCTGGTGACCCTGTCCGGGCTGACGGGCAAGAACATCGACCGGCTGATGGACGCCATCTTCGAGATCGAGCGGAGCTGGAACGCTCATGTCTCCACCTCAAGGCTCAATCGCTGGCTGGCCGGGATGATTGAGGGGCATCCACCTCCGGCAGTTTCCGGCCGCCGCCTCAAGCTGCGCTACATGACGCAAGCCAAGACGCGGCCGCCCAGCTTCATCATTTTCTCTTCGCGCCCCGATGCGGTACCGGCATCTTATCAGCGTTACCTGGTGAACGGCTTGCGCGGGGCCTTCGACATGAAGGGCACGCCCATCCGCCTCTGGTTGCGCGGCGGCAAGAACCCCTATGTGGACAAGAAGTAAAAACGACAAAATCAGCACGGGCCATGCTCCAATGCCTGTTTATCTCCTGCTGCGATGCCCTATGATGCGCGCGTCGTAGCACCCGCCATTGGTTGCGGGGTGCCAGCTGTGCATCGTCTTGCTTATTGAAATTCTCATCGTCGTTGTCTTGATCCTCGTCAACGGCGCCCTGGCCATGTCTGAGCTGGCTGTTGTTTCCGCCCGTCCCGCGCGCCTCAAGGTCCTGGCAGAGCAGGGCGATGAGGGGGCGGCAACTGCAATCCGGCTTGCCCAGGATCCGGGCAAGTTTCTATCCTCGGTTCAAATCGGCATTACACTGGTCGGCATCCTGTCAGGGGCCTTTTCCGGCGCCACTTTGGGTCTGCGCCTCACGGCTTGGCTCAAGGAGATCGGGCTGCCGGACAATGTCGCCGACATATCGGGCGTGGGGATCGTCGTGGTGCTCATCACCTATGCTTCGCTTATTCTGGGTGAGCTGGTTCCCAAGCAGATTGCGCTGCGCAATCCTGAGGGCGTCGCCGCCCGCGTAGCCCGTCCGATGGCTCTGCTGGCTCTGATCGGCTCGCCGATCGTCTGGCTTCTCGATGTGACAGGCAAGCTCGTTTTGCGGCTGCTGGGCCAGAGCGGACAGACCGAGAATTCGGTGACCGAAGAGGAAGTCCGCTCGATCATTGCCGATGCTACCACTGCCGGCATTCTGGAGCACGAGGAGCATTCCATGATCTCCGGTGTCATGCGCTTGGCCGACCGTTCGGCGCGAGGCATCATGACCCCGCGCCTCGATGTTGTGTTGATCGACCTCGAAGATGACTACGAGGTCAACCTCAAGATCATCCTCGAAACCTCGCACACCAAGGTGCTGGTGCAGGAGGGCGATGCCGATTCTATAGTCGGCGTCCTGGCGCAGTCCGATCTGCTACCCGCCCTCGCGGCGGGTGTGCAGCCCGATCTGCGTGCCCTGGTCAAGCCGGTGCCCGTGGTCATGGAACATGCCGACGCACTCGATGTCGTTGAATCCATGCGCTCGGCGCGCGCCCAGATGGCGCTGGTCGTTGATGAATATGGGCACTTTGAGGGCATCATCACCTATGGTGACGTGCTCGAGGTCATTACCGGGATTTATAACGAGGAGCCGGGCGACGAACCGGCGATCACCCAGCGCCAGGACGGCTCATGGCTGATCGCTGGCTGGATGCCGGTCCACGACTTTGCCGAGCGCTTAAATGTGCCGGTGCCAAAGGACGCGCGCTACGAGACCGTGGCCGGATTCGTCCTCGCCCAGATCAATCACTTGCCCAAGGTGGGCGAAAGCTTTGAGCAGGACGGCTGGCGCTTCGAGGTTCTCGACTTGGACGGCCACCGCATCGACAAGGTGCTTGTGGCCCCCATCGCGCCGCAGGCGACGCCCTAAAGATCCATTCCGAACCAGACCACGCCCGGTTCTTCCCGCACCGGTACAAAGCCGCTACGGGTCCAGAAGGCGATGCCACCGCTATTGGTGTCGCTGGCCCCCAGGTGGATGCCGCCGACGCCGGCCGCCCTTGCCTGCTCGACCCACAAGCCGAGCAGGCGGCTGCCGATTCTCTGGCCGCGCAGGCGAGAGAGCAGGTTCATATGGATATGGGCCGGATAGCGCGCCACAATGTCGGACGGTGTCTCAGGCGGCTGCCGGATCGCGGCGATGCGATGCAGATCCGCTTCGGTCATGCCCGAAGTGTTGGCGTAACGGGCACGGAGGCCAGGCCACCACTCCTGCTCCAGCCGCTTGACGAACGGGCTGGTATCGTAGGTCCCAACGATATATCCAGCCACGCCCTCGCTATCGGCTGCAACGAACACATTGCCAGGCTCCAGAACGCCATAAGGGGCCGCATAGATGTGGCCGACCAGCTGCGGATCGGAATGCAGCGGCGTCGCGTCCCTGCTGGCATCGCCGGTCTGCAGGCAGATCGCATAGAGCGCATCAAGATCCTCCGGGCGGTAGTGGCGCAGCTCGACCATGGTTCAGATGTCTTCGAACGCACTCGTGCCGACATCGAACAGGCGGCCATTCTCGTCGAGCGACGGGCTCAACATGTCGATCAGCTTCGGCGCCACCTCGGCTGGCGTGGGCAGCGTGTTGGGGTCTTCGCCCGGCATCGCCTTGGCGCGCATGGCCGTGCGGACGACGCCGGGATAGAACACATTGGCGCGCACCTGGGTGCTGGCCACTTCCCCGGCATAGGATTTGACCAAGGCATCGAGCGCCGCCTTGCTGGCCGCGTAAAGACCCCAGAAGGGACGGGCAGAACGCGCCGAGCCGGACGAAACGAAGACAGCACGGCCTGCCTCGGACTGGCGCAGCAGCAAATCGAGTGAGCGCAAGAGGCGGTAGTTGGCAGTCACGTTGACCGCCATTACCTTGTCGAAGTCGTCGGGCTTGATGTGGGCCACAGGGCTCAGCACGCCGAGCTGTCCGGCATTGGCCACCAACCCATCCAGATGTCCCCAACGTTCAAAGATGGCGGCGCCCAGCCGGTCGATGGCGTCACCATCGCGCAGGTCCAACGGCACCAGCGTCGTCGACCCACCTTCAGCCTGAATGGCATCATCGAGTTCTTCCAGCCCCCCCACCGTGCGCGCAACCGCGATCACATGGGCGCCCCGCCGGGCCGCCTCGATGCCGGCCGCATAGCCGATGCCGCGCGATGCGCCCGTAACCAGGACGACCTTGCCGGACAGTTCAGTAGTTTCAGTCATCAACCCGCATCCTTGAGCAGCGAAATCTGCTTGGGATCGCTCATCGTGCGCCCGTGCAGATCGGTCAACTGCGTCGGATAGTCGCCGGTGAAATAATGGTCGGTGAATTGTGGCGCCTTGGGATCGCGCTTCTTGCCGCCCACCGCCTCGTAAAGCCCGTCGATCGACAGGAAGGCCAGCGAATCCGCGCCGATATAGCGGCACATTTCATCTAGGTCCGTATACTGGTTGGCCAGCAGCTTGTCTGGGTCCGGCGTGTCGATGCCGTAATAGTCCGAGTGGAAGATCATCGGGCTGGCCACGCGGATATGGACCTCCGTGGCACCAGCCTCGCGGATCATCTGCACGATCTTGACCGAAGTGGTGCCGCGCACAATCGAATCATCGACCAGCACGACGCGTTTGCCAGCAATCTCCGCACGATTGGCCGAGTGCTTGAGGCGCACGCCAAAGGCGCGAATCTGCTGGGTGGGCTCGATGAAGGTGCGGCCCACATAATGATTGCGGATAATGCCGAGCTCGAACGGGATGCCGCTCTGCTGCGCATAACCGATAGCCGCCGGAGTGCCGCCATCGGGCACCGGCACGATGACGTCAGCTTTGACCGGCGCTTCCTTGGCCAGGTTCTTGCCCATGTTCTTGCGCGCGGTATAGACGCTGCGGCCTGAGACCATGCTGTCAGGACGGGCGAAGTAGACAAACTCAAACAGGCATGGCCGCTCGGGCACCTGATGGGCCGGCTTGCGGGCCTCGACGCTGATCGAACCATCCGGCTGGATTTCGCAGATGATCACTTCGCCATTTTCGACGTCGCGCACATATTTGGCGCCCACAATGTCAAGCGCACAGGTTTCCGAACAGAAGATCGGCTTGCCGTCGAGCTCGCCCATAACCAGCGGCCGGATGCCAACGGGGTCACGGGCCGCGATCAGCTTGGTGCGGGACATGGCCAGCATGGCGTAACCGCCCTCCATCTGCCTGATGGCATCGATGAAGCGGTCGGCGGTGGAGGAATGCCGTGAGCGGGCGATCAGGTGCAGCACCACTTCGCTGTCCGAGGTCGACTGGCAGATGGCACCGGTCGCGATGATCTGGCGCCTGAGGGTCAGCCCGTTGGTGAAATTGCCGTTATGGGCGATGGCGATACCGCCTGCTTCCAACTCTGCAAAAAGCGGCTGCACATTGCGCAGCGCCACCTCGCCGGTGGTGGAGTAACGGGTATGGCCGATCGCGATGTGACCGGGCAATTTGGCAAGGACGGCGGGGTCCGTGTAGTGGTCGCCCACCAGCCCCATGCGCTTTTCCTGGAAGAACTGGCGACCGTCGAAGCTGACGATGCCGGCCGCCTCCTGGCCGCGGTGCTGCAGCGCGTGCAGTCCGAGCGCGGTAAGGGTGGAGGCATCGTCATGCCCCAAAATGCCGAACACGCCGCACTCTTCGTGCAGCGTGTCTCCATTGAGATCGAACTCGTCATCGTTCCAATGGGTCACCGGTGTCTCCATGCGAATTGGGGCTTGCTCGCAAATAGCGCATCTGCCTGCCGGCCACCAATGACAGATGGGGTCGGCAAGATTGCGGCGGGTGCGCTGCTGCCCGCCGGAATCACTTGGCGTCAGGCCTCTGGAGCCGGATCGACCACCGGGTCGGTCGGGTCGACGGTTCCATCGACGCTGGGATCGGGCGTGCCGCCTTCAAGCGGCGCGGCCGGGGCCTGCGGATCTTCGGTCAGGTTGGCGCCGCCACCCGAGAGAATATCGGTGACCTGCTGCTCAAGCCCTTCGGGCAGCATGGAAATCAGCGTATTGCCCATATCGCGCAGATAAGGCAGCGACTGGGCATTGCTCGCCCATTCCGGCAGGTTGGTCCCGAACAGCCAGGTGCCGAAAATGGTGACGACAATAGCGATCAGAATGCCGCGCAACACGCCAAACACAAAGCCCAGTGTCCGGTCGATGGGGCCGATGCGGCTGTCGACTACAAAATCGGCAATGCGCATTGTGAGCAGGTGCAGCACGATCAGGGCGACAATGAAGGTCACCACCACCGTGGCGATATCGGCCACGACGGGTTCAGCAATGTATTGCCGGGCGATATCGGGGTGATACTGCCACATATAGATGGCGATGGCGGCAGAGCCGGCCCAGGTCGCCAGGGACAATACTTCGCGGGTCAGCCCCCGCGCCGTCGCCAGGATTGCTGAAATCAGCACCAGCACGCCCACACCAACGTCGAACGCAGTCAGCATATGTCTTTGCCCTGTTGTCTTGCCGCCCCGGCTTTTGCTGGACCTTTAGCGGCTTTGATGCGCCATGCCAAGCCTAGCGGCGTTCCGTCCCCACGATCTTGCGGAAAGCATTTGTTTACCAGCTCTCTGGCTCTGGCTCGGGTATGGGGCGTTTGCCACGCGCGGCAATGCGACTGACCATATCGCTCAACTGCGCATATTCGGTGACCTCGAGATTGCCATTCCGGTCTGCCTTGCCCAACTTGCCGGTAACCACCGAGCCAAATCCCAGCTTTTCAGCTTCGCGCAGGCGCAGGGCACCATGCACGACCGGGCGCACCCCGCCGGCCAGCGAGATTTCGCCGAAATAGACCGCGTCGGCGGGCAGGGGAGCGCCAGTGAGCGAGGAAATCAGCGCCGCCGCAACGGCCAGATCGGCCGCCGGCTCGTTGATTTTGAGGCCACCGGCGACATTGAGATAAATATCATTGGCGCCGATCCGGACGCCGCACCGCGTTTCGAGCACGGCCAGCACCATGGAAAGACGTGAACTATCCCAGCCCACCACGGCCCGCCGCGGCGTGCCGAGCGGGGAGGGCGCCACCAGCGCCTGGATTTCAATCAGGATTGGGCGCGTGCCTTCCATCCCGGCAAAGACGGCGGAACCAGCCGCGTCCTTGTCGCGCTGGTCGAGGAACAGGGCGGACGGATTGGCCACCTGCTCGAGACCCCGTTCGGTCATGGCAAAAACGCCGATTTCATCGGTGGCGCCGTAGCGGTTCTTCACGCCGCGCAGGATGCGGAACGTATGGCTGCTATCGCCCTCGAAATAGAGCACGGCATCGACCATGTGCTCGACCACGCGCGGCCCGGCGATCTGCCCATCCTTGGTGACGTGCCCCACCAGCACCACGGCAGCGCCGCTCTTCTTGGCAAAACGAGTCAGCGCCTGAGCTGAGGTGCGCACCTGGGTGACGGTGCCGGGCGCCGAATCGACGCGGTCCGTCCACAAGGTCTGAATGGAATCGATAATGACCAGATCCGGCGGTGGGCCGCTTTCCAGCGTGGCGAGAATGATCTCAACATTGGTTTCGGCGGCCAGCAGCACCCCGGCTTCACCAAGGCCCAAGCGTTGGGCGCGCAGCCTGACCTGCGCTACCGCCTCTTCGCCCGAGACATAGATGACACGCTTGCCCTGTTTGGCCAGGGCTGCCGCCGATTGCAGCAGCAGGGTTGATTTGCCAATGCCCGGATCGCCGCCGACTAACAGGGCTGATCCCTTGACGAAGCCGCCCCCGGTCACCCGATCGAGTTCGGCAAAGCCGGTGACCACACGCGCCGCACTTTCGGTTTCGCCGGAAAGCGGCACCAGATTGGCAGGGCGGCCGCTGGCCTTGGCGGACTTTGGGCCCGCCCCGACCCCCGAGTCCACCAGTTCCTCGACGATGGTGTTCCACTCGCCGCAGGCGTCGCAGCGTCCCTGCCATCGGGAGGAAACGGCGCCACAGGACTGGCAGACGAATTGCGAACGGTTCTTGGCCACGGCTATTCCTTGCTACGCGCGATGCAGCGTTCAGCCAGCTTGCGCGTCGTATTCCAGTTGCGCGATGTATTGAGGCCGCTCTGCTTGTCGATCAGCCGGATCAATCGGCCCGATTGCGCCACGTCACGGGTGAAATCCACTACCAGATGCTTCTCGATAATGTGGGTGGCTTCCGGCCCCTCATAAGCGTTCAGCCAGGTGAAATCGGGCTGCGGTGCGGCGAAGAAATAGACGCTGGTTTGGGCGGGTCTGTTCTGCGCAGCATCGGCGATGGGGTTAGCGCGCAACAGCTTCTTCAATTGCCCCGATTTCCGCAGGATCGGAACGACATTGTCGCTCAACCCAAAGTGCCGCAGCACGCCCGTCATCGCCTCGCCCGCTTCGGCCGTTGTGCCTTCAAATTCAGCGATCATATTGCCCGTGTTGGCCAGGGTTTCCGGCGCGATGAACCCGACGGCCTCCGAGGCCTCGCGCCACTGCGCCATGCTCATCAGCTTGTGCGTCACCGGACCGATGGCGCGCAACAGGATGGCGTAAAGAGGAAATGATGTTGCCAAGTCGAACCCGAAGCGTAGTCGTGGACAAGGTAGCAGCAAGCGGCAGCCCTGGGCAAGAACGAAGTGAGAACAAAACCCAGGAGAGATTCGGAGCCGGGCGTTGGCTTCATGCCGACGAGTTGGGATAACAATGCAAGTAGCCGCGTATGCGCACGGAACTCTTCTCGGTTCTCCAAATTGTTTTAGTGCATCGGAGAGCTCGATATGAACAGAAATCTGGTCATCGCCATCGTCGCCGTCATTGTGGTCGTGGTTTTTGCCGTGACGATCTTCACTGCCAACAATCAAGCGCCAGAGGCTGACGGGGCCCGGACGGCCAATGAGATTACCGAACAAAAGGAACTGCCTGCGGGACCGGCAAGTGACCCTGCCGAACTCACCAGTAACGGCTCCTGATTACTCCGGCAGGTGTCCGTCGCCGACATAGTTGCGGCTGTAGCGGCCCTTGAGGCTGGTGAGGATTTCATAGCCGATGGTGCCGGCGGCATCGGCCTGGTCATCGATGCCGACATTGGCCCCCAGAACCTCGGCGCCTTCGCCAGGGGCAGGGAGGTCGTCGCCCAGTTCGGTGACGTCCACGACGGTCAGATCCATAGAGATTCGGCCGATCACTGGACAGAGCTTGCCGCGAATGAAGACCTTGCCGCCCGGCCGCGGATTGGTGCCCGAGAGCGAGCGGAGGAACCCGTCCGCGTAGCCGTAGCCGAGAATCGCCAGTTTCGAATTGCGGTTCAGCGTATAAGTAGCGCCATAGCCCACCGTTTCGCCGGTGCGGCCCTCGCTGACCTGCAGGATTGGCACATGCAGGGTTACGACCGGCTGCATCGGGTTCTTGCGGCCATTGACGGCGCGGCCGCCGTAAAGCGCGATGCCTGGCCGAACCATCTGGAAATGATAGTCGCGGCCCGTCATCAGCCCGGCCGAGTTGGCGAGCGAAGCGGGAATGCTGGGAAACTGCGCCATGACCGAACCGAACAGCGCCAATTGGGTGCGGTTCTTCTCATGGTTCGGCGTATCGGCACAGGCCAGATGGCTCATCACCATTTGCGGGGCATAGCCGAGCTTCTCGATGCTTTCGCGCACCAGGGTGGCTTCGTTAAGACGGAAGCCCAGCCGATTGATGCCGGTGTCGAAATGAAACGCGGCTGGATAGGCCTCGTTGCGCTCAATACATTTGCCCAGCCATTCCTCGAGCATGGTCATGGAAGACAGGACCGGCATCAGGTTCTGCCGAATGTAGAGATTGGCCGCGCCGGGATAGAGCCCGTAGAGAATGAAGATATGTGCGTCCGGCACGGCGGCACGCACCGCCATGCCCTCATCGGGCGTCGCGACAAAGAAAAACCGCGCACCGGCCGCGTGCAAGGCCTTGCTCGCCTTGTCGATGCCAATGCCATATGCGTCGGCCTTGACCACGGCAGCGGTCAAGGCGCCTGCGCTCACCTTGTCCAGCGCCCGCCAGTTCCGGGCCAAGGCCCCCAGATCGATGCTCAATTGGCCACCAAGGCCAGAGGTCAGCGCCATGCCTATTCCATGCGTTCAGGCAGATAGTCTGCCCGAGCAAGGTTACCAAAGCGGGTAAATTGCGCCTCGAAGCTCAACTGCACCGTGCCGGTGGGGCCGTGGCGCTGCTTGGCGATGATGACCTCCGCCTTGCCATGCACCTTTTCCATTTCGCCCTGCCAGGTCAAATGCTCCGGCGTGCCCTCTTTGGGTTCCTTGTTCTTGAGATAGTATTCTTCACGATAGACGAACAGAACCACGTCCGCGTCCTGCTCGATAGACCCCGATTCGCGCAAGTCGGCCAACTGCGGATGCTTGTCGTCGCGCGCTTCCACCTGACGGGACAGCTGGGACAGCGCGATCACCGGCACTTCCAGCTCCTTGGCGAGGGCTTTAAGCGTCGTCGTGATCTCGGTCAATTCCTGCACGCGGTTCTGGCTTGAGGCCTTTGAAGAACCCGAAAGCAGCTGCAAATAGTCGACGATGAGAAGATCGAGACCCTTCTGGCGTTTCAGGCGCCGCGCGCGGGCGGCAAGCTGGGCCACCGAAATACCGCCGGTGTCGTCGATGTAGAGTGGCACCTTGCTCATAACGTTGGAGACATCGACCAGCTTGGCAAACTGATTGTCATGAATGCGGCCGCGGCGGATATCGGACGAAGAGATTTCCGCCTGCTCGGCCAGAATACGGGTTGCGAGCTGTTCGGAACTCATTTCCAGGCTGAAGAAGCCGACAATGCCGCCATTGACGGTTTTCGAATGTCCGTCCGGCGTTACATCGCCCCGCCAGTTCTTGGCGACATTATAGGCGATATTGGTGACGAGCGAGGTCTTGCCCATGGCAGGGCGCCCGGCGAGGATGATCAGATCAGAGCGTTGCAGGCCGCCCATCTGCCGGTCGAGATCGTGCAGGTCGGTAGCAACGCCAGAGAGTCCACCGTCCCTCTGGAAGGCTTCGCCAGCCATCTGGATCGAGGCATTGAGCGCGGTCCCGAAGGCCTGGAAACCGCCGTCATAGCGCCCCTTTTCGGCAAGCTGGAACAGCTCCCCCTCGACCTTTTCGATCTGCTTGACCGGGGTCATCTCGACATCGCTGTCATAGGCGACCGAGACCATTTCCTCGCCGACCAGGATCAGGTTGCGCCGGATGGCGAGGTCATAGATGGCCTGGCCATAGTCGGCTGCATTGAGCACTGTCGTCGCCTCTGCCGCCAGGCGCGAGAGATACTGCATCATGGTGACTTCAGGCAGCAGCTGGTCGGGCAGGTGGGTCTTGAGCGTCGCCGGCTCTGCCGCCTTGCCGGCGCGGATGATCTTGCCAGCCAGCTCGTAGATATCGCGATGGATGGGCTCGTAGAAGTGCTCGGGCAGCAGGAAATCGGCGACGCGATAGAAGGCGTCGTTGTTGATCAGGATGGCGCCCAGAAGGGCCTGCTCCACCTCCACGTTGTGCGGGGCGACGCGGAAGGCTTTGTCTTCCGCGGGATGAAGGCGAGCAATCTCGGCCATAGTGTCCTCTGAGATGTTGGGGCCTTCTTAACCACGACAGGGTGGCATGAGTCTCGGCACTCTCGGTGATGCCAGCCGCATGTTCACCGAGGTCTGTGAACTCTGGGGATAACGGGAACAATAGGGATCGGTCCATTGTCGGACAACCCATTCCTCTGCCCGCCGCGACGGGAACCAGCGCCGGTTCTCAACTGTTTCCTTACCTGCCTGGCCGGCTGAGTGCCAGGACCGGAGCGTCACGTGGCACAGATCGAATTCGAAGCAGGACACAACTGCCTTGGCATTGCCCAGGCCGAGGCGTTTTCGATTATTGTCGATGCTGAGCACTATTTCCGGCATGCGCGCGATGCCATGACTAACGCCCGCCGCCGTATCAGCCTGATCGGGTGGGACTTTGACGCGCGGATCGCCATGGATCCCGAACGCGAGGAAGGCGACGGTCCCGACCATCTCGGCGATTTCATCCTTTGGCTGGTCCACAGGAACCCCGAACTCGAAATCTTTCTTTTGCAGTGGGATTACGGCCTTCTCAAAACCCTTGGACGGGGAACCACCATCTTCACCCTTTGGCGGTGGATGCGGCATCCGCGCATCCACGTGAAGTTCGACAGCACGCATCCTCCGGGTGCCTCCCACCATCAGAAGATCATCCTCATCGATGACAGTTTGGCTTTTGTTGGCGGAATTGACATGACCGCCGAGCGCTGGGACACGCGCGACCACATCCATGATGATCCACGCAGGCGACGCCCCGCCAGCCGCCGGCCCTACAAGCCCTGGCACGATGCGACCACGGCCATAACCGGCCCGGTCGTTGATCTGGTCCGGCAGGTTGCCGCGGAGCGCTGGAAGAGAGCTGGCGGTAAGCCCGAAATGGTGCCGCTCACCAGCCAGAGCCGGTATTGGCCGCCCGAACTGCCAATCGGTTTTGAACAGGTACCCCTGGCCATTTCCCGATCGGCACCGGAACAGGATGGCCGGCCTGCAGTGCTTGAGATCGAGAGAGTCTGGCTGGACCTGATCGCCTGCGCGAAAGACCACATCTATATCGAGAGCCAGTACTTTGCGTCCCGCGCCATCGTAGCTGCCCTGGAAAGGCGCCTGGCGGAGGCAGACGGTCCAGAAATTATAGTCGTTAATCCTGAGGAGGCGGAAGGATGGCTCGAGCCGCTCGCCATGGATACGGCACGGGAGAGGCTGTTCAGCTATTTGGCCCGTGCTGACACACATGGCCGCTTCCGCCTGCTTCATCCCTATGACAGCGGCGGAGCGCCCATCTATGTGCACGCCAAAATCATGGTTGTTGACGACCGCTATCTCAAGATCGGGTCGGCAAACATCAACAACCGGTCGCTGCGGCTCGACACGGAATGCGATGTCACGCTGACCGCTGAACCCTCGCAATCCGATCTGCAGCGCAAGATTGCCGAGGTGCGAAATGACCTGTTGGCCGAACACCTCGACACGGATGCAGAGACCGTCGCCTCTCATCTTGAGCGAACGGGTTCTCTCATCGAGACCATCGAACATTTGAGGGGAGCCGGTCGAACCCTCAAGCCCTACGTCAAGCCCGATCTAAACGGCATAGAAAAGTGGCTGGCCGAAAACGAGGTTCTGGATCCCGAAGGTCCCGATGAAATGCTTGAGCCGCTGACGCAAAGGGGCCTGTTCCGAGGCCTCCGCCGCCATTTTCAACCGCAATAGGCAAGTGGAAAACAAAAGGCCGGGCGCTGGGCCCGGCCTTTCAAGAGCGGATTTGATTGAAGGCTACTCTTCGTAGCGGTCTTCGGCGGCAGCAGCGGCCTGGCCGGCTGCGAAGTCGCCATCTTCATCGCTGTCGAAGGTGGGGACGGACACGTCTTCACCAGCAGCCTGACGCTCGGCTTCGTCTTCCGAGCGGGCGACATTGACGGTGATCTCGACGGCAACTTCGGGGTGCAGCGAGAGCGCCACGGCGTGCACGCCGACGGTCTTGATCGGATCGGCCAGGTCGACCTGGTTGCGCTGGACGGTGAAGCCGTCCTTGGCCAGGGCCTCGACGATGTCGCGGGCAGCGACCGAACCGTAGAGCTGACCGGTTTCACCAGCCTGGCGGATCATGATGACGGCATGGCCGTTCAGACCCTCGGCAATGCCGGCGGCGGCATTGCGGCGCTCTTCATTGCGCTGTTCGATATGGGCGCGTTCGTTTTCGAACTTCTTGCGGTTGGCTTCCGTGGCGCGCAGGGCCTTGCCCTGGGGCAGCAGGAAGTTACGGGCAAACCCGTCCTTGACGTTGACTTCGTCGCCGATGGTGCCGGTACGGCCCACGCGCTCGAGCAGAATGACTTTCATGTCTTTTTCCTTTGGCTGTCCCGCTCTTCAAGGAGCGGTTAGGAGCCGCGAACCATTCGCGACCCCAGCGATGCAATCTCAGTGAAGCTGAAGCTTACTGGACGGCGTAGGGCATCAGGCCGATGAAGCGGGCGCGCTTGATGGCACGGGCCAGTTCACGCTGCTTCTTGGCCGAAACGGCGGTGATGCGGCTCGGCACGATCTTGCCGCGCTCCGAAACGTAACGCGAAAGCAGGCGCACGTCCTTGTAGTCGATCTTGGGGGCGTTCTCGCCGGAGAACGGGCAGGTCTTGCGACGACGCTGGAACGGACGGCGAGCCTGGGAAGTGGTAAGGTCTTTGATTGCCATTTTGTATCGTTCCTTGTCTTAGAAGCGGCGCGGACGGCGTTCGCCGGAGAAACCACCACGGCCGCCTTCGCGGTCGTCACGGTCGCGCTTCTGCATCATTGCGGACGGGCCTTCTTCCAGCTCGTCGACACGCACGGTCATGAAGCGCAGAATGTCTTCATTGATACGCATCTGGCGTTCCATCTCGGCAACGGCAGCGGCCGGAGCTTCGATGTTGAGCAGGGTGTAGTGCGCCTTGCGGTTCTTGCGGATGCGGTAGGAGAGACCCTTGAGGCCCCAATATTCGTTCTTTGTTACCTTGCCGCCGCCCTGGCCGAGAATCTCGGAGAGCTGTGCGGTCAGTTCCTCGACCTGCTGCTGGGAAACGTCCTGGCGAGCGAGGTAGATGTGTTCGTAAAGGGCCATTGATGCGCCTTCCTTTCGAGTTTCATCTCAGCAATGCTTGGCGCGGAGCCCCTTCGAAGCCGGAAAGGCGTCAAAGCAGTCTTGCAAAGAGCGGGAACACGGGAGGCCGGGTCCGTCGGACCCTGTTCATGCAATGCACAAACCCTCCGTTCAGCCCCCGGCCAAACGAATTGCTGGCGCGGCTATAAGGGAAACAGGGGAAGAAGGCAAGGGTTCGGACGGCTTCGCCTTGACTCCGCCTTACACTCCCGGCAAAGCGCCGGGCAACTGGACAGGCCGCGCGCGGCTTGTCACATTGGCTCGAAAAGGGATCGAACATGTCCATTTCCGCTTTCACTTTTCCAGGGCAGGGCAGCCAGGCTGTCGGCATGGGCAAGGATCTTGCACATGACTTTTCCGAAGCGCGGGCCGTCTTTCACGAGGTGGACGAGGCTTTGGGCGAGCGCCTTTCCTCGATCATGTTCGAGGGGCCGGAAGACATTCTGCGTCTGACAGAAAACGCGCAGCCCGCGCTGATGGCCGTCAGCGTGGCGGTGATCCGGGTGCTCGAGGCCAGGGGGATTTCGCTCAAGGACCACGCAAAATATGTCGCGGGCCATTCGCTGGGCGAATACTCCGCGTTGTGTGCTGCCGGCACGTTCAGTCTGGCCGATGCGGCGCGCCTGCTACGCACCCGTGGTCAGGCCATGCAGAAGGCGGTGCCGGTCGGGCATGGCGCCATGGCCGCCTTGCTCGGCCTCGATCTTGATACCGCCCAGGCCGTCGCCGAGGAGGCCGCTCAGGGCGAGGTCTGTGCCGTCGCCAATGACAATGCGCCGGGACAGGTTGTCATCTCGGGCGCCACCTCAGCCATTGAGCGGGCCGTCGAAATTGCCAAGGGGAAGGGCGCCAAGCGGGCGCTGCTGCTGCCGGTCAGCGCCCCGTTCCATTGTTCGCTCATGCAGCCGGCCGCCGAGGCCATGGCGGCGGCCCTGGCCGAGGTCGAAATGAAGGCGCCTGCAGTGCCGTTGGTGGCCAATGTGCTGGCGGCTCCGATTTCCGATCCCGACGAGATCCGCCAACGCCTGGTAGAACAGGTCACCGGCGTGGTGCGCTGGACCGAGAGCGTCACCTGGCTGACCACCGCTGGCGGCGTTGCCAATCTGGTCGAACTGGGCTCGGGCAAGGTCTTGACTGGCCTGGCCAAGCGCATCGCTCCCGATGCGACCGCCCAGGCCGTCAACACGCCTGCCGATATCGAGGCCTTCGTCGCCCAACTTGGCGCCTGAGCCACTTGAATCGCAATCTGAAGCGCTTGAATCGCTTTCTCCCCGGAGGAGACCTAAATGTTTGATCTTTCTGGTAAACGCGCCCTCGTAACCGGCGCCAGCGGCGGCATTGGCCGCGAAATCGCCAAGGCGTTGGCAGCCGCAGGCGCGACCGTGGCGCTGTCGGGCACGCGTGTTGGCGCGCTCGAAGAGACGGCCAGCGAGATCGGCAAGGATTGCCCCATCCTGCCAGC
Organism: Devosia polycyclovorans; assembly: GCF_042181575.1. Classification (GTDB taxonomy): domain Bacteria; phylum Pseudomonadota; class Alphaproteobacteria; order Rhizobiales; family Devosiaceae; genus Devosia; species Devosia polycyclovorans. The sequence goes on along the minus strand of NZ_CP170082.1, from coordinate 2,823,133 downwards.
CAACCTCTCCAGGCTCGATGAGGTCGACAAGCTCATCCCCAATGCCGAGGCGGCCATGGGTGGAGTGGATATTCTGGTCAACAACGCCGGCATGACCCGCGACAATCTCTTCATGCGCATGAAGGATGAAGAGTGGGACGACGTTATCGCTGTGAACCTCACCGCCGCCTTCCACCTCAACCGCGCCGTGCTGCGCGGCATGATGAAAGCGCGCTGGGGCCGCATCATCGGTATTTCTTCGGTGGTGGGTGTGATGGGCAATCCGGGGCAGGGCAACTATGCCGCCTCCAAGGCGGGCCTGATCGGCATGAACAAGGCACTGGCCTATGAGGTGGCCAGCCGCAATATCACCGTCAATTCCATTGCCCCGGGCTTCATCGCCTCGGCCATGACCGATGAACTCAACGACAAGCAGCGTGAGTCGATCCTATCTTCCGTCCCGGCAGGGCGCTTGGGTACGGCGCAGGAAGTGGCGGGCTGCGCGGTTTTTCTCGCGAGCGACGCGGCGGCCTACATCACTGGCCACACACTGAACGTTAATGGCGGCATGGCAATGATCTAGGACGGGGCAAAAGCCTTGGAAACCTTGGCAATTGCGGCTGGCTATGGCGCATAAAACATGGTACCTCGCGCCCCGGTCGATCTTGCCGGCCCGCCTTGCGGGCGCCCAGAAGGCCGCTTACATTGCCCCTGTGCAAACCAATTGTGCGCTTGATGATTTGGCTTTGCGCCAATAAGAAGCGAAACGAAACGTCGATTTCTAAAAAGGGAAGTCAAATATGAGCGATGTCGCTGATCGGGTCCGCAAGATCGTTGTGGAACACCTCAATGTGGATGCCGAGAAGGTCACCGAAAAGGCCAGCTTCATCGACGATCTCGGCGCAGATTCGCTGGATCAGGTCGAACTGGTGATGGCATTCGAAGAAGAATTCTCGGTTGAGATTCCCGACGATGCTGCCGAGTCGATCCAGACCTTCGGCGATGCAGTCGCTTTCCTGACCAAGGCCACCAGCTAACGCTGGGGTTAGGCCGCTGACCATGGAATTGCGCCGCGTAGTCGTCACCGGACTGGGGCTTGTCACACCGCTTGGTTGCGGTGTGGAAGCAACTTGGGCCAACATCCTTGCCGGCAAGAGCGGCGCCAAGCGTATCGACGATTTCGAGATCGACGACATCGCCTGCCAGATCGCTCACCGCATTCCGCTCGGGGACTATGCCGATGGCAAGTACAACCCCGACGAATGGATGGAGGTGAAGGAACAGCGCAAGGTTGATCCGTTCATCGTCTATGCCATGGCGGCGTCCCAGCAGGCCATCGAAGATGCCGGCGTCGAACCCAAGACCCAGGAAGAGCAGGAACGCACAGGCGTCCTGATCGGCTCGGGCATTGGCGGTGTCGGCGGCATCTATGATGCCTCCATCACGCTGCATGAAAAGGGGCCGCGCCGCATCAGCCCCTTCTTCATTCCCGGTCGCCTGATCAACCTGGCTTCCGGTCAGGTCTCGATCCGTTTTGGCCTCAAGGGGCCGAACCACTCGGTCGTGACCGCCTGTTCGACCGGCGCGCATGCCATTGGCGATGCCGCGCGTCTCATTGCCCTGGGCGATGCCGACGTGATGGTGGCCGGTGGCACCGAAAGCTGCGTCAACCGCCTGTCGCTGGCCGGCTTCGCTGCCGCCCGTGCCCTCTCGACTGGCTTCAACGACAACCCGACTGCTGCCTCGCGTCCCTACGACAAGGACCGCGATGGTTTCGTCATGGGCGAGGGTGCCGGGATAGTCGTGCTGGAAGACTATGAGCGGGCCAAGGCCCGTGGCGCCAAGATCTATGGCGAAGTGATCGGTTACGGCCTTTCCGGCGATGCCTATCACATCACCGCGCCTTCGCCCGATGGCGATGGCGGCTTCCGCGCCATGAGCGCCGCGGTCAAGCGCGCTGGTATCGCACCGTCCGAGATTGACTATATCAACGCCCACGGCACCTCGACGCCACTTGGTGATGAAATCGAACTGGGCGCGGTCACCCGCGTGCTGGGTGACGCCGCCAGGGGCGCCGTTATGAGCTCGACCAAGTCGGCTGTTGGCCATTTGCTTGGCGCCGCCGGTTCGGTGGAAGCGATCTTCTGCCTGCTGGCGATGCGGGATAATGTCGCCCCGCCCACGCTGAACCTGGATAATCCTTCGGTTGAGACCGAGATGAATCTCGTGCCGCACAAGCCGCTCAAGAAGGAAATCAACGTGGCGCTTTCCAACAGCTTCGGCTTTGGCGGCACCAATGCCACCTTGGTGATGCGCAAGGTCGGTTAAAGTTTTCCACGAATTGTAAGGGGCACATCGCACACGCCTGCGGTGTGCCCCTTGTTTTTGCGCTCGTCCATTGCGAACAATGCCGGCGACCCGCCACAATCTGGCGCAAGAACAATGACAACAAGGGTCACCACAGCCCTTATTCGCGAGTGACAGTGAAACGATGAACGACCGCAGGAACCGGCGCCGCCGCCGCTCGGGCAATGGTTTGATTGATATTCTCAATGGCTTGCTGACCCTTCTGGTCATCGGCCTGGTCGTTGTGGGGGGCGGATTGTTCTATGTGGCCTCGCAATATTACGGCGACGGTCCCCTGCGTGAAGACCGCGTATTCCGCGTGGAATCGGGTAATACACTCTCGACCACCGCAAACCGCCTCGAGGAGCAGGGTTTCATCACCAATTCGGTGATCTTCAGCCAGTTCGGTAGCCGCGTGGAGGAGAGCGCGGTGATCAAGGCCGGCGATTTCAACATTCCGGCCGGAGCCTCCATGTCGGAAATCCTCAAGGAACTGACGCTGGGCAATCCACTGCGCTATGCCGTCACCATTCCCGAGGGTTGGACGGTGTGGCAGGCCATTCAGCGCATCAATGCCGATGACCAGTTGACCGGCTCCATCGACCAACTCCCACCTGAAGGCTCGCTCCTGCCGGGTAGCTACGACTACACCCCAGGGGACACCCGCCAGTCCGTGCTGGAGGCGATGCAATTGGCCATGACCAAGGCGCTGGCCGAGGTCTGGGAGGGGCGCGAAGCTGACTTGCCGCTCGAATCACCCGCCGAATTGCTGATCCTGGCCTCCATCGTGGAGAAGGAAACCGGCATCGCCTCGGAGCGGCCACAGATTGCGGCGGTCTTCGTCAATCGCATTCGCGAGGGCATGCGTCTGCAATCGGACCCGACAATCATCTACGGAATTACCTTGGGCCAAGCGACACTGGATCGGGGCATCCGCCGTTCCGAGATCGAAGAGCGGACGCCCTATAATACGTACCAAATCGATGGGCTGCCCCCCACACCGATCGCCAATCCCGGCATCGAGGCGCTGCAGGCAGTCGCCCATCCTGACAGTCACGATTACCTCTATTTCGTGGCCAAGGGCGCGACACCGCGGGAGGGACACGTCTTCGCCGAGACCTATGCCCAGCACCAGCAAAATGTCGCGCGCTATCGCGAAATCGCTGCCGAAGCGGCTGCGCAGTCCGAAGCTGAGGCCGAAGCCGCGCGGCAGGCTCTGGAAGCGGAGGAGGCCGAGGGAGCCGATACTGCTGCAGAGGGTGAAACCGCACAGTGAGCGCCGCGCTTTCGAGCATGACCGGCTTTGCCCGCGCCGAGCAGCAGGCAGAGGACATTCGGGCGCGCATCGAGATCAAATCGGTCAACAGCCGAGGGCTCGACATGCGTCTAAGGCTGGGGCCAGGCCTGGATGCGCTCGAAGTCCCCTTGCGGCAGCTCCTGTCCAAGTCCCTCACCCGCGGGGCAATCAACCTGACGCTGACACTCGATCGCGCCTCTGGCACCGGGTCGGTCCGGCTCAACCGGCAGGCGCTGGATACCGTTGTTGCGGCCATGAACGAGTTGCGCTCTCACCTCGCCACCGACTTGCCGCGCCCCGAGGGCATTTTGGCCTTGCCCGGAGTGCTGGAGACCGACGACGGGGCAGGAGGTGCGGATGAGGACAGCCAGGCGGCGCTGGTCATTGATTGCGCACAGCAGGCCATCGCCGCGCTGCAGGCGGCACGCCGGCAGGAAGGGGCTGCTATCGCTGCGGTGCTGTTGGACCAGCTCGAAACCATTGCCGGTCTTGTGGAACGCGCCCAAACCCATCCCACCCGCAGCCGGGAAGCTGTGGAGGACAAGCTGCGGCAGCAACTGGCTGCGTTGAGCCAGGACATTTCCCTGCCGCCCGACCGGTTGGCGCAGGAAGCCCTGCTGCTCGCCACCAAGGCCGACATTCAGGAGGAGCTGGATCGGTTGCGCGCTCACATTGCGACCGCCCGCAAGCTGATCGGTGAAGGCGGACCGGTGGGCCGGCGCCTCGATTTCCTGGCCCAGGAATTCAATCGCGAGGCCAACACGCTATGCTCCAAGTCGAACGCGGTGGACCTCAGCGCCATCGGTCTTGACCTCAAGGCGGTGATCGATCAACTACGCGAGCAGGTTCAAAACATCGAATAGAGTGGGTCAGATGGATTTTCAGCGCCGCGGCGTCATGCTGGTGATTGCCTCGCCTTCGGGCGCCGGAAAATCCTCGATCTCGCGCTCGCTCTTCGGCGCCGATCCCAACATCAAGCTCTCGGTTTCGGTCACGACGCGCGCCCGCCGCACGGACGAAGTCCACGGCAAGCACTACTATTTCATCGACGTCGAAACCTTCAAGAAGATGCAGCGCGACGGCGAACTGCTCGAAAGCGCCGAAGTCCACGGCAATTTCTACGGCACGCCGCGCGCCCAGGTCGAGGAACAGCTGGCCAAGGGCGAGGATATCCTGTTCGACATTGACTACCAGGGTACGCTGCAGCTCTATGAGCGGGCCCGCCCTGACATGGTGACGGTGTTCATTCTGCCGCCCTCGATCAAGGAGCTGCGCGCTCGTCTCGAACGCCGGGCCCAGGACAGTGTCGGCACCATCGAAAAGCGGCTCAAGAACGCTCGCATCGAGATGGATCACTACGGCGAATACGATTACGTCATCGTCAACAATGATCTGGAAGACTCGGTTAGTCGCGTCCGCACGATCCTCGCTGCGGCGCGACTAAAGCGCGAGCGGCAAATCAATTTAGTTAGCTTCGTCAAAGACTTGCAAAGCCAGATCGATTCACTTTGAAAGCCTGTTGAATCGATGTCTGAGGGAGCAGGCATAAGGCCAGACGATGCAGCCGCTCCGGCCATCCGTCGTGGCACACCGGCCTTTGTCCGCGCCAATATCGCCTTTTTCCTCTCGGCCTTCTCGGTCTTCGCTTCGCTCTATTCGGTGCAGCCGCTGCTGCCCATGTTCGCTCAGTATTGGGTGCGTGACGCGGGCACGGCCTCGCTGGCGCTTTCGGCCACAACGGCGACAATGGCCTTCGCGCTCATTCCCGCCTCCATGCTGGCCGACCTGCTCGGCCGCCGGCGCCTGATTGTCGGCGCGCTGCTGATCACGGCCATCCTGGGCATGCTCCTGCCCTTCACGCAGGTGTGGTGGCAATTGATCGCCCTGCGCACCCTGATGGGTCTGACGCTGGCCGGTATCCCGGCCATGGCCATGGTCTATCTGTCCGAGGAAATGGACCCCGAGGCGCTGGGCTATTCCATGGGCCTTTACATCGGCGGCACGGCCATCGGCGGCATGGCCGGGCGCGTCATTTCCGGCGTGCTGTCCGACTTTCTGGGCTGGCGGCTGGGCACAGGCATTCTTGCCGGGCTGATTCTGATCGCAGCCATAGCGGTGGCGATCCTGCTGCCCAGGCCGCGGGCTTTCGTCCGCGATCCGATCGGGATCAGGGAGCTGCTTCGGCGTTGTCGCGCGAGCTTTGGTGACGCGGCATTGCCCTGGCTTTTCGCCACCGCCTTCCTGCTGATGGGCGGCTTTGTGACACTCTACAACTATGCCGGGTTCCGCCTGGCCCTGCCGCCCTTCGAACTCGGCCATTCGGCCATCGCGGCGATATTCCTGGTCTATGTGCTGGGCAGCTTCAGTTCCACCTGGGCGGGTAGCCTGTCGCAGCGGCGCGGTCGACGGAAAGTTCTCTGGGCCCTGGTGGCGCTGATGGGTGGGGGCATGGCGGTGACCATGGTCCCCAATACCGCCGTCATCATCCTGGGCCTCGCCATAGCCACCATGGGCTTTTTCGCCGCCCATGGCATTGCGAGCGCCTGGGTGACGCGCCGGGCCCGCACCGGTAAGGCGCAGGCCTCGGCCATGTATCTCGTGGCCTATTATCTCGGCGCTTCGATCCTGGGGACGTTGGGCGGCTATGCATGGACGGCCTGGGGCTGGCCCGGCGTCATGCTGGTCTCTGGCGGCGCCGCGCTACTGGCGTTGCTGGTGGCGATCCGGCTGGTTTTCGTGAAGCCGCTGCCGATTCCCGAAGCCTCGGCTCCTTCTCACCCTCCCCCTTGAGGGGGCGATGGGGGCTAGGCCCAAACTTTACCTCAGCCCTGGCAGCGCCCGCGCCATGGCGAGGAATGCTTCGATGGGCAGGGTTTCTGCGCGTTCATCGCCCTTGAGATCGGCAGCGGCCAACAGGGCCTCTACCGGTACGCCGAGCGACTTCAGCGATTGCCGCACCATCTTGCGGCGCTGCCCGAAGGCGGCCTTGGTGACCTGCTCCACAAGTTTGACCGATAGTCCCTCTTCTACCGGCTTTGGCACGATATGCACGACGGCGGAAGTAACGCTGGGCGGGGGCACGAAGGCCTGCTTCCCGACATTGAAGGCGATGCGGGCATCGGTTCGCCATCCTGCCAGGACGCCGAGGCGCCCATAGTGATTGTCACCAGGCTTTGCCACGATCCGTTCGGCCACCTCGCGCTGGAACATCAGCGTCAGACTTTCGAAGAAGGGCGGCCATGGCTCCATGGTCAGCCAGCCGACGAGGAGCTGAGTGCCGATATTATAGGGCAGATTGGCCACGATCCGCGTCGGCCCGTCGGCCAAGAGGCGATAGTCCACTTCCATGGCGTCGCCGCCAATGACGGTGAGACGGCCGGGATAGGCATCGGAAATTTCAGCCAGTGCGGGCAGGGCGCGGGCGTCCCGCTCGATGGAGGTAACTTCCCGTGCGCCCTCGGCGAGCAGCGCCCGCGTCAAACCGCCGGGGCCGGGCCCAACCTCGATGACCCGAACCCCTTCGAGCGACCCGCCGACGCGAGCAATGCGGGCGGTCAGATTGAGGTCGAACAGGAAGTTTTGACCCAGCTCCTTCTTGGCGCGCAGTCCATGCGTGCTGATGACCTCGCGCAAGGGCGGAAGATTGTCGATCTGGCTCATGGTCGGAGTGTTTCCAGCAAAAGTGGTAACGGTTTTGCGTTTCGGAAACGCGACAATGCAAAGGACGGGATCACGTCGTGGTTTTCCCGGAACGGGGATGGGATCCCGAGGCTGTCATCTGATTGGCCATGGCGATCGCCGCGGCAAAGCTTGAGAAGGATGCGCGGCCGGTGCCGGCTAGATCGAAGGCCGTGCCGTGATCGGGCGAGGTCCGCACGATGGGCAGGCCGAGCGTGACATTGACACCGGCATCGAATGCCACGGTCTTGATCGGGATCAACGCCTGGTCGTGATACATGGCGAGGACGGCATCATAGTGCCGCCAATGCGGTGGATAGAACAGCGTATCGCCGGGGAGGGGGCCAACTGCGTCAATGCCTTCGGCAACCGCATCAGCAATCCCGGGCGCGATGATCTCGATATCTTCCCGGCCGATCGAGCCGCCTTCTCCCGCATGGGGATTGAGCCCGGCTACGGCAATACGGGGGCGCTCGATATGAAATCGCTGGCGCAAATCATGCGCCATGATGCGCAGGGTATCCAGGACCAGCTTCCGGCTGATCAGCCCCGGCACATCCTTGATCGGCACATGGATGGTCAGCGGAACGGCGCGCAGATCCTCATGGGCCAGCATCATTACCGGTAGGCGGGGTTTGCCACCGCCCACGGCACAGAGATCGGCAAGAAATTCGGTGTGTCCGGGGTGTTTGAAACCGGCCTGATACAGCGCTCCCTTGTGGATCGGCGCCGTTACCACCGCCCGGCAATGGCCGGTCATGGTGGCCTGCACCGCCTCGGATATGGCGTTGATTACCACAGGCGCTGCATGCTCGTCGGCGACGCCGGGCAAATCGGGGACCATGCCTTCAATCTGCACCACAGGCAGGGCGCGAGGAAAGGTTTCGAGGGCCGCCTCGGGGCTCACCGTATCGACGGCGATATCGAGGCCCAGCCGCCGGGCGCGGGACGCCAGGAAGCCGGCATGACCGTAGACGACAAAGGGAGGCAGGTTGAGATCCTGCCGGCGCGCAAAAAGCGTCAGAATGAGATCGGGCCCGATCCCGGCCGGTTCACCCATCGTCACGGCCAATGGCGCCGTCATACTGTCCCCCAAAGGCGAGGCGGCCGCATATTGGCTGCGGCCTGCGTTGGCCCCTTCTGCGGGCCGGTGGTCGGCGTAGTCCGCGCTGCGTCTACTGGTAGAAGATCTTGGCCTGGCTGCGCAGGCGCTCAAGATAGGCTTCTGCCTCCTTGGCCAGCGCGTCCCCGCCCACGTCTTCACGCAGCCCACCCTTGACGAAGGTCAGGTCTTCGGCCTGCACCTTTTCGCAGATGGCAAGCATGGAGAGACCGGTTTCGATGGCGCGCGGTTTGCTGATTGCACCGACATTGAGCCCGGCGAGCTCCTTGGCGATGGCATCAGGCATCTGCGTGGCGTGGCGCCGGCCGATGTCAACCACGGCGACATCCGTATAGGCCAGCGAGAGTTCGACCGCGCTGTCACAGCCGGCAAAGCTCGAACGATAGCGATTGGCCTGGCCCGATCGGCCACCACCGCCGACAAAGATGATTTCCTTGAGAATATAATCGAACTTCTGAAAGTCAGCGATCTGCTGGGCGGCACGCTGGTCCAGTTCCAGTTCGGAAATCTGCACCTGCGGCGTGATTGCCGCCTCGGTCACGGCATTCCAGGCAATAGCGGCCCGCAGCCGGTCCTGCAGGGTTTGTGCACTGACACCACCCTGCTCCAGCATCTGGGTCAGCCGGTCGCGGCTGACATTGAGGTTGCGGGAAATCTGCAGAAATGCATCGTCCACCTGGGCATTCGAGATATTGATGCCGAGCCGCTTGGCCTCCTGCAGCTGGATCGCCTCGGTGATCAACTGCTGCAGCGCTCCGTTGCGACCGGTATTGTTGCCTTCCATCCGGAATAGGCGCAGCCGCTGGTCGACCTGCAAATCGCTGATCGGGTCACCGTTGACTGTTACCACGGTGGCCGCCGAGGCCGTGGACACCGCGCCCAGGGTGAGGGCAAGTCCGATGAGCATCGCGCCAAGTGCGCGCCGAATTTCCGCAAAGGTCATGGTCAGGTCCGCTTGTCGTGTGACGCCTTCAATGCGGCGTCAGAGCCAGTCTTGTCAATTGGCCGATGATTGAGGCCAAAATCTGGACCTCGATCTTTCCCGCAGCGCAAATCGCGCAAAGGGGTGCGATTTGGCCCGCTGTTCCACCGGCCCCATGCCCGGTCAGCGCGCTCAGGTCCAGCCATCCTCTTTGCGCAGAAGAACTGTCACACCGATCACGATAGCCACGAGAGCCGGGCCAACTGCGGCAAAGAGTGGGTTCAAGACGCCGGTCGCGCCCGCCCGGTCTGCCATTTCGGTGATGATGAAGACCACAAAACCCAGGACGATGCCGTAAAGAACAGCGGGGCCGATCTGGGCGTGGCGGCTATAGCCGGCGGTGAAGGCAAAGCCGATCAGCAACGACCCGGTGAGCACCAGAGGCAGAGCCAGAAGCTTTATCAGCCGCATCGAGGTTGCCGCATAGATTTGCGGATCGATGATGCCGCGCTGTAGCAGGCGAGCGAGTTCAAAGAAGGTCATGTCCTCGGTCGAGGCCAGCTTGAGGCTGATTTCGCCGGCGGTCGAGCCGGTGGAGACCTGCAGGTCGCGCACCGTCTTGAGCGGCCCATCCGGAGTGCGGACGCGCGCCTCGGGGAAATTCCAGAACCCGTCCTCCAGTATGGCCTCAGGCGCCTCGATGCGCGGGGTCTCGCTGGGGCCGAGATGGAACAGCGTCACATCGGCCAGCCGCGAACCACCCTGCGACATGCCGCGCGACATCAACACATAGTGTACGCCATCGCCACGCTGCTCGAGCCAGACTTCACCGGGCGGGGTCAATTGCGCGGCCTGTCCCGGTGGGGTTGGGGCCAACTCGCGATTAATCGAAGTGCTGATGGTTTCTGCGCCCAGGGAGATGAAGAGGCTGGCAACGAACAGCACGGCCACGGGAGCGCGCAGGACACGCCAGATCGAGAGCCCGCTGGCTTTGATCACCGTCAGTTCGTGCCGCATTTTGAGATCCACCAGACCCAAAATCGTGCCCATTAGCACGGTCACCGGCAGGGTCTTGATGGTCCAGCGCACGGCACTCATGGCGACCATGAGGATGGCCATGTGCACCCCGCGCGTATCGGCGACATGGCTGAACCGCCATGTGTCGAGCGATTCGACCAGAGCGATCAGTCCATAGAAGATGAAGACCGTTGCGGCGATGCGGCTGAAGAGCCGAGCGGTGACGACCCTGTCGATCCGGTTGATCATACCGGAACCGTCGCAGTGGGACGGCGTGGCCACAGCCGAACTGCTAGGATGAGTGAACCTACGACAATCAGCGCAATCGCCCCGGTTCCCGCGCCCAGCGGGCTATAGGCGCTGATGCCGCGCTCGCCGAAGGCCACCAGCATGACGAGGGCCTCAAGCGGCAACTTGATGCGCATGCGATTGCCACTGGGAAATCCGGCGACGGCAACGACCAGTAGCACCAGCCCGATGACCCGCAGCCCCTCGGCAGAGCGATCGAGCAGGCGCTTAACGATATCCGGCGTCCAGCCGCTTCCCAGGCCCTGCGCGATCAGGCCAAAACTGTCGGTTTCTGAGAGCACATCGACATAGGCGACCTGCTGAGCCAGACTTTCCACGCTCACATCGTAGCGCGAGAAACGGATTTCGGAATAACGGCCATCAGCCTCGGTGTGCTGCAGCGTGCCGTCATGCAGCTCGAGCACATAGTCCTCACCCACGCTGACCACGCGAGCCGACGCGGCTATATAAGTGCGGCGCGTCTCGGGGTCACGGCGGTCATCGGCAAAGAACTCGGTGATTTCCCCGCCACCGGCGCGGCCGCCAACCAGCAGGATCACGCCTGGCGTCACCTGGGTGAACCGGTTGGGCTTGAGCGTGGAACTGACCAGGTCGGCCGCTACCTCTGCCGACAGCCGGTTCAACTGCCGGTTGGCCAGCGGCTCGACCACATGGGCAAGCAGCAGCACCGTGGCGACAGCCACGCCGCCCGTGACAATGGCGGCCCGCCACAGCCCGCCAAGGCCGTTGCTGGTGTGGATGATGTGGAGTTCATGGCTGGTCTGCAGCGCGCTGAGCGCCCGCACCACGCCAATGCCGATACAGATATAGAAAAAGGACAGCGCCAGCGGTGGCATGGTGTAGAGCGCCTGCAGCGCCAACGTGCCGAAACCCTGTCCCTTGACAGAGACTACATCGAACGAGCGCAGGCAATTGACCAGCCAGAGCAGGAAACACATGATCCCGAACAGGATCAGCGCATCGCTCGCAAACAGTCGCGTCAGATAGCTGGTCAGTCGTCTCATTTGGCCCTGTGGCAGCTCCCGCTCGGTTTTGCGTGGATGAATCGCGCCGCACCTTGCGGTAGTTCTGCCTTGCGCACAATCTGCCACCGCGTCACATATTACGGTTTGCGCATGCCTGCCCGGCATGAGGTGAACTAGCGATGCCTCCGCGTCGCAACTAGTGTGGATCCATGGCCGAAGTCCTTTTCTATCATCTCGAAACGCGCCCGCTCGAGGCGGTCATGCCGCTGCTGCTCGAAAAGACCCTGGAGCGCGGCTGGCGCGCCGTCGTCGAGGTGGGCTCGCGCGAGCGCGCCGAGGCGCTGGATGCCCATCTCTGGACCTATCGTGATGACAGCTTCCTGGCACACGGCCTGGCCGGCGAGCATATGGATGCCCTACAGCCCATTTTAATTACCACCGAAACCGATAATCCCAACGGCGCCAGCGTCCGGTTTTTTGCCGATGGCGCCGTGCCGCAATCGGGCGAGGGCTATCAGCGGCTGGTCTACCTGTTCTCGGGTCACGATCCGGAGGCCGTGCAGACCGCGCGCGACGTCTGGAAAACGCTGCGGGGCGGCGCTGACACCCTGACCTATTGGCAGCAGGACGCCACTGGCCGCTGGGAAAAGAAGGCGAGCGCATGACGCCCGACCTGTCGACCCCCAGCCGGCACAAGCTGCACGAAGACATCTTCGCCATGTTGATCGGCACCATGCTGGTCTCGCTCGGCATCGCCTTTTATGCGCAGGTGCAATTGACCACTGGCAGTAGCGCCGGGCTGGCGCTGCTTCTGCAATACATCACCGGCATTCCCTTCGGCTGGTTGTTCTTTGCCATCAATCTGCCGTTCTACGCACTGGCATGGCTTCGCATGGGCCTTCCCTTTACCCTCAAGACCGTCGCCAGCGTGGCCTTGGTTTCCTATCTGACCAGCCAGATTCCGGCTTGGATCGGCATTGAACGCATTGACCCGCTCTTCGCCGCGCTGGTCGGCGGCGGGTTGATGGGGCTGGGTATTCTCTCGCTATTCCGCCACAAGGCGAGCGTCGGCGGCATCAATATCCTCGCGCTGTTCCTGCAGGAGAATTTCGGCATCCGTGCCGGATACTTCCAACTCGGCGTCGATGCGGTGATCCTGGTCATCGCCTTCTTCGTCTTGCCCTTCGACCGGGTGCTCTACTCGATCCTGGGCGCACTGGTGCTCAACATGATTATCGCCCTGAACCATCGTCCAGGGCGATATGTCGGCTTCAGCTAGGGCCCGGGCGCCGGCTCACTCCTGCCCGGTGTCCTCGCCGCTGTCACCCCAGGCGGCAATGTCGTAGACGTAGAGATTGAACATCTGGGCAGCCAGTTCGTAGCAATAGGTCACTTCACTGGCGGACGGATCATAATAGGCGTTGGCTTCCCCGCACTGCGCGGCCCGGAAAGTCACGGGCTGGGGCAGGGCGTAGGAGCTGGTGACTTCGTTCGCGGCCCGATCCAGAATGCCGTCTTCCTTGAGCGCGACGGCAAAGTCTTCGTACTCGCCCGCATCCTCGTAGATCACCTCGATCGGGGCACTTTCATTGCCATTGAGTTCATGGGCGGAAAGCAGAGTGCTCCAGGACACCAGCGCCTGTTCATAGGTGTAGGCGCAATTCCCCTGCTGGTCCGGATCAAGCTCATAGACGTCTGCCGTTTCCCCGAAAATGTCGGGGTTGGCGCCGACCATCAGGCAGACCATGGCATAGGCCCGCTGGATATCCAGGCTGTGTTCGGCATAGTAGGAGAATTCGTCGACGCCCGAGCCGGTGGAATTGACCGCGTTGTAATACCAGCCATCCGAGGCATCGATGAGAGCGTTGAAGGCGTAGTCCTGGTCCTCGTCATTGAGCAGCCAGATGGTTGCCAATGTATCGACCGCATCTTCTTCCTTGCCCAGCACGGGCAGGCCCAGCTCGCCGATCAGCATGTGGCCGACTTCATGGTACACGGTGAAAGCCGCGTCATGCATGGCAAACGCCATCGCATCGCGCAGGACTGCGTTCTCATCGTCCTGCCCCACAGCACCGCTCGCACCAAGCGCAACGTATGTGGAAACCGCGGCCAAAGCCGTTGCATATCTGTTCATGGAACCCCCCAGTGGCGGCTGGCCGCCGATCCCGGACTTCGCCGTCAATCCCGGCTGCGCTCTGCGCGCTGGTCGAGATGGAGCTGCATGAAATCCTGCATCAACTCATAGCAGAAGATGATTTCGGTTGTCGCGGGGTCATAGAAGGCGTTGGATTCGCCACAGCGCCGGGCGGTAAAGCGGACCTGCCCATCCAGCCGATAGCCCCGGCGCAGTTCCTCGGCCACGTCATCGAAAATGCCACTGCCGCGAAACGCCCGCTCAGCCAGCCGCAACCGCGTGCCGCCATCATGATAGGTCACATTGACCCTGGTTCCGGCGTGACCCTCCTTGAGCAGCGCTTCGAGGCTGCGGCTGACCAGCTCGTAGTCAAACAGGCAGGTATGCTGCCGCTCGGAAGGAATGTCATAGGCATTGGCAATGCCGCGAAAGGCAGTGCGATCCGCCCCGACCATCAGGCAGATGATCTGCATGGCCCGGTGCCGGTCAGGGCTATAGCCCGAGGCATAGTCGGCGCCTGCGAAGTAGTTATCGTAACGGTCCCCCGTCAGCACCCAGCCATCAGCTGCGTCCTCCAAGGCCTGATTGGCCTCGGGCGTATTCTTCCCTAGCAATACCCATGTGGCGATATTGTCCGCCGCGTCCTCCTCCTTGCCAAGGACTGGCAGGGAGAGCTTGTCGATCAGCAGGTGTGCCACCTCGTGATAGAGGGTGAAGAGGCTGTTATTGACCGCAAAGCGGAGCGTTTCGGCGCGCTCCTGCTTTGAGAGGCCCGAAAGGTCCTGGGCCGCAGCAGGCAGGGTGCAGAAGGACAGGATCAGCACGACAATCAAGGCGGACAGACGTGTCATTTCTAGCCTCGGGAAGTTGGGCTCCCAGCAAATGCCAGCGTCGCGCGCCCGTCAACAGCCGATGGCACCCGATGGTGAAGACGCTACTCGCAAACGGGACCTGCTGATCCCTTATGCGCGCTCGGCCTCTTCCAGCTCGGCGCTGAATTCGAGCCAGCTTTCCTCCAGGGTCTCAAGATCGGCGCTGTAGCGCGCCTTGTCCTTGCCCAGGGCAATCAGCTTGTCCGGCGGACCGTCGTAAACCTTGGGATCGGCAAGCTGGGCCTCGATCTTGTCGAGCTCGGTCTTGAGCCGCTTCATTTTGTTTTCGGCGTCGATGATCTTCTTCTTGAGCGGGGCCAATTCCGCCCGGCGGGCGGCAGCTTCCTGGCGCGACTGCTTGCGGTCTCCCACACTGGTCGCGCCATTGCCCGCTTTGCTGTCCTTGTTGGACGTAATATTGCGCTGGTAGCTGTCGAGATCCTCGTCCAGCTCACGGATCGTGCCGTTTTCGGCAATCCAGAGCGTGTCGCAGGTGGCCTCGATCAGATGGCGGTCGTGCGAGATGATCAGCACGGCGCCCTGATAGTCGTTGAGCGCATAGACCAGCGCATCGCGGCTATCGATGTCGAGATGGTTGGTCGGTTCGTCCAGGATCATCATCGATGGGCCGGAAAATGTGATGAGGCCCATCAAGAGGCGCGCGCGCTCGCCTCCCGAAAGGTTCTTGGCCTTGGTGTCCATGCGGCTCGTGGTCAGCCCCATCTGCGCCAGCCGGCTCCTGCGTTTGGCTTCATTGTCGAGTGGCATCAGCGGGGTGACATGCTCGAGCGGGGTTTGCTCGGGCTTGAGCTTGTCCATCTGGTGCTGGGCGAAATGGGCGATATCGAGCTTCTTGTTGATCTTGAGCTGGCCATCGATGACTGGAATGTCGCCCGCCAGCAGCTTGGCAAAGGTCGACTTGCCATTGCCGTTGACGCCGATCAGCGCGATACGCGCATCCGGGTCAATGCGCTGGGTCACATTGCGCAGAATGATCTTGTCGCCGTAGCCGGTCGACACCTTGTCCAGCGTGATCATCGGGGTGGGTAATTCCACCTTGGGCTGCTGAAACTGGAACGGTGCCGCATGCTCGTCGAACATAGCCTCGGGCGGCCGCAGTTTTTCGATCATCTTGACGCGGGCCTGCGCCTGTTTGGCCTTGGTGGCCTTGGCCTTGAAGCGGTCGACGAACTTCTGCAGATGGGCGATCTGGTCCAGCGTCTTTTCGCGCTGCTTGTTGTTCAGCTCCATCTGCATGCGACGCGTTTCCTCGAACGTGTCGTAATTGCCCTTGTAGAAGGTCAGCTTGCGGTGCTCGAGATGCACGATCGAATTGACCGCCTTGTTCAAGAGGTCGCGGTCGTGGCTGATCAGAAACACCGTGTAGGGATAGGTGGCGAGGTATTTCTCCAGCCACAGCGTGCCTTCGAGATCGAGATAGTTGGTGGGTTCGTCCAGCAGCAGCAGGTCGGGCTGGGAAAACAGAACCGCCGCCAGGGCAACGCGCATGCGCCAGCCACCCGAAAGTTCGCGGGTCGGCGCATTCTGCCGGTCCTGCTCGAACCCCAGACCTTTGAGGATCGAGGAGGCACGCGCCTCTGCGCTATGCGCGTCGATATCGGCCAGGCGCATATGGATTTCGCCGATCCGGTGCGGATCGGTAGCCGTCTCGGCCTCAGCCAGCAGCGCCGCGCGCTCCTTGTCTGCGGCCAGCACGATCTCGAGCACCGTCTCGTTCCCGGCCGGCGCTTCCTGCGCCACCGCGCCGATCCGCGCCTTCTTGTTGACCTCGGTCGACCCGCTGTCGGCACCGATGTGGCCCTGGATCAGGTGGAACAGCGTGGTCTTGCCCGTTCCATTCTTGCCTACAAACCCGGCCTTCGCGCCATCGGGCAGCACCAGGGAAGCATCCTCGAACAGAGGGCGGCCCTGAATGCGATAGGTAAGGTTATTGATCTTGAGCATGCCATATTCTCGCCGACCCAATAGGCAGGATCGGCGGTCCATAAAGTCGTTTGCAATGTTGCTGTGCCAATACAGCGCGCCCGAGGAGATGTCTAATGCGCAGGACCATGGCTTCCATTCCGCTGGCGCTGGCCGCGGCCCTATGCGGCGGCGCTGCCCGCGGCCCTATGCGGCGGCGCTGCCCTGGCGCAGGAAGTTGCCAGCTTCACCCATCTATCCGCCTGCCGCATCGATGCCGAACGGATTCTGTTGCGCGCGACATTCGATGGCAGTCCCTGCTGGGCGGTGGAGCCCGCGCAATTGGCGGAACCGCGGGGAACCATGGTTGCCGTTCATCTGCCGACGATCAGCACGGCGGAAATCTGCACCATGAATATCGTGCCCGTCAGCACCGAGCAGGTGATCGAGGCGCCCGAGCCGATTGTGGACCTCGATGTGACGGCCGCCACGCCGCAGAACGACGTTATGGCGCACGGTGTGATCGAGGTGAGCGAAGGGCAGGGCGACTGCCTTGAGGCGAGGGGCTGAAAGGCGGCAAGTTGCCGTCTTGCGCCTTACACACTCACCCGCTAAAAGGCGCCACCTTTCCCACGCATGAAGCAGGAACCAACCCCCATGGCGCTCGAACGCACCTTCTCCATCATCAAGCCCGATGCCGTCCGCCGCAACCTGATCGGCAAGATCGTCGCCAAGTTCGAAGAGAACGGCCTGCGCCCCGTCGCCATGAAGAAGATCCACATGACCCGCGAACAGGCCGAAGGCTTCTACGCGGTCCACAAGGATCGCCCCTTCTTTGGTGAGCTGGTCGAGCAGATGATTGCCTCGCCGGTTGTCGTGCAGGTCCTGGAAGGCGAAAACGCCATCCTCAAGAACCGCGAGATCATGGGCGCCACCAACCCGGAAAACGCCGCTGAAGGCACCATCCGCAAGGAATTTGCCCTCTCCGTCGGCGAAAACTCCGTGCACGGTTCGGACGCTCCGGAAACCGCTGCCCAGGAAATCAAGTTCTTCTTCTCCGACGACGAAATCGTTGGGTGAGTGCCGACGGCTGGCCATGGCCAGCCGGTAAAGCCGCTCCACCGGAGCGATTTGAGGGACGAACGCCTTGAGCCCCTCGAAGGGCCGGGCCGATGTCTCCGCCACCGCAAATTCCAGGCCGCCCGCCGGGCGGCCTTTTTGCTTGTTCGTGCTATAAGGCATTGAACACGACCCGGGTCACTCCGCCATAAGGGTGGAACCCCATTGCTAGACACCAATAATCGGTCGGAGCATCCCGCAGCATCGGGGCACGGCACGCATGGTGTAATCCGTTCCGAAAGAACTGCTTTGTCCCTACCCGATACAATTATTGCCCCCATCGCCCAGGCCCTCGCGGCCAAAGGCTATGACAGCCTCACCCCGGTACAGGCTGCCGTCATCGAAGAAAGCGCGGATGGCCGCGATCTTCTGGTTTCCGCCCAGACCGGCTCGGGCAAGACCGTCGCCTTTGGCATGGCGATCGCGCCGACCCTGCTGGGCGACGACCTCATCCTGCCGCCTCCCGGCGCACCGCTGGCGCTGGTGATTGCGCCGACCCGCGAACTGGCGGTGCAGGTCCGCCGCGAGCTCGACTGGCTTTATGCCAATATGCACGCCCAGACCGCCGCCGGCGTTGGCGGCATGGACCAGCGCACTGAGCGCCGGGCGCTTGAACGTGGCGCTCATATCGTCGTCGGTACACCGGGGCGCCTGCGTGACCACATCACCCGCGGTGTGCTCGATACCTCCGCGCTGCGCGCCGTTGTGCTCGACGAGGCCGATGAAATGCTCGACCTCGGTTTCCGCGAAGATCTCGAATTCATCCTTGATGCTGCGCCAGAAGACCGCCGAACCCTGCTGTTCTCGGCCACCGTGCCCAAGCAGATCGCTGAACTGGCCAAAACGTTCCAGCGGGATGCCTTGCGCATTACCGCCGCCAGTTCCGGCTCGCAGCACGCCGATATCGACTACAAGCTGATGTCTGTTCCCGCTGCCGAGCGCGAGAACGCCGTCATCAACACACTGCTCTGGTACGAGAGCACCAATACCATCGTCTTTGCCTCGACTCGCGAAGCGGTGAAGCATCTCTCGGCCCGCCTCCACAATCGTGGTTTTGACGTGGTGACCCTGTCGGGCGAGTTGAGCCAGGCCGAACGCACGAGCGCACTGCAATCCATGCGCGATGGCCGCGCCCGCATCTGCGTGGCCACCGACGTTGCTGCTCGCGGCATTGACCTGCCCAATCTCGACCTGGTCATTCACGCCGACCTGCCAATGAATGCCGAAACGCTGTTGCACCGCTCGGGCCGCACCGGCCGGGCAGGGCGCAAGGGCACCTGCGTGGTCATCGCCCCAGCCCACCGCAAGCGCGTCGCGCTCTCCATACTGCGCACCGCCAAGGTCGATGCCGAAAATATCGCCCCGCCCAGCGCCGCCGATATCGATGCGCGTTACCGCGAACATATCCTTTCCGCCGAGACGCTGAGCACAGCAGCCAGCGAGGACGAGGCGCCGCTGGTCGGCCAATTGCTCGAGCGCCACAGCCCCGAGGCGATTGCTGCCGCCTATGTGCGTCTGCAATTGGCAGCGCGTCCGGTGCCCGAGGATGTGACCGCGATGGCGCCCGATGACTTGGGCTCGCGCGAGCCGCGCAGCCGCGAGGCCTTTGTTGGCGGCAGCTGGTTCAAGGTCAATCTGGGCCGCAAGCAGCGCGCCGAGCCGCGCTGGCTGCTGCCGATGATCTGCAAGGCTGGCGGCGTGACCAAGTCCGCCATCGGCTCGATCCGCATTTTCGATACCGAGAGCATCTTCGAGATTGCCGCCGACAAGGTCGATGGCTTCCTGCGGTCCCTGGGCAAGAACGGCACCGGCGAAAAGGGCGTGCATATCAACGCCGTTGATGGTCCGGGCGAGCGCTCCGAGCGTCCGCAGGGCAAGCGTCGCCCGCCCGGCCCGCCGGAAAAATTTGATCCGATGAAGGCCCGGCCCGAGCGCGCCGACCGCAAGCAGCGCTATGGCTCTTCCAAACTGCGGGCCGACGACTTCGAGCAGCCCACAGAGCGTCCAGCCACACGCCCGGCGACCCGGCCCGTGGAGCAGCCCGCAGAACACGTCACCATCCGCCCGGCTAAGTCGGCAAAATCGGCTCCCAAGGACAAGGGCAAGCCGAAATGGTCAAAGCCGGCCGCCGAAGGTGAAGCGCGCCCGCCCAAGAAGAAGGCCGCCAAGGCCAAGGACCACAAGAAGAACCGCAGCGAAATCTAGGCGGTTGCAGGCTGGGGCCTTAACCGCCCCAGCCGCCCCGGATTGCCGCCCAACATGATTCCCGCGCCAATGACCGCCACGCCGGCCCCGACCATCAGGGCGAAGCGATAGCCCCCGCCCGAGGTCAGCACGCCAAAGGCGGTCGCGCCAAGCAGATTGCCGGCGATGGCGACCACATCCATCAAGGAGGTCGACAGCCCAATCCGGCCTTAGATGGCCTCCTGGATATAGGAGATGTTGATGCTCATCAGCGCTGCCGTGCCCAGTCCGTTGAGGATCAGCAGCCAGTAAAAGACCGTCATGTCGGTGAGAACTGAGGCGAGGGCGAGAAACAGCGCGATCACGAGGCCGGCCGCCGCCAGCAACGTCTCCTTGGTCAGCTTGGTCGTCAGCCAGCCCCAAAGCAGCATGCAGGGCACTTCGGCAAGCGCAGTGATACCCGCGTAAAAGCCGACATCGGTGACAGTACCACCAAGGTCCGTGACGATGAAGAGCGGCACGGTGAAGCTCAAGATCCGCATCGCCATGCTCATCACGATCAGTCCGACCAAACCAGCCAGCACACCGAGCGGCAGGGCAAAAGTCGAGAGCAGCGACGCGCCCTCCGCCCGCACCGGCGGCGGGACATGCACATGGGTGGATTTGTCGCTCATCAGCGCCAGGAAAATCCCGGCGATCGCGGCGTTGCTCAGTGATGAGGCCAGATAGACGTCGAAAATGCTGAACTCTGCCGCTACCCAGCCCGCCGCCGGCGGCACTACAACCCAGGCAATGGTGAACACAGTACGCAGCGCGGTGACCATGAAGTCGGCCCGGCCCGGCATGTGCTTTGAATAATAGACCCGGACATAGGCGAAACACTGCGAAAAGCATGTGAAGCCGATTGGCATCAAGAGGGCCATGGAGATGGTGAAGCCGGTTTGCGTGGGCCAGAGATAGATCAGCCCATGGCCAGCCACACCGCCCAGCGCCGCGATCAGCACCAGGATGCGCCGATCCGGCAGCTTATCGGACAAGTAGCCCAGAAACAGGGACAGAAACGTCCCCAGAACCGACCCGACTGCCATGATGGTGGCGAACCAGCCCGGCGACATGCCCAGCGTGTCTACGCCCACCAGCGAGGCATAGGGCATGGTGGCGGCATAAGTGACGCCGGAGAAGAACATGTTGGCGCCCAGCAGGGCGGTCACGGGCATGCGGGCAGACGACGGCATCACTCTCCTCCCAAAGAGACCAGAGAGCTATCGCGGCATGCAGGGAATTGTCTATTTAAATCGATTGCGAGTTGTCAGGCCCTTTCACGTCTTACTGGCCTGCACATGCCCTCGACGGGATATCGCTTTCGACGGGGGTTGCATGCGAGGCTGAGACAATTCTGCCACGTTTCGGCATGGAGATTGCTAGACTGGCCTGGTCACGTTTGGGCCTGGATTTAGTTGGCGGGTCTAGATTTAATCGAGCTATTTCAATGCCCTGGAGGCGCAGCGTGAATCAGATTGGCAGGGCGCGGACTCACTTTCTGAAGCTCTTGAATCAATCCCTGAGCCCATCCTGGCCGTCCCGCCCCAGTTATGGCGAAAATGTGAATGGCCAAATCACTTCGTTTGCGTACCCTCGGGCGATAAGTGAACTGCCGAATTTGCGTCGCCGGCCCCGCAACATGGAGACTTACAGCGTGCCTTTGCGTTGGCAGGAAGTGGCTTTGCCGCTGATTACAATCACCCTTCTCATTGTCCTCAAATATGTCCCTCTGACCGACCATCTGCCGCTGTCCCGAGCGGCGGGCGTGGTGGCCTTTGGTTATGCTGCTTTTCTGGCCCTGCGGTTGTTGCAACCTGAGGAGGCGGTCACGGTGGATGGTGGCTGGGCCGAGTTGCGGCCGTCCATGGTGGAATATTTCGCCTGCTACGGCGCCGCAGCCCTGGCAGCCATCCTGCTCTTTGCCGTGATCATCATGGGGCATGTGGCAGACACTACCCAATTGTTGGCAACCTATCTGGCAGTCGTGCTGCTGGCTGGCGGATCGCTCGGGATCGGCTTTGCCGGGCTCTTCACAAAGACCCGCTGGGATCATCGGCAGGTGACCCATCGCAATGCCATGGGGCGCGAGACGAAGCTGGATTGGTCCGAGGTGCGCCAGGTGCGCCCCAATTGGCGCGGTATCACCATCACCGGCACCTCTGGCCGCATCACCTTTTCGCAGTTTCACGCCGGCGCAGCCCAACTGGCCAAGCATGCGGCCACCCGCGCGCGCCGCAATTCCGAAACCGCGGCCAAGGCTTTCGCAACCTGATCCTGGGAGCAGGGGCGAGCCATCACAGCCCCTGATCCCTCCCATCACCACAATGCGATTGTCGCAGGGCAGGGGGAAGACTAACCTTGTGCCATGAACGCCCCCATTGCCCAGCGCACCATTCGCTCCGTCTGCCCGCATGACTGTCCCTCGGTCTGCGCGCTCGATGTAGACATCCTCGCCGATGGCGCCGTCGGTCGCGTCCGCGGCGCCAAGGACGATCCCTATACCGCTGGGGTGATCTGCGAAAAGGTCGCCCGCTATGCCGAGCGCATCCACCACCCCGAACGCCTGACCCATCCCCGGCGCCGTGTCGGGCCCAAGGGGGCAGGGCAGTGGCAACGCATCTCCTGGGACGAGGCGCTGGACGAAATTGCCTCACGTTTCCTTGCTATCGAGGAACAGTATGGGCCTGAGGCCGTCTGGCCCTATTTCTATGCCGGCACCATGGGCCATGTGCACCGCGACGGCATCGAACGGCTGCGCGCATTGCGCGGCTATTCGCATCAATATGACACGATCTGCACCGGCTTGGCCTGGCCCGGCTATATCGCCGGCACGGGCCTGCTTGGTGGCGTCAATCCCGAGCAGATGGCCGAGGCCGATTGCGTCGTCATCTGGGGCACCAATGCCGTGCATACCCAGGTCAACGTGATGACCCACGCTATGAAGGCCCGCAAGACACGCGGCGCCAAGGTGGTGGTGATCGACATCTACCGCAATGCCACCATGGACCAGGCCGATTTGGGGCTGGTCCTCAGGCCTGGCACCGATGGTGCGCTGGCCGTTGCCACCATGCATGTGTTGCTGCGTGATGGTCTGGCCGATCGGGACTACATGGACCGGTTCACCGATTTCTCGCCTGAATTCGAAGCCCATCTTGCAACCCGCACGCCGGAATGGGCGGCCGACATCACCGGTCTGACCGTCGCGGAAATCGAAGCTTTCGCCCATCTCGTCGGCAAGACGCCGCGCAGCTTTTTCCGGCTCGGCTTTGGCTTTTCGCGCCAGCGCAATGGCTCGACCGCCATGCATGCGGCGCTCTGCATCCCGGCCATGACCGGCGCCTGGAAGCATCGCGGCGGCGGTGCCTTCCACTCCAATTCTGGGACATGGGGCCTGGACAAGTCACGTCTCACCGGCAAGCACCTGCAACAGGGCACGCCGCGCCTGCTCGACATGTCCGAGATTGGCCCGATCCTCACCGGCGACAAGAAGGCGCTGCAGGGGGGCGCGCCGGTGCACGCCATGATCGTGCAGAACACCAATCCGGCCAGTGTGGCGCCTGACCAGGCTTTGGTGCAGCAAGGATTGCGGCGCGACGACCTGTTCCTCGTGGTCCACGAGCAGTTCATGACCGAAACGGCGGAACTGGCCGATATCGTGCTGCCCGCCACCATGTTCCTCGAGCACAATGATTACTACACCCGTGGCGGCCACACCCGCGTGCTCTATGGACCCGCCGTGGTCGATGCGCCGGGCGAGGCGCGCTCCAATCACGAGGTCATCAACGCCATCGCCTTGCGTCTGGGCAGCGATGATCCGATCTTCCGCTCCACCGATCGCGAAGTGGTGGCGCACACCTTTGCACGCTCTGACTATCCGGCGCTCGAAGAGGTGGAAAAGACCGGCTACATCGATCGCGGCCGGCCCGACGACGAAGCCCGTTTCGCCAATGGTTTTGCCTGGCCCGATGGGCGCTTTCGTTTCGCGCCCGATTGGCAGGCCGTCTCGGACAAGAAGGGCTATCGCTGGGTCTGCGACCCGGCCATCATGCCGCGCTTTGCCGATCACTGGGCGATCACAGAAGCCACCGACGCCGCGCACCCGTTCAAGCTGGCCACCAGCCCGGCGCGCGCCTTCCTCAATTCATCCTTCAACCAGACCCCTGGCAGTCTCAAGCGCGAGGGCGAGCCGAGCGTCTTCATTCACCCCGAGGACGCATCCCGGCTCGGCATCGCGGATGGCGCATCGGTTGTGGTCGGCAATCATCGCGGTTTGGTGCAGTTGACCGCGCGCCTGTTTGACGGGTTGCGCACCGGCGTGCTGATCGCCGAAGGTTTGCATCGCAACAAGGCCCATCGCGGCGGGCGGGGCATCAATATGCTGACCAGCGCAGAGCCGGCCCCGCCCTTTGGCGGCGCGCCGTTTCACGATGCTGCGGTGTGGATCAGGCTTGCGGACTAGACGTCCCCGTCAGGCGAAATAGGTCGTCCAGAAGAAATACCCGGTCATTCCGATGCCATAGACGATCACGCTCATGCGGATCCACAGTGCCGGGATGTACTGCGCCAGCCGCGCCGCTGCATAGCCGCCGATGGTCACGCCCACCAGCGCGATCGAGCCGTGGTACCAGTCGATGCTACCGTTGAAAGCAAACCGCACCACCGCCACCAGCGCTACAATGGACGAGATATAGAGTTTCAGCCCGTTCATGGCGTGGATGTCTGTCATTCCCGCCAGGGCAAGGAAGGCCAGAAGCAAAATGCCGAGGCCCGCATTGAAGAACCCGCCATAGACGCAGACAGCAGCCAGCAGGGACAGGATCAGCACGGCTCCCAGGGCTTTCATGCCGCGCTTTTGGCCGCCACCCGCCCGCAGCGCAGCATTGATCCGGTTTCCGAACACGAACAGGGTCACGGCAAAGGCCATCAGCCAGGGTACCACCAGCGAGAACAATTCGTCCGACACCACCAGCAGCAGTTCCGCACCGACATAGCCGAAGAGAGCGGCAACAAGTCCATAGGTGACGAGCTTGTCCTTGTGCGCCTGCATCGCGCTCCAATAGCCGACGGTGCCGCTCACATAGCCGGGCAGGGCAGCATAGGTGTTTGAGGCATTGGCCAGGACTGGGGGAACACCAGCAAACAGCAGCGCGGGAAAGACGATGAACGAGCCGCCGCCGGCCAGCGAATTAACCGCGCCACCAAGCAGACCTGCCACGAGCAGCAGAATTTCGTTCATCTTGGTACTCCGGGACCCTGTCCTGCTCTCCTAGCGTCCAAATGCTGATCCGCCCAACGCAATTGTCTGATCGCCCCATCACGCCATTTGATCCGGCCCTTGACTTGCGGACGCCCCGGGCGCATTTACCCCTCCGGTTGCTGGCGCCTGCCGCCCGCGGATCGCACGATCCATGGTGAAGTCCAGCTCTAAACGATGATCCCTTCGGTTTTCTCCCAAGGCGCGTCATGGCAATGCGGGCTCCCATGTGAATTGTCGCCTCCCATCCGGAGAGCCCGAACCATGTCGTTTTCCCTCGATACCCCGTCCGCCCAAACCCTCAAATCCGAGGCCAAGGCCCTGCGCGAAACCCGTGCCCGCGCCGGCCAGCCGATCACCCACAGCGCCGCTCTGGAAGAGATCGCGCGTGCCCATGGCTATCGCGACTGGAACACTGCCCGCGCGGCCTTGCCAGAGCGTGTCGCCGTGCCTTTCCAGGTCGGCATGCGCGTCAAGGGCTTCTATCTCGAACAGCCCTTCAAGGGCCTGCTGATCGGCGTGCAACTCGTCCACCACATGCAGGCCTATACCGTCACCGTCCAGTTCGACGAGCCGGTCAATGTCACGCCGGACTTCATGTTCGCCGCTTACCGGCAGCGCGTTGTCTCCACTGTCGACATTCGAGGTGTGTCGCCTGCCCTGCGCGGCAATGGCCAGCCGCAAATGCGGTTGATGCGTGAATAGCGACTACTGTGCCGGGGCGGCGGCATCCGCCGTCTCGGCCTCCGCCTCCGCCTCAGTTGCGGCGCGCGCCTCGAGCTCTTCGGCAGGCACCCGCGTCCACTCTTCGCCGCGGCAAACCACGTTAAAGAGCACACAGCCATTGAGCCGCACCGTGTCCGGCCCGATCATTTCGAGATAGCCCGAATATGTCTTGCCGTCCTCGGGGTTATAGATTTCCCCGTCATAGCGATAGGGCTGATTACCCTGCCACAGCGTCAGGATCTGCAGGCCCAGCATGGGCCGGTCGCGCAGCGTCGGATCTTCGTTGCGATAGTCAAAGAACTCTTCGGGCGCCATGGCTGCCGCCGCCTCAGCTTCAGCCCCGCTCAGCATGCCCTCGGGCACCACTATGCGGGACAACTGGCCACAAAAGCCCTCCGGACAAGCCGAGATCGAAACTTCCGACAGCAGCGCCGTGCGCCAGACGCCTTCAATCGGGGCCTGGGCCGCAGCGCTTGCCGCTCCGGCCATTGCGGCCGCCAGCGCAAGCACCAGCCGCATCAGATGGCGTCGATTGCCGCTCTTCCACTTCATCCACGTTTGCCCCTTGTTGGTGTCCCGGCCATGGAATCGATCCAGAAACCGTCTCCGCCATCGCCCCGATTAGAGCCATGAATGGCTGCACATACCAACCAAATTACGGCAGGCGGGTTCCCCAACATCCACAGAGAGCAAGTCCTTGTCGTGCCCCGGACAAAAACCACTTGCCATCCTACCATAGGGCCGCTAGACCCGACCCCGCTGGAGAGGTGGCCGAGTGGTCGAAGGCACACCCCTGCTAAGGGTGCAGATGGGCAACTGTCTCGAGGGTTCGAATCCCTTCCTCTCCGCCATTATTCTTGATTTTATTGGCTTTTTTCCAGTTTTTCGCCGGTTGCCATAACGTCGATCAATCCCGACAAGTGTTGTGATTGAATGTCTTGTATGGCGCAGGCTGCTTGGGCGCTGGTGAATCGTCGGAGCGGGGAGGCCTAAATGTGGCGCCTCTACTCCAAAATGTCCGGCTCTACGTTCTTCCGAGCATCAATGGCGTATGCGCCCGTCAATGGGCGCGGTTCCCGAAATGATGCGTTGAAGTTGACTTCGTAGGTCCCACGCTCTCTTTCAGAGCGCTTATTGAAGATCGGTGCTCTGCCAAACTCGTCAGCGAACTCTCGGATTAGAAGGGCCTCAATGTCAGCATAGGCATCGAAGAAATTCTTCCGCCGTGGATGACAGTAGTGCAGACGGAACGGTTCGTCGCCCTGGCTCAGTATAAGAAACTTGCTGATCCAGTTTTTGGCATGTGCGTGGAGCCGATCACCATTGGAGCGGTATCCTTGTCTGCCGATATAGCAGACGTTCGATATCCCCTTGTCATACCGAATGGCTAATGATTTTGGAGTCTCAATTACGTATACGTATCTCTCTTTGAGATACCGAACATCTTCGATGCCTTCGATTTTATTTCCACTGACGCGCCTAAGATCAACAGTCGTCCAATCCAGTTGCATTGTTTTGTCCTCATAGAGGCTTCGAAGTGTAGCATCTATTGAAGACAAAAAAATCGCCCGCGCCAGTTTTCGGTGGTGTCGGCGGCGCGGGGGTGGACCGGGTTGGTGGCCCGAAAGGGGTGGGTGTGACGGCTCCATCTGGCGACGGTACCTATTGCGACCTAGGTAGATGCCGGGTGCGACCAGCGCCTTGATCTTGGTTTCATTCAGCTTGTTCCGCGCCATGTGCGAGTCCGATGCTACAACCTAGGCAACGAAAATGGGGCAAATACGGAATAGCAAGGGCAGGGCGCTCTATATTTCAGGAGCTTAGCCGAACAGGCAGGCTTCCTCTCTGCCACTTTCCTGACATCCTGCTAGCAGCACAATTTTTCATGGCGGTTTCGGGCGTCCGCGCGTGCCGGCGCATACGCTGGTCGCCCGTTACGGGTACCGTCGCGACGTGCGGTTACTGGATATGCTTTAGTGCGATGGATGACAGTCGCAATCGGCACGCCCCCTCGGCGTGCCGATTCACGAAAAGCTGCTAGCGCTCGACACAGAGGGCGACGCCCATGCCGCCGCCGATGCAGAGCGTGGCGAGGCCTCGCTTCAGACCGTTGCGCGTCATGTCGTGCAGCAGCGTTACCAGAATGCGGGCGCCCGAGGCGCCGATGGGGTGGCCTAGCGCGATGGCGCCGCCGCTGACATTGACGATGTGCGGGTTCCAGCCCATGCCGGCATTAACCGCGCAGGCCTGAGCCGCGAAAGCCTCGTTGGCCTCCACGCGGTCGAGCTCGGCGATGGACCAGCCGGCCTTTTCCAACGCCTTTTGGGATGCGGGAATGGGGCCCGTGCCCATGACCGAAGGATCAACTCCGGCCGTCGCCCAGCTGGCAATGCGGGCAAGGGGGGTAAGGCCACGACGTGAGGCCTCGTCTTCCCGCATCAGCACCAGCGCTGCTGCGCCATCGTTGAGACCCGAGGCATTGCCGGCAGTGACGGAGCCATCCTTGTCGAAGGCCGGGCGAAGCTTGGCCAAGCCCTCGGCATTGGTATCGGGGCGCAAATGGTCGTCGGCGTCAATGATCGTGGTGCCCTTGCGCGTCTCGATGCTGACCGGGGCGATCTCGTCCCTAAAGTGACCAGCGGCCTGAGCTGCGGCAGCCTTGTGCTGGCTGGCGAGAGCAAACGCGTCCTGCTGCGCCCGCGAAATACCGAACTGCCTGGCCACGTTTTCGGCCGTGATACCCATGTGATACCCACCAAAGGCATCGAGCAGGCCGTCATTGACCATGGTGTCGACCAGGCTGACATTGCCCATCTTGGCTCCGCCACGCAGGCTCTGGCAGTGGGGGGAGAGGGACATCGACTCCTGGCCGCCCGCCACGATGATATCGGCGTCGCCGCTCATGATCTGCTGCATGCCCAGGGCGACCGCCCTGAGGCCTGAGCCGCAGACCTGATTGATGCCAAACGCGGTGGCCGATTTTGGAATGTCAGCTTTTACCGCGGCCTGCCGGGCTGGGTTTTGACCCGCGCCGGCCGTGAGCACCTGGCCCAGAATCACCTCGTTGATCTCTTCGGGAGACACGCCTGCGCGCTTGAGGGCTGCCGTGATGGCGACCGCGCCAAGCTCGTGAGCCGGTACCGTGCTCAAAGGACCCAGAAAACTGCCGACTGGCGTGCGGGCAGCGCCGACAATGACGATATTGCTCATGCCGCCTGTTCCTCGAGCGCAACGGTGAACCGCGCTTCGGTCTTGGACCGGATCTCTTCAACGCTCACGCCATCGGCCAGCTCGATCAGGCGCATGTCCACTTCTCCCCGTCGCGCGATAGAAAAGACACCCAGATCGGTGATGACAAGATCGGCTACCCGCTTCCCGGTCAGGGGAAGGGTGCATTCGGTGAGCAGCTTGGCCTGGCCCTTGGCCTCGTGCTCCATCACCACGACCACGCGCTTGACGCCCGCCACCAAATCCATGGCGCCACCCATGCCCTTGACCATCTTGCCCGGGATCATCCAATTGGCGAGGTCACCGGCCTCGGAGACCTGCATGGCGCCCAGAATCGACAGGTCGACATGGCCGCCGCGGATCATGCCAAAGCTGTCGGCGCTAGAAAAGAAGCTCGTCTCGGGCAGGGCGGTGATGGTCTGCTTGCCTGCATTGATCAGGTCAGCATCTTCTTCACCCGCATAGGGGAAGGGGCCCATGCCCAGCATGCCGTTCTCGGATTGCAGGCGCACATCCATGCCGGCGGGAATGTAGTTGGCCACCAGCGTCGGAATGCCGATGCCCAGATTGACGTAAAAACCGTCTTGAAGTTCGCGGGCGGCGCGGGCCGCCATCTGGTCGCGGGTCCAGGCCATTATGCCATCTCCTCATCGCGCTGCCGCACGGTGCGCTGCTCGATATGCTTTTTCGGATTGGGCACATGCACGATGCGGTCGACGAATATGCCCGGCGTGTGAATATGGTCGGGATCGAAGCTTCCGGTGTCCACGAGCTCCTCGACCTCGGCAATGGTCACCTTGCCGGCCGTCGCCATCATCGGATTGAAGTTCCGCGCCGTCATCCGGTAGACGAGATTGCCTTCGTGGTCGCCTTTCCAGGCATGAACGATGGACACGTCGGCGACCAGCCCGGTTTCCATCACATAGTCATCCTCGCCGAAGCGCCGGACTTCCTTGCCCTCCGCAATCAGAGTGCCCACCCCGGTCTTGGTGAAGAAGGCCGGAATGCCTGCGCCCCCGGCGCGTATGCGCTCGGCCAAAGTGCCCTGAGGGTTGAATTCCAGTTCCAGTTCGCCGGACAGATATTGCTCGGCAAACAGCTTGTTCTCGCCCACATAGGACGAGATCATTTTCTTGATTTGACGGGTGGCCAGCAAGCGCCCCAGGCCGATGCCATCGACGCCGGCATTGTTGGAAATGACGGTAAGACCGTTAGCGCCGGATGCTTCGATCCCTTCGATCAAGGCTTCCGGAATGCCACAGAGGCCGAAGCCTCCGGACATGATGGTCATGCCGTCGGCCAGTACATCGGCCAGCGCCTCGGCCGCATTAGAGCGAAGCTTTCGCATGGGCAGTCCTCCTCCCGTTTCGGGTTTGTTGCCCAAACGCTAGGACTTGCGATGCCTGGCCGGTTAGTCGTATTTCTACCACATGATCGCAGAGCTTCGCTTCGCCTTAGCCGACATCCCGGTGCCAATGGTCTATGCAGCCCATCGCATCATCCGCGACTGCAACACCGAGTTTGCAGACCTGTTCGGCTATCGGCGCGAAGAACTGGCCGAGACCAGCTTCTCAAGGCTCTATCCGGCGATTGCCGACTTCGTTCGCACGGGTGAAATGTGGCGCCACCATCTGCCCGGAGGCGCGGTCTATTACGACGAGCGCATCATGGCCGGGGCGGGCGGGCAGCGCTTCTGGTGCCGGGTCAATGGGCGTTCGCGTGACGCTCAGGACCCGTTTGCGGCAGCGCTCTACTGCTTTGAACCAATGATCCGCCCGGTGACCGAAACCACTCTCAAGCTGACCGGACGGCAAAGGCAGATCTTGACCCTTGTCGCCCAAGGCAAGACCAACGCTGCCATTGCCGAGGAAGTCGGGCTCTCCAGGCGCACAGTCGAGGCCCACCGGCTCCGTCTGGCGCGGTCAGTGGGCGTCAGCAATTCGGCGGAGCTGGTTGCCTGGTTTCTGTCGCAGCCAACAGGCTGAGATTGTACCGTTCATTGCCGATCAGGTGTCCAGCACCGCCTGCAGGAACTCGCGGGTGCGCTCTTCATTGGGGTCGGTGAAAAGGTCTTCGGGCGCGCCTTCCTCGCGGATGCGGCCCTGGTCGAAGAAGCAGACGCGGTCCGAGACTTCGCGGGCAAAGCGCATCTCATGCGTGACCAGCAGCATGGTGAGGTCATGTTCCTCGGCCAGCTTGCCGATCACGTTGAGCACTTCGCCCACCAGTTCGGGATCGAGCGCCGAGGTCGGCTCATCGAACAGCAGGATATTGGGGCGCATGGCCAGGGCCCGGGCGATGCCGACGCGCTGCTGCTGGCCACCGGAAAGCTGGTGCGGATATTTCTGTGCCTGGTCCGCCAGACCTACCAGGTCGAGCAGTTCTTCAGCCCGGTCCTTGGCGTCCTTCTTGGACATGCCGAGCACCCTGACAGGCGCTTCGGTGATATTGCGCAGCACGGTCATGTGCGGGAACAGGTTGAACTGCTGGAACACCATGCCAAGCTGGGCGCGCATCTTGTGCAGATGCGCTTCGCTGGCCGGCTTGAGGCTGCCGTCCGGCGCCTTTTCGTGCCACAGCGGCTCGCCGCCCACCGTCACCACGCCGCCATTGATATCTTCGAGCGTCATCAGAATGCGCAGCACGGTCGATTTGCCTGACCCGGACGGGCCGATGATCGAGACTTTTTCGCCCTTCTTGACCTCGAAATCGAGCTCGTTGAGCACCGTCAGATCGCCGAAGCGCTTCACCACCTTGTCAAATTTGATGATCGGTTCTTCGGTCATTTCAAGGGAATCCCCTGCTTGGGCAGCCAGTTGTCGAGCAGGCGCACGCCACTCGAGGCCACCAGAGTCATGATGAGATAGATTGCGCCGACCAACGAAAGCGGAATCAGATAGTTGAATGTCCTGTCGCCGATGATGCGGGCCACGTTGAGCATTTCCAGCACCGTTACCACTGACAGCAACGGCACATCCTTCATGATCGACACCAGATAGTTGCCCATTGCCGGAACAATGCGCGGCACGGCTTGGGGCAGGACGATGTGGGTAAAGGTGCGAGTGCCCGAAAGGTTGAGAGCGCGTGCTGCCTCGTGCTGGCCCTTGGCCACGGCCTCGATGCCGGCGCGATAAACTTCCGAGGTATAGGCCGAATATTGCAGGCCAAGGGCCAGCGCGCCTGTCATGAAAGCGGGTAGGGTAATCCCGAATTCGGGCAACACGTAATAAAGAAAGAACAACTGGATCAACAGCGGCGTGTCACGCAAGAACTCGGTGACCACCGCGGCAGGCCAGGAGATGATCTTGAGCGGGGCGGCTTTGAGTGCTGCCCAGACGAGCCCTACGACGAGCGCGATGAAGAAGCCCAGTACGGTGGCCTGGATGGTCACCCACATGCCGATCAGCAGGATGGGCAGTATCGAAACGGCAAATGCCCAGCCCGAGGACGTGTCCCATTCAATTCCAAAGAGCATATTTCTACCTCGCTCCGGCGCGCCAGCGGCCCACAAACCGCTCGAGCAGTTTCATCATAGCGGTCAAAACCAGCGCCAGGCCGAAATACATCAACAAAGCCAGTGTGTAGATCGTCGTCGAGTCCTGGGTGAAATTGCGCAATTGCTCAGCACGAAACGCTAGGTCGGACAAGGAAATGAGCGAAACGAGCGCAGTATCCTTGAGATTCTGAATGGCCAGATTGCCGAAAGGCGGCATCATTTCGGGGATCGACTGGGGCAGCGCGACCCGCCACAGGGTCATTCGCGGCGTGAAATTGAGCGCCTTGGCGGCCTCATATTGATCCTTGGAGACGGACTGGATGGCCCCGCGCACAACCTCGGCGCCATAGGCTCCAATATTGAGCGACAGCGCCAAGACACCGGCGGCGACAGGGGGCAGGCGCAGATCGATGCCAATCGCCTGGCCGGCGACCGGAAGGGCGAAATACAGCCAGAAGAGCTGCACCAGCAGCGAGGTACCGCGGAATATCTCGATATAGCCTATCGAAATCGCCCTGATCAGCGGGTTATGGGCAAGCTTGCCGATGCCTGCGGCGAACGCAAGGATCGCTCCGAACACCGTTGAATAGATCGTCAGCTCGATGGTCACCCAAGCCCCCAGCATCAGGGGGTTGAGATATTGGGTCCAATCCATGAAGGCGTTCTCAACCTAGCTTTTTTATTGTTGTTGCTGGTGAAGCTTAAACCAATTTACCGGCGGGCGCCAAGCAAGCGCCCGCCGGCAGATCAGATCATGAACCGAAACTACTCGGTGCAGAGCTCTTCAGTGCTCATGTCGAACGAGCGCGAAGTATCGGCATCGGTAAAGCCGTAGCCCGAAACCGTATTCAGCCATTCGTCGGTCTGCTTGTACTCTGCGAGCACTTCGTTGACCGCGTCGCGCAGCTCTTCATTGCCCTGGGCAAAGACGAAACCGCCCCAAGAGCGCTGTTCGGTCCCATTGATCACGGGATCGGTGAAGCCTTCGGCGACTTCCACGGAGTCGCTCTGGCCGGCCAGTTCGCTGGCGGTCAGGCCGGTCGCGGCATAGGCGTCGGCGCGACCGGTCGAAACGGTCGAGATCGCATCGGCGTTGGACGAGATGGTTACGAGCTGACCTTCCGACACGCCCAGTGCCTGCATCATGTCGAGCTGGTTCGCGCCGGCCATGATGGCGACCTTGAGATCGGAATTGTCAGCAAAGTCAGCATAGCCGCTCAGCTCTTTGGGATTGCCGGCGGGCACCAGGAGACCTTCACCATAGGAAGTGTTGGGCTCCGAATAGATGACCGTGGCGCAACGGGTCGGTATGATGGCCATTTCGGCGGCAACCATGTCGAACCGGTCGGCCTGCAGGCCGGGGATGAGCGAGGAAAAGTCGGTGGTGATCCACTCGATATCGGTCACGCCGAGTTCCTCGGCGATGTGCTTGGCCACGTCTGGGCCGGCACCCTTGGCTTCGCCCGAGACCGGATCGATATAGCCATAGGGAATCTCATTGGCGACCGCGATGCGGATCGAACCCGATTCCTGGATTTCGGCCAGCGATGCGGCGCTGACAGCGGTAGAGGCAAGTGCCGAAGCGGCGATGGCGGACAGCGCCATGACTGCGGTTTTTCCGAATTTGGTCATGTGTGTTCTCCTCATTTCTTCTTCTTCGGGCGGTTGAAACCGGCTGCTGCCCATCCCTGCAGCCGGCATGGATCAGGCTGCCGCGTGCAATTTGTGTTGCGGGGCGGCGGCCCAGTCTTCGATCAGGCCCTTGTGCAGGGCCGCGATTGTGGCTTCGAACTGGTCGGGCTCGACGATGACCTGCAGGTCGACCTTGCGTAGCAGGTCGTGCACGCCCAGCGGCTCGATCCCGGCATCTGAGAGGGCACGAATGGCCTGGGTCAGCACCTTCGGCGATCCCAGGTCGCGGCCGATGGCCGAGACCAGCGCAATCTTGCGCAAGGAGATATCGGCTGTCGGAAAGGCGTTGGACAGATCGGTCTCGACCCGCTTGATCGCCTTCATCGAACCCTTGAGATAATGGGTGATGGTGTTGGCGTTGGAGGTCTTGGCGATAATCCAGACCTTGTGCCGCTTCAGCGCCTCGAGGATTTCGGCGTCGTAGCCTTTTACCCCGACCATGTCCTGGTCGTAGAACTCGAAGGCGTAGACATTTTTCAATCCGGTCACGATTTCGACCTGGGGTGACTGCGCATCAAGGTCAGAACGGATCACCGTACCGGGATGTTCCGGCTCGAAAGCATTTTTCACACGCAGCGGAATACCGGCTCGACGCAGGCCCTTGGCCGCGCGGGGATGGATCGCTTCCATGCCCATATTGGAGAGCTGGTCGGCCACGTCGTAATTGGTTTCACCAATCACGCGCACTGCATCCTGCGACACCAGCCGCGGGTCGGCGCTCGAAAGGTGGAATTCCTTATGAATGATCGCCTCGCGCGCCTTGGTCACGACCGTCAGTCGCGACAAGGTCACCTCCGAATAGCCCCGGTCATAGGTGCCCATCAGCGCTTCGCTGCATTGGGCATAGCCTGTGACAATCGGCAGCTCGGTGGCAAGATCGACATCTGCCAGCGCCCGCTCAATGGCCTCATCGAGCGTGTACTGGCCCTCGTCGCGCCAGCCGGTGAGGTCGATCATCCGGGCGCGGACGCCGTTGAGGTTGAGCAGCAGCGCGGTGTTGAACGCGGAATGGGCTTCACCCAGCGAGGCCAGCATTTCGCGCACGGTCAGCAGATGCTGCTGGAGCTGGAAATGCCCGAATGAGCACAGCCGCTGCAGATCGATCAGGCAGGATCGCACGCCTTCCACCCGCTCGCGGGCAAAGCGGTTGGCCGATTGACGGGCGCCTTCGTCGGCGAAGATGCGCTCATTATGGGCGAACATCTTGTCGGCCACGGCGCTGAGGGCATCGCCCCAGCCCCAGCCGCTCTCGGCGCTGGAAAACAGCGCATAGACGCCGGGCTTGCCGGATTTCTTGTGTTCGAGCAGGTCGTCGGTCATCCCGGCATAGGCCGAGACCACAAAGATGCGCTGGTACAGATCGGCACCCTTGCGGTTACCAATCAGCACGGTGTCGAGCAATTCCTCGGTGCGGGACATCGAGGTGCCGCCGATCTTTTCAACAGTATGGCGCGGGCTTTCGGTGGTCATGCAGTCTCCAGCCGCTCCCTTTTCGGGAGCGGAGCCATTTGGTTGGTCGTGGGCGTCTTTAGAAACCGGCCTTAGCCGATTTTGCCGGTCTCAATGCTGATCGGACCCTTGGGGTCACGCGAGCTGAGGAATGCCGGGCGCGGGTTCTTGGCCGCGAAGGGCGCTACAACGCGGTTGGACCAGGCATTATAGACAAAGAAGGCATTCGAGCGCGGGAAGGGCGTGATATTGCCGTTCGAGCCGTGCATCGTGTTGCAGTCGAACAGCACCACGGTCCCGGCCTTGCCCGAGGCGTAGTCGATGCCATGTTCCTTGGCCATCTTCGTCAGCGCGTCATGCGAGGGAACGCCAATTTCCTGCTTCTTGAGCGAGGTCTTGTGGTTATCCTCAGGGGTCTCGCCGGCACAGGCGATGAAATTCTTGTGGGTGCCCGGCATCAGCATCAGTGGACCATTGAGCGCGTCATTGTCCGTGAGCAGGATCGAGGCCGAAATGGCGCGCATGCGCGGCATGCCATCCTCGGCGTGCCAGGTTTCGAAGTCCGAGTGCCAGTAGAACTCCTTGCCGGTAAAGCCCGGCTTATAGTTCAGGCGCGACTGGTGGAGATAAACCTCGTCATCGAGCAGGAAGCTGACGGCGCCGGCAATGCGGCGGTCGCTGGCGAGGCGCGCGAACAGCGCATTCTCTTCATCCAGCCGGAAGACGGTGCGCACCTCGTTCGAGCCGGGCTCGGTGATCACGTTGTCTTCTGCAATCTTTGCCTCGCCCGAACGCATATGGGCGGATTCTTTCTGCAGGGCGGCGACTTCTGCCGGGGAAAAGACGTCCTTGAGGACCAGATAGCCGTTCTTTTCAAAGCTCTCGGTCTGCGCACGCGTCAGCGGCGCTTCCGGGGTCCAGTTGCCCCAGACGACGGGGTCTTTGCGCTCCTGCCACT
Organism: Devosia polycyclovorans; assembly: GCF_042181575.1. GTDB lineage: Bacteria > Pseudomonadota > Alphaproteobacteria > Rhizobiales > Devosiaceae > Devosia > Devosia polycyclovorans. Next base: position 2,786,420 of record NZ_CP170082.1, on the reverse strand, counting down.
TTTCGGCTGGCAAGCGGGTGGGGTAGTCATCGTGATTGGCGGTGTCGAAAGCTGACTGGGTCATGGTTCTCGCCTTTCAGTTTGTGTTTTTAAGTATCTGGACGCTTACGCGTCTTCGGAAATCGGGGCGTAGGAGCCATCCTCGCGGTGCACTTCCTTGCCGGTCACCGGCGGGTTGAAGCAGCACGCCATCACCATCTCGCTCTTGGCGGTCAGGCGATGCTTGTCATTGAGGTTGAGCGCATACATCACGCCCGGGCGGATCTGGTGCACCACGCCGGTATCCAGTTCCTCGATCGAGCCCTCACCCGAGATGCAATAGACGCTCTCGAAGTGATGCTTGTAGTGAAACACGTGGCTGGTGCCTTCGTGAATCCGGGTGATGTGAAAACTGAACCCCATCTCGTCGCCGGCCAGCAGCAGGCGCGTGCTGTCCCAGCCACTGGAATTGACGAGGCGGTCGCCCATCCGGGCGGATTCGAGATCGCGTACAATCATTGCTGAAAAGTCCTTATTCGGCCGCCGCGCGGTGCGACCCCAGGACCGCGTCAAAGGCGGTCTCCATGATGTCGATGCCGGCGGTCAGCTGGTCGAGGGAAATGGTGAGCGGGCAGAGCACCTTGACCACTTCGTCAAAGCTGCCCGAAGTTTCGATGATCAGGCCCTTGGCGAAGCAGGCCTTGCAGATGGCAGCTGCGCTCTCGCCTGAACCGGTGTCGATGCCGACCATCATGCCGCGGCCCTTGGTGGTCAGGCCATGCTCATCGGCAATGGCAGCCAGACGCTCGCCGAGATAACGGGCCTTCTCGTTCACATCCGAGATGAAGCGGTCGTCCGACCAGAACTTCTCAAGCGCCGCAGCGGCGGTCACGAAGGCGTGGTTGTTGCCACGGAAGGTGCCGTTATGTTCAGCCGGCTTCCAGATATCGTGCTCCGGCTTGATGAGCGTCATGGCCAGCGGCAGGCCCATGCCCGAAAGCGACTTGGCCATGGTGACGATGTCTGGAGACAGATCCATGCCGTCGAACGAGAAGAACCCGCCCGTGCGGCCGCAACCGGCCTGAATGTCGTCGATGATGAACAGGGCACCGTGCTTGCGGGCAATCGCCTGGATCTGGCGCAGCCATTCGGGGGAGGCGGCATTGAGACCGCCTTCGCCCTGAACGGTCTCGACGATGATCGCCGCGGGCGCGTCGATGCCGCTGGACGGATCGCTCAACTGACGCTCAAGCAGGTCGGCCGTGTTGATGTCCGGGCCGTGATAGCCATCATAGGCGGCGCGGGTAACGCCGGAGAGCGGCATTGCTGCGCCACCGCGGTGCTTGCCATTGCCCGTTGCGGCGAGCGCGCCCATGGTCACGCCATGGAAGCCATTGGTAAAGGAGATGATATTGGTGCGTCCAGTCACCTTGCGGGCCAGCTTCATCGCCGCTTCCACCGCATTGGCGCCGGTTGGCCCAGTAAACTGAAGCTGATGCGTCATGCCGCGCGGGCGCAGGATCAACCGCTCGAAGGTCGAGAGGAAGTGCTCCTTGGCGTCCGTGAACATGTCCAGGCCATGCGCGATACCGTCGTTGGAAATGTACTCGATCAGCGCCGATTTCAGGTCCGGGTCATTATGCCCATAATTGAGCGTCGAGCAGCCGGCCAGAAAGTCGGTGTAGGCCTTGCCATTGGTATCAAAGATGGTCGAGCCAAGCGCCCGGTCGAACACCTTGGGAAAGCTGCGCGAATAGGACCGCACGCGGCTTTCGACGCGCTCAAAGGTATTGATGGGCGTGATGGTTGCTGTCGTGGCCATGGGGAACGTCTCCTGGACGTGGATAGTCAAAGGGATGGGTCGTAAAAGGTTGTACGATCAGGCGCTCGTAAGCGCCGTCACCTTCTCGGGACTGAACGGGCCGATGCTGACTGCGTACTCGCTGTCATGCAGCCCGTCGAAATGGGCGTCTTTCTCGAACAATTCGACCTGCTGCAGCTGCGCATTGAGCTTGCGGCCAATGCCCGTAAACAGGCCCCAGCTTGGTTCATTGTCATGGGTGATGGTGCATTGCAGCGTCGTTACAGCGCGGCACACCGGGCGGGCCAGCACGTCGCCAATCAGGCGGCGCCCAAGACCCTGTCCGCGTGCAGCGTCACTGACGCAGACCTGCCAGACGAAATAGGTGTCGGGGTGCTCGGGCGGGATATAGCCTGAGAGCCAGCCGACGACCTCGCCGTCCTGCTCTGCGATGGCACAGGTGGCGGCGAAATGGGTGGCCTGCAGCAAGTTGCAATAGAGCGAATTATCATCGAGCGCGCTGGTGGCACCGATGAGCTTCCACACCTTCGAGCCATCCGTACTGATGGGGGCACGAATGCTCGCTTGCGGGGCACTTGCGGTTTGCCGGTGAAGGGCACTGGCATCGAACAGCGCTGAGTTGCCGTAAATCATGGTGGCGAAAGTTAGCTTGGTTGAACTAAATTTCAACCCACATATTGGCCAAAGTTCGTTGCAGGCCGTCATGCGCATGACAAGGAACCGTGATCTCCCCTATGAAATCAGTGGGTTGCGTGAAAGCTGATGCTCCAAAATATTTTGTTGGGATGCGGTTTGTGCTTTTGCAGAGAAAAACAAGTTAGTTTTGACTAAGGAAATTCAAACGCAGCTATCGTGCTTGGGTTCCCCGCATTCTGACGATAATATGATGGGGAAGACTCTGGAGCATGCTATTGGAAGATCGGACCAAATCGGCGCTGACGGCAATGCGGAAGATCCTGCGTGCCACCGAGTCCAACTCCAAGCAGCTGATGCGCGAAACCGGCCTCACGCCCTCTCAACTCATTTTCATGCAGATCCTGGATGGCGAGCAGGAAAAGACCGCCGGCCATATTGCGAGCCGCATGGGCATTACCCAGGCGACCACGACCGCCTTGCTGCAAAAACTGGAAACCACCGGCATGATCCAGCGCCGGAGGGGCGAAAAAGACCGGCGCCAGGTGCTGCTCTCGCTGACCGACAAGGGCCGGAAGGTGCTCGACATTGCCCCGGATGGCGTTCATGCCCAGTTTCACAAGCAGTTCTCCGATCTCAAGGATTGGGAGCAGATCATGCTGATCGCCGCCCTGGAGCGGGTGGCCGACATGCTCGGCAGCGATCATCCCGACGCCGCCGCCGTCATTGACCATGTCGCCGAACTGGCCGGCGAGGTGTCCTTCGACCCAGAGCAGCCCTGACGGGGGCTATGGTTCGGCTCGTTCGGCGCCAGCGCGATCTTCCGGATAGCTTTTCACGCCATGGAACGGCGGCAGCCAGCTTTCTCGGCGGATCGTCCAGAGTTCATAGCTGGGATGGAACTGGTTGATCGAGTCGAGCGAGCCCAGATTGATCTCGATCTCGTCTCCACTGCGCGAAAAGACCGAGGAACCGCAGCGGGGGCAAAAGTGCCGCCCTGCATATGTGTGGGTCTCACCAGATATGTCGACAGCCGTGTCGGCGTAGATGACGGAGGCATGAAACAATGCGCCATGGTGTTTCCGGCAATCCATGCAGTGGCATAGCCCCACCCGATATGGAGCCCCATGCGCTTGTACGCGCACCGCGCCGCAAAGGCACCCACCGGAAATATCGCTCATTCTGCCCTCCGCCAATCCGCAATTGAGTATGAGATCGTTGTGTCGGGTGTGAGGAACCATGGCGGGGTTCAGCCGTTCAAACCAGACTGGAACGCGATTGAGAAATATCGAGAACCGGTAAAAGACCCCGAAGGTGCCCCCACCTCCGGGGTCTTTTGGTTCTTGCCAAAATCACAGCGACTTGGCGACCTCTTCCAACTGCGCTGCGCATAACCCCCAACCTTCATGAAAACCCATCTTTTCATGGGCCTGCCTGTCTCCGATGGTCCAATGCCGCGCGGTCGCCGTGTAACGGGTCTTGCTCCCTTCTGGCTCGAAGGTCAGCACACAGGTAAAGAAAGGTTTCTCCGAGGGTTGCCAGTCTCCGACAAAGGCATCGGTAAACACAAGCTTACGGTTTGGAACAACTTCCAGATACTGCCCGGGACTGGGGTATTCAGTGCCACCCTCGTCAGCCATCACGACCAAAGATGCGCCCCCTGGACGCAGATCGACACTGGCGCGCGGGGTCGTCCATGGCTTGGGCGCAAACCAGCGCATCATCAGGTCCGGCTCGGTCCAGCAGCGGTAGACCGCCTCAGGCGAAGCGTCGATCAGGCGCGTCAGAACGAGGTCACGATTGGTGTCTGCTTGCGACATATGCTCAGTGGTTTGCAGGTTCATTTGAGGTCTCCTCTGATTTGGCATCTCGTCAAAGCGACGACCGGCCGGAGAGGAGATCGACAAGATTCTTGAGAAATTTTCGGTAGAGCCAGGAGGGCAAAGACCGTATCGACCTGTTGCTCAGCCGTAACGTTCCAGGTCGTCGCGCGACCACCAGGTTACCAGGATAAGTCCGAGGTCAAGAACCTTCACTTTCCTGTTCCGCTCCGCCCGGCGCATTTGCGAGCGTGGCTTGATTTTCAGACGGCCACCGCCTGTTCTGAACGATATCCAGGACATGATATGTTGCTCCCCAGCCACCACTGGGAAGAAGTTAACCAAATCTTTCCCGTAAATAACAGGAAGAATTGTCGGCTACTCAGTTGAGCTCTGTCAGGGAGCGGCGCAGATGGCCGTCATTCCGTAATAAAATGCTCAAGGCCATCTCTAAATCCGGTGCGCCCCTGGCGATCAGCACGGCCGGTTTGACCGCCCCCGCGCTGAGTTCCAAGGCAGCTCTTGCCGCGGCCTCCTCCACGCCGGCGATGGCCGCGACAATCCCGCAGGCCCGGCCCCGCAACTTTTCATTGTCTGCGATGACATTGACCATATAGCCGTCATGCACATGCCCCAGATGAACGGCCATCAGGGTGGAGAGCATGTTGAGCGCTATCTTCTGCGCCGTTCCTGCGCCCATCCGGGTTGATCCGGCAATGACTTCGGCCGGGGTCGGCAGGCAGATGGCCGCATCTACCTTGGCAAACAGCGGGGCCCCAGCATTATTGGCAATGCCGATCGTTCTTGCCCCGGCCGCACGGGCAACGTCCACAGCGGCCAGAGGGTAGGGTGTCTGCCCGCTGGCGGTGACGGCGATCAGACAATCATTGGCGCTGAGGTTAAGCGCCTCGGTATCCTTCGTGGCAGCTTGCGCATCGTCCTCCGGTCCGCCGCGCATGTCCCGGAGCGCCTCCGCTCCTCCTGCCAGAAGGATTTCAATACGGTGGCGTTCAATGCCATAGGTTCCGGGCAGTTCGAGCGCATCGGCCAGTGCCATCAGGCCAGAACTGCCGGCTGCGGCATAGACCAGCCTGCCGCCCTTGCGCAGGGCTTCGGCGGCCAGTTCGGCGCCCTGGGCGATGGCGGGACTTGCCGTTGCGACGCATTGGGCGGCGTCGGCCTGGCCGGAAGCCAGGAGTGCCAGAATGTCCGCGTCCGGCTTCAGGTCAAGGCCGATAGCCTGGGGGTGCCGCGCTTCCGTTTGCCTGTTTGTCATCGGCTGCTCCTGGACATCGTTAATGCCAAACAAATACCACTTATCACTCCGCCGCGGTCAAGAGGGTAGCAAGCGGCGGCAAAAGACCAATTTCCACAGCAAGATGGAGAAATTGCTCACCATTCTGCAGATGGGGCTTGGTGAATGGTATTTTATTGGTATCATAGGTCTGTGCCACTTTGGGCACATACGGCTCGCCGGTCTCCAGAATGGCCGGCCAAGGAGGTCTTTTGACTGAGCAGTCCGGCAATATGTTTGGCGAAGGTCCGGTGGTTTTGCCGATTGGCGGTCCACTGTATCTGCAGCTCAAGCGCTGGATAGAAGATGCCATAAAGCGCGGACTTATCAACCCCGGCGATGCCTTGCCGTCCGAGCGCGACCTGGCGCAGCGGGCCGACGTGTCCCGTGTTACGGTGCGCAAGGCGGTGCAGCATCTGGTGCACGAAGGGGTTCTGGTCCAGCGTCATGGCTCGGGGACATTCGTTGCACCCGAGACGCAGCGCGTCGAGCAGTCCCTGTCTCAGCTCACGTCTTTCACTGAAGATATGGCGCGCCGGGGCATGTCGGTCCGGGCAGAGTGGCTGGAGCGCGGGCTTTATATTCCTTCGCCCGAAGAGACCATCGTTCTGGGCCTGAGTTCTGGAGATCGAGTGGCGCGCATCTCCCGCCTCCGCCTGACCGGAGAAACGCCTCTGGCCATCGAACGCGCCAGCCTTTCCACGGCTGTGCTGCCCGACCCCCTCGGCATCGCGGATTCGCTCTACAAGCATCTCGAGAAGACAGGCATGCGCCCCGTTCGCGCTATCCAGCGCATCCGCGCAGCCAATATTTCCGAGGATGATGCGCACCTGCTGCAGGTGCCCGTCGGCTCGGCCGGCCTGCATATCGAGCGCATTTCTTATCTCGGCACCGGCCGCGTCGTCGAGTTCACCCGCTCCATCTATCGGGGCGACACATATGACTTCGTCGCCGAACTCCGGCTCGGCGATACCAGCAATGGAGCCCTCAGATCATGACCACCCAGACCCATATGCGCCAGGAAGTCGATCAGATCCCGCAAGTGGTGGCCAGTTTCCTTGAGGCCTCAGCCGTCAGTCTGGACGCAGCGGCTGCCCGCCTGCGCGAACTGGACCCGGCTTTGGTTGTGACTGTGGCGCGCGGCTCGTCCGACCATGCCGCCACCTATCTCAAATACGCCTTTGAACTGACCATGGGCGTACCGGTCGCCTCGGTCGGCCCCTCCATCGCCTCCATCTATGGGCGTGATCTGAAGCTGGGCAAGGCGGCGGCCATCGCCATTTCCCAATCTGGCAAGAGCCCCGACATTGTGGGCATGGCCCAGTCGGCGCGGCGCAGCGGTGCGACCACCATTGCCATCACCAATACGGCCGGTTCGCCACTGGCCGAGGCAAGCGATTTCACCATTGACCTGCATGCCGGACCCGAAAAGAGCGTTGCGGCCACCAAAACCTTTGTGACCTCGGTCGTGGCCGGACTGGCCCTTCTGGCACGCTGGAGCGGCGATGCCAAAATCGATCGCGCCGTGGCCGCACTGCCCGAGAGCCTGGCGCGCGCCGTGGCCTGCGATTGGTCGGATCTGATCGGGGCGCTTAATGGACACAACGCGCTCTATGTTCTGGGGCGCGGGCCGGGCTTCGCCATCGCCAATGAGGCGGCCCTGAAGTTCAAGGAAACCTGCAACATCCAGGCTGAGTCCTACAGCGCCGCGGAAGTCATGCACGGTCCGGTGGCCATTGTGACGCCCGGCTATCCCGTGCTTGGTCTGGCTGCACGTGACGCGGCCGAAACCTCGGTTGCCGACATGGCGCACAAACTGGCCGGGCAGGGCGCCAAGGCCTTTCTCACCAGCGAACGCCCCGGCGCTGCAAAGGCCATTCCCTTCGCGGCCACCGGCCACCCGATCACCGATCCTTTGGCGCTCATCGTTTCCTTCTATGGATTTGTCGAAGCTCTCTCGCGCCACCGCGGCCTGAATCCCGATGTGCCGCCGGCCCTTAAGAAGGTAACTGAAACGGTATGAGTGATCTCAAATCCGTCTCCGGCGCGCGTATTTTCGATGGCGAGACTTGGTATGACGGCGCGGCACTGCTGATCGAGTTCGGCTATGTGACGAGCATTGTGGCCAGTGCCGACATCCCCGGTCACGCCGAGCGCGTGGTGCTCGATGGTGGCATGATCGTGCCCGGCTTTGTCGATCTGCAGGTCAATGGCGGGGGTGGCGTTCTGTTCAACAACGCGCCGACGCTGGACGCTATCCGTACCATTTGTTCCGCCCATGCGCAGTTCGGCACAACAGCGCTTCTGCCCACGTTGATTACCGACACTGCCGAAATCAACGAAAAAGCCATTGCCGCCGGTGTTGAAGCGGCTGCCGCGCATGTACCTGGCTTCATCGGCCTGCATCTTGAAGGGCCGCATCTGGCGCTTTCGCGCAAGGGAACGCACGATCCGTCGCTGATCCGTCCCATGGATGAGGACGACCTGCTGCGCCTCTGCGCGGCGGCCCGGGCTCTCCCGAACCTGCTCTGCACCGTGGCCGCCGAAACTGTGCCGCCCAAGCAGATCGCCCGGCTGGTTGAAGCCGGCGCAATCGTCAGCATTGGCCATTCCGATGCCGGCTATGACCAGGCGATGGCCGCTTTCGACGCGGGCGCCAGCATGGCCACCCATCTGTTTAATGCCATGAGCCAGCTCGGCAATCGCGAGCCCGGAATCGTCGGGGCGGTGCTGGACCGCCCGGAGGTCCATGCGGGCCTGATCGCCGACGGCATTCATGTCCACGCGGCCTCCATGGGCGCCGCTCTGCGCGCAAAGCAGGGGCCCGGCCATATCTTCCTGGTGACCGATTCCATGTCGCAAACCGGTACCGACCTTAAGACCATCGAATTGAACGGTCGCACCATCACCCGCGCCGATGGCGCGCTGCGCCTCGCCGACGGCACGCTTGCCGGCGCCGACCTCGACATTATCGACGCGGTCAATTTCGTTATCGACCGCCTCGGCCTGTCTCCGGAGGAAGCCTTCCGCATGGCGGCGCTCTATCCTGCCCGCGCCATTGGCGTTGACGACCGCCTGGGCCATCTGCGCCCATCGGCCGAAGCCAGCTTCGTGCATCTTTCCGGCCAGCGGCGGGTGCAATCCACCTGGATCGCCGGTACGAAAGTGTGGGGAGCTGACTAGCCTCGCCCGATATAGGGCATGGTGGTCGCCATCACGGTCATGAATTGCACATTGGCCGACAGCGGCAGCCCGGCCATATAGCGCACCGCATCGATCACATGCGCCACATCGAATGTCGGCTCCGGCGCCATGGTGCCATTGGCCTGCAGGGAGCCGGCACTCATATTGCTTGTCATGTCCGTCGCCGCATTGCCGATATCGATTTGCCCGCAGGCGATATTGTAGGGGCGGCCGTCGAGCGAGATGGATTTGGTCAATCCGGTGATCGCGTGTTTGCTGGTCGTGTAGGACGCGGCGTGAGGACGCGGCACATGGGCCGAGATCGACCCGTTATTGATAATGCGCCCGCCTTGCGGCGCCTGATCCCGCATCATGCGGAACGCGGCCTGCGCGACATAGAACACGCCGTTGAGGTTGGTGTCGATCATGTCGCGCCAGGTCGCCACGTCGAGATCGCCGAAATTGGCCGCCGGCGCAAAGCGCCCGGCATTGTTGAACACTAGGTCCAGCCGGCCACTGCGTTCCGCAATGCCGGCAAACATCTCGGCGACCGATTCCGGCCTGGAGACATCGCAGACATAGGCGTCAAAACCATGCGCCTCGTTCAGTTCGCGCACACGCTCCGCCCGCCGCCCGCAAATCGCCACGCGCCAGCCGTCCTCAATCAGCCCCCGTGCCACACCCAGTCCGATTCCCGATGTCGCGCCCGAAACCAATGCCACTCTTCCCTCGGCCACAACGCTCTCCTTATATGGTCCACCACTTCGCCACAGATTGGGCAGGTCGCCACATTCTAGTCATGGCAAACCGCGCCGGACCAGATGCCCGTCCTCAAACACCCCCAAAACCTGGAATTTTAACGAATTCTTCAGATGGTTTAACGGTTCGTTTCTGCGTGTGTGCTGAATCTGCAACAACTGTCGCGCAACCACAATGTGACAACTCCGAATCCGGCTTGCCGCGATTGCGTCAGCTTTTTGCATGCGTAGAGTGGGTCTTGCGAATCCATGCATGGGATCGTTTGTCGGTCGCAACGCGACGGCAACACACAGCACCACGAATTGTGTGGTCGCGTTTCGACAAACCGCTGGGTAACCGGCACCAAAAATGACTGACTTTGGAGGTCAATTAATGAAACTCAAGAGCCTTATCCTCGGTTCTGTTGCTGCCGCTGGTCTTTCGACCGCTGGCTTTGCCGCCGATCTGGGTGTTCTCACCTCGCTCGACGTCTGTGACTCGCTCGGCATCTCCGGCCTGACCATCTCGTCGGCTGACAACTGCCTGCAGATCACCGGCGGCGTGACCTATGAATTCCAGTGGGGCAACTACCGCGGTGCCTATAACTATGCCGGTATCCTGGGCACCACCAACACTCGCTCCACCATGGCTCCCGATGGCGCCGCCGGCACCGAGCTGGACTGGCAGTCCAAGGTTGAGGCTTGGGTGAAGTTCGTTGGTACCGCTTCCTCCGACTTTGGCCCTGCCTCGGTTACCCTGAAGCTCAAGGAAGTCCAGAGCACTCGTTGGACCAACGAGACTGTTCTCGACAACCCTGATCAGGCTGCTGTCAACTTCGACGAAGCTTTTGTCTCGATCGGCGACACCACCACCATCATGGCTGGTAAGAAGGGTTCGATTGCCAACTTCGGCGACGACGAGCCGTTCAACTTCCTCGGCCTGATGGGCTCGGACTGGGCTGACAAGGGCGTCAAGTGGGATATCAACCTGGCCGGCGGTGCCGACCTGGGCGATCTCGACACTGGTGGTCATGTCATCCAGATCGTATCGGCTGTTGCCGATGGCTTCACCGTCAAGGTTGGTCTCGAAAACCTTGACGCGGTCGACACCGCTACCGCTCCGGACGTTGTCTTGGGCAACAATTCCAGCTTCGCCGGCACCGCTGTTGGTGTTCTGGAATACGCGGGTGAAGGCATCACCGCCCACGTCACCGGTCTTGCTGGCGGTATCCTCGACGGCACTATTGAAGCCTATGCAGTTCATGCTGGTTTCACTGGCACCTTTGATCAGTTCAAGGTCCGCGGTGCGTTTGCCGGTAACACCGACACCACCACCAACCGTTCGGCTTGGCATGGTCTGCTGTCCGGTCAGGCTACCTTCGACATGTTCACCATCGCTCTGTCGGGTGAAGCTATCGGCGCGACTGGCATGAACACCGACTTCGGCTTCGGCGGCTCTATCGGTGCCACCGTCACCGAAGGCGTGTCGATCAATCTGGGCGGTAAGTACTTCGACTCGAACAACGCTGGTGGCGCTGATGGCTACCAGGTCGCTGCTCAGCTCGTTGCTGCTGTCTCCGAGACCGTCAAGCTCACCGGTGAAGTTGGTGTTTACGGCAACGTCACTGCCAACACCTCCGACTTCTACGGCGCTGCCGAACTCGCTTGGGCTCCGGGTGGTGGTTTCACCTCCTCGGTCAAGGGCGAAGCTCACCAGAACGGTGCCTACAAGGTCACCTTCAAGGCTGCCAAGGAATTCAAGTAATCCTTGGATTACTGCTGAATTCGGAAAGGCCCGGCTCTGCCGGGCCTTTCTTCGTTTTGGGCCAGGCCAGTAGTCGGGCAAGCTGTACTTTGCGCCAATTCTGCGAATGCAGGATTGTTTGTTCTCAAGCGCTGCGATTGATTGTCTGCGGTCCACTTCGGTGGCCCCGGGTTCCTTTTCCCTTTGTCCCCGTCCGCAAATCATTTAACCTTTGAAAAATTGCGGTTTTCCAATGGATTCGGGATGATCAGGGACCTCCTCAAATGGGTGGCGCCGGGCGTTGCTATAGTGCTGGGTGGCACGATTGCAGCTCTGGCCACGTCAACGCCGGCCATGGTGGCTGACCTCTCGTACGAGAGCAGGGTGGCCCTCGACGCCTCTGGCTCCACTTGGGCGAGGGTATCGGTATCCGGCCGACAGCTTGCGCTGTCCGGGACAACCTCATCCGACACTGAACGCGATCTTGCTGTCTCGCGTCTCGCTGCCTTGGCCGGCGTGGATCGCATCGATCAGACGGTCACGATAGCCCCGCTTGCCACACCCTATCGTATTAATGTGGCCGTAGAAGATGGTGCGGTAAGTCTCTTTGGTAACGTACCAAATGAAGATCTGCGCGAATCTCTTATGGCGCTGCCGGGTCTGGCCGCGGTGGAACTGCAGATCAGATCGGGCCAACCTGACGAACAACAATGGCTCAAGGGGGTGGAATATGCCCTGGCGCAAGCTGGCAATGTTGCCGCCGGCCATTTTGAATTGTCCGGCTTAACGCTCAATGCCGTTGGTCAAGCCAATTCCGAGCGAGCGCTCGGGCATTTGCAGATGGCGCTTGCCGAACTGCCAGCCGGTATCGCCAGCGGCAATATTGCCATCGAACCGGTGCGCGTGAGCCCCTATACTTGGCGGGCAGACTATGATGGCCACCGCATTGCCATCTCCGGTCATGTGCCTGAGGAAAGGCTGGCTGAACGCTTGCGCCTTGCCGATGTTTCGGGCGTCCCGGTTGCCACCGGGCTGTCTCTGGCTTCGGGCGCACCGGATGGCTTTGCAGAGCAGGCCAAGCTACTGGTTGAACAATTGGCCCGGCTTGACCGCGGCGAGGCGCGCATCGTTGATGGTGTGAGCCACCTCAAAGGCGTGCCGCCCACGATTGAAGTGGCGCAGGCGGTGACCGAAGCGCTCTCGGGTCCCAATTCCATCGTCGAATTGCAGCCTCCACCCGTTGTGGACTACTGGGTCAGCATCAGTCGCCAGCCTGGCGATGTGCTGGTTTTCGACGGCTATGTGCCCGACGAAAAGACCCGCGCGAAATTTGCAGAATTGGAAGGTGCCGATGTGTCCTTCCTCAAATTTGGTGGCGGGGCACCCGAGACCTACCGCCTTGCGGTCGATTTCGGCCTGCAACTGCTCTCGCATTTGTCCGAGGGCCGCTTTGCCCTGACGGGGGAAGCCGTATCACTCTCTGGCTTTGCCCGGACGCCGAGCGATTATCGCGCAGTCCAGGCGCTGCTGGACGCCAACCTGCCTCAGGGGCTGCAATTGGGCGAGATTGCCTTTCAGGCGCCGCCTGCCGCGACTTACAGTTTCGTCGCGCGCCGAGATGCCAGCGGCGCGGTTACGCTTGAAGGTATGTTGCCGAGCCCTCAGGTCGAGGCCGATTTGTTGGCAGCAGCCGGGGCGTCGGCCATCTCCCGCGTCAGCTATGCCTCCGGCGAAACGCCCGATTTTGTCGCGTCCGCAGAACAGGCGCTGCAATTTCTGCCTTGGCTCAGAACGGGCGTTGTCCGCTATGACGGCAGAGTTTGGACAATAGAAGGTGAGCCGGATTCGGCGATTGACAAAGGGTCGATTGAAACCGAGTTCGCCGTTCGCGGCCTCGCACAATCGGGCTGGAGCCTTGCCCTGACGGCCCCGCCGCCAGAGCCTGTGGTGGCCGATCCCTACACCTGGTCAGCAGAACGCCTGCCCGATGGCAGCTTCCTGTTTGCGGGCAATGTGCCGGCGGCCTCGCTGCAGTCCTACTTCAAGGTTCACGTTGGCACCCGCGTCGCCGATACCTCTCGCGTGGCCCTGGGGGCGCCGGACAATTTCGCAGCAGATGCGAGGGCCGCGGTTGATGCCCTGCTCCTCCTGCGGCAGGGAAGGGCAGCTTTCGACGGGGCGCAATGGTCCTTCACTGGCGAAGCCGAAACGGCTGTCGCTCGCCAGGCCAGCCTGGAACTGGCGAGTACACTCGCACTGGATGGCGACGCCGCAATCTCGGCCCCCAAACCCATCAACAACGAACCATACGCCTGGTCCGCGCGAAAAGGGATTGACGGCAGTATCACCTTTGATGGCGCGGTTCCGGCTGAATCCCTGCAGCGCTTCCTGGCGGTGCGCGGTGGGGCGTCAGTGACGGACAATACGCTTGTCCGTCCCGATGCACCGGCTGATTTCGCAAGCGATGTATTGCAGGCGCTCGACGTTCTGGCTCTGCTGGCTAAGGGCGAAGTCGCCTTCGATGGCACGGACTGGTCGGCCACCGGCACAGGTCTTGCGCAAGACATTGTTTCGAGTGCGGTCGCAGTCCTCGGCACAGCTGCACCCCGCTGGTCGCTGGCGCTTACGGACCCTCAACCGGCGCCGGTGGAAACCGCAGAACCGGAAATCCAGGCGCCGCTCGCCGAAGCAGAGCCAGAGCCTATCGCTGAAGCCCTTCCGGCTGAGACCGCGGCGCAACCCGCACCTGCTTCAGCGACGGACCCCGCCTACGCCTTTTCCGCCACCCGCTCCGCCAGCGGTTCGGTCAGCCTTGCTGGCTCGGTACCGGCTGAGGCCACAGCCAGATATGCCGCAACGCTCACGGGTAGCGACACAGGTGGGTTGCAGGTGCTGGACGGCGCGCCAGAAGGCTTTGTTGCCGATATGCAGGCTGGGCTCCGCGCCTTGCTGCAGTTGCAGCCCGGGCGATTGACGCTGGCGGATGGCACCTGGCAATTGTCCGGCGAGGCGCCGTCATCCGCCGCCAAGGCAAATGTCGACGCACAGATCGCCGAGTTGGGAACGAACTGGTCCGCCTCGATCAGCGCGCCGACCAATCTTGCGCTTTGCCAGGCAGCCCTCGCCGAACTTTCGGCGCACAACGCCATTCTCTTCCAGTCCGGCGCCGCGATCATTTCTGCGAGCGCAACGGCGGAGCTTGACGCCTTTGCCGAAGCTTTGAGCCTGTGCCCGAACGCGGCCATCGACGTGGAAGGACATACCGATAGCGACGGGGACGATCAGCGCAATCTGGCGCTATCGGTTGCCCGGGCCGAGGCGGTGGTGAATGCCCTGATCGAACGCGGCATTGCGCCCGAGCGGCTCTATGCGATCGGCTATGGCGAAACCCAGCCGGTCGCCGACAATGCCACTACAGACGGCAAGCGACAGAACCGCCGCATCGTTGTTTCGGTCCGCGCGGCCGGCGGATCAGTCTGATCGGGCCCGCGGAAATGGCCCAGTTCTGGACAACATTGGCATTTCTTCTGGCCTATTACTGGCCATATATGGCCGCCGCCGCTTCTGTTGGCCTGGTCACCGGCTGGCTCAGCCTGAGCCGTAGCGAACAGAGATGATTCCCCTCGAGCACATCATCGAAATCGCCCTTCTGCTTTTGGCGGCCTATCTTGCTGGCTGCATATTGGGCTACGGCGCCCACCGGGCATTTCGAGCCTATGCCAGTCGCCCGCGCTTTGCCGCGGCCGGAGTGGTGTCTGACGCGCCTGCCGCTGTGGCGGAGCCGGTTGCAGCGACCACTACGCGCCGTTCCGCTGCACGCCGCCTTGCTGGCGCCGTTGAGCGCGAGGACGTATTGCCGGTTCCGCAAAAGGCCACGGCACAGCAACGCCCGCCCGACCTTCCGGCGCCCCGCAATGGCAAGGGCGACAATCTTCGAGATATCAAGGGGATAGGGCCAAAAACGGAATCAGCGCTCAATGATCTTGGCATCTATCACTACGACCAGATCGCGGTCTGGACGGACGCTCATATCGATTGGCTGGAAGGCCGCATAGCGGTCAAGGGCCGCATCCGTCGCGAGCAATGGGTCGAGCAGGCCGTGCTCCTCGCCACTGCCACGGCCTGACCCTCAGGCGGCCCGCCGCTTGGTCACGCCAACCTGAAATACAAACTCCGCGACCGCCTCGATCTCGGCCTGCTGGTCGAACAGGGCGGGTGAGCCTTGTCCGGCAATAGTCAGCGCGACGGCGTCCGCTCGCCGGCTGACCATTTCGTCATAGGTTTCGCGCCGCAGCTGGTCAGTCAATTGCGTGCGTAGCAGCATCAAGGGTGCACATTTGAGCGCGTCATAGAGCGGCCACTGCGCCACCAGCACATCGTCAAAGCTGATATCCTTGATCTGGTTGAGCAGGCGCGTGTCATACAATGGCCGCGCGCGGCCACGCTTGTCGAACCAGTGGCTGCGTAGCGCCAGCGCGTCCAGTTCGGCCTCGGAGTGGCCCGGATAGTCGCCGCCCAGCATGCGACGAAACCCGTTCGTAACGGCCCTTGCCCCGCGCAGCCCTTCAACATGGGCCAGATTGTTGCGCAATCGTACAATGCCGCGGGAATCAGTCACGGGCCCGGAATCGAGCAATACCGTACCCCCCACCAGCAGAGGATGCTTTGCCGCCATGGCCATGACCACCTGGCCACCGTGCCCCTGGCCAAGCAGCACGGCTCTCTTGATGCCCAGTGCCGCGATCAGGTCAGCCAAGTCATCTGCATCGAGCAATGTGCTGTAGCGGGTGTTGCGGGGCCGGTCGTCGGCGCGCCCGCGTCCCGGCAAATCGACCAGCACCATAGGCCAGTCGCCACTGCCAAGTCGCTGAAAATGCGCAGCAAATGCAGAAAAATCACTCATGTTGCGATGGTAGCCGGCAAGGCATATCAGCGGCATGCGGCCCGAGCGGAAATCGCCCCGCAGGTTGACCGCCGCACGGGTGCGCGCGTCGCCCAGGTGAATATGGGTTACGGGCAGTCCGGCAAAGGCTGGGTGCTCCTGGGGTATTTTGCGCTGGCGGCGGAAGAACGGCTCCATGCCCTGATTTATCCGCGCCAGCCCCGCTGAAACAAGGCGTTTCACGCCGCTTGTGGCGCGACGCTGTTGAAAGTATGGTGCGCCGCGTTCGGCGCCAACCGGTTTCGGACCAATCACACACTACCAATCTGCACCGGCTGGCGGGCCGGACCAAACCCAAGGAATACCGACAAAATGCTGCGAGGTTCGATTACGGCGCTCATCACCCCCATGCGCGATGGGGTCGTTGATGAGAAAGCCTTCGCCAGCTTTGTCGAATGGCAACTCGCAGAAGGCACGCATGGCCTGGTGCCCGTGGGAACCACCGGCGAAAGCCCCACCGTCAGCCATGAAGAACACCGCCGCGTCGTGGAAATCTGCATCGAGGTCGCCAATGGCCGGGTTCCGGTCGTTGCAGGCGCAGGCTCCAACTCGACAGCGGAAGCGGTGTCGCTCGCCAAGTTTGCCGAAAAGACCGGCGCCAACGCAGTGCTTTCGGTTGTGCCCTATTACAACAAGCCCAATCAGGAAGGCCTTTTCCAGCACTTTTCGGCGATCGCCAGCGCCATTGGCATCCCGGTTGTGCTCTACTCCGTTCCGGGCCGTACCATTGTCGATCTGACGGTGGACACCATTGCGCGCCTGCGCGACGCCCATGCCAATATCATTGGCGTCAAGGATGCCACCGGCAGCATGGAGCGCGCCACCATGCAGCGCAATAAGCTGGGCAAGGACTTTATTCTGCTTTCGGGCGATGACAGCACGGCATTGGGCTTCAATGCGCATGGCGGGCACGGTTGCATCTCGGTGACGTCCAATGTCGCCCCGCGCCTGTGCGCGCAGATGCAGGAGCTTTCCCTGGCCGGCGACTTTGCCGCCGCGCGCGATATCAATGACAAGCTGGCCTTCCTTCACAAGGATCTGTTCATGGAGCCCAATCCGGCTCCAGCGAAGTACGTCGCCAACCGGCTCAACCTCTGCGCCAACGAGATGCGCCTGCCACTGACACCAATCAGTAAGCCCACGCAGGACGCCATGGACTTTGCAATGCGCCATGCAGGCCTTATCTAGGTCTGATGGCAGCTAAGAACGACAAGAACAAGAATGGATGGATCAGCCACGGACAGGTGGCTGAAAACCGTCGCGCGCGCTTTGATTACGAGATCGGCGACACCATCGAGGCCGGTATTGTACTGACCGGCACCGAGGTGAAATCGCTGCGCCTGGGCAAGGCGCAGATCGCCGAATCCTATGCGTCGCCCGAGCGGGGCGAACTCTGGCTGATCAACGCGCATATTCCCGAATATCTGCAGGCCAACCGCTTCAACCACGAGGAAAAGCGCCCGCGCAAACTCCTGGTTTCCAAAAAGCAATTGGCCAAACTCGGTCAGGAAGTGGCCCGCTCGGGCAACACCATCGTGCCGCTCAAGCTCTATTTTAACGATCAGGGCAAGGCCAAGCTGCTTATTGGTGTGGGCAAGGGCAAGAAGAATTACGACAAGCGCGCCACCAGCCGCGAACGCGACTGGAACCGCGACAAGGCGCGGATCATGAAGGAAGGCGGACGAGGCTGACTTCGCCCACGGTAAGGTCCTAACGGCAAATCTCTCGGCCTGACGGCAAGTCTCTCCTGTGGAGCGAACTGAGGTCAGCAGGCCATGAGAGCCAGGCTCGCATGGCGGGCATCTTTCAGGCTTCGACCGGCTTCTGCACCTGTGGTCGCCCGACGGTCTTGGCGAGATCAGCGACATCGAGGAAGAAATCCGCCTGACGCCGCAGATCATCAGAAATCATCGGCGTTGATG
Source organism: Devosia polycyclovorans (assembly GCF_042181575.1). Classification (GTDB taxonomy): domain Bacteria; phylum Pseudomonadota; class Alphaproteobacteria; order Rhizobiales; family Devosiaceae; genus Devosia; species Devosia polycyclovorans. The sequence goes on along the minus strand of NZ_CP170082.1, from coordinate 2,768,344 downwards.
TCGTCAAAGTGGAAACCACTGTCACCCGCTTGCCCCGGCGCTGCAGTGAGGCCACCAGCGCGGTAAAATCGCCGTCGCCGGAAAACAGCACGAGATGGTCGTAGTAAGGGGCCTGTTCGAGCGCATCCACGGTCAGCTCGATATCCATATTGCCCTTAACCTTGCGGCGGCCCAGGGAGTCGGTGAACTCCTTGGCGGGCTTGGTCACGACCGTGTAGCCATTATAGTCCAGCCAGTCGATCAGCGGCCGGATCGAGGAATATTCCTGATCCTCAACCAGGGCCGTGTAGTAATTGGCGCGCAACAGATAGGCCTTGGCGCTGAACTCGGACAGCAGCTTGCGATAGTCAATATCGATGCCGATCGCTTTGGATGTCGCATAAAGATTGGCGCCGTCGATGAACAGGGCGATCTTCTCGCGCGGATCAATGGCCATGATGAACACTCCTACGGGGCAGGGGGCTGCCGACTGCTGAAAATGCCGTCAAAGACGGGCGCTCTAATAAATTCCGCCGAGACCCTTAAATTTTAAATGCGGTATTCGCACATTATCGCCCGCCCGTAAAGCGGCGTTCACAATCCCGTCGCCTGGCACGCAAGCCTTGTCATCGGGTCTGCCATCGTGTATTGCGGCCCTTCATTCCCCCAAAGTGTGGAGACGTCCGTGGCCCGCGTCACCGTTGAAGACTGCATTGAAAAGGTCGAGAACAGGTTCGATCTCGTCCTCATGGCCGCCCATCGCGCGCGCATGATTTCCTCCGGCGCCCAGATCACGGTGTCGCGCGACAATGACAAGAATCCTGTCGTTGCCCTGCGCGAAATCGGTGACGGAACCATTTCGCCGGAAGACCTGCACGAGGACCTGATTCACTCGCTGCAGAAATATGTCGAGGTCGATGAACCCGAAAACAGCGCTGCGCCGATGATCGAGAGCGCCGGCGACGACGACGCCATCAATTTCGACACCATCAGCGAAGAAGAATTGCTGCGCGGCATCGAGAGCCTGGCTCCGCCCGAAAGGCGCGATGACTAGACACCGGCGCTCTGCGCAAAATCGCTCCGGTGGAGCGATTTTAGGTGGCTAGGCCACGAGAGCTATGCTCGAATGGCCAGTGTTTGAAGCTCTGAGCTTGCGACGCGCCTCGATCCGATTATATCAGAGAGCGTCCGGCATGCGCCGGGCGCTCTTTTCATTTCTGTTACAGGCGCTAAGCTTGCACATGCGAGCGAGCGGCTAAATCCATGATGCGTCAGTACGAGCTTGTCGAGCGGGTTCAGGCTTACAACCCGAACGCCGACGAGCAATTGTTGAACAAGGCCTATGTGTACGCCATGCAAAAGCATGGCTCGCAAAAGCGTGCCTCGGGTGACCCCTATTTCAATCATCCGCTCGAAGTGGCGGCCATACTGACCGAGCTCAAGCTCGACGACGCCTCGATCGCGGTGGGGCTGCTACACGACACCATCGAGGATACCGACGCCACGCGGGCCGAAATCGACCAGATGTTCGGCGGCGAGATCGGCACCATTGTCGATGGTCTGACCAAGATCGAACGCCTGAACCTGGTTTCGCGGGAGGAGGCGCAGGCCGAGAACCTGAGGAAACTGCTGCTGGCCATCAGCCAGGATGTGCGCGTGTTGCTGGTCAAGCTGGCCGACCGGCTGCACAATATGCGCACGCTGCAGTTCATGGCGCCCGACAAGCAAAGGCGCATCGCGCAGGAAACCATGGATATCTATGCCCCCTTGGCCGGGCGCATGGGTATGCAGGACATGCGCAACGAGCTCGAGGATCTCAGCTTCCGCATCCTCCAGCCTGACCACTACTCGGCCATCACCGTGCGTCTGGAACAGATGCAGGCCGACAACCGCGAGACCATCGACACTATCTCCGCCGAACTGACCGAGCGCCTGAGCGAGGCCGGTATTGCCGCGCGCGTAAAGGCGCGGGTCAAGTCGCCCTATTCGATCTTCTCCAAGATCGAGCGCAAGTCGATCGCGCTCGAACAGCTCTCCGACATGATCGGCTTCCGCGTCATCGTGACCTCTCCCGAGGAGTGCTACCGCACGGTCGGCTTGATCCACACGACCTGGAAGGTCGTGCCGGGTCGCTTCAAGGACTACATCTCGGTCCCCAAGCACAACGACTATCAGTCGATTCACACCACCATCGTCGGGCCCAGCCGCCAGCGCGTCGAGCTGCAGATTCGCACCGAGGACATGGACCGAATCGCCGAGTTCGGCATCGCCGCCCATGCGCTCTACAAGGATGGCGCCTCGGCCGATCTCGGGCGCATCGAGTTGGAATCGCACGCCTATGGTTCGCTGCGGCAAACCATCAGTCACCTGACCTCGGGCATTTCGACCGAAGATTTCCTTGAATACACCAAGCTGGAGCTGTTCCAGGACCAGGTGTTCTGCTTCACGCCGCGCGGACGCCTGATCGCTCTGCCGCGTGGAGCCACGCCCATCGACTTTGCCTATGCCCTGCACACGGACATTGGCGACACCTGTGTCGGCGCCAAGATCAACGGCCTGATCCTGCCTTTGGTCACTCAGCTGCGCTCTGGCGATGAGGTGGAAATCCTTCGCGACCAGAACCATCGTCCGCCTTCCAACTGGATCGGCATTGCGGCAACCGGCAAGGCCCGCGCGGCCATTCGTCGGGCCGTGCGCCAGGCCGCCGCCCAACGCGCTTACGCCCTTGGCGAACATGTGCTGAGCATGTTGCTGGAGCGCGAGGGCGTCATGCTCGATGAGAGTGAAGGCACCACGCTGGCCGAGGCGTTCGACTATTCCAGCAAGCGCGACCTGTTGGTCGCCGTCGGCGAAGGCAAGGTTGGCTCCGAACCGATGGCCGCTGCGCTGGCGCAGATCAAGGGCATACGCAAGCGTCGCCGCAAGCTCGACCTGCCTGTGGCCGATACGGCCGATGGCTGGTTCGCCTTGCGCTCGACCGACGATTTCAGGTTCCGTGTGCCTGGCGGGCAGCGTCCCGGCTCCCGCGCCAAGGCAGCCATGGCTCAGCTGGATTTCCATACTCCGGTGACCATTTCGGGCGAGGGCATCGTGCCCGGCGATCGCCTGGTCGGCATTCTCGAGCCCGACAGCCCCCTCGTGGTTTATCCGATCCACTCCGACGCACTGATCGCCAAGCACGACAGTGATGTCGCCTGGGTCGATGTGCGCTGGAACCTGACCAAGGGCGAAGAAAAGGCCTATTCGACCGTCATTTCCATGGAATCGGTCAACAAGCCCGGTTCACTGGCGCAGATTACATCTGCCATCGCGGCTTGCGACGCCAACATCAACAATCTCGTGATGCGCATGATCTCGCCGGACTTCCACCAGATGATCTTCGAAATCGAAGTGCGTGACCTTGCGCAATTGACCGATGTTCTGGCAACGCTCAAACGTAGCCCCGGCCTCAGCGCGGTTCAGCGCGCCGGCCTACGTGAGGCAGGAATGATTTCGACCCTTGAATGGGACGGCAATATCGATAGGAGCGGTCGCGATGGATAAGGACCAGGTTTTGCAGATTTTTCGCGATTGCGGCGCCATGCTGGAGGGACATTTCATCCTTTCCTCGGGGCTGCGGTCACCGGTCTTTCTGCAGAAGGCCAGGGTGTTCCAGTATGCTGACCAGACCGAAAAGCTCTGCGCCGCCCTGGCCGCACGCATCCGTGCCGAAGTGCCCGGCGTCACCAAGGTCGTCTCGCCGGCCATTGGCGGCATCATTCCCGGCTACGAAACTGCCCGACAGCTTGGCGTCCCCGCGCTCTATACCGAACGGGTTGAAGGCCAGTTCGAGCTGCGCCGCGGTTTCGAGATTGGTCCCGATGACAAGGTCATCGTGGTCGAAGATATCGTCTCCACCGGCCTCTCTATCCGCGAGTGCGTCGACGCGCTGAAGAAGATCGGTGCCAATGTGGTCGCCGCTGCCTGCCTGATCGACCGCTCCGGCGGCGAAGCCGAAATCGGCGTGCCGCTGGTCAGCCTGATCGAATTCAAGGTGCCCGCCTATCCCGCCGATCAACTGCCGCCCGAACTGGCGGCCATACCGGCTGTCAAACCCGGCAGCCGCGGCATTCAGGGGGTGAAATGATCGTCGGGCTCGGCTCAGACCTGATCCAGATCCACCGTGTCGCTCAGACGCTCGAGCGCCATGGCGCGCGGTTTACCAATCGCTGCTTCACAGAGATCGAGCAGAAGAAGTCTGATCGCCGGGCTCAGCGTGCCGCCTCCTATGCCAAGCGCTTTGCCGCCAAGGAGGCCTGCTCCAAGGCGCTGGGGACCGGCCTCTCCCAAGGCGTCTATTGGCGCGATATGGGCGTGGTCAACCTGCCTTCGGGCAAACCTACCATGCAGTTGACCCACGGCGCGGCGCGGGCGCTGGCGCGCCTTGTGCCCGAGGGGCACGAGCCCCATATCCACCTCACCATCACCGACGATGCCGGTCTTGCCCAGGCCTTCGTCATTATCGAAGCCTTGCCAGTCCGCTGAACCCTGCCTCTGCTGGACCATCAAGCAAGTTGACCCCAGGCGGTCAAACGCCTAACCCTTCGGCACCGCATCTCCGGGAAAAACCATGAACCAGCCCGCCGACAAATCCGCCAAGAAGCCCGCCACCAACGAATGGGTGGAGACCTTCGTGGTTATCATCGAGGCGCTGCTGATCGCCATCGTGCTGCGGTTTTTCCTGTTCCAGCCTTTCTCCATTCCCACGGCCTCGATGCAGCAGACGCTGATGATCGGCGACTATTTCGTCGCCAACAAATTCGTCTGGGGCTACGGCAAGCATTCCTTCTCGCTGGGCCGCTACGGCAATTTCACCCTGCTCGATTTCGAACTGCCGATCTCCAACCGCATTCTGGGCCGCGAGCCCAATCGCGGTGATATCGCCGTGTTCCGGCCTGTGCCGCAGGACATGGAGTACATCAAGCGCGTGGTCGGCCTGCCCGGCGACCGCATCCAGATGCAGGACGGCCGTCTCTACATCAATGGCGAGATGGTCGAGCGCGAAGAAGTCGGCACCACGATGGATACCGACAGCAATGGCGACACCCGCGAAGTTACGGTCTACCGCGAAACCTTCCCCGAAGGCTCCACCCACCTGATCCAGGAAATCGGCGACAATCTCTCGCTCGACAACACGCCCGAATATCTCGTGCCGGCCGGGCACTATTTCATGATGGGCGACAACCGCGACCGCTCCGCCGACAGCCGCGTCTTGAGCCAGGTCGGCTATGTCCCTTCGGTCAACCTGATCGCCAAGGCCGAAGCGCGCTTCTTCTCGATCAAGGACAATCTGCCGCCCTGGCAGATCTGGCAGTGGCCCGCCAATGTGCGTTGGGACCGTATGTTCCGGTCCGTCTATGGCGACACGCCGTACGACACCACGGCAGGCCAGTGAGCCGGCGCGACAAATCCCACGAAAAACTCCAGTTCCGGCTAGGCTACCGCTTCGCCGATCCCGATCTGCTGGACCGAGCGCTGACTCATTCGAGCGCCATTTCGCCGGGCAAGCGCATTGAGCGCTCCTATCAGCGCCTCGAATTCCTCGGTGACCGCGTCCTCGGCCTGGTGGTCGCCGACATGCTCTATCGGCGCTATCCCAAGTCGAACGAGGGTGAATTGAGCCGGTCCCTCAACACGCTCGTACGCAAGGAAACCTGCGCCGAAATCGCCCGCCAGCTTGATCTGGGCAAGGAAATGATCCTGGGCGAGAGCGAAGCCCGCTCCGGCGGCGCCGACAAGGACGCCATCCTGGGCGACGTGACCGAAGCCATAATCGGTGCCATCTATCTCGATGGCGGCCTGGAACCCGCCCGCAACTTCATCGAGCGCCTGTTCGAGGAGTTCCTCGCCGATGGGCAGGCCAATCGCGCCGATGCCAAGACGACCCTGCAGGAATGGGCCCAGGCACGCGGGCTCGAACCGCCTTCCTATGTCCTGGTCTCGCGCACCGGCCCCGACCATGCGCCCGAATTCACCATCGGCGTCGATCTGGCCGGTTTCGCGCGGCTCGAAGCCATCGGCCCGTCAAAGAAGATTGCCGAACACCGCGCCGCCGAACTATTTCTGGTCGACCAGAAGGTCTGGAAACCCAAGCCATGAACACGCCAACAGAACTCGCCGACACCTCCTGTGGCTTCATCGCCCTGGTTGGCGCGCCCAATGCCGGAAAGTCGACCCTGCTCAATGCGCTGGTCGGCACCAAGGTGTCCATCGTCACCCACAAGGCCCAGACCACACGCTCCCAGGTGCGTGGCGTGCTGACCCTGGATCAGGCTCAACTGGTCTTTGTCGACACCCCCGGCATCTTTGCGCCCAAGAAGCGGCTCGAGCGCGCCATGGTCGAAAACGCCTGGGGCGGGGCAGGGGACAGCGACATCGTCGCCTTCCTCATCGATGCCGATCGCGGCGTCACTCCGGAAATCGAAACCCTGCTCGAGGGCCTGGAAAACATCCGCCAGCCCAAGGTGCTGATCCTCAACAAGATCGATACCGTCAAGCCCGAGAGCCTGCTGTCCCTCAGCCAGACGCTCAACGACCGTCTACGCTTTGAAGCCACCTTCATGCTCTCCGCCCTCAAGGGCCACGGCGTCAAGGATTTCATCGACTGGTGCGTCAAGCATATCCCGCCTGGCCCCTGGCACTTCCCCGAGGATCACCTCACCGACCTCACCATGGCCATTACCGCGGCCGAGGTGACGCGCGAAAAGCTCTTCCTGCGCGTTCACGACGAAATACCCTACAATTCCACGGTCGAAACCGAGAGCTTCAAGATCCAGAAGGACGGCTCCTACAAGATCGACCAGGTCGTCTATGTCAGCCGCGAGAGCCACAAGAAGATCGTCCTCGGCGCCGGCGGCCAGACCATCAAGGCCATCGGCGCGGAAAGCCGCAAGGAATTGATGGCGATGTATGACGTGCCCATCCATCTGTTCTTGTTCGTCAAGGTCCGCGAAAAATGGGCCGACGATCCGGAGCGCTATCAGGAAATGGGGCTTGAGTTTCCGCATGGGAAGAATTGACAGTTGTACCTCTGGTGGTTTCAGCACTAGATTTCCGCCTAGGGTATAGGGGGACATCATAAATGGGCGGATTGGTCTCAGGGTTTGTTGGTCTCGTGGGGGCGGTCGGAGCATATGGTATAATGCTGGCCGTACTTCTCTTTTATGGCATAGCTTTCATGACTGGTTTGGAAGCTTGGCTAGGTTGGGACGGCTGGCTGGCAATTCTCGCGTATGTGGTGGCGACTGTAGTGCTTGGACCGTTAGGCACATTATTGACCGCATTGATTGGCGGCTACGGAGCTCTTTCGGTTTGGCATTGGCCCTGGTACTTTGTCATTCTTGCCTTTTTCCCCGGCATTCCATTGATGGCAGGTGGGCTCATGATGTCGTTGCTCGGGGCGGCATTCTCACGCCGCTGAAATTTGGCGGCCCGAGGGCTCGCTTGCGCGGTACAATCTAGTCATGGAATGGACCGGTGAAGCCCTTCTCATAGGCGTGCGCCGCCACGGCGAAACCAGCGTCATTGCCGATGCCATGGTGGCCGGGCGCGGCCGCTATATGGGCCTTATTCGCGGCGGCCGGTCCTCGAAACTGTCCGCCACCCTTCAGCCCGGCAATACCGTCCAGCTCACCTGGCGCGCCCGCCTCGAAGATCACCTCGGCACCTTCACCGTCGAACTGCTCCAGGCCCGTGCTGCAGGCCTCATAGCCGATCGGACGCGGCTCTATCTCGCCCAGACCATTTTCGAGCATCTGCACCTGCTGCCCGAGCGCGACCCGCATGACCGCCTGCTCGGCATGGCGCTGCAACTCATCGACCACGACCCGGACGGCGCGGCCCTGGCGCGGTTCGAACTCACTTTGCTCGATGAACTCGGCTTTGGCCTCGATCTCACCAATTGCGCCGCAACAGGCGTGACGGAGGATCTCACCCACGTCTCGCCCAAATCCGGCCGCGCCGTCTCCCGTGCCGCCGCCGAGCCATACAAGGACCGCCTGCTGCCGCTCCCCAGCTTCCTGGCCGCGCGGGGCAATGCTTCGCCCGACGATATTCGCAAGGCCTTCCGGCTCACCGGCCATTTCCTCGACATGCATCTCTGGACCGCGCGGCAGATCGATCCGCCGCCAACCCGCGAACCGCTGATCAAGATGCTGAGCCGGGAGTAGGGCCCACTTATCCCCGCGGGACAAAGCGGGGCTATGATCCCCCCATCACTCCCGCGCGGACGGACTGCAGCGAACTTTTGCGGGGGGAGCCGGTTGGGCTCTGGGTCGCTCCAGGGCCTGCCTGCTCGTTGGGTCACCTTGCGACGAGCGATCAATAGGGGCCACGACAGCAGGAGAAACCCGGTGTTCCGAGGCGGCGACGTCTCTATTACTTAGTTTTACCGAGACGCACGTGCCTCGGAACACGTCCACCACGCAGCCGGAAGCCGATGGCTGTCCGACGCTTTGTCACGCCTTATCGGTGCACAAACCCCAGGAAATCCGCGGCTTTTCTCGCCCTCGGCCACCCGCTCGCTATACTCTGCTCCTGATTCGTTCCCATGAACTGAGCCAAGCATGTCCGACGCCGATACCCTTCCACCGCCAGACGATCACCGCATTGTCGATCTCAAGCAGGCGCTTGAAGAGCGGTATCTGAGCTACGCCCTCTCGACCATCACCCAGCGCGCCCTGCCGGACGCGCGCGATGGTCTCAAGCCCGTGCATCGCCGCATCATCCACGCCATGCGTCTTCTGCGGCTCGATCCGAACCAGGGCTACAAGAAATCCGCCCGCATCGTCGGTGACGTGATCGGTAAGTTCCACCCCCATGGCGACCAGTCGATCTATGACGCGCTGGTCCGCTTGGCGCAGGATTTTGCCCTGCGCTATCCGCTGGTCGATGGTCAGGGCAATTTCGGCAATATCGACGGCGATAGTGCGGCGGCCATGCGCTACACCGAAAGCCGCATGACCGATGTGGCGACGCGCCTGCTCGAAGGCATCACTGAGAATGCCATCGACTTCAGGCCCACCTACGACGGTGAAGACGAAGAGCCGGTGGTGCTCCCGTCCAACTTCCCCAACCTGCTCGCCAATGGCTCCACCGGCATCGCCGTGGGCATGGCGACCTCGGTGCCGCCGCACAATCTGGTTGAGCTGTGCAATGCCGCGCTCAAGCTGATCCACAACCCCGCCGCCACCACCGAGGAACTGGTCCACGCCGACCTGTCCGCGCCGCCCAGCATGGACGATCTGATCCGGGGGCCGGATTTCCCGACCGGCGGACAACTCGTCGAAAGCCGCGCTTCGATCGTTCAATCCTATGAAACGGGTCGCGGCGCCTTCCGCCATCGCGCCATCTGGGAAAAGGAAGAAAAGGGCAGGGGCGTCTACCAGATCGTCGTCACCCAGATCCCCTACGGCGTGCAAAAGTCCCGGCTGGTCGAAAAGATCGCCGAACTGCTGCTGGCCAAGAAGCTGCCGCTGCTCAAGGACGTGCGTGATGAAAGCTCGGACGATATCCGCTTGGTGCTCGAACCGCGCGCCGGCACCGTCGACGCGGTTATCCTCATGGAACAGCTCTTCAAGCTCACCGAGCTCGAACTGCGCTTCAGCCTAAATCTCAACGTTCTCGATCACGGCACGACACCGCGGGTGATGAGCCTGGCCGATGCGCTGCGCGCCTGGCTCGATCACCGTAAGGAAGTGCTGGTGCGCCGGTCCGAACATCGGCTCGAGCAGATCGCCAATCGCCTTGAGGTGCTCGAAGGCTACATCATTGCCTATCTCAATCTCGACGAGGTGATCCGCATCATCCGCGAGGAGGATGACGCCAAGGCAAGCCTGATTGCAGCCTTCGATCTGACAGACAACCAGGCCGAAGCCATCCTCAACATGCGCCTGCGCTCCTTGCGCAAGCTGGAGGAACTCGAGCTTCGCAAGGAGCATGCAAACCTCACCGAGGAAAAGGGCAAGCTCGAGTCGCTATTGGCCTCCGACAAACGCCAATGGGGCGATATCGCCAAGCAAGTCGAGGCGCTGAAAAAGGCCTATCCCCTGTTCGAGGCCGATGGCACAACACCGCACGCCCTGGGCGCGCGCCGCACCATTCTCGGTTCGGCCCCGGCCGCCGACGCTGCTGAAGTGTTCGAGGCCATGATCGAACGCGAACCGATCACCGTTATTCTCTCGGAAAAGGGCTGGATCCGCGCGCCCAAGGGACACAATGCACCTGCCGATGAGAAGAGCTTCAAGGCCGGTGACCGCCTCAAGCTGGCCTTCAACTGCGAAACCACAGACAAGCTCCTCATCCTCACCACCGGCGGCAAGGTCTTTACGCTCGGCGCCGACAAGCTGCCTGGCGGCCGTGGTCAGGGCGAACCGGTGCGCATCATGGTTGATATCGAGGAGGGGCAGGACATTGTCGACCTCTTTGTCTATTCGCCCGGCAAGCAGCGCATTGTCGCCTCCTCGGCCGGCTATGGCTTCGTGGTCAAGGAAGATGACCTGATAGCCAATACCCGCAAGGGCAAGCAGATCCTCAATGTCTCGCTGCCCGACGAGGCGCGACTGATCGTGCCCTGCGATGGCGACCGCGTTGCCGTCATCGGCCAGAACCGCAAGCTGCTTGTTTTCCCCCTGAGCCAGCTCGCCGCCATGGCGCGCGGCAAGGGCGTGCGTCTGCAGCGCTACAAGGATGGCGGCATCTCCGACATCAAGACTTTCTACGCCGCCGATGGTCTTACCTGGACGGACAGTTCCGGCCGCACCTATTCCAAACCCACCGAGGAACTGGTCGACTGGATCGGCGATCGCGCCACCGCCGGCCGCCAACCCCCCACCGGATTCCCACGGAACAATAAGTTTAAAGGGTGACGAGCGCTTGCCGAAGGCAACCAATCTCTCCGGTGGATAGGTTTGAGGCGAGAAGGCCATGCGAGCTATGCTCGAATGGCGGTGCGCAGGGCCGGACGACGCCTGGGCGCGCACGGTCCCTTGCATCTCACTTTGGGGGAGAGGTCGGCGCGGAGCGCCGGCTGAGGGGGCTGCAGCGGAATCATTGTGTGAAACATTGTCCCTAACCATCTCCGGAGACTCATCAAAAAATGATACGCCACATCGTCCTCCTCCGCTTCCGCGCGGAAATCACCGCCGCAGAAAAATCCGCGATCTACGCCGAACTTGAATCACTGCGTGAACTTGTCCCCGGCTTCCTGGGCATGAGCTATGGTGCCAATGCATCTCCGGAAGGACTGCATCAGGGATATACAGAGGGCTTCACCATGGATTTTGCCGACGAGGTTGCGCGCGACGCCTATCTCGAGCACCCCGCCCACAAGGCGGCAGGCGGGCGCATGGTCGCCGCGCTCGAGGGCGGGCGCGACGGGCTGATCGTGTTCGATATGGTGGTGTGAGGCGCTATTCTTCCTCGCGCATCCAGCCCAGCGAGCCCCGTTGCACCTCGAGGGGGCGATAGTCACCCTTATAGGCCATTTTGGGCGAATCCTTCACCCAATAGCCGAGATAGACATAGCTGAGGCCAGCCGAGCGGACCTGGTTGATATGATCGAGGATCAGAAAAGTGCCCATGCTGCGCTGGGCCATGTCCGGATCATAGAAGGAATAGACCATGGAAAGCCCGTCGGGCATCACATCGGTCAGCGCTACGGCTACCAGCGGCTGGTCGGGCAGGTCGCGCAGGCGGTATTCCACCAGCACCGATTGCACCGGCGTGTCCTCGACCATGTATTCATAGTCCTGGTAGCTCATCTGCGTCATGCCACCACCGGAATGGCGGGCGTCCAGATAGCGCTTGAACAATTCAAACTGCTCAATCGTCGCGACGGTCGGCCGCACCGCCACTACAATATCGGCATTGGCCTTGGTGACGCGGCGGAAGCGTTTGCTCGGGGCAAATTCCTGCGCCACGATCCGTACCGACTGGCAGGAATTGCAGCCCTCGCAGGCCGGCCGGTAAATCAGGTTCTGGCTGCGGCGAAACCCGTTATCGCTGAGCAATTGGTGCAGCATCGACGCCCGCCGCCCGCTCAGATGGGTGAACAGCTTGCGCTCCATCTTCCCGGGAAGATAGGGACATGGCATCGCCGCGGTGAGAAAGAGCTGGGTTGTTTCCGGCGTCTGGTCGGTCATCACGGACCTATCGCTGCATATTGGGCCAGATTAGCAGCTTTCCCGCCCGGCAAGCAACGCCTCACTCGCCACCGTGATAGGCATCCTGCTCGGACATGCGGTGACGCTGCCAATGCCGCATCATCGGCGAACGGCGCACCATGAGCGTGCCCATGATGAAGTCGTGGATCATTTGCCGGCGGGGCGTGAACAGGGCGAACAGCAGCGTCACCGGCCAGCTGATCCAGATGGTGATCCAGAACACCAGCGCATGCAGGAACGCCATCCAGCCATCCAGCGGCTGGCCCCGCGTCGGGGTCAGCACGATATCCATCATCTGCATGCCCACAGTGGCCCGGCGATGCGAGCCCAGCGTGGCGGCGTAGTAAAGAATGATGGCAGCCGGAACGGCAAAGACCAGCGACACCCAGGCCAGCCCGAAGGTGAAGAACCCCAGGATCGCGCCCACCAGGCTGATCGCCATTACCAGGAACGACATGAGGATCAGATCGATGATGTAGGCCGTAGCGCGCCGGGTCAGCAGCCCCTCGAACAACTCGGGCGCAGTAGAAGGATCGGGTAGATAGGGGCGGGCCGCTGTGTCCTGTGTCATGCAGCACACATTGTCACGCTCCGCGCGGCTTGCAAGAGCAGCGGGCACATAATTGTGACCGGATCAGCCCCCCAGCGTCCGCGCCATCTCCAGAGCGTAGTAGGTGAGTATGCCATTGGCGCCGGCGCGCTTGAAGGCCCAGAGGCTTTCCAGCACTGCCGCATCGCGATTGATCGCCCCGGCCGCCCCCGCCATCTCGATCATCGCGTATTCCCCGCTCACCTGATAGGCGTAGATCGGCACATTGAACGCATCGCGGGCGCGCCGGATGACATCGAGATAGGGCATGCCGGGCTTGATCATGATGCTGTCCGCGCCCTCCGCAATATCCTGCTCGATCTCACGCAGGGCCTCGTCGGAATTGGCGTAGTCCATCTGGTAGGTACGCTTGTCGCCCTTGAGGCGGCTCCCAGATCCAACCGCTTCGCGGAACGGGCCATAGAAGCAGGACGCATATTTGGCGGCATAGGACATGATCTGGACGTGCTCGAACCCTTCAGCATCGAGCGCTGCGCGGATCGCTGCTACGCGCCCATCCATCATGTCGGATGGCGCGATGATGTCGGCGCCCGCCCGTGCCTGCACCAGGGCCGACTTGACCATCACCGCGACCGTCTCGTCATTGAGGATTTCGCCGTCCCGCACCAGCCCGTCCTGGCCATCGCTCGAATACTCGTCCAGCGCCACATCGGCGATCAGGCCAATCTCTGGCACGGCCTGCTTGATGGCGCTGAGGGTCCGGCACATCAGATTGTCGGGGTTGTGCGCCTCTGCGCCATTCTCGCTGCGCAGATGATCGGGCGTATTGGGGAAGAGGGCCAGCGCTGGAATACCGGCATCGCGCGCCTGCCGCGCGGCCTCGACCATCAGATCGATGGAGAGCCGCTCCACCCCCGGCATGGTCTTGATCTGCGTCTTCTCGTTCTGCCCCTCGATGACAAAGAGCGGCCAGATCAGGTCTCTCGGCAGCAATTCGGTCTCGCGCACCATGGCCCGGGTCCAGTCGGATTGGCGCAGCCGGCGCATCCGGCGTCCGGCCAGAAAGGACATGTCGTGCTTGGGCCAGTTCTGGGTCATCGGGACTCTCCTTGTCGGGGACTAGTTACCAGCGCAGGCCTGCCGCTCCAAGCCACCGCTTGTCGCAGCCCGATCGGCGGAGTATCAAACCGCCATGCTGTGTCAGGCCCCAAATTTCTCGCTCTATATTCGCGTCGTCGCCATCCTGGCGTTGATCCTGGGGTTGAGCGATGCGTCCCGGCTCCTCGGCATCAATCTCGGAGCGCAGAGCCCGATCACGGCCATGGGCTTTTCCGCCTTCGCGTTTCTCGCCGTGTTTTGCCTCGCCAAGCTGTTCGCGGCCGTAGGCCTGTGGATCAAGGCAAGCTGGGGCGCCGTGCTGCTGGTTGGCGTCATAACACTGGAGCTTGGGCTTTACCTCTCAGGCAGCCCCGATGTCCGCATGAGCATGCTGGGCTTTGGCGTGCGTGTCGTACTGCTGGCAGCCATCGTGCTGATCTTCGGTCTGAGCCTGCGTTTTGCCAGGGCTCAGGCCGACTGAGAAGTCACCGGGTGGAATTGCTCGATGGTGACCTCCTCGGCCAGCGCGTCCTGAGGGGCGCCAAAGCTGGTAACGGTCGTGAACCATCGCGTGATCTTCCCGTCTATCCTGAATTCAAGCGGCAGGAGCACCGTGCCGCGAGGGGACACCGCTCCCTGGTCCAAAGCGGTGGCGCCGGGCTGTCGTCTGGCCCGAGCAAGAACCTGAGTCGCCGCCGAACTCGGACCATGGCGGCGGCTTGCTTCACTCAGGCGCAACATGAGATAGCCCGCCACATCTTCCCAATTGACGATCGCCTCTCGGACCGGGCCTGGCTGATACACAAGATCGACCAGATTCGAACCGATGCCGGCCCCAGGGGTCATTGCCACCAGTCTCAAGGCGCCCACATTGGCATCGAGTATCCCGAAGGCAGCGTCCAGAACCATGGCGGGGTTGGGCGCATGGGCCTCGAGCAGCAACCGCGCAGCCTGTCGGATCTCGGCCATTTGCGGGCTCTGCCAGTCGCTGTCCCCGAACTGCGGCGCAAACCCGGCGGCCACCAGCATGCCATTTCGTTCGCGCAATGGCAGATCAAGCGCTTCGGCAAGGCGAAGCACCATGTCTGTGCTTGGTCTGGCCCGAGCCGACTCCAGAAACGAAAGATGGCGCGGTGAAACATCTGCCGCCATTGCCAGGGCCATCTGGCTCATGCCGCGTCGATTGCGCCATTCGCGCAGCGTCGTCTCAAACATTCCCGCCTCCTTTGTTCAAGACATGCCACTCGGTGCGACGGGAATCCATTACCTGTAAGGGAATTGAAACGATGACCCGTCCTCTCGATGCTCCTTCCATCGTCAAGCCGGAATGGAGACACAGAGAATGAGCACGCCTACCTATATCGCCGACCGCCCCGCTCCATCGCTGATTTACGGGCTGGATGCCGCGGGCTCGCTAGCCTTCGGCATCGTCCTGATCGCTATGGCCGCCCCACTGACTTCCTTGTTGGGGTGGTCTCTTCCAGACGCGGTGCTGACTGCCATCGGTTTTGGATTGCTACCATGGGCACTGTTCAACCTGATCATTGCGAGCAGCGCCAGGTCTGTGCCTCGCCTGGTCCGTGCCAACATAGCTGGGGACCTGCTCTGGATAGTGGGCTCGCTCGCCCTCATCCTGTTTCATGCCGGCGAGCTGACGACATTGGGATGGGTGGCGCTTGTCGCGCAGGCCCTGGCTGTAGGTGTCGTGATGGCGGTTAAGATCTGGGGCGAACGCTGGCTTTCTGGCCAGCTTTCAGCAAGTTTGAGGCAGAGCAGTTCTGCCCGTTAACACTCCGGAATGGTTACAAGTTTCTCACCTGCAGTAAGGCGCCATTAAGCCAAATTCTCATTGCATTCCAGTAAGATAGTTTTAAGCGTATGGCTTAGGGCGATCTTAGTTGGGTCGCCCTAGTTTGGCCTCATCAGATGCGAAAAATCGCACGTTGAAAACAGTGAGGCAAAAATGGCAATCAAGTCGAACGCGGCCGAGGCGCTCAACCCGGAACGGAGTGAAGGTCTCAAACCCCTTTACCTGGAAGCTGTCTCCCGCGTGGAGCGTCTCCACCGCCGTCTTCTCGATCTGATCAAGGACGAATTTGACCGTATGGGTTGGGATGACATCAACCCGGTCCAGGCACTACTGATGTTCAATATCGGCGATGCCGAGCTGACCGCCGGTGAGCTGCGCTCCCGCGGTTACTACCTCGGCTCCAACGTTTCGTATAATCTCAAGAAACTGGTCGAGACCGGCTATATCTTCCAGGAGCGCTCACGCACCGATCGTCGTTCGGTTCGCATCAAGCTCACACCCAAGGGTGAGGAAGTGGCCGAGGTGATTGACGAACTATACGATCGCCACCTCAAGTCCATCGATAAGGTCGGCGGCTTGGGCGACGAGGAATTCGATGGCCTGAACAAGGCCCTTGCTCGTCTCGAACGCTTCTGGGTCGACCAGATCCTCTACAAGCTCTGATCTTAGGTCCGAACGGACACGGAACGAGCGGCAGCCTGGTGGCGTGTGTTGCCTCCATGCCACATCTGCTGAACAACGCCGGTCGAAAGGCCGGCGTTTCTTATTTGCGCCGCAAATCTTGGGCAGCTCGATTACCTGATTGGAAACCATTTGCTGGCATGGCTAAGCAAACCCAAAACAGGGTTCACAAGACGTTGAGCCAGATTGTGGACTGCGCGGGACTGGTGCTATCGCGCCACGGGCAGATGGTGGGCGAATTCTAGGGTGACTCAATGCGACTGACGCGACGTAATTTTATCCGGTCCATGGCACTTGCAGGGGCCTCCGCGGCTGTTCCGGCCTGGGCGCAGGACTCGCTGTTCGAGATGATGTCGCGCAGCCGCGTCATCAATGAAGCGGACCCAAATAGCAATACCGCTGCCGCTGCCGCAACCATCGCCACCAACGAGCCAATTTTGTCCTACGACACGCTGCACAATCTGCAGCTGGCGATTTCGCAATACGAACCCTTCGTGGCCGCCGGCGGCTGGGAGGAGGTTCCCCAGCGTGCTTTCAAGCTCAATCTTGGCAAGTCAGATCCGGCCGTTGTGCAGCTCAAGCGTCGCTTGATTTCCTCTGGCGACATGCCCCTGGTCGAGTTCGCCAGCGACATTTTCGATGCTGATACCGATCGCGCCGTGCGCGTTTTCCAGGCCCGTCACGGCCTGATCGTCAATGGCTGGATCGACGAGGCGACCTGGTATGCCCTCAACGTGCCGGCCTCGACCCGCCTGCAGCAGCTCTATCTCAACTACACCCGCGTCCAGAACATGGCGCCCCAGCTCACCGACCGCTATGTGGTGGTGAACATCCCGGCCGCTACCATCGAGGCCGTCGGCGGTGGCATGGTGGAACAGCGACACAACGCGGTTGTCGGTCGCGTCGACAGAGCCACCCCGATCCTCGCCAGCAAGATCCATCAGGTCAATTTTAATCCTTATTGGCATGTCCCAAAGTCGCTGGTGCGAAAGGATCTTACCAAGTATATGATGGAAGATCCCCAGTATCTGGCTAAGCAGAACATCTTCATCTACGATGGGAGTGGCAACACTATCGACCCGGCGACTATCAACTGGGCCAATATCAGCGACGCTGAGGTGAATTACATGTATCGCCAGGAGCCCGGCGCCGAAAACTCGATGGGTCACTGCAAGATCAACTTCTACAATCCACACGACGTCTATCTGCACGATACGCCGTCCAAGGCGCTGTTCGGCGAGAATGCGCGCTTCCATTCGTCCGGTTGTGTGCGCGTGGAGGGCGTCAATCAGCTTGTGGCGTGGCTGCTGCGCGACAATGGCGATTGGGATCAGGCTCGCGTTGACCAGACCTTCGCCTCGCTTGAGCGGAAGGATGTCAGCCTCGGCACGCAAATGCCGATCCACACCACCTACATAACGGCCTGGGCCAATCGCCAGGGCACCGTGAGCTTCCGCGACGACGTCTACAAGTTCGACGAAGAGGGTAAGGTCAGCTTCACCTGACGCCATTTCGTTTCCGGCAGTTGGCGGGCTTCTGTTGTTGCAGGAGCCCGTTTTCTTTTGGATCCTCTGCGTTATGATGGATTGAGGGGGAGCCAATGAGCGACGGCGACGTACTGTTCGAATTTGTGCAGGTAGGGCAACAGATGCGCGTCGCGGCCATCGATGAGGCGACGGGCACGGAGGTTGTCGTGATCACGCCCCTCAATGCCACCAAACTGCAGATGCAACGCGTTGCTCTGGCCAAGCTCAAGCGCAAGCTGGAGCAGGGCGGCGATACGCCCCCAAAGGTCACCGGCAAATTTGCCTGAAACGGAAGTTTGCTCTTCCCATCACCGAGGCTCTGCGGCATAAAAGGGCCGTTCGCGCGACTGGCGAGAAGAGATGGGGAACCATCGGGGAACGCGAACCTGAGTGAGCCGCTCGCCTGGGCACCCAACTGCAACCAGGGGAGCCCCATGCACTCTTTAAGTCACTCCACACATCATTGCCGGCCTTGGAATCGCGATTTGCCCCGTGATAAAGCCCTTTCTACGCCGACCCACTCGACCGACAACGAGGTAACCGCCCCATGAGCGCCGCCACGTCTTTGCCCCTGTTCCCTAAGTTCTTCTCCAATTCGGTCTCGCAGACCGACCCGGAACTGGCCAAGGCCATTCAGGATGAACTGGGCCGCCAGCAACACGAAATCGAGCTGATCGCCTCTGAAAACATCGTCTCCCGGGCCGTGCTCGAGGCTCAAGGGTCGGTTCTGACCAACAAATATGCCGAGGGCTATCCCGGCAAGCGCTACTACGGCGGCTGCCAATATGTCGACGTCGCCGAGACCCTGGCGATCGAGCGTGCCAAGGAGCTTTTCGGGGTGGAATTTGCCAATGTGCAGCCCAATTCCGGCTCCCAGGCCAACCAGGGCGTCTATCAGGCGCTGATTCAGCCGGGCGATACCATTCTGGGCATGTCCCTGGACGCAGGTGGTCACCTCACCCACGGCGCCAAGCCCAACCAGTCAGGCAAGTGGTTCAATGCGATCCAATACGGTCTGCGGCAGCAGGACGGCTATGTCGACATGGACCAGGTGCGTGCACTGGCCCGCGAGCATCAGCCCAAGATGATTGTTGCCGGTTTCTCGGCCTATTCCCGCGTGATGGACTGGGCCGAATTCCGCGCCATTGCCGATGAAGTCGGGGCCATCCTTTTTGTGGACATGGCCCATGTGGCGGGTCTGGTCGCCGGCGGCGTCTATCCCAGCCCATTCCCCCATGCCCATGTGGCCAGCACCACCACGCACAAGACCCTGCGCGGACCGCGCGGCGGCCTGATCCTCACCAATGACGAAGCCATCGCCAAGAAGATTAACTCGGCCATCTTCCCCGGCATCCAGGGCGGCCCCCTTATGCATGTCATCGCAGCCAAGGCGGTGGCCTTCAAGGAGGCGCTATCGCCCGAGTTCAAGGCGTATGCCAAGCAGGTTGTTGCCAATGCCAAGGTGCTGTCTGAAACGCTGGTGAAGGGGGGCGTCGATATCGTTTCTGGCGGCACTGACAACCACCTGATGCTGGTTGACCTGCGCCCCAAGGGCCTGACCGGCAAGGCGACAGAGACGGCCCTTGGACGGGCGCATATCACCTGCAACAAGAATGCCGTGCCCTTCGATCCGGAAAAGCCCGCCATCACCTCCGGCGTGCGTCTTGGAACACCTGCCGGCACCTCGCGCGGTTTTGGCGAGGCGGAATTCCAGCTCATCGGTGAGCTCATCATCGAGGTGCTCGATGGCCTCAAGACCAATGGCGACGACAACAATGGTGCTGTCGAAGCCGAAGTTCGTGCCAAGGTGAAGACGCTCACCGACCGTTTCCCGATCTACGGCTGACAACCGGAAGGCCCGCCATGCGCTGCCCCTATTGTGGCAATGACGATACCCAAGTGAAGGATAGCCGCCCGACCGAAGACTCGGGCGCTATCCGTCGCCGCCGCGTCTGCAATGGCTGTGGTGGGCGTTTCACCACCTTTGAACGCGTGCAACTGCGCGACCTCACCGTGGTCAAAAAAACTGGCCGGAAAGTCCCGTTTGATCGCGAAAAGCTCGCGCGCTCGGTCAACACCGCCCTGCGCAAACGTTCCGTAGAGCCCGAAAAGGTCGAGCGGATGATCTCGGGCATAGTCCGCCAGCTCGAAAGCCTGGGTGAAGTGGAGGTGACCTCGGATCAGATTGGCGAATATGTCATGGAAGGACTCAAAGGCCTCGATGACGTGGCATTCGTGCGCTTCGCCAGCGTCTACAAGAATTTTTCCGCGGCCAATGACTTCCGCTCGTTCCTGGCGGACCTGGACGAAAATCGCCCAACCGTGCCCGAGGATGAGGAATAGTCGCTCCGGACCTGCCGGAAGCTTTCATTCATCCCGCCGCGAGGTGGAGCTGCCCGCAGGACGCCACTTGGGGTATGATTGCTCCCGAGCCCTGAAGAGGCGCTTATCAAGGGAGGTTGATCATGGATTCCTATGGTGTGCGGTTTCCGCTTCCACCTGAGGCGGGCAGGGGGCTGAGCTTCTTGATTGTCGAAGGGCGGGCTTATCCCGACATTGCCGACGAAATGAAGCGCGGTGCAATTGCGGCGCTGGAAAAAGCGGGGGCGACCCACGAGGTGATCGCGGTACCCAGTGCCATGGAAGTGCCCGTGGCCATGGCAATGGCGATTGAAACGGGGCGCTTCGACGGCTATGTGGCGCTGGGCTGCGTCATTCGCGGCCAGACCAATCACTATGTGTCGGTGGCCAATGAGAGTATCAGGGCGCTGGCCGAATTGGCCGTTGTGGACGCTTTGCCCCTTGGCATTGGCGTCCTGACGGTAGAAAACGAAGCACAGGCCTGGATCAGGGCCCACGTGAATGATCAGGACCGGGGCGGCGACGCGGCGCGAGCCGCCATTGCCCTGTCCGATGTGAAAGCGAAACTGAATAGCTAGATGACCGACCATCCCAAACGCGATCCCGGCGCTACGCGCCCAGCCAATCAGCGCGGCGCTGCCCGTCTTGCCGCCGTGCAGGCGCTCTACCAGATGGATATCGGCCGGGCGACACTCGAAGATACCCTGGCGCAGTTTGGGTCTTATCATCTGGGGCGCGAAGTGGAAGGCGAGCAATATCTGCCCGCCGACGCCGACTTTTTTCGCCAGATCGTTGCCGGGGTGACAAAGCACCAGCTCGAGATCGATCCTTCTGTCGACAAGGCTCTGGCCGAAGGCTGGCCGATCGAGCGCGTCGATGCCACCCTGCGCGCCATTCTGCGTGCTGCCGCCTTCGAACTGCTGCGCCGCAAGGACATTCCGGCGCGTGTGGTCATCACTGAGTATGTCGACATTGCCCGCGCCTTTTATGAGGATGACGCATCCGGCCTCGTCAACGCAGCGCTGGATTCCATTGCTCGCTCCGCCGGCGTGGACATGAACTGACCCAAGCGGCATTGACGCCTCTAGCGGCCGGGCGCACCGTCCACCGCCGCCCATCAAGGATGTCTTTCAATGCCTGACAGCCACCGCCAGTCCATCCGCAATATCGGTCTGCTCTCGGCCGCCCAGGCCCTTGGTGGTTCGAACTCCTCGATCATCATGTCAGTCGCGGCCCTGGCTGCCGTAAATTTTGCCCCCGACCGGTCCGCCGTGACACTGCCGGTGACGGCCATGATTGTCGGCCTGGCGCTGACCTCCTCGACCGCCACCATGGTGATCTATCGCCTCGGGCGAACACGCGGCCTGATGCTGGGCGCTGCCATCGGCATTCCCGCCTCGGTAGTCGCCACGCTGGCCGTGATACTCGGGCAGTTCTATCTGTTTGCAGCCGGCCTCTTCCTTGTGGGCATGTCGGGTGCCTTCATGCAGCAGGTGCGCTTTGCCGCCGCTGACAGCGTTGCCCCCGAATTCAAGAGCCAGGCGATTTCCTGGGTCATGTTCGGCGGCGTTGCCGCAGGCTTCCTTGGGCCGCAATTGAGCGCCCTGAGCATAGGCTGGATTCCGGGGGCAGAATATGCCGCCAGCTTCATGGTGATCGGCGTCATATCGGCGCTCTCCGTCCTTGTGCTTTCGGCAACCCGCTTGGCACCAACCATTGCCCCGGGCGGCTCCCAGGACAAGGGGCGCCCGCTTTCGGTGTTGCTGCGTCAGCCGGAAATCGTCCTGCCGATGCTTGGCGGCGCTCTCAGCTACGCCTTGATGACCCTGATCATGGTCTCCGCGCCCCTGGCAATGGTGCATCTGTGCGGTCACTCGCCGACCGAAGCGGCCGGGGCGATCCAGTGGCATGTGGTGGCTATGTTTGCGCCCAGCTTCGTAACTGGCGCCATAATCAAGCGCCTTGGCGCAAGCCTCGTAACGGCGATGGGTCTGCTGATGATCATTGCCTGCGCCGTCGTCGCCCTCAACGGCATAACCGTTGCCCATTTCACGACAACGCTCGTCTTGTTGGGTGTCGGCTGGAATTTCGGCTTCATCGGCTCGACGGCGATGCTGGCGACCAGTTACCGGCCGCAGGAGGCCGGGCGTGTCCAGGCGGTCAACGAGCAAGTGGTGTTCGGCTCAAGCGCCATTGCCTCGCTTAGTTCCGGTTTCCTGCTGCAATTTGTCGGTTGGGAAGCCATCAATATGCTGGCCATTCCGGTGGCTTGCCTGACGATCGTGCTGCTCGGCCTCGGAACCCTGCGCAGGGCCAGCGCGTAAAAAAAGCCCCGTGAAACCGGGGCTTTTGCGCTTGGGAAGGTCTGATATCAGAACGAGGACAAAATGGTGTCGATAAAGGTCGCGTCCTCGCCGAACGAAGGCGTGCGGCGCGTTTCGATATTGACCGCCTTGCCGTCCTCGAGCGCGTAGATGGCCCGTTCGATGACCTTCTTGTTGGCGTCGAAGTAGATCGCAAGAACGGTCCGTTCTTCGACCATGGTCATACCGAACGAGGTCTGGTTAACCTTGGTCTCGATATAGTACCAGGCAGTGCGGTCGCCGAATGTATTGGTGGACTGCGGTGAGCCCAGTACCAATACCACAAGCTGCTGGCTCTGGCCGGGGCGGATTTGCTGCAACGCCGAGTCCGGAATTTCATACCCCTGGGTTCGCTTGGAGATCAGCGACGTGCTGCTGGTGCAGCCGGCGAGCGCAACGGCCAGAACGGCCGCGGCAACGGAGGCTTTTGCAATTCGCAGAGGCATGAATTTGACTTTCCCGATGGCTGTCGACTATAGGCGTGACACTTGAGCGCGTGCCCTTTGGCCGCCGGAATGTGTAGCTGTCAACTTGACCGTCTGGCAAGCTGGCATTGGTCCGGCATCCCGATCTGCCACGTGTTTGACCGATACCGACGCCGAGCGCAATCCCATGATCCTGTCCTTGTTCCGCAAGAAGACTGCCCCAGAGCCGGTTTACGCCGTCTATAGTTCCATTGTGGCGCAATCCCGGCGGCCGATCTTCTATGCACAATGGGGCGTCCCGGACACTGTGACGGGGCGGTTCGACATGATCAGCCTGCACATGGCACTGCTGTTCCGCCGCCTGAGGCACGGTCCGGAGGGGTCACGCGAGTTCAGCCAGGCGGTATTTGATCTCTTCTTCAAGGACATGGATCGTTCACTGCGGGAAATGGGTGTTTCCGACCTTGGTGTGCCGAAAAAAATCCAAAAGATGGGCAATATATTCTTCGGTCTACTAGCGGCGATGAACGAGGCAATGGATCGCAACGATGCCGACGCACTGGCCGGTGTGCTGGCGCGCAATATCTTCGATGGGCAGGATATGCCGGAGCTGCGGGCACTGACCGGCTATGTGGTTGCGCGCGACCAGGAACTGGCAACACAGCCTATTGAGGCGATCACGGCTGGCTCAATTCGCTTTGAGGCCACGGCATGAGCCGGCGCGATGAACCCATCTTCGACGCGGTTGTGCGCATTGACAAATTGCCGGCGGCCGGCCGTTCCGTCGCGGTGCAGGCAGATGCGGAGGCGCGCCAGGCTATTGCCGAGGCTATGAACATCCTGTCGGTAGAGCAGTTTTCGGCCAAGCTGACCGTCTCCCCGCTACGCGGTGGTTTGCGGGCTCTTGGGCATCTGGAGGCGGCGGTAACGCAAGCCTCTGTGGTGAGCTTCGAACCTGTTGCCCAGCAGGTTTCCGAAGACATAGACCGGGTCTTCCTGCCCGCGCCAAGAGAGAGCCAGGCTCCGGCTCCGGGCTCGGAAGTTTATGTCGACCTTGAAAATGACGACTTTCCCGATCACATCGACGGCCCGGAAGTCGACCTGAGCGCATTGCTGCTCGAGACCCTTGCACTTGCGCTTGATCCCTATCCGCGCCTTCCGGACGAAACCCTTGATTCTCTGGGCGTTTCCACGGGTGACGAAGAAGAAGGCCCCTTCGCCAAACTCGCTCGATTGAAAGGCGAAAGCGGGGACAAGAACTGAGGCGCAACCCTCTAGGGCTTGCGCCGACCCTGTGATGGGATATGTTTGCTTGCCTGCCAAAGCGGGCCGAAAAACGGGCTGAAATGACCGATTCTATTACGATTTCCGTGGATGCCATGGGCGGCGATCACGCTCCGCGTGCCGTCATTCATGGCGCCCACCTGGCCCTGAAGGAGCGCAAGAACACGCGCTTCATCTTTCATGGGCTGAAAGACCAGATCGAGCCGCTGCTCGAGGAGTTTCCGGCGCTCAAGCCTGTCTCCACCGTCAGGCATTGCGAGACGGTCATCGCCATGGATGAAAAGCCCAGCCAGGCCCTGCGCAAGGGCAAGGGCACGTCATCCATGTGGATGGCCATCCAGGCGGTGAAGGACAAGGAAGCCGACGTCGCCATCTCCGGCGGCAATACCGGCGCGCTGATGGCCATGGCGACGTTCTGCCTGCGGCCCATGGAGGGCATCTCCCGCCCCGGTATCGCAGCCATCTGGCCGACCCTTCGCTCGGATATCATCGTCCTCGATATGGGCGCCACCATCGGCGCCGACGCACAGCAACTTGTGGACTATACCATCCTGGGTTCGGCCTTGGCTCGAGCCTTGTTCGACTCCGAGTCGCCCACTGTCGGCCTGCTCAATGTCGGCACCGAGGAAGTGAAGGGGCTCGACTACATCAAGGAAGCCGGCAAGATCCTCTCCGAAGCGAGCGGCGCGGGCTTCACCTATCACGGTTTTGTTGAAGGCGACGACATCGGCAAAGGCACCGTGGACGTGGTCGTGACCGAGGGCTTTGTCGGCAATATCGCGCTCAAGACGGCCGAGGGCACGGCTCGGCAGGTCGCGACCTATCTGCGCCAGTCGCTCAAGGCAACCTGGATGAGCAAGCTAGGCGCGTTACTTGCGTCTTCGGCCCTGAATGCGCTCCGGCGCAAGATGGACCCCCGCACCGTTAATGGCGGCGTGTTCATGGGTCTGAACGGCATCGTCATCAAGTCGCACGGCGGCACTGACGAGATCGGTTACAAGAGTGCGCTTGGGCTTGCATACGAAATGGCGCGCAGCCGCCTGATGGACAAGATCGGCGACACGATGCATCACTTTCCCATCCACAAGGCGGATCCTGATCTGCCATCCGATACCGAGGCCAAGTCGGCGTGACCAGTTCCATTCGTTCCGTCATTCGCGGGGTTGGCAGCTATCTGCCGGCCAAGATCGTCACCAATGAAGAATTGGCCAAGACCGTCGATACCTCCGACGAGTGGATCCAGCAGCGTGTTGGTATCAAGGAGCGCCATATCGCGGCCGAGGGTGAGTTCACCTCGGATCTTGCAGCGGCGGCGGCCCGGGCGGCGATGGACAATGCGGGCCTGTCCATCGAGGACATCGACCTCATCATCGTGGCCACCACCACACCAGACTACACCTTTCCCAGCGCTGCCACCCTGGTGCAGATGAAGCTGGGCATGCACCACGGTTTTGCCTTTGACATCCAGGCGGTCTGCTCGGGCTTTGTTTACGCAGTCGCCACGGCGGACAGCTATATCAAGAACGGCATGGCCCGCCGCGTGCTGGTCATCGGGGCGGAAACCTTCTCTCGCCTGCTCGACTGGAACGATCGCACAACATGCGTGCTGTTTGGTGACGGCGCTGGTGCCGTCGTCATGGAACGCATCGAGCTGGAGGCGGGCGAGGCCGAGCGCGGTGTGCTGACCTCGGCCCTGCGCTCGGACGGGCGTCACTGGGACAAGCTCTATGTCGATGGTGGGCCCTCCACGACCGGCACCACCGGGCATGTTCACATGCAGGGTCCGGAAGTGTTCAGGCATGCCGTTGGCAAGATCACCGACGTGGTTTATGCCACGCTCGAACAGTCCGGTTATACCGTGGACGATCTTGATTGGTTCGTGCCGCATCAGGCCAACAAGCGCATAATCGACGGGGCAGGGGCCAAGCTTGGCCTACCGCCCGGAAAGGTCATTACCACCGTCGACATTCACGCCAATACCTCTGCAGCATCCGTGCCACTGGCCCTGAGCGTCGCTGTTGCCGACGGACGCATAAAGCCGGGGGATCTGGTCATGCTCGAGGCCATGGGCGGTGGCTTTACCTGGGGTGCTTCACTCATTCGCTGGTAGAGCGGTTAATCGCATTGACCTCAAGCGTTTCAAGGCGTTAGTGTTCTCCTGGGTGGAGGAAACCGACGCTGACGCGAACGCGACGAGATCGTGCGGCGGCGTCATTCTGGGGAAGGACTCCCGCACTGCGGCGCGACTTGGCGGTCGCGTCTTCGGTACGACGTCATGGCAGTGCCATGCCGGTTCGGAAGGGATGCCAGACCCGCTGACAACGGGGACGCGAATGACGCAGAAGACGGTTACGCGAGCAGATCTTGCCGAAGCAGTCTATGGCTCGGTCGGGCTGTCACGAACGGAATCGGCAGAACTTGTAGAACGGGTTCTCGAACTGATTTCGGATGCGCTGGTGACCGGCGCCAACGTTAAGCTCTCCTCCTTTGGTTCCTTCCAGGTGCGCTCCAAGAACGAGCGCATCGGCCGCAATCCCAAGACTGGCGAAGAGGTGCCCATCCTGCCCCGGCAGGTTCTTGTGTTCAAACCGTCCAACGTGTTGAAGTCCAAGATCAACAAGTCTATGGTCGGCGCTGGAAAGTAAGGCCTTTTGAGCACTGTGAGTCTGGGCTGATTTTAACCCGGAAGCACTCGTGGCGGGGGCGAAACTGCAACACGCGCGTTGCCCTGGGCAAGGGAGAATCGCGGTTTGGACAAGTCGCCAGACGCGTTCCGTACCATCTCTGAAGCTGCTGAAGAGCTCGATCTCCCGCAGCATGTTCTTCGATTCTGGGAAACCCGCTTCTCTACGATAAAGCCCCTGAAGCGCGGCGGTGGCCGGCGCTATTACCGTCCTGAAGATGTGATGCTGCTGCGGGGCATTCGTCACCTCCTCTACGATCAGGGCTTCACCATCAAGGGCGTGCAAAAAATCCTGAAAGATCAGGGCGCGCGCTATGTCATCGCCGTAGGTGAGGGCAAGGGGCTGGACGAGGTCCTCCCCATGATCGAGCAGGCCGAGGCGGCTGGCGACGAGGCGGAATTGGAAGAAGCGCAAATGCTGGCGAGCCCTGCGCTCGATCAGGAGGCGCGAGACAAGCTGTCCGAAGTTTTACGTGAACTGCTCGAATGCAAGCGCATCCTGGAGCGAGCACGCGAGCACTAGAGGCTCCGTGAGGGTTTCCCTTCGCGACTTGCGAGCGGGCCAGCATGTCCCTAGTCTTCTTTTAAGGCAGATCAGGGAGCAACAAATGGAACTCGGCGCCTTCTCAGTCAGCCTCGCCGTCAAGGATATCTCTGCTTCGCGCGGCTTTTACGAAAAGCTCGGCTTCGCACCGGTCATGGGCGAGGAAGCACAGAACTGGCTCATCATGAAGAACGGCGATTACGTGATAGGCCTGTTTCAGGGCATGTTTGACAAGAACATCCTGACCTTCAATCCGGGCTGGAATACCAATTCCGAGACGCTGGAGTCCTTTACCGATATCCGTGAGATCCAGCGCGTTCTTGCCTCCAGTGGTATCGAATCCGGTGCAACCATTGATCCCGACAGCAAAGGGCCGGCGAACTTCTCAGTTACCGACCCAGACGGCAATGTCATCCTGTTCGACCAGCACGTTTGAGTCGGATTGCTACTTCAGCATCCACTCATGCTCGGGCGCATTGTAGAATTTCCAGATCCGCTGCGGTCCAGCCATGACGTTGAGATAGTACAGGTCATAGCCCGCAGTCGTTGCCACCGGGTGATAGCCGCGCGGCACCAGGGTAACGTCACCGTCCTCGACCGCCATGGCCTCGTCTAGGCTGCGGTCATCGGTGTAGACCCGCTGAAAGGCAAAGCCCTGCGGCGGGTTCAAGCGGTGGTAGTAGGTTTCTTCCAACTGGCTTTCATGCGGAAGATTGTCTTGGTCGTGCTTGTGCGGCGGATAGGAGGAGGTGTTGCCCTGTGGCGTGATAACCTCCACCACCAGCAAGGCATTCGCCGCTCCATCATCCTCAGGCATGATATTGTGGACATGCCGGACATTGGCGCCGCTGCCGCGCGTGATGCGGGGATGGGTGCCGGGTGCAATGACCTTGGCGTGGTAATCCCCGCCGCCGGGGGCCGAGCAGATCGCCAGTTCGAGATCGGACGTTGCATCGACTGCCCAATGCCGGCCGGCAGGGACATAGAGTGCCCAAGGCGCGCCTTCGAATGGGCTCATGCGTTCGCCAAGCTCCCCAAAGTCCTCACCATCCACCGCAAAGCGGCCTTTGCCGCTTACGAGCACGAGGCAGACTTCGCGCTCGCCGGTTTCCTCGCCATAGGCTTCGCCCGGCGCCAGTTTGTGCAGACCAAAGCCGACATGTCTCCAGCCGGCCGAGGCCGGCGTGACATCATGGATCTTGCCGGTCTTGTTCGTCGGCTGAACGTGAAGGGGGGATTTGGTCATGAGGGTTCTCCTCCTTGGGAAACTTGTAAAAGAAGTTCCAGCCCACATAGGCCAGGGCTGCCCCGACCAGCACGGCCCAGAACATGTTCTGGGTGAAAAGCAATTCCCAACCCAGCCAAAGCGCCAGGAAGGCCGCCACGGCTGCTCGTCGCCACATGGGGCGGAACCATCTCAGATCGTTTTCTTTCAGGGCCATGGTTGCCTCCCGGTTGATTCAAGTCGGCAAGGCTTTAGCACAGCCCTTTCAAAAGACTCATCCTTTTGGGAAGCCCTGCGTCTCGACGGTGTAGCCTGCCGCCGTCATCACCCGCATCAATTCGGCATGCCCCACCTGCGCCATCCTGAGTGGCGGATTGGCGATCGGGTCCTGTTCTGCCTCAACTACGAACCAACCTTCATAGCCGTGGGCGGCGAGGCGCTGCACGATCGCGCCGAAATCCAGCGATCCGTCGCCCGGCACGGTGAATGCGCCGAGCGCGACCGCATCGAGAAAGCTATGGCGGCTCCGGTCGAGTCCATCCACCACGGACTGCCGAATGTCCTTCACATGCACATGGTTGATCCGCTCATGGTGCCTGTCGATGGCCCGCAATACGTCCGCCCCGGCAAAAGCCAGGTGACCGGCGTCGAGCAGGAGCGGTATGCCCGGTCCCGACGCCGACATGAATGCGTCGAGTTCCGCCTCGGTCTCCACCACGGCACCCATGTGGTGATGGTAGCTCAGCGGCATGCCCTGCGCGGCACACCACTCGCCGAATTCGGTGACCTTGCGGGCATAGGCCTTCATTTCGTCGCCGGACAGTTTGGGCTTCTGAGCGAGCGGAACGTCCCGCTTGCCCTGGATCGAGCGGCCCACCTCGCCATAAACGATGCAGGGAGCGTCGACCGCCTTGAACAATTCGATCATGGGCGCAATGCGCGTCTTGTTGGCGGCGATGTCCTCATCGACTAGCGTGCCCGAGAACCATCCCCCGCACAACGTCACGTCGGCCGCCTTGAGAATGGGTAACATGACCGCTGGATCGTCGGGAAACCGGCGCCCTTTTTCCATGCCGGTAAAACCGGCTGAGCGCGATTGCCTCAGGCATTCCTCAAGTGACACGTCGTCGCTCAATTCCACCAGATCGTCATTCCACCAGGCGATAGGCGACATTCCAAGCTTGGCTTTCATGCAGTTCTCCTATCCGGCCCGCTGCGCCTTGAGCGCCTTCACATACGCTTCTCGCGCCGAGTTGACCTGTGGCCGGTCACTCACCTCCGGCACCGCCACATCCCACCAATGGCCGCCCTCATCCGTAGTGATCAGCGGATCGGTGTCGATGACGAATACCGACACGCCTGTCTGACTCTGGCTCTCTTTGAGCGCAGTATCCAGTTCGGCCAGCGAGGCGACCTTTTTCGCACTGGCACCCATCGCTGCGGCGTGGGCGGCAAAATCGACATTGGGCATTGTCTGGTGTCGAGTATCGCGGAACAGATTGTTGAAGTTGGCGCCACCGGTGGCCATTTGCAGCCGGTTGATGCAGCCATAGCCCGAATTGTCGAGAACCACGATGGTCAGCTTGATCCCCAGCATGACCGCGCTGACGATCTCCGAATTCATCATCAGGTAGGAGCCGTCGCCCACCATCACAATGGTGTCCGCATCCGGCTTGGCCAAGGCAACGCCCAGCCCGGCGGCGATCTCGTAGCCCATCGTTGAGAAACCATATTCCAGATGATAGCTGCCCGGCGCATCAGCCCGCCACAGCTTATGCAACTCGCCGGGCAAACCGCCTGCTGCGCAGACCAGCGTGGCGTTCTCCCGCCCTCGCTGGACCGCACCGATGACCTGAGCGTCGGAGGGCAGTTCAACATTTGATGCAGCTGTCGCCACCTCCGCCGCACCCAGCCAAACTTCCTTTTCTCGCAATGCCTTACTGGTCCAGCTGGAATCAACCTGCCAACCCATCAGGGCAGCGTCCAGAGCCTCCAGACCCACACGCGCATCGGCCACCATAGGCAGCGCATTGTGTTTCATTGCATCGAACACCTGAACATTGAGTCCGATGATTTTCAGGTCTTCATTCTTGAACAGCGCCCACGATCCCGTGGTGAAGTCCTGCAGCCGCGTGCCCACGGCCAGCACCACGTCGGCCTCTTCGGCCAGCGCATTGGCAGCCGATGTGCCGGTTACGCCGACGCTGCCCATGTTGAGTTCATGGTCGTGGGGCAGAGCGCTCTTGCCCGCCTGCGTCTCCATTACCGGGATGCCATGCTCCTCGGCAAAGGCGGCCAGGCTCTCGCTGGCCTGTGAATAGAGCACGCCGCCGCCGGCGATGATCACCGGCTTCTTGGCCAGTTTCAGTGCCGCCGCCGCAGTGGCGAACTCATCAGCGTCCGGCATGATACGGCGCGGCACCCAGACCTTCTCGGCAAAGAAGCTTTCCGGATAGTCATAGGCTTCTGCCTGCACGTCCTGGCACAGGCTCAGTGTTACCGGCCCGCATTCGGCCGGATCAGTCAGCACCTGCATGGTCCGGCGCAGCGCTGGCATGATCTGCTCGGGCCGCGTGATGCGGTCGAAATAGCGGCTCACCGGCTTGAAACAGTCATTGGCTGATATCGTGCCGTCGCCGAAATCCTCAACCTGCTGCAAAACCGGGTCCGGAAGGCGATTGGCGAAGACGTCACCGGGCAGGAGCAGAATGGGGATGCGATTGACATGGGCCAGCGCTGCCGCGGTCACCATGTTGAGCGCGCCGGGGCCAATTGATGAAGTGCAAGCCATGAAGCGCTGCCGAAAATTGGCCTTGGCGTAGGCGATGGCGGCGTGGGCCATGCTTTGCTCGTTTTGGCCGCGATAGGTTGGTAGCGTGTCTTTTATGCCGTGCAGCGCTTCACCCACCCCGGCCACATTGCCATGACCGAAGATCGCCCAGACGCCACCGAAGATCGGCACTGTCTGCCCGTCTATCACTGTCTTCTGTGCCGTCAGGAACCGCGCCACGGCCTGCGCCATCGTCAATTGGATTGTTTTCTGGCTCATGCCTGCTCCCAAATCTCCACCAGCGCCCCGAACCGCTGCGCCATATCGGTCACGGCCTCTTCATCGCTTATCTTGTCGTTCAGCCAGTCGCTTGCAGTCGTCCCGAATATGGTACGGCCCACGGCAAAGCCCCTTACGGTCCGTGCCTTCTTGGCGACTATGAA
Organism: Devosia polycyclovorans; assembly: GCF_042181575.1. Classification (GTDB taxonomy): domain Bacteria; phylum Pseudomonadota; class Alphaproteobacteria; order Rhizobiales; family Devosiaceae; genus Devosia; species Devosia polycyclovorans. Next base: position 2,736,402 of record NZ_CP170082.1, on the reverse strand, counting down.
AGCCGCCTCAAGCTCTGACTGCGGCGCATCCAGGCCCAGCAGTACAACGCCGCGGCAAAGGGGGTCCCGCGCCTCTATTACGTCATCGATGTTGCTCCAGGCGGCCTGGTCCGCCTGAGGTTCCAATTTCCACCAATCCGGCTTGATCCCCGCATCGTAGATCTCACTCATCGCGCGCGCCACAGTGTCCGTCGTCACGGTACCGTGCTTGGACGAAATGATCTCCACCAGCAACTCCCGCCCAATTTTGCGCGCTGCCTCAAATGCCGTGCGGAGTTTGGCGATCTGCTGGCGCCGCAGGTCATCAGGATCATCGGGGTGGAAGAAGCAGAGCACCTTGATGCAGTGGTCCACGGGCCAATCCACCAGGCGCGAGCCGAGGTCCTGACCGAATTCGAACTCAAGCGGCCGGGAACCCGGCAATTCGATCGGTTTGGCGATCCAGAAGTTATTGAACTCCCCCGAGGCGTACAGCGCATCGCGACCATATTTATCGTCCAGCAGCATACCAAAGCCGTCACGGCCGTTGCGGACTTGCGCTGCGGCTTTGACCGCTAACACCTTGAAGTCAGCGAGCCGCGCCAGTTTTTCCGGGTCTCTGCCAGCCATCTCCTCGAGCTGGCTGCGATGATCGATTGCCAGAGCCATGAGTGTGGGAATTTCCCGCCGCCGCGTCGTGGCCCAATGCACATGATTGATGGCTTCGTCCCTGCGCAGGGCTTTCTCCCTGCTTCCATTCGTGAGGAAGAACTGAAGCTCCGCCCATGTCGGTATTTCCGGGGCGCACAGCAGGCGGCTGACCGCAAAGGCACCACAAGCATTGGCCCAGGTAGCACTGGTTTGGTGGCTTTCGTCCCGTAGCCATCCGCGCAGGAAGCCACTCAGGAAGGCGTCACCAGCTCCGAGCACATTATAAACTTCAATAGGAAAGCCCCGTCCGACGATGCCATCTTCAAGGTCATCCGGAATGGCGCCATCGTAGACGATGCAGCCCATGGGACCGCGCTTCAGGACGATCACGGCGGAGGAAAGGGACCGGATCGTCCTGAGCGCGGTTTGCAGGTCGCCAGCGCCGGAGGCGATCAGGACCTCTTCTTCGGTGCCTACGATCAGGTCGCAATCGGGCAGTACTGTTTTGAGATGCGCCGAAACAGTGTCAGACGCGATGTAGCGGCTGTCGCCGGCGTCGTGGCCCGCTAGGCCCCACAGATTGGGGCGATAATCGATGTCCAGTACCACTCTGGCGCCATTCTCGCGCGCAATGCGCATGGCCTTGCGCTGTGCTCTGTCACTGTTCGGTTTGGCGAAGTGCGTGCCGGTCACCAGAACGGCGCGAGCCGATCTGATGAAGTCCGGGTCGATGTCGCTTTCCTCAAGCGCTGCATCGGCGCAGTTGTCACGGTAAAAGATCAGGGGAAAGGATTTATCGTTCTCCACTGCGAGCAGCACAAGGGCCGTCAGGCGCTCGGCGTCGGTGACAATCCCTTCGGTTGCCACGCCTTCGCGCTGCAACTGCTCGCGAATGAAGCGTCCCATCTGCTCATCGCCGACGCGGGTTATTAGTGCCGACCTCAGGCCCAGTCGGGCTGTGCCCACGGCAATATTGGTTGGGCAGCCCCCGACGGACTTGGCAAAGCTGCCCACATCCTCCAGTCGGCTCCCGATCTGCTGTCCATAGAGGTCCACTGATGCCCGGCCGATAGTAATGACGTCGAGAGGCAGCTCAGTGGGCGAGCGAGGGGCGGAAGACACTTCGGCAACTCCGTTTCGAGACGGACATAACGAAACACAAGTTCTGCAAATCTACAAGATGGAATGTTTATTCTATTGCTGGAAAGGCGGACTTGTCGTGTCAGGCCTGACGCCGCCGCTCGGCAACGCTAACGGTCAGTGCCATTGCAAAAGCCATGCTGGCAGACAGAGAACGAAATCCTGCATGGTCGGCCTCGACGAGCTCGAACCAGACCTCGGAACAGACCGCCAGTGGCGAGAGCGCAGAATCGGTCAGCCCGATCACGGCGGTGCCAGCATCTTTCAGTGCCTGCGCCTGCGCGACACTTTCGGCGGCATAGGGGGCGAAACTGACGGCAAATGCGGCGTCTGACGGTGTGGCCTGCGCCAGCAAGTCGTCATCATTGCCTATAGCCGAACTCACCAGCCTACATGGCACTCTCAGCTTGCCGAAGGCATATTCCATATAAGCGACGATGGGAAAGCTGCGCCGGCGCGCGATCAGATAGATCGTCTCGGCGCGAGCAAGGGTCGCAATGGCTCGTTCCAGAGCACCCGGTTCAATGGTGCTGGCAAGGCTTTCCAGGCTTTCGTGGCCGGCGGCCAGGAACCCATGGAGAATTGTGACCCCTTCGGTGCCGGTTGCGCCACCCGCCTCCAACTGCCGCAGCCTGTCCTCATAGCTGCCGTTCCGCCCCTTCAGCCGATCCTGGAACAATTGCTGCAGGCCAGAAAATCCGTCGAAGCCGAAATGCTGAGCGAAACGAACGAGTGTTGATGGCTGCACCTGCGCCGCTTGGGCGATGCTTGCAGTTGTGCCAAACGCCACATCATCCGGGCGCTCCAGCGCGTAGCTGGCCACCTGCATCAATCGCTTCGGCAGGGTCGCCCGCATCTCGATGATCGCAGCGCGCAGGCCGTCGAAATCGGCTGGTGGAAGGGGACCGGTCATGGATGTCCTCATGGAATGACTATTCCATTTCTGGAACAAATCGCCACCGGCCGCAAGAAGACGGGGCAGCGAAATTTCTGTCCCGCCGTCAATGTTTGGTCTGAGCCCGCTATGCTGACTGCAGCGACGCCGGCTCCCGCCGGTTTTCCACCCAGTAGATGAACGCGGAGGCACCGACGATAAGAGCGGCACCCGGCCAGAACCAGGCGGAAGGGATCTGGCCCAGCGCCACCCAGCCCACCAGCCCGCTCAACGGCACCTTTAGATCGCCGAAGGGCTGGAGATAAACGGCATCGGCAACCTTGTAGGCGAAGGCCAGCAGATACTGGGCAACAGCCGTCAGCGCTCCCAACAAAAGGAGAAGCCACAAACCAGTGCCGGCCGGCAACTCGAACGGAAAACCTGGTGCCATGCCCATGGGCAGCACGCCTGCGAAGGCGTTCACGAATAGCAGGATCGCCAGATGGTTGGGGGTCATCAGCACCAGTAGTGAGATGGTGAGTGTTTCAGGGCTTTCGCCCTTGCGGGTCAGATACTTGGTGAGGACGTCGGTGGCCGCCCAAAGGGCCGCTGCCGTGATCGGGATCAGTGCCTGCCAGCCCAGGCTTTCGGTGCCCACGCCCGAAACAATGATCGCGCCCACGAAACCGACAATTGCGGCAGCAAGGCGCGCTGCCGATACGCGTTCACCCAGGAACAGCGCCGATCCCACAATGATGAATAGCGGGCCGGTGGCCAGCAGGGTTACCATTTGCCAGATCGGTACGCCCGATGCGAAGCCATAGACGAAGACATGGACGCCCAAGGCCGACACGAATGCGCGCACTTCATGTGTCAGCGGACGGGAGGTGCGGAGGTTGGAGAGGCCGATCCTGAGGATCAACGGCAGCGCCAACACTGAGGCGATAACATACTGCCAGAAGGCCATGCCGGTTGAACTCATGCCGAAGCCGCCCCATTCGGCGGGCGTCGGCAGCACCGACTGCAAGACATTGGTGCCGGCAAATACAAGGCTCGCCAACATCATAAAGGTCGCGCCCGAAGTGGCGGCGCTATGGGAAGTAGAGGAAATCTGGCTCATCTGTCGTCCTTTCCGTAACCAGTTTCCTCAGGGTTACGGGAGGCGACATGCCGCATATCGGCGTGGCAAAGAGCCACGCGCGTCGGCAAAGGCGCTTGGTCCCGTTCTCTTTCATCCGGACTATGACCGTCGGCTCCGGAGTTACACCGGATCTGCTGACCTCCCAAATACCGGGAGCGCTCGCGGGCTTGGCATCGCTGCCTTTACCGCCGGTGGGGAATTACACCCCGCCCTGAGAACAATGCAGGCGAACCTGCACTCGGACATGTAAGGCAGCCTGCCTTTTCGTGCAAGTACGCACACTGGAGTGACTGTGCTGGCTCTCCAAACGACACGACATTCTGCCTCGATTTCGCGCCCGTGCTAGCCGTGTGAGTATTCGCGGTCGCCCGATATTTGGCTCTTCCCTCATGCCTCGAAACCAATTAAACAAGGTTGTTCTTGTTAAATTGGATCTCCCAAATGTCGGACACAGTTGATGGCCGCTGGGCCGAGATTTTCGGGCCCCGCTATCTGCCGGTCACCATCATCTTGGCCTTGGGCGTTTCGCTGTTCGCGTTCAACGTCTTCCTCTCAGCCACCGCATTGCCTTCGGCGGTGCAGGAACTGGGCGGTGTCGAGGTCATTTCTTGGGCCACAACGCTCTACCTGGTCTTCGCCATTGTTGGCGGAGCGGCGGCGGCTCTCATCAAGCGGCGCGTGGGTTCGCGAATGGCCCTTGTGGGGCTTGCTGGCGTGTTTCTTTTCGGTACCCTGATCGCCGCTACGGGCGGCGCCATGCCGCAAGTGCTTCTCGGCAGAGCCGTCCAAGGCTTTGGGGAAGGTGTGGTCGCCGCCCTCTGTTTCGCGCTCATTCCCGAACTGTTCCCCAGCCGCCTTGTGCCGAAAGTTTTCGGCATGCAGGCTGTCGTCTGGGACATCGCTGCTTTCGGTGGACCAGCCGGGGCGGGGGCTCTGACCGAGCTGATCTCCTGGCGCGCCGCCTTTCTGATCAATGTGCCGCTGGTGCTGGTGTTCGGGCTTATGGTCATCCTGGTCGTGCCGGCTGGCGGACGCGCAGATGGCGTGGCCCGCTTCCCCGGATTGCGTCTGGCGGCCATAGGTGCCGGAACATTGCTGGTCGCGCTTGCAGCAATCGCGCCGCCCGGATCTGCCGCGCTTCTGCTGCTTGGCGCGGCTATCTCCCTCGCCGGTGCAGTCTGGCTGGATCGCCGCAGCGCGGAACGGCTTATGCCACCTGACGCGTTTTCGCTCCGGACCGCCGTTGGCTCGGGTCTTTGGCTCTTCCTGCTCATGCCCGTGGCCGGCGCGGCGACGGCAGTTTATCTCGTGCTGCTGCTCCAGCAGCTCTGGGGCTACGGGCCGACTCTGGCGGCCGCGCTCGGCGCGGTCATGGCGATAGGCTGGAGTTGCTCCTCGGTCACCGTAGCCAATGTCCGCAAGCGTTCCACCCGCCGTATTCTGATCCGCACAGGCCCGATTCTGCTGGCGTGCGGCCTCTTGGCAGTACTGTTTTCACTGGAAACGGCGCAGTTACCGATACTGGTTATCGGTCAGTTTGCCATCGGTATGGGGTTTGGCATTTCCAATGGCTACATCATGCTCACCATCATGGAGGCCAGCACTGACGGGGAACGCGACCGCACCTCGACCCTCCTTCCCACAACCCAGTCGGCAGGCAATGCATTGGGAGCTGCTCTGGCGGGCGTTGCCGCCAACGCCGCCGGGTATGCGCAGGCCGCGACCAGCGAGGCGATCCTGTCCGCCATCATCCCGCTCTTCTTGATGGCCGTGGGATTTGCTGCGCTGGCCTGGCTTGCGGCTCTCCGCATGGTGCAACTGGCCAAGCGAACGCCAATTGCAGAGTTTGCCAGCGAATAGCCAGGGCCTTGCCTGCAGCTGAAATGACAAGGCCCCGATTTCTCGGTGCCTCCTTATTCCATCAACCATGCTCCAGCCAGCGCACCTGTTCGGGCGACAGCTTGATCTCGAACGCCTTGAGGCTGTCTTCCAGCTCGACCAGGCGGCGTGGTCCAATCAGCGGCACGCTGGGGAAGGGCTGGGCCAGCACATAGGCCAGAGCGATATGGATCGGAGAGTGGCCGAGTTGCTTGCCCAACTCAATAGCCCGGTCGCGACGACCGAAGTTCTGGTCGTTATACCAGCAACGCACCAGTTCCTCACTGTCGCGCTTGTCCCGCCCAGCCAGGTCAGTGAAGAAACCGCGGGCTTGGCTCGACCACGAGAAGTTCGTGACCTGCCGGTCAACCAGCCATTGTTTGAAGTCCGGTGTTGCGGCGGTTACGCAACCGGCCCAGATCGGGTCAAGCATTTCGGCCAGGGCGAAGTTGTTACTCAAGGCCTGTGGTGCTGTCTTGCCATTAGCTTGGGCATAGGCAATGGCCTCATCCATGCGCTCCTTGGTCCAGTTCGAACCGCCATACGGCCCGCGAATGCGTCCGGCCTTCACCTCGGCATCCATAGCGTCGACGAACTCACCCACCGGCACGTCGAGATTGTCGCGGTGCATGAAGTAGATGTCGACATAATCGGTCTGCAGCCGGTCCAGCGACTGAGTGAGCTGCTTGGCGATCACATCGGGATAGACCAGCGGGGAATGTGCGCCCTTGCCGATGACAACCGCCTGTTCGCGTACGCCACTGCGCCTCTGCCATTCCCCCCACAGCTTCTCGGTATAGCCGCCACCATAGATGAAGGCCGTGTCGAAGATGTTGCCGCCCTGTTCCCAGAAGGCATCGAGCAGAATGGCTCCCGACGCAAAGGTCTTGAAATCCTCAAAGCCCAGCGCCACGGCCGAGGCCTGTTTTTCCAGACCCGGAATGGTGCGCTTGGGGATGATGCCCTGATTGGCGCCAAGCGGGCGGTTGTCCAGTGTGTGGACGCGATTGACGGACTTCTCGACCGAAAATTCGATACCGGCATCGGACCGCCATTTGTCCAGCACCCGAAGATTGCCCAGCGTGTCGGCCCAGCTCATGCCCGGTGCATCGAATTCCTGCTTGCCGGCCAGGATCGCCAGCGAAGCCGCCTCAGCTTCATAGGAATAGAGGTGCGACGTCGTGCCCACGCTGATGGTCTCAGTTTTGCCGCCCTTGATCACATCGATCCGGCCAAGCCCCTGGTCTCGGTTGCCATTGGCAAACCAGAATTCCGGCACTTCAATCCGGCCTTCCGAGCCATGAATACGCAGCACATTGTCGAGATTGGCCATTACCGCGCAGCTCACCTGCGCCAGAATACCATTCTCAAAGCTCAGCATGGCCGCGGCCCAGTCATCCGTGCCCTCGGCGTTGAGCGTGGCCGCGCCGGACACCTTGACCGGATCGGCAAAAGGTTTGCCCATAGCCGCGCCCGCAATCAGCCGCGCCATCGAGACGGGGTAGCAGCCCACATCCATGATGCCGCCACCAGCGAGCGCAGAGGCAAACAACCGATGTTCGGGCTGGAATTTGCCCATGGAAAAGCCAAAGCTCGACTGGATCATCCGAACGTCGCCGATGATGCCGGACTGGATCAACTCGATCAGTTTGGCCGCTTGTGGATGCACGCGGTACATGAAGGCCTCACCGGCAAAGGTCCCGGCCTTGCGATGCGCATGGAAAACCGCGTCGGCCTCGTGGGCGGACAAAGCAAACGGCTTTTCCACCAGCACGTGTTTTCCGGCCTGGGCCGCCTTGATCGCCCATTCGGCGTGCCCGGTATGCGGCACGGCGACATAGACCGCGTCGATCTCGCTATCTGCCAGCAGGGCCTCATAGCCATGCACGATACGCGCCTCCGGGAAGGTCTCCTTGAGGCCCGGCTTGTCCGGATTGCGCGTCGCAATGGCGGTTAATACGCCATGCTGGCTGTCATTGAGGCCGCCGCGAAAGGCCTTGGCGATGCTGCCCGGGCCAATAATGCCCCAGCGGATCTTCGTATCGGTCATGTGTTATCCTCGGTGATTGCCGGATCATTGCCGGCCAGCGCGACTGGCCCGTCCAAAGACAAGCTTTTCAATTGCTCTTGCGCCATGTGATTTCTAAGTTAGCGCGCCCGCAAGTGGCATACCGCGATTTCGGGTATGCGGACCGGGCGGAAAGTAAGATGGATACTCCTCTCTTCTACGAGCCAAGAGCCAACGGCGTCGAACATGCGCCCACGGCCTTGCAGATGTTCCATACCAAGCCGCGCCTGATGCGGGCGGACCATTGGCACGCGCAGGTCGAAGTCAATTACGTCGTGCGCGGATGGGCGCACTACCATATGGCGGGGCATGAAGCGCGTTTCGAAGCCGGAGATTTTGCCCTGTTCTGGGGCGGGCAACCCCATCGCCTCGATGATGCGTCCTCGGACCTTGTCTATGCCGGCGGGCACTTGCCGCTCGTGCATTTCTTTCGACTGCGCCTGCCGTCCGACCTGCAGGCGCGGCTCATGCAGGGGGCGACCCTGGTATCCAGTGCCACTGATGCCGCTGACCCGGTCAATTTCGAGCGATGGGTTGAGTACGCTCGCTCCGGCGACCCGATGAAAGCCAGCCTTGCCGTTGACGAACTCCTGCTGCGTATCGAGAGGCTGCGTTTCTCGCCCTATCGCCTGCTGCCCGAAGCCCAGCCGGTGTCCGACAATGGCGGACTGGATCAGCACACGTCCCCCATTGTCGTCCGCATTTGCGACTTCATCGCTGGTAACTTCCGCGAAGAGATCGACTCTGTCGATATCGCCGTGGCGGCAGACATTCATCCCAAATACGCCATGACCGTATTCAAGAGATGCACCGGCATGACGCTGAATGACTATATCAACCTCATGCGCCTCTCTTACGCGCAGGCTCTGCTGATGCGCGACGAGACCAGCGTGCTCGGGGTTGCTATGGATAGCGGCTTTGGCTCGCTGAGTGCCTTCAACAAGTCTTTCCGCAAGATTTCGGGCATGTCCCCCAGCGATTTCCGCCGCGAGGTGCGTGAGCGCCCCATAGTGGCCGACAGCCGGTACAGCTAGCGCATGGGTAGGCGCGGCTGGCTGGCACTGCTCTTCGGCCTGACGGTCATTGTCGGTCTGACGCTATTGCGGGCGGCCGATCCTTATCCGGTGCAGGTCGCGCGCGAGACCACCTTCGACCTGTTCCAGCAGTTGCGTCCTCGCGAAGTGCAGGCCGACCTGCCTATCCGCATCGTGGATATCGATGAGACCTCACTTGCGCACATTGGGCAGTGGCCCTGGCCGCGTTCCACCATGGCAGACCTTTCCAACCGTTTGACCGAATTGGGCGCTACGGCTGTCGTGTTCGATCTACTTTTCAGTGAGCCGGATCGACTTTCTCCAATGGCGACGATCTCCCGAGGTGAGAACTACGACACCACCTTCGCTTCCGCTCTCTCCTTGGGCCCGACTGTACTGAGCCTGTCACAAAGCGGTCGCGCGGCGGTTACCGATCTGGCGCCAAAGTCCGGCCTGGCCATGACCGGCGAGGACCCATTGGCCCAGGTGCCGCAATTGGGCGGCGCAGCACAACCGCTGCCTGTGCTGTCTGAGGCCGCTCGCGGCCTCGGCGTTGCCAGCCTGGACCGTGAAGGGGCAGGGGTGGCGCGCCGCCTGCCCATGCTGTGGCGCAATGGCGACTCGGTACTGCCATCGCTTTCTGTCGAGGCGCTGCGGGTGGCTCTGGGCGTCTCGACGCTTGTTGTCATTGGAAACAATGCCGGGGCAGGGACCGTCGAGCAATTGCGCATTGGCGATTTCGCCGTGCCCACCGGCCCCAGCGGCGATATCTGGCTCTATTTTCGGCACCTGCCCCAGGACATCTATCTACCCGCGCGCGACCTGTTGGCGGACGGCTACCGGGACCTTGCGCCACAGATCGCCGGGCACATCGTGCTGATTGGCGCATCGGCGAGTGGGTTGTTCGACATCCGGGCCAGTGCATTGGGGACTGCAGTGCCAGGCGTTTCTATTCACGCCCAGGCCCTCGAACAAATGCTGACCGGCGTCTTCCTTGATCGAGCTGACTGGGTTGGCGGCCTGGAAATGGCGCTCTTTGCGCTGGCCGGTCTGCTGATTGTCCTTGCGGTTATTTTCACCGGTCCGATTGTGGGGCTAGTTGTCTCGTTGACAATCGCCGGCCTGCTGCTCGCGACAAGCTGGTGGGCCTTCTCCCAACCGCGCTTGCTGATCGATCCCAGTTTCGCCCTGCTCGGGGCGTTGCTGCTCTATGCTGCAATGGCCTTCTTCCGCTTCGCCGTCACCGATGCGGATCGCCGCCGTATCCGTCGGGCCTTCGCCCACTATGTCGAGCCTTCGCTCCTGACGCGTATCGAGGCCGATGCGCGCCTGCTCGAACTCGGCGGAGATTTGCGGGATCTGACAGTCATGTTTTCGGATGTGCGCAATTTCTCGGCCTTGGCAGAACGCACGACGCCGGCTGGATTGGTGGACATCCTCAACCGCCTCTTTGCCGCCCTGGGCCAGGCCATTGTCAATGAAAAGGGCACCATCGACAAATTCATGGGCGATGCCGTCATGGCCTTCTGGAATGCCCCGGTCGATGTTGACCGGCACGCCGAGCGCGCTTGCCTGGCTGCGCTTGCCATGCGCGAAGCCCTTCACCGGCTCAACGCCTCTGCTGAGGAACCGATTGCGATCGGCATAGGCATCGCCACCGGTCCTGCACTCGTGGGTAATGTGGGCTTCGAACGGCGCTTCGACTATTCCTGCATCGGCGACACCGTAAATATCGCCAGCCGGATCGAGGGCGCCTGTCGCGCAGTGGCACACGATATCCTGGTCACCCAGGAAACAGCCGCAGCGGTACCCGACCTTGCCCTGTTGCCCGCCGGCGCCATCGAGCTCAAGGGTAAGAGCGGCCGCGAACCGATTTACATTCTCGTAGGCGACGCATCGATGCGCCGCAGCCCTTCATTCGCGGCATTGGCAGCCGCCCATGCGCAACTGCTTTCCGACCTGGCCTCCTGCAACGATTACCAGCGCGCCCTGGACAATTGTCGGCGCGAGGCGTTGGCCGTCGATGCGCGCCTGGGACCCTTCTACGACGCATGTTTGATGCGGGCTGAAGACTTCAGAGAAGCCACCACCCCGGCAGCAAGCTAGACGCGGCCCAGGCCCATCACCACCATGGCGCCGAGCACCAGCGCGCCAATAATCCAGATAGCGCCGGCCAGAAGCGAAAAACCCTCGATGAAGTCCAGTCCAGCGTCTTCTTCGTGATCCATACAATCCTCCCTCGCGGTCCCCTGGACCGCCCTCGGAGAGTGAGTGTAGTGCATTTTGCGGCCACGTCGAGACTCGGCAACCGCAACATTGCCGATCATGGACGCCGTGGTCGGCCTTTCGGAGTGAAACGTGAGCGACCGCTGAATTGACCTGAACCTCGCGCACGCGCCCTGCAATGAATCCCTGCATCAGGGACAGCGTCAAAGCTCTGGGACTTTCGGCCCCACACCCGCCCAATTGGCTTTTTTTTGTGTTCTGGTTTGTTCACACCCGGTGCAAAAACGGGGTTGCACTAAACACCCGGAATCTCTATGTCTCCGCGCAGTCGGGGCGTAGCGCAGCCTGGTAGCGCATTTGTCTGGGGGACAAAGGGTCGTCGGTTCAAATCCGGCCGCTCCGACCATTCACTCTAGAGCGACTATCTGGGGCCAAGGGCGGCCCCACGCCCAAAGCCGGAGCCGGCCATGCCGCTACAGGTGAGCGACCTGGATAACGCCATCCCGCTGTGGGACGAACTGACCGGTGCTGAGGCCCGGCTCATCAATCACTCCGAAAATCACACATTCCTGTTTTGCGCGCCTCATGGCGAAGCATACTGCCTGCGGGTCCATCGGCCAGATTACCAGAGCACTGCCAATATCGAGAGTGAGTTGGACTGGCTTGAGGCGCTCCACAAGCAGACCGACCTTATCATTCCCGAGCCAATTGGCGGCAGCAACGGAAAACTCTTGCAGAACTTCTCTACCGCGGCGGGTGAGACGCATCATGCGGTGTTGTTTCATTTTATCGCCGGACACGAACCAACGCCGGAAAGCAATCTGGTCGAGCTATTCTCAGTGCTGGGCGATTATGCAGCCCGATTGCACGAGCACGCCATAGGCTGGAAGCGTCCCCTGGCATTCGAGCGTCAGGCCTGGACTGCCGAGGCCATTCTGGACCCCGACGGGTTGTGGGGCGATTGGCGCGTCGCACCCGGCGTGACTGCGGACATCCACGCTGTTCTGGATCGCGCGCAATCCCTGCTCAGGCGCCGCCTGGCAGACTATGGCACGGGCACGGACCGCTACGGCCTTATCCATGCTGATATGCGGCTGGGCAATCTGCTTGTCGATGGTGATCAGGTGTGCCTGATTGACTTCGACGATTGCGGGCTATGCTGGTTCGGCTACGACTTTGCTGCTGCTATTTCATTTCACGAGACGCATAAAGCGGTGCCCGCGCTCAAGGCAGCGTGGCTCGAAGCCTACCAGGCCACCCGGCCGCTTTCGGCCCTCGACGTTGAAATGCTCGATTCCATGGTCCTGCTTCGCCGTATGGCTCTTCTGGCCTGGATCGGGTCGCATATCGAGACCGGCCTGGCACAAACCCACGTCAATGGTTTTGCGCAGGGGACCGCAGACCTGGCTCAGCGTTATTTGCGCGGACCGATCTGGCCCTAGCGGTCGTCCGGTCCGCAGCTCTGGCTGGCAAGCGCCGCGGTGGTGGTTCGGTCATGCCAGCATGCGAGCAGGTGAATCCCCAGATCAGGCCGAACATGAGCCACATCTGTCGCCAGTGCTCGCCCTCATGCAGTGAGGCTCCCAGGATGATGCCGACCACGGAGGCGAGCAAGGCGAGACTGATTTCGTTGCCTGTCCGCCGGTAGTTGCGGATAGTCACGAAAACGCTGCCCGTGACCAGAGAAAGCCAGGCGATGCCTCCCGTCCAGCCGTAGTTGACGAAGGAACTGAGCCAGACATTGTGAATGGGTTCGGGAAATATCTTCTCAAGCTGCAGCACGCCCACGCCTATTGGATCCTGAATGATCATGGGGATGACCAGGAGATAGCGGCTGTAGCGGCCTTCCTCACCCAGATCATAGGATTTGGCAAAGGTCAGCCGGTCCAGGAGCTTGGCCGTGAACTCCGCTGAGGTCACGCTGGCTATACCCAACAGCAGCAGCGCACTCGCTACGATGCCGCTCGCTATCAGAATCAGCCGGCGCGGGCTCTTCCGGTTCTGAAAGGCGATATAGGCGAACAGGCACACCATGGCACCGACCACCGCAATTCGCGAGAAGGACAGGAGGATGCCGAGCATGATGATGCCCATGGCTGCCGTCACCACCAACTTGTGCCGGGTCCGCGGCAGATAGTAGGCGCAGAATACTGCGGCCGGGATCAGGAATGTGCCATACATATTGGGGTCGTCGATGAGACCCTTGGCGCGGCCGTCCCAAGTCAGGATCGGGTGCTGGGTCAGAAAGCCGGCGGTGCCGAGCAGGGCTCCGATAATGGCAGAGACGATATAGACCTTCATGAAGGTCTCGAAATGCCGGCGGTGCCAGCTCATGGACACGAAGGCGCCAATGATGCCGATCGCGATGGCGAAGGTTTTCGAGACAAGCTCGAAGATCACCCCTTCTTCACTCAGATGCGGCAGCGAGGCTATTATGCTCGAGCCTAGCCAGGCGGCTGCCAGCAGCGAAAGTACCAGGGCACGGCGCGATACTTCGATCCGTTCCTGCAAGGCTATGTGCACGAGCGTGATAAGGAAGGCGAGCACGTAGAGCAGGTCGACCGGCGAAGGTCGGAAGAGCGTGAAATTCATCGCCAGAATGGCAATCAGGAACACAAAATTGCGCGTCGAGAACACCGCAAATCGCAGTCCCGACAGGCTGATCTGCATGCCTCGATTGTCGGATACGTCGCCGGCCATGCTCATGGCGCAAATCCATATCCCAGAATCACGTCCAGCGTTCCAAGCCCCTCGCAATCAGGCGCTCCGGAAATGAACGACTGGCCACTTGAGGCGCGGCAGCGATGCACCGGCACCGTCCCGGCGTGTCCGGAAGCCAGAAGCCAGCCCGCCGTGCGGCCATCTTCCATACCCTGCTGAGCACAATGTCCTTCTTGGGCCAGCATATTGCTCGCGGTCGCTGACGAGGCGGATGAGCATTCCACCAGTTTCACGCTGGCAGCACTGTCCGAGGCGCGCGTCAGCGCATAGGCGACTGTTGTTTCGAAATCATAAGCGCGCCCGTTGCCGACGACGGGTCCGGTAGCCGACACAAAGCGGTCCGTCTCGGGATCACGCCAGCGGCTGAGTGCAATCCCTACCTGGGCCAAATCCGGCCCGGCATCGGTAGATAGCGCAACCTCACGCTGCACAAGGTACCGGCTCTCAAAGCCCGCGCCCGCTGGGATGAACACATAGGTCAACATGAACTGGTTGCCCAGGTCGTTTCCGCCCCTCTCAGGGTTCACGAGGGAGGCATAGACCGATAGGTCCGTTGGGGCAGGGCGGCTCCATTCCGCTGCATCGATCGGCACCAGGGGCTCGTCTAAATCGACAAAATTCACCATGTCGGGCGACAGGGACAGGCGCAGTCCGCCAAACCAAGGGTCGGTCGCGACGGCAGCGATCCAGCCCTCATCCACCAGGTAGCCTGCCCCGGTGCCCACAAACCCGATATCGGTCGCCGCCCCGCCAAGTCCTGGCTCGCGCCAGGCGCCCTCATGATATTTGCGCCAATCCGTCAAAAGCCTCGTGGGGGCCCGCGCGACGATTGTCTGCCAGTCTGTATTGCGCAGGCAATATGCGTAAAGAAAGCCGTCGTGACCGTCCACCAGCGAGCAATCACCTTCGCCGGTGATGCGGTCGGGCAGGGGGCTGTCGGTGCCGGCAATTACGGTGCCGAGGTCGGTCCAGGTGAGGCCATCGTCCGTCGACGTCGCAATCGCCATGGTCTTGTCGGTTCTCCCGACATCGTAGTCGCACATCCGTTCCTGATGAACGAAGCCGACAAGCGCACCCTCACTCCGGACAGTTGATGTCAGCCAGCGGCCGCAGTCGTTGATGCTCCCGGGTTCGCCCGGTTCCAGCACAGCACGGCGCGGGCCACCCATATCCGGCAGGCTGGCGCCGTCCACAGCATAGGTCGCGCCATTGGCACTGAACCCGCGAAACGTTCCGTCCGGTAGCCTGATCGCCGCAAAGGTTGCATCCAGCTCGTCTGGAAAGGGGCCGCGCACGACTAGCGGGGGGCCAACACGGACGCTGATACAGTCAACGCAGATATCACCCTGCGACTGCGCAGGCATGGCCAAAGCCGAGAAGGCAAGCAGTCCGGCGAAGCGCAACGCAATGGAACGGGTCATCCGGCTAGTAGGCGTTCTCGGACGTGAAGAGCCTGAGCGGCGTCATCACCACGATGTAGAGGTCGAACAGGATCGACCAGTGCTCGATGTAGTAGAGATCGTGGTTCACGCGCTGCATGATCTTGTCGATCGTATCTGTTTCCCCGCGCCAGCCATTGATCTGGGCCCAGCCGGTCATGCCCGGTTTGACGCGATGGCGGGCGAAATAGCCTTCCACGGCTTCGTAGTAGAGCTGGTTCGCCGCTTTGGCCTGAAGCGCATGCGGCCGGGGGCCGACAATGGAGAGCTCGCCCTTGAGCACGTTGAACAACTGTGGCAATTCATCGATCGAGGTGCGGCGGATGAACTTGCCCACTTTGGTCACCCTCGGATCGTCCTTGGTCACCAGCTTGGCAGCCGCTGCGTCGAGCATATCGGTCCGCATCGAGCGGAACTTGTAGATGCGGATCAATTCGTTGTTGAAGCCATGGCGGTGCTGCACGAAGAACACCGGCCCCTTGCTTTCCAGCTTGATGGCGATGGCCGCGATGATCATCACAGGCGAAAGCAGAACAAGGGCCGTCAGCGCGACAACCTTGTCGAACACCCACTTGAATATGAGGTTCCAGTCCGAAATCGGGCGGTCCGCCATGTCCAGAACGGGCAGTTCGCCGACATAAGAATAGGCCTTCTCGGTAAAGCGCAGCTTGCTCATATGCGCCGAAAGCCGGATGTCGACCGGCAGCACCCAGAGTTGGGTCAGCATGTCCAAAACGCGCTTTTCGGCCGATAGCGGCATCGAGACAATGACGAGGTCGACAGGCGTGCGCCGCGCGAACTCGATAAGGTCGGAAACCTTGCCCAGCTTCTCATAGCCCGAAACGACATCGGGCGACCGTTCGCCGATGCGGTCATCGAAAAGCCCGAGCAGATTGATGTCCTTGTCCGCGCCAGACTGGATTTGTTCGATCAACACTGCCGCATCCGCGCCGCCGCCCACAATGACTGTGCGCCGCTTGAGACGGCCTTGCCCGGTCCAGCGCAGGACGAGGCCACGCAGAATCTGTCGATATACGATCAGCAGGGCAGCGCCGGAGAGGAACCAGCTTAGCAGCCAGACGCGCGAGACCATGTCGCCTGCCTTGAAGAAGAACAGTCCCACGGTCAGGACGAGCATCACGACAAGCCAGGCGCCAAGAACGCGTCCGATCTGGGAAATGCGCGTGCGATAGGCGCTGATGCGATGGGCCCGCACGGCATTGAAGGCAATATTGGCAACCAGCACGCTGGCCAGGATGACCGGAATATAGAACCCGTCCTGCCGTGGTTCCACATAAGCGAGGTGGATGCCATAGCCCAATATGGCCAGCAGCCCAGCCTCGATGATTTGGGCGGCGCCGGCAATGATCGCGCCCGACAGGGTCCGGTCCACAGGGGCCGCAATGATACGCTCGGCGCCGTCGGACAGCCGCACTCTGTCCGAAGCATCCGTGCGGGACGCATGGTCCTCAATGGCCTTTTTGGGATCGACGCGATACATGACGCAAACCGGCACCTTCTGATTGTGACCGGTATGGTTAGGGCGCAGACCTTTATACTCGGTGAAGCCCGAGGGGGCAGTCCGGTGAAATTCCCTAAGGGTTACTGCAAGGTTGCCTCGAGATAGAGCTGCTCTATCTGCCCTGCCATCCGCTCCACAGAAAACCCTGCGACGATGTGATCGAGCCGCTTGTGCATTTCGGCATTGGCCCCTTCAGGATCGGCAAGAACGCGCGTCATCGCCTCCGCCAACCGCTCCGCATTGTTCGGCTCGATCAGGCTGGTCGCGGTTGGGCCGAAGATCTCCGCGATACCACCGACGCGGGTGGCAATGACCGGCAGCTGCGCCGCGGCCGCCTCCATCACCACATAGGGCAGGGATTCAGCCAGCGAAGGCACCACGGCACAACGGCCGCGTGCGAACACGCTGCGCGCCGGCTTCGACCCGACCAGTTCAACCCTGCCCCCGATTCCCAATTGAGCAATTCTCTCTTCCAGGGCGGCCCGGTCAGGACCATCACCGGCCATCACCAGTCGTGCCGGCCGGCCGTCGGGGCGCACCACTTTGGCCAGGGCCTCCACGAGTGGAAAAATGCCCTTGAGTGCCCGCAATTCGCCCACAAACACAAAGTCTGCGGCGTCCGCCCGAGGAACGACAGCCTCAAACTCTTCCTGGCGCAGGCCGTTGTGGATTACGCTCGATTGGCAGGTCGGTTTGCCGATGAGTTTTGAATAGGTGTTCTGCGCATAGGCGCTTTCAAAGATGATGGCCTCGGTGCGGCCCATCAACTGGCGCTCGATGCTGTGGAACAGGCGGCCCGATGCCTTGTCTGCCGGAAAGTGCAGCACCCCGCCATGCGGCGTATAGAAAACATTGACCTTGCGACGCCCATAGCTGGCAAGGCGCGCATAGAACCCGCCCTTGGCCCCGTGCCCATGCAGGATGTCGGCCTTGAGGCGCCGGGCCAATGCCGCCACGGCAAAGGGCGTTTTCAGGTCGCCGCGCCCGAACTGACGCGGCATGGGAAACCGGTGGATCCCCAGTGCACTGTGCTGTTCGAGCGCACCAAGCAGCGTTTCAGTCTGCGCATCGTTGGCAACGCTGTCGACTATCAAGCCGACTTCATGTCCCTTGTTCGCCAGGTAGTGAGTCAGGTCCGAGACATGGCGAAACAATCCGCCGACGGGAGCGCGCAGCACCTGCAGAATGCGCAGTCCATCGGGCTTGTTCACTAGAACCAGCGCTCCTGCACCACGATCGTGTCGCCGGGATAGATCGGGAAGTCGAGATCCACGGCACCCCTGACCATCTCATTGCCCTGGCGTCGATAGACAAGGGCGCGATTGCGATCTGCCGTCTCGGTGTATCCACCGGCGGTGCTGATGGCCGCACGGACCGTCATGCCGTAAACATAGGGAAACTGCCCAGCCGTCTTGATTTCGCCCTGGATGTAGAAGGGCCGATACTGATCCACTTCCACTGCCACATCGGGATTGCGCATATAGCCATTGGCCAGCGCCCGGGCGAGCCTTTGGGCCGCGACCTCTGTAGTGGTGCCGCGCACCGGAACCGGACCGACCAGCGGGAAGGCAATCGCCCCCTTGTCGTCGACCTTGTAGGTGTTGCTCAACTCGGCATCGCCGTAGACAGCAACCCGTACGATATCGCCGGTGTCGAGCTGATAGGGCCCCTTGGTGTCAACTAGGTAGGTCGCGGGCCGCGTCGTAGCGCAACCCGCAAGCACCAGCGACATGACAACGGCGATAAATGGTAGCCAGCGCATAGCAATCCTGAGCTCTAGAATTGCCAGCAGTCTGGTCTGTCATGGTTAAGAATTCGCTTATGGCGCGATCTTTGCCTCGCGGGTCGCAAGCCTGGTTAACTCAATGTTGACCATGACTGGCGTAGGTCTACGACAATACCGAGGGCAGGTCATGACGTACGAACAACAGCATCTAGACGACACGCGGATCGATGTCGGGGCTCTGTTTTCCGCTATCATTCGCAGTTTGCCCCGTATCCTGCTGATTACGCTGGGCCTGCTGGTCGCGACCTTCGTGGTGCTCCTGTTTCAGCCGCGCATGTACGATTCGACCTCCGCCATTCTGGTGGAGCCCCGGTCCAGCCCCTATGTCCGCGCCTCCAACGAACAGGCGCCCTCCGTGTCCGGTAATGAGGTCGGTGTGGTGTCGAGCCAGATCGAACTGCTGAAGTCCCGTGACACATTGCTTGGGGTCATAGATGCGCTGGATCTGCGCTCGGTTTCCGAGTTCAACGGCTCGTCCTCCGGTTTCTCGCCTGTCGCCATGATCATGCAGATCGCGGGCCGGCGTGCTGCGACACCGGATAGCATCGACGAGACGGTCCTGAAGTCCTTGTATGACCGCCTTGATGTGAGACAGGAGCGCGATTCCCGGATTATTTCGGTCACTGTCAGTACCACAGACCCCGCACTTTCAGCGCGCATTGCCAATGCAGTGGCCTCTGCTCATGTGGCGCGCCGGGCCCAGCTTTCAATTTCGGACACGGCCGATGCGTCCGGGTGGCTGCGTGAGGAGATCGATCGGCTGCGGGTGTCCGTTCAGGAGGCCGAATCGGCCGTTGCCAATTTCCGGGTAGAGAACGATCTGTTCACCGGTCAGAACAACACCAGCCTGCTCGATCAGGAACTGTCCAATGTTTCGGCCCAGATTACCGCGGCGCAGGAACGCAAGAATACTGCCCAGTCGCGTGCCGCGTTGATCCGCGGCCTGATCGAGCGCAACCAGCCGATTGAGGGTGTCGCCGACGTACGCGACTCAGTCGTTATTCAGCGCCTCAGTGAAGAAAAGGCGCGCCTGCAGGGCGAACGGGCCCAGCGATCCGCTACTATGCTGGCCAACCATCCGTCCATCCGCGCACTCAACGCCCAGATCGCTGAGCTCGATAATCAGATCAGTCTGGAAGGCACGCGTGTCGCCGCCGCCCTCGAAGCAGAAGCGCAGATCGAAGCCAGTCTGGCCGCCTCCCTTCAGGCTGATTTGGCACGGGCCAAATCCAGCGCGTCCCTGGCCACGCGGGAAACCGTGACCCTTGATGGTCTGGAGCGTGAAGCCAAGGCGCAACGCGATCTGCTTGAGGCCTATCTGCTGCGCTTCAACGAAGCCTCGTCGCGCGTCGATACCAATTCGGCGCTCCCCGACGTTCGAGTCGTGTCGGAAGCTGCGCCTTCAGTGACGCCGGCCTCGCCCAATACATCGTTCATCATGCTCGCAGTCGCTATTGTGTCCGTGCTGGTGCAGGTCGGAGCTGTAGCCTTTGGCGAGCTGATGTCTGGTCGCGCGCTCGCACCGGTCGCGCAGCGGCCTCTGACCAGCGATGAACTCGACGAAGCGCCGTTTCACCCCGATGAACTGGAACCCGAACAGCGCTGGGACGAAGAGGAGCAACCTGCAGCTGTTGTTTCGGGAGATCGCCACGCCCCGGAAGATCATCACGGGCGCGACGTCGACCTCGCCGACGCTGTCGATGAACTTGATGAGTTGAGCGATCTCGACGCCGACTTGAGTCATGCGAGCCTGGCCCATGACGATTACGCCGTTGTCGACGCAGACCAGGTTCCGGCATCTCGAACTGTGGCGATGGACCCCTTTGAGGAAGATCGCGCGGGTCAGCCGGCGGCTTCGCCCGATGCAGCCAGTCAGTTCATTCGCGACCTGGCCGTAGCAACGTCCGGGGAGCGGGCCGAGTCTGAGGCCGCCATCTCTCCCGATCTATCGGCGCAAGAGCCAGTCATGCCATCTGCGCCTTCTGCCACCCATGCGGGGGAAGGGCCGAGAACGACGCCCCGCGATTCCCATAGCCCGCGTCGTGCGTCCGCAGTGATCCGGTCGTCGGATCTTGTCTCGGATCTCGTTCTGGGCCGGACGCATCTCCTCCTCTTGGCAGACCACTATTCTGGTCAGGCAAGCAGGACCATGGCCGAAGACCTGGTTGGCGACGCCATTTCCAGGGGGCTGAGTGTTGCCCTGATTGACGCTGGAACCGGCCTGCGCACTGCAGAGGTTGGCATCAGTGATCTGAGCAGCGGAGAGGCCGGCTTTGGCGATGTCGTGCAGAAGTCGGCTGACAACGGATTTGCCGAGGTGACTTGGGGTACACGGCCAGGCATCGACAATCGCTCCACCCGTCCTGCTACCCTGGTCGAGGCTCTGGGCGACATCTATGAAGTTGTCGTCGTCCTCACGGGCAGGGTGGGCGGTGCCTCGACCCTGGATATGTTCGTCGAACTGGGAGGACGTGTTGTGCTCGTCGCCGACACCGAGACCGAGTTCGAGAGCGCAGAACAGGCGCGCCAGGAACTCCGGGAGGCTGGGCTGCAACAGGTAGAGATCGCCGCTTTGGCAGAGCCGGTGGCGGCCTGAGCGCGAACCCGGTCGTGTCGCTAAAATACACCGCCATTCGAGCCGCCTTCGAACTGCTCTGGCTGACGGGCATGCCAGCCCTGTTCCGGCTGCTTTCCCGCTCGCGCGGGGTCATACTGACCTTGCATCGGGTCTTGCCTGAGTCACCGGCAGACTTTTCGCCCAATGCTATTCTGCAGGTCCGGCCAGACTTTCTCGACTATTGCCTCGAGCGGCTCCGCGATCTCGGCATCGATATCGTTACTCTGGACGAAGCACTGGAGCGGCTGGCCTCACCCAGGAAAGGTCGTCAATTTGTCGTTCTGACCTTTGATGATGCTTATCGTGACAATTTGCAGCACGCGCTGCCCATCCTGCGGGCGCACGAGGCGCCCTTCACGCTCTATGTGCCGACCGCATTCGTCGATGGCATCGGGCAGCTTTGGTGGCAGGCAATCGAGGACATTATCGCCCGGCAAGACGCGGTCGCCTTCTCTGAAGATGGCCAGACCGAATACGTCGATACCCGGACACTCGCCCAGAAGCAGGAGGCGTTCGAGCGTCTCTACTGGCGCATGCGCAAGTTGCCCGAGGCGGAGCGGTTGGCGCTGTTGGAGGCGTTCACCAGTGCCTATGGCTATGATCTGCAGCGACAGTGCCGAGAGCTGATTATGGACTGGCCGGAACTACGGCTGGTCGCCGGCGATCCGCTCTGCACCATAGGCGCCCATACGGTCCATCACTTTGAACTCGCCAAGCTAACGGCCGAGCACGCTCGCAACGAGATGTTCCAGTCGGTCGAGATCATTGAGGCCCAGTTCGGCATTCGTCCGGCCCACTTTTCCTATCCGCTGGGTGGACCGCTGTCTTGCGGGCCTCGGGAGTTCGCCTTGGCGCAGGAGCTCGGCTTCCGCACCGCGGTGACCACTCGACCCGGCGGCCTTTACCCGCATCATCTGCAGCAGTTGACCGCACTGCCGCGCGTGTCTCTTAATGGCTACTTCCAGCAGCGGCGCTATGTCGATGTCTTCGCCAGTGGCGGCCTGTTCACGCAACTTGGCAGGATAATGCGCTAAGTCCCTGAAGAGACTCGACTCAAGGGTTGTCTTCAGCGCTGGCGTCAGGCTTTGCCATCCACTTGATCAACGGCATGGCCGGCAGCATCCAACCCATGCCAGCAATGATGAAGAAGCCGATCAGCACCAGCCCCGGCAGGCCTTCGGGCAACAGTAGATAGACCCATGTCGCCAGAACCGACCATAGGATAATTGACCCCACCAGAAGGAAGGCGCCGATCAATTTGCGGTTGCGCTGGGTCATGTGCGGCATCTGGCCTATTGCGGGACAATGAGCACGGGATTACCACTCCCGCACCTTTGCCGAAACCGGAAACCGCGCCGTGACCCTTAAGCAAGATGCCGCACCGGGCCAGATCAGCTACGCCAGCGACCCTTTGCGTCCAGTCCGCATCTGGCTCTATGGCCTGGCCGCTTTCGTGCTGCTCATCGTGGTGGTTGGTGGCATCACGCGGCTGACGGAATCGGGCCTGTCCATTACCTCCTGGAAGCCAATTTCCGGCGTCATTCCACCGCTCAACCAGGCCGAGTGGGAAGCTGAGTTTGAAGCCTACAAGCAGATCCCCCAGTACAATGTGCTCAACTCCTGGATGAGCCTGGACGATTTCAAATTCATCTTCTTCTGGGAGTGGTTCCATCGGCTGGTCGCGCGCTTCCTTGGCGTGCTCTTCATCGTGCCGTTCGTCGTGTTCCTGTTTCAGAAGCGTTTGCCGCGCGATCTCGCCTGGCCATTGTTCGGCCTGTTCATTCTCGGTGGTTTTCAGGGCGCCCTGGGCTGGTGGATGGTCTCGTCCGGTCTGACTGAACTGACTTCGGTGTCTCAATACCGTCTGGCGGCACACCTCACAGCAGCAAGCCTGCTCTTTATCGCCCTGGTCTATGTGGCGCGCTCGCTATCCCCTGGCCGTGTGCTGGGCAGGGTGACAGGCTTCCACATGGCGACGGCTATCATTCTGCTGCTGGTCGTTGTCCTCCAGATCGGGGCAGGGGCCTTCGTCGCCGGGCTCGATGCCGGCATGGGTTACCAGACGTGGCCGCTGATGGACGGTGCGATCATCCCCAATGGCCTGTTCGTCATGGATCCGGCCTGGCGGAACCTCTTTGAGAACGCATTGACGGTGCAGTTCATCCACCGAGGCTTCGCCTATCTGATCGTGGGGTATATCGGATGGCTGATCTGGCGCCGCCACAAGGATGGTGGCTTTGGCGGCGTGCACGGCTGGCTCCCCCGCATTGGCGCCATTGTCCTCTTGCAGGTGGCTCTTGGCATCGCCACCCTCTTGATGAGTGTGCCGATCGGACTGGCGGTGGGCCATCAGGCCCTTGCCTTCATGCTGGCAGGGCTCGCCGTCGCCTATATCGCTGACATGCGGCGTGTACGGTAATATAATACCGTTTAGATAAGCCATTGATCTAAAACATGAAATTATTCCCTGTTGACGCCCACGTGAATCTCCCTTAGAGACCCGCTCGAACTGGCCGGTCCATGCGTGGGCCGGTCTCTTGAATCCTAGGGAATTCGCTTATGAGCACCTACTCGGCAAAACCGAGCGAAATCGAAAAGCAGTGGGTCCTGATCGACGCCGAAGGGCTCGTCGTGGGCCGCCTGGCTTCGATCATCGCCTCGCGCCTGCGCGGCAAGCACAAGCCGACCTTCACCCCCCATATGGACATGGGTGACAACATCATCGTCATCAACGCCGACAAGGTGAAGCTGACTGGCCGCAAGCTGGACCAGCATCGCTTCTACTGGCACACCGGTTTCCCCGGCGGCATCAAGGACCGCACCGCGCGTGAGCTGCTTGAAGGCCGCTTCCCGAACCGCGTTCTTGAAAACGCCGTTCGCCGCATGATGCCCGGTGGTCCGCTGACCCGCGCCCAGCTCAAGAACCTGCGCGTCTATGCCGGCACTGAGCATCCCCATGAAGCGCAGAACCCGACCAAGCTCGACGTCGCTGCGATGAACTCCAAGAACGTCCGGGTGAAGTAATATGGCCGAAACCATCAACTCCCTCGAAGACCTCGGCACCACCGCTGCCGCTCCGGCCGCCAACACCGCGCCGGTCCATGAACAGAAGCTCGACAGCCTCGGCCGCGCCTATGCCACCGGCAAGCGCAAGAATGCCGTTGCTCGCGTCTGGATCAAGCCGGGCAAGGGCACGCTGACCATCAACGGCCGCGAATTCGCTAAGTACTTCGCCCGTCCGGTGCTGCAGCTGATCGTCAAGCAGCCGATCGTCGCTTCCGAGCGTCTCGACCAGTATGACGTCAACGTGACCGTTGCCGGTGGTGGTCTTTCCGGTCAGGCCGGTGCCGTTCGTCACGGCATCTCCAAGGCGCTCACCTACTTCGAGCCGGCTCTGCGCCCGGTGCTGAAGAAGGGTGGCTTCCTGACCCGCGACAGCCGCGTCGTTGAACGTAAGAAGTACGGTAAGGCCAAGGCCCGCCGCTCCTTCCAGTTCTCCAAGCGCTAATCGCTGGAACAAGTCGACTTTTGCGAGGGGCCGGGAAACCGGCCCTTTTGCTTTGGGAGGGACCATGTTCAGCCACGTGACAGTGGGAAGCAACGATCTGGAACGGGCAGGGCAATTCTACGACGCCGTCCTGGCTCCTCTGGGCATGCGTCGGCGCATTGTTGAGCCAGACGGCGGACCGGAGGCCCTGTGCTGGATCGGCGCTCGGCCATTTCCGCGCTTCTATGTTTACGCGCCCTTTGACCGTGAGCCTGCAAGCGCAGGCAATGGCGCCATGGTCGCTTTCATTGCACCCTCACAGGAGGCTGTCGATCTGGCACACGCCGCCGGTCTCGCCAATGAGGGAAGCGATGAAGGGGCTCCGGGCCTGCGTGAGCACTACGCGCCGGACTACTACGGTGCCTATCTGCGGGATCCGGACGGAAACAAGGTCCATATCGTGCACAGGCCCGCTCTGCTCGAATAACCATGACCAGCCTCGTTACCCGCTTCCACCTGCTGCTCTTTGGTGTGACGCTGGCAATCGCCGGTGTCACGATACTGCATGTGCCCTTCGATTATGCCTATCCCGCCCACTGGAAGGGGAGCACTGCAGATTGGCTGTGGCCGAGAAACGCCGCACTCGCCACCCCGCCAGCTCTGCAAGTCATCCTTCTCTTTGCCTTCTTCACCCTTGGGCGCTGCCTGACGAGGAACCATCTCGCCAAGACCCGCCACATCCTCGAACCGGCCCTGACGCTTCTGCTTGCAGTGGCCGCCGGCTGCGAACTTGGTCTGCTGATGAGCGGCATAGGGTCGGATTTCGACATGTTCCGCATCACGGCGCTGGGCTTGGCAGCCGCAATGCTGGTTCTCGCCGCAGTCCTTTATGATGCAGAGCGGCACTCCTATGCTGGGCTGCGCATGCCTTGGCCTATCCGTTCGGACCGGGCTTGGCGCTTGGTTCATCGCATCAGCGGCATTGCCGCCGCTGGCGCCGCTCTCATTATGAGTTGGCTTGCCTGGACCGACCCTGGGCCCGGCATTCTCGTCCTCGGCATGGGCGCCACTTTGACAGGTTTGCCTCTCCTGGCAGCGCTGGTGACCTTAGTCGCTACCCGCCTGACGTCGACGGACGATGCTGCCAACTAGCGCCACCCGACCATCAGCCTTTCCAGCCCATGGAAGTGATAGACATCGCCATAGCGCGGCGGTTCGACGATCCGCAGCTTCGGCAGGCGCTCGAACAGCACGCCCATGGCTTCCTGCAGTTCGATCCGCGCCAGCGGAGCGCCGATGCAGAAATGGATACCGGCGCCGAAGCTGACATTGGCGCCATCGGCGCGGAACGGGTCGAACTGGTCGGCATGGGCAAAGCGGGCAGGGTCACGGTTGGCCGCACCCAGCATCAGGCCGATCACATCACCCTTGCGCAGGCTTATGCCTTCAACCTCCGTGTCCATCAGCGCATAGCGCGTGAACAGGTGCAGCGGCGCATCGAAGCGCAGGCATTCCTCGACAGTCTTTTCCGCTTGCTCCGGCGTGGCGAACAGGCTCCGCGGGTCGAGGCCGCTTTCTAGGATGGACTTTACCCCATTGCCGGTTGTGTGCACCGTCGCCTCATGCCCGGCATTGAGCAGCAGGATTGCGGTTGAAATGACCTCCTCATCACTCAACACATCGCCTTGGCGATCGGCGGTCAGCATGTGCGTGAGCAAGTCTTCCCTGGGCGATTTCCGCCGTTCCGCTATCACATCGCGCAGATAGGCTGTGAAATCGGCCGCCGCCCTGTTGGCGTCAAGCTCGGTCTCGCGCGTGACATTGTACATGTACATGGTCACCATGCGGTTGGACCAGTTGAGCAATTGCGGCGCCATTTCCGCGGGCAGGCCAATCATCTCGGCGATTACGATTGCTGGTATCGGTGCGGCAAAGGCCTTGATCAGATCGACGCTGTCCTGATCCTCAAACCCGTCGATCATCTCATTGGCCAACTGCCTTATGCGTGGCCGCAATTGCTCCACCTGCCGCGACACAAACGCCCGGTTGACCAGCGTTCGCAGCCGCGTGTGGGCTGGCGCTTCCAGGTTCAGCAGCGAATATTTCTCGGTCAGGTCAAATTCCGCCACATGCGGCTTGGGCTCTGGCAGACCAATCTCTTCGCGGCTTGCCACATGCAGAATGTCCCGCCCGAACCGCTTGTCGCGTAACAGCAAGCTGACTGTTTTGAAATCGGCGAAACACCAGTGACCGTACTCTTCCCAGAAGAATGCCGGGTGGCTTGCATGCTGCCGGGCGTAGAACGCGTATGGGTTTTGGTAGAAAGTCGGGTCCTGTGGTTGAGCACTGGCGCGCAGGTGAGCGGGAACATCGGTGATCGGCTTGACTTGAAGGATGGCGGCCATGGTCTGGAGACTGTCTGTGGATTTTGATCGACTGGTCAAATCTAGACCGTTGAGAACCGCGTGCCTATGACCTCCTACCTTGCCCCCAACGAAAAAATCGCTAGGGAAGAGGGCAACGAAATCGAGGAGCCGAACTCGTGAGCGACATCACCTATACCCAGGCAGTTGAGGCCATCTACGCCTCGATCCGCAACGACAATGAGGATATCGATACCCATATTGCGGCGCTCAAATCCGCCATGGCGCGCGAGGGCCTCAAGGAGGCGACCTTCGAAACCGCCAAGCTCGCCCAGCCCAATCGCCAGGGCCGCAAGCTCATGCAGGCCTACTTCCGCAAGAAGGGGGTGGCGGTCGGCTTCAGCTGATTTGAACCAAATTGGCGGCGTTCACCTTGAAATCACAAGAATGGACCGAGAAATGCCGGGGCTATTGAAGCCTGCCTCATTGCCGCCTATCTGTGCCTTTACCGCCCGTTAAGGCGGTATCGCCTGCAATCGGCCCGTCGCGCCGATTCGATTTTCCGGCAAGCCGGTCTGCCCCTCCGAGTGCGCGTTCGGGGCAGGGGCCTGTCCAACCAACCAAGCCTGTCGTCCGGTCCGCGACCCGGGGCAAGGCCAAGGGGCAAAATATATGCGGGATCCGCACGATCTTTACATGAACACGCTCGTTCCCATGGTGGTCGAGCAGTCGAACCGTGGCGAACGCGCCTTCGACATCTACTCGCGCCTCCTGCGCGAGCGCATCATCTTTGTGACCGGCGTGGTCGAGGACAACATGGCCTCGCTCATCGTCGCCCAGCTTCTGTTTCTCGAATCAGAGAACCCGAAGAAGGAAATCGCCATGTACATCAACTCGCCCGGTGGCGTGGTGACGGCTGGCCTTTCCATTTACGACACCATGCAGTTCATTCGTCCGTCCGTTGCGACCATGGTCATGGGCCAGGCCGCATCCATGGGCTCGCTGCTGCTTGCAGCTGGTGAAGCCGGCATGCGCTCCAGCCTGCCCAATTCCCGCGTCATGGTCCACCAGCCGTCCGGCGGCTTCCAGGGTCAGGTCACCGACATCCTCATTCATGCCAGGGAAGTCGAGGGTTTGAAGCGTCGCCTTAATCAGATCTATGAAAAGCACACCGGCCGGTCCTACGAAGAGATCGAGAACGCTCTGGAGCGTGATCGCTTCCTCTCGCCGGAAGAAGCCAAGGCCTTTGGTCTGATCGACAACGTGATGGAAAAGCGCGCGGCGCCTGAGGCATCCGCCTGACTTGGTCCGCGTTAAGCACAATGCTGATGCGCCGTGGACTGTGATCCAAGCGCAATTGCACCGAGCCGGAACGGCCTTTAAGGTTGTTTCGGCTTAGACTTTCTTT
Organism: Devosia polycyclovorans; assembly: GCF_042181575.1. Classification (GTDB taxonomy): domain Bacteria; phylum Pseudomonadota; class Alphaproteobacteria; order Rhizobiales; family Devosiaceae; genus Devosia; species Devosia polycyclovorans. The sequence goes on along the minus strand of NZ_CP170082.1, from coordinate 2,708,068 downwards.
ATGCCTTGAGCGTTAGCCTGTCTGTTAACGCTTGAATTTGGGGGCGCTCAGCCCCCGGGAGTGACTGGATGTCCAAAGAGACGACGAACGGCGAAACCTCCAAGAACACGCTTTACTGCTCGTTCTGCGGCAAGTCGCAGCACGAAGTACGCAAGCTGATCGCCGGTCCGACAGTCTTCATCTGCGATGAATGCGTCGAACTGTGCATGGACATCATCCGCGAAGAGAACAAGACCTCCATGGTCAAGTCCTCCGAGGGCGTGCCCACCCCTGCAGAGATTTGCAAGGTGCTGGACGATTACGTCATCGGCCAGTTCCGTGCCAAGCGCGTGCTCTCCGTGGCTGTCCACAACCACTATAAGCGCCTGCACCATGCCCAGAAAAATCAGGATGTTGAACTGTCAAAGTCCAACATCATGCTGATCGGCCCCACCGGCTCGGGCAAGACGCTTCTGGCGCAGACCATGGCTCGAATTCTGGATGTGCCCTTTACCATGGCTGACGCCACCACGCTGACCGAAGCCGGGTATGTCGGCGAGGACGTGGAAAACATCATTCTCAAGCTGCTGCAGTCTGCCGACTACAATGTCGAGAAGGCCCAGCGCGGCATCGTCTATATCGACGAGGTCGACAAGATTTCCCGCAAGTCGGACAACCCCTCGATCACCCGTGACGTTTCGGGCGAGGGTGTGCAGCAGGCCCTGCTCAAGATCATGGAAGGCACCGTTGCCTCCGTGCCTCCGCAGGGCGGTCGCAAGCACCCGCAGCAGGAATTCCTGCAGGTGGATACGACCAATATCCTGTTCATCTGCGGCGGCGCCTTTGCGGGCCTCGAGAAGATCATTTCGGCGCGTGGCGAGGGTTCGGGCATCGGCTTTGCCGCCACCGTCAAGGATCCGAACGATCGTCGCGTTGGTGAAATGTTGGCCGAGGTGGAGCCCGAGGATTTGGTCAAGTTCGGCCTCATCCCCGAATTCATCGGTCGCCTGCCGGTCCTGGCAACGCTGGAAGATCTCGATGTGCCTGCGCTCATCGAAATTCTCACCGCGCCCAAGAACGCCCTGGTTCGTCAGTATCAGCGCCTGTTCCAGATGGAAGAGATCGAACTCACCTTCCACGAGGATGCCCTCAAGGCCATCGCCGAGAAGGCCATCGAGCGCAAGACCGGTGCCCGCGGCCTCCGCTCGATCATGGAAGGCATCCTGCTCGACACCATGTATGACCTCCCCTCGCTCGAAGGCGTCGAGGAAGTCGTCATCAGCGAAGATGTGGTCAAGGGCAAAGATGTGCGTCCGCTCTACATCTATTCCGAGCGCAAAAAGGACGAGGCGCCGGCAACGGCCTGATCCGACGTCCATTGAATACAAAAGCGCCGGGCCTCAAGCCCGGCGTTTTTGTTTGAATACCTGCGATCCCCGAAGACCTCATGGAGAGGCGCACGAAGTGCCTCGAACCACGAGGTCGTGGCGCGTCAGGCCACCCGCATTCCCATCTCCACGCCGCCCAAAAGGGCTCCATAGAGATTTTTGGGATCGTCGAGATCAGGCACGAGGTCGAGCCGCTTGCCGCGGCCTTCCATCAAGTCATGCACCAGCCGCAGCGCCGAAAAGTCTTCGATTGCGAAACCGACCGAGTCGAAGACCGTGACAGCACCAGCATTGGTTCGCCCGGCCTTGCGCCCGGTCTCGACCTCCCAAAGCTCGGTCACTCCAAACTCGGCGCCCATCTGCTGAATTTCGCCTTCGATCCGGGTCTGCGGCGCGAACTCCACAAACACCTCTGCACTGTCCAGCACATCGCGATTGAGCTCGGTCTTGCCAGGGCAGTCCCCGCCAATGGCATTGATGTGAACGCCCGGCTTGAGCATGTCTCGTGAAATGATCGCCTGCCGCCCCTTCACTGCCGTGCAGACCGTAACGATATCCGCGTCGGAGACCGCTTCGGCCGCCGATGAAGCGGCCCGCATAGCCACGCCAAATGCGGCTGCGTTGCCCATATATTTCTCCACCGCCGCCGGATCGGGGTCGAACACCACGATCTCGCGAATGCCAAGCAATTCCTGGAAAGCCAGGGTCTGGAATTCCGACTGTGCGCCCGCGCCGATCAGCGCCATGACGCGACTCTCCGACCGAGCCAGCAATTTGGCCGCATATGCCGATGTGGCTGCCGTCCGCAGCGCCGTCAGCAGCGTCATCTCGCTGATCAGTAGCGGATAGCCTGTGGCGACGTCCGACAGCACGCCGAAGGCGGTGACCGTCAGCTTGCCCTGTTTCGGATTGCCCGGATGCCCATTCACATATTTGAAGCTGTAAAGCGATCCGTCGCTGGTCGGCATCAGTTCGATCACCCCGATGGGCGAATGACTGGCCACGCGCGGCACCTTGTCGAACGTCTCCCACCGAGAAAAGTCTTCAGCTAGGTAATCCACCAGCCGCCTCAGGAAGCGGCGGGGCCCCATCGTGCCGACCAGTTGGCCAAGTTCTTTGACGCCGATGTACTGGGTCATTTCTTCCCTCCTATCCATTGTTCATCTGGGAAGCCAGGGGCTCCCTCAGGACCCGCCGCGGCATGATCTGCCGGCCGAACAGGCTCGCCACCAGGTCCACCAGCAGCCGTGCACTCATCCCCGCCTGGTCCAGCATCGGGTTGAGCTCGACCACATCGAGCGATCCGAGCAGCCCGCTGTCATGGATCATTTCCATGGCCAGATGTGCCTCTCGAAAGGTCAGGCCGCCCGCGACAGGCGTACCAGCGCCCGGCGCGATAGCCGGGTCGATCGCATCCACATCGAGGCTGACATGCAAATGCCCGCCAGCCGCTTCGACCCCGCCCAGCACCTCACGCATGAGCGCCACGGTGCCGCTTTCGTCGATCTGCCTCATGTCTATGACGTTGACCCCACGCCGCTCCAGCAGGTCCCGCTCTGGCCGGTCAATGTCCCGCGCGGCAAAGATCGTCACATTGTGTGGGTCGATATGTCCGCGCCAGCCACCGTCATACTGGCTCCCGAAGTCGGGCTCCCCGCAGGCATGGGCCAACGGCATGCCGTGAATGTTACCGGTCTCGGAGGTCGCGGGGGTGTTGAAATCACCGTGTGCGTCGATCCAGAGCACATGCACTGGCTTGCCGTGAGTTGCACCATGGCGGGCCACGCCGCTGAGGGTGCCCATGGCAACGGAATGATCGCCGCCAAGGAAGACCGGCAGATGACCCGCAGTCAGGCTGGCATAGGCCGCCTCGCTGCCAGCCTTGGCCATGGCCAGAACTTCGGCTTCGCGTGCTTCAGAGAGACGCCACGGCATTGCCGTATTGCCCCGTAGCGGTCGCGGCAGATCGCCCATATCTGTCACGATGTGGCCAAGCGCGGCGACGGCCTCCCCGATTCCGGCGATCCTCAAGGCCTCCGGCCCCATGCCACAGCCTCTGCATGATGCGCCGGCATCGGTTGGGATACCGATCAGATCAATTCTGAGCGTGTTCTGGTTCATGCCTCTGAGGTCTCCAAACAGATTGAGGCCCCAGTCTGCGCGCCTGGCGTGGTGACGAATAGACGGAATTATGCTAAATCTGTCCAGCAAGTTGATCATAGTGATAAGTAAAGCTGGACATTATGATACTGGACGATCTCGACCATCGCTTGATCGCGCTCTTGCGCAGCAACGCCCGCCTGCCCATTGCGACTCTAGCGGCTCATCTCGGTGTTTCACGCGCCACTGCCAAGGCAAGGTTGGACCGCCTTGTCGAAAATGGCGCCATCGCCGGTTTCACAGTGGTCACCGCGGCCGCCCAGAGCCATGGCGTCCGTGCTATCACCATGATTGAGGTTGAGACCAAGCGAGAAGACGCGGTTCTCAAGCGTTTGATGGGAATCCCCGAGTTGCGCCAACTCCACACGACCAACGGCCGCTGGGACTATGTCGCCGAGCTTGAGGCTGCTGACGTTGCCGCTTTTGACGACCTGCTTCGCACCATCCGCCAGATCGATGGCATCGGCGCAACCGATACCTCCATTCTGCTCAAGGCACGCAAGGGCGGCGTATGAGCCACACTCATTTCGGGGGTAAGGCACAGCCGTGTTTCCGGCTTTGTCACATATCTCCTGTGCGTAGCGGGCCTAACGTTCACAAAACCGCAAAGCTTGACTTGCGGGCAGGGCAGTCCACCCTATTTATTAACCTGAATCGCCCAGCCTTTCGGGATTGGGCAGTCGCAATACGGGCGCGCTATCAATTCCTCCCTCCGGCGCGCCCCGGAAAGGAAATGTGATGTCGGAAGTTACCTCCACCGGCGAAACAAGCCGGGATCGGGTTTACCCGGTCCTACCTCTGCGCGACATCGTCGTCTTCCCCGGAATGATCGTGCCGCTTTTTGTGGGCCGCGAGAAGTCGGTCAAGGCGCTTGAAGAAGTGATGCGCGACGACAAGCACATCCTGGTCGTGACGCAGAAAAATGCGCAGGATGATGATCCTGCGCCAGACCAGATCTATCCCACGGGCACGATCGCGACGGTCCTGCAACTGCTCAAGTTGCCGGACGGGACGGTCAAGGTTCTTGTGGAAGGGCTCAATCGCGCCACCATCGACAACTACCTCCAGACCGAGGAATATTTTGAGGCCGAAGCATCGGTGCTCCCCGAACCCGAGGAAGATGCGACCGAAGTCGAGGCGCTCGCCCGCTCGGCCCAGTCTGAGTTCGAAAACTATGTCAAGCTCAACAAGAAGATCTCGGCCGAGGTCGTCGCTGCCGTTGGGCAGATCGAGAACGCCAGCAAGCTGGCCGATACAATCGCCAGCCACCTCGTCATCAAGATTCCCGAAAAGGAAGAGCTGCTCGAAACCGTCTCGATCATCGAGCGGCTTCAAAAGGTCATCGGCCTCATGGAAGGCGAGATCGGCGTTCTGCAGGTGGAAAAGCGCATCCGCTCCCGCGTCAAGCGGCAGATGGAAAAAACTCAGCGGGAATACTACCTCAACGAGCAGATGAAGGCGATCCAGCGTGAGCTGGGCGATGGCGAGGACGGGGCCAACGAGGTCACTGAACTCGAAGAACGCGTCGCCAAAACCAAGCTCTCCAAGGAAGCCCGTGCCAAGGCCGAAGGCGAGATCAAGAAGCTCAAGGGCATGAGCCCGATGTCGGCCGAGGCTACAGTCGTCCGTAACTATCTTGATACGCTTCTGGGCTTGCCCTGGGGCAAGAAGTCAAAGGTCAAGCGCGACCTTGCTCTCGCCGAGAAGGTTCTGGACGCCGACCACTATGGCCTTGAGAAGGTCAAGGAACGCATCCTTGAATATCTGGCGGTGCAGGCGCGTACCGGCACGCTCAAGGGCCCGATCCTCTGCCTCGTCGGTCCTCCGGGTGTCGGCAAGACCTCGCTGGGCAAGTCGATCGCCAAGGCGACGGGCCGTGAGTTTGTGCGCATGGCTTTGGGCGGCGTCCGTGACGAGGCCGAGATCCGTGGCCACCGCCGCACCTATATCGGCTCCATGCCCGGCAAGATCATCCAGTCGCTCAAGAAGGTGGGCAAGAACAACCCGCTCTTCCTGCTCGACGAGATCGACAAGATGGGTCAGGACTTCCGCGGCGATCCGTCATCAGCCCTGCTCGAGGTGCTCGATCCGGAGCAGAACAACACCTTCGCCGATCACTATCTGGAGGTCGATTTCGACCTTTCGGACGTGATGTTCGTCACCACCTCGAATACGCTCAACATCCCCGGCCCGCTGATGGACCGCATGGAGATCATCCGCCTCTCCGGCTACACCGAGGAAGAGAAGCACGCCATTGCCAAGCAGCACCTCATCCCGGAAACCGCCAAGGAGAACGGCTTGGCCCACGGCGAGTTCGTGCTTTCCGACGAGATGCTGATGAAGACTATTCGCGGCTATACCCGCGAGGCCGGCGTACGCAATCTCAAGCGCGAAATCTCCAAGCTCATGCGCAAGGCCGTCACCGATATTGTCCGTACCAAGGTCAAGTCGATCGAGATCACCGAGGAGAAGCTGGCCGAATACCTTGGCCCCATGATCTTCAAGCATGGTGAAATCGAAGCCGAGGCCCAGGTCGGGCTGGTCACCGGTCTTGCCTGGACCTCGGTTGGCGGCGAAATGCTCACCATCGAAGGGGTGATGACGCCGGGCAAGGGCCGCATGTCGGTCACCGGCAACATCAAGGAAGTGATGAAGGAATCGCTGACTGCCGCCCAAGCCTACGTGAAGTCCCGCTGTATCGACTTCGGCATTAAGCCCCCCATGTTCGATACGCGTGATATCCACGTCCACCTGCCCGAAGGCGCCACCCCCAAGGATGGTCCCTCGGCTGGTATTGGGCTGGCAACCGCTATCGTTTCGGTGATGACCGGCATTCCGGTCCGCAACGATGTCGCCATGACCGGCGAGATCACGCTGCGGGGCAGGGTGCTGCCCATCGGGGGGCTTAAGGAAAAGCTCCTGGCTGCTCTGCGCGGCGGCATCAAGACGGTGCTCATCCCCGAGGAGAACGTCCGCGATCTCCAGGAGATTCCGGATATCGTCAAGGAAGGCATGGAGATCGTCCCTGTCTCGCGCATGGACCAGGTCATCGAGCGCGCTTTGGTCCGCAAGCCCGAACCGATCGAATGGGATTTCGACGCTGAACCGGCCGTGCCGGCCAAGGTTGATCCGGCGGACGATGCGGGTGCCAATGTGACGCACTGACGTCCAGCACACATGCATTGAGGATGGCGGCTCTCGGGCCGCCATTTTCTATGCTGCGGTCACTTTGCGCGGAATGAACAGGTGCTCCACGCCGATTCCGGCTGGCACATACTTGCCTCGATGCACCCAGAAGTCCTCGCCGCAAGCAGCCCGTGCCATGTCTACCATGGCGTGCATTTGTGTGGCGTCGCGAGACGTCATCTCTACCCAGACGAAACCGCGGTCAGTTACCGGGTCGCGCGTAAACCGTACGCCGATCCCCTGGCCGGGCATCAGTTGCATTTCCGGCAGGTGGCGCCGCAATTTGGCGATGAAGTCTGTCGCATGCGTGTCGGGCACACACACTTCCATATTCCTCACCCGACGCCGCGTGTCCCGAAAGAATTTGCCCAGTAGCTGTTTGGCGGGTACGCCAGTCCAGGGTGCAAGTACACGTTCCGACGGCCCCACGATACGCTGTCGCCCCCGCATCCGCAGGTTCAACAGCAGTTTCTGGATCCAGTGTGGGGAGCCACGCATCGGAGGAAAGGGGCGCCGGTCTCCGGGCTCGGGACCATCCACTGGATTGACGTTGTAGACCATCAACTCGTGACTGCGTGGATACCAGTGCACGGTCGTGCTGAAGTTGTTCCGATACTCGCCGGCGACGTAGTCCTCCAGCCGGCTCTCCTTCTGCCATTCAATGGCGTTGGCCAGCAGCCGGCTCGGACGGCAGCGAAACGTCACCTCGGTGACCACTATTCCGCCATCGCCCCGCAACCCGTCCCATACGGCATCGTCTCGCTCTGACAGTTTCTCTTCGCCGCTCTCATCCACGTAGCGGATTGAGGAAATGAGGTCATAGATGGAGATATGTTCAGTGCTGCTGCCATGCACTTCAGCAAAGAAGCAGGCCCCGGCCGAAATATCGACGAACTCGGGGAGTGTGGCAAAGGTCAGTCCTCGCGGCACCAGATAGTCAAGTATGGCACGCAAAGTCGTTCCTGCCTTGACCGTGAGCGCGTTGTCCACGAGACCGACAATGCCGGCATAGTGCTCCATCACAAGCTGATCGGTTTGCCTGCGGTCGTTGAACCAGAGAAAATAACCGCGCCCTATGGCGTGATAGGGTTTGCCACTCCGCACAGTATCTCGAATGATGTCCAGGCTGCGTGCGTCGACAATTCGGGCTGGTGGTTCAAAAAAGTCTGCCAGTGATCGCCCGGTTCTGACGCCGCTGAGCTGCCTCACCTTGTCAGAAGTGACCTGGACGTCATGTGCCAGAAACCACAAGGTTGAAGGAATGAAACGCGTCGTCATGCGCGAAAGCCATGCTGGCATGGTCACCAGAGATTTGCCGGCCAGACTGGCGGCATACCGAAAGTAGTCTTCAGACCGAACATCCAGATCACCGAGATTGACCACTTCATTGACCACGCCGCGCTCAATCAACGCATAAAGCTGATCCGCCAGGTCGGCGACGTGAATGAGGTTTATGGTTCGCCCCGCTAGTCCGATCGGTACCAGACGCATGGCATCCACAATCCCACTGGACCACGCCATGCCTGGACCCATCACCATAGTGGGTCTCACAATGAGATAGTTGACCCCTTTGGCCCGACAGGCCTCGATCACTCGGGCTTCCTCAGCCAGTTTCAATCTCGTGTAGGCGTCGAGGCGGCTGGCCTCCGAAAGGGCCGCGTCTTCGGATTGTATGGCACACTGGCGCGCGTCGAGAGCGGCGTACACGACCTGCGAACTGAAATAGACGAAGAGCTTGCACCGCTCAGGAGAGAGCAGGGACAGCAATTTCTCCGTGGTGGCCTGATTGGCCGGAATGAACTGACGGCCACGCGCCCGGCTATTGAGGGCCGCATGCACGATCACCTCCGCCGCGCCTACGGCATTTGCCAATGCTTTCTCGTCGGTGAATCGAACGGGCGTAATGCCTTTTGGCCATCCTGCGGGTGGGCGTCGATAGACCGCAGCAACCTCGTGCTGGCGCGAGAACTTGGCGACCAGGTGCTGACCAATGCCCCCTCCCGCGCCGATGAGGCAGATCCGCATCGGTTGCGAGGCCGTGGGCTTAGGCCCTGGCATGGATGAGGTGTCGATGTGCTCGCGCCGGTTCACCCGGTTACCGGATAGCGCCGCGCGCCGGCTTCGGCGGCTTCTATGGTCGTCTCTATGAAGCGCACTGCGGTCTCGAGACCCTTTTCTTCCGAGAGGGCCTTGCCGATGGTCGCCGCGTTGGCTGCCATGGCCTTGTTGTTGGTCAGCTCGTGGAGCGCCCTCGCCAGGATTTCCGGCGTAATGGCTCTCAGGCGAACCGGAGCAGGACCACACCCTAGTGCTCTGACACGGCGACCCCAATAGCGTTGGTCATATGCCTGCGGAACAGTGAACGTGGGTTTGCCGGCACGCAGTCCGGCCGCAGTTGTACCCGCCCCGCCGTGATGCACGACCGCCGAAACAAGCTGGAAAAGCTTGTCGTGCGGTGCCTCTGCCACGGCAAACACAGTGTTCGGAAGATCAGCGGGGTTGATGCCCCCCCATCCTCGCGCCACGATGGCGCGTCCGCCCCACTGCTCAAGGGCAGAGCGCAGAAGCTGCGTATTACGCTCGGCGCCAAAAGGCATTGAGCCGAAACCAATGTAAACAGGCGGCTCGCCCGCATCCAGGAAGGTCTGCAACTCCGGAGACGGGGTCCAGCCGCTATTGTCGTCCAGGAACCAGAAACCCGTCACCACAGCAGTTTGGGGCCAGTCCCGCGGGCGCGGTGAAACGATTGCCGAGAAGTTGTAGAGCGTCGGGATATTGTTGCCGTTGCTGTCCTTGAACAGCCCGCCGCGCTTGCGCGGACCAAGTCCCATCAACTGCTTGCGGACCCGGTCGCGCGGCATGTCGTAATAGGCCTGCTGCAGGTTCATCGCGATATAGCTGAGCTTATTGAAGGTTGGCCCCAGATCGGGCACCTCATAAGCACAAATGGGAAATTCCCGCGTCGGGTTGAGCGGCTGCATGGCCGTCATGATGACCGGAATGTCCAGCGCTTCGGCGATATCGATGCCGAAACTGGTATTGATGTTGATCACAATCGCATCCGCGCCCTGTGACATCGCCCAGGCATTTCGCGCCGCCCGTTCCACCAGAGCCTGCCCCTCCCGCAACAGGGCGGGAAAGTGATGCAGCTTCATCTGGCTGATGGCATTGTCAAATCGGGATTCCTGCAGCCAGTCTTGGATCTTGGTGCCGAGGCTATGGAACTCCACTCCATGCGAAGTCACCAACTCCTCGAAGTCCGCATTGGTGCCGAGCACCACGTCGTGCCCATCGTCCTGAAGTGCCTTGGCCAGCGCCAGGTACGGCCGAACGTCTCCCGAAGTGCCGATTGTTGCGATTGCGACGCGTTTTCTCATGCACCCATCCGAACAGCCCGGCCACGCCTTGGCCGACATGCTGATTACATGTAAAGGCCCTTCGGCATTTACAAGGCTGGTTTCAGACCATATTAAGACGTCAACCACGTTGGGGTGGTATCAGAAGATATTTCTGAAGGGCAAGAGACATGGCGTCCCCGTTCACTGTTGCATGGTTTGGAGCTTCGCTCGCCGGCAATCCGGTGGCGGCCCTTTGCGCGGCAGCCGCAAGCGCCCGATAGCTCTTCCCACGGGGCCGCAATGGGCCGGGAAGAGCCGAATAGATTTGTCTCCGGCCTGATTGGGCCGCTTAACCCGTATAAAACCACAATTCCGCGATAATCAGCCTCAACATGATAGAGGCGTGGCGCTCGGGCGCTTCGCGGCCAGTTTCAGGCCCAACGGCCATCTGAGGATCAAATGAGCGAAGTCTTCCATCGCATCCGCCGCCTTCCCCCTTATGTGTTCGAGCACATCAATCCGATCAAGGCCAGGGCGCGCGCCGAGGGCGTGGACATCATCGACCTGGGTATGGGTAATCCCGATCTGCCCACGCCAGAGCACATCGTGAACAAGCTCAAGGAAACGGTGCTCGACCCTCGCACGCATCGCTACTCGACCTCGAAGGGTATTCCCGGCCTACGGAAAGCCCAGGCCAGCTATTATGGCCGTCGCTTCGGTGTGAAGCTCAACCCCGATACGCAGGTCGTGGCCACACTTGGCTCCAAGGAAGGCTTTGCGAATATGGCTCAGGCTATCACCGCCCCAGGCGACGTGGTGCTGGTGCCGAACCCGACCTATCCCATACATTCCTTCGGATTCATCATGTCGGGTGGTGTCGTGCGCTCCATGCCGGCTGATCCCAATGAAGACTTCATGCGATCCCTTGATCGCGCCGTCCGCCATTCGATCCCCAAGCCCATTGCCCTGGTGCTGAACTACCCGGCAAATCCGACCGCCTATACGGCCGACCTCGACTTCTACACAGAGGTCGTCAAGTACTGTAAAGCCAACGACATCTTCATCCTCTCGGACCTGGCCTACTCTGAGATCTATTTTGATGACTCCCCGCCGCCGTCTGTCCTGCAGGTTCCCGGCGCAATAGACATTGCCGTCGAGTTCACCTCGATGTCCAAAACCTATTCGATGCCAGGCTGGCGTGTTGGTTTTGCCGTGGGCAATGAGCGTCTGATCGCTGCCCTGGCACGGGTGAAGTCCTATCTGGACTATGGTGCCTTCACGCCCATTCAGGTAGCCGCGGTAGCGGCTCTCAACGGCTCGGATTCTGTGGTCGACGAAGTCCGCAAGATCTATAAGCACCGCCGGGACGTCATGGTGGAAAGCTTCGGCAGGTCCGGATGGACCATTCCGGTGCCCCGCGCCACCATGTTTGCATGGGCACCAATCCCGGATCAGTTCGCCCATCTTGGTTCGCTCGAATTCGCCAAGCTGCTGGTTCAGGAAACCGGTGTCGCCGTGGCTCCGGGCGTCGGGTTCGGCGAATATGGTGATCAGTACATCCGCCTCGCCTTTGTCGAGAATGAGCAGCGCATCCGCCAGGCCGCCCGCAACGTCAAGAAACTGCTTGGCTCCAAGACGGGGCAGGGCAATGTGGTGTCACTCAAGGCCTGAGTAAGTCGGAGCCGGCCGCGCTAGCTCGAGGTTCCTTCCGCTTCGGCACGGAATGCCGCAGCGGTCGCCAGGGCAGAATGATGCGATCCGGACGCCTGTTCGCCCAGCATTGGCTGTACAACTCCTATTGACGGCTAGGCACTTTCCTATGCACATGTCGCCACCATGAGCGATATCCAGTCATTCCGCCAAGCCGTCGAATCTTTCATCTCCGCAAGAGGTTGGACGCCCACGCGTTTCGGTCGCATTGTCGCCGGCGATCCGCTGTTTGTGTTCGACCTGCGCGATGGTCGCGAACCGCGCAGCGAAACGCGCACGCGCATTCTCAAGGCAATGACCGAACTGGGTGATACGGACCGTCAGGCGCCACTGCGCGTTGGCGTGGCCGGCTTGGGCAATGTTGGCGCAACTCTTGTGCGCATTCTGCAGAAGGACGGAGCCGAGCTGACGCGTAAACTGGGCCGGCAACTCGAAGTGGTCGCCGTCGCCGCGCGCTCGCGTTCCCGCGATCGTGGCATCGATATTTCCGGCCTTGAGTGGTTCGACGATCCGGTCGCCCTGGCCAAGTGGGACGGCATCGATCTGTTTGTCGAACTGATCGGCGGCGAAGACGGTCCCGCCTTTGCGTCGGTCAAGGCCGCGCTGGAAATTGGCCGTCCCGTAGTCACAGCGAACAAGGCACTACTCGCCAAGCATGGCGTTACTCTGGCGCGCCTTGCCGAAGAGTCGGGCGCTCAGCTTGGGTTCGAAGCCGCGGTGGCCGGCGGCATTCCTGTCATCAAGACATTGCGCGAGGGCCTGGGGACTGCCCGGATCGCCAAGGTCTTCGGCATCATGAACGGCACCTGCAACTACATCCTGACGCGAATGGGCAATGAAGGAATCTCCTTTGCCAATTGCCTCAAGGATGCGCAGGCCTTGGGCTATGCCGAAGCCGATCCGACCTTTGACGTCGAGGGTTTTGATACAGCGCACAAGTTGTCAATTCTGGCCACGCTTTGTTTTGGCTACGAGATCGCGCCCGACAAGATGCGCGTGGAAGGCATTTCCAACATCACGCAACACGACATCCAGGTCGCGGCAGAGCTTGGTTACAAAATTAAGCTGCTGGGGATTGCCGAGCGGACCGAGATCGGCATCGAGCAACGTGTGCATCCAACGTTCGTCCCCAAGGGCAGCGCGATTGCCGGTGTCGATGGGGTTATGAACGCCGTCGCCCTCGAAACCGACCATGTGCACGAGTTGCTGCTGGCCGGTCCGGGCGCAGGTGGCCCACCCACCGCCTCTTCCGTGCTTTCTGACATTCTGGACATCGCACGCGGTACGCGCGTGCCACCACTTGGTGTGCCCAGTGACGAGCTGTTGCCCTATCGTGAGGCGCCGCATCGCGCGCACGAAGGGGGCTTTTACATCCGCCTCAGCGCCAAGGATGTGCCCGGCGCCCTGGCCGCTATCGCCACGCGCATGGCAGAAAAATCGATCTCGATCGATTCTGTCATCCAGCGGTCCGATTTGAGTGCCAAAGCCATCGCGCCGGATGGATCGCCTGCTCGCACTGTGGTGATGATCACTCAACAGACTTTGGAAACATCGGTACGCGAAGCGCTTGCACAGATCGCCGAGGATGGGTTCATAGTCGGCGAGCCGCAATTGATACGTATTGAGAAGCTCTGACACCAATCGGTTGAGCTTCAGGGGGGAATATGAAGCTCAACAAGGTCGACAATGATCGAGACCCGGCAAATCTGCACCGCACGCTGACACTTGAGATGGTGCGCGTGACCGAGCGCGCCGCCGTGGCAGCTGCGGAATGGCGGGGCAAGGGCAATGAAAAGGCGGCTGACGAGGCCGCCGTTGCCGGCATGAAGGCCGAACTGGACGAGGTTGCGATTTCCGGTCGCATTGTCATCGGTGAGGGCGAGCAATTCGAATGTGACGATCTCTATGTGGGCCAGTCAGTCGGTCAGGGCGTGGGGCCCGAGGTCGATATTGCCGTCGACCCGCTCGAGGGCGTGACGCTTTGCGCAAAGAATCAGCCCGATTCGCTCGTGGTGCTCGCAATGGCCGAACGCGGCGGTCTGCTCAACGTGGCCCGCAACGTCTATATGCACAAGATAGCCATTGGGGCCGGGTATGCGCCCGAGACGGTACATATCGAATGGTCGGCGACCGAGAATGTGAAAGCGCTGGCCAAGGCCAAGGGCGTGCCAATCTCCGAAATCACCGCCATTGTGCTTGATCGCCCGCGCCATGGCGGTCTGCTTGAAGAACTCCGTACGGCGGGCGTTTCAGTCAAACTGCTCAGCGACGGTGATATTGCCGGCGTTATCCACGCAGTGAACTCTGCCGACACCGGCGTTGATATTTACCTCGGCTCCGGCGGCGCTCCCGAGGGCGTGCTGGCGGCGGCGGCGTTGCGCTGTATCGGCGGCCACATGCAGGGCAAGCTCATTCTCGATACCCCCGACAAGCGCTTGCACGCCCGGGAGATGGGGATCGAAGACCCCAACCGCATCTACGATGTCACCGAACTGGCTTCGGGCGACGTCTTGTTCTCGGCCACAGGGGTCACCGACGGTTCATTGGCGGACGGCGTCAGGTTGCGGCGCGGTTGGGTTGAAACCTCCACCGTGGTCATGCGCAGTTGGAGCCAGACCACGCGGTGGATCAAGGCGCGGCACGCGCGCTAGCCATCTCAGCGCCCGGACGTGACGTTGAAGAACTGTGACCGGGGCCGCTTTTTGCGCCAAACATCCAGGATGCGCGCAACATTCTGCGCCGTCCCATCCAGAGACTGCAGTGCAAGGTCGTAGCGCCTGTCAATATGAATGGTCGCAAAGTCTTGGGCGGCACTACCCTCGCGCCGGTCGCCCCGCGTCGCTTCACGTCGAGCCAATTCAGCGAGCGGACAATGAACCGCGACAAAGAGGACATCGAACGGCTCAAGGAGCATTGCCAATTCCCCCTGGGCGTTCGGAGTTTCCAAAATATGTTCCACAATCAGATTGTTGCCCGCCCCTGCATAGGCAGCCAGCGAGCGATGGAAACCGTCGAAGAAATCTTGGCGCATGGCTTTCCAGTCGAAGTCACCAGATTTGATCCTTTCGGACGGCAGGACGCCGGAGTCGCGCAAGTGATCGATTGAAATGTGCCAGAACGGAAGGTCAATGCTGGATTGCAGCGAGCGGGCAATTGTGGACTTGCCGCTGCTGGACGCGCCGTGCAGAAAGATGATGCTACCATTTGACGACATGCTGCCCGGCTCCGATGGTACCAAGCTCAATCACGACTGCGCTGGGGTCGCAACCAGTAATCCTGCAACACGAGAGTCCGCAGCCCCCAACGATGCCCGTAGCCCCGCGACCCTTTCTTGATATCACCCAATCGGTCACCGGGCGGGCGTGGGTGGACCGCCTCGACGGCGTAGCCGCACGCAACGCGACGGCGATCAGCCAGCGTTTGGCAATTTCAGACATATTGTCCCGGATAATCGCCGCGCGCGGCGTCGGGCTCGATGAGGCCGAGACCTATCTCGAGCCGACCATACGCCAACTCATGCCCGACCCATCCACATTGGCAGGTATGGATGCGCTTGCCGAGAGGCTCGCCAGGGCCATCACCGACAATGAGGCCGTCGCCCTGTTTGGGGACTATGACGTAGATGGGGCCTGCTCTTGTGCCCTTATGGCCCGATATCTCAGGCATTTTGGCCTGGAGCCCCAAGTCCATATCCCTGACCGCATCTTTGAAGGCTATGGGCCAAATGTTGCGGCCATGGACAAGCTCATCGATGCCGGAGCAACTCTGATCATTACCCTTGACTGCGGCACCACCAGCGACGAGCCTATCGCCCATGCCGTCGGTCGGGGCGCTGATGTGCTGGTCATTGACCACCACTTGTCCGATCATGAGCTCCCGCCGGCCACGGCGCTGGTCAACCCGAACCGGCCTGACGATATTTCGGGCCTTGGTTACCTCTGCGCCGCGGGTGTCACATTCATGGTGCTGGTGGCCGTCAATCGCATACTGCGCAACCGCGGCGACACCGGCCTGCCCGATTTGCTGATGTTGCTCGATCTGGTGGCCCTGGCGACAATCTGCGACGTTGTTCCCCTAGTGGGGCTCAACCGCGCCTTTGTCCTGCGCGGTCTGGAGGTAGCGCGGCGCGGCGAAAAGCCTGGCCTTGCGGCTCTTGCGCTTGCGGCGCGCGCCTCAGGTCCGCTCAATCCCTATCATCTGGGGTTTCTCATCGGCCCGCGCATCAATGCCGGCGGTCGAATTGGCGATGCGGCTCTCGGCACGCGCCTCCTGGCCCTTGATGATGAACACCAGGCCATGGTGATCGCGGCCCAGCTTGACCAACTCAATGGCGAACGTCAGCGTATTGAAGTTGAGGCCGTGGAGCAGGCCACGGCAACAGCAGAGTCCGAAATCGGCGGTGGTGAGGGACCCCCTGTCCTGGTTCTGGCCTCGTCCGAGTGGCACCCCGGTGTTGTTGGCCTTGTGGCCGCCCGATTGCGGGAGCGCTTCGAACGGCCCAGTTTCGCCATTGCCCTCAATCCGGACGGAAGCGGCACCGGTTCCGGACGGTCCATGCCGGGAGTGGATCTTGGCAGTGCAGTGATCGAGGCCGTCGAGGCGGGGATCATTCCCAAGGGCGGTGGTCATGCCATGGCAGCCGGCGTCAGCCTGCGCGCTGGTGATCTCGGCCCGTTCCGGGCTTTCCTTGCGGATAGGCTGGAAGCCAGTGTCGGCGCTGCCCGTGCCGCGTCGGCGATCAAGATCGATGCCGCGCTGACCGCGCGGGGGGCTAGTGTAGATCTCCTGCATAACCTCGAGCGCGCCGGACCATATGGAGCGGGCAATCCCTCGCCAGTATTTGCGTTTCCCGCCCACCGGGCCCGCTTTCCCCAGATCGTTGGCAAAGGCGGACACGTCAGCTTCTCGTTGGCATCGGACGATGGTGCCAAACTCAAGGCAATAGCCTTCAGGGCGGCCGGAACGGCGCTGGGCGACATCCTGATGCGCGGTGGCGATCAACCACTGCACTTTGCAGGCGGCCTGACCATCGACCACTACCAAGGCCGGGAACAGCCGCAGTTTCGCCTGATCGACATAGCTCGATTGCCACGGTGATCAGCGGGCGATCCAAACCCATATCGCCTTCGTAGTGCATTCGAGTGGTCGGCGTGAGGTTGCCAGTCGACGACAGGCGGCTTGCATATCCAATTGCGGCAGCTAAACTATATTCAGGTGTCCGGGGGGAGGCGACGCCTCTCCAGCAGGGCCATTCTGACGCGAATGCTTGGCGACGGGCCTACGCTGCGCCGCCACTTGTTGTTACAGTTGGACCAAGCGGCACAATGACAAAAACAGCCGTCGAACATTCTCAGACCGGCGCTTCTCTCTGGACGCACCTGACCTCCTGGCTGGTGGAACAGGTTGGTGTCTCCTTGATCGGCAAGCCCATGTATGGGTCGCTGACCGTGATCTTTCCCAATGGTCGCACTAGGACCGTGGGGCAGGGGAACGTGGGGGAGCATGCCACGCTGCGCCTCAACAACCTCAAGGTCATTTCCGAGGCCATGCAGCGCGGCACCGTCGGGTTTGCCGCTGCCTACATGAATGGTCACATCGAGTCCGATGATTTGACCACGCTTTTCCGCTTCTTCCTGCAAAACCGCGACATGTTCGACGCGGCGGGCAAGGGCTTCTTTCGCCGTGCCGCCGCCGATCTGCACTATCACCTGTCGCGCCGCAACACCCTGGAAGGATCCAAGAAGAACATCGCCGAGCACTACGACCTCGGCAATGATTTCTATGGCCAGTGGCTCGATCCCTCTATGACCTATTCCTCCGCGGTCTTCACCTCGGGGGACCAGAGCCTGGAAGAGGCGCAACTGGCCAAATACCGCCGTGTGGCTGACATGGCCGGCATTACGGAAGGCTCTTCCGTACTTGAGATCGGCTGCGGCTGGGGCGGCTTCGCCGAGACGGTCGCGCGCGACTACCAGGCCAACCTGCGAGGGATCACTCTGTCGGCAGAGCAGCTCAAGTTCGGACTGGAGCGGCTGAAGCGCCAGGGCCTCGATCAATATGCTAGTCTCGTCTTCGAAGACTATCGCCACACCCAGGGGCAGTTCGACCACATTGGTTCAATCGAGATGATCGAGGCTGTTGGGGAAGACAACTGGCCGAGCTACTTCCAGACCCTGCACGATCGTCTCAAGCCAGGCGGCACGGCGGCCATCCAGGCCATTACCATCAATGAAGCCGACTTCGAAGGGTATCGATCCGGCCCGGATTTCATCCAGCGCTATATCTTCCCCGGGGGCATGCTGCTGACCAAGACGGTCATGAAGGAATTCGGCGAGCGCTATGGCTTGGCGCTGGAACAGGTGGAAACCTTCGGCCAATCCTATGCCAGGACCCTGCGGCTCTGGCGTGAGCGCTTCCTTGAACGATGGCCGATGATCGCTCCGCTGGGCTATGACGAGTTCTTCAAGCGCAAATGGGTCTATTACCTCTCCTATTGTGAGGCCGGTTTCGCCGAGGGCTCGATTGATGTCGGCATCTATCAATATCGCCGGCCGTCCTGAACCTGCACTCACATGACTCGCCCAGAGGGTGAAACGAATCCCCCGGGCATAGCAGGCCAAACACTCAACTTCGTTCGTGCAGCGAGTCGGCGACCGTGCTCGCCACCCTCAGGCCTTGCTGACCAAAGCGCAGGGGCGGCGATCGCCATGGCAGCCGAATCCTCGGTGCACCGGCGCCCTGCGCCAGCAACACGGCGACCAAAACATCGCCATCAAGGAGGGTATGCGTCATCGCCGCCCAGCGACCTCTTTTGCGTCGCGCAATCAGGCGCCGAGTCGTGGCATCGTATAGGTAAGTCTTGGAGAGATTGGTACGCCCAAGGGGAATCGAACCCCTGTTTACGCCGTGAGAGGGCGTCGTCCTGACCGCTAGACGATGGGCGCACGGTCATCGCTCTCTGCCGTCCCGCATGCCTGGAAAGGCAGGGGAAGGTGGTACGCCCTAGGGGAATCGAACCCCTCTCTGCACCGTGAAAGGGTGCCGTCCTAACCGATAGACGAAGGGCGCATCAGCGCGATGGGCGTCGTATAATGGGGTGCCTTGGATTGTGCAACCCCGTTTGCATTGATCGCGTGAGGTTTTTTTCTCCAGGCCAGTTTATCAACAGCCGGAGAAGGTAACGGGCCTGCGATAGCCGCGTGGCCTGTCGCGGACATCGATATGGATGAAACTGCGCCCCGGATAGCAGCCCAGCCCGCCCACACCGTCGACTGTCATGGCAAAAGCGATCAAATCCTGCTTGGAAACACCTGGAATGTAGAAATCCGCCGCCATACACTTGGTGTGATACGAGTTGTCGGCGCCGCCCACAGAGGCATTATGGAAGGCGTTCCGGTATCCCGAGTTCATCACCACTTTTCTGCCGAAGCGACCCTCGAACTCCCAGATCACGAACCGCAGCTTTGGCGAGATGCACAGCGCATTCACCTTGTTCGAGCTGACATAGGTGCCCCAGTCCTGTTTCAGGCCCGAATAGCCGGGACCACTGCCGCTGGCGAACATGGCCATGGGCACACAGCCCGCGAGCACTACTGTGAAGGCGAACGCGACAGAGATAAGACGTAGGAGGCGAGACATGGCGACCTTCCCGTGGCGTGTCGCATATTGGCAACAGGCAAAGGGTAGTGGGGTTCAGTCGCTAAAATTAGATCGGTTTCGCTAACCGCACGCTAAGCGGTACAGTTAGCGAAACCTTAAGTTTGGCAATCGCTTACCAGGATCCGGTATTGGGCATCGAGGCCCAGGGTTCCTGCGGCTCAAGGTGGCCGTCCTGGATCAGTTCGACAGAAATACCGTCGGGCGAGCGGACGAAAGCCATATGCCCGTCGCGAGGCGGCCGGTTGATCGTTACACCCATGTCCGACAGGTGCTGACAGAGCGCATAAATGTCCTGAACCCGGTAGGCGAGATGGCCGAAATTCCGGCCCCCGGCATAGGGCTGAGGATCGGGGTCCCAGTTGTAGGTTAGCTCGACTTCGCCACCCTCGTCGCCCGGAGCGCGCAGGAAAATGAGGGTGAAGCGGCCTTTTTCATTATCGGTGCGCCGCACCTCCTCCAGGCCCAGCCCCTCGCAATAGAACCGAAGGCTTTCCTCGACATCGGTGACTCGCACCATGGTGTGCAAATACTTCAAGGCATTCTCCTTTGGCTTATGTTGCGGCCATGGCCTAGCAAGCCTGCACCTTAGCCGCAATGACGCGCTTCCGGCACCTGTCAACAAAATCGCAAGATCTTCTTAACTTTTGCCGCTGAATCGGCCAGACTGTGGATTGTCTAGTGAGGCGTACCCGCAAGTTGCGGGCGAGTGAAAAGGCGTTTGGAATATGGGGGCCAATGGCAATGGCGAGGGTCACGGTGCCATCAACCTGACGCAGTCGGGTGAGGCGGTGCGTGACGACCATACGCAGACTGGTCATGAGCCGGCCAGCGATACCATTGAAGTGGCAGGCACAATCAAGTGGTTCGATGCCGGCAAGGGCTTTGGGTTTATTGTCCCGGACAATGGTATGGCCGATGTTCTTCTGCATGTGACCTGCCTGCGCCGCGATGGTTATCAGACCGCCTATGAAGGTGCGCGCATCGTGGTGGAGGCGCTCAATCGCCCGGGCGGCCTTCAGGCTTTTCGCGTGGTTTCCATGGATGAGTCCACAGCCCGCCATCCTTCGCAGATGCCCGCGCCACGCACCCATGTGGTGGTCGAGGCAACGTCCGGCATGGTTCGGCTGGAGGTGAAATGGTTCAATCGCATCCGTGGCTTCGGGTTTCTTTCCGCGGGCGACGGTACGCCTGACATTTTTGTCCACATGGAAACGTTGCGACGTTTCGGCATCACGGAATTGCGTCCGGGACAATTTGTTCTGGTGCGCTATGGTCAGGGGCCCAAGGGCCTTATGGTCGCCGAAATTCGGCCCGACGGCTGGGGCGAGGCGCCGTCCTCGCACTAGGGCCCAATAGTCGCTTCAGGGACAAGTCGCTGGAACATGTTGAACTGTTCGCAACCGCCCAATCGGCGCTTCCAACCATTGAGGGCCGCAGCGGCAGTCGCCGCAGCTTTGCTCATCAGTCTGCCATTGTCCGCGTGCAGCGAAGAGTCGCGCCTGGTCATCCACGCGAAGAGTGGAGATCACGCCTTCAACGTCGAAGTTGTCGACACGCCTGAGACGCGGGCAAAGGGGCTGATGAACAGGCTGGAGCTGGCGGACGACGCGGGCATGCTGTTCGATTTCCGGGAGGAGCGGCCGGTGTCGTTCTGGATGCAGAGCACCTTCATCCCGCTCGACATGCTCTTCATCGAGGCCGATGGCACGATCCTAAACATTCACGTCAATGCGCGTCCGCACGACAGGACATCCATACCATCCGCTGGTCCGGTCCAGTTCGTTCTGGAAATTCCCGGCGGCCGTTCGGTCGAGCTGGGTATTGATGCTGGCGATACTGTCGAGCACCCGCGGATCACAGCCGCGCAATGACCATACAGTCGATCACTGCCCACAGGTGAAGGCTGGCGCCGCCCACCACGAACACATGCCACAAGGCGTTCTGGAACTTCAGCTTTTCCCACAGATGGAAGATGATTCCGGCCGAATAGGTGACCCCGCCTGCCAACAGCAGCCACATGGTTGAGGAGGGCAGGACCTGCCCGAGAGACTGGAAGACCAACACGCCACTCCAGCCGATGGCCAGATACAGCAGGATGGCCACCCGCCCGAAGCGTTCGGGCACGATCAGCTTGAGAGCAACCCCGACCAGTGACGCGCCCCACACGAGGCTCATCATGATCACTCCGCTTGTCGTGCCGCCGATCACGGCAAGAAACGGGGTATAGGAGCCGGCGATAAAGAGAAAGATCGCGGCTTGATCTAGCCTTGCAAGGTAGTTCTTGGCGGGGGTATTCGGCCAGAGGTTGAAGGCGAGGGACACCCCAAGCACAACCACCAGGGTGACGACATAAACGGCCAGGGCAGGGAAGACCTCAGGCGCCGTGTGCAGGAGTGCCAGGGCGAGCAGGATCGATCCGGCGGCAATTGCGACAACCAGGCCCAGAATGTGGACCGCTGCATCGACAACGAGTTCGGCAGTCGAATAGGCACGGCGCAGGCGCATGCCAAGCTTGGTCTGTGAGGGAACAGCGTGGGTCATCATCCTGCCTCCTTGCCGAAATGGTGTGGCGCGGATGTGACCAAGACGTTTCCATTCAGCTCACTATCCGCAAAAGTGACGGGCAACAAAGATTTCTGGTGAACAATCCCTTGCCTGTCCTGCGCTGGCTTGACGTGTAACGCTGCCGTTACTTTAACCGGCAGCATGACCCGACGTATCAAGCCTCCTGTTGCGCTCTACTCCGCCCTCGCCGACGCCACGCGGTGCCGCATCATCGAAATCCTACAATCCGGCCCTTTGCCCGTGCATACGCTGGCTGACGCCTTTGCGATCAGCCGTCCGGCCATCTCACGGCATCTGCGCGTGCTCAAGACCGCCGGATTGGTGGCCGAGGTCAAGAAAGGGCGGGAAAATCTGTATGCCCTCAAGCCCGCCAGGCTCTCAGGGGCGACAAGGTGGATCGATGCCGTGTTCCAGCGCGAGAACGAGGGCGGCGCCGTCCCGGAACGGCCTGCGCAAGCGGCCAACACGCAAAGGCCGGAGCGGTCAGCAGCAAAACCGTCTCAGTCCACGCCAACGGAAAGGTCGCGCCCGACAAGGACGGTCAATCTCCTGGCTGAAGCGGCAGAGCCTCCGCTGTTCCCGCCCAAGACCGAGAAGACCCCGCGCGAAACCAGACAAGCGCCAGCCAATCAGATGGGTTTTGATTTCTAGAGCAAGGTCTGTGGAGCGGGCAGGGGACCCATTATTGGAGCGTTCTCCTGCGGGCGCGCAAATGTCTGCGCCACGGCACGCTCAAAGTCCCCTGGCGTCCACATGATCTGGGTGGGCGACAGTCTGTGTTCGACCGACCCCAGCGCGGCTCGCGCGCCAAGAGCGATGGGCCGGATTGTCTGCCCGATGAGTTGTGAGGCAGCCATCGCAGCGCCAATGTCTTTGCGCTGGTCGCCTATGTACCAGATCACGTCATTGCGCCGAAGGTCCCGGCCAATGCTGTTCAGCGCCGCAACGATCGAATCGGGCCATGGCTTTCCGCGCGAGACGTCTTCGCGGAAGATTGCGGCCTGGAAGTACTGTCGCAGATCAAAGGCCTCCAGAACGTCATGGCCGTAACCGCGGCCCAGCCCATTGCTGACGACGCCGAGAGCGACTCCTTCGGACCGCAGTTTTTCCAGCACGCTCCGCATTGTTTCGCACGGTTCAAGCATTTGCTCGACGCTCTTGCGCCGAACCTTGTGAATTGCGCGATGGACAAGGAGTCTTGGCGCTCGTTGCGTCTTCCCCATGCTGCGGCGCGCCAGCCGGAAGCGTGCCACCAGACGCCCTGCTCGATGCGAGCAGTCGTCCAGGAATTCCAGCATCTGCAACACACGCGGGTTGATG
Source organism: Devosia polycyclovorans (assembly GCF_042181575.1). Classification (GTDB taxonomy): domain Bacteria; phylum Pseudomonadota; class Alphaproteobacteria; order Rhizobiales; family Devosiaceae; genus Devosia; species Devosia polycyclovorans. The sequence continues at coordinate 2,684,763 of NZ_CP170082.1, read as the reverse complement.
TGATGCACCAATGTCCCATCGAGATCGAACAACACGATGGTGGGTCGGTTTACGTTTTCAGCCAGTGGTCTTGCCCCCAGTGGACACCCAAATTGGCCCAATTCGCCCCTCCGGACAACCTTTTTCGCGGAGAGGGCCTGCTGTGTATGGAACTAATAGAGCATTGCGTGGGATCGCGTGTGCGTGCTGCTGTGCAGGGTGGCGATCCCGACAGGATTCGAACCTGTGACCAACAGCTTAGAAGGCTGCTGCTCTATCCAGCTGAGCTACGGGACCGACAGGGCCTGTTTAACTCATTTTGTGCTCAAGGCCATACCCCTCGTCGAAAAGCCTCAACCGGCTTCCTGCACTGGTACGTGCATCGTGCTTTCTCGAACGACGAGTTCCGAGTTGAGCACAATTCGCATTGGGCCACGGCGATGTTCAGCGTCTTCCAGTATATCGATCAGCATCTCGGCTGCCATGCGTCCCAGCAGCTCGCGCGGTTGGCGCATGGTCGTCAGTGGCGGGGTGTAATGCGCAGCAACACCAAGATCGTCGAATCCCACCATGGAGATATCCCGCGGACAGATCAGGCCGTGCTGGCGCAGGCCGGAAAGAAACCCGATCGCCGATTCGTCATTGGCAGCGAAAACAGCGCTCGGACGCTCGTTGAGAGACATGAAGTGCGCAGCCGCGGCGAACCCGCTCTCCATTTCGAAATTGCCGCGAAACATCCATTGCTGTTGCACAGTGAGCCCAGCACGCGTCAGCGCATTGGTGTAGCCCGCCAACCGGTCGCGGGCCACCGCATTGTGCTCTGGTCCGAGAAGATGCGCTATGCGCCGGTGTCCGAGGTCGAGCAGATGCCGGGTGGCTCGCTCGGCGGCAGCCAGATTATCGGTAAGAACAGTGTGGAAACCCGAATTGGGTATCTCCTCGCAAGCGACAACCAGCGGCACCGAATTTGGCGGGCGGGAGAGTGTCTGCAGCGTCGCCGGGTCCAGTGAGCCGTCAAGTAGCAGCAAACCGTCGGCCCTGTTGGACAACATATAGTCCTGCAGCCTTTGCGCTGGCGTCCTGGCCAGAAACAGATTGGCTACCAGAACGCCGTAACCGCGATTGGTCGCTTCCCGTTCGACCGCGTCGAGAATGGACGAGAAGAAGGAATTGCGAATGTCGGGCAGCGCAACCAGAATTGTCTTGGCCGTGCGCTGCCGCAAGGAGCGCGCCGCCTGGTTCAACGTGTAACCGGTTACACGAATAGCCTCTGACACACGTGCTCGTGTGCTCTCGCTCACCCTGTCCGGGCTGGACAAAGCGCGGCTCACAGTAGCAGTTGATACATTCGCAAAACGCGCAACGTCTTGAATCGTCGGCGTTTTCTTCACTTCTGACATGGCCGGCAGCGCCCCCTCCCGCTGTCAGTTATGGAAACGGTCTAAAACGAACTTGACATCTCCGCAAGGCTTGTATGAAACTCCTGAAATCGATTGCACAACGGGTAAGCAAGCCCAAGTGCAATCGATTACACACATTCGCGGGCTGCCCATTTGGAAGGGCGACTATGCGTCTGGTGCATCGCTGGAGCGTTAGCTCCTCGTGTTCGTTGGGAGGACAACCTATGAAGAAGTTTGCAGTGGTTGCCGCTATGGCAACTGCTTTCCTTGGCTCCACGTCTGCTTATGCTGTGGACCTGGAGGTAACCCATTGGTGGACGTCGGCTGGTGAAGCCGCGGCCATTGCCGAATTTGCCGAGCTTTTTGAAGAGAAGACCGGCAATAACTGGGTCGACAGTGCTCTGGCTGGTTCGGGCACCGGCGCCAACCCCGTCATCATCAGCCGCATTATCGGCGGCGATCCGATGGGTGCCACGCAGATGAATACCGGCCGCGACGCCGAGGAACTCATCCAGGCAGGCCTGATGCGCGACCTGACCCCGATCGTCGAAGAAATGGGCGGTCTCGACTTCTACGTCGATCAGTCCCTGCTCGAGCCCTGCATGTATGAAGGCGGCATTTACTGTCTGCCGATCAACATCCACTCGTGGGACTGGCTGTGGCTTTCCACCAAGGCCTATGAAGAAATCGGTCAGCCCGTGCCGACCAACTGGGATGAGTACGTTGCCTCCTGGCCGGCTCTCCAGGAAGCTGGTATCCTGCCGTTCGGTCTTGCCACCGGTTGGCCCTTCTCGGGCGTTCCGGGTGTGCTGATGTCCGGCCTGGGTGGTTCGGATCTCGTCCTCGCCATCAACCGCGACAAGAGCGCCGATGCCGTTCGCGGCGAAGAGTTCCGCAAGGTCGCCGAAGCTCTCGACGATCTGCGCCAGGTGATCTCGCCTGAAATGATGGTCCCCTCCTTCGGTGACGTGGGCAATCAGATCCTGGCCGGTGAAGTTGCCGGTAACATCCACGGTGACTGGCTTGCTGGTGACCTGCAGGTTGCTGGTGGCGTCGCGGGCGAAGACTATGAATGTCTCCCGGCCCTCGGCCTTGGCGATCAGCTGACCGGTGGCGGTGACTCGTTCTACTTCCCGGTTCTTCCTGAAGGCACCGATCCGGCCGTGATCCAGGCTCAGGCCGATCTGGCCAAGATCCTGATCTCGCCGGAAGGCCAGCTGAACTTCAACCTGGTCAAGGGCTCCATGCCCATCCGCACCGATATCGATCTGTCGGCCGCCAACCCCTGCATGCAGAAAGCTATCGGCATGCTCGACAAGGGCCTGCTGCCCTCGGGTGACTTCGCGCTCTCCAGCGATACCCAGCAGCAGCTCCAGGACCTCAACACCGAGTTCCTCGACGACGACAACATCACTGTCGATGACTACATCGAGCGTTATGCCTCGATCATCGAGTCTGCTGACTGATAGTCGCTATGTTGGGGCGGGGCTCCGGTCCCGCCCTTGAGACGCGGTGGTCGACCTTTTCGACAAGGTCGACCACTTCCTTATGGAGAGAGATGTAATGGCGGACACAGCCGTTCACACCGGGGAGGGTGCGCAGCAAGTTGCTCGGCCGAGCCTCCTGAATAGAATTTTCCTGCACAACCTGTCCGGCAAGATAGCGGCTATCCCCATGATGGCGACGGTGCTGATCGTCTTCATCGGTTGCACCATCTGGACCATCTATTTTTCTTTCACCAATTCCAGGCTGTTGCCGACCGGCAGCTTTGTGGGATTTGACCAGTACGAACGCCTGTTCTCGACCTCGCGCTGGAATGTCTCGGTGACCAATCTGGTCACCTATGGCGTCTTCTCTCTGGTCTTTACCCTTGGCTTTGGCTTTCTGCTGGCGGTCCTGATGGACCAGAAGATCCGTTTTGAAAGCGCCTTCCGCACCATCATGCTCTATCCCTTTGCGCTGTCCTTCATTGTGACGGGCCTTGTCTGGCAGTGGATCATGAATCCAACGCTTGGCCTGCAGGGAACGATGCGCAATCTGGGCTGGGAGAGCTTCACCTTCGACTGGATTGCCAATCCGCGCATGGTGCTTTTCGCGCTGCTGATCGCGGGTCTTTGGCAGGGCGTAGGCTTCTGCATGGTGCTCATGCTGGCAGGTTTGCGCGGTGTCGACGAAGAAATCTGGAAGGCCGCGCGTGTCGATGGCATTCCGACTTGGCGCACCTACATTTCGGTCGTGCTGCCCATGATGCGCGGCGTTCTCGTCACTGCAGTGGTGCTGATCGGGTCCGGCATTGTTCGCCTCTATGACCTTGTTGTGGCTCTGACCAATGGCGGGCCAGGCATCTCGTCGGAAGTGCCGGCGAAATACGTCTACAACTACATGTTCTCAGCCGGCAATATTGGCCAGGGCCTGGCCGCGGCGACAATGATGCTGCTGACAGTCCTGATCATTATGGTCCCCTGGGCCTATCTTGAATTCGGTGGAAGAGGGCGCCGCTGATGAGCCAGACCGCAACAATGTCCGGCTCCAAGCCGACCGCAACTCCCAACGCTGGTGTCGAACCGCGCGGGCCCAGGCCCAAGCCGTTCTTCACACCAAAGAAGATCATGCTCTACACGACGCTGGTCTTCTTCAGCCTCTACTTCCTGTTCCCGCTCTACGTGATGCTGGTGACGTCTTTCAAGACGATGCCGGAAATCCGGTTCGGCAACATCTTCGCATTTCCCGGGCAGATCAATTTCGATGCCTGGGTGAAGGCCTGGACCAGCGCCTGTACCGGCCTGACATGTGAAGGTCTTGCGCCTGGATTCTGGAACTCGGTGAAGATCACCATCCCCTCTACGATCGTGTCGATCTTCATCGCGGCAGTGAACGGCTACGCCTTGGTGAACTGGCGGTTCAAGGGTTCGGAGATCTTCTTTTCCATCCTGATTTTCGGCTCCTTCATCCCCTATCAGGTGTTCCTGTATCCGTTGGTGATGATTACCCGCGAACTGGGCATTTTCGGTACGCTGCAGGCCGTCATCATCGTGCATACCATTTTCGGCATGCCGATCCTGACTCTGCTGTTCCGCAACTACTTCGCCTCGCTGCCGGTGGAATTGTTCAAGGCCGCCCGCGTCGACGGAGCAGGGTTCTGGCGCATTTTCTTCGAGATCATGCTGCCCATGTCGCTGCCGATCTTCGTGGTGGCACTGATCCTTCAGGTCACCGGCATCTGGAACGACTTCCTGTTCGGTGTGGTATTCGCTGGTACGCAAAACCTGCCCATGACCGTGCAGCTCAACAACATCGTCAATTCGGCTCAGGGTACGCCTGAATACAACGTCAACATGGCTGCAACCGTGCTGACCGGGCTCGTGCCACTGATCATCTATTTTGTGTCCGGCAAGCTGTTCGTACGCGGCGTCGCCGCCGGCGCCGTGAAGGGATAAGATCCTATGCAAACAAGTGTTTCCATCAAAGACCTCTCGCTCAACTTCGGCAACGTCAAGGTCCTCGAGCATCTTGATCTCGACATCGCCCAGGGCGAGTTCATCGTCCTGCTCGGGCCGTCCGGCTGCGGCAAGTCCACTTTGCTGAATTGTATCGCCGGCCTGCTGGACGTGTCGGACGGACAGATCTTCATCAATGGCAAAAATGTCACCTGGGAAGAGCCCAAGGATCGCGGCATCGGCATGGTGTTCCAGTCCTATGCGCTTTACCCGCAGATGTCGGTTGAGAAAAACCTCAGCTTTGGCCTGCGCGTTGCCGGCATGCCCAGGGCGGAGATTGATCGGCGCGTGAAGCGCGCCGCTGAAATCTTGCAGATTGAGCCCCTCTTGCATCGCAAGCCGGCCAATCTCTCGGGCGGCCAGCGCCAGCGTGTCGCCATTGGCCGCGCCCTGGTGCGCGATGTGGACGTGTTCCTTTTTGACGAGCCGCTGTCCAACCTCGACGCCAAGCTGCGTTCAGACCTGCGCGTCGAAATCAAGCGCCTTCACCAGCGCCTCAAGAACACCATGATCTACGTGACCCACGATCAGATCGAGGCCCTGACGCTGGCGGATCGCATCGCCATTATGAAGAACGGCGTCATCCAGCAGTTGGCCGACCCGCACACCATCTACAACAAGCCGGTCAATCTCTATGTTGCCGGGTTTGTTGGGTCTCCTTCGATGAACTTCATCGAGGGTACGCTGAACGGTGGTACGTTCACGGCCCAGGATGGTACCGTGATACCAGTTGGCGCCTATGAATTTGCCGCTGCCGCACCGGCCGGTGCAATCAAAGCGGTGCTCGGTGTTCGTCCCGAGCATGTCTTTGTCGGAGAAGCGGCTGCAGACATGCCCTTCAAGACCGAAGTGGAAATTGAAATCGTCGAGCCCATGGGGTCCGAGACCTTGGCCTGGACCAAGGTCGCCGGCGTGGCGGTCACGTTCCGCTGCAGCAGCGATATTGACATTAAGGACGGCGATAAGATCACCGTCGGTTTCGATATTGCACGCGGCTCCCTGTTCGATACGGGCTCTGAGGCCCGCCTCTAACGCCTATTTATCAAGACTGCGGTGGCGCTCAGATGGCGCCACCGACCGCCGGTTTCGGCATCCATTTTACTTTTCTGGTGATCGATCTGTCTGGCTGCGGCGACGACAGCCTGGAAGCTGGCTATCTCCCGCATTGACGCGACACCGACTCTCAAATCTCTCTGACGAGGCCACTCATGGACTTTTCATATCAGCTTTATAGCGCTCGCAACGAAGCGTCCCTGGACGATACGCTCAAGACCTTGTCCGGTCTGGGCTACACCCAGGTCGAAGGCTGGGGCGGTCAATTTGCCGATCCGGCAGCGCTCGCCCAGAGCCTCAAAAATGCGGGCCTGACCATGCCGACAGCTCATATGGGCTACGGCCAGTTGGAGGATACCGACGCCGCCCTCAAGATTGTTGAGACCGTCGGCATCCAGACTGTCTATTGCCCGGCGCCGCCGTCCGAGGAGTTCCGCACCGGTGGTGGCGATTGGCAGCAATTCGCCGAGGGCCTCGCCAAAGTCGCCGCAGCCTTCAAGGCTGCTGGCAAGGGTTTTGGCTACCACAATCACCACTGGGAATTCGGCAAGGATGCGAACGGCAAGACGCCGATCGAGCTGATCCTCGAAGCTTCGCCCGACACGCAGTGGGAAATGGACCTGGCCTGGGTTATCCGCGCCGACGAAGATCCGATTTTCTGGATGGACAAGCTGGGTAGCCGCATCACCGCTGTGCACGTCAAGGACATCGCGCCTGCCGGCGAAAAGACCGATGAGGACGGCTGGGCAGATGTGGGCACCGGTACCTTGGACTGGCCGAACTATATCAAACAGATCAAGGCCAAGACCAAGGCCCGCTACTTTGTGGCCGAGCATGACAAGCCGAGCGATGCCATTCGCTTTGCCCGCAATGCCGCAGCGGCGCTCAAGGGCTACGGAGTCTGACAATGGCAAAGACTTTTGGCGTCGGCATCATGGGTGCCGGCAACATCTCCGCCGCCTATCTCCGTCTCGCCCCCCTGTTCAAGGGTCTCGAGGTGCGCGCCGTGGCCGATATTCGTCCCGAGGCGGCAAAGCAGCGCGCTGACGAATTTGGCGTAAAGGCCCAGACGCCCGATGAATTGCTCAAGAACAGCGAGCTGGACGTCATCGTCAATTTGACCATTCCCTCGACCCACTACCAGGTGTCGATGGACATCGTTTCGGCCGGCAAGCACTCCTATTCGGAAAAGCCCTTCGTGCTGACCGTGGAAGAGGGCCTGGCCCTCAAGAAGGCTGCGGATGAAAGGGGTCTCAAGGTCGGTTCCGCTCCGGACACTTTCCTCGGTGGTGCGCACCAGCAGGCGCGCGAGATCATCGATAGCGGCAAGCTGGGCAAGATCATGAGCGGCACGACGCACGTGATGAGCCGCGGCATGGAGCACTGGCACCCCAATCCGGACTTCTTCTTCCAGCCCGGCGGTGGCCCGATCCTCGACCTTGGTCCTTACTACATCACCAATCTCGTGCATCTGCTCGGGCCTGTGAAGAAGCTTTCGGCTTTCACCAACATGGCGCGCAGCGAGCGCGTGGTGACCGCTGAAGGCCCGAACAAGGGTAGCATCATCAAGGTTGGCACTCCGACTACGATTCACGGCATTCTTGAGTTCCACAACGGCGCTGTAGTCACCATCGGCGCCAGCTGGGACGTGGCGGCCCATGGCCACCACAATATCGAGCTCTATGGCACCGACGGCTCAATCTTCGTGCCGGATCCGAACTTCTTCGGGGGTGACCTGGTCACCACGGGCATCGAGGGCACCCGTACCCCGGTCGAGCCGTGGGATCATCCCTTCGGCAAGCCGAACCAGGATCTCGACAAGGACACGCCGCGCGCCAACTACCGTTGCGCCGGGCTGGCCGACATGATGCAATCCGTCGAGACCGGCGAGACCGCTCGCTGCGGCCTCGACGTTGCCTTGCATGTCGTAGAGGTCATGACCGGCCTGCTGGAAGCGGGAGAAAGCGGACAGGTGTTGACGCTGAAGACCACTTGCGAGCGGCCACGGGCGCTCGGCATTGCCGAGGCACAGGCCTTGCTGCGGGCTTGATGGACGTGCCTCATTGACAGGCTCGCAGTGCCGGTCAAGATTAGCGCCTAACATGTCAGGGCGGCGAGAAATCGCCGCCCGTCATACATGCGGGGTGGACAACCCGCAAAGACAAAGGGACTAACCCCGCGCATGCGGCTTGCGGGGCAACAAGAGGAGAAACCACATGGCAACCAACATCAAGGGCCCGGCGATATTCCTGGCTCAGTTCGCGGGCGACACTGCGCCTTTCGACACGCTCGACAATATCTGCAAGTGGGCGGCCGATCTGGGTTATAAGGGTGTGCAGATCCCCAGCTGGGTTTCCAGCTTCATCGACCTCGAGAAAGCCGCAAACTCAAAGACCTACGCCGACGAGATCAAGGGCGTCGTCAACAGCCACGGGCTCGAAATAACCGAGCTCTCGACCCATCTACAGGGCCAGCTGGTTGCGGTGCATCCGGCCTATGACACGGCTTTTGACGGCTTTGCGCCCGCCAGCGTCCACGGCAATCCGAAGGCCCGCCAGGAATGGGCTGTCCAGACCATGCTGCATGCGGCCAAGGCGTCTCAGAACCTTGGGCTGACCGGCCACGCCACCTTCTCCGGTGCTCTGGCTTGGCCTTATGTTTATCCCTGGCCGCAGCGCCCCGCAGGCCTGGTGGAGGAAGCCTTTGACGAGCTGGCCCGCCGCTGGACCCCGATCCTGAATGCCTTTGACGAAGCCGGTGTCGATGTCTGCTACGAAATCCACCCCGGCGAGGACCTGCACGACGGCGTTTCCTACGAGATGTTCCTTGAGCGCGTGAACAACCATCCCCGCGCCAATCTGCTGTATGATCCGAGCCACTTCGTGCTGCAGCAGCTCGACTACCTGGACTACATCGACATCTACAAGGACCGCATCAAGGCCTTCCACGTGAAGGATGCCGAGTTCAACCCGACCGGTCGTCAGGGCGTCTATGGCGGCTTCCAGTCCTGGGTGAACCGGGCAGGGCGCTTCCGCTCGATCGGCGATGGCCAGGTGGATTTCCCGGCAATTTTCGCCAAGATGGCAGCGAACGACTTCAAGGGCTGGGCCGTGCTCGAGTGGGAGTGCGCGCTCAAGCATCCTGAGGACGGTGCGCGCGAAGGTGCCGAACTCATCCAGAGCTATATCATCCGCGTCACCGAAAAGGCCTTCGATGATTTCGCCAGCGGCGGAACCGACAAGGCGGCCAACCGCAAGATGCTGGGCTTGAGCTAAGATTATTCCCGCTTTAGCGGGAATGGCCCTCTCAACGCGAACAGTCTGCTAACGACAAGGACACACAAAATGGCCGAAAACGGCGCAAAACCCATTCGTCTTGGCATGGTCGGCGGCGGTACAGGCGCCTTTATCGGCTATGTCCACCGCATCGCTTCACGCATTGATGGCGACTTCGAACTGGTGGCCGGCGCGCTGTCGTCGCGCCCCGAAGTTGCCAAGGAATCCGGGAAAAACCTCGGTCTCGCTGAGGACCGGATCTACACCTCCTACGAGGAGATGGCCAAGGCCGAAGCTGCGCGACCCGACGGAATTCAGGCCGTGTCTATCGTCACGCCCAACCATATGCACTTCGGACCCACCAAAGCCTTCCTCGAGGCCGGCATCCACGTCATTTGCGACAAGCCGATCACCTCAAGCCTTGAGGACGCCCGCAAGCTATTGGAAATAAAGCCGAAAAACGGGGCGAAATTCCTGCTGACGCACAATTACACGGGCTACCCGCTGATCCGTCAGGCGCGCGAGCTCGTCGCGTCCGGGGCCTTGGGCAAGATTCGCGTTGTGCAGGCCGAGTACGCCCAGGACTGGCTCACCGAACCGGCTGACGAAGACAACAAGCAGGCCGCCTGGCGCACTGATCCGGCGCGCTCCGGCGCTGGTGGCTGTATCGGCGATATCGGCACCCATGCCTACAATCTGCTGCGATTTGTCACCGGCCTGAAGACCGAGGCCGTCGCAGCCGATCTGACCGCCTTCGTGCCGGGTCGCCAGCTCGACGACAACGTCCACATCATGCTGCGCTTTGAAAGCGGGGCCAAGGGCATGCTTTGGGCGAGCCAGGTGGCTGTAGGCAAGGAAAACGGCCTTCAGCTGCGCGTTTATGGCGACAAGGGTGGCCTTGAATGGAGTCAGGAAAACCCGAACTATATGTGGTTCACCGAGTTCGGAAAGCCGCGCCAGCTGATCACCCGCGGCGGCTCGATTTCCGTGCCGCCGGCCGCCTCGATGAACGTTCGCATCCCCGCAGGCCATCCCGAAGGCTACCTCGAAGCCTTCGCTACGCTCTACAGCCAGTTCGCTTCCGTCATTCGTGGCGACGGTGCCGACTTCGAGGAACTTCTGCCGACGATGGCTGATGGCATCGAAGGCATGCAGTTCATCACTGCCTCGGTGAAGTCCAGCCAGAACGACAGCAAATGGACGAGATTTTCGGACGTCTAGTCACGCCAGCTGAGCCTCGAATGCAAGCCGGGGGCGATGCCTCCGGCTTTTCTATTGCAGCCGCCTGATGTCAAAACCCTGGTCTTCAAGCAGAAGAACGACGCTGTTTTGGCCGGCCAGATGGGCGGCCCCAACAACCAGCAGGGCCTCCTCATTGCGCGCGAGCATGGCATCGATCTGCTCGACCCAGTCCGCATTCCGATGGTCGATGAGGCGTTCGACCATGCCCTCGTCATAACCACCCATCTGGGCTGTGAATATCGCGCCCAATTGCTCGGGCTGTCCATCAGCCCAGGCTTGAACCATCTGGTCGATGTCGGTCTCCATGATGTCTAGCGTATCCAGGGTGGCGACCAGCATGGCGATCTGCTCTGCCTCATTCCCACTGGCCAGAAAGCCGAGTTGCTGTTCTGGCGTTTCAAGGAATCCGACGCGTTCGGCCGGGACTTCTGTTGCCAGAACAGCCTCGACGCCGAGTGTGGTGTCATAGCCTGACTCCAGCAACGGCCCGGTCGAGAGGGTTGTAGCGGCCATCCAGGGTTTCATGGTCAGCAGCGTGGCCATCGGGATGCCATATTCGGCCGCCGCTTCCCGAAGCCGGGACGTCAGCTCTGCGCCGATGATTTCGCTGAGCAGCCTGCCGTCGCGATTGAACCCTAGATCAAAGGTCAGAGGCATGACGGCCATCTGTGCCTCAATGCTGATATCGGTCTCAAAATAGACTCGCTCGGCCTTGGATACGATCTTGTCCAGCACCGGGCCGCGCCAATCCGTATCGGCACGCAGCAGATGCACCGAACCAAACAGCCAGACCGAGCTGTCCTCATCGCTGACCTTCCAGAGAGCCGGCGCTGCCGATGCGCCAGTCATCCCCACCAGGGTGAAGAAAAGCAGAGCGGAAAATAGGCGGTGAAGCATAGCGATACATCCGGTTATCGGTTGAACCTATCGCCGAAAAGCAAAGCGCCGCAATCTCTTGCGGCGCAAAAGCGAATCAATCTGCTAGCAGGCTTTAATGCGTCCAGGGCGTCTTGCGGTCGGACCGGAAATTGTCTGGATAGCTCACGCGCTTTGGCGTTGGCTCGTGGACGGGCTGGACCGAATAGGGAATACCATTGCGCTGCGCATAGGCTTCCGCCTCTTCCAGCGTTTCAAACGACAAGCGGACCTGCTGATTCATGTCCGAACTTGTGGTGTAGCCCATCAGAGGATCGATGCTGCGCGGCGTGGTTGATTCGTGGACGAGCACCCATTGCTTGGACTTGCCCTTGCCGGACTGCATGGCGTTGCGGGCGGGGCGATAGATACGGGCGGTCATGCAAAGTCCTCAACACGATGCGGGCGAATGGTCGGAGTACAAAGATTCGAACTTTGGACCCCCGGTTCCCAAAACCGGTGCTCTACCAGGCTGAGCTACACTCCGACATCGCAACCCCCAGTTAGCGTGTTCCCTGATATAGAGCAAGCCTGTCCAGACGAAATCACCGCCATTGACGTAGCAGCGCAAGGATACCAAACAAGGGCATGTTCGATTTGACCAAACGCTGGCCCCTCGGCCTTAATCGGAAAAACTGGCCAGACCAGTTGGCATGGCTTCTGCTTGCCCTGTTTGTTCTGGTGTTTGTCGATGTCTGGGTCTCCCAGTCGGCGCAGGCTTGGCCAGACGTCTGGCGCCAGCCCTTCGCCTTTATCACTGATTTTGGTCTTTCCGACTGGATCTTGCTGCCGACGCTGGTCGTCTTCATTGTCTCTATTGTTGCCCACAGAATCATGCGGACCGGCTTCTATAAGCGCGTGATCTGGGAAGTCGCCCTTGTTTCCAGTTTCGTGTTCGTGGGCGTTGGCCTGCCGGGCTTGGCCACGAATCTGCTCAAGCGGCTTTTCGGTCGGGCGCGCCCTGAACTCTTCGAACAGAACGGCGCTTTTTCGTTTCAGCACTTCCTCAACGACTGGACGTTTCAGAGCTTTCCGTCGGGCCACGCGGCCACAGCCATGGCGACAGCCTTTGTCATCGGCTTCATGGCCCCGCGCTTCTTCCGTCTGGTCCTGCTGATCTCCCTTGCCACAGGCCTGTCCCGCATCGTGATCGGCATGCACTATCCCACTGACGTGCTGGCGGGCTTCGCCATTGGTCTGGTGGGCGCCTTTGCTGTGCGCAATTTTTATGCCGCCAGACGCTGGCTTTTTGCGTTCCGGACCGACGGTTCGGTCCGGTTCAGGGGCGCGCCAAACATGCGCCGCGCATGGCATCGGCTTACTCACCGGGCGCGGGCGTAGCGCTCCAGAGCGGCACTCAGATCAGCTTTCAAATCCTCGATGCCTTCCAGGCCGATATGCGCCCGGAAGAGATTTCCTTCCTCGGACCAGGGCACGACGGTTCTCGCCTTGGTGATTCTCACCGGCAGGCAGAGGCTCTCATAACCACCCCAGGAAAAACCCATCGAAAAAACCTGCATCTGGTCGACAAAGGCGGCCACGGCAGCCTTGGGCGCAGGCTTCAAGACGAAACCGAATAGACTCCCCGAGCCGGTGAAATCGCGCTTCCAGAGGGCATGGTCTGGGTGGCTTGGCAGGGCAGGGTGCAGCACCTTCTCCACTTCATCCCTTGTTTCGAGCCAAGTGGCCATCGCAAGGGCGCGCTCCTGATGCTCCTTCATTCGGATTGCCAGTGTCCGTAGGCCACGGGCGACCTGAAATGCTTCGTCGCCGGAGGTGAAGTACCCCAATAGCGTTCTAATCCGCTCTACGTCCTCCCACGCCTCCTCGGTGGTAGAGATCGTGCCAGCAAAGGCATCCGAATGGCCGACAAACATCTTGGTGGCAGCATGCACCACGATGTCGGCCCCCAGCGAAAGCGGGCGGTGGTAGAGCGGGCTTGCCCAGCTGTTGTCGACGATGAGCCTTGCGCCGCCAGCGTGAGCGGCCGCCGCCAGCGCCGGGATGTCCTGGATTTCAAATGTCAGCGAGCCAGGGCTTTCAGCCAGGACGGCCCGCGTATTTGGGAGCAAGAGCGTCGAAAGGCCTGCACCGATGCGCGGATCATAGAAGCGGACGGATACGCCCATGTGTTCGAGAAATCCGTCGGCAAACTTGCGGCCTGGCTCATAAGCGCTGTCGGTGATCAACACATCGTCGCCGCTCTTGAGACAGGCCATTAGCGCGATCGTTATGGCAGCAAGGCCTGAGGGCACCAGTTTGGTCCGATATGCGCCTTCGAGTTCAGTGACAACGCGCTCTACCGATTCGGTCGTCGGATTGCCGGCGCGGCCATAAAGATAGGCCTGGGACTGTGCTTCTAGGTCGGCCAGGGTTTTGAACAGCACCGTAGAGCCGCGGTAAACCGGGGTGTTGATGAAGCCGAACTGTTTGTCCGGATTCCGTCCAGCATGGGTCAATACGGTTTCGATAGAGGGCGTCTCGGTTTGCCCCGACGATTTTTCAGTCATGTTCTGGTTGTGCTCAAAAACGGTTCACGTCCGGCGTCTGGCTAAAAAAGAGACAGAGTTGCTGCCCCAACGTGCCATCCGCCCTTGACGTTAGGAACAATAGAAGGTTGCATGCATAACAGCATCCAAACCGCACTCAAAGCGGTGGTGCTCTCGGGGCCGCGGGAACATAGGTCGGCCCCGAAAACACAGGGTCAGGAAACAAAAGGCAAAAATGCAAATGCAAAAAGCGCTCGTATCGATTGCAATCGCGGCCTCTCTGGGTCTCGGTACGACGGCCGTTCAGGCCGCAACTCTCGATGATGTGAAGGCCAAGGGTTATATCCAGTGCGGTGTCACTGGTGGTGTGCCAGGCTTCTCGGCCCCCGATGCCAACAACAACTGGACTGGTCTGGAAGTAGACTTCTGTCGTGCTGTGGCGGCTGCGGTCTTTGATGACGCGGATGCGGTTCGGTACACCCCGCTTACCTCGCAGGAGCGCTTTGCTGCTCTGTCGGCCGGTGAAATCGACATTCTGTCGCGTACCACCACCTGGACCATGAGCCGCGACACTGATCTCGGCATCATGTTCGCTGGCGTCATGTACTATGATGGTCAGGGCTTCATGGTTCGCAAGTCCGATGGCATTGAGTCCGCTCTGGATCTGTCCGGTGCGGCCATCTGTATTGAGTCCGGTACCACCACCGAGCTCAACGCCGCCGACTACTTCGAAACCAATGGCATGGACTACTCGCCTGTCGTCTTCACCGACCAGGACGAAGTCGTGAAGGCCTTCGAAGATGGCCGTTGCGACGTGTATACCACGGACTCCTCGGCGCTGGCCGCGGAACGTTCTAAGTTCGGTAACCCGGATGACTACGCTATCCTGCCGGAAATCATCTCCAAGGAGCCGCTCGGCCCGTCCGTCCGTCAGGGTGACGAGCAGTGGTTCTACATCAACCGTTGGACCTACTACGCGCTGCTCGAAGCTGAAGAACTGGGCGTGACCTCGGCCAATGTCGATGAAATGCTCGGCTCCGACAATCCGGCGGTCAAGCGCCTCCTGGGCGTCGAGGGTGATTTCGGTACCCCGATGGGTCTGACGGCCGACTGGGCCTACCGCATCATCAAGCATGTCGGTAACTACGGCGAATCCTATGCCAAGCATGTTGGTCCTGAGACCGACATTGGCCTGGAGCGTGGCCTGAACGCTCTGTGGACCGATGGCGGTCTGCAGTACTCCATGCCCATCCGCTAAGGCGAGAACAGTTCTGGCGCCCTCTCGGGGGCGCCAGTTCGTCGTGGGCAGATGCGACGCTTGGAATTCAATCGGGGGAAACCTGATCGCTGGGGCGGTCGGGCATTGGCGAGTCGTCCCTGGAATTGGCCCTGCCGTCGCCACACTGCCCCTGATAAGGGGACCCTCGCCTGATGGCCGTCCAGGATAATTTCGCGGAACCGCCGCGCACTGCTTTCTACAATGACCCGGTAATTCGAGGCATCATCTATCAGGTGGTCGTAGCCGCCCTGGTGATTGCCTTTCTGACCTGGATCGTTCTCAATACCGCCCAGAACCTCGCCGCGCAAAACAAGTCGACCGGCTTTGGTTTCCTGTTCGAGACCTCGGGCTTTGGGATCAGCTTCACCCTCATCCCGTTCGACCGATCGTCCTATTATTGGCAGGCCTTTGTGGTTGGTCTGCTCAACACTCTGCTGGTCGCGGTCATCGGCATTGTCTTTGCCACCATGCTCGGTTTCGTGCTCGGGATAGCGCGCCTGTCGTCGAACTGGCTGATTGCGCGCTTTGCAACTGTCTATGTCGAGATCATCCGCAACGTACCGCTGCTGCTGCAGCTTTTCTTCTGGTACTTCGCGGTTCTCAAGGCCATGCCCGCCGTGCGCCAGTCCTTTGAGTTGCCCCTCAGCATCTTTGTAAACCAGCGTGGCATCATCGTTCCACGGCCCCTCCCGGATGCAGAGATCTTCTGGGTAGCGGTCGCAGCGGCTTTGGCGCTCGTAGCCGCGATTGCCCTTGTCATCTGGGCGACCCGTGTTCGCACCAAGACGGGACATTACCCCAGGTCCGTTGCCCAAGGCTCCCGGATTGCTGGGTTGATCGTGACATTCGCGGTCGGCTTTCTCGCCATGAACCTCCTGGGCACCGTTGTTCCGGCCCTTTCCGTCAGTCCGATCATTTCATTGGTTGGCGCGCTGGTCCTTGCGGGCCTGAGCCTGACGCAATATGGCCATTACGGGCGCGCGTTCATCGGCTTCGCCCTTGGATGGGCGGCCGCGAACTTCCTGCTTGGCGGCATGTTCTCCTGGCTTCCGGAAGGCGTGATCGTTGTTGGGGCCATCCTGGTGGCTCTGGGTGTGGCATGGACCATGGTTTCGGCTGATCGCCGTCCTGCTGCCACGGAGGGCAAGCTCCCGCTGGCCCTGCCTATCCTGATCGTAATCGCTATTCCCGCCCTGATCTATTGGCTGACCGGCGCCACATTGGCTTTTGAAATTCCCGTCCTCGAACGGTTCAACTTTGCTGGTGGCCTGCAACTGGTGCCGGAAATGGTGGCCCTGGTTTTGGGCCTCACCGTCTACACTGCTGCCTTCATCGCCGAGAACGTCCGCAGTGGCATTCAGGCTGTTAGCAAGGGACAGACCGAAGCGGCATCATCACTTGGCTTGCGTGAAGGGGATCGGCTGCGGCTGGTTGTCGTTCCGCAGGCCATGCGCGTGATCATCCCCCCTCTGACGAGCCAATATCTCAACTTGACCAAGAACTCGTCTCTGGGTGCCGCTATCGGTTATCCCGAACTGGTCAATGTGTTCATGGGCACCACGCTCAATCAGACGGGCAAGGCCATTGAGGTGATTGCGATCACCATGCTGGTCTATCTGACGCTGTCATTGACCACGTCGGCCTTCATGAACTGGTACAATGCGCGCGTCGCGCTCGTGGAACGTTAGGAGGTCCACCATGTCATTCTCCTTCGTTCGGGAACAAATGGTTGATCCGGCGCCCGCGCCGGTGAATACCGCGGGACCGGTCGCATGGGCACGTCGCAACCTGTTTGCGACACCCAGCGACAGTCTTCTGACCATCCTGGCGGTCGTTCTTTTGATCTGGGCGATCCCGCCGATCTACAATTTTGTCTTCCCCAATTTTCTTGGAGGAGATGCCGTGCCGCCGGGTGGCACGGTCGAGGAATGCCGGGTCGAAACGGCCGGCGCATGTTGGGCCTACATCTATGCCCGCATGAGCTTTTTCATCTATGGCTTCTATCCGGCAGAAGAATACTGGCGACCAAACCTGGTTTTCGCCCTGGGAGCACTGCTGATCATTCCGCTGGCGATCCCGCGTGTGCCGTTCAAGCGGACCAACGCGATCCTGTTCTTCGTCGTCTACCCGGTGATCTGCTTCTACCTGCTCAATGGCGGTGTTTTGGGCCTGCGCCCAGTTCCGACCGAGCGGTGGGGTGGTCTCTTGGTTACCCTGATAATCTCGCTGGTCGGCATCATCTGCTCGATCCCGATTGGTATCCTTCTGGCTCTGGGACGGCAGTCCAAACTGCCGATCATCAAGACGCTGTGCATCATGTTCATTGAACTCTGGCGCGCAGTCCCCTTGATCACGGTGCTGTTCATGGCCTCGGTGATGCTGCCTTTGTTCATGCCTCAGGGCACGACAGTGGATAAGCTGCTGCGCGCGCTTGTCGGTGTCACCTTGTTCTCCTCGGCCTACCTGGCAGAGGTTGTGCGTGGTGGCCTCCAGGCATTGCCGCGGGGGCAATATGAGGCCGCATCCTCGCTGGGACTGAGCTACTGGAAATCCATGTGGTTCATCATCCTGCCGCAGGCGCTGAAACATGTCATTCCCGGCATCGTCAACAGCTTCATCGCGCTGTTCAAGGACACCTCGCTGGTTTCCATTGTCGGTATCTTTGACCTACTGAACACCGTACAGGCAGCCAGTTCCGACATCGACTGGTCATCTCCAACCCAGGCCATAACCGGCTATCTCTTCGCAGGCATGGTTTTCTGGGTCTTCTGTTTCGCCATGTCCCGTTACTCCATCTGGATGGAGCGGCGTCTGGACACTGGGCATAAAGGGTAACGTCAATGAGCGACATTTCCTCCAACAGCGCCGAAGAGCGTTCCACCAATACCAGCCGCATGACGGTGTCTGACACTGACGTCGCCATCGACGTTGTGGGCATGCACAAATGGTATGGCGACTTTCATGTGTTGCGCGACATCGATCTCAAGGTCATGCGCGGCGAGCGCATCGTCATCGCCGGTCCGTCGGGCTCTGGTAAGTCAACACTGATCCGCTGCGTGAACCGTCTTGAGGAGCACCAGCAGGGACAGATCATCGTCAATGGTGTTGAGCTCACTGCAGACCTCAAGCGCATTGATGAAGTGCGCCGTGAAGTTGGCATGGTGTTCCAGCACTTCAACCTGTTCCCTCACCTGACCATTCTGCAGAACCTGACCCTTGCCCCGATCTGGGTTCGCGGCATACCGCAGGCCGAAGCCGAGAAGACGGCCATGCACTATCTGGAGCGGGTCAAGATCCCCGAACAGGCCCACAAATATCCAGGACAGCTTTCAGGCGGTCAGCAACAGCGCGTGGCTATTGCCCGCTCGCTCTGCATGCAGCCCAAGATCATGCTGTTCGACGAGCCCACTTCGGCACTCGACCCCGAAATGGTCAAGGAAGTGCTCGAGGTCATGATCAGCTTGGCCGAAGAAGGCATGACGATGATCTGCGTGACCCACGAAATGGGCTTCGCACGTCAGGTCGCCAACAGGGTGATCTTCATGGATCAAGGGCAGATCATCGAGCAGAACGATCCGGAGAACTTCTTCTCCAATCCGCAACACGAGCGCACCCAGCTCTTCCTCAGCCAGATCCTTCACTAGACCAAGCTGCGGTTAACCAAAAAGACGGGGGTCAGGCCCGGGTGCAGCTTGACCCCTTATCTGTGCCGTCCAATATGGGCCGTGGGAAGCTGAAAGCCGGGCTTTGTGATCAAGCTGTTCAAGCCATTTCTGATTTTGGTCGTCATGGCGGCGTCAATGGTTGCGGCACTGCCGGCCACTGGCCAGACTTTGGATGCGGTTCGGGCACGCGGCTTTCTGATTTGTGGCTCGAGCAACCCACTTGCGGGCTTTTCCCAGCAGGACATTGACGGTCGCTGGTCCGGCTTCGATGTGGATTTATGCCGGGCCCTGGCCGCGGCAATATTCGGCAATCCGGACCTGATTGAGTTTCGCTCCTACCGTGGAGAAGCGCGCTTTGCGCCGCTTGAAACTGGGGCGGTCGATGTGTTCATGCGCAACGGCGCATGGACCATGGGGCGCGACATACGTTATGGCGCGCGCTACGTTGTCCCGGCGTTCTTTGATGGTCAGGGATTTCTCGTACCCAACGCGATGGGTGTCGTCTCCGCCTATGAGCTGGACGATGTCAGTATCTGCGTCGCCGACAGCTATGGCGAAGTGGAAACGCTTGACGAGTTTTTCTTCCTCAATCAGACCAGCTATCGCGCTGTCGCCTATGAGGAAATCGCCGATTTGGCGACGGCCTACCGGAGCGGGTTGTGCCAGGCCATCTCTGCATCGGGCCGGCAATTGCAGGCCATTCGCCGCGAACTGACCGAGCCGGCGCAGCATCGTGTGCTGCCCGAACGGATCTCCAAGGAGGTCCTGGGGCCCGTCGTTCGCGATCAGGACGATCAGTGGTTCCAGATCGTGCGCTGGTCCATATTTTCCCTGATCCAGGCGGAAGAGGTTGGCGTCACCAGCCTGAATATCGATTCCCTCTCAGCCGCCCGTACGCCCGCCGTCCGGCGCGTTCTCGGTGTCGAGGGCGACTACGGCGCCGCCTTGGACTTGCGCCCGACCTTTATGGCTGATGCCATTAGGGCCGTCGGCAACTACTCGGAACTCTACGACCGCCACTTTGGACCTCAGACTGGCGCCGCAATGCTGCGCGGTCAGAATGCGCTGTGGGCCAACGGCGGTCTGCTCTATGCGCCGCCTATACGCTGAAACGTGGCGATCAGGCGAATAGCAGGCTGACTCGGCGGTTCTGCTTGCCCTTCTTTTCGATCTTGCCCAGCTTTACCCTGCCAATTTCGGCGGTCCCCATCACGTGCGTACCGCCGCACGGTTGCAGGTCCACGTCGCCAATTCGGACCGGCCGGACCTTGCCTTGTCCCATGGGCGGCTTGACCTTCATTGTCTTGACCAGATCTGCTTTGGCTTCCATCTCTGCGTCGGTAATCCACTCCGTGCCGACCGCGTGGTCAGCGTCGATCATGGCGTTGAGTTGCGCCTCGAGCGCTGTTAGGTCGTCCGGCACTTCGGGCATGTCAAAGTCGAGCCGGCCCTTGTCTTCGCCTATCGATCCGCCTGTTACGGGAAACGGAAAGACAACGGACAACAGGTGCAGCGCCGTATGCATTCGCATCAGGCGATGCCGCCGGTCCCAATTGATCTCAGCCACCAGCGGTTCGCCAGGCTCGGGCAGGACAGCACCATCAATCGGCATGTGCACGATTCGAGATTTGTCGCCTTCGGGATGAATGGCCGTTGCCACGCCGATCCGGCTCCCGTCCTGCCTGACGAGGTGACCATTATCGCCAGGCTGTCCGCCAGAGGTCGCATAGAAAACAGTTCGGTCCAGGATAATGCCGCCATCCGCGGCGATCTCCAGGACTTGCGCTGACGCCGATTGCAGATAGCTGTCTTCACGGAACAGAAATTCGGTCATCAAAGATCTCACAAAACCGGGGAGAGTAGGCGGGCCGCCTGTGTGGCGAGGTATAGCGCCCAAGGACGGCTTTCCACTTCGGCGCGTCCCACTTGGCGACAGACTTCGAAATCCTGCAACAGCATGGCTTCGACATTTGAAATGGTCGCCGTATCGGTGAACCACAAGGTGATTTCGAAATTGATCGCAAAGGAGCGGTTGTCGAAATTGACACTGCCTATGGTCGCCATCTCATCATCCATCAGCACCACTTTCTGGTGCAGGAAACCATCGGTGTAGCGATAAACATCGATGTCGTGCTGCACCATGGAATCGGCATGGGCCATGCTGGCCAGCCAGACCAGCACATGGTCCGGATTATCCGGTAGCATGATCCGGACGTCGACGCCGCGAAGTCGGGCTGCAAACAATGCTGTGCGAATATCCGTATCCGGCACGAAATAGGGACTGACGATCCACAGCCGCTTCCGGGCTCGGCCAATCAGGTCGGTGAAGGCAATTGCGCATTCTTCGAGCTTGTCGGCGGGCCCGCTTCCCATCACGAGCACGGATTGATCGCCAAAGCTCGTCAGTTCCATTGGCGGCCGGTTCGGCAGCCTTTCCCCGGTGGCCCATTCCCAGTCTTCACGGAACAGCAGGGCACACCCAAGCGCCGCAGGGCCGGACACCCTGACATGCGTGTCGCGCCAATGGCCCAGCTTTGGGTCTTCCCCCAGATACTCCACCCCCACATTGTGTCCCCCCACCCAGGCATGTTTGCCGTCGGCAACGACAATTTTTCGGTGGTTGCGGTAGTTTATCCGTGTCGCACCGAACAGCCGTAGAAACCTGTGCCGGCGATTGAAGCTGGAAATCTTGATGCCCGCCTCGCGCAACTCGTGCCGATAGCGTTTGGGCATGCCGGTGCTGCCCACATCATCGTAGAGCACGCAGATCGAAACGCCTTGCCTGGCTTTGGCAATCAGCCGCTCAGCCAGTTCCTGGCCGAGCCGGTCATCGCGGATGATGTAGAACTGTACAAGGAGATACTCCTTGGCCGCATCTATGCCGGCAAATATCGAGCTGAAGGTCGCCTGTCCGTCGACAAGCAACTCGACGTCGTTGCCTTTGAGGAAAGGCAGTTCGGAGACATTGACCTGTACGGGCCACTTCGCGTCGGTTTCCCCGTCCACCAGTGCGAGATCGCGCGCCCTCAAGGGACGGTTGGCGCGACCATTCTGCATGCGATCGGTCGCGTAATCGTCAAAGAACTTCCAGCCGAAGACCAAATAGAGCAGCACGGTGGGGACCGGCAGAAGCAGCAGTGACAGCAGCCAGGCGATCGACCCCTGCGAGGTGCGCGAATTGAGGATTTCCCGCACGCCGCAGACGATGGCCAGAAGATAGATGGCGCCCATGATCAGCGCCACCAAATGCAGGTCGGCAACGATGGCGCGAAGAATGTCGTCTATTCCGAACACATTGGCCTACAAGCATGAGTGGAGTGGTACTCTATCAGGCAAGTCGGCGGCGGCAATCAGCAACGGAGAAATCTGGCTATCAGCCTGGCGCTGAGGCCATCAGGCGGGATCGGGCTCCATCACGCTCGAAATGTCGATAGGGGCCCGATCTTCCATCCAGGGCGGAACCGGCAGATTCTTTTTGCGCAGGAACTCTGGATTGAAAATCTTGCTGGCATAGCGGTTGCCGTAGTCGCATAGCACGGTCACGATGGTCTTGCCCGGCCCGAGATCGCGCGCCATGCGCACCGCCCCCGCAATGTTGATCGCGCTCGATCCGCCTAGGCACAATCCCTCATGCTCGAGCAGGTCATAAACATAGGGCAGGGCTTCGGCGTCGGAAATGCGATAAGGCATATCCACCGTCAGGCCTTCCAGATTGGCAGTGATGCGGCCCTGGCCAATACCTTCGGTGATGGAATCGCCCGACGACTTCAGCTCACCATGGGCGAAATACTCATAAAGTGCGGCGCCCTCCGGATCGGCTAGACCAATCTTCACATCGGCATTACGTGCGCGCAGCGCCTCGGCGACCCCGGCCAGCGTGCCGCCCGAGCCAACCGCGCAGATGAATCCATCAATGCGCCCATTGGTCTGTTGCCAGATTTCCGGGCCCGTCGTTTCAACATGGGCCCGGCGGTTGGAAACGTTGTCGAACTGGTTGGCCCAGACCGCGCCATTGGGCAACTCGGCATTGAGCTTTTCGGCCAGCCGACCAGAGACCTTGATGTAATTGTTCGGGTTCCGGTACGGCTTGGCTGGGACCTCGATCAATTCAGCGCCATAAAGCCGCAGCGCGTCTTTTTTTTCTTGGCTCTGGGTCTCGGGAATAACGATCACGGATTTGAAGCCGAGCGAGTTGGCCACCAGCGTCAGGCCAATGCCCGTATTTCCAGCGGTGCCCTCGACAATGGTGCCACCGGGTTTGAGTCTCCCGGACTTAACCGCATCATGGATGATGAACAGAGCCGCACGATCCTTGACCGACTGGCCGGGATTGAGGAACTCCGCCTTGCCCCAGATCTCGCAACCCGTAAGCGTTGAAACTCGGTTGAGGCGGATCAGCGGCGTATTGCCGATAGCGGAGATGAGGTCTTCGTGCTTGGCCATGGGTCTATTTTCTGGGAAGGAACAGGCACTTATCGTAGGGTGGCGATCATGTCGCGGCAAGCGCCAAGCGGAGCAATCGGCAGTGCTTTTCCTCGATTGGCAAACGCGCGCAAGCCCCGCTCAGTACACTGCACCACACGAGCATAGATTTGCGTTGTTTCACCCGTCTGCGGAGAGTGCACCAAATGCGTCGAGCGCGCGTCGGCGGGTTTCCTTCAAATCTACCAGCGCCCGAGGATACTCCTGACCCAATTGGATGCCAGCCTGCATGAGCACCTCATCAGGCGCCCCGCTTGGATCGTGGATGAACTTGTCGGGTAATTGCGCCACCTCGGGCACCCAATTTCGGACATAGTCGCCATTCGGGTCGAAACGTTGTCCCTGCGTTGCAGGATTGAAGATGCGAAAATAGGGGGCGGCATCCAGACCGCTCCCCGCTACCCACTGCCAACTGGCCGGATTGTTGGCGTCGTCGGCATCCACCAGGCAATCCCAGAACCAGTTCTCGCCCTGGCGCCAGTCAATCAGCAGATTTTTGGTCAGGAAGGAGGCCACCAGCATGCGGACCCGATTATGCATATAGCCGGTTTCCCAAAGTTCCCGCATGCCGGCGTCAATAATCGGAATGCCTGTCTGGCCTGCCTGCCAGGCCTTAAGCTGCGCGGGCGCATGGCGCCATTTCAGGTCCCGATATTTCTCCTGCATCGGCACACTGGCAATATCGTCGCGATGAAAAAGCTGGTGATAGCTGAAGTCGCGCCAGGTCAGTTCCGACAGGAATTTATCAACGGCCGCCGATTGGTCCGGATGAGCGTGGGCAAACGCCTTCGCAGAGTGCCATATCTGCCTGGCGCTGATTTCGCCAAACCGCAAATGCGGAGACAGGCGCGAAGTCGCATCCCGGGCCGGGAAGTCCCGACCACCGGGATAGTCATGAACATGGTGCTTCAGGAACGCTTCCAGAGCATCCTGTGCTGCGGCCTCCCCAATGGTCCAGTGAGCCGATAATTTTTCAGCCCATCTTGGCTGCCGGTACCCGTTGTCAGTTTCGGAGCGGCGTCGCCCCTTGTCATGTAGCTGTGGTCGCTTGAGTGGGGGTGCGATATGGCGCTCCTTCAGCGCTTTCCAGAATGGGGTGAACACTGAATAGGGCTTGCCTTGTCCTGTCTCGATTTCCCAAGGCTCAAGCAGCACATTGCCGGCATGGGATGAGACCGAAATTCCAGCGCCACGAAGAGAACTCTTGATTCCCGCATCGATGTCCCGTTGCCCGGGAGCATAGCGTCGGTTCCAATGCACCGCCTCGGCGCCGATTTCGTGGCAGAGTTTGTCAACGACAGAGCCGGCCAGCCCACTCTCCACGCGGAGTTCTACCCCGATGTCGTCCAGACTTTGGGCAAGCGAGCATAGACTTTCATGCAGCCACCACCGTGCCGCCGCTCCCGGCGCGCGAGTGTTCTCGTTGGTCTCATGAACAAAAAGCGCAACGACCCTGTCGCCGGATTGGCAGGCCGCCAACAAAGCCGGGTTGTCAGAGACGCGCAAATCATTGCGCAGCCAGACCAGATGAGTAGCCACAGAACACCTCTTAGCGTGCCAACATTACGCGCGGCACGCCAGCTTGGTTCAGTGCTACTCCATCAGTTCAGCCAGTTCCTCGAGCGCGGCACTCCAGGCTTCCATGGAAAAAATGCGCGTCTGCGCATCGGCGTGGGGTAGCCCGCGCTCGGTCAGGGTGATGCGAGTGCTGTCATCGGCGATAGCTTGAAATTCGACGTCGAGCACGAAGATCAGTTCGCTCTCTTCATCCTCGTCCTTGTGTATCCAGGAAAGCACCAGCCGCTTGTCCTCCACAAAAGTGAGGACCTCGCCGCTGACTTCATGGTCTTCTTCGTCTTCATCCTCGGCGAAGGTCACAAAGCGGTAATGGCCGCCCTCAAAAGCATCGAAATCGGCCTCGTCGGCTTCCCATTGCTCGATCAGCGCTGGATCTGTCCATGCTGCGAACACATCTGAAACATGTGCGGCGATGGTGCGGGTCAGCGTGATCTGGCTTTCGCCATCGGCTTCCATGCCATTGCTCATTTGGACGTCCTTTCAGGATGCAGTTCGGCCGTGTTCGGCAGCAGAACCGTCAAAATACCAAGTGCAGGCAGGAACGCGCAAATCTGGAACACGGCAATCATGCCGATCCAGTCCGCCATCGCCCCCATGGCGGCCGCGCCCAATGCGCCGATACCAAAGGCGAAGCCGAACACGAAACCCGCAACCATGCCGACTTTTCCCGGCACCAGTTCCTGGGCATAGACCACCATGGCCGAAAATGCCGAAGACAGGATCAGGCCCACGAGGATGCTCATGGCACAGGTCCAGAACAGGTCGAGATAGGGCAGGGCAAGGGTGAAGGGCAGGGCGCCCAGGATCGAAACCCAAATCACGGCCAGCCGGCCATAGCGGTCGCCAACCGGACCACCAATAAAAGTGCCAGCGGCCACGGCGCCGAGGAAAGCGAACAGGTAGAATTGCGCTTCCTGTGCTGATAGGGCGAATTTCTCAATGAGAAAGAAGGCGTAGTAGCTCTTCAGGCCCTCAATGTAGATGAACTTACTCAGCAGCAGTGCCCCAATGACCGCGAAAGCGACCATCAGGCGCTCTCGTGATAATGCCGGCTTCCGCACCGGAAGGACCGGACGGGTTGCAGACTGGCGCTGATGATCGACAAACCAGCGCCCCACATGGGCCATGAGCAACAGGCCGAGCGCTGCAACGATCAAGAACCAGAAAACGCTGCCTTGGCCCATTGGCAGCAGGATGAGGGCCGCGGCCAGCGGGCCGAGCGCCGTGCCGGCATTGCCCCCAACCTGGAAAAGCGACTGCGCAAATCCGAGCCGCCCGCCCGAAGCCATGCGCGCCACCCGCGATGCCTCGGGATGAAATAGAGCCGAGCCAGTCCCAAGCACCACGGCGGCGAAGAACAGCAGCCAGAAGCCGTTCGCTGCTGCCAGCATTGCGACCCCGGCCGCAACGATGGCCATGGAGAGGGCCAGCCAATAGGGTTTGGGCTTGAGGTCGCCGGAAAGTCCGAAGGCCGGCTGCAATAGACAGGCGGTGATCTGCTGCCCCAATGTAAGCAGGCCGATCTGCAGGTAGCTAAGGCCATAGCTTTCTTTGAGCAGAGGATAGAGGGCCGGCAGCAGGAACTGCAGCAAGTCATTGAGAAAATGGGCGCCGCTAACAGCAAGAATGATGGTCAGGGCCGTGCGCTGGGCGTTGGGCGCCGGTGCCGCAGTAATGGTGGTCATGGGATATCGCTGGACAGTCAATTACCCAGCCGTCCTAAGACAGCCGGTGCGCAAGAGCAATCGCTCGCGAACACTATTAGATGAATTGAGGAAATTGGCTCCGCGAGTAGGACTCGAACCTACGACCCAGCGATTAACAGTCGCTTGCTCTACCAACTGAGCTATCGCGGAACACTTCTTGCAACGCCGCATTGGCGAAGCGAGGTCCGTGTACCCAAACCGATCCGGTTTGCCAAGTCCCAAATGTCATCTCATGTGAATAAGTTGTCAGAGTGATGACTGTCGGCAGCGCCGTGCGAGCGCCACCAGATCGGCTGGGGTATTGAGGTTGGCGAAGGGATTGTCGCTGTGGCTGTCTCCCCAATCGACCTTTGCAGCTTCTAACTGTGCCAGCAGCGCCTTGGGGCTGTTGATCGCCTCGTTATTGGATATCTGCTCGGGCAGGTCACGCAGAGCAGAAAGGGACCATGCGGCATTGGTGGGATAGGCATTGCCGCGCCAGAATGCCTGCGCGGCCGCCGCTCCACTAGTGATCGGTCCCACCAGTCGAGGAATGAAATCGTCTGGAATGAAGGGAGTGTCGACGGCCACAGACAACAGAATTGCGTCCGCGGGAGCGCGTTCCCGCAGATAAGCCACCGCCGCCACGATACCGGCCAAGGGGCCGCCGAGCGGGCCGTCGAGATCGGGGAGGGCAGTTCCCGCCGCGCTCGCCGCTGCTGGTCCGGGGCCGGTCGAGATCAGGAGATTGGCCTGCTCGATGGGTAGCCTTCTGACCACCCGCCCCAACAGGGTTTGGCCGTCCAGGCGAATCTCTGCTTTGCGGACCTGCCCCAGCCTGCTTCCCGCCCCCCCTGACAGGACAACCGCATAAACGTTCACTTTGCGGTCCTTTGACGCAGGAGCAGCAGCAGGCAAATGCCGCCCACCAGGCCCCAGAATGGCGCTCCGACACCGGCTACCGTGATGCCGGAGGCCGTGGTGATGAACGTCAGGATTGCGGGCAATCGGACGTCCTCAATCGCGAGCGCTCCGGCAAGGGCCGATGCCAGACTGGAAAACAGGGCAAGACCTGCCACGGCCTGGATGAGCAATGGCGGTACCGCTGCAATGAAGGCCGCCGCCAGCCCCGCCGCAAGCCCAAGCAGGATATAGGTAAATCCGGCGGCGACCGGCGCTGGCCAGCGCTTGTCCGGATCACTGTGAGCTTCCGGGCCCGCACAGATCGGCGCCGTGATGGCGGCCATATTGCTGGTGATGCCACCAAAGAAGGCGGACGCTATGCTGGCGGCGCCGGTCAGGGCGAATAGCGGCGCGGGTCTCACCGTATAGCCATTGGCCCGCATTACGGCGATGCCGGGCAGGTTCTGCGAGGCCATGGTCACCACGTACAGCGGCAGAGCAATGCGGATGGTCGAATCGAGCGTAAATGTAGGCAGCACCAGAGTCAGGGCTGGCCAGGCATTGCCGAAAGTGCCGCTCGGTAGGTCCGTGGTGCTGGCCAGAACGAGGCCCGCGGTCACCACCGCTAATGGAACGGCGTAGCGCCGCGCGAAGCGGAGGCTCACGGCCCAGACAACAATGATTGGCAGTGCCTGCCACGGCATCTCGGCTACGGCATTCAGCGGCGCAAGGCACAAGGTGAGAAGCATCCCCGCCAGCATGGCATTGGCGATGGGGGCGGGAATGGCGGCTACGGCTCTTGCCAGGGGGGCGATGAGCCCCGTCAGGATGACCAGCGCCGCGCAGACCACAAAGGCGCCCGCGACCGCGGAGAAACCACCGACAGGTTCCCCCACTGTAAGAAGGAAGGCGGCGCCCGGCGTACTCCAGGCAAAACTGACAGGAATGCGCACTCGCCACGCCACAGCGATATTGAGAATGCCGATCGCAATACAGATCGAAAAAAGTCCAGATCCTGCTTGTTGGGGCGAGGCGCCTGCCGCCGTCAACGCGGCCAGGATGAGTGTGAACGTGCTGGCATAGCCAACAATGGCGGCGAGCAATCCTGCCAGGACTGGTTGGGCAAACTCCGTGCGGGCTGCCGACGGCGCACTGATGGTCATGACGAATCTCAGGTTCAGGACCCGCGGAAGCTAACCGCCTGCCGCGTTTCGCGCCACCCGCCGCACGGATCATTCCAATTTGCTGAGAATGGAGGCCGCGTCCGGAATCGAACCGGAGTACACGGATTTGCAATCCGCTGCGTAACCACTCCGCCACGCGGCCTCTGGCCCGCCTTTTCAGGGGTTTAGCCCCAACTGTCAAGACGGCCTTTGCACACACTATCCGCTGTGTGTGCAAAACTGGTTCACTGGCTGTTCCCGGCCCGGCGCTTGAACACCCGAACGCTCGTCTTGCGCATCTCGGCGCCGCGGCTGTAGCGCTTGCCCATCCCTTCGGACATGTCGCCCAGCATGTCGGCCACTTCGCGGTCGGTAAAACCCGATTCGCGCAGTTCACTGGCGAAGGTCACTCGCAAGCCATGCAGGGTCAGATCGCTGGAGCCGGGCAGGGCGGACTTAAAAGCGTCCGATGCTTTGAAGTCCTGCCACGCCTTGCGCATGGCATTCTCAGTTGGATAGGCCTTGCCGAGGCTGTTCCGGCAGATCGGCGCATTGCTCGCTGGCTGCACCGTGCCGTCACCCGCCTTCATTGCGTCGAGCAAGCTCCGCAATTCGGCCGGCACGCCAATGGCAATCTCCCCCACCTTATCGCCGTTCTTCTGCGGCCGGAACGCCAGAACCTTTCCCATGTCGGGATCGGGGCGGTAATTTTCCCATGTCAGCCGCGCTATGTCCTGGCCCCTCAATCCGCAGTGTCGTGCAATAGCCAGAACGGCACGTAGATGGGCAGGGCTGATCGCGTAGGCCTTTGACCACTCATCCTCTGTCCATCGGCGGTTAGCGTCCTTGTTGGCCTTGTAGAGCCTTCTGACGCCTTTGGCGGGGTTGTCCTTCATCAGCCCCGCCTCGAGCGCATCGCGGAACACGGCAGATATGACGGCGATGACGAAATCAGAGAACTTGTCGCCTTTTAGCTCGGCAGCCAAGTCGCGCATCTCCACCACATCGGCGGTTTCAATGTCGGCGGCGCTGTAGTCATAGGCGCGATCGAGAAACAGGAGCACCTTGGCGTAGTCGGACTGGGTGCGAGGCTTGAGCGCTTTGAAGGACCGGCCTTCGCGCCAACGCTCTGCCAGGGCGCCGAATGTGCCGGCGGCATACTCGCGTCGTCGCTTGCGCTCAGCAGTGGAATAGGCGTGAAGGAAGTCCGGGCCGGCCATCATAGCGTCAAGCTGCTCGCGCTCGCACTTCGCGGATAGCAGGAGCTTGCCGGTGGCGCGCAGGGACACGTACCAGGTGCCCGCCTTGTTGCGGCGGATATTAAGCCCTTTCAGTTTCACGCGCGGCACGCCAAGTTGCTCCCATACCCTGCCGTTGCGGCGGGCGGGGATTGTCAAGGGACATCAGCCATTCGTCCAGCCGGACGCGCAGATAGCGACGGCCGTGCTTCGAGCTGGTGATAACTACGGGGGTAACCGGGCAGGTGGCCGTGAATGTGTCGACGGAGAGCCCACAATAGGCGGCCGCCATTTGCTGGTTCATCGCGGCCGGCCAATCCGGCAATTGTGCTGGCGATAGGCCCTTAGTCATGCGAGTGTTCCCCCATGACCCCCGAAGAAGCCGACGATCGCATCATCAAGTCCCGTCAGATGCTCCACAAGTACGCAGCCATGATCGATGGCGGGACAATCCCACATGTGGACACGCTGAACCTGTGGAGCCAGGAGATTGATGTCCTGCTGGATATCTCCACTGATCATCCCGGCAAGGCCGACAAGATCGCATCCCTCATAGGCCAATGGCGGGATCTGATAGGGAAGATCAGGACGGTGCATTGAGCCGGTCATTCATTGCTCCCTGATAGGGCTTGGCGGATCATGTCCTGAACATCGTTGTCTGGAACGCATTCAATGCCGGGGCCGTCCCGGAGGGCCTCCAACGCCTTCCGCAGCTCGTCCCGTTCAGCCTCGGCGGCTTCGACATAGCGCCGTGCGGGTTCGGCCCCGTTCCAGTTGCCAGGTTCACCTTTCCCACCGCTCAACACTTGGTAGATTTCATAGATGGTGCTGTTTGCGGTGCGGGTCTCGCTGGCGTGGCCTTGCGCTTCGAGTTTGAGCCTGTCGGCCAATTCGGTAAGGCGCTTGACTTCGGCTTCGGCGGTTTTCCAAACAGCGATCTGCTCTTTGACTGCCTCGTCAGGATCGCAGGGCCTGCCATTACCTTGACACCCGTCAAAGTCTGCGCAATCCCGGCACATTGGCCCGTCGCCAATAATCGCCAACCTCAGGTCGCGGAAGTCGCGCCAGTTCTTGTTGGCACGCTCATTGGCCTTGTCTAGTTCGGCAAGGCGGTCAACAGCATCCAATCCCGATCGATATGCACCGGCTTGCGCCTCATCCCTCTCCCCCCTCAGTTCTGCAATGAGGGATTGGGCTTGGTCGGCCAGCACCATGCCGTGAATGCAATGGCGGCTCTTGTCGATACGAACGGCAGTGACACGACCGGCCAAAACTTCGGCATAGGCCGAGACCTCCAACCCATCGGGCGCGGGCTTCTCTGTCTCAGTCGGGGCAGTGGCAGAGAGGTATGCGCGGATGGCGGTGCGCAGCATGAGTTTGCACGTGGGCTCGACCGATGCGCGCCACGCCGCCTCTGCCGCATCAAGGCCCTTTTCATTAATGATAGGGTGTTTCTGGGGCATGGTCAGAAATCCAGTGATAGGGTGTGATCCATAGCGCCCATGCCGCACTTGGTGCAGACCTGTTCGCCGCCAGTGCCGTCCTCAAATTCGCGCCAGCCTTGGAAGTCGTGTTCGCAGGCCGGAGGCTTCGGTTTTACGTGGACAAACACATGGCTCAGGTCGAGCGGCTTCGGAGCTTCGCCAGTCATATCGAGGATAGCCTTTACGGTGTCTCGGGTGCCCATTTCACTCTCCTGCCTTGGTGAGTGCGGCGGTAGGAAGCGAGGTGTAGAGTGGAATGGTCGCTGTTCGCGTCTTGATGGGTTCCACCGATGCAGCGCCGTTGATCTGCCCGCTCATGAGATAGTCGAGACCCTTCTGGCTGACATACCCAACCGCCTCCACCCTCACCCCCGGCTGGGTGGG
This sequence comes from Devosia polycyclovorans, assembly GCF_042181575.1. GTDB lineage: Bacteria > Pseudomonadota > Alphaproteobacteria > Rhizobiales > Devosiaceae > Devosia > Devosia polycyclovorans. Next base: position 2,653,052 of record NZ_CP170082.1, on the reverse strand, counting down.
GATTGAAGCGGCGCGGCGGGCAGCGTGGGCACCCTCCAGCATTTCAGGGTCGCTTAATCGGGTGTCGTGAGTAATGCCATAAGCGGGCAGAACATCCTCGCGGACCCACGACAGTATCGCCTCCACCTGCCACTCTCCCGGCTCCGGGGAAGTGCGGGAGGCCCGTTCTAGCCAAGCGGTGCAAGCTGCCTGTTCGGCAAGAATGTCATAGCTTGCACTGCGACCCGAACCAGTCCACCAGTCGAAAAACTCTTTCCGTTCTGTCTTATCGTTCATTGTTCTGTTCCTGCATGGCTGTGAGAAGGGCGTTCAAGAGAGCGGCTATAATGGCCAGCGCTGCGCTGCTGTACTGGTAGCCGCTGACACCCCTCCTGTTTTGTGAAGGGTCGCGCCCATGGTAGAACGCCAGTTCACACCCCCAAGGGTCGCCCGCATGGCGGGAGTTTTGGGAAAGGTCCGCAACAACCCATTCGGGCAAGCACCGCTCCACAAGGGCAAGGGCGGCGTCGATGGATGCGGTGTAAGATGGTGGGCCATTGGGGCGATCAAACTTCCCGTCATTCCATTTGAAATTGTGACTTACGTGCGGCTGATACGTCCATCCGCCCAGCGTGGTGCCGATTGCAATATCCAACTCCCGATCCGGCCCCGTCGCTGCCTTCACCCGCTCTATCAGCCCCTCCAAGGACTGTGCATTTGGTGTGGTCATTGGGAAATGTCCTGGAAGTAGCCAACGCGTTTCTTCAGGGGGCGGGAGGCAGTGCGCTGGGCTGGCGCCTTGGCAAACCCAGCAGAGCGCATTGACGGGGCCTTGCGGATGCCGAGGTGCTTCTTCCGGACACGGTCGCTCTTGGCCTTCTGCTGGCGATCCTCGCGGGTCTTGCCCTTGTGTGGTTCCTTCAGTGCCAGGCGGATGTTGCTTTCCCTGTTGCCGTGGCCTTCGCCAGTCCAGAGAGCAATTGCGATGACATGCTCATAGTCATAGGCATCAATGCCGGGCGTGATCTTCCGGCCGGTGAGATAGCAGCGGCCACCTTCCCGGTCCCAGATGCGCAGCTTGACCCTGTCAGGGATCTTGCTGTCGGCGGTCTTGCCGATCCATTCGGCGACTGATCGGGCCATCAGCGATGCCCCCATTGCCAGTCTTCAGGCCGCCCAGCCCTGTTCCAAGCAGCGGTTTCCCGGAAGTCTGCCCACGTCGTTGCGAACGCATATTGGCCTGCCCATGGCAGTAGCGCGAGCTCCCACCCGTTCGGCATCACGCGACACGGCGTCCAAATATAGACCAGGTAGCAGAGCGCGCAGAACAGCCACAGGCACACGTCCTTGGTGAGCGTCACGAGGTCACCCACGATCCACCTCCTCTTGCCCCAAGGCAGTGAGGTGAAATCTCGGGCCGTCGTCCGTTTCCTCGACGCGCAGCAGCCCAGCCCGTTCCATCCGTCGCAGGGCCTTATGACCGGCCTTCGGGATGCTGGTGTCAGTCCCTGGGCAAACGCTTCCGCCTGATGCCGATATCAGGGCCAGTAGGCGGTGTTCTTCGGGGGTGAGGCGTCTCATGCGTGCCTTCTCAATACGTCCCGCAATTGAGCGAGGCAGATGTCAGAGCTTGACCATTTTGGCTGTATCAGCCGCTCCAGAACCGTGATGGCATCGGCCGTGCGGCCTTGGTACAGGTCCGTCAGCGCCTCGCGGACAAGCTCGATGAACTCGTCGTCATCATGCAGGGTAAGATCGCGCCGCTGGCATTCTCTGCGCAGGTCGCCATCATCAATGCTGTCGAGAACGTCTGCGGCATCGATATCGACATCAACGTCGACGTCTACCTGGACGCATCGAGTGACGGTCACGGAAACCATTACGCTGCCTTCCTTTCCCCAGCCCGGTTAGAAGGCGCAGTAACAACAGTCTCTATCCATCCCTTGCCGGAACGGGTGCGGACTACTTCAATGGTGCGCCAGTTGCCTTGATCGTCGCAGGTGGCCTTGGTTTCGATGATGCCGGTCATTTGGCAGCCTCGTGCTCTAGGCCAAGCCTCTCAGCGACGATGGGGTGTTGTTCCAGCAGCCATGCCTTGTCATAAGCATCTTCAAGCTGATGTTGAAACCACATGAACTCTTCGCCCCAGCATCCAGTCATTTCGGCGTAGGCGATCCCGGCAGCGCGGCACTCGACATGCTGGTGCCCGCTATAGAAGTCGCCGAAGTAGCTGCCGATTTCGTATTCTGCTGGAGTGCCGACCTCGATCCACTTGCCGCACTGCTCGCAGACATGGCGCTTGCGGGTGGCCTTGATGGTACGGTGGTTGTGAAAGTCGTCCATTAGAACGGCTCCCAGACCGGATACCCATGCCGGCACCAGAAGGCAGCAACGAGCATCAGCAGAAACCAGGCAGTGCAGACGGCAACTTCCAAAGTCGGGCTCATGCCGCACCGCCTTCCACGGCAGCGCGCGCCGCTTCATCCTTCGCTCTCTCCCGTTCATCCATCATGGCTCGATAGCCAGCGGGATCATCGAGGAAGAGATCGACGTCGGATTCAGCCACACCCCAACCGATGGCCAACTTGCGCTGAGTTTCGCGCCAGGACGTGTTGTCTGCGGCTTGTGTCTTGGCGATCTGGGCAAGCTCGGCTTCATGGCGCCTGCGCTTGCTGCCTGGACGATAGTCCGGCCCATATGCACCGATAGGGACTTCAACGAAGCCTCGTCCTTGTCTGGCCATGGTCAGTCCTCTGTCTTGGCGGCCGGAAGCCGCTGGATGTCGTTGAGGGTGAGGCGGAGCTCGTCGACGGCGCAGATCGTTTCGCGCGAAAGCAAGCCGCCATTGCCGCCCTGTCCCATCATGCCGCTGTCGTCGAACGTCACTCGGTCAACGACAGCCTTGGCGCGCTCCAGCAGAGTGTTCTGAAGTTTCACAGGGATATGCGGCACTGAATAAATCGGCGGGCCGGTTCTTAGCCAAACCCACCGCCCAGGAGGGGGAAGGGGTTAGGCGGCGGCGCGCTGGCGGTTTGCCTGCTCGTGCTGCTGCGCCTGTTCGGCGTTAGCCAATTCGAAGCGCGGATACTCCTTGCCGTCGTCATCGACCACGACCAGCTTGTGCAGGCTCAGAAGGCCGCCAAGCGTCCAGTCGCAACCCTCGCCCTCTTTGCCCTCCTTGAAAGGACCGGCGCTGGTAAAGCGGCCAATGCAACTGAAGCCCAAGGAGCGCTCGACCACCTCAAACGGGTTCCCGGTCGCGCGCATCAGATCCGCAGCAGACTGCACCGTCGAGCAGATGGGGCAGACGAAGGCAAAGTGCTCATGGCTGGTCACGCCCTGCGCCTTCAGTGCCTCGTGAAATTCTTTGATCGTCAGCTTCTGCATCTCGAAATCTCCTGATCCTTCATCGTCCCTCCCCACTGCGGAGGAGGGCTGGGAAGGGTCCCTAAGCGAGCTCAGCAATGACTTCCTCGGGGCTGATGCAAATGCGATCAGCGAGGAGTGCCATCAGTTCGGGTTCTTCGCCGTCCTGTGTGAGGATCAGGGTCCGCTTGCCGGCGCCTGCCATCCATCCGAGCTCTAAGTGAGCGCTACGGCCGCTTGGCAGAACGAGAAGGCAAGTGTCTGCCCAGCGCATGGCAGCAAAGTCCGCATTGAAGCCCTGGGCGGCGCGCGGATGGGTCAGAAGGGCAGTGCGATACTGCTCGGCGGTGCAGCTCCTTGCATCGAGGCCGATCTGGCTCCAGGAGAAGCCGGTAGAGTGCGGCGGGTTGCGGAAGTCGTAGACCTCATGGCCCTTCATCCGCAGCAGTTCTACCAGGCCCGGCTGGTATGGATTGCGCCAGCTGCTCGCCAAATAAATCCGTCTCTTCGTCATTCAACCCATCCCTCTAGAGGCATTGCCTCGGTGATCTGATGGGGAGAGAGTTGCACAACATGCAACCTTGGTCAACAGGAAAGTTGCAACAGATGCAACCTGTGGTAGTTTGGGGGCTGCAATGGTGCAAAAAGAAACCCCGCCGGTGCGGGCTGGATCGTGAGCGAAAAACCCGCATAGTGTCTCCTGGGCAAGGGGGCACGCATGATCGAGGGGATTACCTTCAAGTTTGAAGGCGGCGATGCGGACAAGCATGTCATTGAAGCGCGCTACTACGGGGCGGCGCTTATTGGTCTCGACAAGGCGGTCAACGATGCGCTGCTACAGATCGACCGCCGGCGGAAACCGAAGCGCGGCGAAAGGTTCGGGCTCTACATCGTGGCGAAGCCGCCCGTGGCCGGGTCTGTCGAAACGCCAAACGAGTTGCGCGAAATCGGCTGGGCCTTGCCGTTGGTCCAAGAGTTCATCTTGGTCCACGGCCGCGCCTACATCGAGCAGTTCCTTGCGTGGCTTCTCAAGTGGCATGGGGGTCGGCGCGCCGAGGCGATGGAGCACATGGACAAGATGATCGAGATGCTCAAGGAGGCCAACCGGCATGCCGAGGCAGAGAACACCGCTTGGCGCGAGACGATGCTTGCCCTGGTCGACAAACTAAAGCCCGCTGCTCAGGACATGGTGGCGCCGGTGGGTCGAAGCGCAGGAACACTTTCTATAGGAATCGAAGGCAAACCATCGGTCGTGGTCGATGAGCCGATGGCAGATGCGATTCGGTCGAAGGATGAAGTTGAGGTGCTCGACATGGAAGAGATGACATTTCGGATCGACGGGGTTTCGCTGCACAACCGCCAGCTCAAAGTCGAGTTTGCAGATAGCCCCGGCAAGTATTTCGCGGCTGATGTCCGCGACCCCGCTTTCGAGGTTGAGGGTAACCCCTATATGGACGCGTTCGTGAAGAGCCAGACCGTGACTGTCCAGGCTAAGCGGGCGCTGAAAAAAGGCGAGTTGTACCGGCTCTACGTGATGAACTTCCTCAAAGCCGCCTGATCAGCCCCTCACCCCACACCATACCCATCAGCCCTGTTTTTTCGGCAGCAGGGCTTCAACAGCGTCAGCTGTGTCAGCGGTATTTTTGGCGATCTGGCCCAAGCGATAGAGCGCGGTCCCGATCGCAAGCAACATCAGGCCACCAAACACTGTAGAGAAGCCCGGCGCGGCGGCTAGAACCTTTGCCATTGTGGCAGGCCCTGGCTGGGACAGGACAATCGCAGACCACAGGATGCCCATTGCAAGGGTAATCAGTCCCAATGTCGAAAATATGTAACTCATAGCTGCCTCTGAAGGATTATCCTACCAGCCCGAACTTGCGCATCACCCGGCCAACGATGTGCAGATCATCGACGGTTGTGCGCCTGGTCTCATGCTTGGCATTATCCGAAACCACCATCACCACACGCTCGCCGTCGCTGCCTTCGTCGGTCACATGCAGCCGCTTGACGATGATCCCGCCGAATGGATCGGTGAGCGCGTATAGACCGTCTGGCGATGGCCAGCGGTGTCGGGTGTCAACCACGACAACATCGCCCTCAAGAAGGGTAGGGGCCATGCTGTCGCCTTGGCAGGGAACAAAGGTGATATCGGTCGGCTTCACATTTCCCATGCTGGCCAGAATGACCGGCGGCACGCGCCAGTAGTCGGAAATGTCTTCTGCTGCGAACGTCATTCCCGACTTGCCGCGAACGCCTTCGCTGATGATCGTGATGCCGCCGGCACCCATGCCAGCAGTGACGTCGAGCTGGGGCGATGCGCCATCTGGGACGCCTCGCAAGCCAGTCTCGCTGCCGTGGGTCATGCCCTCATCTTGCAACGGCTCTTCGCGGTCCGGGTCGAAGGTAGAAAATGCGCGCGCTGGCTTCTGGTGAAGCTGTTCGCGGGTGGCACCAAATAGAATGGCCAGGCGCTGAATGCGATCCTCGCCAGGCTGTGTTCCTGCCAGCCACCGAGAGACAAGGCTTTTGTCAGCGCCGGTTGCATTGGCCATGTCGGAAGGCGTTTTGCGGGCGTGCTCCATCCACTCCCTTAAAAACAAGGGCCTGACGGACCGCTTTCGCTTCGAGGACTCAGCCATGAGCGGGAGGCTATCGGCGCCCATGCACCCTGTCGTTAGCATGGCGTGCAACTTTCTATTGACGAAGGTTGCATAGTGTGCAACATGAGTTGCATGAAAACGATCGCGCAGCTCAAGCAGTACCGTGACGGCAAGACCCTCGATGAGGCAGCCAAGTCGCTCGGCGTCAACAAGACCACGCTTCTGCGTTGGGAGGACGGGGTTGTGCAGATCCCGGCAGACCGCGTCATCGAGGTGGAGAGGGTGACCGGCATCAGCCGACACATCCTTCGCCCGGATCTTTCCGCCATCTTCGTCAAGCGCGTCGTCCTCCCGAAACCCGGCGAAGCCGAGGAAGAGGAAACCGCGGCATGAACAAGCCAGATCACATCAGCGATGAAGCCTATGAATGGGCAGAAATCTTCATGGACGCCCATCGTGGTGTTGAAGATGACCGGGAACTGCTGGCGCTGGCGTTTATGGAGCTCCAGCAGAAGACTCAGCCTACGGCGGTCGGCCTGACCAAGAAACAGACCGAGACCCTGCGCTTCATCAAGCAGTACCGGTCCATTCATGGGCTCTCCCCAACTTATCGGGAGATTGCCGCACGTTTCGATATCCACGTGAGCGGCGTGCATGACCTGGTCAAAGACCTTCAGGAGCGCGGCTACATCACCATGATGCCGCACCGCGCCCGTTCGATCGCGCTGGTCGTGGGGGCATAGATCATGCTGGCAGATCCCATCCGCTCCAAGATTTCCAACGCCGACAAGATGTTTGGCGTCAGCACCAAGACCGGCACCGGCATGGTCAGGCTGCGCGCTGGCAACCAGTGGCTGCACTGGTCTGGTGGCTTCCTCACCGACAATCCCAAGCATGCATGGTCCGGCACTGTCGACCAGGCACGCGCATGTCGCTCGAAGTTCGACGCCGCGGCTGGCTGTCGCGTCGAAGATGTAAGCACTGCTCACAAAAATTTCTTGGAGGCATAGATGGCTGTCGAGGACAACGTTGGCCAGGCCCAACTTCGCGCCTTCATCGAGCGTATCGAGCGCATGGAGGAAGAAAAGGCAGCATTGGTTGCCGATATCAAGGAAATCTATGCCGAGGCCAAGGGCAATGGCTTCGACACCAAGATCCTGCGCAAGGTCGTGACGATCCGGAAGCAGGACGCAAACGAGCGCATGGAGCAGGAAGCGCTGCTCGACCTGTATATGGGCGCCCTGGGCATGATCGAGGCGCCGGCGGACTACTATGAGGAGCGCGACCGGCTGAATGCCCTCGCTGCCCAAGTCGAAAGCAGCCAGGCCAAGGCAAAATCCGATCAGAAGCCAGATGCTGTTGCGCAGTTCCGCGCCGATCCAGCGATGCACATCGTTGATGCATCCAATCTCAAGAACAAATCCGAACCCCAGCCGACCAAAGCGGCAGGGCAGGCGCCGAAGACATCTTCTGACGACCGCTCGGAAGAAAGTCGGCTTGACACCTCGCTTCCCGGTGCCGAGGGCGCCGAAGACCGGGACCCAATCACCGAACCCCAGCCCTTGACCCAGGCTGGCAGCGACCTGACCAACTCCCAAGCCCTCAATGGTCAGGTCGCTACTCATCCCGAAACCGTAAATCCGGTTTCGACCGAACCCCAGCATGAGGGCAGTGCTGGCCAGTCGGAAGAGCTTGCCCAAAGCAACGCCGACGCCGCTGGCGAGGCAGAGCCTGTCCAAAGCCAAGCCTCGCCAGCACCAAAATACGCCGCCCCCGGCATCGTCACCTATGAGAACCATCCCCCTGAGGGAGTAGAGCGCAGCGCCATCTCCATTGCCTTCGCGAACATGGGGCAGGACGGCGCCCTCATCCAGGACGAACTGGCAAACGGCAGGGCCCAGCCCATCATCAAGCAGGGCAAGGTCATCCTCGACGGCTGGGCCAGGTATATGACGGCCCGGACCATGACCGAGCTCGACGGCTCTCCGCTGACCTATGCCGTGGTCCAGTACGACGGCACTGACCCTCTGATCGATATCATCCGCCTCAACGTTGAAGGCCGTATGCTCAATGAGCAGCAGAAGCGCGTCATTGCCCAGACTCTGACGCGCCAGCACCCCAAGCGCAAAGACGACATCTACCGCGCCTTTGAACTGTGGATGGAGCCGGTCTGATGAAATCTCATCGTATCGGCCGCTTCGACGGTGCACCTGCATTGTGGGCATTGGCTGGGGCTCTTGGCCTCGTGGCTTCTGCTGCCTTTGTCCTGCACATCGCTGGGCGCCTGGCATGAGCAAGGTATTGGCCGTTTTGGCAGTCCTGGCGCTGTTCATCTACGCGCTTCCCGACTTGATGATCTGGGCGGGGTGGCTCTGATGTCAGCCCTTCCCGCCATCTATCAGCACCAGCCGAGGACCGATGACGTAGCGCGTCGGCCGTCGCCTGCTGCTGGAATGAACCAGGCGCAGGACTGGCCGGGCTGCCCCGCCCGGGCTGGGTTCTCGTGTGTTGTCCCAACGCACACGGGCAGGGGCCTTCGTGGCTCCTGCCTCCGAATTCTCAAACCGGCGATCCTCCTCCCCGACGGCGGGCGAGTGCATCGGCTCGATTTCACCCTCCTCCCGGTCGAGCAGGGCATTCGCCCAACCCATTGCGCTGAGCGCCGTTCCCTGGCTGCTCGCGCCCTTCATTCCCAGCGTGGTTTCGGTTCCCGCCGATCCCCCGCGCAATCCCTGCCGCACCAGTGCTTTCGTCAGTTCAGTGCGGCGGTCGTCCATCTCAAAAGCCTTTCCTCGTGCCGTTCAGATCGTGAGGTCAGTTCTGCACGCAAAGGATTAGGAAATGTCCGAAAAGTCTTCGGAGAACTCCGAAATGTCTGAACTCGTCTGGGCGCAGACCCAGCTTCATGAGGCCGTAGCCCCTTCGGCCCTCTCCAGCCACATCGGCAACCGCATCCGGCATGCCGCCCGCGTCCTGAAATGGAAGCCGTCCCGCACCAAGGACATTTGGTACGGCGACGAGCGGGTCAGCATCCGTCCGCGCGAACTGCGCGAAATCGAGGAATACACAGGTGTTCGATATGGCCACGCCGAACTCACCGAAATCGACCAACTCATCAGCCGCGCGGACGCCATCCTGGCATGTGCGGGTGAGGGTGCGGGTAGCCCGGTCCTTGCTGCGCTCCGCGCGCTGGCTGGCGCTGCTCATCGCCCCTGAACTTGCTCACGAACCCGAGGGAGACTGACCATGGCATCGAAGACCGAGACCTACTCACCCGGAGCTCATACCGGTGCTGTTCGCGCACTGCACGACGCCCGGCGGACGGAACTGCTGGCCCGGGATGAAATCCTGGCATCGGAAATCGCTGCTGCCCAGGCAGAGCGGGACGACATCAACGAGGCTCTCAAGCTGATGTCGGGCCCGGCCGCCAATGTGGTCGACCTCAAAGCCGCCGCGGCTGAATAGCCATGCAGCGCCACCCCGACCAGGTAGCGATGTGCAAGGGCAAGGTCGGGCACCCCAGCTACTCGGCGGCGGCAGCGCAGCGCGGTCATTTCAAGCACCTCAACATCTACCACTGCCCGCATTGCGGACAGTTCCATCTCGGAAACAAGCCGAAGGGGCAGGGGCGTCCTAAGCCTCCCCCGCCGGCAATCGAACTGGAGTTCTGACAAATGGGTAACGCCAGGAACTGGACCCGCGAATTCAACGCCCGGCAGCGTGAGCTTGCCGCCTTCGTCAAAGCCAAGGCTGGACGGAGCGAGAAGGCGCGCAAGGAGGCGATCAAGGCAGCAGCTTCTGGCCGCCCTGCCAACCTGCCGGAGATTGCCCGGTCAGAGTTGGTCAAATGGCGCCGCAACCGTGAAGTCCAAAAAGCCATCGACAGCATTGCGGGGCGGACGGCGTGAATGTGGCTCTACGTCCCGACAGTCTCAACCTCATCAGCATCTGCACAGGCGGAGGCGGACTTGACCTCGGCGTCGAACTGGCAATTCCAAGCGCTCGAAGCGTCTGTCTGGTGGAGAGGGAAGCCTTCGCAGTCTCGCAACTGGTTTCAGCGATGCAGGAAGGTCTCTTGGCTCCGGCTCCTGTGTGGAGTGATGCCAGAACCTTCGACGGCCGCGCTTGGCGTGGCGCAGTGGACGGCCTCATTGGCGGCATACCGTGCCAGCCTCATAGCCTCGCCGGCAAGCGCCTTGAGCGTGCTGATTCCCGCGACCTCTGGTCAACTGCTCGGCGCATCATCGTCCAGTCTGGAGCATGGTTCGTCGGCATCGAAAATGTCGGCGGAATGCTCTCCAGCGGAGGCGCAGAGCGCGTTTGGCGAGACCTGGGCCGACTTGGTTTCGCGTGTGAGATCGGACTGTTCACGGCGGCAGAAGTCGGCGCAAGCCATCAGCGCGAGCGAACATTCATCCTCGCAGTGGCCGACGCCCGTTGCCCAGGACGACAACAAGACGCCGGAGGCCCACTTGGCGATGAAGGCCAGGATGAAGGGCGGCCCTCGCAACACGATAACCAGTTTGAACGTGCTGGTGCAGACTTCGACATGGCTGACGCCATCGGCAATCGAGGACGCGGCCGGCAATCCGGGGGCGAATATGCAGCGGATGCTGACGCATCAGACGAAGGAATGGAGCACCCCAAGAGCGTCGGACGCCGAGCACGGCGGGCCAAACCAGAGGGACAGTGCGGGCAGACCGGCGCTGCCATCCCAGAGCATAAATTGGGCAACCCCATCCGTCGCGGATGTGCAGGGCGGGAGAATGACCAGATCGAAAGATCGGAACAGCGAGCTCTTGCTGAACGGGCAATCGAGCGCCCTATCTTCCCACCTGGACCAGATGACCTACCCAGTTGGGCAGACACCCTCGCATCCTCGCCGGAGCTTGAACCCGCTTTTCGTAGAGTGGCTGATGGGATGGCCTCCAGGCTGGACACTGCTCGCGTGGACCGACTTCGCATGCTCGGCAACGGAGTTGTCCCACTTCAAGCAGCGTATGCGGTCCGCACTCTCGCAACTCGCCTCGCCAGCCGCGGCTCCGCCGGCGCAGCTCGCCTTGTTCGCATGATGGAGCAATCGGCATGATCATCGCTCACTCAAAACACGCCAAAGCTGCCCGTCCTGTTGATGAAAGGGCAGTAGCATGACCGTCACTGCCTCAAAGTACGCCCGAGCAGCAAACGACCTCTACCAGACCGAACCGTGGGCTACGGAAGTGCTGCTACGGCATTTCCCTGTGGCCGGGTTGCGCGTCTGGGAGCCCGCAGCTGGCAACCATCTCATGGCCGACGTGCTTAGCGCGGCTGGTGCCAGGGTCTACACCTCGGACATAGCCACCTATGACCGTGAGCATGATGTCGACTTCGATTTTCTGAACGCTTCGGACATCTGGCAATACCAGTGCGACGCCATCATCACCAATCCCCCATACGGCAAGGGCAACCGTGATGCCGTGCGCTTCGCCGAACTGGCGCTTGAGCGCTGCGATGGCATGGTGGCGCTGCTGCTCACTGCCAAATTCGATTTCGGCAAAACCCGCCGACATCTGTTCCAAGACAATCCTCGTTTTATGGCCAAGATTGCCTTGCTGGACAGGATTTCATGGGCAGGGAACGGGGAAACCGGCACCGAGGATCACGCTTGGTACGTCTGGGGTCCTGGCAACTATTCCCATGCTCGAATGCTGTGGGGTGGAAAGTGACCCCTCCCGCCAATGATAACTCCACCATGAAACCGCTCTGGGTTGTTCTGCGCATGGCGCGGGATCCGATCATCAATCGCGCCCAGCGGAAGGCCTCGCATGTCTGAACAGAAGCCCGTTCCGCACAACATCGAAGCCGAGCAGGCCTTGCTTGGTGCGATCCTCATGAACAATGAGGCATTTCACCGTGCTGCCGATATCGTCGCGCCTGAGCACTTCTATGAGCCCGTGCACCGGATGATTTTCGAGGCAATGGCAAAGTTCGCCAAGGTCGGGAAGGTGGCAGATGCTGTCACCCTCAAAGCTCATCTGCCACCTGACTTCCTCGAAGGCATGACCATGGCCCAATACCTGGGCCGGCTGATGACCGAGGCGACCACTGTCATCAATGCCCCGGACTATGCCAAGGCGATCAAGGAACTAGCGACCCGCCGGAGCCTGATCGAAATCAGCGGCCTCATCGAAACCGAGGCCATGAACCCGGTATCGGAATACAATTCGACTGAGCAGATCGAGGAAGCCGAGAAAGCTCTCCATGAGTTGGCAAAGACCGGACAGCAGCACAAAGGCTTCCAGACCTTCTCCTCTGCACTGACAGAGGCCGTCACGACTATCGGCGAGGCTTATCAGCGCGATGGTGGGCTATCGGGCTATGCGACTGGCCTTGACGATCTGGACCGCATGATGGGCGGCTTGCAGAAGTCGGACCTCATCATCATCGCCGGGCGGCCGGCGATGGGTAAAACGTCCCTGGCCACGAACATCGCGTTCAACATCGCCAGCAAGTTTACCCCTACGTTCGACGCCCAAGGCACCAAGGCACTGCACGGTGGCAGGGTGGGATTCTTCTCGCTGGAAATGAGCGCCGGTCAATTGGCGGTGCGCATCCTGTCCGAGCAGGTCGAGATTTCTTCGTCGGACCTTCGCCGCGGCAAGATCCACGAAGCACAGTTCGGCAAGCTGGTCGATGTTTCGCACCAGATCGAACAAGCGCCACTGATGATCAATGACCGTGGCGGCATGTCAGTGCACCAGGTCTTTGCCGAGGCGCGCCGCATGAAGCGGTCCAAGGGCCTCGATCTCGTCTTCATCGATTATCTGCAGCTCCTGACCGGCTCCCGCCGCTCGAATGACAGCCGGGTCAATGAACTGACCGAGATCACCACCACGCTCAAGGCCATGGCCAAGGAGCTGGAAATTCCTGTGATCGCGCTTTCGCAACTCTCCCGTCAGGTCGAAGCCCGTGAGGACAAGCGCCCGCAGCTTTCCGACCTTAGGGAATCGGGGTCAATCGAGCAGGACGCTGACGTGGTGATGTTCGTCTATCGAGACGAATACTACCTCAAGAACAAGGAGCCGAAGGAAGGCACTGCTGACTTCCTGAAATGGCAGGAGGAGATGCAGGCCGCTATCGGAAAGGCTGAAATCATTATCGGTAAGCAGCGGCATGGTCCGACGGGAACGGTCCAGGTGCATTTCGATGCCAACCTCACTCGCTTTGGCAACCTGGCGCGCGCGGACCGTCTACCGGAGCGCGTGGCATGAGTAACGAGGCTCTAACAGCAATTGCTAAGTCCACCATCAAGCCGAGCGGCCGAAAGTTCGTGATGATGGCGCTGGCCGACTATGCAGACGAGAACTGGTCTTGCTTCCCTTCTGTGGGGCAGCTTTCCCAGTACACTGACCAGGGCGAAAAGACGGTGCGCGATCATCTCGACGCATTGGAACAGGCCGGGATTATAACCCGCGTCCGCGACCGTAGGGCCGATGGCACGCTCGGCAGATACCGCTTTTTCATCCAGCGGCGAAATCTGCCAGTGGCGAAAATCGCCAGAGGCGAAAAACCACCAAAACCACCGGCGGATTTCGCCGCGCATAACCCCCAACCTAACCACCAATCTAAATCATCGCTGCGCGATGATAATGCGCGCGCTCGCTTCGCTGAGGTTTGGGCCGTCTTCCCACGCCGTCCAGGGCAGAGCCGAAAGACTGCCCTCAAGGCGTTTCTGGATCTCGATCAGGCTGCACAGGCGGCTTGTCTGGCCGGTGCTAAGCGGTATGCGGCGCTTTTCGACAGTGAGCGGCAGGCCCGTGGCGAAACCGTTGAGCGAGCGTCTCGTTTTGTGCCGGCCCTGGTGCGCTGGATCGAGGATGAAGGCTGGACTGGGTTCGATGAACCAGAGGCCGACGATTCCGATGTGGTGACCATCGAGCCTGATACCGACGATTTCGCAGCCGTCATGCGCTTCATGGGCGACAGGGTGCTGGTGGCAAAATCAGGTCGGTTGACCATCCGCAAAACTGAGCTCGAACAAGCGAGGGCAGCAAAATGACCCGTGGAACACGTTGGACAGCAGATGAGATCAGCAAGCTCAAGGAATGCTGCGAACGCGATCTCACTCCGAAACAGGCCGCTGAAATCGTCGGCCGGCCTTCAACTGCCTGTTTGGGTAAGGCCGCGACACTGGGTCTGTCCTTAGCGAAAGAGAGTCGTATCCGACGCACCAAGCGTGATTTCGAGGAATCGGTTCGGGCGGAAATCCCACCGGCACCACGCTATGCCAGCCGCACAGCTATGATGTTCGGTGATCCTCCGATTGGTCGCAGCGCCCTCGATCAGAAAAGGGCAGGACAATGACATGCCAGTCCAATGGCATCAGATCCGCTCATACGGCCAGGCCCATGAAATCCCGGTTTTTCTCTGCGAGGTCTGTGGTCAGCCAGCCAATTTCGGTCATGGCGTCCACCTGAAGGCGATCAAGAGCAAGACCGATCCGAAGTTAGGGCAGTGGTACTGCCGCACACACAATCCAGACCAGCAATAGGGGCCGAGACTGATGGCACGACGTGAATTCCAAGATGATGAGCTCCACTGGTACGCGATCGATGTGATGCGCCAGAAGGAGTTCCTGGCCGGGTATTTCTTTAATAAGCGCGGATGCATGACCTTCATTCCGACCATGACGAAATTCCAGAAACGCAGCCGCTATGCGAAGGGCAAAGTGGAAGTGGTGAGACCTGAGTTCCCCGGCACGGTCTTCGTCGGGTTCCCATCGGCGCCGAACTGGCTCGACGTGATGTCCATGCACCTGGTCAACGGTGTTCTCTCGGTGCCTGATGGTATGGGCAGGGTCTATCCGCGCCGCATTGATACGGCCAGCAGGGATTGGGTCAACTATCGCTCAACCCGCCTTGATGGGCAGATGACGCTGGAGCGCCAGATCATCGTCTACAAGGGTCAGGAGGTCGAGAAGACAGTTCAGCTTGTCCATGTTCAGGGACGTGGGGTAATCCGGTCCAGTACATCGCTCAAGGCCAGGGCGTCGAAGGATCGGCCAGTGGTGGTTAGAGCAGCGGGTGAGCGCGCCATGATGCTCGGTGGTCTTCTTGGTGGAGCTGCTGACACCTCCTGTCGAGAAGCAGCCGCATAAGGGTTGATTCGTCCGCGCAAATCAGGGATAGATGAAGACGGACGACCATGCGATCCGTAGCCAGTCCATCGGACCGAGGCTCGGCAGGCCCGGAGGTACATAGACCTCGAAGGCCGTTATTGTCTCCAAAGTTCACCCGCCCAGCGAAAGCTCAGGCGGGTTTTTCTTTTGCAGTTTCATGCGTGGGTGGAGCAGCGGTAGCTCGTCGGTCTCATAAGCCGAAGGTCGCAGGTTCGATTCCTGCCCCCGCAACCAGTTTCAAGATGGGGGCCTCTAGACCTCGCCCGATGGAGGGCTTGGTTGATGATGAGGCCCCCTTACTGTCGCCCGGAACAGCCCGGGCTAGATTGCCGCGTGTTTCCGGTCCCCACGCTGCCGTCGAATTGAAAAACCGGCGCGCACGGCGCTCCCACAGGAGGCTAGAAGCGCGAGAATTCAAGGGAGAGAATGATGGCGCGGATATCTGCGACACTCTCAGTCAAGCTGCCCTGGTGGTATGGGGCGCGCATCCTGACCCTTGCTGCACTGGCGCGTGCAGGCTTTGCCATTGATATGGATGCCGAGGCCAAGGCGATCATCGACGCTTCGAAGTTCGCCGTCCGCTAATGCCCAAGCTTACCACCCTCAAGCCCCGGCTCAAGCCGATGGGCCCAAGACTGCACAGCACAAGGCAGGTGAGGGACACTCGGTTTAGCCCTGATGCGCAGGTGCGCTCCTGGTATCACTCGGCACGGTGGAAGAAGCTGCGCCTCGAAGTCCTGACCCGCGATCTATACACCTGCCAGCAGACGGGTGTGCTGCTTGTTGGTGGGCCGAACGAGCCGAACAGCCCTGTGGTTCACCACAAGATCCCCCACAAGGCGGATGAGCGGCTGTTCTGGGACATTGAGAACCTGCAGGCCGTCAGCAAGGAATGGCACGACAGCGAGGCGCGCTCGCAAGAGCAGGGTTGGACCTGACCCTAAGGGGGGGCAGGGTCAAAGTTCAGAAGTCGGCTCCGGCCAGCACCCACGACGCCCTCATGCAGAGATTTTTTTCCTGTCCTGTAAGTTTGCAGGTGCAAACCAAGGTGCAAACCGAACATGGCAAAGCGTAAGCAAAACAAGGCGATAGACTGGAAAGGCATCAGGTCCGACTACGAGGCCGGCGTGATGACCGTTCGGGAGATCGCTCGCTGGTATGGCATCAGCGATACAGCCATCCACAAGAAGGCCAAGGCCGAGGAGTGGAAGCGAAAGGAAAAAACGCAGAGCCCATTCGAGGAATCGAAGGCTCAGCGCAGCGCGCTCCCGCCGCAGTCTCCGGTGGAGGTCATCCAGCCAGCATCGGTGAAGCCCGAGGCACTGGCTGATCGTGCCCGGGCGCTAACTGGCCGGCTGATGGACGAGCTCGAAACCGTCACCTCGCACGTTGGCGAGCTCGAAGACATGATCTGCCAGGAGGAAGGTGATCCGCGGCGTCGCCAGGCGCTGCTGAAAGCTCTCTCGCTTGGCGAGCGATCGAAGACCCTCAAGGACCTGTCGACCACAATGAAAACCTTGAAGGAAGCAGACGCTCCGCAGGGCGTTAAGCAACAGCGACAGGCGGCGGCAGAGAACGCAGCTTCGTCCGGAAGCAAATTTGCGCCTCGCAATGGGCCGCGCATGGTCGTGAACAATAGCTGATGAAAGAGTGGTCAACGGCCTGCCCTGACTGGGAGGAACGTATTGTTGCGCGCCGGAGCTTGATCCCATTTGCGCCCCTATTCCCAGACGAGGCAGAGCATGCGCTGGAGGTATTCAGATCTCTGAAGGTGGTCGACCTTCCAGGGCAGCCGACATTCGGCGAGGTCTGCGACCAGTTCGTTTTCGATTTTGTCGCTGCCATCTTCGGCGCGAATGATCCCGAAAGCGGCGCGCAACTGATCCGCGAATTCTTCCTGCTCATCAGCAAGAAGAACACCAAATCGACCATTGCCGCGGGCATCATGCTCACGGCGTTGATCATCAACTGGAGGCACAACGAGGAACTGCTGATCCTGGCGCCGACGATTGAGGTCGCCCAAAACAGTTTCAAGCCGGCGGCCGCGATGGTCATGGCGGACCCAGAACTCGAAGAGTTGCTTCATGTCCAGACAGCCCCAAGGACGATCACCCATCGGGTTACCAAGGCATCCCTAAAGGTTGTTGCGGCGGACACGCAGACGGTCTCTGGCAAGAAGGCCGGGCGAATTCTCATTGACGAGTTGTGGGTGTTCGGGAAGCGCGCCCATGCAGACGCTATGTTGCGCGAGGCAACAGGCGGCATGGTATCGAGGCCGGAAGGTTTCGTGATCTGCCTTTCCACCCAAAGCGACGAGCCGCCGGCCGGTGTGTTCAAGGCAAAGCTGGACTATGCCAGGCAAGTCCGTGACGGCGAGGTGAAGGATCCGAAGTTCCTGCCGGTGATCTATGAATTCCCAAAGGCCATGGTTGAGGCCAAGGCTTATGAGGACCCGGCAAATTTCTATGTGACAAATCCCAATATTGGGCGATCTGTCAGCCAGGAGTGGATCGAGGACGAACTTCGCAAGGAAATGGCTGGTGATCGCACGACGATCGCGACCTTTCTCGCCAAGCATCTGAACATCGAGATTGGACTGAACCTCCGCGCCAATCGTTGGCCCGGCGCCGATCATTGGGATGCTGCCACTGACCGCGAACTGGCCGGCATGGAGCATTTCGAGGCTCTGGCGCGGCTCCTGGAGCGTTCCGAGGTGGCTGTGGTGGGAATCGACGGCGGCGGCCTCGATGACCTGTTCGGCTTCAATGTTCTTGGCCGCGAGCCGACGGAGATTGAAGTCGAATTCGAGATCAACGGAGAAAAGACGCTCCGGCGCATGAAGCGGTGGCTCTCCTGGTCCCATGCATGGTGCCACAGCGGGGTTCTTGACCGCCGCAAATCGATCGCGACCCGGCTTAGGGCCATCGAGGCCGCCGGCGAGCTGACCATTCTGAACAATCCGCTGGGCGATGTGGCCTCGATCATCGAGCACATCACCCGGATCAAGGATATGGGATTGCTGGGCGGGGTGGCAGTTGACGCTTCCGGCCTGGGTGAAATGGAAGATGCCCTCGATGAGATCGGCGTCACCCAAGAGGCGAAGCTTCTAGTGGCGGCGCCACAGGGCGGGTGGATGATGTCCAGCATCAAGGGTGCTGAGCGGCGCCTGGCGTCGGGGCTTCTGAAGCACTGCGGCGGTCCGCTCATGCAGTGGTGTGTGCCGAACCTGAAGATCGAACCCACCGCCACAGGCATTCGGGCAACCAAGCAATCTGCCGGTGACGCCAAGATCGACCCGGCTATGGCGATGTTCAATGCCGTGACGCTGATGGCGCGGAATCCGGAAGCCCAGGGCGCAGGCCTGAACGATTACATCAAACGTCTCACGGGGGCGGCATGAACTGGCTGCAAAAGACCATCGCCCCGCTGCTGGGAATTGAGACGAAATCGGCTCCGGTGGATCGGGTCGAGCCGCTATCGCTCATCAACGAGGAAGGCTGGCCATTCGTCCGCAATTGGTCTGGTGAGAACACCGATGCCGCGAGCGTCCTTGCTATTTCGACTGCATGGGCTTGCGTCAACCTGATCGCCGGCACGATCGGCACGCTGCCCCTTATGGTTTATCGCACTCAGGCGGATGGCAGCAGGGAGTTGGTCCGAGACCACCGCCTATATCGCGTTCTGCATGACAGTCCGAATGCTGATCAGACCTCGGTGGACTTCCTTGAGTTCATCTCGGCCAATCTGGAGCTTCAGGGCAACGGTATTGCCCGCAAAGACAAGAACGCCCGCGGGGAAATCATCGGTCTGACGCCAGTGCGGGCCGACATCGTGTCTGTTCAGCGCCAGCGGAATGGCGATCTTCGCTACCGCTGGAGCGAAAACGGCACCTATTTCGACCTGACACAGAACGATGTTCTCCATATCAGGGGCTTTGGCGGGGGGCCGGAAGGTGGGTTGTCGACCCTGACCTATGGGCGGCACACTTTTGGACTGGCACAGGCTCAGGATCGCGCAGCCGGTGGCACCTATGCCAACGGAATGCGCCCGAGCGTAGTGCTGGCCTTCAAGGAGTTCCTGTCTGACCAGCAGTACAAGGCCGTCGAGAGCCGTTTGCAGGACAAGTACCTGGGCGCGGTCAATTCGGGTCGTCCATTCATTGCTGAAGGCGGGATGGACATCAAAACCCTGTCCCTCTCCCCGGCCGATGCCCAAATGCTGGAATCTCGCGGCTTTTCTGTCGAGGACGTGTGCCGGTTCTTCGGCGTCCCGCCGTTTATGATCGGGCATACCCAGAAATCGACCAGTTGGGGAACTGGTCTCGAGCAGCAGACCCTCGGTTTTCAGAAGTTCACGCTCCGGCGCCGGCTGAAGCGCATCGAAATGGCGATGCAGAAGCAGCTTCTGACGCCTCAGGACCGCACACAGGGCATCACCATCGAGTTCAGCCTTGAGGGTCTCCTCCGGGGCGACAGCAAGGCACGCGCTGAGTTCTACCAGCGCATGACCGCAATGGGCGCAATGACCATCAATGAGGTCCGCCAGCTCGAAAACCTGGCTCCGATTGAAGGCGGCGACGTGCCGCGAATGCAGATGCAGAACGTGCCCATCACCGAAGCCGGAAAGGAAGACAGCGATGATCCTGCGCAAGGATAGCGGCCTGCAGATCGCGATGGCAGCTCCGCTGCTCGACATCAAGGCGCTGAGGGAAAACGGCGAGATCGAGGGGTACGGCTCGACCTTCGGCGGGGAACCGGACAGCTACGGCGACGTCATTGCGCCCGGCGCCTATACCGAGAGCCTGGCAGACCACAAAGCCGCCGGCACCATGCCGAAAATGTTCTGGCAGCATGACTCTCGCGAGCCGATCGGCAAGTGGGTGGAGGCCAAAGAGGATGACAAGGGGCTGTTCCTGCGCGGGCAGCTCAATATGGGCGTGCAGCGTGCCCGCGAGGCCTACGAACTGCTAAAGGCGGGTGACATTGACGGCTTATCGATCGGCTATCGCATCCGCGAATACAAGGTCGACGCAGAAACACAGGTCTGGACGCTGCAAAAGCTCGACCTGAAAGAGGTTTCGGTGGTGAGCATCGGCGCGAACAGCAACGCGACGGTTTCGAGCGTAAAGGCGCTCAAGGCTGCCACTGAATTGACGGATAAGCTCAAGGCCGGGGACCGGCTGACTGAGCGGGAGTTCGAGACTTGGCTCAAGGGATTGGGCTTCTCGAATTCGCAGGCGGAGCGTGCCGCGCGCGTCCACCTGAAGGGGCAGGGGGAACCTGCCGATGCGGACCAGGCGCTTGCTTTCTTGCAGGCACTCCGGGGCTAGAGCCCCACACAATCCACATTATTGGAGGTTCCCATGTCGGAACATAAAACGGCAGCCGAGCTGGCTGCTGAGGTGAAGGCTGACTTCACCCAGTCCCTTGATGCCGTCAAGGCGATTGCCGAGGAAGCCCTTGGCAAATCCCAGAAGGGCGAGGAACTGAGCACTTCCATCAAGGAAAAGGCCGACGAGGCCCTGACCAAGATGAACGCGCTTAATGAGCAGGTGGCCGAGATCGAGCAGAAGCTCGCTCGTAATGGTGGCGACGGCGACGAAGCGGTCAAGTCCATCGGTGATCAGTTCGTGGAGTCGGAAGGCTTCAAGTCGTTTGCCGATACTGGCTTTTCCAAGTCGGCTCGCGGCGCGGACCTGAACATCAAGGCCACCCTGAACTCTGCGACCACTGATGCGGCTGGTTCGGTCGGTGATGCTGTTCAGACCACCCGCCTCCCCGGCATCCTGCCACTGCCGCAGCGCCGGCTGACGGTGCGTGACCTGCTTTCGCAGGGCCGCATGGACGGGTCGACGCTCGAATACGTCAAGGAAACCGGGTTCAACAACAACGCCGCTCCGGTGGCCGAGCTTGCTGCCAAGCCGGAATCCGATCTGAAGTTTGATCTGGTCACCACTTCGGCCAAGGTCATTGCGCACTGGATGAAGGCTTCCAAGCAGATCCTGAGCGATGTGTCCCAGCTCCGGTCGACCATCGATCAGCGCCTGCTCTACGGCCTGGCCTATGTCGAAGAAAACCAGCTCCTGAACGGCGACGGCACCGGCCAGAACCTGAGCGGCATCATCCCGCAGGCCACGGCCTATTCGGCGCCGATCACCCTGTCTTCGCCCACCAGCATCGACATGATCCGCCTGATGATGCTGCAGGCGGCGCTGGCCGAGTACCCCTCGACCGGCATCGTGATGCACCCCAGCGACTGGGCTTGGATCGAAACCCTGAAGGACACCACCGGCCGGTACATCATCGGCAACCCCCAGGGCCAGATCACCCCGACCCTCTGGGGCCTGCCTGTCGTCGCCACCCCGGCAATGACCGTCGACAAGGTGCTGACTGGTGCGTTCCGCCTCGGCGCCCAGGTCTTCGACCGCTGGGATGCTCGTGTCGAAACCGGGTACGTGAACGACGACTTCACGAAGAACCTCGTGACGATCCTGGCGGAAGAGCGGCTAGCACTGGCCGTCTACCGTCCGGAAGCGTTCATTTTCGGGGATTTCGGGCGCGTTGCCTAAGCCAGTCGGCTGATCAAGGAGGGCGGCAATCGAGCCGCCCTCTCTATGAGCCGAAAGGAGGTCGAAATGACCAAGTTTGAAGTCCTTCGCCAGCACCTTGGCGACAAGATGTACATGCCTGGCGACACTCGCGAGGCAGATAAGAATTCAGTCCAACACCTGATTGATCAGGGCGTGCTGGCAGAAGGAAAAGCCGAGCAGAAGCCCGCCAACAAGGCCGAGCCCGCGGTGCAGAACAAGGCCGAGCCCCAGGCGAGCCGCAAGGCCAGCAAGAAAGCAGATTGAGATGGCAACACAGCTTCTGGCGGCCGGCACCACGGCGGCGAACTCGTCTAGCTTCACGCTTGCTGATGGCGAGAGCGCGTCCGTAGCGATGAAGGGGGCGCTGCAAAGCGCCAGCATCATCGTTGAGATGCAAGATGATGCCGCGGCTTGGAATGCTGTCGGCTACCTGACGGCGGCGGAGCCGGGCAAGATCATCACCGGCCCGGGGACCTTCCGCGTCCGTCGTCAGGCCAATTCGCCATCCGTGGGCGTCTTCCGTGGCTAGCAATATCGTCTCGGGCATTCTGCGCCCCATTGTGACGCCGCTGGTCACTGCCACCCCAATAAAGGGCGGGGGTCCTCCTGCCGGATTTGCCTTCATCCGCACTGTGCCGGGGACGGTCATGGTCGATCAGAATAATCGCCGGGTGATCGGCGTTGCACTCGCTGGCCAAGGGGTTGCAGCATGACGAATTTCCAGACCGCCGCCCAGATGACGGGCCAGCCCTACAACAGCCACTTCATCATTCTAGGCGATAGCCGTGTGGACCAATGCACATACACGGCGACAGGCCCCACCATCGAGGCGTGGCCTGCCATTGGACACACCAACTGGTTGCGGTTCAAAACCGGACAGCGCATTTGGTGGAATGGTGAAGTCGACAATTTCGGTATCGCTGGAGAGTACAGCAGCGAAGTTCTGGCCCGCACCGATGCCGCCCTTGCCGCCAGCGATGCTGCTATATGCATCGTTCTCGTTTCGACCAACGACCGCACCAACAACCGCTACCCCGCCTATACGGCCGCCGAAACGATTGGCTATCTAGAGCAAATCCGGGACAAGATCATTGCAGCGGGCCGTGTCTGCATTTTCGTGGCGGAAACCCCGCGCGGCGACACGACCTACACTGCTCAGCGGCTCACCAGCCCACAATTGCAATACCACATGGCAGTGCACGATTGGCTCCTGAGCCAACGCGATGTTGCCGGGGTATATGTGGGCGATCCATGGCCAGCAATGGCGTTGGCAAGCTCAAGCACTGGGGACGCGATAGTTGGCAAGACCGCCGATGGTCTGCACCAGGCGTCTCTGGGCGCAAGAGACATGGGCAACTCGCTCGTGGACATCATCAACACGATAGTACCACCGGTCGCCATTCTGCCGTCATCGAACACGGACCAGTACGACGCCACCTATTTCCCCGAAGGCTGTCTCAATCTCAACCCGATGCTGACCGGCACCTCGGGAACCGTCGGGTCATCGTCTGGCGCCACTATCTCGGGTCAACTTGCAGACAGCTATTCCAACGCCTACCAGAACGTCTCGGGCCTGACGTTCGCCTTCTCCAAAGTCACAGACAGCGACGGCGTTGCGTGGCAGCAGGTGGCCATTTCTGGAACCGCCCCGGCAAGCGGCAATTCGACGGCTTCTGTGTGCCGCGCGCTTCCATCGACAGGTCGGTTTACCATCGGTGACGTTCTTGAGGGCGTTGCCGAGTTTGAATGGGACGCTGGAATGACGGGCGTCCAGGGTATCGGTCTCCAGTGGAACGAAAACACCACGGGAAACTCGTACATTGACATGGGCGGATCATCCAACGGACTGCTGTTCGCCACGACTGCGGATCGCGGCGTTATGAAGACCCCGAAGGCGGCGATCACTGAGGTGAATATCCGGTTCAGCCCGACCGTGCAGTTTATCAACGGCGCGACGGTCAGCGCGACCATTCGTTTCCGTGCAATGGGCCTGCGCAAGGTCATCGCCTAGCTGCCACCCTAACCCCATCTGGCAACCACCACGCCCGGCCATTGTGCCGGGCTTTTCTATGAGGTTTGACCTTGCGCAGCCCTGTCCTGATCACACCTCCCGCAAGCCTTCCTGTCACCGTTGACGAGGCAAAGCGGCATATCCGAGAGATCGGCACCGAACAGGACGCAGTGATTGAGGGGCTGATCGAAGCCGCTGTCTCGCATCTGGACGGGTGGACGGGCTCTCTGGGCCGATGCCTTGAAGAACAGACCTGGCGGGCCGACTATGGTTCTTTCTGCCGGGAAATGCCGATTCCCCTGGCGCCGGTGACAGAGATTGTATCCGTGACCTGGCGGAACGAGGATGGACAGCTCGCGACGGTCGACAGCGACGATTATCTGCTCAAGACCGAGGCAGACGGCACCTCGCATCTCCGCTTCCGGAACGCCTATTCGTTCCCGGCCGGCCTATATGAGAGCGATCCGATCAGCGTCACCTTCAAGGCGGGCTATCCAGAGGTTGGCGGGGAAAGCACTGTCCCGTCCGCAATCAAGGTCGCGATCATGCTCATGGTTGGGCACTGGTTCAATAACCGGGAAACAGCATCAGCCGATGCCATGCAGGAAATCCCGTTCGGCGCTGAAGTCCTGCTCTCCACCTTCCGCAAGAGGCGGCTCTGATGCGAGCAACGGCGGCTCGGAGATCGCTTGCGCCTCTGGTGTGTGCCCACTGTGGCGGCCTTTCTGCCAGGAATAGCGCGGCGCAGAAATACTGCACCCCTTGCGCTCGTGTTGTGAAGTTCGAGGGCATAAAGCGCCAGAAGCGCATTCGGCGAGCCGCCGCAAAGGCAGCGGCCGAGCCTAAGACAAAATGCTGTGAAATGTGCGGGTCTGCCTTCGAGCCTGCCAGGGCTTATCAAAGGCGGTGCCCGAGGTGTCGACGCCTTGTAAACAAGGAGTATCACCGAAACGCCTCTCGGAAGCGCAGAGCGGTGCCCGAGGTGCAGGCACGAGAGGCTGCATACCGGAAAACCGAACATGCTCGCGCTTTAGCGAGGAAAGCACAGTCTAAGCAGCGGCGTGGTGCGCGGTGGCGCTTGGAGAACGCTGTCCGGCAGGGGGTGCGCAAGGGACTGCTAAAGGGGGCAAAGGCCGGGCGGCCAACTTTTCATCTTCTCGGGTATTCTCCGAGCGACCTCAGAGACCACTTAGCTAGTCGTTTTCAGCCTGGGATGACTTGGGAGAATTATGGCCTGTGGCATATCGACCACATCATTCCGTTGTCGGCGTTTAACTTTGAATCTCCGGATCACATCGACTTCCGAAGAGCTTGGGCACTCGAAAACCTGCAACCCCTTTGGGCGGTCGACAATCTTAGAAAGAACGCGCGCCTTGATGGCCCGTTCCAACCTTCACTAGCGCTGTGAGGTCTGGATGCCTTGGGTAAGATTTCATAGCCACTTTGACTGGAAACCGGTGCCTTCGATTACCGTCGAATTCAAGCCCGGACAGGTGAAACTGGTCACCACGGCCTGCGCTGTGGCCGCAATCGCGCAAGAAAAAGCCGTGCGGGTAAAGAAGCCAGGCATCGGAGCGGAAGAATGAACCGTAATGCCGGCCGTCTGCGCACGCTGCTGAATTTCCAGAAGCGCGGGACCATTGATGATGGTTGGGGCAATTCGTCCCCCGGTGGAGAGTTCGCTACCGAGTTTCAGGCCTATGCCGGACTCCAGCCTCGCACCGGAGGCGAAGAAGTCACGGCGGCGCGCCTCAATGGCCGCCAGCCCTATGTCTGCCTGGTGCGATACACAGACCAGATGCTCGACGTAACCGTGGCGTGGCAGGTGGTGGACGCCAGGGACGCGAACCGCGTCTTCAACATCACGTCTCCGCCGGCTGATCCTGATGGGGAGCGGCAATGGCTCGAGTTCCTTGTGACCGAGGGCCAGGCATCGTGACCGTTCAGGGCCTCGATCGGCTACAGAGGAAGCTGAAGCGCTTTCCGATGGCTGTAGAGCAGGAAATCCGCGCCGCTATGGAGGCAAGCGCCAATGAGATCGTGGCGCTCATGAAAACCCTTGTGCCTGTCGACAGCGGGGAGCTTCGCGAAAGCATAGGATGGACCTTTGGCGATCGGCCTCGGTACAGCCAGGCCATCGTTACCGCCAAGTCGCCCAACGGCAATCTGGTTTTGACTATATACGCGGGTAACACGCGTGTTCGGTATGCTCACCTGGTGGAATTCGGATCGTCGCCGCATATCAATGGTGGGCAGTTCGCTGGCACCCAGCATCCGGGAACGGCTGCTGCGCCGTTCTTCTTCCCAAGCTTTAGGGCGCTAAGACGCCGTGCCAAGAGCAGGATCACCAGAGCGGTGAACAAGGCGGCCAAGAAAGTTGCGGCAGGAGGCTGATCAATGGCTGATGCCAGTTTCGAGCTAATAGGGGCGATGATGGCCGCCCTTAGAGCCAACGCCGCTGTTGCCGCGCTCGTCGGCACCCGCATCTATGACCGAGTGCCAGAGAGGCAGGACGGCACGCCGAACGTGCCTTACCCCTATATTTCTCTCGGCCCCGACACGATGATCCCCGACGACTTCGATTGCATCGAAACCGAAGAGGTCACCATCCAATGGGACATTTGGACCAGCGGTGATGGCGAGGCATATGGCGGCGTTCAATGCCGGAAGATTTGCGGTGCGGTGAAGAAGGCCCTGCACGGCGCCGAACTCAATCTGCCGACGCATGGTCTGGTCTCGCTGCAGTTCGAGCTGCGCCGCATTCTGGATGATCCAAACCCTGCCATTTCCCATGGCGTGATGCAGTTCACCGCGCAGATCGATCTGCTCGAATAGCGCAAATCCATAGTTCGCATTCAACCCGGCCGCCTCTGAGCGGCCTTTTTTCATGGAGGCCTGCATGGCACCCCCGACCACTACCCGCGGCGGCAAGCTCCGCGTTCTGCTCGATCTCGCCGGCGGCGGCACCTATGCCGCACCCTGCGGCTTCAATTCCAAGACGGTGACCTTCAGCAAGGGCCTCGAGGAAATCCTGCTGTCCGACTGCGACAATCCTGACGATATCCCTTGGGTTGGCCGCGATGCCACGCAGCTCAGCATGTCGGTGAGCGGGGAGGGTGTTCTTGCGGACGAATCCCGCGACACCTGGTTTGACGCCTTCCATCAGACGGATTCGGTGGCCGCCAAGGTGGAGATTGAGTTCGCCGCTTCCACTGAAACCTGGACCGGCCTGATGCACATCGAGAGCCTTGAGGTCGCCGGTCAGAATGGCCGCCGCGTGACCCTCAATGTCTCGATGCAGAGCGACGGCGAGATGGTTCGCACCACGCCGGTCAACCCCTAATGAGCCGAGATGCTGCGCTCGGCCCGTTAAGCTGGGCAGATTCGGACTACACCTTCCGCCTCCGATGGTCGGAACTCATACTGCTCCAAGAAGCCACCGACGCCGGGCCGTTCGCTCTTCTGGAACGCCTGGCCGGGAAGCATTGGCTGGTCGGGGACATCAGCCATACCATACGGCTGGGGCTGATCGGCGGCGGACAGAAGCCAGAGGAAGCCCTGAAGTTGGTTCGGAACTATGTCGAGTCCCGTCCGCCAGCAGAAAACGTCATGCTGGCCTATGCCATCCTTGCCGCCGGCGTGCAGGGGGCGCCCGATGAAGCACCGGGGGAAGCCGAGGGGGAGGATCAGAAGGGCGAAAGCTCGATGACCTCCCCAACGGAAAGTTCCGTTTCTCCCTGATCTTCGGCATGGGCGCGGCAATGGGCTGGACCTCTGAGCAGGTCAAGGCTGCTTCGATGTGGGAATTCTTCGCCTGCTGGCATGGATATGTCGAAGCCAACACCCCGCAGGACAAGGCAAAGCTCACCGAGTCCGAAGCTGACGAACTGTTCGCCTGGATCGAGGCGGACAATGACGGTCCGCAGACACTCTCTACCCAGACATATTGGCTGGACGGTGACCGATTGGTCCCGGCTGGTATCGTGACATTCGAGGTTTAATAGTGGCGACCGATCTTGAAAGACTAGTCGTCTCTCTAGAGGCGCGCACTGCTGCCTTCGAACGGGCGATGAACCGGGCCAATGGCATTGCCAACACTAGGTCTCGCCAGATCGAGAGCCGGTTTGCCTCGATGAATAGCCGGCTCAATGCTGGATTCGTGGGACTTCAGCGAGGCATCGCCGCTGCATTTGCGGGCGTGGCGGTGACCCGCGGCGCTGTGCAGTTGATCGATGCGGCCACCCGGATCGAGAACAGCCTCAAGGTGGCTGGCGTGGCGGCCGAAGACCTCGATCAGGTCTATGGCGATCTGTTTCAGGCCGCGCAGCGCAATGCCGCGCCCATTGAAACGCTGGTGCAGCTATATAGTCGGCTGGCGCTGGTGCAGAATGAACTGGGCGTCACAGGCGACGAACTGATCGGGTTTACCGACAACGTTGCCCTGGCGCTGCGCGTGGCCGGGACGGATGCCCAGGCGGCGTCTGGCGCGCTCCTGCAGCTTTCTCAGGCTCTCGGTGGCGGGGTGGTCAGGGCCGAGGAATTCAACTCGATCCTAGAAGGCGCCACGCCAATTGTGCAGGCCGTCGCCAATGGCCTCGAGGAAGCCGGCGGTTCCGTCGCCAAGCTTCGCACGTTGGTTGTGGACGGCAAGGTTTCGTCTGAAGCCTTCTTTCGAGCCTTCGAAGTCGGTGCAGCCACACTGGAAGATAAGGTTGCCGGTGCCGAGTTGACTGTTGCCCAGCAATTCACACGCCTGCAGAACGTCTTGATCGACGTAGCGCGCGAGATGAATGAGGGCACCCAGGCAAGCAAGGTTCTGGGCGACGGCATCGCCAACCTGGCCGATATCGTTCGGCAGCTCGGCGACTTCATCAACTATGCCGTTGGGCCAATGCAGAGCCTGATCGGACTGTTTGACCAGGGGGTCGGGTCTGCAAGGGCGTTTGCCAACGAGTTAGCGCGGATCTCCGGGCTGGAAGGCGCTGGGTTCGCAGCGTCCACCTTTATCAATGATCTGGGTGTGCCAGGGCTCACCTCCGGTTCCTCTGCGGCGGGCCGGGTTCTTACCCAGACGTTCGAACTGCTCGGTGCCACGCCAGAGGATGAAGCCTTGGCTCGCGCGCTGGCTGGGGAGGCGCCGGCAGAGCCGCTGAAGATCACGGTTGAGGCGGATGATCCCCGGAGAGTTTCGCTTGCCGACTATCCGATTGGCGGGGCTTCGGGTGGTGGCGGTGGTGGCGGCGGGTCGAGCTCTGACCGATTCGCTAAGGCTATCGCCTCACAGCAGCAGCGCATTGACGCCCTCAATCGAGAAACCGAACTCCAGCGTCAGCTTGGTATTGCCGTCAATGACTATGGGTTTGCGATTGAACGTCTGCGGGCTCAGATGGAGCTGGAGAATGCCGCGACCGAAGCTGGTCTAGCCCTCACTCCGCAGCGCCAGGCCCAGATTGATGAGCTGGCGACGGGATATGCTCGAGCAACGGCAGAAGCGGCCCGGCTGGCAGAAGCACAGGATCTTGTGCGGCAGGCGGCCGACGATATGGGTCAGGCCGCCAGAGGCGCTTTGGACAGCATTATTGACGGATTCCTTGAAGGGCGTGACGCCGGCGAAATCCTCAACTCCGTCATCAAGGACCTGGCGAAGAACCTTCTGAGCACAGGCCTCAATCTACTGGGCGGCGGGATGAAGGCCGGCGGCTTCAATCCCCTTGGGTTTCTCGGCGGCATGTTCGGGTTTGCTTCGGGCACCGCGAACACCGGTGGGGCCCGCGGGCAACCGCGTGGCATTGTCCATGGCCAAGAGGCCGTCATTCCCTTGCCAAATGGCGGGCGAGTCCCGGTGGATATCAGAATGCCGTCAATGGCCGCTGGCGCCCCGCAGGCGCTCACCGTTCGCGTGGTGTCTGACGATGAAAAGTTCTCGGCCTATGTCGAGGATGGCGCGGGCAGGGTGGTTGCAAAGAGCGCTCCAGCGATCGTCACGACTGCAACAGTTCAGTCCAACAAGACCGCCCCAGGTGCGGTTGCCAAATACCAGAGAGATAGCGCTGGCGGAGATTACCGGCTGTGACGGATCTTGATTATGTGCATTGGCCGATTGACCTGCTCCCCGCGCAGTCGGTGCCGTTCAATCCGGTGCCGTTCACTCGCTCGGGCGGTCGTTCCCTGGGCGGCATTGCCCGATATACCCGCACTGACAAGGGGTTCTGGCAGGGTAGTCTGAACGGCATAGCCTTTCGCCGGGGCCAGCAGTTTGACCAGGCGCGCGAGTGGACCAAGCTCCGAACCTATCTCAACGGCCAGGCTGGGCTGCTGGTGGTGCCGGTGTGCTCGACTCGGCTTCTGGCCTCGCCGCCGACCTGGACCGACTTCTCGCCCGGGCTCTACCCCCATGACGACGATACGCCGTTTGAAGACGACACTGAGTATTACGAGGGCGTCACTCGGGTGGAGATGGCCACCACGGCGCCGCTGGGAGCGACTGTGGTGCGGCTTCGCCTGATTTCGGCTCCAACCGTCCAGGGCATTCGCTTTAGCTATCAGCACGCCATGTATGAGACCGGGGCTATGATCGAGCAGATCGGTGACGACGAATTCCGGGTTCCGATCTTTCCAGCGGTCAGGCAGGAGATTCCTGCCGATGCCTGGCTTGAAACCGATCGGCCCACAATCCTGTGCCGCCTGGCCTCTGACAGTCAGATGGATATCGAGTTTCCGCCGGCGAACATGCCGAGGCCTTCGGTCGGTTTGGTCGAGGCCGTCGACGTCTGGTCGGATCTGGCGCTAGAGGCGGCATAGATGGCCATCAAGTCCCTCAAGGTTCTCGTCCGGTTCACCTTTCCGGACGAAACAGTCACGCGCCTGCACGATGGGGCAGGGCCGTTTCTCGATACCAATGGCGATCTATGGCTGGGCGCCTGCCTGACCGAAGGCCTCGATGAAATCGAGATGGCGATGAACGGCGAGGCCGCAACGCTGATGCTGGGCGTTTCTGGGTTGGCGCCTGATGGCGCCGGCTTGGCCTTCGATGAAATGGAGGACGGCAACGTCATCGGCGGCAAGGTCCAACTTCTTCTCCAGGGGATGGATGCATGGGACCAGCCGACCGGGGCGCCTGAGGTCAAGTTCACCGGCACCATCGACAATATGCCCATGGCCGACACTTCCACCGAGGACGGGACAATTTCATCCATCACGCTGGAAATCACGAACCGGTTCTCCGTTCGCCGGCTGACCAGCGGGGCGGTGCTGTCCGACGTCGATCAGCGGGCCCGGTCTGCCCAGCTCAACCCGTCGGCGCCGAGCGACAAGTTCGCCGAGAGAATCCCCGGCCTTTCCGACAAGGCCATTAGGTGGCCCAGGTTTAGCTGATGCAACAGTCATGGCAGGAAATCCGGTCGCTCTGGCGAGCTGCCGAAGAACGCCCGCGTGCATCGCGTGGAGCGGTCACCGTCTTGCGCCGACACTTCCATGAGCCGCGCATTGTCGAGCGGATGGCGGCCTTCGAGAACTTCATCGAGCAGACGAGCCGCCGGCCGTTCGTGTGGGGGCAGTCCGACTGCTCGCTGATGGTGGCGGACTGGTGCGTCTGGTCTGGCTACGAGGATCCTGCTGCAGCGTGGCGCGGCACCTACAGCGATGAAGCCGGGTGCCGGGCCCTAGTGGCCGAGCGTGGTGATCTCATGGCCGTAGTGGCCGCCTGTGCGTCCGTGGCGGGCCTGAAGCCAATCCATGAGCCGGAGTTCGGATGCGTGGCCGTGATCGGCTCTGCGCACCGGCCAGAACGGCAATGGGCAGCGATCTGGAATGGTGCGCGCTGGGCGGTTTGGTTTGGCAACGCCGACCGGGTCCAGTGGGAAGCGATGTCGGCAAAAGCCTTGGCGATGTGGAGAGTGTAAGTGCCAGAGACAATTGCTGCTGTCATTCTCCCGTCGCTTATCCAGGCGCTAGGCGCCATCGGCGTGCCCCTGGCGACCATTGCCGCGATTGCGCCGGCTCTGGCCCTTGGTGCGTCCTATCTGCTGATCGGTGGCGCGCTGGCTCTAGCCTCGACAGCCTTCCAGCCCCCCAAGCCCGAGGCGCCGAAGCCAGAGGACGGCAAATACAATCTGAAACAATCTGTGCCCCCACTGACCTATTCCCTCGGCCCGGTCAAAAAGGGCGGCGACTATGCGTTCCTCGAAGAGACGGGAGGCACTGCCTATCATATCACTGTGATTGCCGCTCATGGCATCGAGGGTTTCGTTCAGCATTATCTGCATGACGAAGCAGTCAACCCAAGCGCAGGGGGTGCCGTCAACGATCCCGCGCACTTCAACAACCATGTGGCGATACAGACCCGACTTGGTGATGCTGCATCGACCGCCTACTCGGAAGTCGTTTCTGCGTTTCCGGCGATATGGACAGAAGATCACCGCGGCGATGGCCTCGCGACCGTCATGCTTCTGGTGCAGTCGGTGGCATCAGAGGATTTGCAGAGCACCTATCCCAGCGGGATGCCGCTCCATACCGCTATCATCCAAGGCCACAACGGTATCTATGACCCCCGAGCTGACTTGTCGGGCTATACCGAAAACATTCCCCTGCATCGGCTCTGGCATTTGACCCATGCAGTCGGCGGCAAGCTGACCATGGATGAAATGTATCTGCCCGACTGGGAAGCGGCAGCGGATGTTGCCGACGAAACAGTGACCAATCGATCAGGCGGAAGCGAGCCGCGCTATCATGGCGGTTTCTGGTTTCGCGCCGATAACGATCCGGTCCAGGTGGGCCGCATCATGGACCAGGCCGCAGAATTGGTTATTTACGAGCGGTCAGATGGCCTAGTTGGTGTTCACCCTGGCGAGTATGTCGAGCCAGATATTCGGCTGGTTCAGAACGACATCATCAGTGTCAATTACGATCCGAACAAGCGCAAGGCATCGACAGTTCTGGCCGTGCGGGGGCGGTACACCGATCCAGCGAAGGGCTACAACACCGCTGATGCTGCGATCTATGGCATTCCCTATCCCTCTGATGACGAGCGCACCAAGACCGTCGAAAACCAGGCAGTGCAGCGGCACAATCATATGGCGCGGCTGCAGAAGATTGCGTTCATTCGGGCCAATGCGCCCCGGGTAACGGTCAAGGCGCACTATGAACCCGCGAAGGACGTTCCATATCGCCGCTTTGTCAGGGTCCACTTGCCGCCGAAGCTCGACGAATCCGTAGTAGAAATCATCGGGCGCCCGAAGCTATCCCTGCGCAATTTGACGATGGAATTCGAGGGTATCGTGGTGCCGGCCACGCTCTATGCCTTCAATGCAGCGACTGAAGAAGGAGAGCCGGGCGCCAATGTCACGCCCGTCGAGCCGGAGGATGTTCCTCTGCCGGCGGATTTCGCGGTGACGATCGAAGTTGAAGACGTCGGCGGCGGATCGACGGCGGCCTATGGCGAGGCGACGTTCACATTCCAAAACGCCACCTTCCAGTACGAGGTCCAGTGGGAGCCAACGTCTGGTGGCGCTTTGCAATCTACCACTGGGGCGGCTGGTGAGACTGTCGTCCGCACCGGCTTCCTGGCTGATGGCGTCGAATACAAGTTCCGCTCCCGCACATGGTCCGCAGGCGCCCGCTCTGACTGGACCAGCTATGTGACCCTGACGGCTACGGCCGACCCGGTTGCGCCTGACGACGTCACGCTAGTGACTGGCACTGGTGGGGTGGGTCAGGTGGAAATCGAATGGACGGCGCCGAACAGTTCCAATTATGTCGGGGCGCGCATCTATCTGTCCGCGACCAATGACTTCGAAACCGCCATTCTACAGGCAACCGAGTATGGCGCTCCGAACGCTACTGACAGCCGTACCATTACCGGCCAGAGCGCCGGGACTGTCTATGGCTGGGTCGTGGCGATCAATGGGTCTGGCGTCGAAGCCTTTCCTGTTGCCACAGGCGCAATGACGGTCACCTGACCAACCTCAAATCAATGAACTGAACCAACCCGGCCTAACCAGCCGGGCTTTTTCGTATGGAGCCCTCAATGGCCGTTCTGACGCCAAAAACCGTCTATGCTCCCGGCGTCATGCCGGCGAAGTCCCAGATCATTCAGCTTCTGGAACAGATCATGGGCTCATCCAGCGCGCCGTCCGTTGTGAAAGAGACCAAGGCCGCACTCGATCTCGTCACGCCTGCCAGCGAGACCTATGGCGGCCTGGTGCTTAATGACCCTGATGCAACCAAGAATGGCTACTATTATCGGTCCGCTGCAGTATGGGTGAAGGGTCGTGGCTTCCCCGACACATTTGCGGTCCTGACCAGCATCGGCGGCACGGCAAACGCCATCACAGCGTCGACCGAGGCGACGGTGAACCCGGCGGACGTATTGTGTGTTTTGCTGCCCGACCCACCGGGCACGAACTCGTCCAGCACCGTGACGCTCACGCTCAATGGCGGTTCCGCCGAGAACGTAAAGGCCGCCTCCGGAGCCAACCTGGCCATTGGTGACATCATCGATGGCGTCGGCACCCTGTTCTTCAAGGTGGGCAGCGAATGGCGTCAGTTGTTCTCGTCCGCCACCGGTGCGACCTTTGACCATCAGGGGGACTATGTCGCCCTGACTACTTACACTGAGGGTCAGGTGGTCACCGGCTCGGATGGCAAGTGGTATCAACTCAAGGACCCGTCTGCGACCGGCGACGATCCTGTCGGCAGTGTCACGGGAGCGTGGCTGCAGATTCTTGCGGCTGCGGCGGTAGCAGATGGGTCGGTTACCACGATCAAGATCGCAGACAGCGCTGTCACCGAGCCAAAACACGCGACCGGTGGCGTCTCGACCCGCGCACTTGCGGCTGGCGCTGCTACACTCGTCAAGATCGGTGATGATGCCAAGGCAGACTTCCGGCTTGTTGACCCGAACGGGCCGCGCATCCCGGTGGCCTATTACTCGGCCACGCAGGTGGAGATTACCGGCGTCCGCTCCATCGCTATGGGCGGCTTCCGGTTCAAGGGTCGGTATAAAGTTGGCCGGGCACCCGTCTTTGACATGCCCGCCTTCGATAGTGAAGAGCGACACATCATCGACCTCGGCAATGGGACGAGCACGGCAGGCGATCTCTTTGCTGAAGCCTGGCACGTTAAGTCGAACTGGTACGCCCAGTTTGCGGCGGCGAATGACGGCGATGCGACGGCTACACTTGGCTCAATGCCGTTTCTGCGCGTAGGTTCGATTGCAGGCAGCGTCGTCACTCTGAACCAAGGTGGAGAAAATCAGCGCTCCATCGCTGGTAAGACCTACCAGTTTGCTACCAATGCGCTAGTTGGAGCTGAAGTGCTGGTCATCACGGAAACACTGAACAGCCGCGCGAACGCCTTCTCGGGCCGCTTGACTACTGTCACGGCAAACACTGGAACGACAGTGACGCTGGCTGATGTTGGTGCGATGGCTGCGTATGACTATTTCCTGATCGCGCCGCCCGGTTTCGATCACTATTGCTATCTCAACGCCTGCTATATGGACACGGCGGAGGTGCGGAATATTGCGGACAGTGGCGACATCGTAAAGTCTAAGGGCATCTATCTCCTCGATCAAAGCACCAACGGGGACAAGTCCGCAGGCGTCTTCATGACTACGGGCGGCTATATCTCCCCACTGGCCACTCGGATATTGATGGATAGCTCAGCCACTCTTTCCACCTCGTCCACGGGCCAAGTTGCCGAGTATTTCGACATGGATGGGGGAAATCACGTGGAGTACACCGGTCTCTATCAGAAGAACTCCAGTGGTAACGAGTCCTATGTCTTTCCCGCTATCGATGTCGCCTTCTCATTCTACCCCCAGTTTGAATTCTCCACCGGGGGTAGTTTGCAGGCTAACCGCATCAACAGCCAACTCAATGTTACAGGCTGGTACGAAGGCTGATCAATCGATCAGCTCAATGAGCAGCCAAGACCACGGCTGAACGATGTAGCCACTGATCTGCATGCCATTCACGACCTTTGTGGCATCCCACGCTTTCGTCAACGCATTCGAAGTGTCCGCGATTTTCGAAGCGTCGAAGTCGTTGTCGAGTGATATGTGCACACCCTTGACCCGGCTATTGCCCGCCAAGAGGTGGCGAAGGTAGCGCTCGCTGTAAATGTTCAGAAAGTGAAACCCGCGGGGTTCTTCGTCTTCGAATTCAGCGCCATCCTCGCGCGGATCGACATGCTTTATGACGAAGCTGGTTTCGCCTATCAGGGTGCGGACTAACACCTGGCGACGGGCAATGCGGATCAACTCGGCTAATGGTTGAGCAACAGACGGGAGATGCAGCAAAACGTTACAGCACATGGCGACATCCACCGAGCGATCTTCCATTGGGAGATCAAAAATGTCGCCTTGTTTGAACTGGACGGAAGGATTGCCAGCAAACGCTTTTTGGCCAAGGTCAACATAGTACGGGGTTGCGTCAATCCCGCGATACTGGAAAGGCTCTGGGATAGCCTTTAGGAGGCTCACTAGGTAATGCCCCGCCCCGCAGCCTACGTCCGCAACCACATCGCCAGTGCGAACTAGTTTCTGCATTCGTGCGGCGGCGGCCTTGCTGCTCTCCATCTCGCCAAGCTCGCTGGTTGCGCGCTTGAAAAACAAGTCGCCATAGGCTTTGGCCCCCTCAGTTTCGGTCCAGGACTCGCGCCATTTTTCCTGCATTGTAAGCCTCTTATTTCCGTTCGGATGGCGCAGTCATAGATCACTGACACACAACTGGTCTAGCGAAAGTATTCGCGGGTTAATTCTGCGGTAGTATGCTACGGATTGCGTTTTGGAGGCGGTCACCAATGGTGGGCGGTAGATCAAGATATTCCCGGCCAAGACGGGTCAGCTGGTAAAATTCAAACGCTCCAGCCGCTCCGTCATCGGAGCGCTGGATGTATCCGGCCTCATATGCGGTGTCAGCCATCGGGCCAAGCGGGCATTCCTGGCCTTCTGGCCAAGAATACACTCCTTCCGAATGGACAACTTCAAGAACCTGCCGAATTGATTTCATACGCTCCGATCCCATGCGGTTGACCCGGTATTGATAGTCCGCACCCAAAACCTCATGCAAGGCGGTCCATCTGGGTCGCCTCTTTCTTAGGGGCTGAATGTGCGCATTAATCAGAGGGATCTTCGTCCGGCGGCGCGGCTAGCTCTTCGTACCCGCGTCGGAGCTTTCTCGATATCTTGATGCCGGCCTCGTCAATCAAATCGAGAATGATCCGGTTTTGCTCACGCAACAGGCGGAGGGCGTGAGGCACATCAGGATCCTCCCCGCCGTTTAGTGTCATCTCCAGCCTCGAAACGATCTCGCTGTTCATGGAGCGGCCGTTCTTGGCGGCCTCATCCTTGAGGCGCTCGCGCATGCCTTCGGGAAGCCGGACAATGAAACGGTCGGCGATGTCACTTGGGTAAGGCTTCTTGCTCATTTCGACAGAGCTAGCGGAAAATATGGCGACTTGGAATGATTACGAGTTGACGTCGATGCCGAGTCGGCATTACGCTGCGGCATCAACTCGGAATAGGAGTCGCGATGTACCCGAGCGATGAATTGCCCCGCATCATTGTGCGGATGCCGGCTGATCTGAAGCTTTGGCTGGAAAAGAAAGCGAGGCGGGAAGCTGCCTCTCAAAATACCCTGATCGTCCAGGCGCTTCGCCGGATGCAGGAGGAAGCAGCGGGGCGTGCGGCCTAGGAACCTGAGCCCCGCTGCAGACGACAAAGCCGCCCTGGCAGGCGGCCCCATCTATCACCAAGGTAGGAAAGGCTACCCAGATGAATGACCTAATCAATATCACGGGCAATGGCCCGGTCACAATGTCCAGCCGCGAAATCGCGGAGCTGGTCGAGAAGCGCCATGACAACGTCAAGCGCACCATCGAGACGTTGGTTGAGCGCGGCGTGATCCAACTTCCTCAAATTGAGGACGTTAAAAATCACCTCGGCCAGACGGTGCAGGAATATCGCATCGGGAAACGCGACAGTTACGTGATCGTCGCGCAGCTCTCGCCCGAGTTCACCGCCCGGCTGGTAGATCGGTGGCAGGAACTGGAGAATGCGCAACCGAAAGCCGATCCGGTCGCGCTGCTCAATGATCCGGCGGCGCTGCGTGGCCTACTGGGCAACTACGCCGAGCGGGTCGAAACGCTCCAGTCTCAGATCGAGGCCGATGCGCCGAAAGTCGCCTTCCACGATGATTTTGCCGAGAAGGATGGCCTCTACACGCTCCAGAACGCCGGGCGCATTATCACGGGCCGCCCGAACAAGTTCATTCAGGAGCTCAAGAAGCAGCATTTGTTCTATCAGGGCGGCGCGCTGGTGCCCTATGTCCGCTATCGCCAGCAGGGTCTCTTCGAAGTGAAGATCGAGCCGCAAGGCGACTACGTTCGCACCCAGACCTATATCACTCCGAAGGGGCTTCAGCATTTCGTCAAAAAGTTCGCAGGCAAATCCGCCCCTCCCGGCGCGGCGGTCGTTTCGGCGCTCAATGACTACCTTTCGGGGGCACACTGATGGGCGCGTTAGCACTTCAGGATCGGCGCGCTCCCGTCCAGTCAACCGAGCATCCTCCAGCCGCGGCGATGGTGATAGATGGCGAGATTGTCTTGGTTGATCTGGACGTCGGGCCTCTGTCGGGGCGAGAACCGTGCGTTGTGATCAGAGGGGACGGTACGATCGGGATCGAAACGCCTCGGAACAGCCTCAAGTTCTGGTGCACAGGGCGGCGTGGCGGCTATTACGACGTCTATGACAACCCAGAATCCAAGGATGGGCGGGCATCCGTTGCCTGTGTGATTGTGGGGAGGGTGATCTCATGAATGAATTTCACGAGATGGAGACACCAGTTTCCGATGCGGCGATGGCGGCGCAGATCTTGGCCAGTTTGTTTGAGGACGCGCACACCCGCTCCGCAACCAGAAACTCTGGGCAGATCGTCCTGAGCGATAACGAAGCCGAGATGATCAGTTTCATGATCTACGACGTCTGCCGGCGGACGCACGAAGTGCACAAGGTCTTTCAGTCGGCTGTGGATGCCGAGAAGCAGCCGGATACAGCAAAAGCCGCATGACATCGGTATGGCTATGTTGGCCATGCCTCAATCGACAAACAGGCGGTCCCTCTGGGCCGCCTCTTTCTTTTCCAACACATCGATAGGAGGCCATGATGGCCATCACCGGCAAGGTCTATGCGACCTGGCAGCAATTCCCCATGTCCGAATGGCGCTGGCCGAACTTCTCCCCGCAGGAGATGGCCAGCAAGCGGGAAGGGGAGTTGATGATCGATGAAGCGGCCATGGACAAGCTCCAGAAGCTCCGCAACATCCTCGGCAAGCCCCTGATCATTACATCAGCCTATCGTTCGGCTGCGCACAACAAGGCAGTGGGCGGAGCGACCCGTTCCCAGCACCGCCTGGCGCGGGCATTCGATGTGCGGATGGACAATCAAGACCCCTGGCATTTCGAGCAGGTGGCCCGCAGCGTCGGCTTTACCGGCTTTGGCCACTATCCAAAGTCCGGCTTCATGCACATCGACACCGGCCCGGCCCGACGCTGGAACGATGGCAGCGACTTCCCGCGGAAGAACGTCGCCACGCCGACATTCCCTACCGAGCCCAAGACCGAATCCATCATCGACAAGATCGGCAAGCCCGAGGTTATCATTCCGACCGTCGGCACCGGTCTGGGCGCGGCCGCTCCGCTCGCGCAGGGCAATGGTCCAGTCCAGTTCGCTCTTGCCGTCGGCATCGTGCTCGTCATCTGCGCCGGCATTGCCTGGTTCGTGATGAAGTCAGTCACGAGGCCTCGCGATGTTTGACTTCATCCTCTTCCTTCTCGGCATGGTGCCGCCCATCGTCTGGGTAGTGCTCGGGCTGACTGTTCTGGTGCTCGTGCAGTTCGTTTGGGGCTGGCGGGCTACCCTAGCCGCCGCCATCTCCCTTCTGCCGATCCTGGGCTATCTCTGGGGCCGGAAACGGCAAGCCGAGATCGATCAAGCCAAGCGCGACCGGGAAGCCCACGATCACGTCATCATCCGCCGCGATGTCGAGGAAGACGTGAAAGACCTTGGATCGCAGGACGTGGCCGAAGAACTTCGGAGGTGGAACCGTGTGGAAGACTAGTGCCCTCATCATCATGGCCCTGTTGCTGGCCGCGTGCAGCGCCACGGCCGGCAACTTCTGCCAGGTGTCGTCGCCCATCCGTCCATCGGCTTCTGACAGTCTCACGGAGGGCACGGCGCGACAGGTGCTGACCCACAATGAATACGGCGCCCGCGTCTGCGGATGGAGGCCCTGATGCTCTACCAACCACAGGGCGGCATCTGGATACGCATCCGCCACCGGTTCGGCCCCCGCATGACAGAATGGATGCTGGCGGCAATCACGGCGCTATGGGGAGCCGTTCTGTTGCTGCCGGCCGAGACGTTTACCGGCCAGGCATTCGAGTTGTTCCGGGCCGCGCGCATCAGCGAGAACCTCATGGGCACCGTCATGCTGTTCCTCGGCATCTTGCGTATCGCCGGTCTGGTGGTGAACGGTGCTCGTCGCGAGGTGACGCCTTGGATCAGGATGGTGTCGGCCGGATGCGGCTTCATGATCTTTGTGGGCATCAGCACCGCCTTCGCCCTTTCCGGCAGTGTCAGCACATGGCTTGCGGTCTATCCGGTCTTCGCCGGTATCGAGCTGGTCAACATCTATCGAGCAGCCCACGACGCCGGAGAAGGCAATGCAGTTCCCTGACCTGTCCCCTCTGCCCATCTGGGCCCAAGTTCTTGTTTATTCCATCTTCGCCGTAAGCCTTGCCGTCATTATCGGCATGGCGCGCCTTGGCTTAATCCAGGGCAAGAAGGCTGGTGCGTCCGAGCCTGGTAAGGCCGAAGTGGCGGCCATGGTGGTCGACTCTTCTGCCATCCGCGCGGCCACGGCCGCGGTTGAAGGCTTGACCGTTTCGATCACCTCTCTGGGGGTGGCGACCAAGGCGCTAGCAGAGCAGCAGAAGGCGACAGCCGACGAGCTCGACAGTGTTCGGGAGGAAATGCGCATCCATCGCGAGATCAGCCGACGGTCGTGAATTGACGGCTGGCCCTGCTCGTGACTGGCAGAATGGCGCGGAGGGTCAGGCTGTAGCCAAAAGTGTGTGCAAACACCCTCGGATTGCGCCGGTTTGGGTTGTTGCCAAAGGCGGGTGTGTGCAGCGATGTTGTGGGAAATCAGAGTTGAGGGCTGATTTGCAATCCGCTGCGTAACCACTCCGCCACGCGGCCTCTGGGCGCTGTACCTATTTGACGGCAATCGCTTATGCAATAGGTTGCGTGTTGCGCTGTGAATTTTGTGGCCGACACGGCAACGGCCACACCATCTCCCCACCACGCGTGTCCCGGAAGCCGGCGGGACAGGCAGTCAGTCGATGCAGTTCAAAGTAACCTCGGCCTACTACGACGAAACCAGCAAGTATCTCGTTTATACCGCAACCGGCGAGCGGAATGGGGCGCGGTATACCGTGTCCTCGCGTGTCAAATGTCTGAAAGCCCCAACCACGCCTGAGCGTTTGCATATGGTGGTCCTGCTGGCCCTGACAGACCAGTTCAAACGGCCCAGTCCCTCCGGTCGAAGGGAATAGCGCGGCAATGCGGGAACACCTGGCCCGCTCGGCAGTTTGCCCTCCAGAGCCGAAAGGAACCTGCAAATGGCCAAAAAGCATCAGGATGGAGAAGTTGCGCCCGAAGAGACCACGCCGGGCCAGCAACAGGACGACAACATCGACGATCTTGGTCGCCGCACGGACGGTGCTGAACTCGATCAACCAGTCGATCCCGAACCGGGCAAGGGTGAGAACGATTCGGGTGGCGTGTCGCCCAGGGATAAATAGGTCGACAGTCTTAGTGCCATGTCGGCAGTCTTCGTGCCATAGGGCGGACGGTTGCATTCGACCTGACGCAGGCATATTCACGCCCGGCATAGGGTAGCAGGAGGCCGGTCATGGCCATCATTGATTTTGGCGTGGCGCGCAAGGCTATGGTCGACACTCAGATTGCGGTGCACTCTGTGGTCGAGCCGCGGCTGCTTTCTGCGCTGCTGACGGTGCCGCGTGAGCACTTCGTTCCAGAGCGCCGAACATATCTGGCCTATAGCGATGCACCGCACGATATCGGTGGCGGGCGTCTGCTGTCCTCGCCGGTCACGTTTGCCCGCCTCGCTCAACTGGCCGCAATAAGGCCGGAAGATCGCGTCCTCGATTTCGGCTGCGGCAGCGGTTACTCATCTGCAATTTTCTCCAAACTCGCCAATCGGTAGTCGCCTACGAATCTGATAAAGACCTGGCAAGGATTGCCCGGCACAATCTGGATCAGGTGGACGCAAAGAGTGTGTCCGTCGTCACCGCGGAGGATGATGCGCTCTTGGCTGGATCATTTGATGCCATCGTGATCGAGGGTGCCGTTGTCGAGGCTCAAGGCCACTTTCTGGTCTGGCCATGGGTGGCCGATTGGTTGCAGTCGTTGGCGCCGGTATCGCCGGCGTTGCGACGGTCTGGGCCCGGACATCTGCGGGAGTTGTTTCTCGTTCCCACTTCAATGCGAAGTTGCCGGCGCTTCTGTTGAACAATGCGGCAGAAGAGTTCGTCTTTAGAGCGATATGTTGCGATCGGGTTACGTGCGGGCATGAAGATGCGATTAAAGTCCGGTAAGGATTGCTTGAGTCGGTTGTACACCTCATCTGCCGGGCGTATGGGTGATTGGGTCTGGAGGCGGGTTGATGAATAGTCTTGGTTTTTTGCGGGCAGGGGCCTGTGCTTTGTTACTGACGGTGTCGTCGGTCGGCGCTGCTCATGCCCAATCGATCAGCCAAGCTCTTGCTGCTGCCTACGATCATGCCCCCGACCTGCAATCTGCGTTGCTGGGTGCCAAAGCGCAGGCCGAGGGTATCGTCCAGGCTAAGGCGGGGATGTTGCCCACAATTGGCGCCTCGATCAGCGGCAGCCAGAGTGCGAGCCTAGTTGGTGGCAATTGGACTTCCGGCCAATCCCTGACCACCGGACTCTCCTACAATCAGACAATCTACGACAACAACCGGACAGCCGCCCGGGTTGAAGCGGCCCGTGCTGCTGCCGAGGTTGCCGAATACCAGATTCGCAATACCGAGCAGAACGTTCTGCTCCAGGTGGTGCAGGCCTATATGTCTGTGTTGAGCGGACGAGATCTGGTTTCTCTGCGACAGGAGAATATCAACTTCTTCCAGGCGCAATTGCAGTCCGCGCAGGACCGCCTCGATGTTGGCGAGGGAACGCGAATCGATGTCGCCCAGGCCCAGGCACGTCTGGCGCAGGGGCAAGCTGCATACCAAGCTGCAGTGAGCACGTTGCAGACCAGCGAGGCCACGTTCCAGCGCTTGGTTGGTCAACGGCCGCGGGGCCTGTCGACTGGCCACGGTTATTCAAATCTCATTCCGCGTTCGATCGATGCTGCTATTGCTGAGGCGGAAATTGGACATCCAGCCATTCTTCTGTCCAAGGCCAGCATTCGCGCCGCCCAGGCCGGCAGCGATGCAGCTGAAGCGGCCTTTGGCCCCACGGCGACGGTTTCTGCCTCGGTCGGCACGGGCTGGACAGGCCCCTCGGGCGGAGCCCAGGACGGCATTCGCGGTTCGCTTGGCTTCCAGATTAACATCCCGATCTACTCGGGCGGAGCCATCGGTTCCGGGGTGCGTCAGGCAAACTTGAACCAGATCAAGACTGAGATGGACGCGATGGGCGCCTATGACCAGGTTCGTGAGGCCGTGATTTCGGCCTGGACTGGTATCCAAAGCGCCGATGCGCAGATCAGCGCCGCGCAGGCCGCCGTGACAGCCAGTAATTCTGTGCTCGATGGGGTCATCCAGGAGCGCGATTTAGGCACCGCCACCACCCTCGATGTACTCAACGCCCAGGCGGATCTGACCAGTGCACGTGAGGCCCTGATCAACGCTTCCAACGGCAAAACGGTCGCGACCTTCTCACTCCTGAGCGCCATGGGGCGCCTGACGGCGCGCGATCTCGGCCTTCCGGTGCAGGTCAAGACGGCTGTCCCCTATACCCAGGCGGTCGAGGATGTCTGGCAGGAATTGCGCACCGTCGTCGAATAACGCGAACAGCCGATCGCAAAATGTTGTGGCCGGGCAAGTCCCGGCCACAACTTTTCGTGGAAGACCGTCACTTCCCGCCTTGGGGAGATTCCTATGTGGTCGCCATATGTTTAAGCTGATGGTTACGAATCAGGGTTGGCGGCTGCGGACGTTGACCCAGTCGGGCGCATGAGTAAGAGGCACTGATGAATAAGCCGGCACCCAAAGAACCGTCCATGGACGAAATCCTGTCGTCCATTCGACAGATTATCGCCGATGATGATGCAGCCGGTGCACCTCGCCGACCCTCTGCACAATCAGCGCCGCCGCCAATGCAGGCCGCTCCGGCGCGGCCGCTGGGCGAACAGGATGATCGTGACCTCAGCGACATGCTGGACGACATTGAGCCCTTGGCCCTGTCTCCGTCACAGATCGTCGAAGAAGGGGATGATGCGGAAGGGTTCAGCTTCGATGCTATCCTGGCTGACACCGAGGACGGGGAAGCCGAGGCACCCACGCTGGTGGAAGCAGAGGACGTGACCTTCGACGCGGAGGACGATCTTCCCAGCTTCGACCCGGCGCCCGCCAAAGCGCAGCCGGAGGAGTCCTCCGAACCCGTTGCGAAAGCTGCCCCTGCACCCGCTCCTCAACCAGATCCTGAACCGCACGCGATCCCCGAGCCCGAACCGGCAATGGAGGAACCTGCTGCGCGAGCTGAGGCACTGCCTGATCCGACGCTGACAT
This sequence comes from Devosia polycyclovorans, assembly GCF_042181575.1. Lineage (GTDB taxonomy): Bacteria > Pseudomonadota > Alphaproteobacteria > Rhizobiales > Devosiaceae > Devosia > Devosia polycyclovorans. Next base: position 2,608,513 of record NZ_CP170082.1, on the reverse strand, counting down.
CAGACATGGCGGACCAGCTTCTGGAGCCGGCCACCCGCGCGGCGGTTCGTGGCTCAATTGGCAAGCTCAGCGCTCTGGGCATCGGCAATCCCGGCCTCACCATAGAGGCGATGATGCGCGACATGCTGCGTCCCATGCTCAAGGAATGGCTCGACGAAAATCTGCCAGCGGTTGTCGAGCGCATGGTGGAAAAGGAGATCGCCCGCGTTTCGCGCGGCGAATGAAGCATTCCGGTCAGCCTTTATGTTGACCACGCACCCGGCATTTGCTTGAAGTCTGCCAACCTATTTCGGCCCGCCTAGGTCTTGCCTGGCGGGTCGCTGCTGTTCGCGAGTGACGTTTATGCTTGAAAAGACCTATGAGCCCGCCGCCGTCGAAAGCCGCATCTATGATGCCTGGCTGGAGACCAAGTCGTTTGAAGCGGGGGCAGGGGCCAAGCCCGGCGCGGAAACTTTCACCATCGTCATCCCGCCACCCAATGTCACCGGTTCACTCCATATCGGTCACGCGCTGAACAATACCATTCAGGATATCCTGGTTCGTTTCAACCGGATGCTGAAGAAGGATGTGCTTTGGCAGCCGGGCACCGACCATGCGGGCATCGCCACGCAGATGATCGTCGAACGACAGCTCTCTGAAAAGCAGCTCGACCGTCGCAGCATGGGCCGCGAAGCCTTCATCGACCGGGTCTGGGAGTGGAAAGCCGAGAGCGGCGGCACGATCATGAATCAGCTCAAGCGCCTCGGCGCGTCGGCTGATTTCAGCCGCGAAAAGTTCACCATGGGCGATCGCGGCCAACCTGACGACCAGATGGTCCGCGCCGTCACCAAGGTGTTCGTCGAATTGCATAAGCGCGGCCTGATCTACCGTGCCAAGCGCCTGGTTAACTGGCATCCCGGCCTCGAAACCGCCATTTCCGATCTGGAAGTCGAGAACATCGAGGTCAAGGGCCATATGTGGCACTTGCGCTATCCGCTAGCCGATGGCGTCACCTACGAGTTCCCAGTCAAGGACGAAGAGGGTAATGTCACGGGCACCGAAACCCGTGATTACATCATCGTTGCCACCACGCGCCCCGAAACCATGCTGGGTGACGTCGCCGTTGCCGTGCATCCGGAGGACGAGCGTTATGCAGGTCTGGTCGGCAAGTTCGTTGAGCTGCCGCTGGTGGGCCGCCGTATTCCGGTTGTTGCCGATGAATATGCGGACCCAACGTTGGGCACCGGCGCGGTGAAAATCACACCCGCGCATGACTTCAACGACTTTGAAGTCGGCACGCGTGCCGGCGTCGAGCCGATCAATGTCTTCACCACCCGTGGCGCCATCATCGATGCCGATTTGATCCCCGCGAAGTATCGTGGCATGGATCGCTTCGAGGCCCGCAAGGCCATCGTCGCAGACCTCGCCGCCATGGCCGAGGAAAGCGAGACCCGTGGTCTCAGCCACATCGAAGACAAGAAGATCATGGTGCCGCATGACGAAAAGTCCAAGCTCGTCGTGATCGAGCCCTTCCTGACCGACCAATGGTGGGTCAAGGCCGATGTGCTGGCACAGCCGGCGCTGGCCTCGGTGCGCGAGGGCCGCACCAAATTCGTGCCCCAACAATACGAAAACACCTATTTCGCCTGGCTCGAGAACATCAAGCCCTGGTGCATTTCGCGCCAGCTCTGGTGGGGTCACCAGATCCCGGCATGGTATGGCCCTGACAACGAGGCATTCGTCGCCTATGACGAGAACGAGGCCCTGGCCGCCGCTGAAAAGCACTATGGCAAGCCAGTTGAACTGACCCGAGATCCGGACGTGCTGGACACCTGGTTCTCCTCCGCCCTCTGGCCGTTCTCGACCTTGGGCTGGCCCGACGAGACCCCCGAACTCAAACGTTATTACCCCACCGACGTCCTCGTTACCGGCTTTGATATCATCTTCTTCTGGGTTGCCCGCATGATGATGATGGGGCTCGAATTCCTCGACAAGGAACCCTTCCACACCGTCTACATGCACGCCCTGGTCCGTGACGAAAAGGGCCAGAAGATGAGCAAGACCAAGGGGAACGTCATCGACCCCCTCAAGCTTGTCGACGAGTACGGTGCAGACGCTACCCGTTTCACTCTGGCCGCCATGGCTGCGCAGGGCCGCGACCTCAAGCTCGCCATTAGCCGGGTGGAAGGCTACCGCAACTTCGTCACCAAGCTCTGGAACGCCGCGCGCTTCCTGGAGATGAACGAATGCCGCCGTGTTGACGGCTATGACCCGAAAGCCAACAGGCTGCCGCTCAATCGCTGGATCGTCGGTGCCACCGCCCGCGCCTTGGCCTCCGTGCGCACTGGCATCGAGGATTATAAATTCAACGAAGCCGCCAACAGCGCCTACGATTTCGTCTGGGGCACCTTCTGCGATTGGTATGTCGAATTCGCCAAGCCCGTCTTCATGGGCGAGGACGAGGCGGCCAAGGCCGAGACCCGCGCCACTGCGGCCTGGGCGCTCGACCAAATCCTGATCATGCTCCATCCCATGATGCCCTTTGTCACCGAAGAGCTTTGGGCCGAAACCGGCAAGTTCGGGCCGGCGCGCGAAGGCATGCTGATCACCACTGAATGGCCCGACCTGTCAGGCCATGAGGATGCGGAGTCCGACGCCGAATTGGCGTGGCTGATCGACGTCATCTCCAATGTCCGCTCGGTGCGGGCTGAGATGAACGTGCCTGCCGGTGCCAAGCTGCAAATGGTCGTCACCGGGGCAGGGGAGCAGACACTGTCTCGTCTCGTCGCGGGCACTTCGCTGATCTCCCGCCTGGCCCGTCTCGATCAAATCTCTCCGCAAAGCGAAGTGCCAGGCGAGTCTGCGCAGTTCGTTGTTGGCGATTCCACATTTGCCTTGCCGCTGGCCGGTGTCATCGACATTGCGGTCGAAAAGGCTCGCCTTGAGAAGGAAGTTGGCAAGCTCGATGGCGAAATCGCCCAGATCGACAAGAAGCTGGGTAATGAGCAATTCGTGGCCAAGGCCCCCGAGGAAGTCATCGAGGAGCAAAAAACGCGCCGCGAGACGGCCATAGAGCGCCGCGCCAAGATTCTCGACGCTCTGAAGCGCCTGAGCTGAACGAGGCAGAACCATGACATCGACACCCACTCCCGACATTTCGGCGCAAAAGCCCGTGTCGGAAGTGGGAACCTTGTTGGTCTTTGACGGCAAGGGCGGCGCCGTGCACGTCCAGGCGAGTGCCGCGGCCGCAGATCCGCCGCCAGGCGGGTTTGTCGTCGTCGCTGGCAATGCCCGATCTCCGGACTTCAAGATATGGCTGCGCAATGAACTGGGAGAATTCAGTGCCGGCCTGCTGACCGCCACCAGTTCCAGGGCGCGCTGTACGGTTTTGGATCACCAGGCCCTGTTCATGTTCAGGGTTGTTCGCCCCGGCGCAGCGCCTGAAGACGTGGGCCGCCAGATCATGACCCTGTTGCTCGAGGGCGGCCGGGTGATCATTGCATCCGAAATCAGCATCGTTGACCTGCTCGGCATGGCCGGGGCAGAACAATCGCGCCATGCGCCTGTCTCGCCGGCGGATCTGGTTGCGCGCTTGTCCTTGAAGGTAACCGATCGCCTTGAGCCGTTAATCGAAGTTCTGGGCGATCGATTGGACGAGATCGAGGAGACACTGATCACCCACCGCACCGAACGGGCGCAGGACCGCCTTGAACAATTGCGGCGCACCCTGATCAGTATCCGTCGCCTGGTTTGGCCGCAGCGAGACGCACTCAGTGCGTTGGAAATGGCCGACCTGCCGTTCCTGTCTGATCGTGACAGGCTGCGGCTGCGCGAAGCGTCGCTGCGCACCGCCCGGATTGGTGATGAACTGCAGTCGCTCTCCGAGCGCGCCGTGCTTGTGCACGAAGAGATCATCGATGAGCGCTCCGAGCAGATGAACCACACCATGCTGCTGCTAGCGGCGGTAACCGTGGTTTTCTCGCCATTGACCCTGATCACCGGTCTCCTGGGTATGAATGTCGCCGGCATACCTTTCGCAGACAATGCGGGTGCCTTCTGGCTGGTGTGTGCCGGCTTGGTTGCGGTCCTTGGTGGCATTGTGTGGTGGATGCGCAGGCGCCATTTGTTCTAGGCGCCCGCGCATCGGGGTCAGAAGCGGCCCTGCAGGCTGTGCAGGTCTGCATAAACGCCGCCGCGGGCCATCAGGGCGTCATGTGTTCCTTCCTCGACAATGCCGTCACGTGTCAGCACCAATATGCGGTGGGCTTGACGTATGGTGGAAAGGCGGTGGGCGATCACGATGGTCGTGCGTCCACTGGCCAGCGAGAGCAGTGAGTTCTGGATAGCCCGTTCGCTTTCATTGTCGATGGCACTGGTGGCTTCGTCGAAGATGAGCACCGGCGGGTTTTTTAGGAAGGCCCGGGCAATCGTCAGGCGCTGCTTTTGCCCACCGGAAAGCTTGACGCCCCTTTGGCCGATATCCGTATCGTAGCCGTTTGGAAGCCTCAGGATGAAATCATGCGCATTGGCTGCATGTGCGGCAGCCTCGATGTCATCCCGCGATGCTCCCGGCCGGCCATAACGCAGGTTTTCCGCGACCGTGCCACTGAACAGATAGACGTCCTGCTGCACCACACCCACATTGCGGCGCAGCGATGCCAGCGTCACGTCACGAATGTCCTGTCCATCCAGCGTGACCTTGCCAGTATCGACCTCGTAGAAGCGCGGAACCAGGCTGCATAAGGTACTCTTGCCCACGCCGGAGGGTCCCACAAGGGCAACGAACTCCCCCGGCTCGATGCGCAGCGACACGCCTTCGAGCACCTTTGGCCCATCTGCCTCATAGCGGAACCCGACACTTTCAAAGGCAATCGCCCCGGAAACCGCCTGCAATGGACGCGCCTTCGGGCGGTCGGCGATATCGGGTTGCTCTTCGAGCAATTCCATGGCCCGGACAAAGCCGGTGTAGCCCTCCTGCCAGAGGCGGATGAAATTGTCGAAACGCTTCAGCGGATCGAGCAGGACGCCCACACAAAGCAACAGGGTCAGCAACCCTGCTGCATTCATCTCCCCTGCCAGTATGCGCATTGCCCCGAGCACGATGACGACAATCGTCACCAGTTGTGCGAAGGCATCCATGCCGCTCCAGAGCAGGGCCTCGCTGCGATACCCCTCAGACCGGGACTTCAGGAACCGGGCGTTTTCGGCGTTGAAGCGGATCATTTCGGCCTTTTCATTGGCAAAGGACTGAACGACCCGAATACCCCCAAGGGCATCCTCGACCCGCTCATTGACACCGGCTATACGCTCCTTGGCCGTCTGCATGGCCACATTCATGCGCCAGTTGAAGTACAAGGCGTAACCTATTGCGAACGGTACCAAGCTGGTAACTGCGATGGCGACCACTGGGTCGATCCAGACAAGCACCGCCAGAGCGCCGGCGAACTTGAGCAGGCTGATCGCGAGATCCTCCGGGCCGTGGTGAAACAGCTCACCCAGCCAGAGAGAGTCATTGGTGATGCGGCTCATTAACTGCCCGGTTCGTTGCCGGTCATAGAAACCGAAGGACAGTTTCTGGCAGTGCTCGAACAGCTCGCTACGCACCTGCGCCTCGATGCGGGCCCCCATCACGTGACCACGATAGTCCACGAAATAGGTGGCCAGGGCCTGCACGGCGAAAATAGCCAGCAAGATGCTGCCCAGCCACAGCAATCCCTCGACGGAGTCAGGTGAACTTGTCAGCTCCGGAAGCTGGGTGACAATGTGATTGGCAATCAACGGCAAGGCAATTGCCGTAGCTGACACCAGCACCGCACAGGCGAGCACTGCCGCGAGCAGCGGCAGGTGCGGCCGATAGTAGGTGAGAAAGCGCCGCCAACGGGCGCGGCTTCTGGCCGACGCCTCCCGGTCGCGGAACCGAAAGAGGGAAAGGGCGCTAGGACGTTTTGTGGCGCGTGCTGACCCAGACGAGAATTTGAGAGACATGAACGATGGTGTCCTGTTTCAGACCAAGGGTTTTCCGGTTGAACAGGATCGTTTTCATCACTCTCTCCCAAATCGGGTTGCGCTCGGAACTATGTCCGCAACTTCAATTGCGCGCAATGTGAACGCCGCCTCTAGCCTGCCTCTGTGACGATTCCGCAACAGCGCCATCGATTCAGAATACGGAAATCTCACATCAACGGTTTGGCGATGTTTCCCGCCACAATCTGACCCTAAAGCAGGTCGCATGGCATTCGGGGGCGGATGCAGGCACGATGGCAAGGCTGGATGAATGGCTGTCGCATGTGCCTGGTTCCTCCTGGGACGAGATTGATCGGTTGGCGCAAAGCGCCAGAAATGGTGGCGATGAACACCCATTTGTGCGGCATGGTTTGCTTCTGGTCCTTTGCGCGGACGATGTCCGTCGCTGGCCAGAAACGTCGTTGTGATGGGATGGGCTGAATGCGGTCACAAAGCGCGTTTACGACTTGTTCAGACTTTGCTTTGCCTGGTCGTCGCTACCGGGCAAGATCACCGATGTTGATAGGCGGTCAGGTCAATCAGCCCCCCGCCTGTGCGGACCCGGCGGTTCGGGGATCGCATGTTGATTACGCTCGTATCCCTGCGGGCGAAAGGAGAGTTATGCGCACCACTTGGGACAAGTCCCTTGCCTGCGCCGTGTCCGGAGCGTTGCTGGCCCTGTGTCTGGCCGCGCCCGCTTCTGCCCAGACGGCCGCCGAGGCGGCGCAGAATTTTGCGCATACGCTCGACGGCAGTGGCGCCTTCGTGTCCAACGACACCTATCTGTCCGCCCTTGAAAGCGACGCGGCCGCTGGACGGCCGCTGGCGCTCTGGCAATTGGGCACCATGTATGAGAATGGCGAGGGCGTCGACAAGGACCCGGTCAAGGCCTTCGGCTATTTCGCCCAGATTGCTAACCAGCACGCCGACACCTCGCCCCGCGGGCTCGAGGCCGACATTGTTGCCAACTCGTTTGTGAAGCTTGGGGAATATTTCCGCATCGGAGTGCCCGAGGCCGGCGTGTCCCAGAACCCGGCTGAATATCATCGCATGCTGATGCATGCCGCCACTTATTTCGGTGACGCCGAGGCGCAGTATCGTATCGGCCTGCTCTACCAGCAGGAAGAAGGTTTGGGCCTTAGCCCCATGCTCTCTGCCCGCTGGCTACAATCCGCCGCCCATAAGGGCCACTGTCTCGCGCAGGCGCAACTTGGCAATCTGCTGTTCAACGGCATGGACAACTATCCGCCCCGGCCCGCCGAGGGGCTGATGTGGCTCAACTTCGCGCGCACGACATGTCTTGGCACGTCCGACCTCGCCTTGGCCGATGAGTTGTTGAGCAGCGCCATGTCAATCGCGACCCCCGAAACCCGGGCCGCTGCGCTGGAAATGTCCAATTCGGGCGTCGCGATCAGCGCCCAGTTCTGATGCGTCAGAAGCTGAAGGCGCCCTCCACCGGCACGTGATCGCTGGGCTTGTCCCAGCCACGGACATCTTTGTGTACCACCACGTCGTCCAGCCGGTCCGCGGCTTGGGGCGACAGCATCAAGTGGTCGATGCGGATGCCGGCATTGCGCCGCCATGCTCCAGCCTGGAAGTCCCAAAACGTAAAGGCCTCCTCGGCGGTGACGGCCCGTAGGGCATCGGTCATGCCCATGTTCCTCAGGATGCGGAATTTTTCGAGACTCTCGGGCCGGTAGAGCGCATCACCCCACCAGGCATCTGGATCATGGGCGTCTATGGGGGCAGGGATGAGGTTGAAGTCCCCCATGAGAATGAATGGTTCTTCCAGCGCCAGGCGGCCTTCCACAAAGCCGTTGAGGCGATCCATCCAAGCCAGCTTGTAAGGGAATTTTTCCGTATCCACTGGGTTACCATTGGGCAAGTAGATATTGCACACGCGCACCACGCCGCCATCGAGCGAGAACACCCCCTCGATCAGGCGCGCCTGCTCGTCCTCGTCATTGCCCGGCAAACCGCGATGCACCTCGTCGAACGGCAGCTTGGAGAGCAATGCCACGCCATTCCAGCTCTTCTGGCCGTGGGTTTCCACATTGTAGCCCAGCGCCTCGAACTCGGCTTTCGGAAAGCCCTCGTCAACGGTCTTGATTTCCTGCAGGCCGACAATGTCGGGCTTTTCCTCCTCCAGCCAGCGCAGCACCAGTTCGAGCCGGGCCTTGATGCCGTTGATGTTCCAGGTCGCAATACGCAGGGTCATGGCAGGCCTCAGGTCAATTCGGAGTAGACGGCGGCGATGATATCCTTGGGATAGCGCCCCGTGCACCCCTCAACAGCCGTATTGCTCATTGAAATGATGCTCAGCCCATTGACCGGGTCGATGAGCCATGAGTGCCCGTAGACGCCGCCCCAATTGACGGTCCCCTTGGCCGACGGCACGCCGGCGGCCACGGGATCTTCCACGATAGCGCCCAAATAGCCGAAACTTTGTCCCGGATCCCGTTCAATCGAGCCAATCTGGTTGGAAAACGCGCGAGCCACGGTCTCCTGTCGCACAACGCCACCGCCTCCATTGCGCATGGCTTCAAGGAACCGGATGATATCTGCGGGCGTACCGGCCATTCCCGCCCCGCCCGACTGAAACGCCGTTGGGCTGAATATCCGCGATGGCGAGAACATGAGTGTGCCGTTATCGCCCACGATGGGCTGCGGGTCGCTCATCGGCATCGGCGGCGCCCCATCGGCGTAGGGCTTGGCCAGCCTGCTCCGGTCAGCAACAAAAAAGCCGGTCTCCGACATGCCGAGTGGGCCAGTAACATACGTCCGGACCGCGTCCTCCAGTGTGCCACCATGGACTTGTGCCAGGACAGCCCCCAGCACGTCGATTGCCACCGAATAGCGCCAGGCCGTTCCAGGCGCGTATTCCAGAGGATGTTGCGCGACCCGTGCGAAATTTTCTTTGAGGCTCTGCTCGGTTGCGCCAAGACCGGTAGATATTGCCGGATCATCTGGGTAGTTGTACGCGAGCCCCGCCGTGTGGGTCAGCAGATGGTGAATGGTGATCTCGGCAGCACTGCCGTCCTTGAGACGAGGAGAAAACCAGGGAATGTGCTGGCTTACCCGATCGTCCAGACTGACCAATCCCCTGTCTGCCATCGCAAGCGCCGCCGCTGCAACGATGGGCTTGGTGACCGAAGCCAGCCGGTAGATCGCGTTGTCGATCATCGGCTGCCCGGCCTCACGGTCGAACCAACCTGCGCTGCGCTGATAGGCAACGTCCCCGTGACGGGTAACAATCAATTCCGCACCCACAATCTTCCCTTCGGAGATTGCGGCGTCCATCACGGCATCGACGCGGCTGGTCATGACTTCGATTCCTCCTGATCTGGCCGGACCTTACTGTCCGGGACCTGGGAGGTGAAGCTTAGACCGCAAAACTCGTGCCGCAGCCGCAAGAGGCGACGGCATTGGGGTTCTTGACCTGGAACGATTGACCGATCAGGTCGTCGACAAAGTCGATTTCGGCCCCGCCCATGAACTCAAGGCTCATGGAATCGATCAGCACCGTGGCATCGCCCTTTTGCAGGACCAGATCGTCATCGCCCGGAGTGTCCTGCACCAGATTGTATTCGTACTGGAAGCCCGAGCAGCCGCCACCGGCCACAGATATGCGGAGCACCGTGCCTGGCGCTTCCTTGGAAAGGATGCGCGACACACGCTTGGCGGCGCGGTCCGAAAGGGTTACGGCAGGGGCATCGGCAAGTGCGGCGTCGGTCATGGGATTTCCCGGGGTCAGTCGTAATGTCATAACGCTCGCCATAAGATAGGCGTTCAAGGCGCTGTTGCAAAGGCCCGGAAGAGACCAGATGAGACACACAGCCCCCTATGCCAGCAGGTCATCCCAGTCCCTCGGTCGGTTGTTCGGCACCGGCGCCAGCCCGACGCGTTCGGAATATCAGCGTGATCGCGACCGCATCATCCACTCGACCGCATTTCGACGGCTGCAGCACAAGACCCAGGTCTTTCTGGCGCATGAGGGTCGGCACTTCCGCAACCGGCTGACCCATACGCTGGAAGTCAGCCAGATCGCGCGTTCCATCGCCCGCGCGCTGCATCTGGACGAGGATCTCGCCGAAGCCATCGCTCTCAGCCATGATCTGGGCCACACGCCTTTCGGTCACGCCGGTGAGCGTGCTCTTGACCGCGCCATGCAGCCCTTCGGCGGATTCGACCACAATGTGCAGGCGCTAAGGGTCGTGACTCTCCTGGAAAATCGCTATGCCGAACACGATGGCCTCAACCTTACCTGGGAGACGCTGGAAGGCATTCTCAAGCATAACGGGCCGCTGCCGCATTTGGTGGACCTCGTCGAAATTCCCGCTCCTGCCGATCTGCGGGTCGCCACCTATGCAAGTCTCGAGGCGCAGGTCGCCGCCATTGCCGACGATATCGCCTATAATGCACACGACATTGACGACGCGCTGCGCGCCAACCTTGTGACGTTACAAGATTTCATCGGTGTCCCAATGGCCGGGCCGATCGTTGAGGAAGTGCTGGAGCGCTATCCCGATATCGCCACCAAACGCCAGACGCATGAAGTCCAGCGCCGGATGATCACGCGAGCGGTTGAAAATGTCATCGCCACCGGTTTGGAGAACATTTCGGCGGCCGGCGTCAATTCACCCGAGGATGTTCGGCTGGCAGGGCGCACCCTGGTTCAGTTCTCACCCACCATGGCCAGCGACGAAAAGGCTTTGAAATCCTTTCTCTTTGCGCGCGTCTACCGCCACGAGGACGTGATGGTACCGGTCCGTGAAAGTGAGGCCGTGGTCGAGCGGCTCTTTTCGTCCTACATGGCGAACGCGGACATGCCGGGCCGCTGGGGCGAGGCGGGCAGGGCGGTGGACGGAGCGGACCGAGCACGTATCGTCGCTGATTTCATTGCCGGGATGACCGATCCCTATGCCCTGGACGAGCACCAGCGCCTGTTTGACGCTCGACCGGATTTCCGTTAACCCGGCGCCACAGGAGCGTTTCCCGCGAAAAGTGTTTTCACTCTCCAGTGGGGAACGTGACCAGAACAGTCTCCCCACAGGTTTGACATGGACATTTTCGCCCTCTTCACCACCCGGGTCATCGAGGCCCTGCGCGCCGACTATCCCGAGCTCGACAAAGAGCTGCTGACGCGCGTCGTGGTGGAGCCGCCGCGAGACCCTGCCCATGGGGACCTCAGCACCAATGCGGCCATGGTTGTTGCCAAGCCACTGGGCAAAAACCCGCGCGAGGTCGCGGCGGGACTGGTGGAACGGTTCAAATCCGCTCAGGACGTCACATCCGTTGAAGTGGCCGGTCCCGGCTTCATAAATTTCCGGCTTGCCGACTCGATCTGGCATCAGGTCCTGAAGGCCGTCGGCGCTCAGGGCGAGAATTATGGCCGTACGGACCTGGGCAAGGGCGAGCGGGTGAATGTCGAATTTGTTTCGGCCAACCCCACGGGTCCCATGCATGTCGGCCATACGCGCGGCGCCGTCTTTGGCGACGCGCTTGCGTCGCTGATGGCCTGGTCGGGCTATGACGTTACCCGCGAATATTACATCAACGATACCGGCGGCCAGACCATCATCCTGGGCGAGTCGGCCCTTCTTCGTTATCGCGAGGCACTGGGCGAAACCATCGAGATTCCGCCCGGCTTTTATCCCGGAGACTATCTGATCCCCGTGGGCAAGGCGCTCGCCGCTGAATACGGCAAGTCGCTGCTGGACATGCCCGAGCAGGAAGCCGTGCTGATCGCGCGCGAGGCCGCGCTCGCCGCCATGATGGAACTGGTCAAGGCGGATCTCGCCCAGCTCAATATTCATCACGACGTGTTCTTCTCCGAGCGCACACTGCACGGGCAGGGTGGTGATATCCAGACCACGCTGGACTGGCTGCGGGAGGAAGGCATGGTCTATGAAGGGCGGCTGGAGCCGCCCAAGGGCAAGACGCCAGAGGATTGGGAAGACCGCGAACAAACCCTGTTCCGCGCCACTGACTATGGCGACGACACGGATCGCGCCCTGGTCAAGTCCGATGGCTCCTACACCTATTTTGCGGCCGACATAGCCTATCACCGCAATAAATATCTTCGCGGCTTCAAGCACATGATCAACGTGTTGGGCGCCGATCATTCCGGCTACGTCAAGCGTCTGCAGGCAGCCGTGAAGGCCGTCTCCAACGGCGAGGCGGATATTGACGTGCGCATCTGCCAGCTCGTTCGTCTGCTCAAGAACGGCGAGCCATTCAAGATGTCCAAGCGTTCGGGTGACCTGGTGACGCTGGCCGACGTCGTTGAGGAAGTGGGCGCCGATGCGACCCGCTTCATGCTGCTCTTCCGGCGCAACGACGCGTCGATGGATTTCGATTTCGCGCTGGTCAAGGAACAGACCCGCGACAATCCCGTCTTCTACGTGCAATACGCACACGCCCGGGCCTGCTCGATTTTCCGCACCGCTGAGCGCGACATGCCCGAACTCGATGTTTCACCGGCGGCGCTGGCAGGCGCCGAACTCGGACTTCTGGGCAGCGCTGCGGACATCGAACTGATCCGCCTTCTGGGCGCCTGGCCGCGTACAGTTGCCGCGGCAACGATCGCGCATGAGCCGCACCGGATTGCGTTTTATGTGCACGAGCTCTCGGCGGCCTTGCATGGGTTCTGGGCCAAGGGCAAGGATGATCCGCAGTTACGATTTGTTAACCAATCGAGCCCGAAGTTGACCCTTGCTCGACTCGCACTCGTGGACGCCGTTCGCCAGGTAATTCGCAACGGCCTTGGGATTTTGGGGGTCTCTGCGCCTGAAGAGCTTTCATAATTCGGGCGCATTAGTGTGAAAATACGCGGCAAAATCCTTGACAGGACATTCCGCATTCTAGGGGCGCTGCCACATGACGTCAGCGAAACCGCATTCGATGGCCGCACAGACTGAAGCACCGGACGACCTTATAGCCGAACTGGCGCGCCTCATGGCCGATGAGGCACGGAACGACCAGTCCGAACCAAAGGTCGAGCCCGCTCCGTTACGCATTCCCGGTGCCCCCCAGCCCGATCCGGCGCCGCCCCGAGCGGAAACCCGGTCCGCGCCAAAGCCCGTCCGTATTCCCGGCGGCGAAAACGACGCGCCCGTGACGGCGGAGCCGTTCAACTTCGATTTTAGCTTCGCGCCGAACAAAGTAGAGGCCGGTCCGACCTCCCCAATTTCAGCCGACCCGATCGAACCCACACCGGAGCCCGCCACAATGGAGCCGCCGGAACAGGACCCGCCGGCTCAGGACATGGCGCCGCTCGACCAGGACAGTCTAGCCGACCTGATCGCGGCCGAACTCGCTTCCGATCTTCCCGCGCCCAAGGCAACCGAGCCATCAACCCCGCCCGCATCTGAACTCGAGAGCTCAGCTAAAGGTGAAGACAGCTTCGGCATGCCCCCGATCTTCGGCTTGGGCAGCAATTCCACATCGGCACCGCCTGCCAAAGAGGACGCACCGGCGCCAAAGCCTTCACCGGCCGCCGCCGCTCCGGCAACCGAGCGCGCCACAGAGGCGAAATTCGAACCGCTCGACCCTCTCGACGAAATCGAGCGCCTCGTAGGCCCGGCCCTACGTGCGTCCGCGCCCCAGCCAGCCCCTGCCAGCCCCGCACTGCGCAGCCTTGCGACGCCGACCATTGCCGTTCCAACACCGGCCAGGGCTGAGCGCGTAGAATCGGTCAAGCCGCAGCCCCAAGCCCCGGCTGCCGCCGATAAGGGCGCAGGTTTGACCTCCGTCGACGAGGCCATTCTTGCCGCTGCGGCGGCGACCGGCGCCCACGTCGAATGGGTCAATGCCGGCGGCGGCGCCGACATTCCAGGCGAAACCGACGCTTTGGCTGAACCTCAACGGTCTCCGCGCCGCATCAATCGTGCGCTTGCCGGTCCACTGATGGCCGTTGGCCTGCTCGCAATTGCTGGCGTCGGGCTATATTGGGTCCTGGGGCAGAGCGGCGCGCCCAGCGGACCTGCGCCGCTGGTGGTTGCCGACACGAGCCCCACCAAGGAGATCCCTGAAGTCGAGCCGACCGAGACGGCACCACAATCTGTGGTGTTCAACGAGATTTCCGGTGCCGATACGGCCGAAGGCGAGCAGCTTGTTTCCCGTGATCAGGCCGACACAGAAGCTGTCGTCGCTGCCAGCAGCAGCACGCCCGCCAATGCCGGCATTCTGGCCGATGCAGGTTCGACCACCGTCGACCCCAATCAGGATGGCCTGGTAAACCGCAAGGTGCGCACCGTCACCGTGCGACCCGATGGCACCATTGTCAGCGGTGATGATAGCCTTGCTGGCTCCGCCATTCTGCCCGTCGATCGGCCGGATGTTCCCGAAGTACCAGGCGCCGACTTCTCGACGCCCGAACTGGTCGCCAGCGTGCAAGCCGGCAACGCAACGCCCGCCGCTGTGGAAGCACCCGCTGCGGATACTGCCACAACTGCCGCGCCCGCCGCTGAACCCGGCACCGATATCGCGGTTGTCGATGCCACCGGCAGCGCTGTTCCTGGCGTCACGACCCGTATGCCGATGGAGCGGCCGACCGATTTTGCGTCCATTGCGTCGGCCGCCATTGCTGCCGCCAATGCCAATCCCCCCCCCGTTGCCCCGGCTCCTGCGGCGACCCCCTCCGTGGCGCAGCAACCTGCCGCCACGGCCCCAGCCGGCGGTTCGGCCGCGGCCTATGTACAGTTGGCGTCGCAGCGCAGCGAAGAGGCCGCGCGACAGTCTGCGCAGGCCATCGCAACCCGGTACGGCGTGTTATTCGGTGGCGCCAATCTGGAGATCCAGCGCGTGGACCTGGGCGAGCGCGGCATTTACTACCGCGTCCTCGTGCCGGCAGCATCGCGTGACAGCGCGTCCAATATCTGCACCAATGTCAAGGCGGCCGGCGGCGATTGCCTGCTGCTCTGACGGCGCCTTGCTTGACGCGTCACGCGGCGGCGGACAAGGATGGCGCGTGATCGCCATCCGCACGGACAGTCCATGACCCAGGCCGAAACCAACTGGTTCGACGCTCCAACGCAACCGGCCACCGAGGATGTGCTGCATGTCGATGTGGACGGCTATGAAGGCCCGCTGGATCTGCTTCTCGATCTAGCCAGGCGTCAGAAGGTCGACCTCTCCGGCATTTCCATCCTGGCGCTTGCCGAGCAATACCTCAGCTTCATTGACAAGGTGCGCGAGCGTCGCATCGAGGTCGCCGCCGACTATCTCGTCATGGCGGCTTGGCTGGCCTATCTCAAGAGCCGCCTGATGGTGCCCCAGGCAGCCGGAGACGAGGAGCCGAGCGGCGAAATGCTCGCCGCCATGCTGCAGTTCCGGCTCAAACGCCTGGAAGCCATGCGCACTGCCGCCAACCGGCTGATGAATCGGCCGCGCCTGGGTTTCCAGATTTACCCTCGTGGAGCACCCGAGCCGATGGAGATCGCCAGGCGCTCAATCTGGGAAGCCAGTCTCTATGACTTGCTCAAGGCCTATTCGAGCCAGCGGGAGCGGGGGATTTCCACCGATTATGCGCCACGCTTGCGGACCGTGTGGTCTTTGCAGGACGCCCGCGACATTCTGCAGCGCCTGATCGGTGATCGTCGGGAATGGGTGTCGTTGGACGCCTATCTGGTTGACTATCTCTCGACCCCCGCCGAACGCGCCACAGTCCGCGCCTCGACTTTTGCATCCAGCCTCGAACTCGTGCGGCAGGGCCAGATCGATATTCGGCAGACCGAGACCTTCGGGCCTCTGTTCATGCGACGCCGGAGTGACGCGCAGTGAGCGACCCGACCGTGACCGACCAGACCGGCGAAGTCCTCCGCCGCCATTTGCGCATCCTTGAAGCGCTGCTCTTTGCCTCTGATCAGCCTCTGCGGCCGTCAGATCTCGCGCCCTATCTGGGCGTTGGGGCGGATGTTCAGGGTCTGTTGCTTCGGCTGCAGGAAACCTATGCCGACCGTGGCGTCAATCTCGTGCGCCGGGGAGAGGGGTGGGCATTTCGCACAGCCGAGGATCTGGGTTTCCTGCTGCGGCGTGAGGAGCATGAAACGCGACCGCTCTCGCGCGCGGCGCTCGAAACGCTGTCCATCATTGCCTATCACCAGCCGGCGACCCGTGCCGAAATCGAAGAAGTGCGCGGCGTCGCAACCGGCAAGGGCACGCTCGATCTCTTGATGGAGGCCGGCTGGGTCCGCATGCGCGGCCGACGCCGTACGCCTGGTCGACCGGTCACCTATGGAACGACGGATGCCTTCCTGGACCATTTCGGTCTCGAAAGCCTTACGGACCTGCCCGGGCTCGACGAACTCAAGGGCGCAGGCCTCTTGTCGGCCCGTCTCCCGCCCGACCTGCAGATTCCTTTGCCGCTTGACGGCGACCTGCGGGACGATGAAGACCCGCTCGATCCGTCCGATCTGGGTGATGCGGAGCCGGAAGACGAGGAAACTTGACCGTCAATTGCCGTTTGCGGGGCACAGAAGGCAACACGTTCTTGTGTTCAGGTGCATTTGAACCTATTTCTCGGTCTATCTATCGCGTGTAACGCGTAACAGAGTTCTAGGGAGACCATTATGCACGCGCCGTCTATTTGGGGCATTCTCGTTGTTGCCGTCGTCGTTATCCTGCTTTTCGGCCGCGGGAAGATTTCCGGCATGATGGGTGAGGTTGCTTCGGGCATCAAAGCCTTTCAGAAGGGGATGAAGGACGACGACAAGCCTGCTGAGCGTCTGCATGCCGATGCGCCAAGCACCGTCGATGCCAAGGAAGTGGACAAGAGCAAGGACGCTTAAGCGAACTGTATTGTCCCATCCCACGTGTGGCGGCTCGGCCGTCCTCCGGAGACTGAATAAATGCTCGGCCTAGGCTGGACAGAGATGCTGGTGATCGGCGTTGTCGCGCTGATATTCATCGGCCCGAAAGACCTGCCCGTAGTGATGGGCAGAGTTGGCAAGGTCATTGGTCAGGTCCAGCGCATGGGCCGAGAGTTCCAGCGGGAGATCAACAGGTCGACCGGGCTGGACGAAGTGCGCAATCTGCGCACTTCGATCACCTCGCCGCTCAAGCAAACCGCCGACGAGATTCGCAAGGATTTCAACAGTATCGGCAAGGATGGCAAGGAGAGCCCGAGCGGGGTCATCAAGCCGACCGATCCTAGCAAGGAAAGTGTCGTCGAAGCCATTCAGCAACAGGCCGGCATGGCACCTGCAAAAAAATCCGCCAACGAAATGGCGGCTGAATACGGTTTCTCCCCCACCAAGGCCGAACCGGTCAAAGCACCCCCCCGCGCAACCAAGGCTGCAGCCAGCAAGGGTGCCACAAGCAAGTCATCCCGGTCGAAGACCGCGGCGGGTACCAAGGCCACTACCAGCAAGGCCACTACCAGCAAGGCCACTACCAGCAAGACCACTGCCAGCAAGCCCGCAGCCGAAAAATCTCCTGCGAAGAAGTTTGATGCGCAGACGGCCTCTGCCGAGGCATCCGCGCCCAAGGCCCGCGCCGCCAGAAGCCCCGCGGCCAAGGCCACGAAGCCGGCCTCGGCAAGGACCTCGGCCAAAGCCGCCGGAAAACCTGCTGAAAATACCGACAAGCCCGCCAAGTCGCGCGCACCGCGCAAGAAGCCTGCTGAAGCGGCCGGAAAGACAGAATAAATGGCCGAGACGCAGACCAAGCTTGAGGACAAGAGCAAACCCGAAGTCGAGGACGAACTGGCGGGCAGCGAAGCGCCACTGCTTGAGCACCTGGTCGAGTTGCGCAAGCGCCTCATCCGCGCCGCCATCGCCGTGGTCGCGCTGATGGTGGTGTGCTTCATCTTTGCCGGGCAGATCTTCGACCTGCTGCTCAACCCTTATCGCTCCATCTATCCGAATCCCGGTGATATGGAACTGATCTACACTGCGCCGCAGGAATTCTTCTTCACACAGCTCAATCTGTCGCTGTTCGGCGCGATTTTCCTCGGCTTTCCCTATGTCGCTACGCAAATTTACGGCTTCGTTGCACCAGGCCTCTACAAGCACGAACGCAAGGCGCTGATTCCTTACCTCGTCGCCACGCCGCTCTTCTTCCTTCTTGGTGCGGCTATGGTGTATTTCGTCGTCCTGCCCTTGGCGCTGGGCTTTTTCGCTGGCATGCAGACCGACGAAATCAAGCTGTTGGCGCGGGTGTCCGAATATCTTGGTCTGGCCACGACGCTGATCCTCGCCTTCGGTATCTGTTTCCAACTGCCCGTTGTCTTGACGCTTCTGGCCCAGATCGATCTGGTCAATGTGGATATGCTCAGGAAGGGCCGTCGCTACGCCATTGTGGGCATTCTGGCGCTTGCTGCTTTGGTATCGCCGCCCGATCCGATCTCTCAGATCGGCCTTGCCATGCCGATGTATGCTCTCTACGAACTCGCTATCCTGTCTGTCCGCTACGTGCAGAAGCGGCGCGAGGAGGCAATCGCCAAGCAGGATGCCGAGCTGTCTGGCTCATCCTCCGAATAGCTGCGCTCGGTATCGGGCGCAGTTATCCTGTGCCCGAAGCGCTCGCAGGCGTGTTCCGGGCTCGTCACCCAAGGCCTGCGCTAGCGATGAAGAGGCGGGCAGGGCCCGTAAGCAGCAATGTTCGATATCAAGTGGATCAGAGACAACCCTGACGCTTTCGACGCGGCCATGAGCCAGCGCAAGAACGTGTCGGTGCGGTCCTCCGATCTCATCGCGATAGACGAGCGCCGCCGCGCCATCATCGTCCGTCTCAACGAAGCCCAGGAAAAGCGCAACAGCCTCTCCAAGCAGATCGGCCAGGCCAAGGCCCAGAAGGACGAGGCCAAGGCTCAGGCGCTGATGGCCGAGGTCGCTGCGCTCAAGGAGTTCATCCCCACTGGTGAGGCCGAAGAACGTGCGGTGGAAAAGGAACTGCGCGACATCCTCTCGGCCATCCCCAATATGGCGCTCGAGGATGTGCCCTTTGGCGAGGATGAAGCCGGCAACGTCGAATATTTCGGCGCCAACGGTACTCCGGAAACAGCAGCGAAGGCGCGCCCGGCCAAGCCGAGCTTCACCTTCGCGCCCAAAGAGCACTTCGAAGTCGGCATTGCCGAAAAGGACATGGACTTCGAAATCGCGGCAAAACTTTCGGGCAGCCGCTTCGTGGTTTTGAAAGGTCAGATCGCCCGCCTTGAACGCGCCCTCGGCCAGTTCATGCTTGATCTGCACACCACGGAACACGGCTATCTCGAGGTCCAGCCGCCTGTCCTCGTGCGCGACGATGCATTGTTCGGCACAGGTCAGCTCCCCAAATTTGAAGAAGATCTGTTCTTTACCCCGCACGGCGAAAGCCGGTTGGCTCTAATCCCCACCGCCGAAGTGCCCATGACTAACTTCGTCCGAGAATCCATCCTCGCCGAAGAAGAACTCCCCCTGCGCTTTACTGCGCTGACCCCCTGCTTCCGCTCCGAGGCCGGCTCGGCCGGGCGCGATACCCGTGGCATGCTGCGCCAGCACCAGTTCGACAAGGTCGAGCTGGTCTCCATCACCACGCCCGAAGAATCGATCAACGAGCACGAGCGCATGCTCGCCTGCGCCGAAACCGTGCTGCAGCGCCTTGGCCTGCATTATCGGGTGATGATGCTCTGCACCGGCGACATGGGCTTTGGCGCCCGCAAGACCTATGACCTCGAAGTCTGGTTGCCGGGTCAGGACACTTATCGCGAAATCTCCTCGGTCTCGGTGTGCGGTGATTTCCAGGCCCGCCGCATGGATGCCCGTTATCGCCCATCTGGCGAGAAGCAGGCCCCGCGCTATGTCCACACCCTCAACGGCTCCGGTACGGCTGTCGGGCGCTGTCTGATTGCCGTACTGGAGAATTACCAGCAGGAAGATGGCTCGGTGCTCATCCCCGAGGCCTTGCAGCCCTATATGGGCGGGTTGACCTCCATCGGCGGCAAGTAAATGAGCCTTCGCATCCTCATCACCAATGACGATGGCGTGGATGCGCCGGGCATCGCCATCATGGTCGATATTGCCCACGCAATTTCAGACGACGTCTGGATCGTGGCCCCGGACGGCAACCAATCAGGGGCAGGGCACCGCTTCACCTTTGGTCGCGAACTGTCGTTCGAGGCCAGGGGCCCGCGGCGCTTTGCCATTACCGGCGGCTCGCCTGCCGATTGCGTGGTCGCCGGCATGACCCACATTCTGGGCGACAGGCCGGCCGACCTGGTGCTTTCGGGCGTCAATGCCGGTCAGAACCTGGGCGATATCGTCAATTGCTCCGGCACCGCCGCTGGTGCCCGTGAGGGCGTGTTGCAGGGCGCCATCGGCATCGCCATGAGCCAGTCCATGGACTACGAAGTCTCGCACAAGCCGGATTGGGCCAATGCCCGACGTTATGGCGCTGAAGTGGTGTCGGCCATTCTGGCAGCCCATGCTGGCGACGACGTCTTCTACAACGTCAACTTCCCCTTCTGCGCCACCGAAGAGGTGGTTGGCTTGACCGCTGTCGCCCATCAGCGCTTTTCGCGTTCGCCCATTCGCTACTATCCCAGCGACAATGAGGGCCAGTTCTTCATGGCCATTCCCGAAACGCCGCAACCGCTCGATCCGTCAGCCGACTTCGAGGTCTTGCGCCGGGGCAAGGCCATCACGGTGACGCCGTTCGCACTACAGCAGACCCATCGCGGCGCGCTCGAACGCCTGGGCAGCCTCTCCCTGAACGGCCAATAGCGGCGTAGCGCCGAATTTCATCCATCTTGGGGGTTCTGGCTGTATTTGGCCGCCTCTGATCTTAACCTTACCTACCTCTGAATCCTCCCGACACGATTTCGCTCAAATCGCATCGGCCTTAAACTCGTCTTTACCTTACCGGCGTAGCGTCAAGCTTAGTTGTTGAGTACCTGCGTACGAGTAAGCCGATGAGTAATCGCGTGTTTTCGCGGACCCATAGAAGTGCGGTCGCCGTTGCCGGTGTAGTGGTTGCCGCCGTTGGATTGTCCGGCTGTTCGAGCCTCGGGGGTCGCAGTTTCAGCGACAACACCGTCACTGGCTCGGTTGCGCAGTCGACCCCGGCCACCCTCAATCAGCCCATGCCCCCGACCCTTGGTGCACCCCAGCCGGTGCAGGTTGCCAGCATGGAATTTCTGCCGCCGGCCAATGTCGGCGCTTCCTGGACAGGGGGCAATTCGCTCCCGCCAGCGCCGGTCAATAATGGCTTCATGCAGCCATCCGGCGCGACCTCACCAATCGGCGCTTCGGCCTCGACGGTGCAGACCCAGGCCCTACCTGCATTGAGTTCGTCGTCATCTATGGGAAATACGCAAGCCATGCCCGCTCAGCAAAGCCTTGCCCCGCTGCCGGCCGCTCCTGCCGCCGTCGCCAGGGGCACACCCTCGTCCAGCGCCCTGCCGGTCAATTCCAGCGTTCCGGTCCAGGCCGCCGCGGCCAATGCCAATGCCTATACCCACACCATCGTGGGTGGCGAGTCGCTCTACACCATTGCCCGCAAATATGACGTGACCACCCAGGCCATCGTCCATGCCAATGGCCTGAGTTCACCCGACAAGATCGTCGTCGGCCAGAAAGTCATCATCCCGGGTCGTTCTGATCTGGTGGGTAACGCGCCCGTGCAGTTTGCCAGTGCAAATCCACAGGGTGCCGCGCCGGCGCTCCCTGCGGCCCGCCCCGCTGGCCTCGCAGCGAGCGGCACGCAGCAACAAGTGGCAGCGCCTGCCGCTACGCCTGCCATCGCTCCGTCCGCGGCGGCTCCCGCCGGCGCTGAGGTAACGCAGGTCGCAACCGTACCCACCACACCCGTTCCGGCCGCCGAGCCGGTCGCTTCCGGCGAAAAATTCCGCTGGCCGGTCTCCGGCCGCGTAATCACAGATTTCGCGGCTTCGCGCGGCACCGGCATCAATATCGATGTCCCGGAAGGCTCTGCCGTCAAGGCTGCCGAGAACGGCACAGTCATCTATGTCGGTTCCGGCGTCGAGGGTTACGGCAATCTCGTTTTGATCCGCCACCCCAACGGCTACGTCTCGGCCTATGCCCATCTCGCCTCGATGAGTGTTGCCAAGGGGGCGGTGGTCAACCGAGGCGATACCATCGGCGCGGTGGGACAAACCGGTTCGGTCTCCAAACCGCAGCTTCATTTCGAACTGCGCAAAGGCGCAACCCCGGTCGATCCGGTTCCGCTGCTCGCGAGCTAGACGACGACACGGACCTCCAGAATGAAAAAAGGCCGGGAGTGGTGCTCCGGCCTTTTTTGTTAGGGCCTAGACTGCTTTGCCCTCTTCGCCAGCCAGCGTGCGCACAAGTTGTATGGCAACGCGGCCCGAGCGCGCCCCGCGTGTGGCGGCCCATTCAATCGCCCGCGCCCGGAGAGTCTCGGCGTCAATGGCGAGCCCATAGTAGTTTGCGTACCCCGAGACCATGGCTAGGTAGGTCTCTTGATCCGAATTGTGAAACCCGAGCCACAAGCCGAATCGATCTGAGAGCGAAACCTTCTCCTCAACGGCTTCACTCGGGTTGATTGCTGTCGAACGCTCGTTCTCGATCATGTCGCGCGGCATCAAGTGCCGTCGGTTCGAGGTGGCATAGAACAGGACATTGTCGGGCCGCCCCTCCAGTCCACCATCAAGGATGGTCTTCAGGGATTTGTAGCTGGTTTCACCGCTATCAAAGCTGAGATCGTCGCAGAAGACGATGAATCGGGCCGGCTGACTGGCAATAGCGCGCATGAGCTGTGGCAGTGACTCGAGGTCTTCCCGCGCAATCTCGATGAGGATCAGCCGCTCAAAACCATCGCGGGCGCATATGTCCGCATGTATTGCCTTGACCAGCGACGACTTGCCCATGCCCCGGGCGCCCCAGAGCAGGGCATTGTTGGCACCGTGTCCACGGGCAAATTGCTCTGTATTGGCCAGGAGAATGTCACGAACCTGATCAATGCCTTTTAGCATGGTTAGCGGCACGCGACTGACATTGGGCACCGGCAGGAGCTGTCCGCCCTCGCCCTGCCAGTGGTAGGCGCTGGCCTCGCCCAGCTCAAAAGGTTCGATGCCCTCGTTTCGCGACACGACGGTCGCAATGGTCTCCAGCGCTATAGCGATTCTGCCCAGATAGTCCTTAGTCTTCACCCTGCCGTCCTTCAGCTTTGACGCGGCAATCCGCGCGCCCTTATTGGCTTTGCAATACGCCGACCCCAAATGTATAGTCCGCGCGATTTTGGCCGGGGCGCAAGTGCAGGCAAGCCCGATTGCGTCCACCGCCTGTCGACACAGGACCGGGCCGCCCCTTCCTCCAACGCAGAAAAAAGAATCGATAAGGAGTTCGCTTGATGTTTGTAACGCCCGCCTATGCCCAGGACGCGGTAGGAGCCCCCGGAGGCATGGCTGACATCTTCATCCAGCTCATGCCGATTGCCCTACTGGTGCTGATCTTCTGGTTGCTGATCTTCCGTCCGCAGCAGAAGCGTCTCAAGGCTCAGCAGGCCATGCTCTCGGCCATCCGCCGTGGTGATACCGTCGTCACTACTGGTGGTATCGTCGGCAAGGTGACCAAGGCCGTCGAGGGTGAAGACCTCGAGGTTGAGGTGGCGCAGGGCGTCAAGGTCAAGGTCGTGCGCGGCATGGTTGCCGACGTGCGCTCCAAGTCCGAACCGGTCAACGACAACAAGCCGGCTTAATTTCGGCATAGTCTGCTCGCCGGGGCCTACGGGCTCCGGCTTTTGCTTTCAGGACGTCATTCCATGCAGTTTTCGCCCATCCGTACCATTGTCATGTTCGCCATCATCGTGTTCGGCGTGCTGTTTGCGCTGCCGAGCATGCTGCCACAGTCGGCGCGCGACGCGCTGCCCGATTGGCTGCCGAGCGAGACAGTGGTCTTGGGGCTGGATCTGCAGGGCGGTTCGCATCTTCTGTTGCAGGTCAACGAGGAGAGCATAGTTTCCGAACGTCTTGCCGATTTGCGCCGCGATGCGCGCAGCATTCTGGCAAACGATAACGGCATCGGGAACATCATCACCACCGATCAGGCGACGAACTCGATTACCATCGAGTTGATGGACGCCAGCCAGCAGGACACGGCCCTTGCGGCCCTTGAGGGCTTGCAGAACACGGTCGGCGGACAGGTGTTCTCCGGCGTCGGTGGCACCAATGAGATCGCTATTGCACCCAGCGGGAACAACCTGATCACGGTTAGGCTTACTCCCGAAGGTATCGAGCAGCGTATGTCGAGCCTTGTGGCGCAGTCCATTGAGGTCGTGCGCAATCGCATCGATGAATTGGGCACCACTGAGCCGACCATCCAGCGCCAGGGCACCAATCGGCTTCTGGTTCAGGTTCCTGGATTTGGCGATTCCACCCGTCTCAAGAATATCATTTCCCAGACAGCGCGCCTGACGTTTCATATGGTCTATCCGGGCATGACCGCCGATCAGGCTGAGGCTCAGGGGCTGCCTCCGGGCACCATGATCCTGCCAAGCCAGGACGGCTCACGAGAGCTGCTCTACGAAGACATTGCATTGGGTGGTGAGTCACTGGTCGATGCCCAGCCGGCCTATGATCAGCAGCGCAGTATCCCCGTTGTCAGTTTCAGGTTCGATACCCGTGGGGCGATTACCTTCGGCGAAATCACCTCTGCCAATGTTGGCCAGCGCTTCGCCATTGTGCTTGACAATCAGGTCATCACGGCCCCGGTAATTCAGCAACCAATCACCGGCGGTTCCGGTCAGATCAGCGGTAGCTTCACCACGGCGTCGGCCAACGATCTCGCAGTGCTGCTGCGTGGCGGCGCGCTCCCAGCAAGCCTCGATATCGTGGAGGAGCGTTCGGTCAGCGCCGGGCTTGGAGCGGACTCCATCCGCGCCGGTGTAACCGCTGGCATCATCGGCGCCATTGCGGTTGTCCTGTTCATGGTCATTGCCTATGGCTTGTTTGGCGTCTTTGCCAACATTGCGGTGATCATCAACGTGGCACTCATACTGGGCGCATTGTCCATGTTGGGGGCCACACTCACCTTGCCTGGCATTGCCGGTATCGTGCTGACCATAGGCATGGCAGTGGACGCCAATGTGCTCATCTTTGAGCGCATACGCGAGGAGATGGCGGCGGGCCGCAGCAAGATTGCTGCCATCGAGGCCGGCTTCCAGCGCGCCATGGCCACAATTCTTGACGCGAACATCACGACACTCATCGCGGCTGTAGTGCTGTTCTATCTTGGCTCTGGCCCGGTGCAGGGCTTTGCTGTTACGCTGGCCATCGGTATTCTGACTACGCTATTCACGGCCTATCTCGTGACCCTGTTCATCGTCGGCCGCTGGTACAAGTGGGCGCGCCCCAAGACACTGCGTATCCAATTGTTGCGGATCATTCCTGATGGAACCAAGATCCAGTTCATGGCCATCCGGAAATATGTGCTCGCCTTCTCGATCATCGCCTCTATCCTGTCACTCGGCTGGTTCGGCATCCACGGTTTGAACCTTGGTATCGATTTCCGCGGCGGCTCTTCCATGGAAATCCAGGCCAGTGACGGGGTGGCCGAACCCGGTGAGATCCGCGAGGCCCTCTCGCAACTCGGGCTTGGAGATGTCCAGGTGCAGGGCTTTGGTGAGGCTGACAGCCTGCTGGTGCGCGTCCAGACCCAGGATGGAGGCGCCTCTGCCCAGCAGGCGGCCGTTGACCAGATTCGCCAGGCAATTGAGGCCCTGGACTACACCATGCGGGGCACCGAGACGGTCGGCCCGACAGTGTCCAGCGAATTGGCACTGACTGGTGCAATAGGCCTGGGCGTGGCCCTGCTGGGCATCCTGGTCTATCTCTGGTTCCGCTTCGAGTGGCAGTTTGCTGTCGGTGCAATCATCTCGACGGCGCACGACGTCATACTGACGATTGGCCTATTCGCTTTTGTCGGGCTCGAGTTCAACGCGTCCAGCATCGCGGCGATCCTGACGATTGTTGGCTACTCGCTGAACGATACGGTCGTGGTCTATGACCGAATCCGCGAGTACCGCATGAAGTACAAGAAGGTGGCCCTGGCTGAGATCATTGACATCGCCATCAACTCTACCTTGCCGCGCACCATCCTGACGGGCACCACAACCTTTCTCGCGCTCATGGCCCTGGTGGTGTTTGGTGGCGAAGTCATTCGCAGCTTCACTATCTCTATGGCCTGGGGTGTGCTGGTTGGCACCTATTCGTCCATCTTCATCGCTGCACCCATCCTGATCTATCTCGGCCTGACCTCGCGAGCGGATCAGGTCGATGATGACAAGGGAGCCGCCGACGCCGTGCAGCCCTCGGATCATACGGTAGGCTGACGCGAAATGAGTGAGGAGCACACCGGCCGCTTTCCCAGCCAGGTGGGCATAGATGCCTATGGCAATGGCGGATTCCGCTTTGCCGATATGTCGCACAAGGGATCCTTGCTCTGTCTGCCTGACGGTATGCAGGGCTGGGAGGTTCAATCGATTGACGACCTGACCCTTGAGAGCCTCCGGCCGGTCTTGGCGCAGGCGGATAAGCTCGATGTTCTATTGATTGGCTTGGGCACAGACATTGCGGTTATTGATCCGGTCATTCGCCAGTCCTTTCGTGACAACAAGATCATCATAGAAGCGACGCAGACCGGTGGTGCTGTGCGGACCTACAATGTTCTGCTGGCTGAGGAGCGGGCCGTGGGCGCGGCGCTCATCGCCGTGGAGAAGGCCCGCTGATGATGGGGGAGAGCTTCGAGTTCGCCGCGCAGGCCCTGCGCCAGAGTGATCGTGACCGGTACCTCGCTACCCTGGTGCTGCCAGCAGCGGCGCGTCCGGGCATCACGGCCCTTTATGCCTTCAATAGCGATGTTGCCTCCGTACGGGACCGCGTGTCCGGTCCGCAGCCGGGCGAAATTCGCCTGCAGTGGTGGAGCGATGCCCTGGACGGGAAGGGGCACGGTGCTGTTCGTCAAAACCCTCTGGCCGATGCTCTGCTCGAATCCGTCGAACGCTACCAGCTGCCGACCGGAACATTACTGCGATTGATTGGTGCTCGCCGCTTTGATCTCTATGACGACCCGATGCCCGATCTCGATACATTTGAAGGGTACGCAGGAGAGACCGCCTCGACCCTTCTGCAGCTTGCAGCGATGATCCTGAATAAAGGCGAGCCGGTAGAATCGGGTGATGCCGCCGGTCACCTGGGGGTTGCCCAGGCAATGATTGGTCACCTGCGCGCCTTTGGTCTTGTGTCGTCACAAGGTCGAATCATGCTCCCTTGGGCCATTCTTGAGGCCAATGGCGTGCAGGAGCACGAGGTTTTCGCCGGTCGAGAGAACGAAGGGCTTCACGCGGCCCTGAGCCAGGTCGCCGAAATGGCTCGCGACCATCTGGTCAAGGCACGGGTGGCGATCACGGAATTGTCGCCTGCACTGCGCCCAGCCTTTGCAGCCGTCTCCGTCCTGGATGCGCAACTCGCCCTGTGGTCCTCGCGCCAGACCGATATGTTCGGACCGCCGGAGGACGAACCCGATTGGCGCAAGATCGCTCGGTTGGCCTGGTGGACCTGGCGAAACGGGTAGGGGCTCAGCGCTTTGGTTCGCCTAGCGCAACAAACTCGCCACTCAGCCGCGCTGCAGTCTCTCGCCCGTTCAGCACATCGGCAATGGCACCTATTCGCGCCTTGCCGTGCCGTTGCAACTGCTCGATGAAGCCATCCCAATGCTCGAGGTCAAGCCGAGCAATCGCCAGTGCAGTCCCATTGATCGGGCCTAGATACTCGGTCTGCGACCGATGAACCACGAGCTGACCCGCGAAACCGACGCTCTTGAGCCTAAGATGCACCACGGACCAGGCCGCCAGCAGCGCCAAGGTCGCAATGCTGCCGCCGAACATCGTGCCTTGCACGTTGATATTGGGCTCCAAGGGCGCCTCAACGACGACTTCGTCGACGCTGGCCGCGACCACCGACACCGCCATAGCCCGCGAAATGGGCATGTGGGTATGCAGATACTCGGCCAGAGCCGCCGGCGTCATGCCCAGGCCTTGAGGTCGTCCAGCGCCCGGCTGGTAATGGCGCGCCGCTTTGCTATGGTCTTTTCCGGGCCCCGCCAGCGCTTCACGCCCTCGGGCTTGCTGATTGAGACTTCGGGGAAAAGGCCGAAATTGACATTCATCGGCTGAAAGCTGCGCGCGCCGCTGTAGCTTTCGGCCTCGATATGGCCGCCGGTGATGTGGCCGATCAGGGCACCCAGCGCCGTTGTTGCCGGTGGAAGCGAAAGCGATCCGCCCAGCGCCTCGGCGGCCGTCATCCGGCCAGTAATCAGCCCGACCGCCGCGCTTTCCACATAGCCCTCAACACCGGTAACCTGGCCTGCAAAGCGGATACGCGGATCAACTTTCAGTTTCAGATCCGGCGCGAGAACCTTGGGCGAATTGATAAACGTGTTTCTGTGCAGGCCGCCCAGACGGGCAAATTGCGCGTTCTCAAGCCCTGGTATCATCCGGAAGATTTCGGCCTGAATGCCGTAACGCATCTTGGTCTGGAACCCGACCATGTTCCAAAGGGTGCCCAGCGCATTGTCCTGTCTGAGCTGAACGATGGCGTAGGGTTTGACGGTTGGATTGCGCGGATTGGTCAGACCAACAGGCTTCATGGGACCGTGGCGCAGCGTTTCCACGCCCCGCTCGGCCATCACTTCAATGGGCAGGCAGCCATCGAAGTAGGGGACTTTCTCCCAGTCCTTGAACTCATGCAGTGGCGCGGTCTTGAGTGCCTCGACAAAGCCCAGATACTGGTCGCGGTCCATCGGGAGATTAAGATAGTCCGCACCTGTGCCGCCTGGGCCTGCCTTGTCATAGCGCGACTGCTTCCAGGCAATGTCGTGATCGATGCTGTCGTAATGGACGATGGGCGCAATGGCGTCGAAAAAGGCTAGGGAGTCCTCGCCGGTCTTCTCCAAAACCGCCTCTGCCAGTGCGGGCGAAGTCAGCGGACCGGTTGCAATGATCACATGCCTCCAGTCACCCGGAGGCCACCCGGCGATCTCTTCGCGGACAATCGTGATGTTGGGGTGGCCGGACACAGCCGCGGTGACGGCAGCAGAGAAACCGTGACGGTCAACGGCCAGAGCCCCGCCGGCGGGTAGCTTATGGCTGTCCGCAGCACGCATGATGATGGAGTTGCAGCGCCGCATTTCCTCGTGCAGCAGACCCACGGCATTTTGCTCATGGTCGTCAGAGCGGAACGAATTGGAACAAACCAGTTCCGCCAGTTCATCGGTCTGATGGGCGTCTGTTGCTCGGATCCCGCGCATCTCGTGCAGAATGACGGTGGCACCGGCTTCAGCGGCTTGCCAGGCGGCTTCTGAGCCAGCTAGGCCGCCGCCGATGATGTGAATGGGTTCATTTGACATGGCGAGCGAGATACCAAGCCAGCAGGCAAGGAGCAATCAGCGTTTTGCATCCTGGGAGGGATCATGTGCCCTGAATCAGAACGCTCGCATCTCAGAGAGAAGCGAGCGTTCGGGTCGAGAAGTCTGTGGCGCCGCCTTTACAGAGAGTCGGCATGATTGCGAGCAACGCGGCTGATGTCGGTGCGCGAAATGCCCAGATCGTTGAGCTGGCGGTTATCGAGAGCGGCGAGCTCACGAACGGTCTGCTGGTAAGCGGCCCACTTCTTGAAAGTCTTGCGGATGTCCATCGGTGTCTCCTTTTGTTGACAGCCTACATATAGGCCTGCCTATCCCCAGTGAGCAGATAGAGAATGGTCAAACTAGCTATGCGTTTTTCGCAGAGCGCAGGCACTGCCCGTTCAGTAGCCATTCATCATCGTGGCGGCAAAATGGCCGCCGGGTCGACCACGGCGGCCGCTCATGAGTTGATTGGGGTCAGTCCGAACGTCAGCGGTCGAAAAGGGACCGCGTCATCTTGGAGAAGTCCGGACCAGAAATCCCCAGAAGGTCGGCATCTCGCGTTGAAGGAACATCCATTTCCCGCAACGCCTGCTTGATGTCTACCAGGCGCCTCAGGCGCCAGACGGCTCGCACAAACATGGATAGAATCCCTTTTGCGTTGGTCGCGGTACAACAGGACGATGCACCTGTTCGCAAGGGCCTGCTAGGCCGGATACGTCACGCCCTGCATGCATTTGATGCATGGGAAATTCACAGAACTGACGCAAATGTGGGGCTGTTGTAGGCCTCTGTTCCATATCTGAACAACCGCCTGCCGGCATTAGTGGGGCGTGCACCATGATTTCGCTTGTGCACGGCGTGCCAAATCAACACACTCCGGCAACTGAATTGAGGATTCGACGGTGCGGCAAGGCGCGCATGTCATTGTTGTTGGCAACGAGAAGGGTGGTTCGGGCAAATCGACCACGGCCTTCCACTTGGCTGTGTACCTTCTCTACCAGGGTCACAAGGTGGCCTCTATCGATGTCGACAGCCGCCAGCAGACTCTGACGCACTATGTCCGCAATCGCCGGGACTGGGCGCGGGCCAAAGGCCTCAGCGTGCCGCACACGACGCACTATCATCTTCCGCTGGCCCGCGGTGACTCGGCCCGCGAAAACCATCGCATCGAGTTCGACCTGTTTCGTCAAGCCATTGGCGAGGTCGAGGGCACGGCCGATTTCATCGTTATCGACACTCCAGGCTTTGATACCAATCTGGCGCGTTTGGCCCATTCCCTCGCCGATACCTTGATCACACCGGTCAATGACAGCCTGATCGACCTCAGCGTTATGGCCCAGGTTGACCCGGTGACTGGAGAGCCCCGTGAATTGAGCCATTATGCAAGGCTGGTGCAACGCGCGCGGTCCGAACGCCTAGCCATTGATGGTCGTAATATCGATTGGGTTCTGGTCCGCAACCGCATCTCGATGCTTTCATCAAGAAACATGCGTCAAGTGCAGACCATGCTAGAGCGCATTGCCATGCGCCTGGGCTGCCGGGTGGCCGACGGAATTGCCGAGCGGGTCATTTTCCGTTCGCTGTTTGCCACCGGAATGACCGTCTTCGATCCGCTGGATGACGAATTGCTGGGCGGCGTACCCTCAATGTCGCACATGAGTGCTCGTCAGGAGTATCGCTCGCTGGTCAACGCGCTCAACCTGCCGGCCAGCCGGCGTGCCGAGGCGCGCAGGGAAGTTCTCGCACGGCCGCCGCGTGACGTGAACCGCTTCAGCCATATGGCCCACAACGATTCCTGAGCAGCGCCGTCAGCCGCGGGCGTAGGCGATCTTGCGGGGCGCTTCTGCGGCCACTGCCACTTCGCGCGCATCGTATATGGCGCGCGCTTCCACAATTGCGGAATGGTTCTCGGCCGACCAGTCCCAAAGGGCGCTGATGGGCCCTTGGAGCGTTTTGCCAAGCTCGGTCAGCCTGTATTCGACGCGCGGCGGTACTTCCGGGAAGATGGTGCGTGTGACCAATCCATCACGTTCGAGATTTCGCAGTGTCAGCGTCAGCATGCGTTGCGAGACGCCATTGATAAGCCGCTTAAGTTCGTTGAAGCGAAGGGTGCCGTTGCGGCCGAGCATGCCCACGACCATAACGCTCCATTTGTCGCCTATGCGATTGAGCACGTCGGACATGGCGGAGCAGTTGGAATGCTGCGAGGTGTCGGTCAGTGACATTTATGTGCCTCCTTGCTTCGGGAACCAAGTCACTAATATAGACGCAGTTACTAGTACATACTAGGGCAGGGCGCAATCAAGGAGGAGAGGGTCATGGGTGAGACCAAGGCAGGTGCAGGTTGGCATATCGCCATTTGGATAGGCCAGATCATGTTGGCGGCGATTTACCTGATGGCCGGCATCATGAAGCTGAGCCAGAGCATCGACGGGCTCGTCGCTTCTGGCATGGCCTATGCAGGGGACTACCCGGAGCTTCTGACCCGTTTTATCGGAACCTTGGAGATCCTTGGGGCCGTCGGAATTATTCTGCCAGCCGCCACGCGCATCATACCCGTACTGACACCGCTTGCCGCTATCGGCTTTGGCCTGATCCAGGTCCTCGCTTTTGGTCTGCACACAATGCGCGGCGAATATGGTGTGCTGCCAGTAAACCTGGTGCTTCTGGCTGTTGCGCTGTTTGTCGTATGGGGACGTCTGAGCAAGGCACCAATAACTTCGCGCTGATCATGGCCGTTGCCGCCCAGCGCCGGGATCGTCTGGTCACGCCGCCTGATGCTCAGCCCCATAGAGGCCAAGATAAAAGTCAAGATCGCCGGTCCGCAATCCCAAAGCCTCAAGTATTGCCCCCATGAAGCTGACGGGTGCGGTTCCCGGAGCGGTGACGATCCGGCGGTCGAGAACAGCTCTCGGTGTACCGACGAAAAACGCGCCGCCACCATAGCCTGTCTGGGGCAGGGTTTCCGGGCCGTTCGCAGTGTGCCGCACAGTATCGAGCAGTCCAGCACGGGCCAGCGACATCACACCGTCGCAGATGCCGCCGATGACCAGGGATCGCGCGTGAGCGGCTTGCAGCAGCTCAGAAATGTCAGGGGCATCGGGCTGCGCCCAGATCGGACCACCATTGACGACAATCGCGTCGATCCCTGCAACATCGATCTCTTCGATCGCCATATTCGGGACAACCTTCAGTCCGCCGGCCGAAGTAACAACGTCCCCGGCCGGCGTCGCGAACCTGGTGTCGAGACGGTAATATTCCCGAGCACCCGCATTGAGCAATGCGGTCTCCCAATCGGCAAAGCCTGGCGTCAATATCGTGAGAAGCGTTGTCATCATCGATCTCCATGTCACTGGGCCAACGATGCTCCGTGTGCGTGACAGGTAATGTCAGCACCTTCACATGGCCGTCAGCCAAGGTGTGCCTTTCTTGAGATTGCCCAGATCGGCTGATATGAGAGGCGCGTTTCCGCCAAATCTGCCTGGAGTCGATCCATCTTGCTGTTTGTCCGCCGACTATTGCTCGCCCTGGTTTTGACCATTGCTGGCCTGAGCCAGGCCTGGGCCAATCCGATGCTGGTGGTGGATCGCGCGACCTTGCAGGTGCTGTACGCTAAGGACGCGGGGCAACCCTGGCACCCGGCATCGCTGACCAAGCTGATGACGGCCTATGTCGCCTTTGAGGAGATTGCCAAGGGCAATGTCACTCTGGACACCCCGGTAACCGTCTCGCGCAATGCCTACAATCAGGCACCGAGCAAATCGGGCCTCAAGATCGACAGCACCGTGTCGCTCAAGGACGCGCTCTACATTCTTGTCGTGAAGTCAGCCAACGATATCGCCGTGGCTATTGCCGAAGCCGTTGGCGGTAGCGAGGCCGGGTTTGTTGCCATGATGAACGAAACCGCAGGCCGAATGGGGTTAACCGCCACCAACTTCGTCAATCCACATGGATTGCATGATGTCCGACAGGTCTCGTCGGCCCGCGACCTGGCAATTATTGCGCTCTATATCGAACAGAGTTTCCCCCAATATATGCCCATGTTCCAAACGGGCGTGGTGAACCTCGGTAAGGCGCGGCTCAAATCCAATAATGGCCTGTTGGAGGGCTTTGCCGGCACCACGGGCATGAAGACCGGCTATGTGTGTGCTTCAGGCCTCAACATCGTCGCCACGGTGGACCGGAACGGACGCCAGCTTCTCGCAGTCGTTCTGGGTGGGTCATCTGGTCGGGAGCGCAATGAGCGCGCTGCCGAACTCTTTCTCAATGCCCTGGGCGGGCGATTGCAGTCCACGGGTCAAAGCGTCTTGACGCTGGCCAACGCGGTCGGCGCGACGCCTGTGGACATGCGTCCACTGATTTGCGGCAAGGAAGCGAAGGCGTATGTCGCAGCGCAGGAGGCTGCTTTTCCGATGGGGCTTAAGGATCAGCCGTCCTATCTGACCGAGGAAATCGTGGTGAGCGAGTACACGGCAGTGGATCTTGGGCGTATCAGGACAGGGATTGCCATGCCCCGTCCCCGGCCTGCGCATGTCCCCATGTTCGCCACGCCGGCCCCAGTTGAAAGCGCCGCAATTGAGAATGTTCTGCGTCCCGGCTTGTCCGCCGGCGCATTGGACATCGCGTTGCCGCGCCCGCGCCCTGCTGACCTTTAGCTTGAGCGCGCACGCCCGGCCGTTACGACAAATCGCAGATAACCTTCGGCACGCTCCTCTGCAAAGCCGTGCCCCTGTTGTCTGCAATGCAGCGGAATATCGATCCGCGCCATCGGGTCGCTTGCCAGCAGAACGAGACGGGCGCCAGGCTCCGCCTCAGCCAGCCATTTCTCGAGCTTGAGCACGGGCAGGGGGCATTTCAGCCCCCTGGCGTCGATGGTGTCGGTCTCAGTTGCCAAGGACAAGAACCCAGTACACGCCATAGCTCGATGCCGGATTGTACGCCACTGCAACCCCCGCCTTGCTCGCTGTCGCGGCTAGACCTACGGCATCGGCGGCGTTGTTACGCCAGCCTGAAAACGTCTCAGCAAACGTAGAGTAGCCCGCGCTCAACTTCATCTGCACCAGAGCCTGCGGTTTGGTCGGGGCCGTTCCGGTCTGTGCATACTGGCTGGCCAGCGCCTGCGCTGTCGCATTCAGGCCTGCGTCCGCCGTCAAAGGCGGAACATTGCGCGTGGCGCGATAGGCGTTGATCAATCCAATGGCCTGCACCGAATCAAGTCGTGCATTGGGTTGGTCCATACGTGCCGACAGCGCCGGGGCAAGTGCAGCCGGCGCAGTTGCGCCGCCGCCAAAGGACGAGCAGGCGGCCAGCGCCGAAACGGCAACCAGCGCCATGGCACTACGCGCCAGCATCGTGAAAGTGGTAGACATGATTTTCCTTCCGGGAAGGGTTCCGGGTCCGGGGCTATTATCAGCCATCTTCTTATTCTGCATTAATGGCGCCAGGCCCTGCCCGCGTCATCAGGAGACAAAAGAAACGCGAAACTGGGCAGCATTGTGGGACATGCTGCCCTTGGGCAGCTTCCGCTGCAGGATTGCCAAGACACTGGACAATTCGGCCTCTGAACGCGCTTGCCCGACCTATGCGCACGCGCTACCAGCGCAATATGACAAGGCTGGGCTTTCTCGGGGCGATGAATCGCGATCTCGTCGTGCAGCAATCCTGCGCGGCGGTCCGTAATTCTCTTCAAATTGAAGTAGCGCCTCTGATGGAAACGCCAGTCTCTGACGCAGATGCACGGCGTGGCGCCGATTTTCTGAAAGGGTTGGGTGCAGCCGATCACCTTGGGGGCTCGGCATTCAATGCCGCCCGCGTCGCGGCGATGCTGGACAAGGACAGGGAACTCGATCTGGCCTTCTTCGGCATTGCCGGTACAGTCGAGCAATCCCAACCACACCTTGCGGCTCTCGGCGGCTGGGGCTTCGACACAACCGGCGTCGAGATTAGTCCAGATCCGCCCGCCACCTGTCTCGCCATGGTCGAACAGGCCGGTCGCACACTGCTGACTGCCCCCGGCGCGAATACCGCAGTTGCCGACTGGATGGAGCGCGAGCAATCAGTCTTGGCTGCCTCCATCGCCCAATGCACGGTGATCCACATCACTTCCTATCTCGACCCAGCAACGCCCGAACTGATCGGCCGGATCATCGAACAGGCCCGCACCCTTAATCCAGCACTGATCGTTTCGCTCGACCCCGGAATGGCCTGGATTGCGCCAGGTGGAGAAGGGCTCGCTCGCCTGTTGGCGCTGGCCAACATTTTGCACCTCAACAGCGAAGAATTCATCCGGCTCTTTGGAACGTCTGCCTCAACTGCCATTTGCTCTGCCCTGCAACCGGGCATTCTACTGCTGGCGCGAACTCATGAGGGGGTAACAATCTACACGAATACAGGCGTTACGCGCCACAGCCCCAAGCTTCTGGACGTAGACGTGAAGGACGTAACGGGGGCGGGAGATACCTTTTGCGGGGCGTTTCTCTGGTCCTATAGCAGGGACATGACCCGACCGCAGCGGGCGGCGGCGCTGGGCTTCGCGCTCGCGCGCCACAAGGTCGGGATGACCGGTCCGCTCTCGCTGACCGACGCCGAGCGCCAGGGAATCCTTGTACAAATAGACAAGGAAGAATGGTGATCCAGGCGGGACGCTCCCCGCATGCAGCAGGAGAAGCCGAGGCGTGATCCGCCTCTCCAATTTGGGAGAAGCGAGTCGCGTCGGCGAAATCTGCTCACCCCGCACCTGATGGAACGGATCGTGGAACGCGCCGCGCATCTCAACAACAAGCGGGGCGTGTCGATGGCATTCATGGACAGTCGCTTGTTTTTGACTATTCGCACCGGCTCGGCCGGCAGACTGCCCGAATGGGGTGGGGAGGGAAGTGGCTTTTGGGCGAAGGCACTTGATCGACACCGACTTTCGATGGCTGACCGGCGCCGAGCGAGCAGACTACCAAAAGTCATCCATTCAGCGAACGCACCCGAGCCGAAGCGCTTCGGGTCAACGCTGTTCCCGGCTATTTGCTAGTCGTTGCGAAATGACAGACGTACACGTTGGCTGTTCATGACCGCACACTGACATTCCAGCAATTGGCCATCGTCGACTCGACCGGTTGAGGCCACGACCAGGATCGGGGCGTGGGCAGGACTTTCCAGCAACTCCGCCTCGCGCTCGGTTGGCAACCGGGCGCTGACGGTCGTCGAAACGCGCCGTAGCTGCCCCAGTCCCTCAAGGCGTGCAGTCCGGGTCAGGGAGTCGCTCTGCGCCAGTTTTGCTTCCAGATCGTCTATAAGGTCCGCGCGGATATGGCGGGTGGTCAGGATAAACGGGGTGTCGTCGCCCAGGATGAGCCCGCGAACCCTCAGCAGGGGACTGTGCAGCGCAATACCCAGGGTAGCAGCCAGATCCGAGTCAGCGCTCACCATAGCTTGTTCGAGAACCCTCAGACTCGACTGCACCCCTTGCTGGTCGAGGACATCCCGGAAGCGCGACGTAGCGTCTACGTCATAGGTGATCCCCGTCTGCATTACGAAAGAGCCGCGCCCATTGACGCTTCGGATCAGCCCGTCCTGAGATAGCGCCAGATAGGCCCGCCGTATGGTGTTGCGGCTAACATTGTGCGCGGCCGAGAGTTCGAATTCTGGGGGCAACTGGCTGCCGGCCGCCAGCTCGCCCACCATGATCGCCTTGCGCAGAGCATCGTAGACTCGGAACCACTGAGCCGCCATGAGCTCTCCCCTACAATTTTCTTGAGCTGTACCTACAGCTGTCACGTGCAATACACAATGACGTCTTAGACAGAGCGCGTCGCGGCGAACGGCTCCGCCCAAGTTCGCCCATCACTGAACATAGCAAACTGCAGCCGCAGCGTGAGCTGCCAGGTGCGCCCGTGTCTATCGCGGCGCGCCTGTTGACGACCAATTGGCAATCCGAGAGGAGATTCCATGACTGATCTCAATCGTCGCTCTGTCTTGACCCTAGGTGTCGCGACAGCCGCCGCCTTGACGCTACCGCGCGCTGTCTTTGCCCAGGCAGACGACCGCCCCGAAGTTACGGTGGCGGTGCAAAAGGTATCCAATTCCAACACGCTGGAAATGCTGTCGGAACAGTCCAATGTCGGTGCCCGCATCTATACCAGCTATGCCGAGCCTCTGATCGGCACCAACTGGGTTGGCGACATGTCGCTAAGGCCATCGATCGCCACCTCCTGGAGCCGCATCGACGACTACACGATCGAAGTCGAACTGCGCGACGACGTCAAGTTCCACAATGGCGACCTGCTGACAGCTGAGGATGTAGCCTTCACCTTCGGACCCGACCGCATGTGGGGCGGCGGCACAATTGCAGTACCCGAGGCCGTCATCGCCGCCTCGCGTCGCGCACTGCCAGCCTTTGACCGCGTCGAAATTCTCTCGCCCACCAAGCTGCGCTTCCACAACTCCATCATCGACCCCGTGCTTGAGGGGCGTCTTGCCAGCGCCATCGGCATGGTCGTCAACAAGCGCGCCTTCCTGGAAACCGGAGACTGGATGAGCTGGGCACGCAACCCTGTCACCACGGGGCCCTATCGCATCGTTGAATTCCAGGCTGACTCTGTCCTCACCCTTGAAGCTTTCGACGACCATTGGGATGGCCGCCCGCCGCTAAGCAAGCTGCGCTTCGTGGAAACCCCCGAAACCGCTTCGCGCATCAATCTGCTGCGCTCTGGCGGCGCCGACTTTGCTTGCGATATCCCGCCTGACCAGATCGCTACCGTTGAAGCCGACAGTCGCTTCGAAGTTGTCGGAGGCCCCATCAACAACACGCGCTACACTATTTTCAACAAGTCCCACCCCGTCCTGGCCAATCCTCTGATCCGCCAGGCACTGACCCACTCGGTGGACCGCGACCTGATCGTTGAAGCCCTCTGGAGCGGCCGGACCACTGTGCCGCGCGGCCTGCAGTGGGAATTCTACGGCGACTTCTTCATTGCCGATCATGAGAACCCCGCCTACGACCCCGACAAGGCCAGTGCCCTGCTGGCCGAAGCTGGATATGCCGGCGAACCTATCCCCTATCGCGTCCTGAACGACTATTACACCAATCAGACTTCCACCGCCCAAATCAACACCGAGAACTGGCGCGCCGTTGGGCTCAATGTCGAGCTGCAGATGGTAGAGAACTGGGGCCAGATCAGCGAAGGCGCACCGGAAACCCGGGGCATCCACGACTGGTCGGCCGCGGCCTCTCTTCCCGATCCGTGCGTACAAATGCCTGGCACCTGGGGCCGGACCAGCAATGCGTGGCGGAATGGCCAGTGGACCAACGAGGAGTTCGGTCTCCTCTCGGACGAACTCGAAACCAGCACGGATCGTGCCCGCCGCATCGAAGCCTGGCGCCGTATGCTGCAGATCATCGAGATCGAAGACCCCGCATACGTCGTCCTGCACCGCAACGCCTCTTTCACGGCCAAGCGCAAGGACATTCAGTGGACGGCCGCCCAGTCCTTCGTCATGGACTTCAGCCGCCATAACTGGGGCGCGTGAGGCTATGGCTTTCGTCCAGATCCGCGACATGTCAGTGGCCTTCGGATCGGCCCCGGCATTGCGTGGCATCAGCCTCTCGGTCGAGCGCGGTGAAGCGCTCGGCCTGGTCGGCGAGTCAGGGTGTGGTAAGTCCATAACCTGGCTGGCTGCCCTTGGTTTGCTGCCGCGGTCGGCCAAAGTGGGCGGCTCCGTGCTGCTCGATGGGGTCGAACTCATCGGCGCATCGCCCTCCGTGCTGGAGCCGGTGCGGGGCGGACGCATCGCCATGATCTTCCAGGACCCAGCCTCAAGCCTTAATCCCGTTCATCGCATCGGTCACCAGGTTGCCGAAGCGCTGGCACTGCATCGTGGCCTGACAGGTGCGCAGGCTCGCGCCGAAGTCGTCCGCCTGTTCGATCAGGTCGGCATCCCCGATGCGAGAAACCGCCTCAACGCCTTTCCCCACGAGCTTTCGGGCGGCCAGAGCCAGCGTGTCATGATCGCCATGGCCCTGGCGGGTGAGCCTGAGTTGTTGGTCGCCGACGAACCCACCACGGCCCTCGACGTCACCATCCAGGCCCAAATCCTGGACCTGCTTGGCACCATTCGCCGCGACACCGGCATGGGGCTGGTTCTCATTTCCCATGACCTCGGTGTCGTCGCGGAAACCTGCTCGCGCATTGCGGTCATGTACGCCGGCCGCATCGTCGAGCAGGCTGATAGCGCTGCGATCTTTGCCAATCCCAAACACCCTTATACCCGCGGGCTGTTGGGAGCCATGCCTCCGATCAGCGGGCCGCGCCGGAAGCTGGCCTCCATTTCCGGCAGCGTACCGGAGGCCTCGCGCATGCCTCGGGGATGTGCTTTCGCGCCACGCTGCAGCGAGGCGATTGCCGAATGTAGCAGCGTTGATCCCCGAGCCGTCAGCGTCGAGATCGGCCACCTTGCAAGCTGCATCAGGGCCTTACCGGCCAAGGCTCATACGCCGGAAAGGGTCTTGGCATGACCGCTTCCCCCACGCCGCTTTTGAGCGCGCAAGACCTTGCCCGCACCTACGGCGTTCGGCGGGGCATTGTCGGTCGCACCACGAATGTCCGTGCCGTCGACGGCGTCACCCTCACCATTTCGCGTGGAGAAACACTGGGGCTTGTTGGCGAGTCCGGCTGCGGCAAGTCGACCACCGCCCGTCTCTTGTTGGGCATGGATAGGGCCGACGAGGGCCAGGTGCGCTTCGACGGCGCTCCCATGCCGCGCTCGGGAAGCCCCGGATGGGCTGCCCTGCGCAGGCGTATGCAACTGGTCTTTCAGGACCCAATGAGCGCCCTCGACCGGCGCCTGCCCATAGGCCTTCAGATCCGCGAACCGCTTGAGATCCACCACATGGGCACCCGAGCAGAGCAAAATGCGCGCGTCGCCGCCGTCATGGCTGAAGTGGGGCTCCAACCCCACCACGCCGATAGGCATCCCCATGCTTTGTCGGGCGGGCAGCGCCAGCGCGCAGTGATCGCCAGGGCCCTTGTGACCCAGCCCGACCTCCTTGTCTGCGACGAGCCGATCAGCGCCCTTGACGTCTCGATCCAGGCCCAGGTGATGAACCTTTTGGTCGAGCTGCAGGAGCGGCTGGGCATGGGCATGCTTTTTGTTAGCCACGATCTGCGCGCCGTGCGCCAGATCAGCCATCGCGTCGCCGTCATGTACCTGGGGCGGATCGTCGAGGAAGGCACACCCGACGACATCCTGCATGCGCCAGCCCATCCCTATTCGCAGGCCCTGGTCTCGGCCATCCCCCATCCGGGCAAGATCGCCAGACGCATCGTGTTGCAAGGCGATCCGCCCAATCCAGCAGATCGCCCGGCCGGCTGCGCCTTTCATCCGCGATGCCCCATGGCATCGATGCCTTGTCGCACGCAAACGCCTCAGCTGAAGCCGCGCCCGAGCGACGGGCGCCGCGTTGCCTGCCATGTCGCGCAGGGCGAGATCTCCCCCGGCCACGTAGGACAACTGGAGCTGAGCTGATGTTGCATTATCTTGGAACGCGCCTACTGCGCGCCACCGTCAGCGTGGTTATGGTCGTCACCTTCGTTTTCATCGTCTTGCGCATGTCGGGTGATCCCGCAATCGTCATCATGGGCGCCGATGCACCGCCGGAGGCCGTCGATGCCTTTCGCACCGCCTGGGGCCTCGATCAGCCGATCTGGGTCCAGTATATCTCCTTCTTCAAGGCCATTTTGGGCGGCGATCTCGGCCAATCGATGCGCGATGGCCGTGACGCGGTGGCCGTGGTCCTCGAGCGTGTCCCCTCCACCCTGGCCCTGACCGTGCCCGCCTTCCTGCTCAACGTGGGCATCGGCATTCCCGCCGGTGTCTATGCGGCCCTGCATCGCAATACCGCCGTCGATCGCATCGTCATGGTCATGGCTGTCACCGGTTTTGCCATGCCCTCGTTCATCCTCGCCATGCTTCTGGTGTTGGTGTTTTCGGTCAATCTGGGCTGGCTGCCATCAGCGGGCCAGGACTCCTGGTTCAATGCCATTCTGCCTATCGCCACCATGGGTTTTGGCGGCGCGGCACTGCTTGCCCGCTTCACCCGCAGCGCCATGCTCGAAGTGCTCGGCCAGTCCTATATTCGCACAGCGAGCGCCAAGGGCCTATCGTGGTCGGCCGTTGTCTGGCGGCATGCGCTTCAGAATGCAGCGATCCCTACCGTCACCATCATCGGCTTCATGCTGGGCGGCCTGGTAGCGGGCGCGGTGGTCGTCGAAAGCGTCTTTTCCTGGCCCGGTGTCGGCCGCCTCCTGGTCGTCTCTGTTTCCAACCGCGACCTCGCGGTCGTGCAGACAATTGTCCTCATGATCGCGCTCACCATGGTTACGGCAAACCTCGTCGTCGACATCCTCTACGGCCTGCTCGATCCCAAGATGCAATCCCAGACGCGCCCGGCGCGCGCCTGATCGCCCAGACTTTCACCCCTGGAGACCGCCTATGGCCGACATCCCATCCAGCGAGCTTGGCGCCGGGCTAACCATTGCCGCCCGAGCCCAGGCCCTTCTTGCCCAAATCGGCAGACTACCGGTGCTAATGCTGATTGCCGTGATCTGGCTCGGCCTCATGCTGGCGGTCGCTATACTGGCTGACCTCATTACCCCCTATCCCTTTACGCAGATGGACCTGCACAACAGGCTGAGCCGGCCGGTCTTCATGGGCGGGGACTGGGCCCATCCGCTCGGCACCGATGAACTGGGCCGCGATGTGCTGTCCCGGCTGATCGCCTCGATCCGCATGAGCCTGTTGATCGCGTTCGGGGCCACGATCATCGGCGCTGTGATCGGGGTGACTCTCGGTTTCGTGGCGGCTCATTTCCGCGGTTTTATCGAGCAGATCGTTCTGGCGCTGGTCGATTTTTCAGCGGCCATCCCTTTCCTGGTGCTGGCGCTGGCGGTGTTGGCCTTCTTTGGCGATTCGATCACGCTCTTCGTCTGTCTGCTTGGTCTGCACGCTTGGGAGCGCTATGCGCGTATCGCCCGGGGACTCGCCATCAGCGGCAATGCCCAGGGTTATTCGGCGGCTGTGCACCAGCTGGGGGCTTCACCGCTGCGCCTGTATGGCCGCCATATCCTGCCCAACATCGCCTCGACGCTCATTGTCTCGATGACGCTCGCATTCCCCGAGATCATCCTGCTTGAAAGTGGGCTCTCCTTCCTTGGTCTGGGCGTCCAGCCCCCCAACACCTCGTTGGGCAATATGGTCGGTTTTGGCCGCGAATACCTTTCCAGCGCTCCCTGGATCATGCTGGCACCCGCCTTTGTCATCACTATCACCGCCCTGTGTATCTCGCTGGTCGGCGACGGGCTGCGCGACAAACTCGACCCAACTCTTACCTAATCTATCCCCCGGTCCAGACGACCGGTTTCGAAAGGACGCGACTATGACCGATCTGCCTATCGTTGGCGCCGCCATGACGTTGAAGGACGTCGAAATCAACCGCAGCTGGTTGCTCGAGAAGCCACGCGACCTCGAACTGCAGGACTTTGTGCCTGCCGAAGCGCTCGCTGGCGACTGGCAGAGCCTTGTCGCCGAAGCCCGCCGCCTGCTTGACGGCCATCAGGGTCGTCTGGGCATTCACGGCCCCTTCATGGGCCTCAACGTCGCCTCGTCCGATCCGGACGTGCGCGCCGTCGTCGCCAAGCGCATGGATCAGGCGCTCGATGTGGCAGAAGCGCTCGATGTCACGCAGATCGTCATCCACAGCCCTTACACGACCTGGATGCACAACAATCTCGACAACTGGCCCGAACAGCGCCAGCAGGTCATCAACCTGACCCATGAGACTCTTGGTGCCGCTGTCAAGCGCGCCGAGAACCAGGGCTGCGTCTTCGTGCTCGAGAACATCGAGGACAAGGACCCTGCCGACCGCCGCAAGCTAGTGGAAAGCTTCAACTCCTCCGCCTTCGCCCTGTCGATCGACACCGGCCATGCCGCCTACGCCTATGGCTCGACAGGCGCCCCACCGGTCGACTACTTCGTGCAGGACGCCGGCGAGATGCTGGCCCATGTCCACCTCCAGGATGCCGATGGCTATGCCGATCGTCACTGGCCGCTGGGCTATGGCAACATCAACTTCCGCGCCATCTTCGCCGGCCTGGCCAAGATCACCTCCAACCCGCGCCTGATCATCGAAATCCGCGACAAGTCCCAGATACAGGCCTCCGCCGCCCACCTCGCAGCCCTCGGCCTGGCCCAATAAGGCAATTTGATAAGGCCGATCGCCAGGACCCAAGTCTTGGCGATCGGCCTGAGCGACCGCTGCAAACTCAACACCGCTATCGACCACAAAAACCCGCCTCCTCCTCATCCATCGACGGCTGGACATTGAGGCTGAGGCCTTACCGTGGATGATTAGTGACTAGGACGGTTCCAAACCTATACGACAAATGCCGGCTATATGCCGTTGGATCCTGCTGACAGCGGCTAATACCCGCTACGTAAAATGGCAGCTATTCATGTGGCAAAGCCAGAAGAGGACAGTCCGCCATCGGTCCCGCAACCGTCGCCTGCGAAGTTGGCGGCGAGGGCAGGGGGCTTCCATAAACGGCCAGGCAATTGGGCGCCCCATTCCAGCCGTCCAGCGGACGTTGATATCATTCCAAGACCCGACCGCCCGCTAAGTGATTGACAGGTCAGCACTTGTCGTCAGCTTAAAAGCGATATTGCGGTTGCGGCACTTTCCAATTTGCGCGTCCGCTGTCAGGCCGTCGGCATTGGCTTGGGCGCCAGCTTCAGGCTGAACTTGGACGTGGGAAGTCTGCCGCCACAAAGCCTAGAAGTCGCCGGGCGCGCATTGCAGGCAGGTCAGGCCGGCCTTCCGCCAGAATGCGACGACCGACGCGCGGTCATCCACAACCAGCCAGGGTTCATATCCGTCGTCTCGGATGCGCTGAAGCGCCATGGCCTTGGCCTCGGGATCGGGCAGCCTGTCTTCGTTGGGTTTACGTAGATAAATGGCATCGAACGGGATTTGCGCTCGGCGCAACCACGCTTCGGTATGTTCCTGCCATCCCACAGGTCGACCTGAACAGATGACGATCCGCTCGCCTTGCGCCTTCAGGTGCCGCAATAGGCGAACAATAGGCAGAATCGGTAGGGCATCCGCCATGGCGTCGTGAAAGGC
The DNA here is from genome assembly GCF_042181575.1 of Devosia polycyclovorans. Lineage (GTDB taxonomy): Bacteria > Pseudomonadota > Alphaproteobacteria > Rhizobiales > Devosiaceae > Devosia > Devosia polycyclovorans. Next base: position 2,564,002 of record NZ_CP170082.1, on the reverse strand, counting down.
ATCCCAATGCTTTTCCACGCCATGTACCAGGTGGCCAAGCCTTTCTGCATCGAAATTGGCCAGCGTGCCGTCCACGTCGAAAATTACGCAACTCATAAAGCCATTCCTTCCGCGGCAAGCGCCCGCTCCTGCCATTGGCCCGCGACGGGGGTGTAGAGCAGTGGCGTGGCGTGGGGCGCCGATGGCCCCGTCGCGTCTTGCCCCATGAGTGCGCGGGCGGCGCGGACAACACCGGAATGCGCGACGATGATGGGCAGATTGTCGCCTGCCATGGTGGTGCACAGACTAAGCGCCTTCGCGATGCGTGCCAGCATTCCCTCCCAAGCTTCACCGCCTTCAGGCGTGGCTGCGCGCGCTGGCAACTTCGTGACGGGCCGGCCTTCATAGATGCCCCAGTCGCGCTCGCGAAGATCGTTTAGTACGATGGGGCTCAAGGCTGGAAAGGCGAGCCGGGCGGTATCGCGGGCCCGTGCCTGGGGGCTCGTGAATAGCATGATCGGTCGGCCGAAAGACCTGCCCGCCAAAGCTGCTGCGGCGCGACGCCCGCGTTCGGTCAATTGTGCCTCCGTGCGGCCGGCAATGATCCCGTCGCGATTGGCGTCAGTCTCCCCATGACGAATAAGCACGAATTGGCGCGGGAGCAGGGTCACAGCAAAGTTCTCCCCGATAGTATGGCGGGAAAATCAGCCTGCTTGCCGTATGCTTCAGGATCGCAACAGAACAATGGTGCAAAGCGACTGGCGCCGATCCGTTCCAGCATGCGCTTCTGGTCGCCCAGCGGCGGGTGGACGTTCCAGCGAGTAAATCGCCCGCCCAGAGCAGCAACTTCACGGGCGTGTGCCGTCATGTGTCCGGTGAAGAGAACAGTGCCAGTTCGCCCGAACACGCCACTGTCGCGCCAATCCTGAACGATTCTCCAGGCCATGCCGTCATCTGCATTTGGCGTGTCGCATATCAGAAACTGCGCCGAGGGATCGAACGGCGCCTTGAGAAGCGGAAGTATCCTCGATGCACCTGGCGAGACGCCACCAGATGTCAGACCATCGGCGAGTGCGGCGCGGCAGGTATCGTCCAGGGTAACAATGCCCCGATTCATCAGGTGCAGCGCCAATTCACCGGCGCGACCCGAGGGCGGGACTGGGAACAGCACTTGCATGGAAGGGGGCAGGCCTTTGAGCACCACGTCAAGCGCTGCCCTGCGTGCAGTTTGCGATACGGGATCGAGATGGTAGGACGCATCGATCAGGGCGGTTCCGGCTGGCGGCGGCGGGTCGAATGCGAACCATTCAGACTCTTCGGACCAGTCGCCCGAATAGAACAAGGCTTCATCGCCCAGGGCAAAATGGAGCCATATGCCGCCCAGGGCGTGCCCGTTGCGCCCGGTGGTGATCTCGATACCGTCAACCGTCACCCGGCCCCGCTCCGGCAAAGGGCATAAATTTGCGCCCGGCGGCAGTGCCCGGGCGGTTTGCGCGGTGGCGTAAATCGGCAGCCCTGCTGCAATCACATGTGCTGCGCCCCCGATATGGTCGATGTGATCATGCGTGATAAATACGGCTTCTGCGCCCTCGAGCCATTCGGGCTTGAAGGGAGAGGTCGGCTCAGGGCCGAAGCCCACATCCAGCAGCCAGGTCTGGCGACCGGTCCACAGGCGAATACAGGCGGGACCCTTCTCACCAAGACCAGACAAGATTTCGATCCAAGGGGCGGCGCTGCCGATTTGGGTCGCCTGGGTGGGTATCGGCACGTCAAGCATGGGCTTGGCCCGGAATCGCGGTTGTGCCGACTGGGTCACAAAAGGCCCAGGGATATTGCAGGGATAGCCGCAATTCCTCGCCGATTTTTGCCCGTATCGGCACATGGGTGATCAGCGTTTCGCCCGCCGCTTCCAGCGAAACCCGGAAACGACCACCCTGGTAGGTGCAGGATGTGACGCGCGCAGTGATCGAGCCATCAGAATCGACGCGCACCTGTTCGGGGCGAATGCAGATATGGGTCGGGGTCATGCCATGACCGCGCGCCTCGATCTCCTGGCCAAGGGCATGAACGACCACCTCGCCGTCCACCGGCGTCCCGGCGCGGTCCACTTTCACCACAGCTCCATCGCCAACGAAGCCGGCGACGAAGCAGTCCTGGGGTTGATCATAAAGGGTTTCCGGCGCCGCGAATTGCCGGATGCGACCACTTTCCATCACAGCGACGCGATCGGCCAGGGCAAGCGCTTCGGTCTGATCATGGGTGACATAGACCATTGTCGCGCCAGTGCGGCGGTGGAAGGCGGCAAAGGCCTCCTGCATAGCGCCTCGCAGGGCAAGGTCGAGATTGGCCAGGGGTTCGTCCAGCAATACGGCTTGTGGATCGGCAACCAGGCACCGTGCCAGCGCAACGCGCTGCCTCTGCCCGCCCGAGAGCTGGGCCGGCGCGCGATCAGCAAAGGAGGAAAGCCCGGTGAGTTCGAGTGCCTCGGCGACACGTCGTTTGCGCTCGGACGCGGCAATGCCACGCACTTCGAGCGGATAAGACACATTGCCCGCAACGCACTTGTGTGGCCAAAGCGCATAGGACTGAAAGACGATTCCGACATTGCGGTCTTCGGGCGGTACGAACACGGTCCCGTCCGCAAGCACCCGGCCGCCAAGGGTCACGCGGCCTCGGTCCGGCATTTCGAAGCCGGCCGTAAGCCGCAGCAAGGTCGTCTTGCCGCAGCCTGAGGGGCCAAGCAGCGCCACGAATTCGCCTTTGGCGATTTCGGCGTCGATGCCGTCCAGGGCCGGTGTGCCGGCATAGAGCTTGGAGACGTTCGAGAAGGTCAACCCTGCCACGGCACGGTTCCTTTTGGTAAGCGTGAGGCGGAGAGCTGGACGATGGCCATGAGTGCGATCACCACTGCGACAATGGATGTGGCAAGGGCCGAAGCCATCACCGTGTCGCCACTGTCCTCAAGATTAAAGATAACCACGCCCAAGGTTTCCGTGCCGCCGGTCCAGAGCAGGGCCGACACGGTCAACTCGTTCACCGCGGTCAGGAAGACCAGAATGGCCCCGGCCGCTGCAGCCGGCGCCGAAAGGGGTAGTACGATGTCGAACAGGCGACGGCCCAGTCGCGCACCAGAGCTGGCGGCCGCTTCCTCCATCGCCGGGTCGAGCTGACCGATCGCCGCCTGAACGGGCCGCAGCATCACGACCAGGAAGCGGGAAAGATAGGCCAGCAAGATGATTGTCAGGGTGCCATAGAGGGTGATGCCAAGGGGCAGGCGCATGAAGGCGAGGATGCAGGCGATCGCCAGCACCACGCCCGGGAGCGCGTAGGGCAGGTCCACCAGCGCATCAATGACCCGTGTCAATTGCGTGGCGCGACGCTGCATGAGCCAGGCGAGCGGGATGCAGACCGCCATCAGGATCAATGCGGCCGCGCTGGCAAGCAGAAGAGAATTGGCATAGGCCCGGCGCGTGACGGGCTGGTTGAACAGCACCTCAACCCAGGCCTTGAAGGTTGCCGTATCCAACGTCAGCGGGACGCCATAGGCGGGGATAAGCGAGGTCGAGACCAAGGCCAAAAGCGGCACCACCAGGGTGAAAAATATGAAGCCCCAGAGGATGAACTCGACCAAGGGCCGCTTACGACCGAGCGAAAGGGATAGCGGTTGGGATGCCAGGCCCACCAGTCCATAAGCGCGACGCTGCAGGAACAGGCGACCGGCCAGGACACCGGCAATCGCCACCACTCCGATCAGCAGTGCCAATACGGCGACCTCTGCGAGGACGGTTTGCCCCATGCCAACCAGGCGCTGATAAATCAGCGTGGGCAGTGTGGAATAGCGGGCGGGAATGCCGAGCATGGCCGGTATGCCAAAATTGCCCAGCGCCGTGACGAAGGTCATGGCGGCGCCAGCAGCCAGGCTGGGGAGGCTGAGCGGCAGCACGATCTGCGCCCAGACACGCCAGCCTCGTGCGCCGGAAATGCGCGCTGCCTCCACCAGATCTCCGGGGATCATCCGCAACCCGGCGCGCAGGGTCAGGAAGATGATCGAGGCATGCTGGATGCCCAGAAGCAGCGAGATGCCCCAGGCTGAATAGAGCGGCTGCGGGCTCCCGAGCGGTGGGGCTAGCCCCAATGTTTTGAGCAGCACCGAAGAAGGGCCTGTGGCCTGCATCCAAGCCAGCGCCGTAATCTGTGGCGGGATCATCATCGGGATCATGAGGCAAAAGACGAGCGCGGCCTTGGCCCGGATGTCGGTGAGTGCCACCACGAAGGCAAAGGCCGACCCGATGACAATCGATAGAAGGGTCCCGGTGCCCGCCGTGAACAGCGAATGCTGCAAGGCTGTCAGCGTGCTGGCGCGTCCAAGGACCTCTGCGGCATGACCAAGAGTCAATTCACTGCCGATACCAAAGCCTTCGCCCCAAAGGCGCAGCATGGGGCCCAGGGCGATCAAGGCGACCGGCAGCAGCAATAGGGAAATCAGCCGGTCCGGAGACCGGCTGAAAGGTGCGGTTGAGGCGGTCATTGCACGCCGAAGATTTCCGCAAAGCGGGCCTTGTTGGCTTCAGCGTCTGCCAAGGCCTTGGCAGCATCGAAGTTCATCAGTGTGATGCCGTCGCGCGCCGGGAAGCCTTCAGGGCTTTCCATGCCATTCCGGGCCGGGATGTAGCCCATGTCCACGACCAACTGCTGACCTTCTTCGGAGAGCACGAAGTCCACGAATTTCTGCGCAGCCTCAATATTGGCGGCGCCAGCCATGATGGCAACGGGCTCAGTCACATAAGTGACACCCTCGGCAGGGAAGACGAAGTCGACAGGCGAACCCTCGGCCTTGGCCCGAAGGGCCATGAAGTCGACCAGCACGCCATAGGGCTTCTCGCCAGCGGCGACGGCCGTGAACACCCCCCCATTGCCGCCCTGGGCAACGGTTTCGTTGGCAGCGAGTGCTTCGTAATGCTCCCAGCCCAGAGCCAGGTTGTTGGTCAGCGCGGCCAAATGGATCAGCGCAGCGCCGGAATAGAGCGGCGAAGGGGCGGCGATCATGCCTTTGTACTCAGGCTTTTCCAAGTCGGCCCAGGAGGTTGGTACTTCGGCGGCGCCAGTGTTGTACACAATGCCCGTGGTGATCAGCTTGGTGGAATAGTAGTAGCCATCGGCACTATAAAGGGCCGGATCGTAGCCTTCTGCTTCAGGCGAGTCATAGGCGGTGAGCTTGCCTTCCTGGGCCAGGCCTTCCAACGTCACGGTGTCTGCAATGAGCAGCACATCCGGCTGGCCTGCGCCGGCCTCCATTTCAGCGGTCATGCGGGCCATCAACTGCGTGGTGCCGTCGCGCACCCACTCCACAGTGATGTCTGGGTTTGCTGCCTGAAAGGCATCGACTGTCTTCTGGGCGTCTTCGTTGGGCTGCGAGGTATAGAGCTTGAGCGTTTCAGCCGAAGCCAATGCCGGCAGCGAAAGCGAAAGCATCAGCGCAAGGGTAAGGCGGGACATCATCATCTCCGGGAGCATAGTTTTCGAACGAAAGCAGGCTGCCATCGTTGGGCGAACCTAGTATCGGTGGCTGATGACGGTGAGGTGACAGTTTAGTTTGTTTTGGCATGGTTTGGCTGGATGTCGCTACTTGGATGCAATCGGGCAGCACGCTATGGTTGGGACCATGTTTGGTTTCGAACGAAAATGAAAAATTCCGACATTGCTCGCCGCCATGATCGTATTCTGAGCCTATTGGCCAGTCATGCTTCGCTTTCGGCGTCTGCGCTGGCCGATCTCCTGTCGGTTTCGGTGCAGACGATCCGCAGCGACCTGCGCATGCTGGATGAAGAAGGGGCAATACGGCGGCGTCATGGGGCGGCCCATTTGCTCACGCCAAGCGATAACATCGGCTATGAGCCTCGGCTGGAAGTATCGCGAGACGAAAAGTCCCGGATCGGCGATGTGGTCGCGGGCCTGATCCCGCCGGGCGCGAGCGTTGCCTTGGGTACGGGGACGACGGTAGAGGCCTGCGCACGGGCTCTGGCGCATCATGAGGGGCTTACCGTCTTCACCAACAGCATTCATGCGGTGCTGGCCCTGCATCTGGCGCCGAAGGTCTCTGTGTCATTGGCCGGCGGCACTGTGCGGCTTCGGGATCTGGACTTTATCGGCGCGGAAAGCGTGGATTTCTTTGCCGGACTGCGCCTGGACTATGCCGTGTTCAGCGTCGGTGGACTTTCGCCCAATGGAGACATGCTGGATTTCAATATGGCGGAGGTACGCGCGCGCCGCGCCATATTCGACTGCGCACGGCACCGCATCCTGGTGGCGGATCAATCCAAGATCGGACGCCCCGCGCCGCACGCATGGGGTAAACTCTGGGAGGCCGAGACCATCGTATGTGGTGGATACCTTGCCCCAAGCGTACAAGAGGAAGTGAAGTTAGGCGGGCAGACTATGGTTCAAGTCTAGTGCGGTACGAATACCGCCCCTATAATCGATGCTGGTCTGCGCCCCTTCATCTCTCAGGTGGCATGGCCATGCCACCTGGAACGCCAAGCGCACCATTTCTGCCGGTCAGACACCTCTGTCGACCTCTGGTAAGCCGCCGGCCAGGTTAGGCTAGTTTGCCGCACGCAAGGTTTCAGGCCCCTTGCTGCTCAGAACGCGAGAGGTTAGGCGAAGCGTTCGCACTTGAGTATTCGCACACCAATCCCGTGTCGCAAGTCGATCAGCATAGAGTTGCGGCGGTCATATGCCTAGGATCGAAAAGCAGCCAGATGCTCAAGACGCAATGTAGATTGGGTTGCTCAGGGAACGGCGAATAGGTTGAGCCGCTATTTCCGGCGAAGACAAAGCGTGGTTCTTTTCCGGACCGAGACTTTTCGCGAGGTCGTCAAGAAGACGGCTACGGCTGGCGACCGCGATGACTTCGGCGCGGATAAAGCCCGACACCGCATCGAGCGCCACGTTCGTTTGCCAGTCAGGGGATGGAATGCCCATGGTTGCAATCGTACCTGTGGCGTCAACTAAGGTTAGTTGATCCCCTTCAGCGCCACGCACGGAAACCTCGACTGAGGTCAAATCAGTTGTCGTGCCGCCCATCGGCACTTCGCCGCAGCGGATTTCGAGATGTGGACCATCAGGGGATTCGGTGATGTATCCCAGTCCCGACTTCATAGCGGCTAGGATTGCGTCTTCGCTCAACTCCGGCAGCCACAACACAGTGGTCGGCCGCGCCAGCACCAACGGCCCCTCAGGCCTTAGGTCGGCCGGTTGATGGAAGTCGGAGCCACCAATGGCCGACAGCCGCATGCCATTGGCGAGACGCTGCTGATAGCGCTCGAGGGAGATCCAGTTGCGGTCCAGCCAGGTGGACTGCCAGATTTCCTGGCAATCAGCGGCGGGCATTTCATAGTCCCAAGGGATCACCGGCTTGTCGTGATTGATCGATAGCAGGCCGCCTTTTTCATGCACCAGCCGCTCCAGCACATGTGCGTCGGAGGGCTTGGTCATGCGGAAGTCGATCCACTCATCCACACCGAATACATTGGCGTGCCCGACCGCCGTGGTGATCTCCATACCACGCACGAAAATCAGGTCCGGCGACGACTGCGGATGGAAATATCGGCGTTGGGTGGTGGTGTTATGGTCGGTGATGGCAAGGAAATCCAATCCAGCTTGGCGAGCCGCCGCATGCAGGGTCTCCGGAGATCCCTTCGCATCGGAGTGAAAGGTGTGGCAGTGCAGATCGCCCCTGTACCAGCCAGCGCCCCGCTGCACCGGAAAGGTCCGGGATGGCTGCGGGGCTACAGGGCGTAGCGACGCATCCAGCGTCACTGTCACGCGCACATCGGCCCCCGCCTCGGGAACCTGATAAAGACCCAATATGACATTCCACCGGCCCGCTGGAATCGGGCCATGGACATAGCCCGGCGTCGCATCGTCCGTGGCGATAAAGTAACTGCTGCGCGCACCACCGCTCCAGCCACGAAAGCCCTGTTGCGTGGGATATCCCGCATCGCGCGGATCGAAGGCCCCGAGATCGATGATACAGTCCGCCGCCTTTGGATAGTCCAGCGTCACATCGATCCGTGTCGTACCCTCAGGCACCTCGAACGGAATATAGAAGTATGGATTGGCGGCCTGATCGGCGCGCGTGACGCGGGCGGTCACCTGCATGGACATATCCAGGTCTATTCCTTCACCCCGCCGACCGTCAGGCCGCGGATGAGGTACTTCTGCATGAAGGGGTAGAAGATCAGCAGCGGCACCAGGGCGACGACAATCGCGGCCATGGTGACATTGGGGGCGATAAAGTCATTGGTCGAGGTCGCACTCTCGCCTTGAATCACCGACTGCAGAGCAATCTGCAGCGTGATCTTCTGCGGGTCATTGATGAACAACAGCGGCTCTATGAACAAGTTGTACTTGTGCACGATCTGGAATGCCGCCACGGTCACCACACCAGGCAGGGCCAGCGGTAAATAAAAGTCCTTGAGCAGCTTGAAATGGCCCGCGCCATCGATCCGCGCGCTCTCCACCATCGATTTAGGCACCTGTTCGAAATAGGTCTTCATCAGCAGGATAGAAAAGGCCGACACCAGTTCCGACACGATCAGGGACAGCAGCGTGTTGAGCAGCATGAACTGCTTGAACACCACAAACAATGGTACCAGGATCACCTGGGTGGGGATGGTCAGCGTGAGCAGGATGACACCCGCAATGATTTTGCGGCCCGGCAGGTCTTCCTGGATCAGCACATAGCTCCCCAGCGCCGAGAGCAGCACATGGGCCGCCGTGCCGACCACGGTGACATAGAGCGTGTTGGAAAAGGGCAGGACGAAGTTGAGCCGCCGGAACAGGGTATCAAACCCTTCGAACGAGATCGGATCGGGCCAGAGATTGATACCCGGCTGCAGCGAGCCGAACTTGGTTGAAAAGGCGGTGGCCAAAACTGTCCAGAGCGGAATGATCATCGTACCGGCCAGGAGCAGCAGGATCACATAGGACAGGATGCGGATCGATGAAGAACGCAGCATCTCAATTCTCCCGCTCAGCACGTGTCACGACCTGCGCAATGGCCGAAATCACCAGCGAGACCACCAGCAACACGACACCAGCGGCGCTTGCCAGTCCAAGGTCGAAATTGAGAATGCCGCGCTCATAAGTGAAGATCGCCAGCGTCCTGATCTGGTCCGCCGTTCGGCCATTGAGCATGAGAAAAGCGGAGTCGAATGTGCGCAACGAGCCCAGCAGGGTGATCAGGAACACTACCCTGATCATCGGCATGAGGTGAGGCAGCAGGATATCGCGGATCTTCTTGTAGTCATTGGCGCCGTCGATGTCGGCGGCCTCCAGAATGTCCGGGCTGAGTGAGAGCAAGGCGGCCAGATAGATCAGCGCGTGGAAGCCTACGTCCTTCCACACCGTCAGCCCGATCACCAAGGGCCGGGCCCAGAACGGGTCGGCGAAGAAATTGACCGGTGCATCAATCAACCCGATGCCCTCAAGCACCGAATTGACCAGCCCCACAGGCGAGAGCGTATTGAGCCAGATACCAACAATGATGACCCAACTGAGCAGGTATGGCGTGTAGATCGCCGTCTGAAAGCCGCGCTTCAGCCAATCTGGCGTTATCTGCAAGAGGGCGATTGCGGGCAGGATCGGCAGAAATGTGCCCACAAGGGTTATGCCTGCGGCAATGATCAGGGTATTCCAGATCGCCTGCCAGACAGCCGGCGTAGAGAACACCTTGGCGTAGTTGTCCCAACCGATAAATCCGACAGGCCCCAGCAATCCCGCTTTCTGGGTTGAGAGAAAGACGCCCTGCGCCATCGGGTAAAACAAAAAGGCGCAGAAATAGGCCAGGATCGGCGCGATCAGCAGATACAACATCCAGTGTCGGCGGATGCGGTCGAACATGGCAAAACCTTTACGCAGGGGTGAGCGAGGCACAGGCCATCGAGCCTGCGCCTCGCCGGACGCTTATTCGTCGATCAAGCCGGCCGACAGCAGTTCGGCGTGCATTGCGGCCACGGCTTCTGCACCGGTGACTTCACCCAGCATGGCTTGGAATGCGTGCTTTTCCACGATCGGCGAAGCTTCACTCCATTCGGCCGGCAGGTACTCGGTCGAAGCGTGCTCCATGATGATTTCTTGGGCTTCTTCAACACCCGGCAGGGCGGGGAAGGGGTGTTCCCAGGTGGTGGAGGCGACGCGCGGGGCGCCGTGGTCCATGCCATGGGCCTGGCCCTGCTCGGTCAACTCGTAGCTGCCATCGGCGGCGACAGTGTAATCCACGCCTTTAATGCCCAGTGTGCCCATGATGTAGCCTGGCTCGGAGTGCCAGAACTCAAGGAATTTCATGGCGTTTTCCGGATTCTCGGCATTGGCCGGCATCATCCAGAGCGATGCATTGCCGCGACGCAGGATAATCTCGCCATCGGGACCCGGAACCCCGGCCACACCCTTGGCCTCGAAGCTGCTGTCAGGATGGTCGGTGGCCATGATGTTGTTGAACAGGCCCACCCAAGCGTCCCAGTAAGTCACTGCTGCGACGCGATCGGTCATGAACAGGTTGCGAAACTCTCCCGAGCCATTGGTGACGAAATTGGGGTCCAGCAGACCTTCTTCGGACAGCATGGCGAACCAGTCATAGACTTCGGCTGCGCCTTCGGTGGCGTAGGGAATGGTGCGCTTGCCGTCTTCCATGACGTAGCCGGCCTTGATGCCGGCGGCCGACATATAGCCCTGAATGTCATACAGCTTGGCGGTCGAAAGACCATAGGCGCCGTCTTTGTTGTCACGAGCCCACTTGAAGTACTCGGTCCAGTCGTCAAGCGTGACCGGAGTCGCCATACCCGCTTCTTCCAGCCAGTCCTGGCGGATGGTAGGCAAGGTGCCGCCTTCGAACTTGTTCGGAACACCCCACTTGCGGCCATTAGTGTCAAACAGGGCCCACTCACCAGCAGGAATGACGGTTTCGTCCGACAGAATGGCGGACGCAGCGACCATGTCGGTCATATCAGTGATGGCGCCCTGGTCGATCAGGCCGGGCAGCATGCTGGAGTCGCCGTAGATCAAGTCATAGCGCTCGCCGCTGGCAAGCGAGGTAAACAGCACATTGTTGTAGTCTGAGGCCGGCTTGACCATTTCGATGTCGAGGCCGAGATGCTCTTCAAGTTCCGCGACGAATTGCTCGTGCTCGGCGGCGTCCTTGCCTCCGGTCACGGCCGACAGAATGCGCAGATCGGCCGCGAGGGCGCTGCTGGCCATCAGGGCGGCGGCGAGGACCGTCAGATTAGCGGTCAGTAGTGTCTTCTTCATGGGGTTCCTCTTCCGTAAATGCGAGCTATTGGCCCGCAGCGACCCGTCCTGAATATGCGGGTCAGATGACAGCTAAATGAAAGCGTGTGCATCAATGTCGTGTTTTCGGCACCCCCTCGAGCGTCATTTGATCGTCATGAAAGCAGCGGAATGTCGTTGCTACTGACTATTCTCGGTAACCAACTGGTGGTACAGCCAAATCGAACTGACAGTAGATTTGAACACGCTATCAATTGGGAGCGAGGCGGTCATGACCGATAATCCGGCGACGCGCGTGGCGCGCGCCACTGCTGAAATGGTTGCCGAGCGGGCCAAGGTGTCCCGTGTAGCTGTGTCGCGCGCGTTCAATCCCAATGCCTCGCTGCGCCCGGACAAGCGCGAGCTGATTCTCAAGGTCGCGCGGGAGTTGAATTATTTCCCTGATCGAGCGGCGCGGGCCCTGGTCAGTGGTCGTTCGCACCTGATCGGGGTCATCGTGCCCGACGTCTGCAGTTATTGGGAAAGCCAGGAGATCGACGCGCTCACCACGGCGCTGCAGAATGAGGGTTTTGCCACGGTATTGTTCAAGACCCGTACCGATTACTCTATGGACGACCAGCTCCTGGCCTACATGCGTGGCTTCAACCCTGACTCAGTGATTGCCTTCGTCGAGAATGTGAAACCGCAGATCCTGACCCGTTTTCTTGATCGTGCAGTACCGATCTATATCGATTACCCTATTTCCGGCATCACACGGCATGAGAGCCCAGGCCCCGTCTTCGACAGGCTGAACATCCTTCAACGTGATGGCATCGAGCAGGCCATCGCGTTGTTGCAAGGCTATGGTGCCAGCCGCATTGCCTATCTCGCCGGCAAGGCAAAGTCGCGCGCCAGTGCGGCACGGGAAGCCATGCTCCGTGCGGTCATGAACGAACGTGGGATGGCCCCGCCCATCCAAATGGCCGGGGACTTCGGCTATGACGCTGCGTTTCAATCGACGATCGACCTGTTCAAGGTCGCCGGGGGCGCGGACGCCATTTTTGCCGCCAATGACGTGAGTGCTTTCGGCGCGCTCGATGCACTGCGCTACGAACTGGGACTGAGCGTCCCGCAGGATGTGAGCGTGGTTGGCTTCGACGACATCGCTCAGGCGCACTGGAAGAGCTACAATCTCACCACGGTCAAATTTGACCTCGATGCGCGCGTCAGGGCGTTGGTGCGGCTGATCTTGCGCCGGCTCAACGAGCCTGAAGCTCCCGGATTGGAAGAAACCTTGAGCACACGCCTTGTTGTGCGCGGCACCGTCGGCTGAGAATGCGCATGACTGAAAAGAGCATCCATCTGGTCTTCAAGACCCATCTCGACATTGGGTTCACCGACCACGCGGCCCAGGTGCGCCAGCAATATCACGACCAATTCATCCCGCAGGCAATTGCAACGGGAGAGCATTTCTTCGCCGAGAACCCCGCGCAGCCGGAGTTTATTTGGACCACCGGCGCCTGGTTGATCTGGGACCACCTCAACTCGCAGGCGCCCGAGCGGGTGCAGCGGTTGGAGCAGGCGATCGAACGGGGGTTGATCACTTGGCATGGCCTGCCCTTCACCACCCATAGCGAATTGATGTCGCCCGCTGTCTTCCGTGCGGGCTTGAGCTATGCCCAGGAACTCGACAAGCGATTTGGGCGAACAACGACGGCGGCAAAGATGACGGACGTACCCGGTCACACGCTGGGTATCGTGCCTTTGCTGGCAAAAGTCGGAATCCGGTTCCTGCATCTTGGTGTCAACACAGCAAGCCCCGTGCCCGATGTGCCGCCGATTTTCCGCTGGCAGGCGCCGGGAGGCGACGAGGTTGTGGTGATGTACCAAGGCTCATATGGCGCCACCGAATTCCCCGCGGGCGATGATGTCGGGCTCAGCTTCGCCCACACCAACGACAATATAGGACCACAAAGCGTTGGTCAGACGGTCGAGGTGCTGAGGCAATTGCGCACCGAATACCCCGGAGCCATGATTGCGGCATCGACATTGGACAATTTCGGTGCCGCGATGTGGGCGCGCAAGGATGACTTTCCGGTCGTCACCCAGGAAATTGGCGATAGCTGGATCCACGGCGCGGCCAGCGATCCGGTAAAGCTGGCCCGCTATCGGGCGCTGCAGCGCATCTATGACGGGTTCGATTCCATCAGCGACAGGCGTCGGGCCTTCGGTCGCGGCCTGTGCATGGTCGCCGAACACACCTGGGGCGTTGACATCAAGACCTACCTTCGCGACGAAGCGGCTTGGGATCGCCAAGCTTTCGAAGCGGCACGCAAGAATGACTATCGCTTTGCCTATGTGGAGAAGTCATGGGTCAAGCAGCGTGACTATCTGGACCAGGCCGTCGCCCAACTGGATACCCATGATCGGCAAAGTGCCAAGCAGGCGCTCGACGAACTCAATTTGGCCACCCGAGGTGTGCCTGTTCCCGGTGCCTTGATTGCCGACAATGGCTGGACGGCCGTTCTGAATACAGAAAATGGCGACCTGTGCTCCTTGACGACACCAGAAGGGGCGTCCCTGGAGGGGCAGAACGGGTCGCTGATGGCTACCGCCATGAAAGTTATGACAGTTTTGAGCTGCAGAAGCATCTGGACAGCTATCTTCAGCATCATGAGGTCTGGGCGGTCCTGGACCACGACAAACCCGGCCTGGCTAGTGCACGGCGGGCGCGCACCGCAGTTTTTGAACCAAGGTTGGGTGGGATTATCGAGGGGCGGCGCGCGGTCATTGCCATGCCTCCGGATGCAAGTTCAGAGCTGGGCGCCCCCGACGTTTGCGAGCTATCGATCCGGGGGCTCAGCAAAGATCGCGTGGAACTCACTTTGATGCTGTGCGGCAAGCCTGCCAACCGCATGCCAGAGGGCGGATTTCTGCATCTCTCACCGGCGAAGCTCAAGACCACAAAATTCAAGAAGATGGGGCTCTGGCACAGGGCCGGCGATGAGGTGCGGCGCGGCGGCGGACAGTTGCAGGCCGTCGAGGAGGTAGCGCTGGTCAGCGACGAGTTCGCGCTCAACATCCTTCCGCTGGATGCCGCCCTGGTTTGTGCTCGGTCTCATGCCTTTATGCCCTTCCAGCCCGACCCGCCGGACTGGAGCCAAGGCGTTCGCTTCAATCTCTACAACAACAAATGGGGCACCAATTTTCCGATGGTGGGAGGGGGCAGTAGCCTTCCGTTTCCAGTTGAGTGTGCGGCAGACCTAGCGGTTCGACGTGTAGATGCCGTCAAAAACGAGTCCACCCATAAAGGATTCGCCGACGCAATCCCGGGCTGACTTTTCGCAGGTCGCCCCAAAGTCACCCCAGTCGAAAGGTCGCCGCAGCAGGGGCGGGCGTTGACTTTAACGATTTCAAGGGGTTAGCTGGTGATCCCGGCGGGATTCGAACCCACGACCCCAGGATTAGGAATCCTGTGCTCTATCCTGCTGAGCTACGGGACCAGCCAGTGTTCGAAGTACCAGCAGGGGCCAGGACATGCAAGATGAACGAAGGTGAATGCTGCCATGAACAACGGCGCTGATCCCTTCATAGTTTATCCAGATGATCGATTTCAGGCTGTTGCATCGCATGCTCCAGTCACCCCGGATCTGTTGGCGGTTGGACGGGACCTGCTCACTGCCGCAACGAGCGCGAACGCTTATGGTTTGGCTGCGGTACATATGGGAGTGGTAGCGCCGGTTGTGGTCATCAGTCTCGCGGACCCTGCTACTCGCGACTATCGCGTCCTCTATAATCCACGGGTTATCGCGACATCAGGTGTTTCAGTACTGGGCAAGGAGGGCTCGGTTTCCATGCCGGGCATCGAGGTCGAGATCTTGCGGTCCGAATGCGCCCACATCGCATTTGAGGACGAAACCGGCGCCTTGTCCGAGCTGGAACTGTCCGGCTTTCCGGCCCGGGTCGCCCAGCACGAGATCGACCAGGTCAACGGTATTTTCTTCCTGACCGGGCTTTCCCGCCTCAAACGGGAAGCCGCAATCAAGCGCTTCGCCAAGCGCGCTCGTCGCATGGGTTGATCCACGAGTGGCGTTTCGCTAAACGGAGCCCCACACAAAAAGGAAGACCAATGCGCACGGAAATCGAAAAGACCGTCGCCGAAATCGAGCAGGTTCTGACCCTGCTGAGGAGGCATCTTTGACTGGGATACAGCTCAACTCCGGCTCGACGCGCTAACGGCGCAAACCGAATCTCCCGAATTCTGGAATGAGCCCGAAAAGGCGCGCATTACGATGCGCGAACGCGACGAACTCGATGTTGCCGTCAAGACGGTGCACGAGCTCGAAGCCGGCATCCGGGACAATAGCGAATTGATCGAACTGGGCGAGGCCGAGGGCGACGAAGAAATTGTGCGCGATGCCGAGAACGCCCTGATCGAACTGATGCAGACGGCGCGGCGAACCCAGATCGAAACCCTGCTCTCCGGGGAAGTCGACGGCAATGACTGCTATGTCGAAATCCACTCAGGCGCCGGCGGCACCGAGAGCCAGGACTGGGCGAACATGCTCTTGCGCATGTACACGCGCTGGGCTGAACGTCGGAAAATGAAGGTCGAAACCATCGAAATGCACGATGGTGAAGAAGCGGGCATCAAGTCCGCGACCATCATGATCAAGGGTCACAATGCCTATGGCTGGATGAAGACCGAAAGCGGTGTGCATCGTCTGGTGCGGATCAGTCCATATGACTCGGCCGCGCGCCGGCACACCAGCTTCTCCAGCGTCTGGGTTTACCCTGTGGTGGACGACAATATCGACATCGAAATCCGCGAAGCCGACCTCAAGGTCGATACCTATCGCGCCTCCGGTGCCGGCGGTCAGCACGTCAACACCACTGACTCGGCCATCCGCATCACCCACGTACCCACCGGGATCATCGTGGCGTGCCAGCAGGAACGCAGCCAGCACAAGAATCGCGCCACGGCCATGAACATGCTCAAGGCCCGGCTCTATGAAATGGAGCTGCAGAAGCGCGAAGAGGCAGCCAATGCCCAAGCCGCCAGCAAGACCGATATTGGCTGGGGCCACCAGATTCGCTCGTACGTTCTGCAGCCCTACCAGATGGTCAAGGATTTGCGCACTGGCGTTGAGAGTGGCCAGCCCTCCGTCGTTCTCGACGGTGGCCTGGACGAATTCATGGAAGCAGCTCTCGCCCAGCGCGTGGGCGTCGCAACCGACGTCGCTGCTGAAGACTGAACTGAGAGAATAAGAAAGGCCCCGAACAATCGTTTGGGGCCTTTTGCAATTCTAGTTGAGCATGGCCAAGAGGCGCTTTCCGGTATCGAGAAAAGACTTGGGGTCCAAGGGTTCGTCTGCCCGGCGTACCTCAAAATGCAGGTGCGGCCCCGTTGACCGTCCGGTCGAGCCAACCTTGGCAATCGGTGTTCCGATCTGCACCTGCTGCCCTTTTCGGGACAAATAGGCACTCAAATGGGCGTAGCGGGTCACCAGGCCATTGCCGTGCTCGACCTCGACAACCTTGCCGTAGCCGGAGCGTTCGCCGACGAAACTCACTACCCCACTGGCGGCGCTGAGCACTGCTGTCCCAGTGGGGGCCGCAAAATCCAGACCTGAATGGAAAGCCCGCCCGCCGGTAAACGGGTCCTTGCGATTGCCGTAGCCCGAGCTTTGGCGAAAGTTCCCGACAATCGGCATGTGTACCGGCGCAAGCTCCAGACTATCCCGGGCGGCCTTGAAGCGCATCAGCGCGCTCATGACAGCATTGGCGTCTTCCAGAATGGGCGAAACCTGATCCGCGCCATCCAGCGATGCCAGCAGCGGACCGCCAATGCCGTCTAGGTCCGTGTCGGGCAGGTTGACCCTTATACCAAGTCTGGACAGCTCCCCAACGATGCTCGCAGTCCGCTCTGTCGCGGCGCTGGCAATGCCGCTCATGGCCTCCTGCGTTTCGTCCATCATTTGCAGAACGGACGCTGAAGTCGCTGCCACATCCGGATTGCCGTTCCGGGTCGCCAGTTCAGGAAGAACTGCGCTGTCTGGCATCGACACAGACGCCAGACCCAGCTCGTCCGCCTTCGTCACCAGCGCTTTGACAAGCTGATGTTGCTCCAGCAGGGTTTCCTGTTGTGCCGACAATTCCTGAAGCTGCAGGTTGATATCGCCGGCCTGTGCGTAATTGCGGGAGTGCAGTCGGTCTATTTCTACCCGCATCTGCGCCAGCCGATCTTCGTAGGCCGTGATGACAAGTTCGTTCTGTCCGCCCAACAGCCGTGCAATGTCTGGCGCCATGAGCAG
Source organism: Devosia polycyclovorans (assembly GCF_042181575.1). Classification (GTDB taxonomy): domain Bacteria; phylum Pseudomonadota; class Alphaproteobacteria; order Rhizobiales; family Devosiaceae; genus Devosia; species Devosia polycyclovorans. The sequence goes on along the minus strand of NZ_CP170082.1, from coordinate 2,546,444 downwards.
GGCTGTTCCCTGCAAGGCGTTGCCGGAAAGCAGAAGAGCAAAGGTCGTGTAGAAGATGGCGGGGTGGATGCCGCGCCGCTCGCGCTGACCATCGGCTCTAAAACTGGCAGACTGACGCAACACAACCACCCCCACACGCACCCAACATGGTTAGTGAACTATGGCTGGGTTTGGTTAAGAAAGGCGAAAGTCTGGCCTATTGCCCATTTGCGGCAAGCATTTCGTCCAGTGCCGACAGCATTTTTGCAGCATGTCCCTTGATGCGCGTAGCCCTGATAATGCGCCCGATTTTGCCGTTAGCATCAATAATGAAGCTGGTGCGGATGAGCCCCATGAACTCGCGGCCATAGAGCTTCTTGAGCTGCCAGAGCCCAAAAGCCTCGATCATCGTGCGGTCCGGATCTGCGCCCAGCTTGGGCAGCAGATTGTACTTGGCGCGGAACCTGGCATGGCTTGCCAGGTCGTCAGGCGATACCCCGATGAGATCGGCGCCTCGGTCTACAAATTCGGCCAGGAGAGCGGAAAACTCGACATTCTCGTCCACGCAACCGCCTGAGTCGTCCTCTGGATAGAAGTAAATGACGGCCGGCCTGCCCAGCAGTGTTGCTGGCGTCACGGTTTCGCCGGTGTCGCAGGCGAGAGAAAAATCGGGAATGGCGGCGCCGGGATTGAGATGTGTCATGGCCTATCCTGTGCTGCTGCCTGAATAGAGGGTGTCGGCGCCACATTCCAGCCGGTATCATCAATCAATGCACCGCCTGAGGCGGATGATTCTGTTCGCGGTTGGAGGGGAACCGGCCGATCTATGACGTGGTGGCAGTGATCCAGGCAACAGGCACAGAACCGCCTACCCAGGCGCCACCAGCTTTGTCGGCTCGACCGTCTCGATGGGGCCGCGCGCGTCGTATCGCCATCTGGGTCCTCGGCATCCCGAGCCTGATCCTGCTCGTTCTCTATGTGATCATGTTGATCACACCAATCCGAGTGCCCTTCACAGGCCAGGCTATACGCAGCTTTGTGCAGAATTTCGTGCCCGATACGGCCGATCTGCAGATGGGTGATATGGCCCTGGCCCTGGAAGGCGGTGTCTGGCCTGTTATCCGGTTTTCGCCGGTGTCCTACACCGACAGCAAGAGCGGCGCGCGCGTCCAGATGGACGCATTGGAAGTGGGGTTCTCGCCAGCGCGAGCCCTGTTCGGGCAGCCCGGCACGACGATCACCATTGTCGGGCCACATGTGCAGATCGTGCAGGACCTCTATGGTCCAAGGCCTGGAACGCTGGAAATTGAAGAAAGTGCCGATGGCGGCCCGCCGACAGTGCGGGTGCTGGAGGGGGCCGATACCTTCCCCGCCATAGCCATCGCGTCCGAGGGGATTTCGTTCGACCAGGGCACGGCGCCGCCGATGCGCTCGGATAATGACTGGTTGATCTACAATCTGGAGGCCAGTGAAGTTGCCATTGCCGATCTTGTCGAACAGACCGCCCAGGGACGGTTCTCAAGACTAGTCGTTCGCGACGGCCTGATCGACATGGCTGACCCGATCTATGGCCTGTTCCGGCAGTTCGAAGCCGTCTCGCTCGAAATCGGCCCCGTGCCCGGCGAAGAGCGTGTAACCGGCGAGTTCAGCGCCCGCATTGGTGGCCAGACGGTGACCGGAAGCGTCGAGCGGTCAGTCGACCCCGACGGCGTCCGCCGTTTGCAGGCCGATATGATCAACCTCGATTTCTCGGCATTCGTCCCTTTCATCGACGATCGCGACAGTATGGCCGCGATGCGGGGCACCGGGTCCATTTCCATAGATGTGACCTTTACTGCCGACGAGAAGAAACTGTCCGGCGGCGCCTTCAAGCTCGACCTCACCGGTCTCGATTTGCGCCTGGCCGATGACTATTTCCCTGTTGCCAGTTCAATCCTGGATGTGACCTGGCAGCCCGAGCTTGGTCAGTTCCGCCTGGCCGAAGGGGCTCTGCAGATCGGGCAATCTTCGGCAAAGGTATCCGGTGTCTTTGCGCTTGGCCTTGATCGGACCTTCGGTCCGACCATCGGCATGTCGCTGACAGCGACGGACGTCGTGATCCATCCAGACGACATGGACGCCCCTGAAACGCCGTTTGAACTGGTCGAATTTTCAGGGTGGTCTGCGCCTCTTTATGGCGCGCTTGGCATCGATCGGCTGACGGCGAGCAAGCAGGGTGCGACCGTGGAAACCGCCGGACGGATCGATATGCTGCAGGCCGGCATGGGGCTCGACATGACCATAGCCGGGCAGGGGGTATCGGCGGACGATTTCAAGCGCCTGTGGCCTTACATCATGTCTCGGGAGAGCCGGGACTGGTTCGTGGCCAATGTCACCGAGGGACGCGTCAAGAACGCCCGCATGCGTTTCAACTTTCCGGTCGGAACCTTAGCCATCGGCGACGAGGAAGTGCCTATTCCGCCTGACAGCATGCAGATCGATATTGTCGGGGAAGGGGTCGCCATCAAGCCAACGCCGGAAATGTCTCCCATACTCATAAATGGCGAGACACGGCTGCGGCTGGATGACGCCAATATGTCTATATCTGGTGGCGGCGGAGCTCTTGAGACCCAGGCAGGCACCATCGACGTCTCCAATCCGGCCCTTGTCATGGACAATACTGTTCCGGGCGAGAGTATCATCGAGATATCCGGCGATTTGGCGGCGCCGATACCTGCCCTGCTGGCGCTGGTCGAACAGCAGCAGCCCGATGCGCTGACCGCGTTTGAGCTTCCCATAGATCTGACCAGCATCACTGGGGCCGTCGATCTTGGGCTGGTGGCGACCATTGCCCTGGGTGACGAGGAGGCCGGACGGGACATGGACATCGACTATGTCGTCAATGGCACCATCGCGAACTTTGCGAGCAGCCAGCCACTCGAAGGGCGACTGATTTCCGATGGACAGCTGGCCTTTTCCGCATCCCAGGACAATTACCAGCTCGGCGGTACGGCCGAGGTCGACGGCATGCCGGCGGAGATTTCCATTGAAGGAACGCCGGCGACTGATCCTGTGGTCAGGCTGGGCTCCACAATCGATGTGGCCGATCTCGCCGCTTTCGGCTTCGATGCGTCAGAGTTCCTAGGGGGACAGGTGCGCTTCGTTGCACAGCCACTGGCCGAGGGCGCGCTACAAATGACGGTTGATCTTGAGCGTGCAAGCCTCAACATCCGCGATCTGGGCATTGCCAAATCCGCCGGCACGCCGGGCCTTCTGACGGCCATTGTCCGGCCCGACGGAGACGTGACCCATCTCGAGGATATCGCGCTGACCTTCGGCACAGTGCGCCTCAACGGCCTTTTGGACTATCATGCAACCGAAGGCTTGGTGGCTGCCAATTTCACCAGTTTCGCCCTGAGCGAGGGCGATAGCGCCACGGTGGATCTGACGCCTGTGGATGGCGGCTTTTCGGTGCGGATCCGGGGGCGTCAGCTCGACCTCAAGCCCGTGCTCAGCCGCTTCTTCAGCCTTGGGCAGGGAAGCGGCGGTGTGCAATCCACGCAGTTCGACCAGACGATCGTACTGGATGTCGAACTGGACCGGGCCATCGGCTACTACGCAACGACAGCCTTCAACCTCGATCTCGACCTGGTCCTGCGCGGAGGGAACCTCAGCCGCGTCAACCTCACAACCCAGTTCGGTGAAGGCAATGCTGTTTCCATCACCACCAATCCTGCACCAAATGGCCGCACGCTCTCAATGGCCTTCAATGACGCGGGCACGGTGTTGCGATTGCTGGGGATCTATTCACAGCTCGCCGGTGGGTCGGGCAGTCTGGTCATGACGACAAATCGCCGGCTCGACCGGGAGACCGGCCAGCTGGTTCTGCGCGATTTTGCGATTGTCGATGAGAACAATGTCGTCCAGATTTTGGGTAACCACTCGGACTCGCGCGCGGCCATTTCGGCCAGCAACCGGCTCGATTTCCGGGCCGGAGAGGTGAATTTCGTCCGCAGCAGCGATCGCGTGGAGGTTACGGATGCCGTGCTGGCCGGCGATACCGTTGGCGGTACGCTGCGCGGCTTCATCTATACCGATCGGCGCAGCTATGACCTCAGCGGTACCTATGTACCGCTGTTTGGGCTGAACAACATTTTCCAGCAGTTGCCCATTCTTGGGCCGCTGCTGGGTGGTCGCGATGGCGAGGGGTTGGTGGGCGTCACTTTTGCCGTGCGAGGGCCCCTTGAGGACCCGCAATTCCTCGTCAATCCGCTCTCCATCCTGGCGCCGGGCATCTTCCGCGAAATGTTTGAGTTCCGGGCCCGCGAACTGCCACCTGCGGAATAGAAAAGGGCGCCCCTTTGGGGGCGCCCTCAATCCATCGCACACGAAGGGGCCGTTACACCGGCTTGAGCAGTGCGTGCCGCTTCTTGCCGATTGAGAGCTTGATGACGCCCTCATCGAGCAGGGCGTTTTCGCTCAAGGTGAGCTTGTCGTCGTCGATGACCGCGTCATTGACGCGCACAGCGCCTGAGGCAACATGGCGCCGCGCTTCTCCGTTCGAGGCAGCAAGTCCCACCTTGACCAGGGCATTGAGCACGCCAATACCGGTGGCAAGTTCGGCATGAGTGGTTTCAGCTGTCGGCAGGGACAGGTCCAGCTTGCCGGTCTCGAAGGTAGCGCGCGCGGTCTCCGCAGCACCTTCCGCGGCCTCACGGCCACGCAGCATAGCGGTGACTTCCGTCGCAAGGCGCTTCTTGGCTTCGTTGATATCACCTGCCACAACACGGGCGATCTCATCGAGCGGCAGCGTCGTGTAGAGTTTGAGGAAGCGCTCTACGTCTGCGTCCTCGGTGTTCCGCCAGTATTGCCAGAAGTCATAGGCCGAGAGCATGTCGGCATTGAGCCAGATGGCGCCATTGAGCGACTTGCCCATTTTGGCACCCGAAGCAGTGGTCAAAAGCGGCGAGGTCAGAGCATAGAGCTGTGGCGTCCCCAGACGATGCCCAAGGTCGATACCGTTGACGATATTACCCCACTGATCCGAGCCGCCCATCTGCAGCCTCACCCCGTAGCGCTTGTTCAACTCCACGAAGTCGTAAGCCTGCAGGATCATGTAGTTGAACTCTAGGAAGCTCAGCGACTGCTCACGATCCAACCGCTGCTTGACCGAGTCGAAACTCAGCATGCGGTTGACCGAGAAATGCTGGCCAACGTCGCGCAGGAACTCCAGGTAGTTGAGCGGCATCAGCCACTCGGCATTGTTGAGCATCAGCGATTTGCCATCGCTGAAGTCGAGGTAGTTGGCAAACACCTGCTTGATGCTGTCGATATTGGCCTGGATCATCTCCGGCGTCATCAGCTTGCGGGCTTCGTCCTTGAAGGACGGGTCGCCCACCATGCCCGTGCCGCCACCCATAAGGGCAACGGCGCGATGGCCGGTTTTTTCCAGCCAGTGCAGCATCATGATCTGGATCAGACTGCCTACGTGTAGCGAGGCGGCCGTTGGGTCAAAGCCGATATAGGCGGTGACTTTTTCAGTGGCAAAAAGGTGATCCAGCCCGCCATCGTCGGAGGTCTGGTGAATGAAGCCACGCTCGGAAAGTGTGCGCAGGAATTCGGACTTAAATTCGGTCATTTTGATGCGATCCAAAGGTCGTCCCCGTCGAGAGGGTCTCTCCCGCACCCGCGGGAACCTCCGTTGAAAGACCACCGCTAGGGAAACGGAGGCCTTTCGCTTTACGCGCCAGGCCAGCCGTGGCGGTTTCAATCGCCCTATGCGCTCTTTTCTACTAGCGCCCGCCGCCGTCCGCGATCTCCTGACGGCGACGGTCGAGATATTCGGCGCAACGCGTGGTCAATTCATCGATCTTGCCTTCGTAGAAGTGGTTTGCCCCTTCCACGATCTGCTGTTCGATGGTGATGCCCTTCTGTGTCTTGAGCTTGTCCACCAGCTTCTGCACCGAAGTGGGCGGGGCCACGCGGTCCTTGTCGCCATGGATGATCAGGCCCGAGGACGGGCAGGGGGCAAGGAACGAGAAGTCGTAAAGGTTCTCTGGAGGCGACACCGAGATGAAGCCTTCCACTTCCGGGCGGCGCATCAGCAATTGCATGCCGATCCAGGCGCCGAAGGAGAAGCCGGCGATCCAGCAGCCGCGCGACTCGCGGTTGATGATCTGCAGCCAATCGAGCGCGGCGGCCGCATCCGACAATTCGCCGATGCCGTGGTCGAACACACCCTGCGACCGGCCGACACCGCGCGAATTGAAACGGAGGACGGAAAAGCCACGCTCGGCAAACATATAGAACAGATTGTAGACGATCTGGTTGTTCATCGTCCCGCCGAATTGCGGATGCGGGTGCAACACGATCGCTACAGGAGCATTGGGTTCCTTGCCTGGCTGATACCGGCCTTCCAGACGCCCCTCGGGGCCGTTGAAGATCACTTCTGGCATAAGATTGTTCGGCCTTTTCTGGCTCTGTCCTATTGAGGTTTCGGGCCCTTGCCGGAATGGCAACGCGCGGCTTGACTAAGCGCGGAGCGCTCCCTAAAACATGGGTCCGAAACACCAGTTTAGAATTATTCGAAACTCGGTTTTGGGCCGGTAACCGGCCCCCTGGAGCGCCCCTTGTAATGAAGTTGGGCGTAAAATTTCAAGAAGTGTTTGAGTGCGAGGACGTCAGGAGCGTCTCGCGACAGGCATGGAAGCTACAAAGGGCGCACCGGCGTCCGGAAAGCGCAATGACGAGAGCGGCCACATATCTCGATCACAATGCATCTGCCCCGCTTCGCCCCGAGGCGCGGGAGGCGATGCTTGCTGCGCTTGAATTGACCGGCAATCCCTCCTCGGTGCATGCCCATGGCCGTGCGTTGCGCAACCTGGTTGAGACCGGGCGCCAGCAGGTTGCGACCCTGGCCGGCGCAGAGCCAAAACAGGTCGTGTTTACCGGCTCGGCCACCGAAGCCATTACGCAAGCCCTCATCGGCGGCGCTACGCAGTTTTCGGCAGGTGCCATCGCTCTGAGTGCGGGAGAACACGCTGCCACTTTGAAAGCAGCAGCAGCCACGGGCCTGCCTTTGTGGACAATCGCCCTGGATGCAGAAGGACGCATTGATCTCGATCAACTGTCATCATTGTTGCGACAGGCGGACGAGCAGGGTGTGACGCTGCTGGTGGCCGTCCACTGGATCAACAATGAGACGGGCGTCGTCCAGCCCGTTGAGCGCATAAATGCCCTGGTGGGTCCGACACGGCACACGCTTTTCGTCGATGCCGTGCAGGCTCTGGCCAAGCTGCCACTGGATTTTGCGGCCTCGGCACCCGATATGATGGCTATCAGTGGCCACAAGATCGGCGCCCCCGCTGGCATCGGCGCTCTGCTGGTCAAGTCGCATGCAGATACGGTGCGGCTCATTCCCGGTGGCGGCCAGGAACAGGGCCGTCGCGGTGGGACAGAGTCGGCGGCGCTGATCGCAGCGTTCGGGGCGGCGGCGGCAACCTCGCGATACGATGCCGAGGCGATGTCCGCCCTGACGCAGAGCGTTGAGGCCGGATTGGGTGCCATCGCGCCTGATGCGGTGATCTTCGGAAGGGGAGCGACACGTATCGGCAATGTTACCAATTTTGCTGTACCGGGGCTCAACAATGCCACGGCAATGATGGCGCTAGACCTGATGGGTTTATCGGTGTCCTCGGGCTCGGCCTGCTCTTCGGGCAAGGTGGGCGCCAGCCACGTGCTGGCCGCCATGGGTGTGCCCAAGGCTCTTGCCAATTGCGCTTTGCGCGTCAGCTTCGGCTGGAACTCGACCAGGGCAGACGCGGAAGCGTTTCTGGCCGGATTTGAAACCCTTCTGTCACGCCAGCGGCGGGATGGAAAAGCGGCGTAGACGCCACACTGACTATTCGTTCGCGGCGGCCTTGAACCGCCGAGGGACATTGAAGGAGAAGCCGCATGGCGGACTACAACATTCCGACCCTCAAGGAAGAAATCGACCGCGAAACGGTCGAACAGGTGCTGGCGCTCGACGTCGACAAATACAAATACGGCTTCGAAACAGATATCGAGTCCGATGTCGCCCCTGCCGGTCTGACGGAAGACACGATCCGCTTCATTTCGGCCAAAAAGGACGAGCCGGAATGGATGCTGGAATGGCGCCTTGAGGCCTTCCGCCGCTGGCAGACCATGGAAGAGCCAAACTGGGCCAAGGTCCACTATCCCAAGATTGATTTCCAGGCGATCAGCTATTATGCGGCGCCGAAATCGTTCAAGGGCCCCAAGAGCCTGGACGAGGTCGATCCTGAACTGCTTCGTACCTACGAAAAGCTGGGTATTCCGCTCAAGGAGCAGGCCATTCTGGCTGGTGTCGAGGGCGCCGCTGAATCCGTTGGTACGCCCTTTGGCGCCAATGTCGCAGTTGATGCGGTCTTTGACTCAGTCTCCGTGGTGACCACCTTCCGCGAGGAACTGGCCAAGCAGGGCATCATCTTCTGCTCCATCTCCGACGCCATTCGTGAGTATCCCGATCTGGTCAAGCAGTATCTGGGCTCCGTCGTGCCGGTCTCGGACAATTACTACGCCACGCTCAACTGCGCCGTCTTCACCGATGGGTCCTTCGTCTACATCCCGAAGGGCGTTCGTTGCCCGATGGAGCTGTCGACCTATTTCCGGATCAATGAAAAGAAGACGGGTCAGTTCGAGCGCACGCTGATCATCGCCGATGACGACAGCTACGTCTCCTATCTCGAAGGCTGCACCGCCCCGATGCGTGACGAGCACCAGTTGCACGCCGCCGTGGTGGAACTGGTTGCCCTCGATAACGCCGAAATCAAGTACTCGACCGTCCAGAACTGGTATCCGGGCGACAAGAACGGCAAGGGCGGCATCTACAATTTCGTCACCAAGCGTGGCGATTGCCGTGGCAAGAACTCGCACATTTCCTGGACCCAAGTGGAAACCGGCTCGGCCATCACCTGGAAGTATCCGAGCTGCATCCTGCGCGGTGACGGTTCACGCGGCGAGTTCTATTCCATCGCCATTTCCAACGGCTATCAGCAGGTCGATAGCGGCACCAAGATGATCCACCTGGGCAAGAACACGTCCAGCCGCATCATCTCCAAGGGCATTGCGGCCGGCTTCTCGGACAATACCTATCGCGGCCAGGTCTCGGCCCATGCCAAGGCCAAGAACGCCCGCAACTTCACCCAGTGCGACAGCTTGCTGATCGGCGACAAATGCGGCGCCCACACGGTTCCCTACATCGAGAGCCGCAACGGCACGGCTGTCTTCGAGCACGAAGCGACCACGTCCAAGATTTCCGACGACCAGATGTTCTACTGCATGCAGCGGGGCCTCTCGGAAGAGGAAGCCGTGGCGCTGATCGTCAATGGCTTCGTCCGCGACGTGCTTCAGCATCTGCCCATGGAATTCATGGTCGAAACGCAGAAGCTGATTTCGATCAGCCTGGAAGGCAGCGTCGGATGATTGAAAAGAGCATCGAACCTGTCATCGCCCTGTCCGGCCTGGCACTCAAGCGGCACGATCGGGGTCCTGGTATTGGCGCGGACGGTGCCAATTTCACGCGTGCCATGGGCCTGACCATGCTCGGCGCCAGCTATTTCGAGGTACAGCCGGGCGAATCCGCCTTCCCGTTCCATGTCCACTACCTGGAGGACGAGATCATCGTCATCCTCGAAGGTGAGGGGACCTATCGTTTCGGCGACACATCTCACAAGGTGAGTGTGGGTGATGTGCTTGGCGCGCCCGCAGGCCGGGCCGAGCTGGCGCACCAGCTCACCAACACCGGCACAGGTATCCTGAAATATATCTGCGTCGCCAATCAGACAGAGACCAATGTAGTTGAGCTGCCTGAACACGGTGTTTTGCGCGTCCATCACCGGAAGCCGGGCGGTTACGAAAGTGTCGAATTGCCCACGCCTGCCAAGGCCTGAATGAAATTGATGACCAGTCCTGCGAGCCGGCAGCAAAGCCGCCCAGACTGAAGAAGGTAGAAAAAATGACCACGCCAGTTCTTGAAATCCGCAACCTGCATGCCCGTATCGAGGAACGCGAAATCCTCAAGGGTGTGAACCTCATCATCCCGCCCGGCGAAGTCCATGCCATCATGGGCCGTAACGGCTCGGGCAAGTCGACCCTGAGCTACGTGCTGGCCGGCAAGGAAGACTATGAGATCACCGAGGGCGAAATCCTGCTCAATGGCGAAAACATCCTCGAGATGGAGCCTGACGAGCGCGCCGCCGCCGGCTTGTTCCTGGCCTTCCAGTATCCGATCGAAATCCCGGGCGTCGCGACGATGACCTTTCTCAAGGCCGCGCTGAACGCCCAGCGCAAGGCGCGTGGCGAAGCAGAGCTGACCACTCCCGATTTCATGCGTGCCGTCAAGGAAGCCGGAACACAGCTCAATATCGACAATGACATGCTCAAGCGTCCGCTCAATGTCGGCTTCTCGGGTGGCGAGAAGAAGCGCGCCGAGATCATGCAGATGGCGCTCCTGAAGCCATCGCTGGCTGTGCTCGATGAAACTGATTCCGGCCTCGACATCGACGCGCTGCAGGTTGTCTCCAAGGGGGTGAACGCCCTGCGCGATGGCCAGCGCTCCATGCTTGTCATCACCCACTACCAGCGCCTCCTCAACCACATCGTTCCCGACGTCGTGCATGTCTTCTCGGACGGCAGGATCGTCGAGAGCGGCGACAAGGACCTGGCGCTTAAACTCGAAGCACAGGGTTATGCCAGCTACGGCGGAGAGGCTGCCTAAACCATGCGCGCAAACTTTCCTGTTCGCCTCGGCCCGGCCGAGGACGCTCTGATTGCCCAGCTCAAGGCTGCTGGCGCTGACGCCACAGCCGAGCGCATCACCGTGGCCGGCCTGCCGACCCGTCGCGTCGAGAGCTACCACTATACCGATCTCAAGACGCTGCTGCGGGCCATCCCGCCGCTGGCCACTGCCGCCAACGAAGCCAGCGCCCCGGCGCTGCGCATCCCCGGCGCCTTCAACCTGATGATCGCCAACGGCGTGATTCAGAATGCCGCGACGGCCCCGGCCGGCGTCATTGTCGGCAAGGCCCATGGCGGCGTACTGACCACGCGTGATGACGTCCTGGTGCACATCAATGGGGCACTCGCTAAGGAAGCCCTCACGCTCACGCTCGAAAACAGCGTCGATCCGGTCATCCAGGTCGAACGCCGGATTGAGGGCGAGGCGGCCCATGTCGCTGATGCGCTCAAGGTCTTTGTTGCGGACAACGCGTCGGCGACCATCGTCGAAACCTTCTCCGGCTCGGATGCGGCGCATGTGGGCAACCATGCAACTTACCTGTCGGTGGGCAAGAATGCCGTAGCGACGCACATCACCATCGATCTTAGCGCCCGCGCCGTGTCGCATTTCGCCACCAACGAGTATCAACTCGCTGATGGCGCCAAGCTGCGCACTCTGGTGATCCACGCCGGCGCTGGACTGGCCCGCACCCATGTGTTCCCACGCATGGCGGGTGCCGAGGCCCATGCCGACCTCACCGGTCTCAACCTGGTGTCCGATGGTCAGCATGCCGATATCACGATGGAAACGCTGCACGCGGTGCCGCACACTTCGTCCCAGCCGCTGTTCAAGTCCATCGTGCGCGGCCGCGCCAAGGCCGTTGTGCAGGGCAAGCTGGTTGTTGCCCGCGACGCCCAGAAAACCGATGCCAAGTTCATGCATCAGGGCCTGATGCTGTCGGACGAGGCCGAAATCTTGTCCAAGCCGGAGCTCGAGATCTATGCCGACGACGTGGTCTGCGGCCATGGTTCGACCTGCGGCATGATCGATGAGAACAGCCTGTTCTATTTGATGAGCCGAGGCATTCCGAAGGCCGAAGCAGAGACCATGCTGGTGCGCGGCTTCATTGCGGAGCTTTTTGATTCAATCGAAGATGAAGAGCTCAACGAAGCGCTTCAGGGCATCGTTGATGGCTGGCTGATGGGCCGCCAGTAAGCCCTGCTATACGCACACAAACCAACTCTTCCCCATTGGGGGGAGGGTAGCGTTGCCAGGCCCGCCGGGCTGGCAAAATCTACGGAGGGGGGAACCCCTATGACCTTCGACCTCGAAAAAATCCGTGCCGATTTTCCGATCCTGTCGGAACAGATCCATGGCCAACGGCTTGTCTATCTCGACAGCGGCGCTTCCGCCCAGAAACCTCTTCAGGTGCTGGACCGCATGGACCATGCCTTCCGGCACGAATACGCAAATGTGCACCGTGGCCTGCATACGCTGGCCAATCGCGCGACTGAGGGCTATGAGGCCGGGCGCGAAAGCGTCCGCCGCTTCCTCAACGCCGGTCGGGTCGAAGAGATCGTCTTCACCAAGTCGGCTACCGAGGCGATCAATCTGGTGGCCTCCTCTTATGTCGGCCCGCGCATAGCGGAGGGCGACGAGATCGTCACCACGATCATGGAGCACCACTCCAATATCGTTCCATGGCATTTTCATCGCGAGCGCAAGGGCGCGGTGATCAGGTGGATCGGTGTGGATGGGGATGGCGTTCTCGACATGGCCGCCTTCGAAGCGTCATTGACCGACCGAACCCGTGTTGTTGCCGTTACGCATATGTCGAACGTGCTGGGCACGGTTAATCCGATCAAGCAGATCATCGACATCGCGCACGCTCGTGGCATCCCGGTGCTGGTCGACGGCTCGCAGGGCGCCGTTCACACCAGCGTGGATGTCCAGGAACTCGACGCCGATTTTTACGTCATGACTGGCCACAAGCTCTACGGACCCACCGGCATCGGCGTACTCTATGGCAAGTATGACCTTCTCGCCGAGATGCAGCCCTATCAGGGCGGTGGCGAGATGATCGACACGGTGACGCTTGACGGCGTCACCTATAACGAGCCGCCCCATCGCTTCGAAGCCGGCACGCCGCCAATCGTCCAAGCTATGGGTCTCGGCGCCGCGCTAGATTACATGCAGGCCATTGGCCGCGACGCCATTGCCGCCCACGAGCATGATGTTGCCACCTATGCGCAGGAAAAGTTGGGCCGTATCAACTCCCTGCGCCTGATCGGCACAGCGCCGGACAAAGGCGGCATCTTCTCCTTTGAGGTCGCCGGCGCTCATGCCCATGACATCGCTACCATCCTCGATCGTTACGGCATCGCGGTGCGTGCGGGCACCCATTGCGCCCAGCCGCTGCTCAGCCGATTTGGCGTCACCTCTACATGTCGCGCCTCGTTCGCCCTATATAACGGCAAGGACGACGTGGACGCGCTGGTGGACGGCATTGAGCGTGCCCAGAAATTTTTCGCCTGAGGAAGGCTGATATGACCGAAGAGACCAAGATCGACCAGGCTGCTGCCGAAACGGACACCCGTATTGCGCCCAGCATGCCCACAACTCTGCCCGAAGGTGAAGTCGAACGCATCACGACCGATCTGATTGGGGCTCTGAAAACGGTCTATGATCCGGAAATTCCGGTCGACATCTACGAGTTGGGCCTGATCTACCGGGTAGACCTGGATGACGATCGCAACCTGACAATCGATATGACATTGACGGCCCCCGGTTGTCCCGTTGCCGGTGAAATGCCAGGCTGGGTTGAAAACGCCGCCCGGGGTGTCGAAGGGATCCAGGACGTTACCGTCAACATGGTGTTTGACCCGCCCTGGGATGCCTCGCGTATGAGCGAGGAAGCTCAAGTCGCGTTGAACTGGTGGTAATTTTACGCGTTTCGTCCTATATATCGTGAAACGCCGATGAAAGTTGGGCCATGCCGTTCCAGATTATGTCGCTGACCGATGCCGCTGCTGAGCGCATCACCGAGATCATCGAGGATTCAGAGAAGCCCGTAATCGGGCTGCGTGTCGGCATCAAGAATGCTGGCTGCGCGGGCGTGTCCTACACCATGGACTATGTCGAAGCTCCGATTGCCGGAGACGACCATGTCCAAGACAAGGGTGTCCACGTTTGGGTCGATCCAAAGGCCACCATGTACCTGCTTGGCACTGTCATGGATTTCGAGTCAGGCAAGATGGGTTCCAGCTTCACTTTCAACAATCCTAACCAGACGGGCGCCTGCGGCTGCGGTGAAAGTGTTACGCTGGCCGCCGCTGATCTGAAGGCAATTGCCGAGGCGCGGGCAGGGGCCTGATAACTCATTCGCCCGGCCTCTGCGCACAGCGGGAGGTGGAGCGCAAATCGCGGATGACAACCAAGTTCCCGTTGCGGAAACCGCTCCGCTGAGGCATTGATCCCGCATCATGTCGAACACGCTTCCTCCCGCCTACACTATAACCCCCCCGAACCGTCCGCTCTCTGGCCGCGTTTCGCCGCCCGGCAGCAAGTCGATCACCAATCGTGCGCTGTTGCTGGCGGCTCTGGCCGACGGCACCAGCCGGTTGACCGGCGCGCTGAAGAGCAAGGACACGACGCTGATGGCGCGGGCCTTGCGTGACATGGGTGTTGTCGTGGAGGAGCCTGACGCGACGACTTTTCTGGTGACCAGCACTGGCCGTCTGCAGGCGCCGGCGGCGCCTCTGTTTCTGGGCAATGCCGGAACCGCGACGCGCTTCCTGACAGCAGCGGTCGCCACCATCGACGGAACTGTCGTTGTTGATGGCGACGAGGACATGCGCCTGCGTCCGATCCGTCCATTGGTGGATGCCCTCAGAGCGCTCGGAATTAACGCCACGAGCCCTTCGGGTTGTCCCCCTGTGACCATCCAGGGCAAGGGTTCTTTCGGTCAGGGTCGCGTCGAGATCGACGCTTCCCTGTCCAGCCAATATGTGTCGGCACTGTTGATGGCGGCGCCTCTTGGTAGCGGGCCCATCGAAGTTGCCCTGGCAGGCAAGGATATCGGCGCCCGCGGCTATGTTGATCTGACATTGGCAGCCATGCGTGCCTTTGGCGCTGAGGTCGAAGATCGTGAGGACGGGTCCTGGCTGGTGCAGCCTACCGGTTATCGCGCCACCGATTTTCACGTTGAGCCGGACGCCTCAGCCGCGACCTATCTCTGGGGCATAGAGGCCCTGACCGGCGGCAAGATCGACCTCGGCATTGCCGCCGAGACCTTCTCCCAGCCTGACGCCGCCGCTCAACCTGTTCTGGCGCAGTTCCCGAATATGCCAGCGGTGATCGATGGTTCGCAGATGCAGGACGCCGTGCCGACCATCGCTGTGGTTGCCGCTTTCAACAACCACCCGGTTCGCTTTGTCGGAATTGCCAATCTGCGGGTCAAGGAAACGGACCGTATCCGGGCAGTTGCCAACGAGCTCAACCGGTTGCGTCCCGGGCTGGCACGCGAGGAGGGGGACGACCTGATCGTCAACAGCGATCCGGAGTTGATGAATGCAGCGCACCGCAATGCCATCAGCCGCATCGAGACCTACCACGATCATCGCATTGCGATGAGCTTTGCGTTGGCTGGTCTGCGGATGGGTGGTGTTACGATTCTGGATCCAGCGTGTACCGGAAAGACCTATCCGGATTATTGGCAGATGCTATCAGCGCTCGGTGTCGAACTCACGCCCGCTGGGTGATCACGCAGCCGAAACGTCCTTAGCCGGCGCTTCTTCTATCTGGATAAGCTCGTTTTCACTCACCACCCTGTTGCGGCCGGCATGCTTGGCCGCATAGAGGCATTGGTCAGCACGCTCGATCAGCGACATGGCATTGTCCTTGCGCGAAAATGCAGCCACGCCGAAGGAAGCTGTAATCCGGCCGAGCTTTTCATTGGTTGAGCGCTTGAGCAATTCCTTGGCTTGAATAGCCTTGCGAATATTTTCTGCAGCGATGATAGCGCCATCAAGATCGGTCGAAGGCAGGACGGCCACGAATTCCTCACCGCCGTAGCGGGCGGCCAGGTCCTTGCCCTTGATGTTGGACTTCAACATCATTGCAACTAGTCGCAACACCTGGTCGCCAGTCTGGTGGCCGTAGGTGTCGTTGAACTTCTTGAAATGATCGATATCGACGAGGATCAGGCTGAGCGGCGAGCCATCGGCTTCCGCTTCCGAGATGGCGTCCGCCAGCCCCTCGTCAAAGCTCTTGCGATTGGCGATCTTGGTCAGCGGGTCGAGCATGGATTCACGCCGCACATCATCCAGATCGCGCTGCAGGGCAGCGATATCCTCACGCGACGCTTCCAGCTTGGATTCAAGCTGCCGGTTTGTATCCTGCATGCGCCGCGTCTCCGCCAAAAGGCGGGTGGCCAGGGCCTTCATATCATTGGCGTCAAGATTCCGTTCCAGGTCACCACTGGCGGATTGCAGTGAGCCGGAATAGGCATTGGCCGTGGTCATTGCGCTGTCGATGGCTTCATGCACCGCTTCGATGCGGGCGTGCATGCGCTCAGACACGCTGGACATGCGGTCATTGACGTCGGACTTCAGGAACTCGTTGTAGAGCGTTTCCGCCAGCTCCGAGGAAGGAACGGTGCCGCTGCGGAAAATCGCATTGATGCGACTATTCAGCGACGGGTTCACGCCTGTCGCATAGGTGTAAAGCAGCTCATAGAACTGCGGATAGGGCGGAATGCCGCTTCGCTTGAGCAGATCAAACGCCGCATTGGCGTAACCTAAGGTACGCTTGAATTCCTGGTCCGACACTAACCCACCCCGCGCGCCGTTGCGCCTTGACCGTATCGTTCTACTTTAATTGAGTCGTGGCCAATAAATACAGCCCTGCGCCCCCACCTAACAAGCACCCGGTGACAAGTTTGGCGCCCCTGCTGACCTTTACTGCAATGTTTATTGTGAAATTCGTGCCGGTCGCAGCAAAAATGCGGGAATCGGCCCTGCGTCGCCGAACGGCGTATCAGCAAGCGGCGCCTCGGCAGCAGCCTTGGACGAGCGCCTTCGCGTGGCCTTGGCGGCCGGTTTGGTCGCCTTTTGCGCAGGGGTTGGTGCCGTGGCGGCTTCTACGGTTTCTGCGGCTTCTATTGTCTCAGCTACTTTCGGCCTGGCTGCGGCGCGTCCGCGGCGGCCTCGGCTTGGCTTCTCTGCGCCGCTCTCTGGCTGCTCCGTCGTGGGTTGGACATCATCAAGCCAGTCGATCTGCCTTTGGATCAGGTTGAGAATGGCGTCCAGATGCTTGCCGTCCGCAGGACCGACCAAGGTATAGGCCACACCAGAACGGCCGGCACGGCCGGTGCGCCCGATGCGGTGTACGTAGTCCTCCGCGTGCACCGGAACGTCGAAATTGAAGACATGGCTCACGGCTGGAATGTCCAGGCCTCGCGCAGCCACATCGCTGGCCACCAGCAGCGTAAGCCTGTTGGTCTTGAACGCATCCAGCGTTTCCGTACGGCTCTTCTGGTCCATGTCACCATGCAGCGCGCCGGCCGAATAGCCATGCCGCTGCAGCGAACGGGCCAGTGTCGCCACGTCACGCTTGCGATTGCAGAAGATGATCGCGTTGGTCAGCCCATCAGAGGCGTCGATCCGGCTGCGTAGAGCTGCCCGTTTCTCGTCCGGCTTGGATGGCACTCTGACCAGTTTCTGGTCAATGGTGTCGGCCGTCGATGCGGCCCGCGACACCTGCACATGCACTGGGTCTTTGAGGAATTTCTTGGTCAGCCGTTCGATCTGGTTGTCCATGGTCGCCGAGAACAACATTGTTTGTCGGCGGGGCGGCAGACGCGACACGATCTTTTCGATATCGTCGATAAAGCCCATATCGAGCATGCGGTCGGCTTCATCGATGACCAGGATCTCGACGCCGGTCAGCAGAATCTTGCCGCGCTCGAACTGGTCCAACAGCCGCCCAGGCGTCGCAATCAGCACATCCACGCCGCGATCGAGCTTCTTGTTCTGCTCTTCAAACGACACCCCACCGATGATCAGCGCCATGGAGAGGCGGTGGTTCTTGCCGTACTTTTCAAAGTTGTCCGCAACCTGAGCTGCGAGCTCGCGCGTCGGCTCCAAGATAAGCGTGCGCGGCATGCGGGCCCGTGCCCGGCCGTTTTCCAGCAGCGTCAGCATGGGCAGGACAAACGATGCGGTCTTGCCGGTGCCGGTTTGCGCGATGCCGATCAGATCCTTCTTTTCCAGAAGGTGTGGAATGGCCTGCGCCTGAATTTCGGTCGGTTTGTCATAGCCAGCGGCGGCCACCGCGTCGGCAACCTTGGTCGAAAGGCCCAGTCCAGTAAAGTTGTCGGTCAAGTCGGTCGGTCCACTCAGCGGTCTGCCCGAAGCCCGCCCGGGCCGAGGGGTTCGGGCCGGTGCGTCGGTCATTGGAAATGCGCAAGTTCTGCCCCTTGGGCGCGCGTCCCTTGCATGAGAGCGGATGGGCTATGAAATACTGTTGCGCATCCGCATAGCGATATAGCAGCGGCAGATCGTCAGGGCCGGGGCCATTATCGCGCTGATAGAACACCAAACTGGATCCTTTGATCGGATCCATTGGAATTGCCCAGCGGCGCGGACCATAGCGCAAACCCTTTGTCTGTCAACGGTCTTGGAGGATTCAGACTGCAACGCGGTTAAAGCGGCCTCAGACGTCGAGGTCGGTCACGAAGGCCGCATTCTCCTGAATGAACTCAAACCGCGCCTCCGGCTTCGTACCCATCAGCCGGTCGACTGTGTTGCGGGTCGCATCTCGGTCATCGAGAATCTTCACCTGCAACAGTGTCCGCGTCTTGGGCGACATGGTGGTTTCGCGCAAATGCGCAAAGGGCATTTCGCCCAAACCCTTGAAGCGGGTGGTGTCGATCTTGCCTTTGCCGGTGAACTCGGTTGCCATCAACTCGGCCCGATGCGCGTCATCGCGGGCATAGAGCGTCTTGCCACCCTGGCTGATCCGGTAGAGCGGGGGCAGGGCGAGATAAAGGTGCCCGTTCTCGATCAGCCGTGGCATTTCCTGGAAGAAGAATGTGATCAGGAGCGACGCAATATGCGCCCCGTCAACATCCGCGTCGGTCATGATGATGATCTTGTCATAGCGCAGATCATCCTCGGTATAGCGGTCGCGGGTGCCGCAACCCAAGGCTTGCACCAGGTCGGCGATCAACTGGTTTGCTGCCAGCTTGTCGCGGCTGGCGCCCGCCACATTGAGAATCTTGCCGCGTAGCGGCAGCACGGCCTGATTGGTGCGGCTGCGAGCCTGCTTGGCCGAGCCGCCGGCCGAATCGCCTTCCACGATGAACAATTCGGCGCCTTGGGCCGCATTCTGCGTACAGTCGGCCAGCTTGCCGGGCAGACGCAACTTGCGCGTGGCGCTGGCCCGGTCGATCTCTTTTTCCTTGCGGCGCCGCAGACGCTCCTCAGCGCGCTCGACCGCCCAATCGAGCAGTTTGCCGGCCTGTTGCGGAGAAGCGGCCAGCCAGTGGTCGAAAGCGTCACGCAAGGCATTGTCGACAATGCGCGTTGCTTCGCCCGAGGCCAGCTTGTCCTTGGTTTGCCCAACAAATTCCGGCTCGCGCACAAAGACGGAGAGCATGGCGGCGCAGCTCGTCAGCACGTCATCCGCCGTCAGATTAGCCGCACCCTTGTTCTTGGTCAGTTCAGCGTAGTTCTTGAGACCGCGCAGCAAGGCCATGCGCAGACCGGCCTCGTGGGTGCCGCCATCGGGCGTGGGGACGGTGTTACAATAGGATTGCACCCCGCCATCGCCGAGGGTCCAGGCAATGGCCCATTCCACCGAGCCATGGCTGCCCGGTCTGCCGCTGCGGCCAGCGAAGATGTCGTCGGTAATGCGCGTCTCACCCTCGATTCGGGCGGTCATGTAGTCCTTGAGGCCGTCGGGATAGTGGAACACGGCCTTGGCGGGCACTTCGTCATTCGCCAGGCTCTCGTCGCAGCTCCAGCGCAGTTCCACCCCGCCGAACAGATAGGCCTTGGCCCGCGTCATGCGGAAAATGCGGCCTGCAGAGAAATGTGCGGTGGCCCCGAAAATATCCGGGTCCGGGTGAAACCGCGTGGTCGTGCCGCGCCGGTTCTGCACCCGCCCGACATTGACGACGTCCTCGACCACCTTGCCGCGCGAAAACTGGATGCGATGCAATTGCTGATCGCGCGCCACCTCGACAATCATGTCGTCGCTGAGCGCGTTGACCACCGAGACACCCACGCCATGCAGACCGCCCGACGTCTCATAGGCCTTGGAGTCGAACTTGCCGCCCGCATGGAGCACGGTATGAACGATCTCAAGTGTCGACCTGTTGGGGAATTTTGGGTGCTTCTCCACCGGGATGCCACGGCCATTATCGGTAACCGTGATGTATCCGTCGGCGCCCAGGTGCACTTCAATGCGCGTGGCGTGACCGGCAATGGCCTCGTCCATGGAGTTGTCGATCACCTCGGCAAATAGGTGATGATAGGCGTTGATGTCGGTACCACCGATATACATGCCCGGTCGCCGCCGGACCGGCTCGAGACCTTCCAGGATTTCAATGTCGGAGGCACCATATTCCGCAGGCGGCTCAGCCCCGGAACGGGCAGACGACTTGGCCGGCTTCGTTTCCTTTGGCGGTTCCGGATTGGGAGCGGTGCTTCCGAAGAGATCTGGCGACATACACATTCCACAATGGTTCGTGCCCGAATCGGGCAGGGTCCAACCCCTAGCATATATCAAGCATTTCCGCGGGTCTGGCCGCCTGGCCAATTCCCACAGCAAGGTGAACCTCATGCCGTCAAGCGGAACGGTTGTGAACCTCGTCCTCGTCAGGAAAGAAACAGTTTCGTCCCAAGATAGGGCGGGCAATTTACCGCTCGTTTGCTTCTTGAAAGCACTTTCTTAAGTGCGTGCTGATAGACATGTGGACATACGGTTTTTGTCTGGAGTTGCCGTATGCGAGCCGAACAACCGGGTATTGCGTATCAATCGGTCAAGGTCGGTTCTGCGTCTCTCGGATATTGGCCGATAGCCGGATTTGGAAGTATTGCGTACCGGCTGGCCAGTTTCCGTGTATCTCGTTTTGGGGCCCTTCTGGGCGTCAGCCTGTTGTTCTATCTAGCCTGACCTGACTTGCGCTGCGAACGCAGTGCGGCTAGGTGTGTCTTGTCAATCACTTCAAACGGGGAGGCTGCAGATGAACCTGTTCCAGACGCATCGCACGCGTGGCCCCGTTCATGCCCTGTGGCAGACGCTGCAGGGCTGACCAGGTACGGTCCGGACGCTTCTACGTTCCCATCCCACTGGTTTGCCCTTCTTGGTGCCCGGCTCTGGTCGAGGCACCGACCACAAGGCATTTGGCGCCCGTATTCTGGCGCCGCTCCAGTGAGTGACTTCCATGGGCAATTTCAATCTCCGCAATGCCGGGCATCGCGCCGGCGACATTCTCTTCTCCAATCTCAGCATCACAATCGGCGAGCAGGATCGCGTTGGTCTCGTGGCCCCCAATGGCCGCGGCAAGACAACCCTTCTGCGCGCCCTGGCAGGCCTGGCCGACCTCAGTGAAGGCGAGGTGACGCGGTCGCGCGGCTTGACCATAGGTTATATGCCGCAGGAGGTACCTCAGGGCTCTCTCGCTCAAACCGCCACGCAATTTGTGTCCAGTGCGCTCGATGCAGACACTTTGGCCAGCGAGAGCTGGCGCGTGGATGTGGTCATGGAGGAGCTCTCAATTCCATCCGAGTTTCGTGACAAGCCCCTGGCAGAACTCAGCGGCGGCTGGCAGCGCATGGTGCTGATTGCGCGGGCCTGGGTCACTCAGCCTGATGCCCTGCTCATGGACGAGCCGACCAATCACCTCGATCTTGGTCGCATCCTGATGCTCGAGGAATGGCTTGGCTATGCCGCGCGGAACATTCCGCTGATCATTGCCAGTCACGATCGCGCCTTTCTCGACGCCACCACCAATCGCACTCTGTTTCTCAGGCCCAGCGAACAGGTCTATTTGCCACTGCCTTATTCGCAAGCCAGGGCCGAACTGGACCGGATCGATGCTGCCGCGGAGGTGCAACGCGAGCGGGGCCTCAAGCAGGCCGCGCAATTGCGCAAACAGGCCGCCAAACTCAACAATATCGGCATCAATTCGGGCAGCGACCTGCTCACTGTCAAGTCCAAGCAACTGCGCGATCGTGCCGAAAAAATCGAAACCCAGGTGCTCGAAACCCACAAGGAGCGCACGGGCCTGGTACGATTGGGCAATAGCGGTGCAGAAGCCCGCGTCATGATGGCGTTCGAAAACGTCGCCATCGAAACGCCCGATGGACGGTCCCTTTTCTCAGTCGAGAAGCTCCATATTTTCCAGGGCGATCGCATTGTGCTGCTCGGACGAAATGGCACTGGCAAGTCCCAGTTCATGCGGGTCGTCACTGAGGCATTGTCCGGATCGGTGCAGCAGGGGCTACGGATCAGCCCACAGCTGAAGCCGGGCTATCTCGATCAGGCCTTGGCATGGTTGCCACTCGATCCGTCACCGCTCGATAACCTGATGCATCGTTTCGATGAGGGAGACCGCCGGACGATAGCGCTTCTGGCCGGGGCCGGATTTCCGCCCGACCGGCAATCCAAACCCCCCCGGACCATGTCGTTGGGGCAACGCGCGCGACTGGCGTTGTTAGCCCTGCGGTTGGAAAAGCCGAACTTCTACTTGCTGGACGAGCCAACAAACCACTTGGACATTCCGGGGCAGGAACAGCTCGAAGACGACATCAGGGGGCAGGGGGCCACATCCATTCTTGTCACCCACGACCGCGCCTTCCTCAAAGCCATCGGCACCAGGTTCCTGCTGATCGAGCGCAAGAAACTGGTGGAGGTGGACGGACCCGACCAGTTCCTGGCGGGAATGGCGAGCTAACCAGCACGAAAGACGATGGGGCGCCGCTGGGCGCCCCATCTTCCGATTTTAGTGATGCCGGTGCTCTGGCATTTGCTCGAGATCTTTCTTCGTCCAGACCGTCAGGGCATGGACATGCCCGTTGTCATCGCGCATGAAATCCAGCGACGCCATGTTGAGCGAAACGTGCTTGACACCAAAGCCTAGAAAGCCACCCACATCCACAATCACCTGAGCGCTTGGTCCGCTGCCATGCAGATGCGATACCTTGCCAATCTCCTGATTGTCCTCGCCATAGATGGGCGCACCCTCGAGGTTTTCTGCCACCAGTTCATGCTCCAGCAACCGGGGATGCCGCTCGTGGTCGATGACCGGCGCATTATGCCCGGGATTGTCGCTGCGTCCGGTCTGTAGGTTGGGGTGATGACGTTCCAGCCGTTCCAGGGTCGCGCTGATCTTTTCTGCGACGACCGGGTCATATTCGTGATCGGGGCTGGTACGCTCATAGTCCCGAAGCTGTTCGGTTGTAATGCCTGCCTCGGCCGCGAACTGGTCGGGGTCCATGCCGAGCGACAGCCGGCGATTATGATCACCCTTGGGCTGGTGATCGGCGTCCGATGTATAGTGGGTCATGCTCGCAACTCCTCTGGTTTCCAGAACAAGCGAGCAGGGGCCATTTGGTTCACGCCTGCGGGGCGCAGGACCGATCAAATCAGCGCGCAAACAAAAAGGCCGCCCGAGGGCGGCCTTGTCAAACTTGGTGCAGTCCACCCTAGTGGTGGTGCTCTTCGGGAACCTCGTCCTCGTCGGCCTGGATCAGCTTGGCGAGGTCCTCACGGGTCATCTTCTTGTCGGTGACTTCACCCAGCTCGATGATGTGATCGACAACCTTGTTCTCGAAGATCGGCGCACGAAGGCTGGCCAGGGCCTGGGGGTTCTTGCGGTAGTAGTCGTAAACCTGCTGTTCCTGGCCGGGGAAGCGACGGACTTCGGCGATCAGCGCCTGCTGATGCTCTTCGTCGCTCACCTGCACTTCACTGGTATTGCCGATTTCGGCAACGACCAGGCCCAGACGCACGCGGCGCTCGGCGATGCGGCGATACTGTTCCTTGGCGGCTTCTTCAGTGGTGCCTTCATCTTCGAAGGACCGGCCGTGATGCTCGATCTCGTGCACAACGCGCTGCCAGATGGTGTTGAACTCGGCGTCGACAAGCTGGGCCGGAACCTCGAACTTGTGACCATCGTCCAGAGCATCGAGAACCTGGCGCTTCATATGCTGGCGGCCCATCGATGACAGGGCGTTTTCCATCTGATCGCGCACGGCCTTGCGCAGCGCGGCCACGTCTTCCAGGCCAAGGCGCTTGGCGAAGTCGTCGTCCAGCTCACCTTCATTGGGGCCGTCGACATGCAGGATGGTGACGTCAAAAGTCGCGTCCTTGCCGGCCAGCTCTTCGTTCTGGTAATCCTTGGGGAAGGTCACCTTCACTTCGCCGGTCTGGCCCTTCTTCATGCCGACCAGCTGCTCTTCGAAGCCGGGGATGAATTCACCCGAGCCGACGGTCAGGTGTGCGTGGTCAGACGAGCCGCCCTCAAATTCCTTGCCGTCGATCTTGCCCACAAAGCTCAGGCCGAGGCGATCGCCATCGGCAACAACGGCGTCCTCACCCTTGTCGGTATAGCCGCGGTTCTGCGCGAAGACGCGCTTCACTTCGGCGTCTACTTCCTCTTCGGTGACTTCGACGACCGGCTTGTTGAGCTTGATGCCCTTGATGTCCATCAGCGTGACGGGCGGCAGGATTTCATATTCGACTTCGAAAGCGAGGTCGGCCTTGCCATCGAGCACGTCATTGATGACGCTCTGATCGTCAGGCAGATCAACCTTGGGCTGCGCGGCGGCGCGCTCTTCGCGCTTGTCGAGCGTGTCGGACACGGTGGCGTTGATCGCGTCGGTCATCACTTCGGACATGGCCGAGCGGCCATAGACCTTCTTGAGGTGCGAAGTGGGCACCTTGCCGGGACGGAATCCCTTGATGTTGGCCTGGCCTTTGAGCTCTTCGAGCTTGGCATCAAGGCGCGAATTAAGATCCGCTGCCGGGATGGTGACGCTCAGCTTGCGCTTCAGGCCATCGTTGAGGGTTTCGGTTACCTGCATTGGGGTCTGATCCCGTATTGATTAATCTTCTTGGCCGAAGGCCATATGGTGCGGGTGAGAGGACTCGAACCTCCACGCCTTGCGGCGCTGGAACCTAAATCCAGTGCGTCTACCAGTTCCGCCACACCCGCCAGGGTCCCCGTCGGCCGGGTTGGCGATGCATCTATATGAAGAGTGTAAGCCAGTCAAAGCTTGATTGGCGCGCGACATCCCCGGACGAAAGCCCATTTCTGCAGCAGTTGCAGATTTGCATTACCCGGAAATTGCGCACAGAGTAGCCATTCTGACTATTTTTTCATCACGCGCGAAATGCCGACATGGCCGCCAGTGCCTGATGATAAGACCTAACCAATTGCGATAACGATGTTTTCTGGCGTTCTGGCACGCTGGCACACCCCATGCATACGAACTGGCCGGTAACCGCCGAAAACGGCCTGTGGAGGCAAGAGTGAAAAAAATCGAGGCTATCGTAAAGCCATTCAAGCTCGACGAAGTCAAAGAAGCGCTGCAGGAAGTTGGCCTGCAGGGCATCACCGTGACCGAGGCCAAGGGTTTCGGGCGCCAAAAGGGGCATACCGAGCTCTATCGCGGCGCTGAATATGTGGTGGACTTTCTGCCCAAGGTGAAAGTCGAAGTTGTCTGTCCTGATGATCTGGCTGAGAAGGCCATTGAGGCGATCCGCGTTGCTGCGCAGACCGGCCGCATCGGCGACGGCAAGATCTTCGTCTACTCCATCGAGCAGGCCATCCGTATTCGTACCGGCGAATTTGGCGACGACGCGCTCTGAGGCCTCCCCTCAGGCGCCGAACACCACAATCAGCAACAAGCATCCGATTTAGACAGGGGAAGACCTAATGACCACCGGAAGCGATATTGTTCAGCGTATCAAGGACGAGAACATCAAGTATCTCGACGTGCGCTTTACCGACCTGCGCGGCAAGCTGCAGCACGTCACCATGGACGCATCCGTGGTCGATGCCGACATGTTCGAGGAGGGCGTCATGTTCGACGGTTCCTCGATTGCTGGCTGGAAGGCCATCAACGAGAGCGACATGGTGCTGATGCCCGATCCGGAATCCGCCTATATGGACCCGTTCTTCGCTGCGCCGACCCTCGCGGTCAACTGCGACATTCTAGAGCCCGCCACCTATCAGCCCTACAACCGCGACCCGCGCGGCATCGCCAAGAAGGCCGAGGCCCTGGTCAAGTCCTCGGGCATTGGCGACTCCGTAGTGTTTGGCCCCGAGCCCGAATTCTTCATCTTCGATGACGTCCGCTATTCGACCACCACCTACAATGTAGGCTTTGCGGTCGACCACTCGGAGCTGCCGACCAACAACAATTCGGAATATGAAGGTGGCAATAACGGCCACCATATCGGCTTGAAGAAGGGCTATTTCCCGGTGCCGCCGCTGGACAGCGCCCAGGACATGCGCGGTGAGATGCTCGAAGCCATGGGCTCGATGGGCGTCATCATCGAAAAGCACCACCACGAAGTGGCTTCCGCCCAGCACGAATTGGGCATGAAGTTCAAACCGATGATTCAGTCGGCCGATGACGTGCTGATCTACAAGTATGCCGTGCAGCAGGTTGCCAATGCCTATGGCAAGACCGCAACCTTCATGCCCAAGCCTGTCTATGGGGACAACGGCTCGGGCATGCACTGCCATCAGTCTATCTGGAAGGACGGCAAGCCGCTCTTTGCAGGTGACCAGTATGCCGGCCTTTCGATGGAGTGCCTCTACTACATCGGTGGCGTGATCAAGCATGCCAAGGCCATCAATGCCTTCACCAACCCGACCACCAATTCGTACAAGCGTCTGGTGCCGGGCTTTGAAGCCCCCGTGTTGCTGGCCTACTCGGCCCGTAACCGTTCGGCGTCCTGCCGCATCCCCTTCGGTCAGTCGCCCAAGTCCAAGCGCGTCGAAGTGCGTTTCCCCGATCCGCTGGCCAACCCCTATCTGGCGTTCACAGCGTTGCTGATGGCTGGCCTCGACGGCATCAAGAACAAGATCCACCCGGGCGACCCGATGGACAAGGACCTCTACGAGCTGCCCAAGGAAGAGCTCAAGGAAATCCCGACCGTCTGCGGTTCGCTGCGCGAAGCCCTGGAAAGCCTGTCGGCCGACCGCGACTTCCTCAAGGTGGGTGGCGTCATGGACGATGACTTCATCGACAGCTACATCGACCTCAAGATGCAGGAAGTGGTCAAGTTCGAGCACACCCCGCATCCGGTCGAGTACGAGATGTACTACTCCGCCTAAGCGGTTCGATATCGAAGTGGGAAAGGGGCCTTTCGGGCCCCTTTTTCTTTTGGCGTGACGCCAGGTCGGTGGAGCGGGCTCCGTTTAGACGGCCTGGAACGTCCGGCGCATCACTTCGCGCCATTCATCTGGCGCCTCCAGCAGCCCCTCGAGGTGATCGGCATCCTGCGGTTCGAAGAAGCGCACTGCAAAACCGAAGTCGAACAACCGTACCACTTCGCCAGTGACCCGCCCCACCGTGACGATCTCGCCCACCTCGGGTTGAAAGGCCGCCGAGACGGCCGCGCCGGAGATCGAATAGTCCACAATCAGGCAGGGTTGCGACCAGTTGTCAGGCCGGGCGATGACGGTACGCGGATTGCTGGGCATGACGCGCTGTGCGACTCGGCGGTCGGTTTCGGTCGTCCAAAGCTTCTCGCTGAAACTGGCAATCCGGGCATTGAGCCGTTCGCGCTCTGCTGCGGTCTGTTCGATGCTGATTTCAAATCCATCGTCGAACTGGCGGGTTACTCTGCCAGTCAGTGTGCCGAAAGAGTTGAAGCTGGTCGAAACCCGCTCTCCCTTTTGTGGAATGACGGGTGCGGTAAGGCGCAATGTGTCGCTGCCAATCATGCGCAGGCGACAGGCAAACAGGTTGATGCCCGGATGGGTCGACTGCTCGCCGATGACATAGCGGCCAGCGACGGTTGTAATGCCATGCAAGGCAATTGTTGGGCGTTCCAGAACTTCGGGCAACTCCGACCTCCCCCTGGTAGTCGATTGAGCATGCCCGAGCCCCGTCAACGCGGGATTGCAGAGGATGTTCGCACTTTCGCGGAACCTGTAAGGGTCAGTTTACCAAGCTAGGCCAGATCGGCCGCGGGCTTTATCAGGTATTCGAGATCTCCGACTTCCTGGAGCTGCAGAAATTGCAGCGCAAACCCAACCTCGAGATCTCTTACCCCGCGGCCAATAACCCGACCCGACGCCATGGGCGTTCCAAGTGCGAGCCATTGGTGTGTCCAAACTGCGGCTCCCGAGCGCGACACATCATCACGAAACAGGGCAGGCTGTGGTCGTCTGCAAGCACAATTGTGCTGCGCGGCTCACGTGGCAGGAAGCGCTTGTGCATGCGTTTGTCGGGCAGTTGCGCATGCACGTGCCGTTTCTGCCAGTCTATCTGTGCCGCGAGTTTGTCGCGGCCGCCGTCATTCATCCACCCAGCATGCCGAGTTCGCTGAAATGGCTGGAAACTGTTTCACCGTCCTTGCCGACAACGGGACCGACGGCGACCAGCAGAGGCGTGGAGATGTCACAAAGCCGGCAGGCGTAGACCGGTAACTTGCTGCCGTCTCCCGGCCGCCGGTCCGGCAAAGCGTAGCGCCCCGCCAGCGCGCCGATAAAACGCACGTCGTGGAACCTGCTTGTCCCACCCTGGCTTTCGTCTTCTATTGCGGTCGTCAATGACACAGGGTCCCCCTCCCAATTGCCATAACCAGCGCCAGCGTGCCCAACACCCCTTAAGGAGTTTTCCCAATCACCGCTCAATTTTTCGCCCCTGATGCCTGATCCGAAGCTAAATTTCTCCACGCCCATCGATCTCGGTAGCCCGCATGTCTGACCTGAACACCAATGTCCTTCTGACGCCCGCAGAGATGGCCAGGGCCGATCAATTGGCCGTCCAGTCCGGCGTGGCCTCACTCGATCTTATGGAGCGGGCCGGACAGGCCGTGGCCGATGTGGTGGTATCACAACATGAACCCCGCTCGGTGATGGTCATCTGCGGCCCCGGCAACAACGGCGGCGACGGTTTCGTGGTGGCCCGTCTTTTACAGAGACTGGGCTGGCCGGTGCGGCTTTGGCTTTCCGTAGACCGCGCGGCATTGCGCGGGGATGCTGCGACCATGGCGGATCGTTGGCCGGGGCCTTGTGAAACCGGGCCGCTGCGACTGGACGGCGTCGGGTTGATCATAGACGCGCTTTTCGGTGCAGGACTGGACCGGGATATTTCGGGTGCTCTGGCCGAGGTCATTGGAGTCGTGAACAACTCCGGGCTGCCAGTGACAAGCGTCGATATTCCCAGCGGCGTCGATGGCGCCACCGGCTCCGTACGAGGAACGGCCATACGGGCCCACTCATCGGTAACCTTCTTTCGACTTAAGCCAGGACATCTGTTGATGCCCGGCCGCGATCTGTGCGGTCATGTGACGCGGAGCGATATTGGCATTCCCACAAAGGTACTCGAGGCTATCCGGCCGCGAACCTGGCACAACGCACCAGGCCTCTGGACATTGCCCCACGCGCCCAGCGACGGATACAAGTTCGATCGCGGGCATGTCGTCGTTCATTCTGGCGGCCCCCTCCAGACTGGCGCCGCGCGCCTTGCGGCTCAAGGTGCCTTCCGATCCGGTGCCGGTCTGGTTACGCTTACCGGCGACGAGGAAGCCCTCAGGGTCCACGCAACGCATGTTACGGCAATCATGCTTCGCCCGGCCGCCTCTGCCGCCGCTGTCGAGGCAATCCTGGACGACCGGCGACACAATGCCTTCGTCATCGGTCCGGCCGCCGGCATTGGGCCCGCAACCAGATCCATTGTATGTGTCGCACTCGCTTCGGAAGCTGCTCTTGTGCTCGATGCCGATGCGCTAACCAGCTTTGCCGGCGATCCTGAGGACCTTTTCCAACGCATCAGTCAAAGGACTGCACCAGTCGTACTGACGCCCCATGAAGGAGAGTTCGCTCGTCTTTTTGACGAGGTGGAAGGGGGCAAGCTGGCACGCGCCAGGCGGGCGGCTGAGCGCTCTGGGGCCATTGTCGTTCTCAAGGGGCGCGACACGGTGATAGCTGCGCCGGACCAGCGGGCCGCCATCAATAGCAATGCGCCGTACTGGCTTGGAACGGCCGGGGCAGGGGATGTTCTGGCCGGTATCGTGGCGGGCTTGCTTGCGCAGGGCATGGCGGGGTTTGAGGCGGCCAGCGCCGCTGTCTGGCTGCACGCCGAGGCGGCCAACCGCTTCGGCGGCCCTGGCATGTTGAGCGAGGACCTGCCGGGAATGCTGCCCGAGTTGCTGCGGTTGGGCGCAGTCGCTGCTGACCTGCGCTGACAGGATCGCGGCGCCAACAGGCT
Source organism: Devosia polycyclovorans (assembly GCF_042181575.1). Classification (GTDB taxonomy): domain Bacteria; phylum Pseudomonadota; class Alphaproteobacteria; order Rhizobiales; family Devosiaceae; genus Devosia; species Devosia polycyclovorans. Next base: position 2,516,246 of record NZ_CP170082.1, on the reverse strand, counting down.
TCATTCATGGTGTCGATATGCGCGCGCCGCTGGATACGAGCCTTGCATCGGTCTTCGGTCCGCTCTTCGTCACGATGACCTATCATGGTGTCGCAGGACGCCATCTACGCGGTCTGTGCGTTCAATACAGGCAAAGCGGGGGCAATCCCCGGAATACTGGGCTTTTTGAGCTTTGTGGGCTTGCGAGGCCCGTTTTTCCGGTTCATTAACAGCTTTGCACCGTCGGGCAGCCGAAAACCCCCGGATTTCCTTGCGCTAAGCGCAGAATCACAAAAGGTTGTCGGCGTTTTCGTTCGCCAGAGACGGCGGGCATTCACTGTGAGGAAACGCTATGAACAAAAACGATCTGGTTGGCGTCGTTGCCGACAAGGCTACGATCACCAAGGCACAGGCCGCCGAAGCGGTTGACGCAGTGTTCGAAGCCATTACTGCTGCTCTCAAGGGCGGCGACGAAGTACGTCTGGTCGGTTTCGGCACCTTTGCCGTCTCCCAGCGCAAGGCTTCGACCGGCCGCAATCCGGCCACCGGCGCCGAGATTCAGATTCCGGCTTCGAACCAGGCTAAGTTCAAGCCCGGCAAGGGCCTCAAGGACGCCATCAACTAAGATTGCGTTCTGCCGGACTTTGGCAATCGGTCCCGTGCGATTTCGCCGGGGCCGTTTCTATTCCTGCAAATGTCAGTTGACGGGCAGGAGCTTGCGTCCTAATCAGGGCGCCGTTCAGTGGCCTAGATCACTGCGGGCGATTAGCTCAGTTGGTAGAGCGCTTCGTTTACACCGAAGATGTCGGCGGTTCGAGCCCGTCATCGCCCACCATTTCCCAGCCGCAGCATCAGGCAGGCCAGCCCCGCACCGCAAAAAGCGATGACCTTGTTCCGAGGTTGTGAGTGGTGGCCAACACATCGAGCAAAGCTTTTGGTTTGATGTGACGCATCAGCTTTTCCCAGCTAGCCATTGATCCAAAAAAGTTATCCACAGCCCAATATCTGCGCTTCGCATTTTCTGCGACAGAATGCCGACAGGGCGCTTGACTTCATAATGGGCGCCCAGTACATGGACGCCACGTTGCGCGAACGACTTGTTCGCAAGCGCTGCGGGAGTAGCTCAGTTGGTTAGAGCGCCGGCCTGTCACGCCGGAGGTCGCGGGTTCGAGCCCCGTCTCTCGCGCCACCCTTTTTCCTTACATTGATGATGTGGTTGAGAAGGGTTGCACTGCAACGCAAGGCACCCCCACCTGTAATCATATAGTCGTGAGACGGATGATCCGGCGTAACTTCCGGCGCATGATGACCGTATATGCTGGCAGATGTTCAGCATGAGGTTTCGTTATGTCCAAGCGCCGGTCAACATACGCATCGTTCGCCGAAAAGCTGCCGCGTCGCCGTGTCGTGGGTGGCCTGCTGGCCCTGACTGCACTTTTCGCGCCGGTTTCGGTGCCACCGCTGCTGGCCCAGGAAGAGCCTGTGGTGATTCCGGCGCCGGAGATGGACCTTGAAGAAACGGGCAGTTCGGCAGTGGCTGTCTTTGCTGGTGGATGCTATTGGGGCGTCCAGGGCGTATTCCAGCGCGTCAGGGGCGTGACCAACGCAGTCTCCGGCTATTCCGGTGGCGAGGCGTCCACCGCCACCTACGAGCGGACCAATCGGGGCGATACTGGCCATGCCGAAACCGTCCAGATCACCTATGACCCCTCAGTGGTGAGCTTTGGCGATCTCATGCATGTCTATTTCTCCGTAGCCCATAATCCGACGCAGCTGAATTACCAGGGGCCGGATCGCGGCACGCAGTATCGCTCGACGATCTTCCCGGTGAACGACGACCAGCGCCGTGTCGCCGAGGCCTACATCAACCAGCTTGAGGATACGGGCCTGTTCGAGGGGCCCATCGTGACGACGCTGGAACCCTTTGAGGCCTTCTATGCGGCCGAGCAGTACCACCAGGACTTTCTGACTCTCAATCCGGACTGGCCCTATATCGTGGTACACGATCTGCCCAAGATCGCGGCCCTCGAAGAGATATTCCCCGACAAGTTCCGCCCAGAACCGGTGCTTGTCGGAATGCTACCGACGAGCTGATCATGGAATGTGGCAGTAGGGTCACACGGGCTGACTGCCGCATTCCGGCCCTCTGCACGTCGGGATTTGGCCCTCAAAGGCCTGCAAAACCGGACGTGCGGCGACATTGGCCAGGGCTGGAAAGAGAACCAGTCGGACCCCTGTCGTCGGGGAAAACCATCGCGGAACCGTGGCCGATAGGGTCACGTTCCGTCCCCAACAGATGGTTCAGTAGAAGGATGACATGGATGCGCATCGCCCGAACTCTTGCCCTCGTGGCTTTCGTCACCACGCTTCCTGCCGGCGCGGTCACGGCTGCAGACCTTATCACCATTCCCACCTCGACTCACGCGGAGCTTCCTGTTGTCGATGCAGCCGGCTTTGACTGGAATGGCTTTTATGCCGGTGTGCATGGAGCAGCCCAGAACGGCACGACCAGCGGCACGCAATATGGATTGGGTATCCAGGCCGGCGTGAACGCGCAGTTCGACTTCTACCTGCTCGGGGCCGAAGTCGCTGTCAGCGGCCTTTTGGAAAACGGCACTGTGGGCGAAACCTCCTATGGACAGATTCTCGGTCGGGCCGGGCTTGTGGTGTCCGACAATGTCGCGATCTATGCTGCCGGCGGCTATGGCATCGATCTGGGGCCGCCCAGCGAAGAAGATATCTTGCTCGGCGGCGGCGTGGAACTGGCCGTTACGGACGATATTTCGGTGCGCGCTCAGTATCTGCACGGCTTCCCGGCTCAGGGGGGCAACGACAAGAATCAGTTCACCCTCGGGGCGAGCTACCACTTCTAGTTTTCCAACCCGGATTCGGCGCAATCGGCCCTGCATTACATGCGGGGCCGATTGCGTTCTTGGCGAGAATGTGTCAGCTAAATGGCAGCAGCCGCTAAGTGCTGCCACAATTGCCAGCCGGATGCGGGTGAACCGCCTGCGAAATCCGGCAATTGTATCAAATTGAACCAATTCCGGTGTGTTCTTGCAACACCTGCCCGGAAATGGTCATCAAATCTTATCCGCACCACTGAATTTGGCAGCGGGCTGTCTTGCCAGCCCCGCGCCCGTCAGGCATTTATCGGTCGACTACGGTTAACTCTATGGGAGTGCAAGACATGTTTGTACGTTCTCTGGCCATTGGCGTTTCCGCCGCGGCTCTCATGGTTGGTGGTGCTCAGGCTGCCGACCTCATCATCCCGACCACTCCGGAGCCGATCTACGCTCCGGCCGGTTTCGACTGGGAAGGTCTCTATGTCGGTGCTCGTCTGGGCGGTCAGTTCGTTGGCGCTAACGCTGGCACCTATGCCAACGTCACCAACAACACCACCTACGGTGTCGTCGGTGCTGCCGTCGGTGTGAACTTCATCCCGATGGACCCGGTCCTGCTCGGCGTGGAAGTCACCGCTGACTATATGTGGAACACCACTGCCGCTGTCACCAACTCGGGTGAGTTCTTCGCGAACCTCCGTGCCGGTGCCATCGTCACCGACAACGCCCTGATCTACGCTCTGGGCGGCGTTGGCTTCAACAACACCGCTGCCGGTTCGGTTGGCGTCTACCAGCTCGGTGGTGGCGTTGAATTCGCCGTCAACGACGTTATCACCGTTCGCGGTGAAGTCGTCGGCCAGGGTGACTTCGCGACCGAAGCTGGTGATACCTTCTTCGAGTCGGCCAAGGCCACCGTCGGCGTTTTCTACCACTTCTAAGTTTGTAGAGTTTCCGGGGCGGGCAACTGCTCCGGGCTCACAATCTTGCAAGCCCATTTCGGCGGACCGATTCTCATCGGTCCGCCGTTTTGGTTTTTGGGGCGTCTGAATCGTATTGCTCGTTGGCAACTCAACTCCATTTGTGGACGGATCAGCTCAGAAGCCGAAGCGACACGGGCGTGCTAGCGAACGCACGTTTGGCGCAATTCCGTTGCTCTGATGGGCTGTCGGCAAGGGCGGAAGGCGCAAAATATCGCCTCTTTTTTATATGAATATTTTGCTCATATTTTCTTTCCCTTGAAACGATTGGGGGGAAGGTCTAAGCCGTTGCCCATCACCGGCGCATCGGCTCGTTTGCCCCAATTGCATCGTGGCCCGTGCGCTCCTCGGCCAGTTCTTGGCCGGTCAGAACTTTAGGCTGCCGCATGACTGAATTGCTCAGCAATTACCTGCCCATTGTCATATTCATCGCGCTGTCTGCCCTTATCGGCGGGGCGCTTCTGATCGCTCCGTTCCTCGTTGCGGTGAAGCGGCCTGACCCGGAAAAGGTCTCCGCCTTCGAGGCGGGCTTTGATGCGTTCAGCGATGCCCGCATGAAAGTCGATGTGAGATTCTACCTGGTGGCGATTCTCTTCATCATTTTCGATCTTGAAGTGGCGTTCCTCTTCCCCTGGGCGGTCGCCTTCCGGGATGTGGGCTGGTTCGGTTTCTGGTCCATGATGATCTTCCTGGCCGTGCTGACCATCGGCTTTATCTATGAATGGCGTAAGGGAGCTCTGGAATGGGATTGAGCCCGTCCAGTTCGACACTGGTTACCCCGCGTCCGACGGGCGCGATCGATCCGGCAACCGGCAAGCCTGTTGGCGCCGATGACCCGTTCTTCACCGGCGTGAACAATGAGCTGGCTGACAAGGGCTTCCTTGTCACCACGGTCTCTCAGTTGATCACCTGGGCGCGTACCGGCTCATTGATGTGGATGCAGACCGGTCTAGCCTGCTGTGCTGTGGAAATGATGCAGATGTCGATGCCGCGGTATGACATCGAGCGTTTCGGCGCGGCGCCGCGCGCTTCGCCGCGCCAGTCGGACGTGCTCATTGTTGCGGGAACCCTGACCAACAAGATGGCTCCGGCGCTGCGCAAGGTCTATGACCAGATGCCCGAGCCGCGCTACGTCATCTCCATGGGCTCCTGCGCCAATGGCGGCGGCTATTACCACTATTCCTATTCCGTTGTGCGCGGCTGTGACCGGGTGCTCCCTGTGGACGTCTATGTCCCTGGCTGCCCTCCGACGGCCGAGGCGCTTCTGTATGGCATTCTTCTTCTGCAAAAGAAGATTCGCCGCGACGGTACGATTGAACGATAGGGCAGGGGCATGGACGAAACTGTTGTCGAGCCGATTGCAATCGACCCGCTGGTGACGCTTGGCGAGCACGTCGCTGCGTCCCTGGGCGACGCCGTCCTGGGTTTCGATGTGGCCTTTGGCGACCTCACTGTCACGGTTGCACGCGATTCTATCGTCAATGTGGCGACCTTCCTGCGTGACGACCCGAAATGTCTGTTCATCAGCTTTGTCGACGTTTGTGGCGCCGACTACCCCGCCCGCGAGTTTCGGTTCGAGGTGGTCTATCACTTCCTCAGCCCGCATCTGAACCAGCGCATCCGCGTCAAGTTAGAGGCCGACGACGTGACGCCAGTGCCGTCCATCTGCGACGTTTTCCCCGGGGCAAACTGGTTCGAGCGCGAGACCTACGACCTGTACGGCGTGCTGTTCTCCGGCCACCCGGATCTACGCCGCATCCTGACCGATTACGGTTTTGACGGCCATCCGCTGCGCAAGGATTTCCCGCTGACCGGCTTCGTCGAGGTGCGCTATGACGAAGAGCGCAAGCGCGTGGTCTATGAGCCGGTGACGCTGGCCCAGGAGTTCCGCACATTCGATTATTTGTCGCCCTGGGAAGGCACCGATTACGTGCTGCCCGGCGATGAGAAGGCGAAGAACTGATGTCTGAAGTCGACGTTCGCAACTTCACCCTGAACTTCGGCCCCGTGCACCCTTCGGCGCACGGCGTGCTGCGTATGATCCTGGAACTCGACGGCGAGCTGGTCGAGCGGGTCGATCCCCATGTGGGCCTGCTCCACCGCGGTACCGAAAAGCTCATAGAGCACAAGACCTACCTGCAGGCCGTGCCATACTTTGATCGCCTCGACTACGTCGCGCCGATGAATCAGGAGCACGCCTTTGCTCTGGCTGTCGAGCGCATGCTGGACATCGAAGTGCCGCGTCGCGGCCAGCTCATCCGTGTGCTCTATGCCGAGATCGGCCGCCTCCTGGCGCACCTGATGAACGTGACCACTCAGGCCATGGATATCGGTGCGCTGACCCCGCCGCTTTGGGGCTTCGAGCAGCGCGAGAAGCTCATGGTGTTCTATGAGCGCGCTTCGGGCGCCCGCATGCATGCCGCCTATTTCCGGCCGGGCGGCGTCCACCAGGACCTGCCGCAGGCCCTGATCGATGATATCGCCGTGTTCTGCGACGAGTTTCCGGCGGCACTCAAGGATATCGACACCCTTCTTACGGGCAACCGCATCTTCAAGCAGCGCAATGTCGATATCGGCGTGGTTCCGCTCGAAGAAGCCTGGGGTCGTGGATTCTCTGGTGTCATGGTGCGCGCTTCCGGCGCGGCCTGGGACTTGCGCAAGGCCCAGCCCTATGACGCTTACGATGAAATGGAATTCGACATTCCTGTCGGCTCCAATGGCGACTGCTACGATCGCTACCTGATCCGCATGGAAGAAATGCGTCAGGCCAACGAGATCATGAAGCAGTGCGTGGCCAAGCTGAACGCACCGGACGGCAAGGGCCCCGTAGCCTCGGTCGACGGCAAGGTGGTGCCACCCAAGCGCGGCGAGATGAAGCAGTCCATGGAAGCGCTCATCCACCACTTCAAGCTCTATACCGAAGGGTACAAGGTTCCGGCCGGCGAGATCTATGCCGCCGTGGAAGCTCCCAAGGGCGAGTTCGGCGTTTATCTGGTGTCCGACGGCACCAACAAGCCCTATCGCTGCCACATCCGCGCGCCGGGCTTCGCGCATCTGAGTGCCATGGATTACCTCTGCCGCAAGCATATGCTTGCAGACGTGACCGCGATCCTGGGGTCGATTGATATTGTGTTCGGAGAGGTGGATCGCTGATGTCTACGCGACGCCTTGCAGACGAGTCGGTGCAGCCGGCAAGTTTTGCGTTCAACGCTGATAACCAGGCATGGGCCGAAAAGCGCATTGCGCTTTATCCGGCTGGCCGTCAGCAGTCTGCCGTGATCCCGCTGCTGATGCGTGCGCAGGATCAGGACGGCTGGGTTACTCGCGCGACCATCGAAAAGGTCGCCGAAATGCTGGATATGCCCTATATCCGCGTGCTCGAAGTTGCGACCTTCTACACCCAGTTTCAGCTCGCTCCGGTAGGCAAAAACGCCCACATTCAGGTCTGCGGTACCACGCCCTGCATGCTGCGCGGGGCTGAAGCCCTCATGGAAGTTTGCAAGAACAAGATCCATCCCGAGCCGCACCATCTCAACGAAGATGGCACCATGAGCTGGGAAGAGGTCGAGTGTCTGGGTGCCTGCGTGAACGCACCCATGGTCATGATCTATCATGATGTCTATGAAGATCTGACGCCCGAGCGTATGGAAGAAATCGTCGACGCTTTTGCCGCTGGTAAGGGTGACACGATCACACCAGGTCCGCAGATCGACCGGCAGACGTCTGCCGCTATTGGTGGTCGAACGACACTGCTCGAAACACCCACCGCCACGCGCGAAAAATTCGTGCCGCCGCCGGCCCCGGAGGCCGAGGCCGCTCCCGCCGCAGCGGCCCCTGCAGCCAAGACCGAACCCGATACGGCCGCAAAGCCCAAAGACGTCGCCGCCGAGAATGCACCGGCCATCAAGGGCACGCCGAAGCAGGCCAAGGTCAGCCAGTCCAAAGCCGAGGCGGAGCGCCTCAAATCTGATGCTGCCGCCGGTGCCGATGGCAAGCCGAACACGGCCATGCGCGAGGGTGCCGTGGGCGCAGAAGCCAAGGGTGAAGGCATTGATGACGGCGTGGCCGTCGGCAAGAAGCACTCTTCTGCGCCGGGCATTGGCGGCGCTTCGGCGCAGGTCGAAGAAAACAAGCCGGTGATAAAAGCACCTGCCGCCGATCCCGATGAGGTAGTTCCCACCCAGGAAAAGGGCGGCGAGCTGACCCCGCTGTTCGAACGCCCGGACGGACCTGCCGACAATCTCAAGCTGATTTCCGGCGTTGGCCCGGTCATCGAGCGCAAGCTCAATGCTCTGGGCATCACGCGCTACGACCAGATCGCCAAGTTGCAAAAGGACGACATCGCACGCGTCGATGAAGTCCTCAACTTCAAGGGCCGTATCGAGCGTGACAACTGGCTCGGTCAGGCGGATGCATTGGCCAGGGGCGGTGCCGAAGAATATCGCAAGGTGTTCGGGAAGGACCCGCGCTAATGACCATTGGTGGGATCGATTTTCGGGCTCTTACGATCGCGGACTACGCCGTTGGCGTGGTCTATGCGGTGCTGGGCACGTTCATCGTCACCGGCTTTGAAATGGTTCTCAATATTTCGCTGCCCAGCTTTGTGGCTGCGGCAGTGGGGGCTGCGATTGGTATCGCCGCCTGGTTTGTCTTTTTGTTGAAGCGGAAAAGCTGATCATGCTCGCTGACAAGGATCGCATTTTCACCAATCTCTACGGCCACCACGATTGGCGGCTCGAGGGCGCGCGCGAGCGCGGCTCATGGGTTGGGACCAAGGAATTCATCGATTCCGGACGCGACTGGATCACCAATGAAGTTAAGGGGTCGGGCCTGCGAGGTCGCGGCGGCGCTGGCTTCCCGACGGGCCTCAAATGGTCCTTCATGCCCAAGCAGAGCGATGGCCGCCCGCATTACCTTCTGGTCAATGCCGACGAATCCGAGCCGGGCACCTGCAAGGACCGCGAAATTCTGCGCCACGAGCCGCATCACCTTATTGAAGGTTGCCTCCTGGCCTGCCGCGCCATGGATGCGCACCTGGCCTTCATTTATGTGCGCGGCGAATTTGTCCGTGAGCGCCAGCGCCTCGAGGAGGCCGTCCAGGAAGCGTATGACGCCAAGCTGATCGGTAAGGACAATGTTCACGGCTGGGATATGGACATCATCGTCCATCACGGCGCCGGCGCTTACATCTGCGGCGAAGAAACCGCGCTGATGGAATCGCTTGAAGGCAAGAAGGGCCAGCCGCGCCTCAAGCCGCCATTCCCGGCCGGCATGGGCGTCTATGGCAACCCGACCACCGTCAATAACGTCGAATCCATCGCCGTTGTGCCTGAAATCCTGCGCCGCTCCGGCGCCTGGTTCTCGTCCATCGGCCGCCCGAACAATGTCGGCACCAAGCTCTTCATGGTCTCTGGCCATGTGAACAAGCCGGCGACCTTCGAAGAAGCCCTGGGCGAAAGCTTCAAGGACATCATCGAAAAGCATTGCGGCGGCATCCGCGGCGGCTGGGACAACCTGCTGGCTGTGATCCCCGGCGGCGCTTCGTGCCCGGTCGTGCGTGGCGAGGACATGATGGATGCCATCATGGACTTCGACGGCATGCGCGAGAAGAAGTCCTCCTTCGGCACCGGCGGCATGATCGTGATGGACAAGTCCACCGACATCATCAAAGCCATCTGGCGCATCTCGGCCTTCTTCAAGCATGAGAGCTGCGGCCAGTGCACACCGTGCCGCGAAGGTACCGGCTGGATGATGCGCGTCATGGAACGCATGGTGCAGGGCCGCGCCCAGAAGCGCGAAATCGACATGCTGTTCGAAGTGACCAAGCAGATCGAAGGTCACACCATCTGTGCACTGGGTGACGCGGCCGCCTGGCCGATCCAGGGCCTGATTCGCAATTTCCGTCCCACCATCGAGGCGCGGATCGAGCAATACACCTATTCATCCACCAGCGACGGCGCCGTTCCGTCGATCGCGGCGGAGTAAGACCATGGCCAATATCAAAGTCGACGGGCAGCTTATCGAAGTCCCCGATCATTACACCCTGATGCAGGCCGCCGAGGCGGCAGGCGCGGAAATTCCGCGCTTCTGCTACCATGAGCGCCTGTCGGTCGCCGGCAATTGCCGCATGTGTCTGGTCGAGGTGAAGGGCGGCCCGCCAAAGCCGCAGGCCAGCTGCGCCATGTCGGTCAAGGATCTGCGTCCCGGCCCCAATGGCGAGCCGCCTGAAATGTTCACCAACACGCCCATGGTCAAGAAGGCCCGCGAAGGCGTGATGGAATTCCTGCTGATCAACCACCCGCTCGATTGCCCGATCTGCGATCAGGGCGGCGAGTGCGACCTGCAGGACCAGGCCATGGCCTATGGCGTCTCCGGCTCGCGCTTCTTCGAAAATAAGCGCGCCGTCGAAGACAAGTATATGGGCCCGCTCATCAAGACCTCGATGAACCGCTGCATTCACTGCACGCGTTGCGTCCGCTTTACCACCGAGGTTGCCGGCATTTCCGAGCTTGGCCTCTTGGGTCGCGGCGAAGACGCCGAGATCACTCCTTATCTCGAGCGCGCGCTGACCAGCGAGCTGCAGGGCAATGTCATCGACCTCTGCCCGGTCGGAGCGCTCACCTCCAAGCCATACGAATTCCACGCCCGTCCGTGGGAGCTGACCAAGACCGAATCCATCGACGTGATGGATGCGTTGGGTTCGGCCATCCGTGTCGACAGCCGCGGCCGCGAAGTCATGCGCGTCCTGCCGCGCATCAACGAGGCCATCAACGAGGAATGGATCTCGGACAAGACCCGCTTCATCTGGGACGGCCTCAAGAGCCAGCGCCTGGATCGCCCCTATGTCCGCAAGTCCGGCAAGCTCCAGCCCGCCACCTGGGACGAGGCGCTCGCCGCCGTCGCCACCAAGGTCAAGAAAGCTGGCAACAAGGTCGGCGCCATTGCCGGTGATCTCGCTGCTGTCGAGGAAATGTATGCCCTCAAGGGCCTGCTGGCCTCGATTGGCTCTGGCATGACGGACGTGCGTCCCGCCATGTCTGGCATCGACCCGTCCATGCCGCGCTCGGCCTATCTGTTTAACCCGACGATCGCCGGGATCGAGCAGGCCGATGCCGTCCTTATCATCGGGTCCAACCCGCGCAAGGAAGCGTCGCTGATCAATGCACGCATCCGTAAGACTTGGCGGGCCACCAATCTGCCCATCGCCGTCATCGGCGAGCAGGTTGATCTGACCTATTCATACGAGTATCTCGGTTCCGGCTTCGAAACACTGGCCGATCTGGCCGCCGGTAACGGTGCGTTTGCCGAAACCCTCAAGAACGCCAAGCGTCCCCTGATCATCGTTGGTGAAGGCGCTGTCTCGCATGCCGATCTCGGTAAGCAGGCTGGGCGTGACACCATCGCCCTCGCGTCCAAGCTGGCGACTGGCGAAAATGTTGAAGAGGGCTGGAACGGCTTTGCGCTGCTGCACAATGCGGCCAGCCGCGTTGGTGGCCTCGACATCGGTTTCGTGCCGCATGACGGCGGCGTTTGCTCTGCCGATCAGATCGCTCTGGCCGGCAAGGGTGAACTCGATGTTCTCTTCCTGCTTGGCGCCGACGAATATGACATGTCGGCCATGGGCAAGGCCGTTGTGGTCTATATCGGCTCGCATGGCGACAAGGGCGCGCATCGCGCCGACGTCATTCTCCCGGGCGCGACCTATACGGAAAAGTCTGGCACTTATGTGAACACCGAGGGTCGCGTGCAGGTCACAACCCGGGCCGTGTTCCCGCCGGGCGACGCCAAGGAAGACTGGGCGATCATCCGCGCACTCAGCGGTGCGATCGGCAAGCCGCTGCCGTACAACTCGCTAGCCCAGTTGCGCGCGGCGCTTTATGCGGAATTCCCGCACCTGGCCCGCATTGATGAGATCGCTGCAGGCTCGGTCGCTGACGTCGCCAAGCTTGCCAAGGCGGCCATCAAGACCAAATCGGCGCCGTTCACTTCGCCTGTGGCCGACTTCTATCTCAGCAATCCGATTGCCCGGGCCTCGGCCACCATGGCCGAATGCGCGCAGATGGCCGCTGGTTTGCGGCAGGCAGCGGAGTAGGGGAGCACAATGGACTTTATTCTCTTGGCCCTCGACTACCTGCTGGGCATCCCCTTCCTCGGTTGGGGCGAACACATCGGCTTTGTCTACAAGGCGCTCGCGCTTCTTGTTGGCCTGCTGATCTTCACGGCATTCATCCTGCTCGGTGACCGTAAGGTCTGGGCGGCCGTGCAAATGCGCCGCGGGCCCAATGTCGTCGGTCCCTTCGGTTTGTTGCAGTCGTTCGCCGATCTGCTCAAGTTCGTCCTCAAGGAAGCGATCATTCCTGCAGGCGCCGACAAGGTTCTGTTTCTTGCTGCTCCGCTGATCACCGCCACACTTGCGCTTGCCGGCTGGGTAGTGGTGCCTGTGGACAATGGTTGGGCCATGGCCGACATCAATGTCGGCATACTCTACCTGCTCGGCATTTCCTCGCTCGGTGTCTATGGCGTCATTATCGGCGGTTGGGCCTCGAACTCGAAATACCCCTTCTTCGGTGCCCTGCGCGCCGCTGCCCAGATGGTGTCCTACGAAGTTTCGATCGGCCTGGTAATCATCACTGTTCTGCTCTGCGTGGGGTCCCTGAACCTCAATGACATCGTCATCGCCCAGTCAGAGATGGGTCTGGCTCATGCTCTCGGTGTGCCGTGGCTGTCGTTCCTCAACTGGTTCTGGCTGCCGCTGTTCCCGATGTTCGTGGTGTTCTACATTTCGGCCCTGGCTGAGACCAACCGTCCGCCCTTCGACATGGTTGAAGGCGAATCCGAACTGGTGGCAGGCTTCATGACCGAATATTCGGCCACGCCTTACCTCCTGTTCATGCTGGGTGAGTACATCGCCATCCTGCTCATGTGCGCCATGACCACCATCCTGTTCCTGGGTGGTTGGGCCGCACCGATCGACCTGCCGCCCTTTACCTGGATTCCGGGCGTCATCTGGTTTTTCATCAAGGTAACTCTCGTCTTCTTCATGTTTGCCATGGCAAAGGCCATCGTGCCCCGCTATCGCTACGACCAGCTCATGCGGATCGGCTGGAAGCTGTTCCTGCCGCTTTCCCTGATCATGGTCGTGATTGTCGCTTTCGTTCTCCAGCTCACCGGCTGGGGCTGGCACGGGGGTATTGCCTGATGCGCGCCGGACAACTGATCAACAAGCTGCTCCTCACCGAATTCGTCACGGCCTTCTTCCTGGCCATGCGCTATTTCTTTGGGGCCAAGCCGACCGTGAACTACCCCTTCGAAAAGGGACCGGTTTCGCCGCGTTTCCGGGGTGAGCATGCCCTACGCCGCTATCCCAATGGGGAAGAGCGCTGCATTGCCTGCAAGCTGTGCGAAGCCATCTGCCCGGCTCAGGCCATCACAATCGAGGCTGGCCCGCGTCAGAACGACGGCACCCGCCGCACTGTGCGCTACGACATCGACATGGTGAAGTGCATCTATTGCGGTTTCTGCCAGGAAGCCTGCCCGGTGGACGCCATTGTCGAGGGTCCGAATTTCGAATTCGCAACAGAAACGCGCGAAGAGCTCTACTTCTCCAAGGAGAAGCTCCTCGCCAACGGTGACCGGTGGGAGCGTGAAATCGCTGCCAATCTGGCTGCCGATGCGCCTTATCGCTGAGAGGGAAGAGCATGACCCTTCCGCTGTTCTTCTTCTACGTCTTTGCCGCCATTACCGTGGCGTCGGCCTTCATGGTCATCTCGGCGCGCAATCCTGTGCATGCCGTGCTGTTCCTCATCCTGGCCTTCGTCAACGCTGCCGGTCTGTTCATGCTCGCCGGGGCCGAATTCCTCGCGCTGTTGTTGATCGTGGTCTATGTCGGCGCCGTGGCAGTGCTGTTCCTGTTCGTCGTGATGATGATCGACGTGGATTTCGCCGAAATGAAATCCGGGCTGCTTGCCTATGCGCCGATCGGCATGGTCGTGGGGGGCATACTGTTCCTTGAGCTTTTGCTGGTGGCCGGCAGCTTCGTCATCGCGCCCGACGTCGTCGGCGCAGGTGGCCTGCCAATCGATGCCACCATGGACAATACAAGGGCACTGGGGCTCGTGCTCTACACCCGCTACGTCTTCCTGTTCCAGGGTGCTGCCGCTGTGCTGCTGGTCGCCATGATCGGCGCCATCGTGCTGACGCTGCGGCACCGGACGGGCATCAAGCGGCAGAGCACTGCCTCGCAATTGGGCCGTCGGCCCAGCGAGACGGTTCGCAATGTCAAGGTCAAGAGCGGTCAGGGGCTATAGGGGGTTACTATGGGTCTGGAAATCGGGCTCGGTCATTACCTGACCGTAGCAGCAATCCTGTTCACGCTCGGCGTGTTCGGCATTTTCATCAACCGCAAGAACATCATCGTCATCCTGATGTCGGTGGAGCTCATCCTTCTGGCGGTGAACCTCAACCTGGTGGCTTTCAGTGCGCATCTGCAGGATCTGCAGGGTCAGGTCTTTGCGCTGATGATCCTTACCGTGGCTGCCGCCGAGGCCGCTATTGGTCTGGCGATCCTCGTTATCTTCTACCGCAACCGTGGCTCCATCGCGGTTGAAGACGTCAATTTGATGAAGGGCTAAGAGCACCGCTATGATCATTCAGGCGATTGTTTTCCTGCCTCTCATCGGGGCGTTGGTAGCCGGCCTTCTGGGCCGCCAGATTGGCCATCGGCCATCCGAGTTCATCACCACCGGCCTGCTGCTGATCGCAGCCGTGCTGAGCTGGGTCGTGTTCATCCCTGTCGCCTTTGGTGACGGTCTGGTCGGTGCCGTAGGCGACGGTCATGCAGCCGTGGTCAAGGTCGAGGTGATGCGTTGGATCCAGGTCGGCGACATGGATCTGCGCTGGATCCTGCGTGTCGACACGCTGACCGCCATCATGCTGGTCGTGGTCAATACGGTGTCCGCGCTCGTTCACGTCTATTCCATCGGTTACATGGAAGAAGATCCGCATCGCTCGCGCTTCTTTGCCTATCTCTCGCTCTTCACTTTCGCCATGCTCATGCTGGTGACCGCCGACAACTTCCTGCAGATGTTCTTCGGCTGGGAAGGCGTGGGTCTGGCCTCCTATCTGCTGATCGGCTTCTGGTACACCAAGCCCTCCGCTACGGCGGCAGCGATGAAGGCGTTCATCGTCAACCGGGTGGGTGACTTCGGCTTTGCCCTGGGTATCTTCGGCGCCTTCCTGGTGCTGGGCCATATCGACTTCGACGGCGCCTTCCACGCTGCTGACGAGTTCGCGGCCACCGGCCTGCCGGTGATCCAGTTCCTCGGCTGGCAGCTCGATGCCATGACGGTTATCTGCCTGCTGCTGTTCATGGGCGCGATGGGCAAGTCGGCGCAGTTCCTGCTGCACACCTGGCTGCCGGACGCCATGGAAGGCCCGACCCCGGTGTCGGCGCTCATCCATGCCGCCACCATGGTGACGGCCGGCGTCTTCATGGTTGCGCGTCTTTCGCCGCTGTTCGAAACCTCACCCTTCGCGCTGACGGTCGTCATTGTCATCGGCGCCATCACCGCCTTCTTCGCGGCGACGGTGGGCCTCGTGCAGAACGACATCAAGCGCGTCATCGCCTATTCGACCTGTTCCCAGCTCGGCTACATGTTCGTGGCGCTCGGGGTAGGGGCCTATTCGGCTGGTATCTTCCACCTGTTCACTCACGCCTTCTTCAAGGCACTGCTGTTCCTCGGTGCAGGCTCGGTCATCCATGCCATGCACCATGAACAGGACATGCGGAACATGGGTGGTTTGCGTAAGAAGATCCCCATCACCTACGCGATGATGATGATCGGCACGCTGGCCCTGACCGGCGTCGGCATCCCGGGCACCAGTTTCGGCTTTGCCGGTTTCTTCTCCAAGGACGCCATCATCGAAAGCGCCTATGCCTTTGGCGGCAATGTCGGCTCCTTCGCCTTCTGGCTGCTGGTCGTGGCCGCGCTGTTTACCAGCTTCTATTCCTGGCGCCTGGTGCACCTGACTTTCCACGGCTCGCCGCGTGATGCCCAGCATCATGGCGAAGGTCCGCATCCGGATCCGGCGCATGCGGCCTTGGAAAGCCATGACGAGCCGATCGACGACAGCAATGCCGACGATCACGGCGATCATGGCCACCACGGCTCCGCCTATGACCATGCCCACGAGTCGCCCAATGTCATGCTGGTGCCGCTCTATGTGCTGGCCGTTGGAGCGGTGCTTGCCGGCGTCGTGTTCTACGGCATGTTCTTCCACGAGGTGGAGCATATCGAGCACTTTTTCGCCGGATCGATCTATGTCGACCACCAGATCATTGACGACGCCCATCACGTCCCGACCTGGGTCAAGTGGAGCGCCACCATCGCCATGATCATCGGTTTCGTCTCGGCTTGGTATATGTATATCCGCCGCCCGGACGTGCCGGTCAGGCTCGCCGCGACCAATCCGGGGCTCTACAAGTTCTTGCTCAACAAGTGGTACTTCGACGAGCTCTACAACACGGTCTTCGTCAAGCCTGCGCTCTGGATCGGCAATGCGGTCTGGAAGGGCTTTGATGACTGGCTGGTCGACGGCAAGATTGCCGAGGGCCTTGGCCGTCGCGTCCAGAACGTCACGAGCTGGGTCGTCAAGCTCCAGTCCGGCTATCTCTATCACTATGCCTTCGCCATGCTCATCGGCATCGCGGCGCTGTTGACCTGGGCCATCGCGGCCGGGGGACTGATCTGATGACCTTTGAGAACTCCATCCTCACACTCCTGACCTGGCTGCCGGTTCTCGGCGCAGCGATCCTGCTGTTCACGCCGAAGACCGCGCTGAATGCCATCCGCTGGATCGCACTGGCCACCACTCTTGTTGTCTTCGTGCTTTCCCTGGCCCTCTGGCAGGCGTTCGACGCCTCCAGCGCCGGCTTCCAGTTCGTGGTCAACATGGCCTGGATCGGTGACTCGATCGGCTACCGCGTAGGCGTCGACGGCATTTCGGTACTCTTTGTCGTGCTGACCGCGCTGCTGATGCCCGCCGCCGTTCTGGCGAGCTGGGACGTCGAGATGCGCGTCAAGGAATACATGATCGTGTTCCTGGTGCTCGAAACGCTGATGATCGGCGTTTTCACCACGCTCGACCTGGCCATGTTCTATGTCTTCTTCGAAGGCACCCTGCTGCCGATGTTCCTCATCATCGGCATCTGGGGCGGCGCACAGCGCATTCAGGCGGCCTACAAGTTCTTCTTCTACACCTTCATCGGCTCGGTGCTGATGCTGCTCGCCATGATGGGCATGTATTGGGACGCTGGCACCACCGACATCATCCGCCTGCTGGGCCATGATTTCCCGGTCGGCATGCAGACCTGGCTGTGGCTCGCCTTCTTTGCCTCGCTGGCCGTGAAGATGCCGATGTGGCCCTTCCACCGCTGGCTGCCCGAAGCGCACGTGCAGGCCCCGACCGCCGGTTCGGTCATCCTGGCCGCGATCCTCCTGAAGCTCGGCGGCTACGGCTTCCTGCGCTTTTCTCTGCCCATGTTCCCCGATGCTTCGGCCCAGTTCGCCAACTTCGTCTTCCTGCTCTCGGTCGCTGCCATCATCCTGACCTCGCTGGTCGCCCTGGTGCAGACCGACATCAAGAAGCTGATCGCCTATTCGTCGGTGGCCCACATGGGTTTCGTGACCATGGGTATCTTTGCCGGCAATGCCTTGGGTATCCAGGGCGCCATGTTCCAGATGATCAGCCACGGCATCGTGTCCGGCGCGCTCTTCCTCTGTGTTGGCGTCATCTATGACCGGATGCACACCCGCGAGATTTCCGCCTATGGCGGTCTCGTCGAGCGCATGCCGCAATATGCCTTTGCCTTCATGGTCTTCACCATGGCCAATGTCGGTTTGCCGGGCACCTCGGGTTTCGTCGGTGAGTTCCTCACCATGATCGGCGTTTTCCAGGTCAATACCTGGGTCGCCTTTGGCGCCGCCTTCGGCGTCATCTTCTCGGCTGGCTATGCCCTCTGGCTTTATCGCCGGGTGGTCTTTGGTGCGCTCACCAAGGATAGTTTGAAGGGCATCCTTGACCTCAATCTGCGCGAAAAAGTGGTGCTCTATCCGCTGATCGTGCTGACCGTGGTCTTCGGCTTCTATCCGGCCCCGATCCTCGACACGACCGCAGCCGCGGTCGACAATCTGGTCGCACAGTATTCGGCTGCCAACGGCCTCGATCCGGCCGTGGCCCTGGCCGATGAACGCGCCCCCCTTGAATATGTCGCGCCTGTCGAAGGCGCGGCCCAGCCGGCCGACGACCATGCGGCCGAGCCCGCTGCGCATTAGGAGCCTCAAGTGAACTCTGACGTTACCGATTTCGCGAGCCTGGCTCCTGCCTATCCCGAAGTGCTGATGGCTCTGGGCATTCTTGTCCTGCTGTTGGTCGGCGTGGTGGTCAATAAGGAGCGGTCGGCGCTCGTGTCCTGGCTTGCCGTGGGCCTGCTGGCCGCAACCGGCCTGCTGGTCATGCTCCAGCCGGCAGATGGCGTGGTCTTCAATGGCCTCTTTATTGCCGACAGCTTTGGCCGCTTCATGAAGGTTCTGGTCATCGGCGGCGCCGGTATGGCCCTGATCCTGGGCATGTCCAATGCCGAAGAGAACGGCGTTCACAAATACGAATATTCCGTGCTGGCACTGCTCGCCACCTTGGGTATGATGGTCATGGTTTCCGCCAATGACCTGATGAGCCTCTATGTCGGCCTCGAGCTCCAGTCCCTTTCGCTCTACGTCATGGCCGCCATCAAGCGCGATGACGCGCGCGCTTCGGAAGCGGGCCTCAAATATTTCGTGCTGGGCGCTCTCTCCTCGGGCCTGCTGCTCTATGGCGCTTCCCTGATTTATGGCTTTACCGGCCATACCAATCTTGAGGAAATCGTCATCGCTATCGCCAATGAAGGCCGCTCCGTCGGCCTGATCTTCGGCGTTGTCTTCCTGCTCGCAGGTGTTGCCTTCAAGATTTCGGCCGTGCCGTTCCACATGTGGACGCCCGACGTCTATGAGGGCGCACCGACCCCGGTTACCGCGTTCTTTGCCATGGCGCCCAAGGTGGCGGCGATGACGCTGATGATCCGTCTGGTCATGGATACCTTTGCGCCGATCACGTCGGACTGGCAGCAGATCGTCATCTTCCTTTCGATTGCCTCCATGGTCCTGGCGGCCTTTGCCGCCATCGGGCAGCAGTCGCTCAAACGCCTGATCGCCTACTCGTCGATCGGGCATGTGGGGTTTGCCCTGGTGGGCTTGTCATCGGGCACCCAGGTCGGGGTAGAAGGCGTCGCCATCTACATGGCGATCTACGTGGCCATGACTGTCGGCCTGTTTGCCTGCCTGCTCTCGTTCCGCACCGACACCGGTTATGTCGAGACCATCGACGAATTGGCAGGCGCCGCCCAGACCCGGCCTTTCGTGGCTGCCATCATGGCCATCCTGATGTTCTCGCTGATCGGCCTGCCGCCGCTTGCCGGTTTCTTTGCCAAGTGGCACGTCTTCCTCGCCGCCATCGAAGCCAATCTCTACGTGCTTTCGGTGATCGGCGTGCTCGCTTCGGCCGTCAGCGCCTTCTACTATCTGCGCGTGGTCAAGGTGATGTTCTTCGATGCGCCGATCAAGCAGTTTGCGGCCGTTCCGGGCGAGCTCAACATCATCATGGGCGCCTCCGGGTTTCTGATCGTCACCTATTATTTCACGGTCGGCAGCCCGCTGGCATCCTTGGCCCATACGGCTGCGGGAAGTCTGTTCTAGTGCATCGGCCCGGACAGTGGTCGCCGGTTGTCGGTCAGCCGATGCGCCAGACGAAACCTGGATCACATGGGACATGCCCATCGCGGCATGAGGTGATCTAGGTGGCTGACTTCCGACTGGGTCAAAAGGCCCGCGACGCTGGATACCGGCTGGCGGGCTTTGACTCCATTGGCTCAACCAATAGCGAGGCTCTTTCGGCTGCCGCAGCGGGCGATCCGGGTGGCTTCTGGTTTGCATCCTTGCAGCAGACAGCCGGCCGCGGCCGGCGGGGCAGGGAGTGGCATAGTCCTGCCGGCAATCTGGCAGCGAGCCTGCTTGTGGTCCCAGACGCTTCGCCCGATACTATCGCCACACTTGGTTTCGTTGCCGGTATTGCCCTTGGTGCTGGCCTGTCGAGTGTCCTGCCCAAGGGCATGATCCGCATCGGTATTGATGGGGCGGACGGGGCCGATGGGCACTCGCGCATTGCGCTGAAATGGCCTAATGACGTGCTGGCCGATGGCGCCAAGCTGGCTGGTATCCTGTTGGAAGCTGCAAAAACCCCGGATGGGCGGCAAGCCATCATCATCGGCATCGGCGTCAACGTGGTTGCCGCGCCGCAGGGCGTGCCCTATCCAGCGACCTCGCTCAAGGATCTTGGTGTTGAGCGGAGTGCCGAGGACGTCTTCGAAGCGCTTTCTGACGCCTGGGTAGATGCGTTCAGGCTGTGGAATGACGGTCAGGGCGTGGCTGCAGTTCTCAAGCTCTGGCGCGGTTCAGCAGCGGGGATCGGGGCGCCGGTCGCCATCACCCAGGATGGGGTCGTGCGCCGCGGCATCTTTGAAACCATCGACTCCTCGGGTCGGTTGATTATCCGCGACGACGAGGGCGCGCGGCATCCGATCACGGCGGGCGATGTGCATTTTGGGGCAACGGCCAGCGCCCGAAGCTGACCACAACAAAAGGGCAGGGGCGACCGGCGACCATAGATCGTTCGGCGCATGCCCAGATAAGGAATAAGATACCCATGGCTAAGAACCAAAGGGATGAACTCGTCTTCGTGCCGCTCGGCGGCGTTGGCGAAATCGGCATGAACATGGCGGCCTACGGCTTTGGTCCGGCCCATCGCCGCAAATGGATCGTGGTCGATTGTGGCGTCAGTTTCGGCGGTCCGGAACTGCCGGGCATCGAGCTCATCATGGCCAATCCAGAGTTCCTTGAGGAGAATGCCGACGACGTCCTGGCCCTTGTCCTCACCCACAGCCACGAAGATCACTATGGCGCGGTCCTCGATCTCTGGCCGGTCTTCGACAAGCCCGTCTACGCCACGCCCTTCACCGCCGCCATGCTGGCGGCCAAGCGGGCAGGCGACGGCATTGTTGAAAATGTCGATGTTACCATCATGCAGCCGGGCAAGCCGTTCGAAGTCGGCCCCTTCACCATTGAGCCAATCAATGTGGCGCACTCGATCCCGGAATCGAACGCCATCCTGATCACCACGCCGATTGGTCGCGCCCTGCACACCGGTGACTGGAAGCTCGATCCGACCCCGGTTATCAGCGCACCAACCAATTTTGATCGCCTCAAGAAGATCGGCGAGGACACCTCCTCACCGCTGGCTTTGATCTGCGACTCCACCAACGCAACCAAGGAAGGCGAAAGCCCAAGCGAACAGGAAGTCGGCGACAATCTCGCCAAGCTGATCGCCGATGCACCGCACCGCGTCGCCGTCACGACCTTTGCCTCGAATGTCGGACGCGTGGTGTCCATCGTTCGTGCCGCCCACAAGGCCGGTCGTGAGGTGGTTCTTTCCGGTCGCTCGTTGCATCGCATCATGGGCATTGCCCGCGAGCTGGGCATGCTCGAAGGCCTGCCGACTTTGCACGACCAGGATGCCTTCAAGTCCATCCCGCGCGACAAGTGCGTGCTGATCTGCACCGGCAGCCAGGGCGAGGCCCGCGCGGCCATTGCCCGTATCGCCCGTGGTGACCACCCGGTGATCGACCTCAATGCCGGCGATCGCATGATCTTTTCGTCCTGGGCCATCCCGGGCAACGAGCGCGAAGTCATCGACATTCAGAACCTGCTGATCGACAAGGGTGTCGAACTCATCACCGCCAATGACGCCCTTGTCCACGTGACCGGCCACCCCCGGCGCGGCGAGTTGCAGAAGCTCTACTCCTGGGTCAAGCCCGAAGTGCTGGTGCCGGTTCATGGCGAGTCCGTGCATTTGCAGGCCCATGCCAAGCTGGGCCGGGAAGAGGGCATTCCCAATGTCTGTGAAGCTCGCAATGGCGATATGGTCCGGCTCTTCCCCGAGCCTATGGCCTACCCGGCCGAAGTGCGCACCGGCGAACTCTATCTCGATGGTCTGGTGCTCTGCACCCCCGAGGAAAGCGGCGTAAAGGGCCGCCGCCGCCTGTCCTTTGGCGGCATGGTCATCGTCAGCCTCTGCGTCAATGGCGGTGGTCAGGTTGTCTCTGGCCCCGATCTGGTCGTCGAGGGCCTGCCCGAAACCGACGATGAATCGGTTACCGACCTCATCGAAGACACCATCACCGGCGTCATCAAGTCGATGCCCGCCAAGCGCCGCAGCGACACTGAAGTGCTCAACTCAGCGCTGTTCAAGGCCATCCGCAACGAGGTCAACGCCTTCTGGGGCCGCAAGCCCAACGTCTCGGTCTTTGTGCATCGGGTTTAGTCCGCCGCTACTCCAGAGGAATAGCCGCATCGTGTGCCGGCTCAATTCGGTATTCGCTGCTCAGGCTGGTTTCCGCCAGAGCAGCGAATACCGCCTCATCTTCTGAGGCGTAGTGACCGCTGGCTTGTCCCGAAACCGTATCGACGACAGTCCAGCCGTCTGGGCCTTGTTGGTGAATGAAGCGAAAGATGTAGCGTTCGGAGGGCGGGCTCATGCCGCACTAACGGAGGTCACGCCCAATGTGTTTCGCCGCTGTCTCGTGCGCTGATTATTCGTGGTTTCCAAAATCTCAATGGTCCCCGCGACACCGCGCCGCTTCCCACCGTTCCCATTTCCGCGCTACACCGGCCCCATGCAAATCGGATCGATCATCGCCGTCTATTTCGTTGTCTGGTGGCTCACCTTCGTGGCGGTCCTGCCCATTGGCAGCCACAGCCATCACGAGACCGGCGCAGAGGTCGTCGCCGGCTCCGATCCGGGCGCGCCCGTTGCCCCCCGCCTGATCACCAAAGGCCTGATCACGACAGTTCTCGCCGCGCTCTTCACGGCCCTGCTGTTCTGGGGCCTCAGCAATGAGACCCTCCAGGCCTACTGGAACCGCTGAGGGGCTTGGCCTCTTTGGGTATCTGAAGAGCAAGAGCGGCGACCGCCGCTCAATTCGTCTTGCCCTGGGCGAGAACTTGACGCGCAGCGCCGGATGAGCAGTTTCGGACTGACCCCTAGGGGAAATCGATCTATCGGAGGGTTGCCGGAGACCAGTCCGTTTCCGCTGCTGCGATAATGTCCGGGTTCAAGTGCGTGAGTTCTGCGGACCTACTTCTTGGCCACCGCATGAACATGCGCCATTCTGAGCGCCGACTCGACATCTGCCTCGCCGGCCGCACGCAGCCGCATCGTCGTCCAACCCTGCCGCCCCCAGCCATCGTCGATCGCTTGGAAGATTTCCGGCGCGACCATGCACTTGAGCTCCTGCTCATCCGGTGTGAATTTGAGATTGGCGCTGAGCCCATCGGCGGCCAGGGTCGCAAAAATGCGCTTCACCTTGAATGCCGTGCGGTCAAAGTGCGGCGCGGACACGGCGCCGGGCAAGTTCAGCGCAATTCGCGAAAATGTCACGGAATCTGTCATAAAGGTGCGTCCTCAAACAAAAAAGCAGGGCACGAGGGCCCTGCTTGAATGAGTTTGTTCGACAATACGTTGGTCTTAGGCGCGCTACGAAGCGGCTGCCAACGCTCCTCCCTTGACGTTGTCGACGTCCGGCGGTTTGGGCCACCTTTGTTTTATTGGGGCGGACCCTAACAACAGAAAATCGCTCTGCCAAGTAGATTCTGCATAGCTTGCATGCTTGCATCGAATGGACGGTTGCGATTTGAGTGTGCATCAACAAATCCTGCGAGTCGACCTGAGCATGTCCCGGAAAAATGGTCGCCGGTTTTCCGACAAGGGCATGCTAAAAAGAACATCAGTCGGAGTTCCCATGCGCTTTTCCCGCTATTTTATGCCGGTGCTTCGTGATGTGCCAAAGGAAGCCGAGATCGTCTCGCACCGCCTGATGTTGCGCGCCGGCATGATCCGTCAGCAGGCCTCCGGCCTCTATTCCTGGCTGCCCATGGGCTACAAAGTCCTTATGAAGGTGCAAAAGATCATCGAGGAGGAGCAGAACCGCTCCGGCGCAGTGCAATTGCTCATGCCCACCATCCAGTCCGCCGATCTCTGGCGCGAATCGGGCCGCTACGAAGCCTATGGCAAGGAGATGCTGCGCATCGAAGATCGGCACGAGCGCGAATTCCTCTATGGTCCCACCAATGAGGAGATGATCACCGACATCTTCCGCAGCTATGTGAAGTCCTACAAGGACCTGCCGCTGAACCTATACCATATCCAGTGGAAGTTCCGTGACGAGGTGCGTCCCCGCTTCGGTACCATGCGCAGCCGCGAATTCCTGATGAAGGATGCCTATAGCTTCGATCTTACCAAGGAAGACGCGGTCAAGGCCTATGAGCGCATGTTCGTGGCCTATCTGCGCACCTATGCCCGCATGGGCCTGACCGCCATTCCGATGCGCGCCGATACCGGCCCCATTGGCGGCGACCTCAGCCACGAATGGATCATCCTGGCCGAAACCGGCGAGAGCCAGGTTTTCTGTCACCGCGACTTGCTAGATAAACCCATTCCCGGCCAGGACACCGATTTCATGGGCGACCTCACGCCCATCTTCAATGACTGGACCTCGCTCTACGCCGCTACCGAGGAGATGGTCGACGAGGCCGAATACGAAGCCGCAGTGCCCGAAGACAAGCGCGTCTCCGCTCGCGGTATCGAGGTCGGCCACATCTTCTATTTCGGCACCAAATATTCCGAACCGATGAAGGCTAGCGTCACTGGTCAGGACGGCAAGGAAACCATCGTGCATATGGGCTCCTACGGCATTGGCCTGACCCGCGTCGTACCCGCCATCATCGAAGCCAGCCACGACGAAAACGGTATTGTCTGGCCGGTCTCGGTTGCCCCCTTCGAGGCGGTTTTGATCAATCTCAAGGCCGGCGATGCCGACACCGATGCTGCATGCGACAAGCTCTATGCCGAACTCACAGCGGCCGGCCTCGACATGCTCTATGATGATCGCGACCAGCCCGCCGGCTCCAAATTCGCCACCGCCGACCTGGTCGGCATACCCTATCAGCTGATCCTCGGTCCGCGCGGCCTTAAATCGGGCGAAGTCGAAATCAAGCATCGCAAGACCGGCGAGCGCGAAACGCTGCCGCTCACCGAGGCGGTCGCCCGTCTCAAGGGCTTGATCGAACCGCAGCGGATGACCGACATTTGACCGACAGTGCGCCAATGCCGAGGGGAGGCCGGGCCACCCGGCCATTCGCCCGTTTCGAATGGCTGATTGCCGGACGCTATCTGCGCGCCCGTCGCAAGGAAGCCTTCATCTCGGTCATTGCCAGCCTCACCATGGTTGGTGTTGCAATTGGCGTGGCGACACTCATCGTCGTCATGTCGGTCATGAACGGTTTTCGCGGCGAGCTGCTCGACAAGATCCTGGGCCTCAACGGTCACTTCACTGCCCATCCAATCGAAAGCCAGTTCACCGACTACAAGGAAACCGTAGCGGCATTGGAACAGGTCGATGGCGTCAGCTTCGCCGTCTATTTCGTTGAAGGCCAGGTACTCGCGTCCGGCCGCGGCTCATCCACCGGCGTCTCCGTACGCGGCATGGATGAGGAGAATCTCAAAAAGCTCGATCTGCTGTACACTTCGGCAGAGCAGGGCGGTTTCGATCAGTGGGATGGCAGCAGGGGCGTCGCCATCGGCTATCGTCTGGCCCAGACGCTTGGCGTCGGAATTGGCGATCAGGTGCAGATTATCAATCCCGATGGCGCCATGACGCCATTCGGCTCCACCCCCCAGATCCGCTCCTACCCGGTCAATGCCATCTACAATCTGGGCATGGTCGAGTTCGACAGTTTCTTCATGTATATGCCGCTTGAAGCCGCGCAGGATTATTTCCGCATGGTCGACGAGGTTTTGAAGCCCGGCATGGGTCCACTTGATCCGCTCGCCAGCGACGAGGAAATTGACGCCGCTTATGATCGCGTCCCGCGCGCGACCGCGGTCGAAGTTTTCATCGACGATCCCGATGAAGTGGCCTTGATGCGTCAGCGCCTGCAATCGGCGCCCGGCGTGCGCCCGCTGGTCCTGACCGACTGGCAGCAACGCAACGAAACCTTCTTCTCGGCCCTGCAGGTCGAACGGGTGGTGATGTTCACCATCCTGTCCATGATCATTCTCGTGGCTGCCTTCAACATCATCTCGAGCCTCATCATGCTGGTGAAGGATAAGGGCGCCGATATCGCCGTCCTGCGGACCATGGGCGCCACGCGCGGCTCCATCATGCGCATCTTCTCCATCACGGGCACCGCCATTGGCGTCATCGGCACTCTGGTCGGAATGGTGCTTGGCCTGATCGTTGCCGCCAATGCCGAGGCCTTGCGCGCCTCGATCTCCAATTTGCTTGGGGTGACGCTGTTCCCGCCAGAGGTCTTCTTCCTCTCCTCCCTCCCCAGCCGCACCGACCCAACCGAAGTCACTGTGGTCGTCTGC
This sequence comes from Devosia polycyclovorans, assembly GCF_042181575.1. GTDB lineage: Bacteria > Pseudomonadota > Alphaproteobacteria > Rhizobiales > Devosiaceae > Devosia > Devosia polycyclovorans. Next base: position 2,489,872 of record NZ_CP170082.1, on the reverse strand, counting down.
ATGGCCTTGGGCCTGAGTTTTCTCGCCACCCTTTATCCGGCTTGGCGCGCTGCGCAATACGATCCGGTCGAGGCCCTGCGCTATGAATAAGCCGCATCTCAAGCTCTCTGGCGTCCATCGCCACTATGGCGAGGGCGAGCGCCTGGTGCGTGTGCTCGAGGCCGCCGACCTCACAGTGGAGAGCGGCGAACTGGTTGCTCTTGTTGCGCCATCGGGGGCCGGCAAGTCCACGCTGCTGCACCTGTGCGGTCTGCTCGAATCCCCCCAGGACGGCGAGATCGAGATCATCGGTCAGCCCACCAGCCGGCTCGGCGATCGCGCCCGCACCCAATTGCGCCGCTCCACCGTCGGCTATGTCTACCAGTTCCACCACCTGCTGCCCGAGTTCACGGCGCTCGAAAACGTCGTCATGCCCCAGCTGATCGCCGGACACGACCAGAAGCAGGCTGAGGGCAGGGCCATGGAATTGCTCGATTTGCTGGGCGTGGCGCCCCGGGCGTCCCATCGCCCCGCCGAACTGTCCGGTGGCGAGCAGCAGCGCATCGCCATTGCCCGCGCCGCCGCCAATCATCCCCGCGTCATCCTGGCCGATGAGCCGACCGGCAATCTCGATCCGGAAACCAGCGATCTGGTCTTCGAAGCCCTCAAGGACCTGATCAAGAACGAAGGCGCCGCCGCACTGATCGCCACCCACAATCACGACCTCGCCCGCCGCGCCGACCGAATCGTCACGCTCAAGGGCGGCCTGGTGGTGCCTCACACGCTTTGAGCCGTCCCGGAGGGCTGGGCGCACCGGTGGCGCGGCCGTTCGCATATTTCCACCCCCGCCAGACGTCACTCTCGGGCCTAAGCATCTAAATAAGTAATCCCTGCCCCGAATTCCTCCCTCATACTCCTCCCATCCTCGCCACACACGCGGCCCCGACGCAGGGCTGGGCGGGGAGGCCGGGAAGAGGGGCGCCTCTTTACGCGGGTAGAAGCTCGGCAGCCGGACCTGCAATAACGGTACCGCCTGAATCCGGACCCGTGGAAAATCCGTGTTTCCGTGGCGAACGGCCAGTGGTCCGTTCTACCTAGTTTCGGAAGGGCCACTGGCCGTTCGTTACCGTGTAACCGATAGCCGAGAGGCGAGGCGGCTTTTCCGCACGTCCCGAATCTTAACACCCGGCAAAGCTCTCCTAACGAAATCCTAACCAATAAACCGCTGTCCCCGGTTTCACCGCTGTTCCCGTCTGGACGAGAACAAATAGAGAATATACAAGAACATTACAGAAACACGGGAGACCAAGATGCTCGATTTTGTCAAAGACCTCGCCGCTTTCGTTACCCTGGGCGCCTTCACCATCGGCTCACTGACCTGGATGGATATCATCACCCACATCGCCTGATGGCTGTGGATTGACGCAACGGCGGTTTGACCCCGCGCGACCTGTGCCGCAGGGTCAGACCAGGAGATGCAAATGCGCGGCCCAGGCTTCATTCACCTTCATGTTCACTCTGCCTTCTCGCTTCTCGAAGGCGCCTTGCAGCTGGAGACCATTCTCAAGCTCGCCGCGGAGGATGAACAACCGGCTCTCGGTATAGCCGACACCAACAATCTCTTCGGCGCCCTCGAATTCTCCGAGAAGGCCACCAAGAAGGGCATTCAGCCGCTGATCGGCGTTGAGCTTGCCGTCGATTTCGCTGCCGCCGAGGAGCGGGTCAGCGAAAGGGGCCACACCGCCTGGACCGGCAAGTCCTCCATTGTCCTCATGGCCCAGACGGAGGAGGGTTTTTCCAACCTCTCGCAGCTCGTCTCCCGCGCTTACCTCGAAGGCGAGGACGGGCTGGCGCGGGCAAGGCTGGATTGGATGACCCGCGAAAGCCTTTCGGGCCTGATCTGCCTCTCCGGCGGTCCCGAAGGAGCCGTCGATATGGCTTTTGCCAATGGCCAGGATGCAAATGCTGTCCGCCGCCTGGATCGCCTGGCCGACCTCTTCGGTGACCGCTTCTATGTCGAATTGCAACGCCACGGCCGGCCCATGGAGGCGACGGTTGAGCCGCGCCTGGTCGACTACGCCTATCGCAAGGGCATCCCCCTGGTCGCCACCAATGAACCCTTCTTCAAGACCGAAAAGGAATATGAGGCGCATGACGCCTTGCTGGCCATAGCCGGCGGCTCCGTGCTGGCTCAGACGGAGCGCCGCAAGCTCAACGATCAGTATTATTTCAAGACCCGCGCGGAGATGGTCGACCTGTTCTCCGACTTACCCGAGGCCCTCGATTCGACCGTCGAGATCGCCAGGCGCGTGGCCTTCCGCCCGCGCACCCGCGGGCCCATCCTGCCAAAATTTGCTGCGGGCTCACACGCCACCGAAGAAGAAGTGGTTGCCGCTGAAGCCGCCGCGCTGCGCAAGATCGCTGTGGACGGTCTCGACAAGCGCCTTGAAACCGTAGGCCTGGCGCCGGGCAAGGAAGAAAAGGAATATCGCGAGCGCCTCGATTTCGAGCTGGGCATCATCGAAAACATGAAGTTCCCCGGCTACTTCCTGATCGTGGCCGACTTCATTCAATGGGCCAAGGCCCACAATATCCCGGTCGGACCGGGGCGTGGTTCGGGCGCCGGCTCTCTGGTCGCCTATGCCACCACCATCACCGACCTCGACCCCCTTCGTTACAATCTGCTGTTCGAGCGCTTTCTCAATCCAGAACGCGTCTCGATGCCGGACTTTGATATCGACTTCTGCCAGGACCGGCGCGAGGAAGTCATCGACTACGTGCAGGACAAGTACGGCGCCAGCCAGGTTGCCCAGATCATCACCTTTGGAACGCTGCAGGCCCGCGCCGTGCTGCGCGACGTCGGCCGGGTGCTGCAAATGCCCTATGGCCAGGTGGACCGCATTTGCAAGCTCGTCCCCGCCAATCCGGCCGATCCCTGGTCCGTCGAACGCACCATGAACGAGGTGCCACAGTTCAAGCAGATGGCCGATGAGGACGAGACGGTCGGGCAGTTGGTGGAGATCGCCAAGGCTCTCGAAGGCCTGTTCCGCCACGCCTCGACCCACGCCGCCGGTATTGTTATCGGCGACCGGCCGCTGCAGGAATTGCTCCCGCTGTACCGCGATCCGCGCTCTGATATGCCGGTCACCCAATACAACCTCAAATGGGTTGAGCCGGCGGGCCTGGTGAAGTTCGACTTTCTGGGTCTCAAGACCCTGACGACCATCCGCTATGCGGTAGACATGGTGAAGCAGCGGGGGATCGAACTCGACATCGACGCCATCGATATTGAGGACGCTGCCACCTACAAGCTGTATGCACGTGGCGACACATACGGCATCTTCCAGTTTGAATCGGCGGGCATGCGTCGCGCCTTGATGGATCTCAAGCCCGACCGCATCGAAGACCTGATCGCCATGAACGCGCTCTATCGGCCGGGCCCGATGGACAATATCCCCAGCTTCATCAACCGCAAGCACGGCACCGAGGAGGTGGTTTACCCCCATCCGGCGCTGTCTGAGGTGCTGGACGAAACCTACGGCATTATTGTCTATCAAGAGCAGGTGATGCAGATCGCCCAGCTCCTCTCCGGCTACTCGCTCGGCGAAGCCGACATGCTGCGCCGCGCCATGGGCAAGAAGATCAAGGCGGAGATGGACAACCAGCGCATCCGTTTCCGTGAGGGCGCAGGGCCCAACGGGGTGAGCGAGGCGTTGGCCGACGAAATCTTCGACCTTCTGGCCAAGTTCGCGAACTACGGCTTCAACAAGAGCCACGCTGCCGCCTATGCGTGGGTCAGCTACCAGACCGCCTATCTCAAGGAGCACTTCCCGCACGAATTCTACGCGGCCTCGATGACCCTCGATATGGCCCAGACCGACAAACTCTCCGACTTCCGGCGCGAGGCCGGCAAGAAGGGCATCGAGGTGGTTCCGCCATGCGTCAACCAGTCCGAGGTATTGTTCTCGGTCAAGAACGACCGGGTCCATTATGGCCTTTCGGCGGTTAAGGGCGTCGGCAGGGCCATGGCCGAGCACATTGTCGAAGTGCGGGGTGATCAGCCTTTCAAGGATCTGGGGGACTTTGCCCGGCGGGTCGATCCGCGCGTGCTCAACAAGCGCACGCTCGAAACCCTGGTCAATGCCGGCGCGTTCGACTGCCTTGTTCCGCGTCGGGAGATTGCCTTTGCCGCGGTCGAATCGGTCATCGGTACGGCTCAGGCCCTCACGGCCGATCGCAGTTCCGGCCAGGTCTCGCTGTTCGGTGGCGTGGAGGAAGAACCATTCCGCCTACCGACGGGGGTTGCTGTCTGGAATTCAACCGAACGGGCCGATCGCGAACTCTCGGCTATCGGCTTCCACCTCTCGGCCCATCCGCTCGATGCTTATGCCGATCTGTTCGAAAAGCTCCGCGTCCAGCGCTGGAGCGACTTTGAACGAGCGGTAAAGGACGGCGCGGGGGCAGGGCGCCTGGCTGGTACGATCTCATCGCGTAACGACAGGCGAACGCGTAAGGGCACGCCGATGATGATCCTGACCCTGTCGGATCAGAGCGGCACTTATGAATGCATCGCCTTCTCCGAGCAGATCAACGAGTTCGGTGCCATCCTGCAGCCGGGCAATTCGGTCATTCTGCAGGTTGGGGCCGATGAGCGCGCCGAAGGCATCAGCGTGCGCTTGATGTCTGCCGAGCCGATTGAAGGCATGGCCGAGCGGATCGATCGGCAGTTGACGGTGTTTCTCGCCGATCCCAAGGCGCTTGGCCCCACCAGCGCGCAACTCAAGCGCGGCGGCAATGGTACCGTGAATTTCGTGGTGATCCGGGATGGAGGGGCACGCGAATACGAGATCGAACTGCCCGGCAAGTACAACGTCACGGCCGAGGTGGCCGGCGGCATCAAGGCTCTGGACGGTGTGACGGACGTTCGCTTCGCCTGAAACGAACGCGGGGGAGGCGAGCCTTTGGGGGCCCTTCCTCCCTCGCTCAGGGGCTCTCACCCTTGACCCCGCGTCTGGGCGCGGGTCTATGGTTAAACAATACCACAATGGCATTTCGGGTTGCTTGAAATTGTCGTGAATGCCGCAGGCGCCCGTTTCTCGGCCATATCTGGGTTGCGTCCGGCACCGCCTTGGCATATAGCAGCCACGCGTTCGGCATGGGTCGAACGTGATTTCACACACGAAGCAGGCTTTCCCTTGAGGGAAATCCATCCGGTGGCGCCTGGCGCTGCAAAGCTTCGTGGAGGCATCAACCGGTAAAGGAGCAGCCCATCATGGCACTGCCAGAATTCTCCATGCGTCAGCTTCTCGAAGCTGGCGTGCACTTCGGCCACCAGAAGCATCGCTGGAACCCGAAGATGGAACGCTACATTTTCGGCGTTCGCAACGACATTCACATTCTCGACCTGAGCCAGACCGTGCCGGCCCTCAGCCGCGCCCTGCAGCTCGTGTCCGACACGGTGGCCGATGGCGGTCGCGTGCTCTTCGTCGGCACCAAGCGTCAGGCTGCCCCGCTGGTGGCTGATGCTGCCAAGCAGTCCGCTCAGTACTACGTCAACTCGCGTTGGCTCGGTGGCACCCTGACCAATTGGCAGACCATCTCCAACTCGATCGCCCGCCTGCGCGAGCTCGAGTCGATGAGCGAAGCCGATCTGGCCCTGCGCACCAAGAAGGAGCGCCTGATGATGTCCCGCGAGCAGGAGCGTCTCGAGCGCGACCTGGGCGGCATCAAGGACATGGGCAACCTGCCCAACCTCCTGTTCGTGATCGACACCAACAAGGAAGAGAACGCAATCAAGGAAGCCCGCCGTCTGGGCATCCCGGTCGTCGCCATCGTCGACACCAATTGCGATCCCGATATCGTTGACTACGCCATCCCCGGCAATGACGACGCCAGCCGCGCTCTCGAGCTTTATGTATCGCTGATCTCGCGCGCTGCCATCGACGGCATCGGCCGCTCCTCGAGCGCCCTTGGCGCCGATCTGGGTTCGTCTGACGAGGCTCCCGCCGAGGACCTGCCGGCCGAAGGCGAGCCGACCGTCAACTAATCTTCGTGCAGGCGTGTCTTTCTCGCAGAAAGGCACGCCCCGCCCGATTCCGGGCATAAACCCACTCGAATTTGCCGCCCCGCGAGGGGCCGCCAAGAGGTGAACCCATGGAAATCACTGCTGCAATGGTCAAGCAGCTCCGCGACTCGACTGGTGTCGGGATGATGGACTGCAAGAAGGCCCTAGCTGAAACCAATGGCGACATGGACGCCGCCGTCGACTGGCTGCGTACCCGCGGCCTGGCCAAGGCTGCCAAGAAGGCCGACCGCGTCGCCGCTGAAGGCCTGGTTGGTGTTATCACTGCCGGCACCAAGGCTGCCGCCGTCGAAGTCAATTCGGAAACCGACTTCGTTGCCCGCAACGAGCAGTTTCAGAACATCGTCGAGGCCGTCTCCAAGTTGGCCCTCGATGCTGAAGGCGACGTCGTCAAGCTGGGCGAAATGCCGTTCCCCGGCACCGGTCATTCGGTTTCGGCCGAACTGACGGAAGCGATTGCCAAGATCGGCGAGAACATGAACCTGCGCCGCACCGAGACCGTATCGGTCACCGACGGCGTGGTCGAAAGCTATGTTCACAACGCGGTCAAACCCGGCATGGGCAAGATCGGCATTCTCGTTGCCCTGGAATCCACCGGCGACAAGGCAGCCCTGTCTGCGCTTGGCAAGCAGCTTGCCATGCACATCGCTGCTGCCCAGCCCCAGGCCATCTCGCCTGAAGAGCTGGACCAGGAAGTCGTGGCCCGTGAGCGTGCCATCATCCTCGAGCAGGTCAAGGAAAGCGGCAAGCCCGCTGACATCGCCGAAAAGATGGTCGAAGGCCGCATGCGCAAGTACTTCGAGGAAGTCACTCTGCTCAGCCAGGTCTTCGTGATCGACGGCGAAACCAAGGTTGCCGACGCGATCAAGAACGCTGAGAAGGATGCCGGTGCGCCGATCAAGCTCACCAAGTTCGTCCGCTATGCACTTGGCGAAGGCATCGAGAAGGTCGAAAGCGACTTCGCTGCCGAAGTCGCTGCTACGGCCGGCACCAAATAAGCCGTGTCAATTTGGGAATGGGCGGATCCGCCCATTCTCTCGCTCTCCCAAGACCTTTGTTTGCGGATCGAGCGTACTATTTCATGACTACTCTGCGGAAAGCTCGGCTTCATTTGCCTGGCATTTTGCCATAGGGTTCGTCCGGTCCGCCGGAATCGGTGGCCCGACACATTTCAGATCAAGGGGTCCCAACCGATGTCATCCGCACATAAGCGCATCTTGCTCAAGGTTTCGGGTGAAGCGCTGGCGGGGGACAATTCCTTTGGCATCGAGCCACCATACTTGCAGCGCATTGCCGGCCAGATCGCCGAAGTTGCGCGTTCTGGCGTTGAAGTCGCCATCGTCGTGGGCGGTGGCAACATCTTCCGCGGCATGGCCGGTGCCGCAGACGGCACGGATCGCGTAACCGCGGACCTGATGGGCATGCTGGGCACCATGATCAACGCCCTGGCCCTGAGCAATGCCATCACGCGTCATGGCGTCAAGTCCAAGCCGTTCAGCGCGGCAACCATGCCTTCGGTTGCTGATACCTTTACTGCCCGTGACGCCAAGCTGGCGCTTGAAGAGGGCTTTGTCGTGGTTCTGGGTGGCGGGACGGGCAATCCGTTCTTTACCACCGATACGGCCGCGACCTTGCGCGCCATCGAACTTGAATGCGACATGGTCCTCAAGGGGACCAAGGTTGATGGGGTTTATTCGGCTGATCCGAAGAAAGACCCTGGCGCGACCCGCTACAGCCAGATCAGCTACGACGAAGTCATCAATCAGAACCTCAAGGTCATGGACACGGCCGCATTCGCCCTTGCCCGCGACAATGCCATGCCGATAATCGTATACGCTCTGGACGACGAGGCGGGCTTGGCGGGTGTGCTGGAAGGAAAGGGTTTGTCCACGCGCGTGGGCGACCCGATTTAGTCGTCTTTGCCAAAGGCGCTCTCAGTACCGAAAAGGTGCTGGCGAACCGGATAAACGCGGGATCACGGGCACAAGACCCGGGCCTGCAATGGACTGGAAGGAAACGGCAATGGCCTCAACTTATGATCTCAAAGACCTCAAGACGCGCATGCAGAAGTCTATCGCGTCGCTCAAGGATGAGCTGGGTGGCCTGAGAACCGGGCGAGCCAGTGCCAGCCTTCTCGATCCGGTGACCGTGGACGTTTATGGCTCGCGCATGCCGCTCAATCAGGTTGCAACGGTTACTGTGCCCGAGCCCCGCATGCTTTCCGTGCAGGTCTGGGACCGATCCAATGCCAACGCCGTCGAGAAGGCCATCCGTGACAGCGGCCTAGGCCTTAACCCGATGGGCGAGGGGCAGGTCATCCGCGTCCCCTTGCCTGAACTCAATGAGCAGCGCCGCAAGGAATTGGCCAAGGTCGCTCACACCTATGCCGAGCAGGCGCGCGTGGCCGTGCGCCACATCCGCCGCGACGGCATGGATGCCTTGAAAAAGGCGGAGAAAGACGGCGACATGAGCCAGGACGATGCCAAGAAGCAATCGGATCTGGTGCAGAAGGCCACCGATGATGCGGTTGCGGAAATCGACACCATCGTCGCAACCAAGGAACAGGAGATCATGCAGGTCTGATATTGCATGATCTCGCGCCGGGGAGGCGTTGATGGCAGGGGAACCGGCCGCCAGTGTGAAGCTTGAGCCAGGCGCGGGCCTTAAGATTCCGCGCCATCTCGGCGTCATCATGGATGGCAACGGGCGATGGGCCAGACAGCGCGGCAGGCGGCGCACCGAAGGGCATGTGGAAGGCGTCAAATCCCTCCGTGGACTGGTCGAGTACTGCATCACCTACGGCGTGTCCTATCTGACTGTCTTCAGTTTCTCGTCAGAGAACTGGTCCAGGCCGTCCGAGGAAGTGTCATTCATTTTCAATCTGCTGCGCCGTTTTGTTGCATCGGATTTGCAGCGGTTGATTCGGAACAACGTCAGGGTCCGGATCATTGGCACGCGCGAAGGTCTGGATCCGTCCCTCGTCAAGCTCATTGACGATGTGGAAGCCAAGACGCAGGCCAATACCGGTCTGACACTGGCGGTTGCCTTCAATTATGGCAGCAAGGCCGAGATTGCTGCTGCAGCGCGTCATTTGGGGCGCGAGGTTGCAGCCGGTCGCCTCAATCCCGATGACATTGATGAGCAACGCCTTGGCGACGCGCTCTATACCGCCGGCATGCCCGATCCGGACGTCATAATTCGCACGAGCGGCGAGCAGCGGTTGTCCAATTTCCTGCTCTGGCAGGCGGCATACTCCGAATTCGTGTTCGTCAATGAGCATTGGCCGGATTTCGATGAAGCCAGTTTCTTGCGGGTTCTCGATACCTATACGCGACGCGATCGGCGCTTCGGTGGCGTTGGGGAAGATCAGCGGTGAAAAGGCAGGGCGATCCCGACGTTGATCCTCCTATGCCTGCACGGCGTTCCTGGGCAGACATTGGCCCTCGGCTGGCCTCGGCAGCGGTACTGATTGTCCTCACGGCTAGCGCGCTATATGTGGGCAGCTATCTGTTTGCCGCGGTCGTCGGTGTTGTCTATGCGCTCGCTTATCGTGAGTGGGAGACGATGGTGACCCGGGCACCGCTCACCTCGCGCGGCATGGCGCTCATCGCGCTTGTCGGCTTGGCAGGCCTGCTGTACCCGCTGGTCGGCTTTTTGGGGCCAGTTGGTGTCATTCTACTGGCCTGTCTTCTTGTGCTGACCATGGAGCGCGAGCACATGGTCTGGAGAATTGTCGGCCTGCTCCTGTTCGGCGCGCTGATTACCTCGCTATTGGCTATGCGGGGTACGGAGCCGGCGGGCATCTGGGCAGGCGTCTACCTGGGCACCGTTGTCTGGATGACGGACTCTGCCGCCTTCTTCGCCGGCCGGCAGATCGGCGGCGGGAAGTTGGCGCCGGATATTTCGCCATCCAAGACCTGGTCCGGCGCCCTTGGCGGACTTGCACTCGGTACAGGAGCAGGCTTGCTGGTCTGGCTCTGGCTGACCGATTCACCGATCTGGATTGGCATTCTGCTGTCTGCGACGATCAGCATACTGGGCCAGGCCGGCGATCTGGCCGAAAGTGCCATCAAGCGCTATTTCCGCATCAAGGACAGTGGCGATATCATCCCCGGCCATGGCGGCCTTATGGACCGCTTGGATAGCCTAACATTCGGCGTGTTTCTGGTCGTATTGGTGGGTGGAGCCCATGCCGGGTTCGGAGCGATAGCCGCGGGCCTGCTCTACTGGTAGGAGTGTGCCCGGCCGATTTGCGAGTGAGAGTACGGATTACTTATGTTTGATTTCGCTTATTGGCTGTTGTCCTACCTGGTTCCATTCCTCGTTGTTCTGACCGTCATCGTCTTCATCCATGAAATGGGTCACTATCTGGTGGCCCGCTGGAACGGCGTGGCCATCCACACCTTTTCGGTCGGCTTCGGTCGCGAATTGTTTGGCTGGAACGATCGACACGGGACCCGCTGGCGGATTTCAGCCATCCCTCTGGGCGGCTATGTTCGCTTCGTTGGAGACATGAATCCGGCGAGCGTGCCGGACCCCGATGCCGCGGCAAAGATTGATCCTGCCTTGGCCCCGCGCCTGTTCGTCAACAAGAGCGTCTGGCAACGCATTGCCATCGTCGCAGCCGGTCCGATAGCCAATGTGCTGCTGACCTTTCTCATCCTCTATGCATTGCTGCTTGGCTATGGCCGATACTCCATCCCACCCGTTATCAGCGAGGTGATGGAGGGCTCGGTTGCCCAAGCCGCCGGCTTTTTGCCAGGCGACGAGATCGTGGCGGTCGATGGCTATGAGGTTCGGGGCTTTGAAGATTTCCAGCGCTATGTCGCCACGAGTCCGGAACGGCCGGTGATCGTGGATTTGCTGCGCGACGGCGCGGCACAGACGCTGACCCTGGTGCCCGAAGCCGTTGAGATAGAAGACCGCTTTGGCAACGACCAGCGCATCGGGCGTATTGGCGTCACCCGCGACGTCGACGAAACCGATGTGACACTGTACCGCCCCGGTCCCATCGAGGCGATCGGCATGACCTTTGAAGAAATCCGGTTCATCGTGCAGCGCACCGCAGCGTTCCTCGGAGATTTCTTTGTCGGGCGCGGCGATGTCGAGCAGCTTGGCGGGCCGGTCAAGGTGGCCAAGGTATCAGGCGAAGTGGCGACTTTGGGCGTCGTTGCCCTTATCAACCTGATGGCACTACTGTCACTCAACATTGGTATCTTCAACCTGCTGCCGGTACCGATGCTCGATGGCGGTCACCTGCTGTACTACCTCATCGAAGCTGTACGCGGCCGCCCCCTGAGCATGCGTATCCAGGAAATCGGCTTCCGCTTCGGATTCGCTCTTGTACTTGCGCTCATGGTGTTTACGCTGTTCAACGACACCGTGTTCGACCACTTCGGGATTCTGCGCTAACGCTCTGTTAACCTTGGTTCGCAAGGTGTTGCATGAATACAAGGTCGCCAATGAATTGCTAACCGCGTGAGCACTCACGCCTTGTTCCTGGTTAAAAAAACAGTAAAACACTTCAATGGAGTTAGCTTGGAGGAGCGCTGTGCATGACGATTCTCCGAGCGGGTCGCAGAAGGCAATAACAATATGATTCACCCCACCAAGTTGATGCGTGGCGCGGTTTCGGCGATCGCCATTTTGGGGGCTGCCCCCATGGCCGCCGGCGTGCCTGTCCTTGGCGTCGTGACTGCACAGGCACAGGAGCAACTGGTTGCTTCGGTGCTGTTCGAGGGCAATCGCCGCTTCCCCGATAGTCAGCTCCTGACCATGGTCGATATTTCCACCTCGGGAATTTACAGTCAGCAGCGCTTGAATGCTGATATCGAGAGCATTCGGCTGGCCTACGATCGCGACGGGTTCAATTCCGTCTCGGTCACCGCTCGCACCGAACAGACGGCTGACGGCCGCGTTCGCGTAATCTTCGAGATCAACGAAGGTGAGCGCGCCGGCATTGCCGCCATCAATTTCACCGGCAACAACTCCATCGGCGCAGGCAATCTCAAGGGTGCCATGCTGACCAAGGAGTCCGGCATTCTGAGCTGGCTGCTCCGCGACGACACCTATGACGAGCAGAAGATGGCGATCGACCGGGAGCGGATCCGGGCCTATTACGCCAATCGCGGCTTCCCCGACGCGCAGGTCAACTCGGTTGCCGAGTATGACGCTGCGCGCAACGCCTACTTCATTAATGTGACCGTCAATGAAGGTCAGAGGTATGAATTCGGCAACGTTGGCATCGAAACCAGCATTGATGGCCTGAATACCGATGTGCTGCGCGGCACGGTCCGTACCGGCCAAGGCGCGACCTATTCCTCGCTCGATCTGCAGCAGTCCATTGAAGAAATGGCTTACGAGGCGACAGCGCAGGGCTACTCTTTCGCTGACGTCCGGGCTCGCCTTGACCGCGATGTGGCGACCAACACCTTCAACGTCACTTATCTGGTGGACGAGGGTGCCCGCATCTATGTCGAGCGCATCAACATTACCGGAAATATCAAGACGCGTGACTTTGTCATTCGTCGCGAGCTGGACTTTGCAGAAGGCGACCCGTTCAACCGTTCCATGGTTATCCGTGGCCGCAACAATATCGATGCCCTCGGTTATTTCTCGCGCATCGACATTTCCACGGCTCCCGGCTCTGCGCCGGACAAGATTGTCCTCAATATCAACGTCGAAGAAACCTCAACAGGCGAGTATGGCGCGACTGCCGGCTATTCGACAACGGACGGCATCCTGGGCGAGCTGTCGCTAACCGAGCGCAATTTCCTGGGTCGCGGGCAATATCTGCGGGCGGCGATTGGCGCATCGCAGTCCGGCCGTACCTTCGATTTCTCGTTCACCGAGCCGCGTTTCATGGGGCTCAAGGTGTCGGCCGGCGTGGATGCCTATCATCGCATCAACGACGAAACCTCGAACAGCTTCTACGGCACGCAGATCACTGGCGGCCAGTTGCGCGTAGGCGTCCCGCTGACAAGCGCTCTCAATGCGCAGTTCTTCGGCGGCTACGAACGCATGGTTATCGCCGACGCCCAAGCGCCGAATTCGACTCTGGTTGCCAATGGTCAGCAGTTCAACAAGGCGTTTGTTGGCTACACCTTGACCTGGAATGGCGTTGACGACACCACGAACCCGACCGAAGGTCTCTATGCGACCTTTACGCAGCGCTATATCGGTTGGGATCACAATCTGCTGCGCACCGAGGCACGTGCACGCTACTTCGTGCCACTGATCCCCGACAGCGGCGTGGTGGGCAGCGTCCGCGGCCAAGCCGGTGTCATCAATAGCCTGAATGGCGGTGCAGTTCACTCGGTGGAGGCTTTCACCCCTGGTTCGCAGCTCATCCGCGGCTTCGATAGCCGTGGCTTTGGTCCGCGCCTGGCCACTGGTGAATATGTCGGTACGACGATGTTTGCCGGCATCTCGGGTGAGATCGAGTTCCCGATCCCCGGCCTGCCGGAGAGCTACGGCCTGAGCGGTGCAGTCTGGGCAGACGCTGCCTGGATTGGCGACAGCAGTAACATCATCGGTGGTGGTGGTGCGGTTGCTACAAGCAACGACCAGCCGTGGCGTACTTCGGTTGGTGCATCACTTATCTGGGATTCACCGTTCGGCCCCCTGCGCGGCGACTTTGCGCACGTCCTGAACAAATCGACCGACGATCGTACGCAGTTGTTCCAGTTCACCATCTCGACCTTGCTCTAGTCTGGCCGGCGTGGAAAAGTTGTTTGGAGCCGCGGGGCGGTAGCGCCGCGGCTCTTACTGTTTCAAGTGACACAATGGTCGATATCCGTTTCCATCGCTTTGCTGGTCCGCAATCCCTGAGTTCCCTGCTTGTACGGATTGATCAATCCGCCTTGGCGGAAGCGCACGGCAATCCCGATCTCGTCATCACCGGGGTGGCAGAGCTTGACCTGGCAGGCCCGGGTGACTTGGCCCTGGCGGCGCAGCCCAGCTATATTGAGGAACTGCGCGCCACGGCTGCCGGCGCGGTGCTCGTTTCGCCGGCCCTGAAAGACGCGGTGCCCGAGGGTTGCCTGGCTATTGTGCTGGACAAGCCGCACAACGTCTTTGCTGACATTCTCGACGCGCTTTATCCATCAAGCACGCGTTCTATCATTGCAGCCGGCCGAGAGGACCTCGGCGCGCCGGTCTTTGAGCGGGACGTGACCTTGGGGACCAATGTCGTGGTTGGCGCAGGCGTTGAGATCGGTCGCGGCACGGTCATTGGCGCCAACACTGTCATTGGCGCCGGCGTGACAATCGGCCGAAACTGCGTCATCGCGGCCAATTGCACGATCGACTGTGCCCATCTCGGCAACGAAGTGGTGATACACTCGGGCGTGCGCATCGGTACGGAAGGCTTTGGCTGGCTCGACTTCGGGCAGTCCAACCGCAAGATTCCTCAGCTCGGCCGTGTTGTTATCCAGGATCGCGTGGAGATCGGCGCCAACAGTACCATCGATCGTGGGGCTCTCGGCGATACCGTGCTTGGCGAAGGCTCCAAGATCGATAATCTGGTCCAGATCGGCCACAATTGCCGCATTGGCCGCAACTGCCTGATCGCCGCCATGAGCGGCCTGTCTGGCTCGACCATTGTGGGCGACGGCGTATTGATGGGTGGCGGCGTCGGTACCTCTGGTCACTTGAGCATCGGCGCCGGCTCAGTCATTCACGGCAGGGCCGCTGTGACCAAGGACTGGCCGGCCGGGTCCAAGCTTGCTGGCGCTCCGGCGCAGGACATAAGAGATTTCTGGCGTGAACTCGCCGTTGTGCGGAAACTGTCGAAGGGGGAAAAGCGGGGATGAACGATACCGCCGCCGTTACCGAACTCAATGCTATGAATATCGCCGAGATACTCGAAGCATTGCCGCACCGTTATCCTTTCTTGATGATCGACAAGATCGTGGAGATCGATGGCGATGAATCCGCCATCGGCATCAAGAATGTCACGTACAACGAGCCGATCTTTCTCGGGCACTTCCCCAACAACCCGATCTTTCCGGGCGTTCTGATTATTGAAGGTATGGCCCAGACCGCTGGCGCCATCGTCATCAAGCATGACTCGACTGGTGGTCGGAAAAATATTGTGTTGATGCTGGGCGTGGACAATGCGCGTTTCCGCAAGCCCGCTGGGCCTGGCGACACCATCGAGTTCCACATCACCAAGATGCATCGCCGCCGCAATGTGGGACGCTATGAGGCCAAGGCCAAAGTCAATGGCACAGTCATAGCCGAAGCTGAAATCACCGCGATGATTGTCGGGGCTGAAGCGTGACAGCCCCGAATATTCACCCGACGGCGATTGTCGCCGACGGGGCGAGGCTTGGTTCCGGTGTCCGCATTGGTCCATACAGCATCGTCGGCAGCAATGTGACCCTTGGCAACAATGTCGAGCTGGTGTCTCACGCCGTTGTTGAGGGTAATACGACTATCGGGCCCGGTACGCGTATTTTTCCCTTTGCCTCGGTGGGCCACCAGCCACAGGATCTCAAATTCCATGGCGAGGACTCGCGCCTCGAAATCGGTGCGAACTGCACGATCCGGGAATCGGTGACCATTAATCCGGGCACCGAGAATGGCGGCATGATCACCCGGATCGGCGACAATTGCTTGATCATGGCCAACGCCCATGTCGCCCATGACGCGATTCTGGGTAACAATGTCATCTTGGCCAATTATGTCGGCATTGCCGGCCATGTGCGGGTGGGTGACAACGTCATATTCGGCGGCACCTGCGTGATTCATCAGTTCACGCGCATCGGCGCCCATGCCTTTATCGGCGCGCAGTCCATGGTAGATGGCGACGTCATTCCTTACGGCATGGCAGTCGGCAACCGCGCCACCTTGACCGGCCTCAACCTGATTGGCCTCAAGCGGCGCGGGTTTGAACGCGAGGCCATCCACCGCCTGCGCGCAGCCTATCGGCAGATATTTGCCAGCGAAGGCACCCTGCGTGAACGTGTGGAAGACGCGGCGGAGATTTTCAGTCAGGACGCCCTCGTCCAGGATGTTGTCCGCTTCATTGCCGAGGCCCAAGACCGCCCCATCCTGCTCCCGCGCAACGGCCACGAAACCGAGTAGCCATCCAGTCCGGAGGCGACATGACCGAGACACTGCGCCTCTTCATTCTGGCTGGTGAACCCTCCGGCGACCGCATCGCCGCTGACCTGGTTGCCCGGCTGCGAAGCAAGGTGTCTCTGGATCTGTCCGGAGTCGGTGGTGATGAACTCGCAGGGCAGGGGCTGACATCGCTCTATCCCATGTCGGATCTCGCCGTCATGGGTATCACCGATGTGGTGCTCAACCTGCCGCGCCTGCTCTGGCGGCTCGAACAGACGGCGCGGGCCATCCTGGCGGCGAATCCGGATATGGTCGTCCTGGTCGATGCCCAAGACTTTTCGAGGCTTCTGGCAGCGCGACTGCGCAAGCGCGGCTATACTGGACGGCTGGTCCTCTACGTGGCTCCCTCGGTCTGGGCCCGCCATCCTGAACGGGCAGCACGCCTGGCCCCGCTCTTTGACGCGGTCCTGGCTGTTCTGCCCTTTGAACCAGATGCGATGATTAGGCTGGGTGGACCAGCGACGAGCTACGTCGGTCATCCTGCGCTGGCAGAAGCTCTGCCAACCCGCATTCCAGCGCAAGAGGGTACCCTGATCCTCCTGCCGGGCAGCCGCAATGGCGAGCTGCGTCGTCACCTTCCTATACTGGCCGAAATGGTCGCAGATCTGGCGAGCCACCATGCTGTGACTGAACTGGTTATTCCAACATTGCCCCGGCTGCGCGACAGGCTGGTTTCGGAGACAGCCAATTGGCCCGCGCCGGTCCGCATCGTGGAAACGCGCGCCATGCGCCGCGACATCTATCAACAAGCCATTGGCGCAATTTGCGTATCAGGCACCGTGACACTGGAGCTGGCACTTGCGCGCGTGCCCATGGTGGTCGTCTACGCGCTCGATGCGCACCAGTCCCGCGCCTATGCAAAGCTTGGTCGTCCCCAGGTGTCCCTGCCAAACATTATTCTTGGCCACCCCATTGTCCCCGAGTTCGTTGCGGCACCTCTCGTGGCCGGGCCTCCAAAATCCGCTATGCTTGATCTGTTGGGCAACAAAAAAGCCCGCCAGGACCAGATAGAGGCCTTTGACGAGCTTCAACGGATCATGGAAACGGGATTACCCCCGCATCTTCGTGAGGATCCGGCGGACCGGATCCTCGAAATTTGGCAGAATCAACGGTCGCTGATCGGCGAATAGTCGCGCTCGGTAGCCCCATTGTAGAGCTGGCGCGGACGGCCAATCTTTTTCTGCGGATCGCCGATCATTTCCTTCCACTGGCTGATCCAGCCAACGGTGCGGGCGACGGCGAACAGCACGGTGAACATCGAGGTCGGGAAGCCGATCGCATCCAGGATCACACCCGAATAGAAGTCGACATTGGGATAAAGCTTGCGGTCGATGAAGTACTGGTCCTCAAGCGCGATGCGCTCGAGTTCCTGCGCAACCTGCAGCGTCGGATTGTTGCCGACCCCCAGGATTTCCAGCACTTCCTTCGCCGTGGCCTGCATGACCTTGGCGCGCGGGTCGAAGTTCTTATAGACGCGGTGACCAAAGCCCATCAGGCGGAACGGGTCGTTCTTGTCTTTGGCGCGCTCGATGAATTCCGGAATGCGGTCAACCGTGCCGATTTCGCGCAGCATGTTGAGGCAGGCCTCATTCGCACCGCCATGCGCCGGGCCCCAGAGGCAGGCCACGCCCGCCGCGATACAGGCGAACGGATTGGCGTCTGACGAGCCGGAGAGACGGACGGTCGACGTCGAAGCGTTCTGCTCGTGGTCGGCATGGAGCGTGAAAATAAGGTCCATGGCGCGGGCGATCTTCGGGTCGACCTTGTATTCCTCGGCCGGAACCGAGAAGCACATATGCAGGAAGTTCGACGCGTAATCGAGATCATTGCGCGGATAAACGAAGGGCTGGCCAACAGAGTATTTATAGGCCATCGCAGCAATCGTCGGCATCTTGGCGATCATGCGGATCGAGGCGATTTCGCGCTGCTGCGGATCGTTGATGTCGGTGCTGTCGTGGTAGAAGGCGGCCATGGCGCCCACGACGCCGGTCATGATGGCCATGGGGTGCGCGTCGCGGCGGAAACCACGATAGAAATAGTGCATCTGTTCATGCACCATGGTGTGGCGCGTCACCAGCTGCTCGAACTCTTTGAACTGCGTCTGTGTCGGCAGTTCGCCATAGAGCAGCAGATAGCAGACCTCGAGGTAGCTGGACTTTTCGGCCAACTGCTCAATCGGATAGCCGCGATAGAGCAACTCGCCCTTGTCGCCATCGATATAGGTAATGGCGCTATCGCACGCTGCCGTCGAAGTGAACCCTGGGTCATAGGTGAACAACCCCGTCTTGGCGTAGAGCGAACGGATATCCATCACATCCGGACCCACCGTACCACTCAATATAGGGAATTCGTGGGTCTGGTCTCCGATGACGAGTTTGGCGACTTTTTCGGTCATTGAGCTCTCCTCGCTTCACCCCGATCGTCCGCAGGAAAGGACAGGAAATGCGGATCTGGGGGCGGCGCCTTCAAAGCGCCGATTTTCCGGTGCAGAGGTATCAGGTCTTGCCCATCGCAAGCAACCGATAGGTGAGTATGACTTATCTATCCGACAGACTGGCGACAGGACGCGCTATCGCAACTCACGCGGCAGTCTGGTCACTGAGTCGGGCAAGGCTTTCTTCCCGCCCGATCAGCACCATGACCTCAAAAATCCCCGGAGAAACAGTGCGTCCAGTGAGCGCTGCACGCAAAGGCTGTGCCAGTTTGCCCAGCTTGAGACCCTGTTCTTCCGCCAGGGCACGCATGGCCGCATCAATGCTCGGCACTGACCAATCGGCAAGACCCCCTAACGTATCGGCAACACTCCTGAGCACAGTGCGCGCTTCATCTGTCAGCAAGGCGGCAGCTTTCTCGTCCGGCTGGATCGGGCGCAGGGCATAGATGAACTGCGCTAGGTCGATCAATTCGAGCACGGTCTTGGCGCGGGGCTGCAACTCGGGCAGGGCCGCCAGAACGGTGTTGTGGTTGGCCACCAACCCCTTGGCGTCCTCATCGCGACCCACTTCTCTGGCGGTCTCGACCATCACTTCGTAGAGATAGGCGGGGTCGGCTTCGCGAATATAGTGACCGTTGATGTTCTCAAGCTTGACGAAGTCAAAGCGCGCCGCCCCCTTGTTGAGGGCCTCGAGGCTGAACCATTCCACCATCTGCTCGGTGCTGAAGAACTCATCGTCGCCATGGCTCCATCCAAGTCGAGCCAGATAGTTGCGCAACGCTGCGGGGAGATACCCCATCTGCCGATAGGCCTCGACCCCGAGCGCGCCGTGCCGCTTGGAAAGCTTGGCGCCATCCGGCCCGTGGATCAGTGGGATGTGGGCCATCTCCGGCACCGTCCAGCCCATCGCATTGTAGATGATGATCTGGCGCGCGGCATTGGTCAGGTGGTCGTCGCCACGAATGATATGGGTCACGCCCATGTCGTGATCGTCGACCACCACGGCGTGCATATAGGTCGGTGTGCCGTCCGAGCGCAGGATGATGAAGTCATCCAGGTTCTCGGTCTTGAACACCACCTCGCCCTGCACATGGTCGCGCACCACGATTTCGCCTTCCAGCGGCGCCTTGATGCGGATCACCGGTTTGATTTCGGCAGGGGCTTCCGACGCGTCGCGATCGCGCCAGTAGCCATTGTATCGCGGTGGCTTGCCGGCGGCGCGGGCCTCCTCGCGCATCTGCTCCAGCTCCTGGGGAGAGCAATAGCAATAATAGGCGTGCCCCATTTTCACCAGCTCGTGGGCCACCTCGGCATGGCGCGCAGCGCGCGCGAACTGACTGATGGGTTCGCCTTCCCAGTCGAGACCGAGCCACGTCAACCCCTCGATCAGCGCCGTAACCGCCGCCTCGGTCGAGCGTTCCCTGTCGGTATCTTCGATGCGCAGCAGCATCTTGCCGCCCTTGCTCTTCGCATAGGCCCAACTGAACAGCGCCGTCCGCGCGCCCCCGATATGCAGATAGCCGGTGGGAGAAGGAGCAAAGCGGGTGACGACCTGGGACATGGGGAACCGGAAGCATTTGAGAAATTTCGGGCCGTGTGTAGCATAGGCGGGCTTGAGCGCAAGGGCAGGGCGCATGGGGGCAGGACAAAGGGCCTTTGACACCGGCTCCGGCTTGACCGGATGGTTCCGCACGCCCGGTGCCGAACGGCCCTGGCCAGGAACAGACCGCATCGGCGCCGGAGCTCGACTGCGCGCCACAATCGCCGAAGCGATGAAGAGGCGGCGCCTCTTCGTCTTGCTGCCGTTTTCGATGATTGCTGGGCTTATCGCCTATGCGCTCCTGCCCACCGAGCCCTCCGCGATCCTTCTAGCCACCGTCACCGCCGCACTGGCCCTGGCGCTGGTCTGCATCATCGCTGCAAAGGCGCTCACTGGGTTTAGAATTTTCGTTCAGCTTGCCGCCCTGTGGCTGGGCTTTTGTCTCCTGCCTATGCACGGCCTCGCTTTCGGCACGCCTATGCTGGCCTATCCCGCATATGGCACCTACGAAGCGCAGATCGACGAGATATTGTCAGCAGATGAGAACCGCGTCCGGGTGATTGCTTCGCAACTGACCCCGGTGGGTGACGCTCGGCCCTTGCCCATCCGCCGGGCCCGCATCGTCATGGCGGGCGGTGCCATGCTTGCGCCGGGTGACCGAATTCGCGCTCCTCTCCGTTTGGCTCCCATTCCAGGTCCGGTGTTGCCCGGCAGCCATGACGGACAGTCTCATTCCTACTTCATCGGTGTTGGCGCCTACGGCTCGACCACTGGCGCAGTTGAAGCGCTGTCCAGCGGCGACGGGTGGAACCTGGCCCGGCAGGTCCAGAGCTTGCGTAGCGCAATCGCAGCCCGAATTGATACGACCCTGGATGGCGCGACCGCAGCCATTGGCAAGGCCATGGTCGTTGGCGATCAAAGCGATATATCCGACAACACCCGAGACGTTATGGCAGCCTCGGGTCTGGCGCATATCTATTCGATTTCTGGCTTGCACCTGTCCATCGTGGCTGGTGGCATTTTCTGGCTTATGCGTCTTGCCCTGGCCTCTGTACCCGCGCTGGTCGGCTGGCCCATCAAGCAGATTTCCGCCTTGGTCGGAATTGTTGCCGCATTTCTCTATCTGCTGCTCGCAGGGGGTGCCGGCAATGTCCCCGCCTTCCGATCCACCCTCATGCTTGTCCTGATGTTCGGCGCTGTGCTGGCCGGCCGGCAGGCGCTAACCATGCGCAATGTTGCCATCGCCGCAGTTGTCATCATTCTGATGGACCCGGCGAGCGTATTCCGGCCCAGCTTTCAGCTGTCCTTTGCCGCCGTGGTCGGCTTGATCGGAATCTACGAACTGCCCCGGGCGCTTCCCGCGCCGGCATCCGGCCGTTTGGCAAGGCTGGGCGGGCTCGTCGCCGCAACGGCCTGGACCAGTCTCGTTGCCGGGCTCGCAACCCTGCTGTTCTCAGCCTACCATTTCCAGCAGACCGCTCCGCTCGGCGTCATCGGCAACGTGCTGGCCTTGCCCTTTGTGAGCCTTGTCATCATGCCCTTTGGCGTGGTCTCCGTGCTCACAATGCTCCTCGGACTTGAGGGCCCATTTCTCGAAGTGATGGGCTGGGGAATCGACCGTATGATCGATGTGGCTGAATTGGTGGCCGCCTGGAGCCAGGGATGGACAGGCAACCCGCTTCTGGCCAGCTGGACGCTTGGTCTTGGCGTGGCTGCCTTGGCCTGGTTCGCTTTCATCGGAAGCCATTGGCGGCTGCTCGCGCCCTTGTTGGCCCTGCCCGTTATTCTGGTCGCCGGGCTCGACCCGCGCCCCGACATTCTGATCGCCGACACCACGCAGGCCGTCGCCGTGCGCAATGGCGACTCCATGGCCCTGGTCACCGGGCGCACTGGAAGTTTCGCCGTCGATGTCTGGAGCGATCATTACCAAACGGACATCGCCGGAACTCACCCCGCAGCCCGCTGCGACAGTCTCGGCTGCATTCTCACCAATCCTGCCTACAGCGTGGCTGTCATTCGCAATGCGGCAGCGTTCGCCGAGGATTGCGGTCTCCATGACCTCGTTATTGCGCGCATTCGCCCGCCCGAGCACTGCTTCGCCGTTAGCCAGGTCGTTGGCCCAACGGAGCTTTCCCGAAGCGGCGTGCACTGGCTGGTCTGGAACCACTCGGCTGCGCAGTTCGACATCCGGCCGGCCATTGCAAACCTCAATCGCCCCTGGCGCGTCGCGCAGCCATAACACCAGTGTCCGCCACGCTTGATGGAATTTAGAGCACGATCTTGGCTTCGGGCTGCCCGGCCACGTCGACGTCTATGTAGAACACGCCGCCAGCGACCTTTTCTGCCGCCAGCTGTTCGGCCGACATGGTCTTGTTGGCGGTGGTCAGGAAGAGCCGTCTTAGATCCTTGCCGCCAAATGCGGGACAGGTGACTTGGCTGACCGGCACCTCCACGATGCGATCGATGGTCCCATCAGGTGCGTATCGAATAACGCAGGAACCGCCCCAGCGGGCATTCCACAAATAGCCGGCGCTATCGAC
The DNA here is from genome assembly GCF_042181575.1 of Devosia polycyclovorans. Lineage (GTDB taxonomy): Bacteria > Pseudomonadota > Alphaproteobacteria > Rhizobiales > Devosiaceae > Devosia > Devosia polycyclovorans. Next base: position 2,467,169 of record NZ_CP170082.1, on the reverse strand, counting down.
GACCGCCCCATCAGGATAGCCACGGTGCTCGGCAACGTCAGCAAACAGCTCCCATTCGCCAATCGGCATGCCTGTTTCGGGATCGGTGGGGCATTTGAGGATCTTCTGTTCCGGTGTGTCGGTCCAGTAGGCCGTCCGGCCATCGGGCGAGAAGCAGGTTGCGTTGGGAATGGCCACGTTGGAGATGATTTTGGTCAGCTTGCCGGAGCGGTAGTGATATACCGCCCCGTCCTTGGGGCCTTCATCCTTGACCATGGTGCCAATCCAGAAGGCTCCGGACGGATGCACGCGGCTGTCATTCGTGCGATTGGTTGGCACATCCTGCTCGATATCGACCAGATGCACGGTCTCACCCGTAACCAGATCGTAGCGCTTCAGGCCGGTCTCGGTCGCCAATGCCAGTGACGTGTCATCGATGATCGCGGCCGCCGCCACGACTTCATCGAAATGCCATTTTCCCTGCGTTTCGCCATCGGCGCTCGCGGCGAAAAGCGTGTTGTTGTTTATGTCGAACCAGAACAATTGCGCGCGGCTCAGGTGCCAGAAGGGACCCTCACCGAGGGCACATTGGCTATCCACGAGAAGCTTGGCGGTCTCCGTCATTTCGCTGCTCCCCGGTCGTATGCCGCAACTGCCAGATTGGCCTTCTCGCGGACTTCATCCACGCTCATTCCCGGCTTGAAGATATAGGTTCCCAATCCGAATCCAGCGCAGCCAACGGCAAAGAACTCGTTGAAATTGTCCGGATTAGCACCGCCCACGGCATAGAGCGGCAGGTCGGGCGGCAGCACAGCCTTCATGGCCTTTATCCCTTTGGCACCCAGCACTTCGGCAGGAAAGAATTTGAGCCCGGTCGCACCGGCCCGGATGGCTGCAAAGGCGTCTGTTGGCGAAAATACGCCGGGATAGGATTTGAGGCCCAACCGCACCGTCTCGCCGATCACCTCTGCATTGGTGTCGGGCGATACGATGAAGGTACCCCCCGCACCGGCTACGGCCCGCACGTCTTCCGGCGTCAGTACGGTTCCCGCACCGATCTCGGCACGATCCGACAACGCCTTGGCCGCGCGCCCTATGCTCTCAACCGCGTTGGGGGAGTTGAGCGGCACCTCGATCAGCGTGATGCCGGCCTCGACCAGCGTGGTGCAGACCGGCACGGCCTCATCCGGCGTGATGCCGCGCAGAATGGCGATGATATGACGATGGCTCACGGTCAAGTCCTTAGGCTATGGACGCGCGCGGTCTTGAGACCGGCCAGCACGACTTCGGTTGAATCAACGAGGCGGCCGGACGCTCCGGCCATGTTCAGTACCCGCATATAAAGGCCACAGAGCTTGGCAGAACCTATCAGCGGCACTGGATCGGTTCCAATATCGCTAAGGGTTGCGGCGATTTCGGTACCGATCAGTAGACCGGACAGGTAACCGGCACACCAGTCGGGTGTCTTTCCCGACAGGAGCGACGCGGCGCGCACGGTGAACAACTGCCCCAGCAGCGCCGCCGGGTTGTCGAGCCCGTCGCGCGCACCCGCCACAAATCCCTCATCCTGTGCTGGTCCTTCCAGCGGACCACCCAATGAGTGGCGCAACACCGATTGAGTCTTGAGCAGGGCGAACATCTCGCCGGTCATGGCCGTGGAAAAGTGCTCAATCCGCGTTCCCTCCAGGCGCGCCCATTTCGAGTGCGTTCCGGGCATGCAGACAAGACCCGTATAGCCGGGCGATAGGCTGGCGAGGCCCAGCAATTGTGTCTCCTCGCCACGCATGACGTCCTCACCGCCGACGCGCTGGCACACACCGGGCAAAATGGACACGTTCAGCCGTTTATCTTGCATGCCAGGATGCACGGCGCCGGCGCCAAGTGATGCAAGATCCGTTGGCGCTTCGAGATAGGGCGCTTCCAGCCAGCCCTGCCGCGCTCCAGCCATCCCGCAAATGACGATGTCCACCTTGCCCTCGGGCAGGGCCAACCGATCAAGAACATCCTGCAGCGCCTGAGGAAACTGCTCGCGCGCCAACTTGCCCATCCCCTGGTCAGATTCGGCCTGGCCGGTGACCTCGCCATCTCCTCCAATAACCCAGGCTCTCAGATTGGACGTTCCCCAGTCCACGCCAACCCACGCAATTGCTTCGCTCAAATCAATCCCTCTTTGCCGATCCTGACCACAGCGGGCGCGACCCTAGAGGCCCTTTTGCGCTCTGGCCAGTTCCAATCCTCTCGCCGCGATTCTTGGAAGACGGGCAACACTGCTTATCCCGAGCAAGCCGGCCACCGTGCCAGCCAGATTTGCCGCCATCCATGCCACAGTTTGCCTGATTTGTATGATTTTTTAAGTCAGACCCATTCACAGCGCCACTTCGCGTGATAGAACGGTTTCAAACAAGGCCCTCAGATCCGCTCCCTGGCGGAACAGCAAGGAACAGGCAAGATGACTGCAGAAAATGGCGGCGCCGGCAGCCGCAAGCTTCGCTCGCGCGCATGGTTTGACAATCCCGACAATCCCGACATGACCGCGCTCTATCTTGAGCGCTACATGAATTTCGGGGTATCGCGCGAGGAACTGCAGTCGGGCAAGCCGATCATCGGCATCGCGCAGACGGGATCGGATCTCAGCCCGTGCAACCGCCATCACATGGTCTTGGCCGAACGTGTCCGCGAGGGCATTCGTGAGGCCGGTGGTATCGCTATTGAATTCCCGGTGCATCCAATCCAGGAAACCGGCAAGCGCCCCACAGCAGGTCTTGACCGCAACCTCGCCTATCTGGGCCTCGTCGAAGTCCTCTATGGCTACCCGCTTGATGGCGTGGTGCTGACCATCGGCTGTGACAAGACCACGCCAGCCATGCTGATGGGTGCGGCGACAGTCAACATCCCCGCCATCGCACTCTCGGTGGGTCCGATGCTCAACGGGTGGCACAAGGGCGAGCGCACGGGCTCCGGTACAATCGTCTGGAAGGCCCGGCAAATGCTGGCCGCCGGCGAGATCGACTATCCCAAATTTATCGAACTGGTCGCTTCGTCCGCGCCCTCCACCGGCTATTGCAACACCATGGGCACGGCCACCACGATGAATTCTCTGGCCGAGGCGCTGGGCATGCAGTTGCCGGGCTCCGCCGCCATCCCCGCACCCTATCGTGACCGCCAGGAAATGGCCTGGCGCACGGGCAAACGTGCCGTCGAGATGGTGCATGAGGATCTCAAGCCTTCCGATATCCTCACCAAGGAAAACTTCCTCAACGCCATTGTGGTAAACTCCGCCATTGGCGGGTCAACCAATGCCCCGATCCACATCAATGCCATTGCCAAGCATATCGGCATCGACCTCAATATCGACGAGTGGCAGCAGCACGGTCACAAGGTACCGTTGCTGGTCAATCTGCAGCCGGCCGGCGAATATCTGGGCGAGGACTACTACCATGCCGGCGGCGTTCCCGCGGTGGTCAACGAATTGATGGGGCAGGGGCTGATTCACGAGAATGCCCCCACCGTCAACGGCAAGACCATTGGCGAGAACTGCCGCAACACCGTCATCGAAGACGACAAGGTCATTCGCCACTTCGACAATCCCCTCAAGACAGAGGCCGGTTTCCTGGTGCTGCGCGGAAACCTGTTTGACAGTGCCATCATGAAGACCAGCGTCATCAGTCCCGAGTTCAGGGAACGCTACCTCTCCGACCCTGCCCATCCGGGCATGTTCGAAGGCAAGGCCGTGGTCTTTGACGGTCCGGAAGACTACCACCACCGTATCGATGATCCGGCGCTGGAAATCGACGAGCACACGCTACTCTTTATGCGTGGCGCTGGCCCGATCGGCTATCCGGGCGCCGCCGAGGTCGTCAACATGCGGCCCCCGGCCTATCTCATCAAGAAGGGTGTGTCCTCGCTGGCCTGCATCGGTGACGGCCGCCAATCAGGCACTTCGGGCTCCCCCTCGATCCTGAATGCCTCGCCGGAGGCTGCAGCCGGCGGCAACCTCGCCATTCTCAAGACTGGCGATCGCGTGCGCATCGACCTCAACAAGGGGGAAGCGAACATCCTTATCTCGGATGAGGAAATCGCGACCCGCCGTGTGGCACTCGAGGCCGAAGGCGGCTATCAGTTCCCCAAGCACCAGACGCCCTGGCAGGAAATCCAACGTGGCCTGGTCGGACAACTCGGCGACGGCGCCATTCTCAAGCCGGCCGAAAAATATCAGCGCATCGCCCAGACCGAAGGCCTGCCGCGCGACAACCATTAGTCTTTGCAACGCTCGAGTAAACCGAAAGCCCGCCAATCTGGCGGGCTTTTTACTGATGACGGGTCCGGATTTCCGCGAGTGCCCGGACAAAAAATCGGGTGCCACCTGCTACTTGCGGCTCGCCCAGCAGCCATCAAATCCGAACAGATGGCCGCAATCATGGGCACAAACAAATCGAAGTGGTCAAAGCACCAGCAGGAGCAGATCAAACCGGTGTTTGTTGATTTCCTCACCATAGAAACGCAGGCGGCCTGTGGCGAGGAAAGCGGCATATCAGTACTTCCGCATCAACCCCACAAGGCGCCCCTGCACCTTGACCCGGTCGGGCGGAAAGATTCGGGTCTCATAGGCCGGGTTCGCCGCTTCGAGCGCCACCGTATCGCCCTTGCGGCGCAGACGCTTGAGCGTGGCTTCCTCGTCATCGACCAGGGCAACGATGATCTCGCCGGTCGAGGCATGTTCCTGCTTTTTGATGAGCACCGTATCGCCATCGAAAATGCCAGCGTCAATCATCGAATCGCCGCGCACTTCAAGGGCATAGTGTTCGCCGGCTCCTAGCATTTCGGGCGGCACGGAAATTGTGTGGGAATGAGACTGGATAGCCTCGATTGGCGTACCGGCGGCAATGCGGCCCATGACGGGAATTGAGACCGGCCGTGCGTAGTCTTCGCCGCCAGCCGTTGTGCCGCGCGCCGGCGGCGAGGCAACCTTGCCAAGATTGCCTTCAATCACCGCCGGCTCGAACCGGGCCCTGCGGCCGCCCAGTGACGGGTTCATCGAATCGGGGAGTTTCACCACCTCCAGCGCCCGAGCCCGGTTGGGCAGGCGGCGGATAAAGCCGCGCTCTTCAAGCGCGGTAATCAGGCGGTGAATGCCGGATTTCGATGCCAGATCAAGGGCGTCCTTCATCTCATCGAAGCTCGGGGGGATGCCGCTCTCCTTCATCCGCTCATGGATGAACATCAGCAGCTCATGTTGTTTGCGTGTCAGCATTGGCCCCTCGACCCCAGAATCGGAACATAGACGGAACGACCATACATGTTCCAGTTATGTTCTGCAATGCCCCTCCAGAACCTCAAAGATGAACGGGTTGCCCGCCAGCTTGCAGGTCAGAAGCCGTCGATGGGCATCGCCTCCACTAGGGCACCTGCGGGCTGCCCTGGATCATGCTCGGGCTGGACGATCAACAGATCTGCTGCTGCCAGGGATGATGTGTGGCCGCTATCGGTTTGGCTGATTGGCTGCGCCTGCATACCGCCATCTGTCTGTACCAGCCGGGCGCGCATGAAGTGCCGCCGGGCGGTGTTGGTCGGTGTGGGCGCGGCAAGGGGCAGTTGCCAGGGTTCCGGGTCGGCATGCCCGAGAAAGGCGCGCAGGGCAGGCTTGATGAACACCATGGCGGTGACCATAGCCGACACCGGATTGCCCGGCAGGCCGAACACAAGAGTGCGTCCGTGCGTACCAAACATCAAAGGCTTGCCCGGCCGCATATTGATGCGCCAAAAGTCGAGCGATACGCCGAGGGTCTTTAGGATATCCTGCACGAGGTCGTGCTCGCCCACCGATGCGCCGCCCGTGGTGATGAGGAAATCTGGCTCGGCAGCGAGGATGCCCTGCAGTGTTTCGCGGAGCTGATCAGGTTTATCTGCCACTATGCCGTGATCGCTGATCTGGCGCGCATAGGGGGACAACATGGCCGACAGCCCGATGCTGTTTGAAGCCACGATCTGGTCCGGTCCAAGTGGCGTTCCCGGCGGCACCAGTTCATCACCGGTAGCGAGCAGAGCAATTCTCGCTCGCCTGGCAACCGAAAGCTTGGCCTGGTTGGCGGCCGCAGCAACGGCAATCTGCATCGGGGTTAGCCGGGTTCCAGCCTTCAGGAGCTGTTGACCGGTCGAAAAATCGTTACCTTTGGGGCGCACGCTATGACCGCGGCGGGCAGGGACAGTGAAGGTAACGAAATCACCCTCGCGTACCGCCTCTTCCTGCATGATGACTGTGTCCGCACCCGGCGGCACAGGGGCCCCGGTGAAGATGCGGACAGCTTCTCCGCGATGGACACCCCCACCATAGCTTGCGCCCGCCTGCGATGTGCCGATGACTCTGAGCCGGGCGCCCTCGCTAACGTCCTCAGCGCGCATGGCATAGCCGTCCATCGCACTGGCATCGAATGGCGGCTGGTTGTGTCCGGCAATGACGGGGGCGGCCAGGACACGGCCATTGGCCTGGTCAAGTGCAACCTGCTCGGCGGTCACAGGCGGGACGCGCGCCAGAATGGCTTTCAAGGCATCGTCGACCGGCAATAGGCTCATGGCGACCGCACGAAGTCGCCCGATTTGCCACCGGATTTTTCAACCAGGCAGAGGTCCGAAATAACCATGGCCCGGTCAATGGCCTTGGCCATGTCGTAGAGTGTGAGAGCCGACACCGAGGCCGCCGTCAACGCCTCCATCTCGACGCCGGTCTGGCCCGTTGTCTCAGCGGTGGCAAGAACAAGAATACGGCCCTCGCCATTGCCGGTGATGTCGACGCTGACCTTGGTCAGCGCAATGGGATGACAGAGCGGGATCAACTCCGAGGTCTTCTTCGCCGCCATGATGCCCGCGACACGCGCCACGGCCAAAGCGTCACCTTTTTTCAGGCCACCATCCAGAATTGTGGCAATTGTCTCGGCCTTGCCACACAGCACTGCCTGAGCCACTGCCCGGCGTCTGGTAACCGCCTTGTCACCAATATCGACGATCCGGGCCTCGCCCTTTTCGTTTAGGTGGGTGAGCCCGCCGCTCATCAGCGCACGGTTTCCGGAGCGCCCATCAGCAGCGAACGGGTGGCGGCCATGACATCGTCCTGTCGCATCAGGCTTTCGCCGACCAGGAACGTGCCGACATTGCATCGCTCGTCGAGCATTTTGACGTGCTCATGGGTGACAATGCCGCTTTCGCTGACCAGCAGCACGTCGTCCGGCACACCCGCCGCCAGATTGACCGTGGTTTCGAGCGTGGTTTCGAACGTGCGCAAATTGCGGTTGTTAACGCCGATGAATTTGGCATCCAGTGCCAGGGCGCGGTCCAGCTCAAGCTGATCATGCACCTCCACCAGCGCGTCCATGCCCCATTCTTCGGCGGCATCGAGCAGATAGCGCGCGACATCGTCGCCCACCGCCGCAAGGATGATCAGGATGCAGTCCGCACCCCAGGACCGTGCCTCCGCCACCTGATAGGTCTCGAACAGGAAGTCCTTGCGCAGCACCGGCAGCTTTGTGGCCGCACGCGCCTCGATGAGATAGCTGGGAGCCCCCTGAAAGCTGGGACGGTCGGTTAGCACGGACAGGCAAGTCGCGCCGGCCAGCTCATAGGCCCTGGCGATCTCGGCCGGATTGAAGTCGGCGCGGATCAATCCTTTGGACGGGCTGGCCTTCTTGACCTCGGCGATCAGGGCGTAGTCGCCCGTGGCTCGTTTTGCCTTGATAGCCTTGAGAAACCCGCGCGGTGCCGGCTGGTCATGCGCCTCGGCCACCACTTCCGCCCAGGGCCGCATCGACTTGGCGGCGGCAATCTCTTCGCGCTTATAGGCTTCGATCTGCTTGAGAATATCGCTCATCAGTCCTATCCGTTCGATACGGCAACAAGGCGGGCCAGGGTGTCCCTTGCCTTGCCAGTGTCAATTGTCTCTCGGGCCAGTGCGATGCCGTCCTCGATGGTGTCGACCTTGTCAGCCACCAGCAGCGCCGCACCGGCATTGAGCAGTACGGTATCGCGATAGGCGCCTGGTGCACCATCGAAGAGGGCCACAATGGCCGCCGCGTTCTCGGCCGGCTCACCGCCCAGCAGCTCCTTGGGATCGGTCAGTGTCAGCCCGACTTGCTCGGGGTGCAACTCGAAACTGCGTAGATTTCCGTTGGCAATCTCTGCCACGAAATTAGGCCCCGACGTCGAAAGCTCATCCAGCCCTTCGCTCGAATGCACCACCCAGGCCTTGGTTGCGCGGTTGGCCAGCAGTGCCGCGGCAACCGGCTCGACCCATTCCTGCGCATAGACACCCAGCAAGTAGCGCCGCACCCCCGCCGGATTGGATTGTGGTCCCAGCAGATTGAATAGCGTCCTTACGCCCATCTCTGCGCGCGCAGGACCGACATGGCGCATGGCCGGATGATGATTGGGCGCGAACATGAAGCCGATGCCGGCTTGGGCAATGGTCTGGCCGATCTGCTCGGGTGTCAGGTCGAGCTTGACGCCCAGTGCCTCGAGCGCCTGGGAGGACCCCGAGCGCGATGACAGGGCCTTGTTGCCATGCTTGGCCACGGGCACCCCGGCCGCCGCGACAACCAAAGCCGTGGCAGTGGAAATATTGAGGCTTCCCACGCCATCGCCACCAGTGCCGACGATGTCGATGGCATCCTCGGGTGCAGCGACCGGCACCATCTGCTCGCGCAAGATCGAGACCGCGGCGGCGATCTCACCGACAGTCTCGCCTTTGATGCGCATGCCCATGAGAAAAGCGCCGATCTGCGCTGGGGTGGCTTCGCCGGCCATTATGATGCGCATGACACCGCGCATCTCCTCGCCGGTCAGGTCCTTGCCATCAGCGATCTTGTTGAGCGCTTGCTTGATATCCATCAGGCAGCCTTTCGTCCGTTGAAGTCGCGGGCGATGTTGAGGAAATTCTGCAGGAGCGCATGTCCGTTCTCCGAAGCAATGCTTTCGGGATGGAACTGCACGCCGTGGATGGGCAGGGTCTTGTGCTGCATGCCCATGATCAGGCCATCATCGGTGCTGGCCGTCACCTCAAGATCTCCCGGCAGGCTATCGGCCTTGACGATCAGCGAGTGATAGCGCGTCGCCTCGAAATGGTCATTGAGGCCGCGGAATATGCCCTTGCCGGTATGATTGATGGTGCTGGTCTTGCCGTGGAACAGGCTCGGCGCGCGAACCACGTCTCCGCCGAGGGCCTGGCCCATGGCCTGATGCCCCAGGCACACGCCCAGCATGGGAATGGTTGATTTGAATCGGTCGATCACAGCCAGGCAGATGCCTGCCTCGTTGGGCGTGCAGGGCCCGGGAGAAAGCACAATTGCTTCCGGCGACATGACGGCAATTTCCTCAAGCGTAATCTTGTCGTTACGCCTGACCGTGATGTCCGCACCCAGCTCGCCCAGATAATGGACAAGGTTATAGGTGAAGCTGTCGTAATTATCGATGACGAGGGTCTTGGTCATTGCCTGTCCTCAAAGATTGGTTCTGCATGGCGAAGTTCAGAACCAGCTTTGCCATCGATGGCCTTGAATGCGCCCGTCCATCACTGCCCAATTCCCGCTTCACCAGCATAGCGTAGCGCTTCCTCCGCAGCGCTGAAAAGGGCGCGGGCCTTGTTCTCGCATTCCATCTGCTCCAGTTCGGGCCGACTGTCGGCGACAATCCCGGCACCAGCCTGCACATGGAGCTTGCCATCCTTGACGATCCCCGTGCGCAGCACGATGCAGGTGTCCATCGTGCCATCGGCACCAAAATAGCCCACACAGCCGCCATAGATGCCGCGACGTGATTTTTCCAGCTCGTCGATGATTTCCATGGCCCGCACCTTGGGGGCGCCGGACACCGTGCCGGCAGGGAAACCCGCCGAGAGCGCATCCACGAAGTCGTATTGTGGATCAAGTTCGCCCACCACATTGGAGACGATGTGCATGACATGCGAATAATATTCGAGGAAGAACTTGTCGGTGACCTTGACCGAGCCGATCTTGGCGACGCGGCCGACATCATTGCGCCCCAGGTCGAGCAGCATCAGATGCTCGCTCAGCTCCTTGGGATCGGATAGCAATTCTGCGGCCAGTTCCTTGTCCCGCGTCGGCGTTGCGCCGCGCTTGCGAGTCCCGGCAATCGGGCGGATCGTCACTTCACCATCGGCGACCCGCACCAGGATTTCCGGGCTCGATCCGGCAAAGGCGAAGCCGCCGAAATCGAAGAAATACATGTAGGGCGAGGGATTGGTGCGTCGCAACGCACGATAAAGAGCCGTGGGCGGCAATGTGAAATCGGCCGAGAACCGCTGACTGAGCACCACCTGAAAGATGTCGCCGGCCGTTATGTAGTCCTTGGCCCGCGCCACCATCTCGAAATATTCCTCGCGCGAGGTGTTGCTCGTGACCGCGATGGATTCAAGGTCTGGCAGGGCAGGGGTGGCCGGCGTCGCACGTGTCAGCCGCGCAATGGCGTCATTGATCCGGTCTTCCGCGGCTTCAAGTGCCTGGGCCGCGCTGACGCCCTCCCGCACATAAATGGGTGCGGTGAGGTAGAGCTCGTCCTTGACCGTATCGAAGATGGCCAGCAGCGAGGGGCGCATCAATACGGCTTCTGGGGTCTGCAGATCGTCCGGATTGGCGTTGGGCAGCACTTCCATATAACGGACCATCTCATAGCCGAGATAGCCGTATATGCCCGCAGACTGCGGCGGCAGGCCGGGCGGCATGTCGATCTGGCTTTCTGCCACCAGCTGGCGCAAGGCATCGAGCGGCAGATCATCGACTGGCTCGAACTGGTCAGGCGTGGTCTGGGCCGACCGGTTGATCGACGCCTTGCCGTCCTCGACCCTGAGGATCAGATCCGGCAGGAGACCGATCATGGAATAGCGGCCGCGCGTCGTGCCGTCCTGCACGCTTTCGAGCAGGAAGGAATGGCTGCGGCCCGCTGCCAGCTTGAGATAGGTACCAATCGGGGTTTCCAGATCCGCCACGACGCGGCGCCAGACGAGTCCAGACTTCCCGGCATCATATTGCGCGGCAAAGGTCTTGGAAGAGTCGTCCATTTTGGTCTGGTTCCGTTGGGTTCGTTACGCCGTTACTGGCCGTAATTCTGCACGAGCAGCTGGTTGAGCACCTGCTGATTGATCCTGAGACCGGCATCTTCGCGCACCGCTGCTACGAACTCAGCTCGCAGTCCTGCGCGCGCTTCAGCGCTGAGGCTCTCCAGTGCAATTTCGTCAAGCGGTGTCACCGGCGCGGCAGCGTCCACCACTTGGAAGACGATCTGCTCGCCGCTCTCATTCCGAACCGCGCCGACATGGTCGGGCCCGCCAGCGAACGCGGCGGATGCAACGGTGCCGTCCACCAGCCCATCCTCCGAACCGAACCGGGTGAACGGTGCGCTGAGCTGCGGGAAGGCACTGAGCTCAAAGCCGATATCGGCCAGGGCTTCGCCGTTTTCCAGCCTGCCAACGATTTCCTCGGCTCTGGCGGCAAGCGCGGCATCAACACGCTCCTGCGCAATCGCAGCTTCAACCTCGGACCGGACTTCCTCCAATGTCTGGTCCCGGGCCGGATTGATCTCTTCGAGGTCGAACCAGAGATGGGCACTGCCTGACAGAGGAATGGAAGGGATCAGACGATCGGGCTGGGCAGCAAAAATGGCCTGCGCGACCCGCGATCGATCCTCCGCCGCAAGGTTTGGCAATACCGAAAGTTCCGCGCCACCGGCTGTTACATCAGCCTCATAGACGGGCAGCCCAAAGCGCTCGGCGATCTGTTCAATCGGTTGGAACGCGGCCCGCAATTCTTCGATCTGATCGAGTATGTCATTGATTTCGTCCCGGGCCTCGGCCTGCGCCAGGCGCGCAGCAATATCGTCGCGCGCTTCCTCCAGCGTCGGCTCGCGGCTGGTTTCGATTGCAGCCACATGCACTGCGCGCTGTCCGCCAATCCCTCCAATAATGGCGAATCCGCCTTCGGGCAGGCCAAACGCCGCCGTCGCGAGGCGGCTGTCGGTGATTTCGCCCTCGGTCAGGGTACCAAGGCTGGACGGTGTGAGGCCGGCCTCCTCGACCAATGTGCCAAAATCTGTCCCGGCGGCGAGCCCCGCCTCGAACTGTGCCTGCAATTCTGGTGTGGTCAGCGACACCTGTTCGATGCTGCGGCGCTCCGGCGTCGTCAACGAGGCTTTCGTTGCCTCATATTCGGCCTCGATTGCCGCCTCGGAGATGTCCTTGGTCTCGGCCAGGGAGGCCAGGGACAGATCGAGCAGCTTGACCTTACGAGTTTCGACCGTGCGGAAATCGGATTGATGTTCGGCCAGATAGGCGGCGAGTTCATCCTCCGTCGGCGCGGGCGGGGTTTCGATACTGGTTTCGCTCAGGGTGATGTAGTCGATGGTGCGCGTTGCCATCGCGTAATCGTTGATCAGGCCAGCGGCAACTTCGGGCATGTCCGCATCGGCGAACAGGGCCGCGGTAATCTGGTCGCGCTGTGCTTCGGCGCTGCGGGCTTCGAAATATTCTGCTTCCGTCCAGCCTGCGCTCTGCAGCACCTGGCTGAACAGCGCCGGCTCGAACGTGCCCAGAGTACCGTGGAAGGACGGGTCCTCGCGCAGCAATTGCGCCAGCCTTTTCTCTGACACTCCCAGACCGAACTGGGTCGAAAGCGTATCGAGCGCGGCGCCTTCCGATAGCCCCAGAATGACTGCCGTTGGGAGGCCCATGGCCTCGGCCTGGCTGGCCGTCGGCACCGAACCCATCTGCTGGGCAATACGGTTGGCCTGACTCTGGTAGGCGCGCAGGAATTCGCGCGAATTGATTTCCTCATCGCCCACGCGCGCAACGGTATTGCTGCCCAGATCGACGATCACATTGTTGATGCCGAAGCCGGCTACACCGACCAAGAGGAACGCCCCCAGGATTTTTCCCGGCCAGGATTTTGCAAAATCACGCAAACCATCAAGCATCTGAAACGTTCCAGTTTAGGGTCCAACCCTTTACCGAGTGGTACGGGACGGACTAGTAAGACAAATACGACAGCCGGGGTTAGGGCAAAGCCTGTTCCGGCGCAAGAGGCAGGAGTACCAAGATTGTCGACCGTATCACCTCTGATCGCCGGAAACTGGAAGATGAACGGGCTCACCCATTCGCTGGATGAGCTGGCCGAACTTGCGCGCCTCCTGACCACCGGAGAATCACCGCGTGCCCTGGTCGTGGTTTGTCCCCCGGCAACACTGCTGGCTGCCGTGGCTGCGCAGGGCGCATCGAGCGGCATTATTGCGGGCGGGCAGGATTGTCACCAGGCACCGCATGGCCCGCACACGGGCGACATCTCGGCCAGCATGTTGGCCGATGCTGGCGCGCAATATGTCATTGTGGGCCATTCCGAACGCCGTACCGATCATGGGGAAACCGATGACGTGGTGCGCGCCAAGGCCGAAGCTGCCATCGGCTCGGGCGTCAAACCCATAATCTGTGTCGGCGAAACCGAGGCCCAGCGGGACGCGGCCGAAGCAGAATCGGTTGTTTCCGCCCAACTTGCCAATTCCATCCCTGACGCTGCCGAACAGCACGAGGTGGTGGTAGCCTATGAGCCCGTTTGGGCCATCGGCACGGGCCGCACCCCGACGCTGAACGAGATCGAGGAAATGCACAACGCCATCCGCGCCCGCCTGGTCGACCGGTTTGGCCTTTCCAAGGGGGAAAGCATCCGTATCCTCTATGGCGGCTCGCTCAAGCCGCACAATGCTCACGAGATCTTGCGTATTGGTAACGTCAATGGTGGGCTGGTTGGAGGCGCAAGCCTCTTGGCAAAGGACTTCTATACGATTATCTCGGCGGTATAGAGCAACCGATCGGTAATCCGCTTGTGGCGAAAAAGCGCCGCAGGCGGCTGGCATTTGCCGTTCGGGGGGTGTATGACCCCGCATCCTTTCCAAACCGGGCGGGCCTTTTGGCATGTCCGGACTGACGTAAAGACAAGAGATTCATGGCCAACGTACTGCTCGTCGCCTATTTGCTGATCGTGCTGGCGCTGATCGTCGTCATCCTGCTTCAGCGTTCCGAGGGCGGCGCCCTTGGCATTGGTGGCGGTGGTGGCGGCGGTGGCATGATGACGGCCCGGGGATCGGCGAACCTGCTGACCCGGACCACGTCCATACTGGCGGTGCTGTTTTTTGCCTCGGCCATCGGTCTGACCATTCTCAATGAAATCGATCGCGGTACATCCAGCATTCTGGACAACGCGACTTCGCTTGAAGACGGCTCTCAGCCTACCACCGTTCTGGATGCGCTCAACGCCCTGCAGGGCGACGAGACATCCGATCTGCTGCTGCCTTCCGAGGCGCAGACGCCGGCAGCAACGCCGGAAACCTCGGGAAGTGACCTGCCGGTGCCAGAAGTGTCGACTGACACCCAAGAAACGCCCGCAGAGCCTGCGGGCAACTGATCCGCCGCAAGGCGTTCGTGAAAAAGGGGATGGCAACATCCCCTTCTTCTTTTTGTGTAGAGCCGGTTTCCTGCTCTGCGAATCGATAATGATATGCTTATGGTGATCGCCCATGGCTCGGTACGTATTCATCACCGGAGGCGTGGTTTCCTCCCTTGGCAAAGGTTTGGCTTCGGCAGCGCTTGGCGCTGTGCTGCAGGCGCGCGGCTATAAGGTCCGCCTGCGCAAGCTCGACCCCTATCTCAACATCGATCCCGGCACGATGTCGCCGACTCAGCACGGCGAGGTCTTCGTCACCGATGATGGTGCCGAGACCGATCTCGACCTGGGTCACTATGAGCGCTTCACCGGTCGCGCCGCCAACAAGCGCGACAACGTCACCTCGGGCCGGATCTATTCGGACCTGTTGGCCAAGGAGCGCAAGGGCGAGTTCCTCGGCGCCACTGTCCAGGTCATTCCGCATGTCACGGACGCGATCAAGGAATTCGTGCTCGACGGCAATGAGGAATACGACTTCGTGCTGGTCGAGATCGGCGGCACGGTCGGCGATATCGAGGGTCTGCCCTTCTTCGAGGCCATCCGTCAGCTTGGCAATGAACTGCCGCGCAATCACGCGGCCTATCTTCATCTGACCTTGATGCCCTATATCCCCTCCGCAGGGGAATTGAAGACCAAGCCGACCCAGCATTCGGTCAAGGAACTGCGTTCGATTGGTATCGCACCGGACGTGCTGCTGGTCCGCTGCGACCGCCCCATTCCGGAAGGCGAGAAGAAGAAGCTTTCGCTGTTCTGTAACGTGCGCGAATCCGCCGTGATCCAGGGCCTCGATGTCGGCTCGATCTATGACGTGCCGGTCGCCTATCACAATGAAGGCTTGGATCGGGAAGTCCTCGCAGCGCTCGGCATCACCGACGCGCCTGAACCCGACATGTCCTCCTGGGAAGAAGTATCCCGCCGCTATCACAATCCCGAAGGTGAAGTGAACATCGCCATCGTGGGTAAATATACCGGCCTCAAGGACGCTTATAAGTCGCTCTCCGAAGCGCTCACCCATGGCGGTATCGCCAACAAGGTGAAGGTCAATTTGCAGTGGATCGACAGCGAAGTCTTTGAGCGCGACGATCCGGCGCCCTATCTCGAACATGTCCACGGCATCATGGTGCCGGGTGGCTTCGGCGAGCGCGGCTCCGCCGGCAAGATCGAGGCTGCGCGCTTTGCCCGCATCAAGGATGTGCCCTATTTCGGCATCTGCTTCGGCATGCAGATGGCCTGTATTGAAGCCGCGCGGAACACTGCCGGCATCAAGAATGCCTCCTCCACTGAATTCGGCCCCACCAAGGAGCCGATCGTGGGCATGATGACCGAATGGGTGAAGGGCAACGAAAAGGAAACCCGGGGCGCCGAAGGCGATCTGGGCGGCACGCTGCGCCTTGGCGCCTATCCGGCCCAGCTCACCCGCGGCTCCCGCGTTGCCGATATCTACGGCACCACCCGCATTTCCGAACGCCATCGTCACCGCTACGAGGTGAACATGGATTACCGCAAGCGGCTGGAGGCCAATGGCCTGCTGTTCTCCGGCGTCTCGCCTGACGGCAAGCTGCCTGAAATCGTCGAACGCACCGACCACCCCTGGTTCATTGGCGTGCAGTTCCATCCCGAACTGAAATCCAAGCCGTTCGAGCCGCATCCGCTCTTTACCAGCTTCATCGCCGCCGCGATGGAACAGAGCCGATTGGTCTAAGGGCTCGCCGGCATGAAGCGGGCAGGGCCTCGGTTCGAAGACGTTCCATTGCCCCGCTCGTTGCAAACGACGATGCCCGAGGTGAGTTTGCGCTTGCTGGAGAGCAGCGACGCATCGGCTCTATTGGACCTTGTCGCGAACAATGCGCGACACCTGACACGCCACGGCGACTACAAGGTCCTGGTGCAAAGCTCGCAACAGGACCTCGTCGAAGAGCTGTCTCGGACGACCACTCCAAACTGGCGTTTTGGTATTTTTTTCGATGCAGGTCTTGTCGGCAGGGCCGACCTGATCGGCGTCGAGCCTGCGCGCTTCAGCATCGGTTACTGGCTCGCAGAAGCCCACACCGGGCGCGGCATTGCCACGGCAGCGCTGGACGCCCTGATCGATTTCGCTCGATCCAATTGCGATGCAGCAGAAATTTATGCCGGTGTCACGCACGGCAACAGAGCCAGCGAGGCGCTGCTGGTGCGATTGGGCTTCGAGCCAACTGACACATTTGACAGCTATACCCGATTTCGCCTCTCGCTCGGACACGGTATGATCGATTGCGTAACCTGAACGTGAGAAGCCCGCACGATGGCTGAGATCTTATCCCTTTCCAAAGCCCGCAAGGCGAAGGCGCGTGCGGAAAAGGACATCACGGCCGAGGCCAATCGTCAGAAATTTGGCCGGACCAAGGCCGAAAAGCTCAAGAACGCAGGCGAAAAGGCGCGGTCCGATAAGCATATCGACGGACACAAGCGGGAAGAGTAGGGCAATCTTCGCGTTCGACCTAAAGTGCGGCGTTAGCGGTATGTCGTGACATGGACGGAGGTACCGCGTCCTCCCTGACCGTATATTTCCACTTCTATGAAGACATCGCCATTGACGATGTCGCGCGCGGCGCCATTGGAAATTTGCCCTCGGCGCAGCATGTCTTCCATAACGGCGCGATTGTCGGCGCTGGCAAAAAAGCTGTCACTTTCATCGCCGTCATGGCGAATGCGGAAACGGTGATAATTGGCCCGGTCCTGGCGGATAATCTGCCAGGGTTGGGTCAAGCGTTGCCCGCTGGAATTGTATAGGTCCATGTCCCCGATATAGGCGACATAACTTTCCAGCAATTGCTGGCCACCACCTTGGACGATGGCCGATTGCGAGAGGGCGGCATGCGTGCCGCCCAACATCATTATAAGTGCGGTCAGAACCGGCTTCATCTCTGCCTCCCTCAAGTCAGCAAGAGTGAACATCCAGTTCAAGTCATTGGCAAGATGGCCGGGACTACCAATCCACCTGACAAACGACCCCGTCGGGCCCAAACTGCATGCTCTCGGGCGTGTATTGGAAGATCTCGATCTTGACCCCGCTCGGATCGGCCAGCCAGCACTGCCAGGTGTGGTCGACCCCCAGTTTCTTGTCGGTCACCGAAACGCCCTTGGCCTTCGCATTGGCCATAAAGCCGTCAATGTCGTCGGTCTCGAAGCAGATATGGTTGATCTGGTTGGTTTCCTCGAACCGGCTCTCGCCCTTCTTGAAAACCTCCACAAAAGTGCGATTGCCGAAATCGAGGTAAAAGCCGATGCGGTCGTCACCGCGCTTGAAATCGAACTTGGGCGAGACGCCCAGCACGTCCCGATAGAACGCCTCCACAGCGTCGAGGTCGCGGGCAAATATGCAGGTATGCGCCACCTGCTTGACGAGGGGTTGGGACACTATTCTCTCCTCCGGAATCTGCAAACTGGACAGTTCGCGCTAACATGTTAGGACAGACTGGGCGTTTAAGCCAGACTGAGGAGGACCAAATATGTCACGCATAGTGGTGATCGGAGCCACCGGCCACATCGGTACTTATCTGATCCCGCGGCTGGTCCGGGCAGGGCACGAGGTGGTGGCGGTAACGCGCGGTGCATCCGAACCCTATCTGCCCGACAGCGCCTGGAGGCGGGTCGAACGGGTCACGATGGATCGCACGGCGGAAGAGGCAAAAGGGGCCTTCGGCAAGGCCATCGCCGATCTCCAGCCGGATATCGTGATCGACAATATCTGCTTCACGCTCGACAGCGCTCGGCAATTGGCCGAGGCACTGAAGGGCAGGGTGCGGCACTTGCTGCATATCGGCACGATCTGGACACACGGCTTTTCAGAAGTTGTGCCCACACCAGAAGACGTCACCAAGCGTCCCTTTGGCGAATACGGCGTACAGAAGGCGGCCATCGAAGACTATCTGCTTGGGCTTGCTCGACGCGACGGCTTCCCGGTGACCATCTTGCATCCCGGCCACATTGTGGGGCAGGGCTGGTCGCCGCTCAATCCGGCCGGGCACTTTGATGATGCTGCGTTCCAGACCATTGCACGGGGCGAGACGCTGGCCCTGCCCAATTTTGGCATGGAGACGGTGCACCACATCCATGCCGACGACATCGCCGTCTTGCTGATGCTGGCAATGGATAATTGGAGCGTGGCGGTCGGGGAAGCCTTCCATGCCGTCTCGCCTGGCGCAGTCACGCTTCGTGGATATGCCGAAGCCATGTATCGCTGGTTCGGCAAGGAACCGGCGCTGACTTTCCACCCTTGGAAGGAATGGAAGGCCATGCAAACACCTGAGAATGCGCAGGCGACGTGGGAGCACATTGCCCGCAGCCCCAATTCCAGCATTGCCAAGGGGCGCCGGCTGCTCGGCTATGCTCCGCGCTACAGTTCGCTCGCGGCGGTACAGGAATCGGTGGCCTGGCTTATCGCCAATGGCAAACTCGCTCTCTAGGGCTCCGCAGGCGCTTTTTTGCGCGTTCCCTCTTTTCACTGTCACAAGGCCCGTCTAGACAGGCACTCACACCCAAAAAGCATTCCGGGAAGGGCACGCATGTCTTCAATCATCCACGTCAATGGCCGCCAGATCTTCGATAGCCGCGGCAACCCGACCGTCGAGGTCGATGTGGTGCTGGACGATGGCAGCTTTGGCCGCGCCGCGGTGCCGTCAGGCGCTTCGACCGGCGCCCATGAAGCCGTGGAACTGCGCGACGGTGGCGCCCTCTATATGGGCAAGGGCGTGACCCAGGCCGTCGAAAACGTCAATACGACCATCGCCGATGAAATCCAGGGCATGGACGCGCTCGACCAGCTCGCCATCGACCAGGCCATGATCGAACTCGACGGAACGGCCAACAAGGGCAAGCTGGGCGCCAATGCCATTCTCGGCGTGTCCCTGGCCGTCGCCAAGGCCGCAGCTGAATCGAGCGAACTGCCCTTCTACCGCTATATCGGCGGCCCGAACGCCCACGTCCTGCCCGTCCCGATGATGAACATCATCAATGGCGGCGAGCATGCCGATAATCCCATCGACATGCAGGAATTCATGATCCTGCCGGCCGGCGCCAAGTCGATTGCCGACGCAGTCCGGATCGGCGCCGAGATCTTCCACACGCTGAAAAAGGGCCTGTCGGCCGAAGGCCACAACACGGCCGTGGGTGACGAAGGCGGCTTTGCACCCAACCTCAAGAGCGCTGACGACGCCCTGGGCTTCATCATGCGCTCGATCGAGAAGGCCGGCTACAAGCCGGGCGAGGACGTGTTCCTCGGTCTCGATTGCGCCGCCACCGAATATTACAAGAACGGCAAATACGAAATGGTCGGCGAGGGCAAGTCGCTCTCCTCGGACGAAAATGTCCGCTTCCTCGAGGACCTCGCCAACCGCTACCCGATCATCACCATCGAAGATGGAATGGGCGAGGATGACTGGGATGGCTGGAAAGCGCTGACCGACGCCATCGGCGACAAGGTGCAGCTCGTCGGCGACGATCTCTTCGTCACCAATACCCAGCGCCTGGTCTCCGGCATCAAGATGGGTGTCGCCAATTCCATCCTGGTCAAGGTCAACCAGATCGGCTCGCTGTTTGAAACCCTCAACGCCGTCGATACCGCGCACCGCGCTGGCTATACCTCGGTCATGTCGCACCGCTCGGGCGAAACCGAGGATTCCACCATTGCCGACCTCGCCGTGGCGCTCAACTGCGGACAGATCAAGACTGGCTCGCTCTCGCGTTCCGATCGTCTGGCCAAGTACAACCAGTTGATCCGCATCGAGGAGCAGCTCGGCTCGTCGGCCAAATATGCCGGCTATTCGGTGGTCAAGGGCCGCTGATCGGCTCGCCAATTGTTACGTAAAAGCCCGGGAGCGATCCCGGGCTTTTTGTTGGCGCTGCTGTGTTCGCGCGACGCCGACCATCTTTCTCCGCTCGTGGGGGAATGTGGCTGATGGTGGCTATTGGAACGCCGTCTCTGCAAAGCTGCGTAGCTTCCGCGAATGCAGGCGCTCTGCGGGCTGATCCCGCAAAATCTCCATGGCCCGAAGCCCGATCTGCAGATGCCGGTTGACCTGCGTACGGTAGAAATCCGAGGCCATGCCGGGCAGCTTCAATTCGCCATGCAGCGGCTTGTCTGAAACACACAGCAACGTTCCATAGGGCACGCGGAAGCGGAAACCGTTGGCGGCAATGGTCGCACTTTCCATGTCCAGCGCCACGGCCCGCGACTGGCTCAATCGCCGCGTGATCTCCACCTGATCGCGCAATTCCCAATTGCGGTTGTCAAAGGTTGCGACCGTTCCGGTGCGCATGATCTTCTTGGTTTCCAGCCCCTCGGTCTGGGTGATCTCCTCCACCGCCTGCTCCAGCGCCACCTGAACTTCCGCCAGCGCCGGGATCGGCACCGACAGCGGCAGATCGGCATCAAGCACATGGTCTTCACGCACATAGGCATGGGCAAGGACGTAGTCGCCCAGTTCCTGGCTATTCCGAAGACCCGCACAATGGCCCAGCATGATCCAGGCATGCGGACGCAGAACTGCGATATGGTCGGTGATTGTCTTGGCGTTGGACGGACCGACGCCGATATTGATCATGGTGATCCCGCGGCCGCGGTCACCCACCAGGTGATAGGCCGGCATTTGAGGGGTACGTGGTGGCGGAGTGCCAGTGACCCCGCCGCCTGTCAGCATATTGTCTGTCGCGACGTTGCCCGGCTCGATAAAGCGCTGATAATGTGGATGTTTCTCCGTCATCCAGCCCTTTGCCAGCCGGCAGAATTCGTCGATATAGAACTGGTAGTTCGTAAAGATCACGAAGTTCTGGAAGTGTTCGGCATCGGTGCCAGTATAATGCGCCAGCCGGAACAGCGAGTAATCGACTCGAGGCGCCGTGAAGGCCGATAGTGGGTAGGGCCCGCCGCGCGGCGGTACATAGGTGCCATTGGCGATTTCATCGTCGGTATTGCCTAGGTCCGGCGCGTCGAACAGGTCGCGCAGCGGCACGTCCATGGCATTGATCGCCTTGCCATCGAGATGATCACGCGGCCCCAGTGCAAAATGCAGCGGAATGGGTGTGTCGGATTCACCGACTTCGATCACCCCGCCATGATTCTTGAGGATGACCTCGAACTGCTCCTGCAGATAGCCTTGAAACAGGTCTGGCGCCGTCACCGTGGTGCGATAGATCCCGGGTGTATGCAAATAGCCATAGGGCAGGGTGCTCTCATGCTTGGAATAGCTGGTGGAGCGCACCTCGATCTGCGGGTAGCACGCCCGCACCCGGCCAGCGGGCACATTCCCCTGGGTGAGCCCATCGAGATGACCACGGATGAAGTCGCAATTGCGGTGATAGATGTAGGCGATATGGGCCCAGGCTGCGGCCGGATCGGTGAATGACTGGGTTTCAAGGCGCGGCGGGCTGAGTGTCGTCATGAATGTCCCTCGGGGCCAACCCGCGGATCGGGTTGCAGAATGTTGGAATCGCTTCTTTCAATGACCGCCAATATAGGCGCCGCATGACGGCTTCTCAACGAAGTGCAGGGTGCGGTCTCACCTTTCACACTTCAGTGACCCGCTCTTTTCTCGCCGCAATTAGCCACCATCTTCGAAACAGTTCATCGGCACAGCAAACGACCCATGCAACCGGTGAGCGGGAGCGGTTTGCCGCATGTCCCCCAAGCCCTCAACAGCGCGGTGGACCGTTTCCCCAAGAGGCCGCCCGGCAGCAATGCCGTGGCGGCCTTTACTTGTCCGGATAGGTCTGGCGCAGCTTTGTGACGGAAATTTCGGCCAGCTTGCGCAGCACATCGAGATCGATGTCGCTCAGCTTGTTGACATAGAGACAGGCCTTGCCCATGCGATGCTTGCCCAGCTTGGCAAGCAAGGCCGCGCGCCGCTCGTTCTCCTCCGGAAAATAGGTCCCCATCAGATAGATGCTGAACGCCGCCTTGCGCGGGGCAAACCCGACCAGAAAAGCGTCGCCCTCGTGGCCGGTTGGATAGCGATAGTGATACTGGCCAAACCCGACCATGGTGCCCCATAGCACCGGCGGTTCGCCCGTCACCTCGCTCATCAACTCAACCAGCACATGCGAGTCGGCCCGCTTCTGGTCACTCTCTACCTGAGCGAGAAATTCAGCGACATCCCCGGTGTGAGGCTTGGTCTTCTGTTCGGGCATGGGCCCTACCGTTCGCTCTGGTAATCAACCAGCACTTGGCCATCCATTTCACCGTCATAGCTGGCATCGACGGTGAAATGGACCAGCGAGAAAGCGCCGTCTCTAAAAATCCAGGTCCCTGCGGAACTGGCATCACCAAGCCCTCTCCACTTCGAGAAGGATTCGATGGTCAGTGTTTCAGGGTCAAAATAGGAGTTAACCAGCAGGTTTCGCGACGCCATGCCAACCACCGTGATCGCCTCGACGGCGCCATTGTAGTCATCATTCTTATACTTCACGTCAAAGGCCGGCTCGGCAAAGCCCAGCGGCTGCAGCCCGTCAAAATCCCTGAGCAAGTAATAGGCATGGCTTTCGTTGTAGGCGCCCGCAAAACAGAACAACCGCACCAGGGTGACCTCGGCGCGATCGCTCTCATCGCCCGAACTCCAACTCGGCAGATAGCTGAACGTCCAGCTCTCATAGTCGTCCTCGGGCACATATCCGCTTGTCTCGCAGGCATCACCACCCGCCAGCTTATGCAGCTTCCTGGCCTGCTTTTCCAGCGACGCCT
Source organism: Devosia polycyclovorans (assembly GCF_042181575.1). Classification (GTDB taxonomy): domain Bacteria; phylum Pseudomonadota; class Alphaproteobacteria; order Rhizobiales; family Devosiaceae; genus Devosia; species Devosia polycyclovorans. The sequence goes on along the minus strand of NZ_CP170082.1, from coordinate 2,443,991 downwards.
CCTGCGCCGCGGCCGGGCCGGCCATGAGGGGTACAAGCGATAGCCAAAGCAATGGACGGATCATTCCTCATCCCTTATGTCGAAGCGCATGAAACGGGCCCCAGCCCACAGAGCGCCACTAAAGCAGATCGAGGCCGAAATGACCGCAAAAATCATCGACGGAAAACGCTTTGCCGAAGATATGCGCGGCCGCATTGCCGGTCATGTTGCGCGGCTCAAGGCCGACCACGGTATTACCCCGGGCCTCGCGGTGGTGATTGTCGGCGAGGACCCTGCCAGCCAGGTCTATGTCTCATCCAAGGCCAAGCAGACCGCCGAAGTTGGCATGAATTCGTTCAAGCACGAACTGCCCGCTGACGCGCCGGAAGCCGACCTGCTGGCCCTGGTCGAAAAGCTCAACGCCGATCCGGCCGTGCATGGTATCCTTGTCCAGATGCCGGTGCCCAGACACATTGACCCCAACAAGGTCATCGAAGCCATCGACCCCGCCAAGGACGTCGACTGCTTCACCCCCGCCAATGTCGGCAAGGTGCAGATCGGCCTGCCGGGCCCGGTCTCCTGCACCCCGCTCGGCTGCCTCATGCTGCTGCGCGATGAGCTTGGTTCACTCGAAGGCAAGAGCGCTGTCATCATCGGCCGCTCCAACCTTGTCGGCAAGCCGATGGCGCAATTGCTGCTGCGCGACAATTGCACTGTCACCGTCGCTCATTCCCGCACAAAGGACCTGGCCGACGTCGTGCGCCAGGCCGATATCGTCGTGGCCGCGGTCGGTCGCCCGCAGATGATCAAGGGTGACTGGATCAAGCCGGGCGCTGTCGTCATCGACGTTGGCATCAATCGTATTCCTGCCCCGGAAAAGGGCGAGGGCAAGACCCGCCTCGTCGGCGACGTGGACACCGCCGCCGCGTCTGAAACGGCCTCGGCAATCACGCCGGTTCCGGGCGGCGTCGGCCCCATGACCATTGCCTGTCTCCTCGCAAACACCATCACCACGGCCTCGCTGATGAATGGCCTCACCCCGCCGAGTGACCTCACCGCATGAATGATTTTGCACACGACCCTGGTGGCAAGGTCCGCCTGCGCCTGGGCGAGGGCGTGCGCGGCGATGTGATCATGAGCGCCGATGGCCGGCATCGACAGCGCATGCGCCGCTGGCTGGGCGACACTTTCCCAGAGCACTATATCGTCTTTATCGGCATGAATCCCTCCACCGCCGACGCGACCGTCGATGATCCTACTTGCGCCCGCGAGTGGAATTTTGCCCGCCGCGAGGGCTTTTCCGGCATGGTCAAATGCAATGTCGGCGACTATCGCGCCACCCATCCCAAAATGTTGGTTCAGCCCGGCGTTGAAGCGGTTTCGCCGGCCAACCTGCCTATCATCCGGGACGCGGCCCGCGGGGCAGGACGCGTCGTCCTGTGTCACGGCAAGCTCAACAAGGCTCTGGCTCCGGCCGGCAGGGAAATCGTCGCGACACTGATCAGCGACGGTGTCGAACTCTGGTGCTTCGGCACCAATGCAGACGGCTCGCCCAAGCACCCGCTTTATCTCAGGGCCGATACACCGCTGGTGCGGTTTCCTCCTCTCCCTTAGGCGAGGAGTGAAGAAGGCTTAGCCCGCCAGGTAGAACATCCGCGCCACGGTATGGTCCCGCAGTGCTTGGGCCGGCAGTTTCCCCGTCAGCGCCGCCACCACCTGCTGGAGATCGGCCACTGCGCTAGCATCCACCACGACCCGCGAAAACGCCGGCCGCATATTGCGCCGATGCTCTTCAAGCAGATTGTAGAGCAGTGCCCGTACATCAGTAATGCCGGAGCAGGCGACGCAGACATCACCATCGGCATGTCCATGCCCCGTATTGGCCGGCAGCCGGATCAGCGCAGTGCCGCCGTCCAGCGGCACCAGCTTTCGCGGATCCGAAATCAGCGTGACCGGGATGGGGTCAATTCGTGACATATCGGCTACCAATCACTCCGCCGCCACCTTGCCGGGCATGTAGTTGAGAATTGGAGCAAGCCACCGCTCAACCTCTTCAACATCCATGCCCTTGCGCTGCGCATAGTCGATCACCTGATCGCGCTCCACCTTGGCGACCCCGAAATAATAAGCGTCGGGATGAGCCATGTAGATGCCCGACACCGACGAGCCGGGCCACATGGCGTAGCTCTCCGTCAACGTCACACCAACGCTGTTCTCCGCGTCGAGCAGGCGGAACAGGGTGGTCTTTTCAGTGTGGTCCGGCTGGGCCGGATAACCGGGTGCCGGGCGGATACCCTGGTAGGGTTCGCCAACCAGTTCGTCAGGCGACAGGGCTTCATCGGAGGCGTAACCCCAATACTCCTTGCGCACCCGTTCATGCATGTATTCAGCCATGGCCTCGGCGAACCGGTCGGCCAGGGCCTTCACGAGAATGGAGGAATAGTCGTCATTGGCGCGCTCATAGCGTTCGGCGATTGCCACCTCTTCCATGCCGGCCGTAACGACAAAGCCGCCCAGATAATCCGGCTTGCCAGTCTCCACTGGCGCCACGAAGTCGCTCAACGCCATATTGGGCTTGCCGTCGCGCTTGGAAAGCTGCTGGCGCAGGGTGAAGAACGTTGCCAGCTCCTCCTCGCGACCCTCATCAGCGAACAGGCGAATATCGTCGCCGACGGCATTGGCTGGCCAGAAGCCAATGACAGCCTTGGGGGCAAACCACTTCTCGTCGATGATCTGAGCCAACATCCTCTGGGCATCGGCCCAGAGAGCCCGCGCCGCTTCGCCCTGTTTTTCATCTTCGAGAATGGCCGGGTAGCGTCCCTTCAACTCCCATGTCTGGAAGAACGGCGTCCAGTCGATATAGCGGGCGATCTCCGCCAGGTCGAAATCGGTGAAGCTGCGCGTGCCCAGAAAGCTGGGGGCAGGGGGCGTGTACCCGGACCAGTCTGGCGTGAACGCATTGCTGCGCGCATTCTCGAGCGGCAGCCGGCGCTTTTCGGATTCGGCCCGCTCATGCGCCGCCGCCGACTTGGCATATTCGGCCCGGACCTGATCGATGAACGTCCACTTGGTCTCATCTGAAAGCAGGTTCGAGACAACGCCCACGGCACGGCTGGCGTCGTTCACATGAACGGCCTGGCCCCGTGCGTAGCGTGGATGGATCTTCACCGCCGTATGCACGCGACTTGTCGTTGCCCCGCCGATCAGCAACGGAATGTCGAAGCCCTCGCGCTCCATTTCGGCTGCCACGTGCACCATCTCATCGAGCGAGGGTGTGATAAGGCCCGACAGGCCGATGATATCGACCTTTTCCTTCCGCGCCGTCTCCAGGATCTTTTGGCTTGGCACCATGACGCCAAGGTCGATGATCTCGTAGTTGTTGCAGCTCAGCACGACGCCCACGATATTCTTGCCGATGTCGTGCACGTCGCCTTTGACCGTCGCCATCAGCACCTTGCCCGCGCTCTTGCGCCCGGCGGCGTCGCCATTGGCGTCCTTCTCGGCTTCCATGAATGGCATGAGATAGGCCACGGCCTGCTTCATCACGCGGGCCGATTTCACCACCTGCGGCAGGAACATCTTGCCCGAGCCGAACAGGTCACCCACCACATTCATGCCGGCCATCAGCGGGCCTTCGATCACATGCAGCGGCCGATCGAATGTCTGGCGTGCTTCTTCGGTGTCGGCCTCGATGAATTCGGTCACGCCGTTGACCAATGCGTGCGTGATGCGCTCGCCCACAGGCAATTCGCGCCAGCTCATATCCTTGGCCTTGCCGGCGCCACCGCCTTGGCCCTTGTACCGCTCGGCAAGCTCCAGCATGCGGTCCGTGGAGTCCGCGCGCCGGTTGAGGATCACGTCCTCGCAGGCGTCACGCAGTTCCTTGTCGATGGTTTCATAGACCGCCAGCTGACCGGCATTGACGATGCCCATGTCCATGCCGTTCTGGATCGCATAGTACAAGAACACCGCATGCATCGCCTCGCGCACCGGCTCATTGCCGCGGAACGAGAACGACAGGTTTGAGATACCGCCCGAAATATGCACATGCGGCAGGCTGTCGGTGATTTCCTTGGTCGCCTCGATGAAGTCGACGCCATAATTGTTGTGCTCTTCGATGCCCGTGGCGACAGCGAACACATTGGGGTCGAAGATGATGTCTTCCGGCGGCAGGCCGACCACCTCGGTCAGGATTTTGTATGCCCGGGCGCAGATTTCGACCTTGCGCGCCTTGGTGTCCGCCTGTCCTGTTTCATCGAACGCCATCACGACTACGGCCGCGCCATAGGCCTTCACCAGCCGCGCGTGATGGATGAACGCCTCTTCGCCTTCCTTGAGCGAGATGGAATTGACCAGCGCCTTGCCCTGCACGCATTTCAGGCCCGCCTCGATGACCTCCCATTTGGAGCTATCGATCATCAGCGGCACCTTGGCGATGTCGGGTTCCGCCGCCAGCAGGTTGAGGAAGTCGATCATCACCTGCTGGCTGTCGATCAGGCCCTCGTCCATATTGATGTCGATGACCTGGGCGCCATTGGCCACCTGATCCCGCGCCACATCGAGCGCGGCGGTATAATCGCCAGCGGTGATGAGCTTGCGGAACCGGGCCGACCCGGTGACATTTGTCCGCTCGCCAATATTGACGAAGGGAATGTCCTTGGTGAGCGTGAACGGCTCCAGGCCGGACAGGCGCAGCAGCCGGTCAGCATGCGGAACCCGGCGCGGCGCAAAGCGTGCGGCCGTTTCTGCAATCGCGCGGATATGGTCTGGCGTCGAGCCGCAGCAGCCACCCACAATGTTCAGCAGCCCATCGCTGGCAAAGGCCTCAAGCTGGCTGGCCATCTGCTCGGGCGTCTCATCATAAGCGCCCATTTCATTGGGCAGGCCCGCATTGGGATAGGCGCAGATGAAGGTGTCGGCGACCCCCGAGAGCTCGGATATGTGGTCCCGCATCAGGTCCGCGCCCAGGGCGCAATTGAGCCCGATGGTAATCGGATTGGCGTGCCGCACCGAATACCAGAATGCCGTCGGCGTCTGACCGGACAGGGTCCGCCCGGACAAGTCGGTAATCGTGCCCGAAATCATGATCGGCACATCGATGCCGCGTTCTTCGAACAACCGCTGAGCCGCAAAAATGCCGGCCTTTGTGTTCAGCGTATCGGTGATGGTCTCGAACAACAGCAAGTCCGCACCCGCGTCGACCAGCCCACGAATGGCTTCGCCATAGGCTTCGACCAGTTCGTCAAAGGTGATGGCACGGTGGCCCGGGCTATTGACGTCCGTCGACATGGACGAGGTCTTGTTGGTCGGCCCCAGGGCGCCAGCGACAAAGCGACGGCGGCCGTCTTGCTCTTCCGCTCGAATGGCAGCACGGCGCGCGCAAACTACGCCCCAATAGTTGATGTCGTATACCGCCTCCTCGCAGGCATAGTCCGCCTGCGCCACCGAGGTAGCCGAAAATGTGTTGGTTTCAACGATATCCGCGCCAGCCATATAATAGGCGTAGTGGATATCCTCGATCATTTTCGGCTCGGTAATGACGAGCAAGTCGTTATTGCCCTTGAGCGGGTGGCTCCAATCCTTGAACCGATCGCCCCGGAAATTCTCTTCCGTCAATCCCAGGCGCTGGATCATCGTGCCCATCGCGCCATCCAGGATGAGGATACGTTCCTCTATGGCGCGGGTCAGCGCTTCGCGCACCTCGTTCCAATCGGGAATAAGGGGAGTTTCCATGCTGGGGGAGGGGCTCATCGCCGTCCTCACTTTCTTATAACGTGCGGGCATTCTATCAGCGCTGCGTCATGACATAAAGATATCTTTATATCAGTCAACCCGCGAAGAGTGTCATTTGCTCCGGCTCGGCTATTGTACACACCGGTCTCTGCAATCTGGCGGAAGAATCTAACCATTCATTGGCCTTAACCCCTCCTAAACCGTAAAATTGTTCCTTTCTGTGAGTGGTGCGCCAAAGCCGCTATCCTTCGCGCCGAAGAGTTCTGTTTTTTGACGAGTATTGCATATCGTGGCGACCACCTGGCGTAACGCTGTTCGAGCATTGGCCCTGGCCGCCCTGATCGCACCCTCCCTGGCCGCCTGCGCCACGGGAAATCTTGGCGCAACGGTCAAACGCGCTGCTTTTACCTCCAGCGAATATGGTGTCGCTGTCTCGCCACGCGTCACATCCAATCCGAACCCGCCCAAAGGTGGGGGGCGTTACCAGATCGGTAAACCCTATACCGTGCGTGGCAAGACCTATGTGCCCCAGCACGATCCAAGCTATTCCGCCTCCGGCTCTGCCTCCTGGTACGGTTCCGACTTCCACGGCCGCCGCACGGCAAATGGCGAAATCTTCTCGGCCAACGCCATCACCGCGGCGCACCCGACCTTGCCCCTGCCGTCCTATGTGCGCGTGACCAATACCGCCAATGGCCGCTCGCTCATCGTTCGCGTCAACGACCGTGGTCCGTACGTCTCCGGACGCATCATCGATCTGAGCTATCGCGCCGCCTCCATGCTGGGCTACGTCAACAAGGGCTCGACCAGCGTCCATGTTGAATATGTGGGCCAGGCGCCGCTCGAAGGCGACGACACCCGCATGCTGGTGGCCAGCTACAATGGTCCGGCCGACTACGATAGCGGCCCGATCCGCGTCGCCAGCTCCGGCAGCCAGAGCAACCGCAGCCTCGTCGGCATGACCACCAATTTCTTCAACGGCCTGTTCTCCTACGCCGATACGACGCCCCACGAGATGGACGCCGCCATCGGTTCTGCCCACGCGGCCGCCAATGCCATGGCAAGCGGCAATGCCGCGCTTGCTGACTGGGCTGGCTCTGTCGACGCTGACAATCGCGGCATTCGGCTGGCCCTGGGCATCTTCGCCGACTCCAGCAATGCCGCGACCGTCGCCCAGCAGTTCGCCTTGCTTGGCGCCGTCGATGAAGAGTCGGTTTCGGTCAATGGCCGGACGGCAACAAAGCTCACAATGACGCGACTAAAGCCCGGGGCAACACCCCAGGACGCCATTCAACTCGCACAAGACCTTGGCCTGACTGACGCAATTCTCTATTGATTGCGTCTATATTGCGCCGGGAGGAGTTCGGCGTTGAAGTCGCAAAGACGAGGAACCTGCGCCGTGCGAATGCTCACAGCCATAATTGCCTTTCTGTGCCTTGCCGGAGGGGTCTTGGCTCAGGCGGAGTTCGACACCAAGGCAAAGTTTGCCGTGTTGATGGATTACGAGTCCGGCACGGTCATCTTCCAGAAGGACGCCGACGCGCCCCTTGAGCCTGCCTCCATGACAAAGCTGATGACTTTGGCCGTGGTATTCAACGAGATCAGGGCAGGGCGGGTTAGCCTGGACGATGAGTTCTTTGTGTCCGAGAACGCCTGGCGCACAGGCGGCGCTGCATCCGGCGGCTCGACGATGTTTGCCGAACTCAACTCGCAGATCCGTGTCGAAGACCTGGTGCGTTCTGTCATCATCCAGTCCGGCAACGACGCCGCCATCGTTCTGGCTGAAGGCATTGCCGGCTCGGAAAACACGTTCGCGCTGATGATGAATGAGCTGGCCAACGACCTTGGCCTTGAAGGCTCGAACTTCACCAATTCCACTGGTCTGCCGGACCCTAACGAATATTCGACGGCCCGCGACCTTGCCGAACTTGCGCGCTACCTCATCCGCGAATTCCCCGAATACTACCACTACTTCTCCGAACCCTCGATGGAGTGGAACGGCATCAACCAGGCCAATCGCAATTCGCTGGTCGAGATGGGCATCGGCGTTGACGGTCTGAAAACCGGGCATACGCAAGCGGCCGGTTACGGATCGGTGACCTCCACCGATCAGGGCGACCGCCGTCTGATAGCGGTGGTCCATGGCCTCGGCTCCATGCGCGAACGCACCGAAGAGGCGCGCAAGCTCCTTACCTGGGGTGCCCGTGCTTTCGAACGCTTCACACCCTATGCCGAGGGCCAGATTGTCGCCTATGCGGACGTCTATGGCGGCGCCAGCCCCAATGTCGCTCTCGTCGGCCAGGGGGAAATGGCCCTCTACCTGCCGCGCGGTTCACGCCAGTGTCTCTCGGCCACCGTTAACTACGAAGCCCCGCTGTTGCCACCGGTTCAGGCGGGCGACCGCATTGCCGAATTGAGGGTCTACTGCAATGACCAGCTGGTCCAGGCTGCTCCCCTCTACGCCGCCGAAAGCGTCGGCCAGGGCGATCTGATCCGCCGCGCCACCGATGCGCTCAAGCAACTGGCGTTGGGTTGGCTCTGAACAGTGCCCTAAGCAGAACCGGTCCACCGGGCCATTTCAGGCTCAAGGCCCGCGAAGACCATGCCAGAGTGGCGGGCAAATCCCGCTCCCCGCTTTTCCCGCTCGCGCAGGTGTCCTAAAAGGGTTCGGATCAAGGAATCAGCCTGCCCATGCTTGAAGCGCCAAATCGACGCCCAGCCCGTTTCATCACCTTCGAGGGTGGCGAAGGTGTCGGCAAGTCGACTCAGGTTCGGCGGCTGCTGAACAATCTCGCAAACCATGCCATTGAGGCCGTTCGCACGCGAGAGCCAGGTGGCACACCCAAGGCCGAAGCCATCCGCTCCTTCATTCTGCAGGGGCGCTCCGAGGCTTGGGGCGCAGGCTCGGAAGCCGTGCTGTTCGCCGCAGCGCGCCTCGATCATGTCAGTCAACTCATCGCGCCCAATCTCGACAAAGGCACATGGGTTATCTCCGACCGCTTCTGCGACTCCACCCGCGCCTATCAGGGCCTGACCGGCGGCGTGGATGACAAGCTCATCGACGCGCTTGAGGCACTGGCGCTGGATGGTCATACACCCGACCTCACCATTGTGCTCGACATGGATCCGACCATCGCCTTTCGCCGCGTGGAACAGCGCGCCGTCGAAGACGGATTGCAACTGACCGGCGACCGCTTCGAGAAGGAGGAGCTCGACTGGCACCAACGCCTGCGCGAAAACTTCCTCGACATCGCCCGCAACAACGCCGACCGCTGCGTGATCATTTCCGCCGAACAGGACGAAGAAGCGCTCGAGGCCGCCATCTGGGAGGTCGTCAGCTCACGCTTTCCTGAATTGCAGGGCAGGCCTGTCGCGTGACCGATCCGGCCGCGCTTCCCGACCTGCCGTTGCCCGAGCAGCGCCAGGTGGCTGTTGGGCACGACGCTGCCCGCACGGCCGTACTCACCCAGCTGGCCGAGCATCGCCTGCCCGGCGCCATCATGCTGCAAGGGCCGCAGGGCATCGGCAAAGCCACCCTGGCTTTCGAACTGGCCACTGCTATCCTGACGGCCACTGGCGACGAAGAACCAAAACGCGTCCGCGAACAGGTGGCCGCGCTGTCGCATCCCAATCTGGCGCTGCTGCGCCGCCGTCCCAAGGACGCCAAGGGGTACTACTCGGTCATCCGCGTCGAGGACGTCAGGGAATTGCGCGAAACATTGCAGCACACCCGGGGCAGGGCAGGTCATCGTATCGCCATTCTCGACAGCATTGACGAGTGCAATCCGTCGGCGGCCAACGCCCTGCTCAAGACGCTCGAAGAGCCGCCCGCGGACACGACATTTCTCCTGGTGTCCCATCGCCCGGGGCAATTGCTGCCAACCATCCGTTCGCGCTGTCACAATCTGGCTCTGCGCGGGCTGCGCGATGACATGGTCCGCACTGTGGTCAGTTCCAGCCATCCGGACCTGGACGCTGAAACGCTTGACCGCGCCGTCCAACTTGCCGGCGGCCGTCCGCGTCGGGCCTTTGAAACTCTGGCTCTGGCGGAAAACTCACCGGTTGGTGCGCTGCTCGCCTGGTTGCAGGCCCCGGCCCGCATGCCAATCGCCGCCCAGATACAGCTTTCCGACGCCCTTGGCGCCGACCCGCAGGGGCCGGACATGTCCTTCGCGCGCGAAATTCTCAATGACTGGCTGGCCAATGAAATGCGCGAGGCGGCCATGCAGCCCGCCGGACGTTCGCGGCTTGCCTCTGCCACCGAGCTATGGGAGAAGGCAGGCGCACTTCTGGGCGAAGCCGACAGCGTCAATCTCGACATGAAGCAGACGCTGGCGGTTATCTTCGATGCGATCCGGAAGCATTGCGTTCAATTTGCCAATCCTGCCGAGCAAGCATGACCACCAAGCCGTTCTACGTCACCACCGCGATCTCTTACCCAAATGGCGCGCCCCATATCGGCCACGCCTATGAGATGATCGCGACCGACGCCATCGCCCGCTGGAAGCGGCTGGAAGGCCGCGAGGTCTATTTCCTGACCGGCACGGACGAGCACGGTATCAAGATGGTGCAGACCGCCGCCAAGGAAGGCATTGCCGTCCGCGAGCTGGCCGACCGCAATGCTGGTGCATTCAAGGCTCTTGCCGGCGCGCTGAACCTGTCCAATGACGACTTTATCCGCACCACGGAGTCGCGCCACCATGAAGCCTCGCAGGCCATCTGGAAGAAGATGGCTGCCAGCAGCAATGGCGACATTTTCCAGTCCACCTACAAAGGCTGGTATTCGGTGCGTGACGAGGCCTATTTCGATGAGGACGAACTCACCGAAAAGGATGGCAAGCGCTTCGCGCCGTCCGGTGCCGAGGTCGAGTGGGTCGAGGAACCGACCTATTTCTTTCGCCTCTCCGCCTATCAGCAGAAGCTGCTCGATCTCTATGAGGCCAACCCCGATTTCATCGCGCCCAAGGAGCGGCGCAATGAAATCATCTCTTTTGTGAAGAGCGGCCTGCAGGACCTTTCTATCTCCCGCACGACCTTTGACTGGGGCATTCCGGTTCCCGATGCGCCGGGTCACGTCATGTATGTCTGGGTCGATGCCCTGACCAACTACATCACCGGTGTCGGCTATCCGGACGAGAACAGCGAGCTGTTCAAGAAGTTCTGGCCGGCGGACCTGCATGTCATCGGCAAGGACATCATCCGCTTCCACACCGTCTATTGGCCCGCTTTCCTGATGAGCGCTGGGCTTGAGGTTCAGCACCGCGTCTTTGCGCATGGCTTCTTGACGGTGGACGGCCAGAAGATGAGCAAGTCGCTGGGCAACGTCATCGACCCCTTTGCCCTGGTCGAAACCTTCGGCCAGGATGCGGTGCGCTATTTCTTCCTGCGCGAAGTGTCCTTCGGCAGCGATGGCGACTATAGCCATGAAAAGCTGGTCAATCGCGTCAATGCGGACCTGGCCAACAATTTGGGTAATCTCGCCCAGCGCTCGCTCTCGATGATCAACAAGAACTGCGAGGGCAGGGTGCCCGAACTGGGCGAACTGACCGAGGCGGATAACGCCCTCATCGCCGAAGTCACCGAAGCCATCGCCGAAGCACAAAAAGCGATGGACAAGCAATTGGTCCACGAAGCGACTGGAGCCATCGTTGGCGCGCTGAGCTCGGCCAACAACTACTTTGCCGCACAGGAGCCATGGGCGCTGAAGAAGACCGATCCGGTCCGCATGGCGACCGTACTCTACGTTACGGCCGACACCGTCCGCCGCCTCGCCATCCCTATGCAGGCCTTCGTACCGGCCTCGGCGGAGCGTCTCCTCGACCAGTTAGCTGTGCCCTTTGACCAGCGTGTTCTCCAGGCGGCGTTCAATGCTAACAGTCTGCTAGCAAATACCGAGTTGCCCGCGCCCCAGGGCGTCTTCGCGCGCCTCGAAAAACCGGCCGAGTGACCATGCTGATCGACAGCCATTGCCACCTCGATTTCGAAGCTCTGTCCAGCGATCTGGATGGGGTATTGGCGCGTGCAGAGGCTGCCGGGGTCACCGGCATGGTGACGATATCCACAAGAGTGGAAAACTTTTCCACTTATGCCGGGCTGGCGGAACGTTATGAGAACGTCTGGTGCTCTGTCGGGACCCATCCACATAATGCGCACGAAGAACTGCATATCGAAGTGGATGAACTTGTCCGCCTAAGTGCCCATCCGCGCTGCGTTGCTATCGGCGAGGCGGGCCTCGACTATTTCTATGACAACGCCCCGCGCGATGCTCAGGCCACAGGCCTGCGCCGCCATATTGCGGCCGCACGCATCACCGGTCTTCCACTGGTTATCCACAGCCGGCAGGCTGATGAAGACATGGCGGTTATCCTCGAGGAGGAAGCCGGGCAGGGGGCCTTCCCCTTTGTTCTGCATTGCTTTACCGCCGGCATGGACCTGGCAAAACGCGCCCTGGATCTGGGCGGCTATGTATCCTTTTCGGGCATCATCACCTTCAAGAATGCCGAGGAAATTCGCGAGGTCGCCAGGATCGTTCCGGCGGACCGCTATCTTGTCGAAACCGACGCGCCGTATCTCGCGCCAATTCCGCATCGCGGTCAGTCCAACGAACCCAGCTTCGTGCGCCATACGGCCGAGAAGCTGGCCGATATCCGTGGCATTTCGCTCGACCAGCTCGGTGCGGAATCGACCGCCAATTTCGGGCGTCTCTTTTCCAAGACCGGCGTGAGCTAAGCTGTGGCTGCACCCAACCGGATCATCGCGACCATATTGGGCTGCGGGTCATCCGGAGGCGTGCCACGCGTTGGACATGTCTGGGGCGCCTGCGATCCCCATGAACCGCGCAATCGCCGCCGCCGCTGCTCGCTGCTCATCGAAGGTTGGCGCGACGGCGTCCAAAACCCAACCCGCGCCTTGATCGACACCGGGGCCGATCTGCGTGAGCAATTGCTCGGCGCCCATGTGGACCGGTTGGACGCTGTTCTCTACACGCATGAACATGCCGACCATACCCATGGCATCGACGATCTACGCGTGCTGGCACTGCATAACAGGCGCCGGGTCGACGTCTATTTCTCGGCCGACTGCGGCGCGCGCCTCAGGGAAGCCTTCGGCTACTGCTTTGCCACGCCGCCCGGCGGTTCCTATCCGCCCATTCTCAATGCCCACGAAATTGCCGATGGCGACACCGTTTCGGTGGATGGACCGGGCGGAACACTGGAACTTCAAGCCTTCGATCTGGTGCATGGCGATATCAACGCCTTCGGCTATCGCATAGGCGGCCTGGCTTATTGCTGCGATCTCTCAGCTGTTCCCAGTAGTGCAGATTCAGCCCTGCAAGACCTCGACATCTGGATCGTCGATGCGCTGCGTCCGACGCCGCACCCAAGTCATCTCAGCCTGCCTGAAACCCTTGAACTGATCGCGCGCTTCCAGCCGCGCCAGGCGGTGCTCACCAATATGCACATCGATCTCGATTACGCCGCCACCGAAGCCGAGACGCCTTCAAACGTGACGCCCGCTTTTGACGGCATGCAGATCGATGTCATGGCCGGGCGCATACTCAACCGCTGAGGCAGCGTCGCACCGGAAACATCAGTGTGGAGGGCAGACAGCACCAGAACCCTGGATTTCGGCCCATATCCCACACATAAAAGTTCCATAATATATATTATGCGAAAACTGGATGCTCGGATTTTGTGGTGATCTGCGCCGCGCACCCGTCCCACTTCCCTCACGCTTTGCTATGGTGCTCCCATCGAATCCCAACCAGCTGGACCGCGTACCATGCAGCCATCTCGCGATATCTCCCGCCTCATCGAGATCATGGCCGCCTTGCGCGACCCCGATGGCGGTTGTCCCTGGGACCTGGTGCAGGACTTCCGCTCCATCCGGCACTACACCATCGAAGAAGCCTACGAGGTTGCCGATGCTATCGAGCGCGAGGATTTCGGCGATCTGCGCGAGGAATTGGGCGATCTGCTGCTGCAGCCGATTTACCACGCCCAAATGGCCAAGGAGGCTGGCCATTTTGACATTGGCGACGTTGTCCAGGCAATCACCGAAAAGCTGATCCGCCGCCATCCGCATGTCTTTGGTGATGTGGTGGCAGATGGCGCCGTCGACGCCCAGGACCGCTGGGAAGCGATCAAGGTGGGCGAGCGCACTGCCAAGGCCGAGCGCAAGGGCGATAGCGCGCCATCCATTCTGGACGACGTGCCGCAGGTGCTGCCCGCCCTCGCCCGCGCCGAAAAGCTCGCCAAACGCGCCGCCAAGGTTGGCTTCGATTGGCCAGACCTGCCGGCCGTTCGCGCCAAGATTGAGGAAGAGCTTGGCGAGGTCGTTGAAGCCGAGTCATCGGGGGACGAAGATGCCCTGCGCGAGGAGATTGGCGATCTGCTCTTTGCTGTGGCCAACCTGGCCCGCAAGGCCGGCGTAGATCCGGAAGCGGCGCTGCGCGACGCCAATTCCAAGTTCACCCGACGTTTCCACTATGTCGAAGAGCGCTGCCGTGAAGACGGCGTTGAGCCCGCCTCTGCCGGCCTTGACCGGCTGGATGGATATTGGAACGAGATTCGCTCGAGGGATAAGGCCTAGAGGTCAGAAGCGGCTATCCGGCCGTTGAATCGCTCGAGGAACTCCGCCCGATGTCGTGGGTCGACCCGAACCACGAAGTCGGATCCCTGCTCGTTCCCGTCGTCCCGCGAAATCACCTCGGCATTGTTGTGCAGCCAGCCGATATCGCTGCCGGCACTATAAGGCACATGAACGTGATAGGTCCGGCTCTGCTCGCTCAAGAGCTGCTCGACCTTGAGCTTGAGTGCATCGAGCCCTACTCCGGTATGCGCCGATACGGGCATGGTCGCGACTACCTTGCCAGCCGGCGCAGCGGAGGCCAGGGCAAGCCCGGGCTCCTCGAGCAGATCAATCTTGTTCCACACCTCGATGATCGGCGTAGTCTCGGAAGAGACACCGAGTTCCTCAAGCACAGTCAGCACATCCTGCGCCTGCGCGGCATGATCGGGATTGGCGATATCGCGCACATGCAGGATGATGTCGGCGTCCACCACTTCCTCCAGCGTCGCCCGGAAGGCGGCCACCAGGTCATGCGGCAAATCGGCCACGAAACCCACAGTGTCGCTGAGCATCACTTCGCGGCCATGCGGCAACTCGATCTTGCGAACGGTCGTGTCTAGCGTTGCAAACAGCAGATTCTCGGCGAACACCCCTGCCCCGGTCAACACATTGAACAGGCTCGATTTTCCAGCATTGGTATAGCCCACGAGCGCCACAACCGGGATCAGTGCCTTGGTGCGCTGCCGGCGCTGCTGCTCGCGCGTCTTCTTGACCTTCTCCAGCCTGTCCTCGAGCAGCACGATCCGCTCGGTGATTTGGCGGCGGTCACTTTCGATCTGGGTTTCACCCGGGCCACCCATGAAGCCGGTGCCACCGCTGCCGCGTTGCCGCTCAAGGTGGGTCCAGGAGCGCACCAGGCGTCCCTTCTGGTAGTTGAGATGGGCCAGTTCGACCTGCAGAACGCCTTCGCGCGTGGCCGCCCGCTCGCCGAAGATTTCGAGGATCAGCGCTGTACGGTCCAACACCTTGGTGCCGGTTTCCCGCTCTAGATTGCGCTGCTGGATCGGGGTCAGTGCGGCATCGACAAGCAGCAACTCGATATGCTCGGCCTTGACCTTCTCGGCCAGCGTCGCGACATGCCCGGCCCCGATATAGGTCGCCGGGCGGATCTCACGTACGCGGACAATGTCGGAAAACACGATGTCGAGCGCAATAGCGCCCGCCAGCCCCTCGAATTCGGCCTGCCGGGCTTCGATGCTGTGATAGCTCGATTTACCGCGTACATCGGGGCAGACGAGCCCCGTCCGCGTCGGCTGTGCCTGCCGGTCGATATAGGGCTTGGGGCCGCCCGCCTGGACGTCCCGCTCGTCTTCAAATTCGTGCATATATGCGTTCAGTCGTGATCTGTGCTCTGCTCGGGATCGAACAACTGGATCGGCGCGCCGGGCATGATGGTTGAGATGGCGTGCTTATAAACCAGTTGCGACTGCGCGTCACGCCGCAACAGCAGGCAGAAATTGTCGAACCAGGTAATCACGCCCTGCAATTTGACCCCGTTCACCAGGAAGATAGTGACCGGCACCTTCTGCTTGCGTACATGGTTAAGGAAAGAATCCTGGAGGTTTTGCTGTTTTTCGCCAGCCATTTTTGGCCTCTTTACCGCGGCTTTATTGTCGCTGTTCTTGTCGCAATCACTTGCGTCCGGACCCCTATGGGACTGCCGCCCAGCCCCGAGGCTCGAATTATCTTATACTTGGCACTATGGCACAGTTGCACAGAACTGCCTACCCGCCCTCTGCACATGGCAGAGAGCCGATTTCATCGTATTTTCAAAGCCCCAGCGACTTGATCTTGCGGTGCAGCGCACTGCGCTCCATGCCCACGAACTCTGCCGTCTTGGAAATATTACCACCGAAGCGCTCGATCTGGGCCAGCAGATATTGCCGCTCGAACACCTCGCGCGCATCGCGCAGCGGCAGGCTCATCAGATGCGCTGAGGCATCCGCATCCCCCACCGTGGGTAGCACCTCGCCGATATCGGAGGGCAGCATGGCCGCCGTTATCACTCCGCCCTCGGGCTGCTGGTCCTTCATCAGGATCAGCAGGCGCTCGATGGAATTACGCAATTGCCGCGCATTGCCGGGCCAGTCCTGCGCTTGCAGAACCGCCATGGCGTCTTCCCCGATATTCAGCTTCTGCAGATTATGCATGCGGCAGACCTGCTCGATGAACACCGTGACCAGCGGCGGCACGTCTTCGCGCCGATCCTTGAGCGGGGTTAGCGGCAGCGGCACGATGGACAGGCGATGGAACAGGTCCGAGCGGAACTCGCCGCTGTCCACCTGCGCCGCCACGTTCTGCGAGCTGGAGGAGATGATCCGCACATCGATCGGCACCGCCTGGGTGCCGCCAACGCGCTGGAAGCGATTTTCCACCAGCGTGCGCAGCAGGGCCGCCTGCACCGGCGGCGGCAAGGTCGTCACCTCGGAAAGGTAGAGCGTGCCGCCATGGGCCCGCTCCAGGGCGCCAACCTCCACCTTGAGAAGGCCCGTCTTCTCGCGCGCTTCGCGCCCGAACAATACCACCGGAACCTCTTCGGGGGCATAGAGCGAAGCATTGATCTCGACAAAGGGAGCGCTGGCACGCGGACTGCGCTGATGAATCTGGCGCGCCACCAGACCCTTTCCGGTGCCGCTGGGGCCGGAGATGAAGATGCGCGAATTGGTCGGCGCCGATTTCTCGATTACCCCGCGAACCTGCTGCAGCGCCGGCGAAGTCCCGACCATGTCGAGGCTCTTGTTGGCCGAGCGCTCCTTGAGTTCGGCCACCTCGCTGCGCAGCCGCGTGGCTTCCATGGCTCGCTGTGTCACATGCAGCAGCCGGTCGATCTTGAACGGCTTTTCGATATAGTCATAGGCGCCGCGCCGGATGGCCGAGACGGCCGTCTCAACGTTGCCGTGACCCGAGATCATCACCACCGGCATGTCCGGATGCTGGCTCTGAAACACATCGAGCAATTGCAGTCCGTCAAGCCGCGAGCCCTGCATCCAGATGTCCAGAAACACCAGGCTTGGGCGACGGCGCGCGATTTCGTTGAGCCCGCTATCGGCATCGTGCGCCTGCCGCGCCTCATAGCCTTCGTCCTCGAGGATCCCCGCGATCAGGTCGCGGATATCGTCCTCGTCATCAATGATCAGAATATCCAAAGCCATTTATTTTTGAACAACCGCCGGTAATTGCGGCTCCTCCTTGTGGGCAGGATTGTCGTCCGCACTCGCGGTTCCTGCCTCTGTGGTGTTCATTACTGGTGAATGCAAAGGAAGTGTGAAAGTGACGCAGGCCCCAACCCTGCCCTGAGGATCCGGATCGGCATCGACGAGTTCGACGATACCACCGTGCTGCTCGATGATGCGCGCCACGATGGCCAAACCCAGCCCCGTGCCTTTTTCCCGCGTCGTCATATAGGGCTCAAGGAGCCTTTGCCTGTTGTCAGCGGGCCAGCCCTTGCCATTGTCGGACACCGAAACGCGGGCATGATTGCCCTCGACATGGGCTTCCACAATGATCGTGGGCTGCCAATCCCCGGAAAGGGGGATGCCCTCGAAGGCCTCCACGGCGTTCTTGATGAGATTGGTGAGCGATTGTGACACAAGGCGCGTGTCGAACCAGGCAGTGATGGTCTCGTCGGGCAAAAAGGTGACGATGTTGACCTCTGGCAGACGCACGCTTTCGAGAAATACCGCCTGCCGGATCGCATCACTCAGGTCAGCGGTCTCCGGCACCGACTCGGGCATGCGGGCAAAGGCCGAGAACTCATCCACCATCCGCCCGATATCCCCCACCTGCCGTACGATTGTGTTGATGCACTTGTCGAACACATCCCGATCATCCTCGAGCTTGCTGCCGTAGCGGCGGCGCAGCCGCTCGGCTGAAAGCTGGATGGGCGTAAGAGGATTTTTGATTTCGTGCGCAATCCGGCGCGCCACATCGGCCCAGGCGCTGGTGCGTTGCGCAGATTCAAGATCGGTGATGTCGTCAAAGGTCAACACATAGCCCTTGGACTCGGTAATTGAGCCTTCCCGGGTTAGTTGGACCTGGTAGATGCGCCGGTCCGTTTCATTGCCTAGCTGGATTTGTTCGCGCACCTGTCCGCGCCGCGCGGATCGCGCCTTGTCCAGCGTGGCTGCCAGTTCGGGCATGATCTTGTCCATCGGCTCGCCCATCAGCTCAATTTCGGTCCTGCCAAGCATTTCGCAGGCACGCGCATTGACCAGGGTAACCGCCCCAAACGGATCAAGCCCGATAATGCCGGCCGAAACGCCCTCCACCACCGCCTCGGTGAACTGACGGCGCTTCTCATTGACTTCATTGGCCTTGAGCAGATCGAGGCGCTGCGATTTGAGCTGCTGCGTCATGCGGTTAAAGCCGTTGCTGAGGTCGCGCAGATCCCCTCGGCCCTCCTGCACCGGCACCTGCACATCAAGGTCGCCGGCGCTCACCCGGCGCGAAGCGATCATCAGGTTCCTGATCGGGTCGACAAAGCGGTTCGCCAGCGCGATGCCCACCCACAATGCCGCCAGCAGCAGCACCACGGCCAGCCCGACATACATGATGGTAAAGGTGATCTGGAATACCAGGCGGTTCGATGCGTACTCACGATATTCCGTTATATTCTCGTCGGTTAGCCGCATGTATTCAAGCACTTCGGCATCCACCGGCCTGGCCACGAACAGAAATGTGTCGTCATAGCCGCGCAGCTTGATGACTGATCCCACGAACTGGGTCGACCCTGGCGCAATCGGTGTTGGAATGCCTTCGACAACGCCGTCTGTGACCCCGGCCGGCAGGGCCGGATAGGCCCCCGCGACATTGATCTGCGCCCGCATCAGTGTCTCGCCTGCCCGATCGATCAGGGCGGTGAAGGGCAGCGAACGGGTGACTGCAAGCGCGGTCAGGATGCGCTCGAAACGGGCTGGCTCCTCCTCAAACGTCGAGCGCGCCTGCTCCAGTTCGGTCGCTACCCAAATGATGTCGTCGCGCAGGACCTGCGCATGTTCGAGCATGTAGGAACGCGCCACCAGCCGCGAGCTTTCCACCATGGCGCGCGTCCGCTCGGAGAACCACTGGTCCAAACCCTGATTGAGCGCAATCGTGGCCACAACTGCGACCAGCGCCGCCGGCACGGCAGCGACAAAGGCGAACATAGCCACCATACGCACCTGTAGCCCGGCGCCTGGCACGCCCCGGAGGCGGGCCTGGAACAGCAGTACGGCTTCCGTCACGACCAGGGCGATCACCAGCAGAACAAGCAGTCCTGTCACCACCCAGATGACGGTCCACACCGCAGGCGAGGGCTCGATATTAGAAATCCCGGAGAGGATGAAGAAGGACACCGAGGACATCAGCACCGAGGCAAAGACCACCACGAAGCCAAGTACCCGCAAGGAATAGTTCTGCTGAATGTGAAAGAACGACCGCCGCCCTCTCGACCGTTCGTCATGGGCCACGTTCGCTTTTTCTGTGCTGGTTGAAACCAGATCGGCCATTGACTGTCAATATTCTCCGCTCGAACGCAGATTTTGCCGCGACAGCGACTCTTCGACAGTCACCATGTAGGTGCAAAATCACAGGGAAAGGGAAGCCTGACCCAATTCGGCCGACCCTTCAAGATAATTGTTGCCAAAATGCGACACTCCATCGCGATGAGAAAACGGTCCGGTGGACCGTTTTCCGCGATGGAGACCATGAGCGCTACGCTCGAATGGCGCAAACCCTCAGGACCGTTTCCGCCACGGAGGCCCGAAGACCCCTAAACGCGACGGACAGGACGAGTGGCGCTGTGAAAGCCGAGAAGGCCTTGAGCGCTACGCCCGAATGTCGGCTCGCGGGCCCCGACGCGCTCTATCCCCGCCGGCTGCTATGCTTGACGATCTCGATGGAGTGCGTCCGGATCTTCTTGCGCAACGTATTGCGGTTGAGGCCGAGCAGATCTGCGGCCTTGATCTGATTGCCGCCACAGGCATTGAGCGCCATGGCGATCAGCGGCGCCTCCACCTTGTCGATCACCCGCTGATACATGCCGGCTGGCGGCAGGTTCGGTTCGTGCTCGCGCAGCAGTTGCCCCACATGGGTCTCTACGGCCATGGAAATATCTACTGGGCCCGTCGCGGAGCTCGTGGTCGGGCGGTCCACGATGTTGAGCTCGTTCTGAACGATCTCCGCGGAAATCTGCTCGTCGGCATAAAGTGCCGAAAGCCGCCGCACCAGGTTTTCCAGCTCGCGGATATTGCCCGGCCAATTGTAGTTCTGCATCAGCCGGATGGCTTCGGGCGAAATCGTCTTGGACGGCTCGCCTTCCCGTTGCGCCATACGCAGGAAGTGCTGCACCAAGTCCGTAATGTCATCGATGCGCTCGCGTAGTGGTGGCAGGCGGATCGGCACGACATTCAGGCGATAGTAGAGGTCCTCGCGGAACAGGCCCTGCCGGATCATCTGGCTGAGGTCGCGGTGCGTGGCGGCCACGATACGCACATTGGTCTTGATGGCATTGCGGCCACCCACCATCGTGTACTCGCCCTCTTGCAGCACGCGCAGCAGGCGCGTCTGGGCGTCCATCGGCATGTCGCCGATCTCGTCGAGGAAAAGCGTACCGCCCTCCGCCTGCTCAAAGCGCCCCGAAGACCGCGTATTGGCTCCGGTAAACGCCCCCTTCTCGTGCCCGAACAGTTCTGCTTCGATCAGATCGCGCGGAATGGCCGCCATATTGATGGCGACGAAGGGGCCTTTGCGCCGCTTCCCGAAGTCGTGCAGCGCCCGCGCCACCAGTTCCTTGCCGGTGCCGCTCTCGCCGGTGATCATCACTGTCAAATCGGTTTGCATCAGCCGCGCCAAGGCGCGGTAGATGTCCTGCATGGCCGTCGAGCGCCCGACCAGCGGCATGGATTCGCCCGGCTCCTCGGCCTTGCGATCGGCCACTGTCGGTTTCTTTGCGTCTGCCAGCGCCCGCGCCACTACCGAGAGCACCTCGGTAATGTCGAAAGGCTTGGGCAGATATTCATAGGCGCCCACTTCCGAGGCCCGGATGGCCGTCATGAACGTGTTTTGCGCGCTCATTACGATCATCGGCAGCTCCGGACGAAGCTTCTTGATCTTGGGCATGACCTCGAAAGCATTGCCATCGGGCATGGCCACATCGGTGATCAGGATGTCTCCTTCCCCGCGGCTCACCCAGTTCCACATGGTCGAAATATTGCCCGTGGGCCGCACCTCGTATCCGGCCCGGGTCAGGGCCTGGTTCAGCACCATGCGGATGGCGGCATCATCATCGGCAAGCAGAACGACATGGCTCATGCGGGCGAACCCTCTTCGACGTCGGCAGGATTTTGGAAGGCACCGCTGGCCACCGGCAGCAGGATGCGGAATCGGGTGCGGCCCGGACGGCTGTCGCAGTCGATAACCCCACCATGATCGCCCACGATCTTGGCCACCAGGGCCAGCCCCAGACCCGAACCATTGGTCTTTGTGGTGACAAATGGATCAAACAGGAATGGCAGGATATCGGCCGGCACGCCGGGCCCATTGTCCTCGATCACGATCTCCAGCGGCAGCGAAATGCGCTCGGCCACGCCGGCCACGCTGATGCGGATGCCGGGGCGGAAGGCAGTCGTGATCTTGATCTCGGGTTTCTGTGTTCTTTCAAGCGCTTCTGAAGCATTCTTGATAAGGTTCAGGAAGATTTGGATCAGCTGGTCGCGATTGCCGAACACCGGCGGCAGCGAGGGATCATATTCTTCATAGAAGCTGATGCCCCGCGCTACGCCATTACGCGCCAACAGCTTCACCCGGTCCAGTACCACGTGGATATTGATCGGCTCGCGCTCCATCGGACGCTCATCGCCAAACACTTCCACCCGGTCGATCAGCCCCACGATCCTGTCGGTTTCCTCGCGGATCAGCCGGGCCAGGGGCACCTCGTCGCTCGGTACGGATTGCTCAAGCAATTGCGCCGCGCCACGAATGCCCGAAAGCGGGTTCTTGATTTCATGCGCCAGCATGGACGCCAGCCCTGTCACCGAGCGCGCCGCACCGCGCGACACCATCTGCCGGTCGATCTTGTCGGCCATGGTGCGCTCCTGGATCAGCACGGCCACCCGTCCGTCCGTATCCGAAATGGGACTGGCAAAAACGTCGGCAATCCGTTCATCGCCGAAACGCGACGATCCAACCCGAACGCGGTATTCCGTCATTGGCGCCCGCCGCTGCACCACGGTTTCCACCAGCGAGATGATCGGCGAACCGAAGGCAATCAGATCGTCCAGGCTTTGCCGGGTAAGAACGCTCAGCGAGGCCCCGAAAAACGCCTCGGCGGCATAATTGACGAACTGGATGCGCCGCCCTTCGTCCAGCACCAGAATGGGTTGCGGCAGCGCCTGCAACACCGCCCGCGCCGGCACCGAATCCAGGTCCATCACCACAGCACTGCTCACGCCGCTGCCCTCCACTCACCCGAAAACAGGGTGCCAATCAGCGCAAGCACCGATTTGGTGTCTTCATTGTCCAGGAGCCGCGTCCGCGTCGGCTTGTCCAGCGCCAGACCCGCCGCATCGGCATACCAACCCAAATGCTTGCGCGCGGCCCGCAGCCCGACCTCGACGCCATAATCGACAAGCATGTCTTCGTAATGCTGCCGGATCAGCGCCACCAGTTCCGCGCCATCCGGCGGAGCGGCAGGGGTCTCGCCATCAAGCGCCGCCCCGATCTGTCCGACGCGCCAGGGCTGCCCCTGCGCGCCGCGACCCAGCATCACCGCGGCCGCACCCGATTCGTCCAAAGCCTGTCGCGCGGTGGCGACATCCACGATATCGCCGTTGACCACCACAGGTACATCCACCGCCTCGACCACGCTGCGCACCAGCTCCCAGCGGGCATTGCCCTTGTAGAATTGCTGCCGCGTCCGGCCATGCACGGTGATCATCTGCGCCCCGGCGCTGACCGCCAGCCGCGCAATCTGCGCTGCATTGAGGCTCTCATCGTCCCAGCCCAGTCGCATCTTCACCGTCACCGGACGCGTCGTGGCGCCCGCAACCGCCTCGACAATGCCAAGCGCTTGGTCCGGCACCCGCATCAGCGCCGAACCGGCATAGCCATTGGTCACCCGCTTGGCCGGACAGCCGAAATTGATGTCGATGATATCGGCGCCCGCGCCCTCGGCAATGCGCGCCCCCTCGGCCATCCATTGCGCCTCGCAGCCGGCCAGCTGCACCACATGCGGCAGCGACCCGGCCCGCGTCAGCTTGCGCACCATGCCCTCATGGCCTGTGGTCAGCGCCGAACTCGCGACCATCTCGGACACCACCAGGCCCGCACCAAAACGGGCTGCCAGCTCGCGAAACGGCCGGTCAGTTATGCCCGCCATCGGCGCCAGAAAGGCGCGATTGCGGATGGCGTGCCCACCAATGCTCAACGCGCAGGCAGTGTCGATCAAGGAATTGCCCCAGAAATGTTCATTTTGGCAAAGGTGCCCGCACAATAATCAATTTCGGTCACCACGCAACCGCTTCCCGCTGCCATGCCGAGGTAAACCAGCCCTGCTCTTGCCGCATGGCGGGTCGACGGCTAGACCATCCAGACAGACGGTTCTTTTTCAGCCAGTGCCTATATCCCCATGAGTCCAAAATCCATAGCCGTCGTCATCGTCGCAGCCGGAAAGGGCGAGCGCGCCGGTGCGGACGGACATGCCGACCCGAAGCAGTACCGGTCCATATCGGGCGTACCCGTCCTGACTCGGACGATCCGGGCGCTTCTGGACTATCCACTGATCGGTCGCGTCGTACCCGTGATCCACGAAAGCCACCAGCAGCGCTTCGCCGCCCTCGGTCTGCAGGACGAGCGCCTCATGGCGCCTGTGCTGGGGGGCGCCAATCGCCAGGCATCGGTGCTCGAAGGGCTCAAGGCACTGGCCCCGCATCGTCCCGACCTGGTCCTGATACAGGATGCCGCCCGTCCCTTCGTCGCGCCTGTCCTCATCGAGCGGGTCATTGCCGCACTCGCCCTCAATGACGGCTCCCTGCCCACCCTGCCCATCACCGATACCATCAAGCGCTCGCTTGACGGTGATCGCGTCGCTACCACCGAAGACCGCCGCCAGCTCTTTGCCGCCCAGACCCCGCAGGGCTTCCGCTTCGGCCAGATTTTCTCCGCCCATATGCGGGCCGAATCCATCCACCGGCAATTCACCGACGATGCCGAGATTGCCGAATGGGCCGGCCTCCGTGTCGCCATGGTCGAAGGCGAGCGCACCAATATCAAAATCACCCATCCCGAAGATTTTTCGCGCGCGGAGCGCATAATCATGGCCGATACCGTCACCGAAACCCGCATAGGCACCGGCTACGATGTCCATCCGTTCGCTCCGGGTGACGCCGTCTGGCTCTGCGGCGTCCGCATCCCCCACAAGGCCAGCCTCCAGGGCCATTCGGATGCCGACGTGGCGCTCCACGCCCTGACCGACGCCATTCTCGGCGCCATTGGCGAAGGCGATATCGGCACACATTTTCCGCCCAGCGACGAGCAGTGGAAAGGCGCGGCCTCCACACTCTTTCTCCGCCATGCCGGCGCTCTGGTTGCGCAACGGGGGGGGCGCATTGTCAATCTGGACGTGACAATCGTCGCCGAAGCGCCGAGGATTGCCGCTCACGTCCCCGCCATGTGCGCCGTGATCGCCGAGACGCTCGGCATCTCGGCGGATCGCGTGGCAGTCAAGGCGACGACCAATGAAAAGCTCGGCTTTGTCGGGCGGGAGGAAGGTATCGTGTCCATGGCCAGTGCCAGTATTGAATTGCCAAGGGTGGGTTGAATGGCAGCCAAGGCAAAACCCTCTGCGGGCCAGCAGATCATCGACCTTCTCGCCGAGCGCAACCAGACCCTGGTGACCGCAGAAAGCTGCACCGGAGGCATGATCGCTTCGGCACTCACCGACATTCCCGGTGCCTCCGCGGCCATCTATGGCGGCTATATCACCTATGCCAATTCGGCCAAGTCCCGCATGATCCAGGTGCAGCCGCGCCTCATCGGCGACTATGGTGCGGTCAGCAACCAGGTTGCCCGCGCCATGGCCGATGGCGCCCGCAACACCGCCCGTGTCGACTTCGCCGTCGCCGCCACGGGCATTGCCGGCCCCGATGGCGGCACCGAGAAAAAGCCCGTGGGCCTGGTCTATGTCGCCGTGTCCTCGGAGCTGGCCACGGTGGTGATCGAGCACCGCTTTGGTGACCTCGGTCGCGACGCCATCCGCAAAGCCACGGTCGACGCGGCGTTGGACCTCGTGCTGCAAGTCCTGACCAGCGACCCTCCCAGCCCTTAAGGGCGGCCGCACGCATCGCTCTGTATTCTTCGGGAAGCAAAGCTGGTGTACCGGCGGCCGAAGATGCTAGGTGTCGTCTTGAAGTGCGTGGGAAGCATGTTGTGAACCCAGTCTGGATTCTATCGAGGTAGCCTACGGAATGTCGATCATCCAACGCAACAATGTAACCCTGAATGGCACGGGCGGCACGGCCATGGTGTTCGCTCACGGGTTCGGTTGCGATCGCAATATGTGGAGATTCATCGAGCCCCACTTCCGCAATGATTTTCGAACGGTGCTTTTTGATCATGTCGGCGCTGGCAGGTCCGACCTTTCGGCATACGATCCAGAGAAATACTCCAGCCTTGACGGATACGCTGCCGACGTCGTGGAAATCGGCCAGGAACTCGGAATTGAGAAAGCCGTATTTGTTGGCCACTCAGTCAGCGCCATGATTGGCGCATTGGCGTCAATTCGGGCGCCTGGCATGTTCGACAAACTGGTCATGATCGGTCCCTCGCCACGTTATATCGATGATGGCGAATACTCTGGCGGATTCAGTGCCGCGCAGATTGAAGAGTTGTTGACATCGCTTGATGACAATCACATGGGCTGGTCCGCAGCCATGGCTCCGGCAATCATGGGGAACCCTGATCGGCCTGAGCTTGGCGAGGAGCTCACCAATAGTTTTTGTCGGACCGATCCCGAGATTGCGAAGCAGTTTGCACGGGTTACGTTCATGTCTGATAACCGGGCCGACCTGTCCAAAGTCGAAGCGCAGACGCTCATATTGCAATGCAGCAACGACATAATTGCCGCCGAACATGTGGGAGAATACGTCCACAACGCCATACCAGGCAGTCAGATCAGATACCTTCAGGCCAGTGGCCACTGCCCGAATCTGAGTGCGCCTGAGGAAGTCACATTGGCGATGCGCGATTTTGTCTGACGGCGAGCTTATCGAGGATTTAGAGGATCTCTTCGAGAACGCCCCATGCGGGTATCTCTCGATGTGGCCTGATGGCAGGATCGCCAAGGTCAACGCCACCCTCTGCGACTGGCTTGGCAGGCCACGGGAGGCAATCCTTGGCAAACGCCTTCGCGACCTTCTCAACGTAGCCGGCAGCATTTTCTACGAGACCCATTTCGCACCAATGCTGCGCATGCAGGGGTACTTCCACGAGGTCGCTCTCGACATGGTCAGAGCCGACGGCAGCATAATGCCTGTCTTGGCCAATGCCGCGGAACGACGGGACACCTCCGGCGAACTTCTCTTTACCAGACTTACCCTGTTCAAGGCGACCGAGCGTCGCCAGTATGAGCGCGATCTCGTGGAAGCACGGGCGGCCGAGCGCGACGCCCGCCGTCAACTTGAGGACATGGTGATGTCTCTTCAGGCCGGCATGGCTGAACAGGTCGCGATCGTCATGGAAGAAAAGCACAACTCCGAACTGAAAGAGCAGTTTGTTGCGGTGCTGGGTCACGATCTGCGCAATCCTCTGGCGGCCATTGACGCCGGCCTCGGCAAGATACTTCGGGATCAACAATGGACAGACAGAACTCCTGTCATTTTGAACCTGATGAAGAACAGTGTCTCACGCATGAGCGCCCTGATTGACAATGTTTTGGACCTGGCGCGCAGTCGGCTTGGTGGCGGCATACTTCTCAATCGCGACGAAGCACGTTCGCTTCAATCAACGCTTGAAATGGTGATCGCCGAGATACAGGCGGCCAATCCCGACAGAACAATATCGACCAGGTTCCAGATCGCAAGAACAGTAAGAATCGATCACGATCGCATTGCGCAACTCTTCTCGAACCTTCTCGGCAATGCCGTAACGCACGGTGCGCCAGACAAGGATATTGCGGTTGATTGCACTGTCGATGACGCGGGCAATCTCTCGCTCAGTGTCGCCAATGCAGGCGACCCGATTCCGCAAGAGATGGTCCCGCTGCTCTTCCAGCCGTTCCATCGGGGCCAGGTGCGCAGCAACGCCCACGGCCTAGGTCTCGGCCTCTATATCGCATCCGAGATCGCCCAGGCACACGGCGGCAGGATCGATGTCGAGTCCGACCAAAATGAAATCAGGTTCATCCTCCGCTTGCCGGCTCAGTAGTTGGTCAGACATCGGGATGGCCCCCGGCCTCCGACGGGGTGACGAGCCGGTGGTTCAGCGATGTCGCCGCGGTTCTGGGCATCTGGCTGGATGATCCTGTTGGCCACCATGCGTTGATACTGCCCCAGAGCAAAAAGTCATCCCCGCCCCCTCACTACGCCCCATACTCCTCCCATCTCCGTCACACACGCGGCTCCGACGCAGGGCCGGGCGGGGAGGCCGGGAAGAGGGGCGCCTCTTTACGCGGGTAGAAGCTCGGCAGCCGGACCTGCGAAAACGGTACCGCCTGAATCCGGACCCGTGGAAAATCCGTGTTTCCGTGACGAACGGCCAGTGGCTCTTGCACTTGAACTTTCGCTTTATTGGGCCGCTGGCCGTTCGTTACCGTGCAACCGCAAGCCGCAAGGCCGGGCGGTTTCGAGCCGTGCCCGGTCGACACAACCACCCTGGTGAGGTCGCGTCAGCCAAGAAGGCCATGAGAGCCGCGCTTGAAGTCGGGCAGATACATTCGAACCGTCTCGGCCTTGTTCGACGACGCACAGAGCAACGTGCCGGAGAGCTGAATGCTGATCTGGGTCATGCCCCGAACCGCCGGTCGGCCTCGTCGCAAAAAGCACGCATGATCTCTTCCTGCTTGGCCGCGAAGGCCGGCTCAGCCACAGCGGCAATCAGCGGGTTGGAGATTTTGAAGTCGATCTCGAACCGCACCCGCGTCCCCTGCCCTTCGGGCTCAAAGCTCCAGACCGAGTCGAGATAGGCAAACGGGCCATCCACCGCCTGTGCGCGGATGGTCTGTGCAACTGGGTCCAGGCGCACCCGGCTGGTGTAGGACTGCGTGATAGGACCAAAGGAAATGGTCATGCGGGCCAGCCGCACATCCTCGCCCCCGGCCGCCGGATCGGGCCGCACCTGCATGGCCTGGCAGTTGGGAATGAAGCGCGGATAATTCTCGAGATCGGACACGATCTCATACATCCGCTGCGGCATATGTGGCACATGCCGTTCGAAAAAACGCTTCATCCTAATGCCCGAGCTTGGCC
Organism: Devosia polycyclovorans; assembly: GCF_042181575.1. GTDB lineage: Bacteria > Pseudomonadota > Alphaproteobacteria > Rhizobiales > Devosiaceae > Devosia > Devosia polycyclovorans. Next base: position 2,415,210 of record NZ_CP170082.1, on the reverse strand, counting down.
ATGCGGTTGGCCCTAAGGCGTGCAAAATCCTCGCCGGCATGGTGCGACGAGCGCGTCAGCGGGCTCGACGAGACCAGCAGGAATCCCTTGGAGGTTGCGACTGTGGCAAAGGATTTGAACTCTTCCGGCGTCACGAAACGCTGCAGCGGAAAGTGCTTCTTGGTCGGCTGCAGATATTGCCCGATGGTCAGGAAATCGACGTCGGCCGAGCGCAGATCGTCCATCAACTGAAGCACTTCGTTCCGCTCTTCGCCCAACCCGACCATGATGCCGGACTTGGTAAAGATGGTCGGATCCAGCTCCTTCACCCGCTGCAGCAGCCGGATCGAGTGGAAATAACGCGCGCCGGGCCGGACCTTGAGATATTTCGAGGGCACGGTTTCAAGATTATGGTTGAACACGTCCGGCTTGGCCGCCACGACGATTTCCAGGGCCCCGTCCTTGCGCAGGAAGTCCGGCGTCAGGATTTCGATCGTGGTCCTGGGGTTGCGGGCACGGATCGCTCGGATCACATCGGCGAAATGCTGCGCCCCGCCATCGGCGAGGTCATCGCGGTCCACCGAGGTGATCACCACGTGCTCAAGGCCGAGTTTCTCAACGGCAATGGCAACGTTTTCTGGCTCATGCGGATCAAGCGCGGTCGGCAATCCGGTGCGCACATTGCAGAAGGCGCAGGCGCGTGTGCAGATCTCACCCATGATCATCATGGTGGCGTGCTTCTTGCTCCAGCATTCCCCGATATTGGGGCAGCCGGCTTCCTCGCAAACCGTAACGAGATTGTTCTCGCGCACAATCTGCTGGGTTTCCTTGTAGACCGGCGAGCCTGGCGCCTTGACGCGGATCCAGTCGGGTTTGCGCAGCACGACGCTGTCGGGCCGATTGACTTTTTCCGGGTGGCGGGGCTTTACCGCCGAATTATCGATGAGCGTGACCATGTCAGTCCTGACTGGCTAGAGTGTTTCCAGGCGAAGTGGGCACCGGTTCGCCGTTCGGAAACACGACCACTAGAGTGTTGCCCCTATATCGCTCCCAAGGGCGGCCGGTTCAACCCGGCCTTATGGGTGATTGGCAGCCATGCGTGGTGCCCTACCCCATGACTTCCTTCATCTCGACCCAATCCCCTCCACGCGAGGCCGAGAGGATGGTTGCCTGCACCAGCGCGAGCGACCCCAAATTGTCTGCGCCCGAGCTGAAACCGCGAGGCACCTCGCCGGTATCGAGTACATTGGCCATCGCGTTGAGCGTGCCCATGCGGTCGGCGAACTTCACCGGGCTGAGCTTGACCTTCTCCACCTTGCCATCGAGCGGCCGCAGGGTCAGCTGGTCCGGTCCGGCCTTGTCACGGAAATGATCGCGCGAACTCCAGGCAATCTGCCCCTCGGCGCCATCCATGACCCATTCGCCGGCCCAGGGCGTCACCGGCCCCGAATTCATCCAGCTTGCCCGATAAGAGACCACCGTACCCTTGGAGAACTCGATCGTCGCTACCCCGCTCGGATCGAAGTGGAACGGGCTGCCTGGCGGGTTCCAGGTCCGGCAGGACAGGCGCACCGGCTCATCACCCAGCACAAAACGCATCAGGTCAAAATGGTGGATCGACATATCGGCCAAAAGCGGATCGGGCATGTCCCAATAACGGTAGCCCTGGCTCGGCCCATGCCGCCGGAAATCGATCGAAACCATGTTGAGCGCGCCGAACTTGCCATCGGCAATCAGGTCGGCCGCCGCAATCGGCGCCGGTTGATGGCGGTAGTTCTGGCTGACCATCAGCACCTTGCCCTGCGCCTTGGCCAGGGCGACAAGTTCCTTGCCCTGGGCAATGGTCGTGGTGAAGGGCTTTTCGACCAGTACATTGTAGCCCAGCTCCAGGCAGCGCTTGACGACCGGGTAATGCGCCTCAGTGCGGAGGGTGCAGAGGGCCAGCGTTGCGTCCGTATGCTTGGCGGCATCCTCGAGACTGTGGAAGCACAGCTTGGGATCAATGCCCAACTCGGTCTGCACCCGCTCTGTGGCATCGGGGTTGGTATCCACATAGCCCACCATCTCGACAGTGGGAACATTGGGGATAACGTCTTTCGACCAACTGAAACCCCAGTGTCCTAGCCCGATCTGGATAGCCTTGACCATGTGGATAACTCCTCTGGTATTACGTCCGCCCGGCCCACAGGCCGTCCGCGACGATCAAATGTTCAGCGCACGATCATAGGCGTCGAGCACGCTTTCCTTCATCGTCTCGCTCAGCGTGGGATGCGGGAATATGGTGTGTATCAACTCTTCTTCGGTGGTTTCGAGGTTCATTGCGACCACAAAGCCCTGGATCAGTTCGGTGACCTCGGCCCCAACCATGTGGGCGCCCAAGAGTTCCCCGGTCTTGGCGTCGAAAATGGTCTTCACGAGGCCATCAGGTTCGCCCAGAGCGATGGCCTTGCCATTGCCCACAAAGGGAAAGCGGCCGACCTTGATTTCACGCCCGGCTTCCTTGGCCTTGGCTTCGGTCAATCCGACAGAAGCAACCTGCGGCTCGCAATAAGTGCAGCCCGGTACCTTGGTCTTGTCGAGGCCATGCACCTTCATGCCGGCGATCTTCTCGACGGTGATGACCGCTTCATGCTCGGCCTTGTGCGCCAGCATGGGCGGCCCGGCAACATCGCCAATGGCCCAGATGCCCTCGACATTGGTCTTGCCATAGGCGTCGATGACAATGGCTCCACGTTCGGTCTTGACGCCCACGGTCTCCAGGCCCAGCCCTTCAATATTGCACTGCACCCCAACGGCCGAGATCAACCTGTCTCCAGCAATCTGCTGGGTCTTGCCATCCTTGGTCTCGACATGGGCGATCACGCCATCCTTGGTCTTTTCCACCTTGGCCACCTTGGCTTCGGTGAGGAACTTGATGCCGCGCTTCTCCAGTCGCTTGCGGGCGAGCCCCGAAATCTCGGCATCTTCCACCGGCAGGATCTGCGGCAGCAGTTCGATCACGGTCACTTCGGCACCCAGCGAGCGATAGAAGGATGCAAACTCGATGCCGATGGCACCCGAACCCATCACCACGAGACTTTTGGGCATCTCCGCCGGCTTCAGCGCCTCGAAATAGGTCCAGATCTTGTCGTCGTCTGGTTCGATGCCCGGCAAAACGCGAGGACGAGCGCCGGTGGCGATGATGATGTTCTTGGCCTTGTAGGCGCCCTCGCCCAGCGCATTCTTCGGTACCGGACCCTGCGGCTGCACGATTGGTTTCTTGCTGGCCGCAACCTTGATCTCACCAGGCTTGGTGATGGTGGCTTCGCCCCAGATGATGTCGATCTTGTGCTTCTTCATCAGGAACTGCACGCCATTGTTCATCTGCGCCGCAATAGCGCGCGAACGCTTGACGATGCCGTCGAGATCGAAGCCGAACTTTTCGGCCGTGAGCCCATAGTCCTTGGCATGGCCCATATGGCCATAGATTTCGGCCGAGCGCAGAAGCGCCTTGGTGGGAATACAACCCCAATTCGAGCAGATGCCGGCCATGTGTTCGCGTTCGACAATGGCCACCTTCATGCCCAGCTGCGCGCCGCGGATGGCGGCGACATAGCCGCCGGGACCGGCGCCGATGACGAGAAGATCGTATTGGTCAGCCATAAGGGCCTCCAGAGTGTGTGGGTCAGAGACCCAGAACGGATTTGACGAGCGGCACGAGACCTGCGCCGATAGCGCTTGTATTGGCCGGGTCGAGATGCACGCCGTCGCGCGGATCGGCCTTGGCGACCGTGGCGGCGTCGAAGAAGTGCACCCCGGTTTCCTCGGCGTGGCGTCGGTAGTGGCGGGCAAAATCCTGCGACTCGCGCAGGAGGTGGTCGAGACCACCAAAGTTGCTCAGCATGGCCTCATTGGTCGTTTCCACCACATGCGGCGGTGACACGAGAATGATCTGCGGCGCCGGTTCACCCGTTGCCGCGAAGTGGCCGCGCGTGATTTCCACAAGGCGCCGCGCACCACGTGCCGCATAGGCGGCAGTACCGGCAACAAAGGGCTTCAGATCATTCGTGCCCAGCATGATGATGACCAGATCGAGTGGCTTGTGGCTGTCGAGGAGCGTAGGCAGGATGCGGGCGCCGTTGCGATCGGCCGCGGCCGTCCAGTCATCATAAGCCGTGGCGCGACCGCCAAGGCCCTCGGCGATCACGCGCGCCTTGCCGCCGAGACCCTTTTCGAGCGTGGTCGGCCAGCGATCCTCATAGGCATGCCGCGGACCGCCACCGGGATCCGCGCCATAGGTCAGGCTGTCGCCATAGGCGAGAATGGTTTTCATCCCCTGCCCCTTACGCCAGCATCATCACCGGATTTTCGATGAGACCCTTGAACACGCCGAGGACTTCCGCGCCCAGTGCGCCATCGACCGAGCGATGGTCGCAGGAGAGCGTGCAGGTCATGAACTGGCCGATCTTGATCTCCCCCTTGTCGGGATAGACGCGTTCCTCGCCCACGCCGACCGCCAGGATCGTGCCATGCGGCGGGTTGATGACGGCGGCAAAGTCCTTGATGCCGAACATGCCCAGGTTCGAGACAGCGGATGCCCCTCCCTGATATTCATGCGGCATCAGCTTCTTGTTGCGCGCGCGGGTAGCAAGATCCTTTACCGCCTCGGAGATTTCCCTGAGGGTCTTGGTGTCACAGCTCTTGACCACCGGGGTGAAGAGGCCTCCCGGAATGGCCACGGCCACGGCAACATCGGAGCGCTTGTGGTAGAGGATCGAATCTCCGGCCCAGGTGGCATTGGCCGTGGGCACGCGCTGCAGCGCAATGGCCCAGGCCTTCATCACGAAGTCATTGACCGAAAGCTTGAATTCCGGCTTGCCGTCCTTGTTCTTCGGCGCAGTCGCATTGATCTGCTCACGAGCGGCCAGCAGCGCATCGATCTTGCAATCCACCGTCAGGTAGAAATGCGGCACCGTTTGCTTGCTCTCGGTCAGGCGCGCCGCAATGGTCTTGCGCATGCCATCGGCCGGGACCAGCTCGTAGGTGCCTTCCTCATACATCGCCAGCACCTGGGCCTTGCTGAGACCGCCAGCCATGGCAGCACCACCGGACGCGGCCGGAGCAGATGCAGTGGCCTTGAGCGGCGCCTTCCCGGACTTGGCCGCTTCCACATCGGCCTTGATCACTCGGCCCTTGGGGCCGGTGCCGGAAATCGCAGCGACGTCAATGCCGGCTTCCTTAGCCAGGCGCTTGGCCAGCGGGGAGGCAAAAACCCGCCCGCCCTCACTCTTGGCTGGCGCCGGGGCCGGCTTGGGTGCCTCGGCTTTCGCGGCCGGTGCGGGCGCAGCCGCAGCTACTGCCTTCGGCTCTTCAGCCTTGGCAGCCTCGGGCTTCGGTGCCTCAGCCTTGGGCGCGGGCGCAGCGGAACCTATGGCGCTCGCGTCTTCGCCTTCCTGCAGCAGCACGGCGATGACGGCATTCACCTTCACATTGTCGGTGCCTTCTTCGACAAGGATCTTGCCGATCTTGCCCTCATCGACGGCTTCGACTTCCATCGTGGCCTTGTCGGTTTCGATCTCGGCAATCACGTCACCGGAAGAGACGCTATCGCCCTCCTTGACGTGCCACTTGGCAAGCTTGCCCTCTTCCATCGTTGGAGAGAGCGCCGGCATGGTAATATCGATTGGCATCCCGGATCTCCCTAAGACCGATAGGTCACGGCATTCACGGCCGCGATCACTTCATCAACGTTGGGCAGCGCCAGCTTTTCGAGGTTGGCGGCATAAGGCATGGGCACGTCCTTGCCGGTGACGCGCATCACCGGTGCATCGAGATAGTCGAAGGCGCCCTCCATGACGCGGGCCGATAGTTCGGCACCGATACCGCTCTGGGGCCAGCCTTCTTCCACAGTCACCAGACGACCGGTCTTTTTCACCGACTCGATGACCGTGTCACTGTCCATCGGACGCAGCGTACGCAGATCGATGAGTTCCACGTCGACGCCGGCAGCAACCAGCTTTTCCGTCGCCTGGGTTGCGTAACGCATACCCATGGAGAACGAGACAATGGTCACGTCCGCCCCCTTGCGGGCAATGCGGGCCTTCCCGATCGGCAGCACAAAGTCATTGACCTGCGGCACGAGACCCGTAGAGCCGTAGAGAATTTCGTTTTCGAGGAAGACCACCGGATTGGGCGAACGGATGGCGGCCTTGAGCAGGCCCTTGGCGTCGGCAGCACTATAGGGTGCGATGACGGTCAGGCCCGGAACGTGGCTGTACCAGGCCGAGTAGTCCTGGCTGTGCTGCGCACCCACGCGGGCGGCGGCGCCGTTCGGCCCGCGGAACACCATCGGCGCCTTCACCTGGCCGCCAGACATATAAAGCTGCTTGGCAGCCGAATTGATGATCTGGTCGATGGCCTGCATTGCAAAGTTCCAGGTCATGAACTCAACCACGGGCTTCAAACCAGCAAAAGCGGCACCGACAGCCAGACCCGCAAAGCCATGCTCGGTGATCGGGGTGTCGATCACGCGATCCTTGCCGAACTCCTGCAGCAGGCCTTGGGTGATCTTGTAGGCGCCCTGATATTCAGCGACCTCCTCACCCATGATGAAGACATCCTTGTCGCGACGCAGTTCCTCGGCCATGGCCTCGTTGAGGGCCTGGCGGACGGTCATTTCGACCATTTCCACGCCTTCAGGCAGGTCGGGATCGGCCTGTGGCTCGAACTTCGGGGCGGCAGGTGCAGCCGCAACAGCAGGTGCGGCGTCGGCAGCCTTCTCTGCTGCAGCAACGCGAGCCTCAGCAGGCTCCGGCGCGGTTTCGGCAACTGGCGCCTTGGCCTCCCCCGCACTCTCGCCCTCTGCCAACACGACAGCGATCGGGGTGTTGACCTTCACACCTTCGGTGCCCTCCTCGATGAGGATTTCGCTCACGGTGCCTTCATCAACCGCCTCGACTTCCATCGTCGCCTTGTCGGTTTCGATTTCCGCCAGCACGTCACCGGACTTCACCGTATCGCCAACCTTGACGACCCATTTGGCAAGCTTGCCTTCTTCCATGGTCGGCGACAAAGCGGGCATGAGGACTTGGGGCATATCAGCTCTCCACAGGGATCGCGCCGGGCATGGAGACCATCGGGCGAATAGAGGAATTCAGGTTCAGGACAGCGGTATCGACCCGCCAGCCATTAAATTTCTTGGACGAGATATCGGTAGCGCCGTTTGGGCGCTGGTTGACCACCCAGCCGCTCAGGATCAAGCCAAGCAGCACAAAGGCAACAGTGGCGATCACCGCACGCTTGTAGATGCCTGCCTGAGCCGCGCCGGCCAGACCTGCCAGGCGCTCGACCTCGGCGAAACGCCACCAGCCGAAGAGCCAGCCGCGCCAGGCGCCGGACGGCGCCAGCCTGCTGATCGCCATTGCCTGCGCGGCGGCCATGACCGCCGACAGCACGGCAAACAGCACAATGACACCGAGGAGGATGGTCATCGTGCCTTAGGCCTCGATGGTGATATCGGTCCAGAGCTCGGACGCTTCCGGCTCAGGATCGTTAGTGGCGAACTCTGCCGCCTCGGTGACGATGGCGCGAATTTCGGTCTCGATCTTCTTGAGTTCTTCTTCGCTGATCGAACCACCTTCCAGCAGGCGAACACGCACCTGTTCGATCGGGTCGCGCTCCTGGCGGTACTTGGTGACTTCGTCCTTGGACCGGTATTTGGCCGGGTCCGACATCGAGTGGCCACGATAGCGATAGGTCAGCATCTCAAGGATATACGGGCCCTTGCCGGACCGGGCGTGCTCGATGGCGCGCTGGGCAGCGTCATAGACCATGCGCACATCCATGCCGTCGACCTGCTCGCCCGGAATGTTGAACGAGGCGCCACGCATGGAAAAGTCCGTCGTCGCCGAGGAACGCTCCGTTGAGGTGCCCATGGCGTACTTGTTGTTCTCGATGATGTAGACCACCGGCAGGTTCCAGAGCTTGGCCATGTTGAAGCTCTCATAGACCTGGCCCTGGTTCGCAGCACCGTCACCAAAATAGGTGATCGAAACAGAACCGTCGCCCTTGTACTTGCTGGCAAAGGCAAGGCCAGTGCCAAGCGAAGCCTGAGCTCCCACAATGCCATTGCCCCCATAGAAGCGGTGTTCATTGGAGAACATGTGCATCGAGCCGCCCTTGCCCTTCGACAAGCCGCCCTGTCGACCGGTCAGTTCGGCCATCACGCCCTTGGGGTCGAGACCCATTACCAGCATGTGGCCGTGGTCGCGATAGCCAGTGATCTGGGCATCCTTGCCCTTCTCAGAGGCCATGGTGATGCCGGTCACAACCGCCTCCTGTCCAATATAGAGGTGGCAGAAACCGCCAATCAGGCCCATGCCGTACATCTGGCCGGCCTTTTCCTCGAACCGCCGGATCAGCAGCATCTCGCGAAACGCCTCGAGATCCTGTTCTTCGGTGAACTGGGGGACATTGGGCTGCGTCTTGGCCTTGGTGGCCGTCGCCTTGCGCGCCATTCTACACTCCGCTTGGGTCGGGAATTTGCCGCTTAGGCCATCAGGCCATCTCGGGCATCATACTGCAAGCACCAAGGCAATAACATTGCCTCCTGAAGGCTCGGTAACACTGCCTAAAGGGTTGAATCCGCTTGTATAATCGAGATTAACTGATCGTCGATTAATTCAACGAATTGACCGGAAATTGGTTTACCGGTGTCCGGATTGACCATCACCAGGACATCCTCGGCATTGGCCATATTCAACAGCGCCCGCGCTCTTTCGGTGACGATATCCGGGTCCAGATGCCGCGGATTCATCAGGGAAACCCGATGCCGATAGGCTTCGATCTCGGCCTGCAAAGCGGCGCTCCGATCCTGCAGGATTTCAATATCGGCCAGGATATCTTCTCGATTCTCGATGCCGAACTGACCCGATATCGCCGAATAGCCCAGATAGCCCTGAAACCCCAGCAGGGTCACGGTCAGAGCCAGAGGACGCCAGAATGCAGGACGTTTGAGTCGGGTGGACATGGACAGACCGATTGAAGACAGCCAACCATGCCTGACAAGGGATTAAGGAGCGGTTTCCCTATTCGGCCGCAGTACGATGCGGATGTCCAGCTTCCCCAAATAGTGCGCTGACAGAATCGCCATTGTTGATCCGGCGCATCGCTTCGGCGAGCGCGGGGGCGACCGATAGCACCGTTAGCTTCGCATGCGGCTGGGCCAGTGCATTGGGCAGCGTATTGGTGCACACGATCTCTTCGATATCCGGCTCCGCGGCCAGCCGCGCCACCGCATTGCCGGCAAAGATACCATGCGTACAGGCAACGCGAACCGATCGCGCACCATTGGCGCGCAGATGGTGGAGCAGTTCGAGGACCGATCCGCCGCTCGCGATTTCGTCGTCCAGCACGATTACATCACGCCCCGAGACGTCGCCAATAATGGCCGAGATATGCACCTTGGTGTCCGAAATCCGCTCCTTGGCACCCGCCGCGACCGGGCGCCCCAGCGCACGGGAAAAGGCCGCAGCCGTTTTGGCGTTACCCAGATCGGGAGAGACGACCACGGTGTTGGACAGATCATAGCGCCGGAAGTGCCGCGCCAATTCGTGCAGCGCATGCAGGTGGTCTACTGGAACGCTGAAAAAGCCGTGCACCTGCGGTGAGTGCAGCGTCATGGTCAGCACGCGGTCGGCGCCGGCTGTCTTGAGCAGGTCTGCAACCAGGCGGCCGCCAATGGAAATCCGCGGCGCGTCCTTTTTGTCCGAGCGCGCATAGGCATAATGCGGAATGACCGCCGTGATCCTGGCCGCCGAAGCGCCGCGCGCAGCGTCCAGCATTAACAGCAATTCGGTGAGATGGTCCTGCACCGGGGCGCTCAGCGTCTGCACCAGGAAAACGTCCTGCTCGCGGCAATTGGCCTGCAATTGCACTTCGAGGCAATCATTGGAAAAACGCTTGATTTGCGTTGGCAGGAGCGGAACTGCAAGTTCCGCGCAGATCTCCTCAGCCAGGCGAGGATGCGCGCCTCCACTGAACACAGCGATCTGGTTCATGAGACATCCTCTCGGCCTTTAGGTGCGGATATTCGCTCTTAGCACCCCGATGCGTTACAGCGCAACGTAGTCGAGCTCTTGGAACCGCTCGACCTCGGGCACCCAGCGCTCCTGCACGAAAGCAACGTGATCGGGATGGGCGTTGTAGGCGTCATAAGCGGCCTGATCGGCGAACTCCATGGAGAAGCCGAAAGCGAAATCGGTCTTCGGGCTTACTTGGCGCAGCCGTTCAAACCGCGTGACACCGGGGATGGCGGCCAGAACCAGTGCTGCGTCCAGGAAATCGCGCTCCGCATCCGATCCCGCGGCATGCTTGAGCGTGAAGCTGACAGTGTGTCGAATCAAATCGTTTCTCCAAGGGCTTCATTGGCTGCAATGGCCGCCATATTGACAATGCCGCGGCTTGTAACCGACGGCGCAAGAATATGAGCCGGTGCCTGAGTGCCCATCAGGATTGGGCCGACAGCAAGGCCATTGTTCATTTCTTTGAGCAGCGTCATGGAAAGGTTGGCCGCGTCGAGATCGGGGAACACCAGCAGGTTGGCTTCACCCTTGAGAATGGTATCGGGGATGTAGCGCTCTCTCAGACCTTCATTCAGCGCCAGGTCGCCCTGCATTTCGCCTTCGACAATCAGATCCGGCGCAACCGCCTTGAGCTTGGCATAGGCCTCGCGCATCTTGTAGGCGCTGTCCCCATCCCGCGACCCAAAATTGGAATAGCTCAGCAGCGCCGCCTTGGCCTCGATGTTGAAGCGCTTGAGGTGATCGCGCGCCTGCAGCGTGATCGAGACAATCTCGTCGGCGCTGGGGTTCTGGTTGACATAGGTGTCAGTCAGGAAAAACGCGCCTCGCGGCATGATCAGCATGGAGAGCGCGGAGGCCTCCGTCACCCCCGGCTGCATGCCCAGCACCGATTTGATATCGCGCACATGCTTGATAAAGCGCCCCTGCAGACCGCAAAGCATGGCATCGGCTTCACCACGCTTCAGGGCAAGCGCGCCGATCACTGTGGTGTTGGTCCGCACAATGGTTCGCGCCGTATCTGGCGTCACACCGGTGCGCCCCACCAGCGAATGGAACAGGCTCACATAGTCGCGGTAACGCGGATCATCTTCGGGATTGATGACCTCAAAGTCCCTGCCCGGCTCAATGCTGAGGCCGAACCGCTCGATGCGTGCCTCCAGCACCGCCGGACGCCCTATCAGGATCGGGCGGGCAATACCTTCCTCGAGTAGCACCTGCGCGGCGCGCAACACGCGCTCGTCTTCGCCGTCGGCAAAAGCAATGCGTTTGCCCTTTCCCTGCGCCCGGTCAATGATCGGCTTCATCACGAGCCCAGAGCGGAATACGAAACGGTTGAGGCTGTCCTGATAGGCATCCCAGTCCGCAATCGGCTGCTTGGCCACGCCCGATTCCATCGCGGCGCGAGCCACAGCCGGAGCAATGCGCAGGATCAGCCGCTGATCGAATGGATTGGGAATAATGTGCTCAGGCCCATAGACCGCAGGAGAACCAGAAGGCGACACCTCCAGCCCAGGCTCCCGCGCCAGCTTGGCGATGGCCCGCACCGCGGCCAGCTTCATTTCTTCATTGATGGTCGTGGCATGCACATCGAGCGCGCCGCGGAAGATGAAGGGGAAGCACAAGACGTTGTTGACCTGGTTGGGGTAGTCCGAGCGCCCTGTGCACACCATGGCATCGGGCCTGGTTTCCTTGGCCAGTTCCGGCATGATTTCCGGATTGGGGTTAGCCAGGGCCAGGATCAGCGGCTTGGGGCCCATCTTGGCCAGCATCTCGGGCTTCAAGGCGCCTGCCGCTGAAAGGCCCAGGAACACGTCGGCACCATCAATGACCTCTGCCAGTGTTGTCGCATCGCTGGTGCGCCGGAACTGGCCGCGCCACTTGTCATTGATGTCATTGCGCTTGTGGGTAACCAGGCCGTCCTTGTCCGCCACCCAGATATTCTCATGCTTGGCGCCGAGGGCTACCAGCACATTGAGGCAGGCAATGGCTGCCGCCCCCGCACCGGACGTGCAGATCTTGACGTCTTCGATTTTCTTTCCCGCCAGTTCCAGGCCATTCAGCACAGCAGCACCGACAATGATCGCGGTACCATGCTGGTCGTCGTGGAAGACTGGGATTGGCATCCGGTCCCGCAGCGCCTCTTCGATCTCGAAGCAGTCCGGGGCACGGATGTCTTCGAGATTGATGCCGCCAAAAGTGGGCCAGAGCGGCGCCACAGCATCGGTGAACTTTTTCGGATCGAGCTCGTCGATTTCGAGATCGAACACATCGATGCCGGCGAACTTCTTGAACAGAACCGCCTTGCCTTCCATCACCGGCTTGGAAGCCAGAGCACCGATATTGCCCAGCCCCAGTACCGCCGTTCCGTTGGAGATGACCGCCACCAGGTTCTGCCGCGAGGTATAACGAGCAACCGTTTCCGGCGACTGCGCGATCTCTTCGCAGGGCGCCGCCACGCCAGGCGAATAGGCGAGCGCCAGATCGCGCTGGTTGCCGAGCGGCTTGAGCGGCTGGATTTCCAGTTTGCCGGGCTTGGGAAACTCGTGGAAATGCAGCGCCGCTTCCCGAAGTGCCTTGCGCTGCTCATTGATATCGGTGGACACGTAACTCTCTCCCGGCAGGCCCTTTGGCGGCGTTGGTGCCATCAATCAACGAGATTGAAAAGGCCAGAAAGACCCAAGCCGTCGAGTCGGCGGCAAAATTGCGGCGCCTCCGAAAAATGCAACGATTGCGATGACAGGCTGGCGACAGCGAGGCGATGAAGGGTCCGATTGGGTCCCTTGCACGGGATCAGGCCGCCGAGGCGACCACCTCGAGTCGTGGCTGTGGATTGGACGCGGAATGAAGAGCCAGAGCCAGTTCCTTGAACGCTGTCACCTTCAATGCGGGCGCAAAGATATAGCCCTGCGCGTGCAATACGCCCCTTGAACGCAGGTAAAGCGCTTGTTCTTCTGTTTCGACACCTTCGGCGACGATCTCGCAGTCGAGGTCCTTGGCCATGGCAATCAGCCCATCCAAAACCGGCACCTGTGTCGTCCCCGGCTTGATCATGTCCACGAAGATGCGGTCGATCTTGATGACGTCGACGCCCAGCGTTGCCAGATAGGCCAGATTGGAATGCCCCGTCCCGGCGTCGTCCATGGCCAGCCGCGCGCCGAGCGCATGCAGGCCCGAAATCACGCTCGTGGTGGCCATGGAGTTGGTCAGCGGCCGGCGTTCGGTGATCTCGAACACCAATTGCCGGAAGTTGATGGGCGATTGCCCGAAAATCGCCTGCACATCCTCCACGATGCCAACGTCGCGGAAATGGCCCTCGAACAGATTGATCGAGATCTTCATTTCCGGCAGCGTCTTGGAGAGCTCTCCCAGATCGTTTCGTACCTGCTGCATCAGCGAAACCGTCATGGGAATGGCGAGTCCGGTGACTTCCGCATAGTCGATAAAGGCGCCTGGGGGTATCACCTGCCCGTTTCGCTTCTCCCAGCGGCACAGCACCTCGCAGCCGACCAGCGCGCCAGTGCGTAGGTTGATGACCGGCTGGTAATATGGCTTGATCTCGTTCCGCTCAATGGCCCGTTCCAGGTCAAAGGCCGGAACGCGGGAACGTCGCACATAGCTCAGGCTGAGGATCAGAAAGATCGCGCTGGCCAGACAGGCGATTATCGTGAATGCCACGTCGAGATCGGCATAGCCGGCCCTCACCATCGCGAATGGAACTGCGTATTCAACCTTGATGGGAAACTGCCCTGCATAGCCCTGGGCACTGATATAATCGGCGCTGGACTGACGCCGGTCGAAACCCGATGGATCGCCCAATGTCACAATCGAGAGGCCATTGGTGAGGGTGACCCGCATCATGGCCGCATCCGGCATGGTTTTATTTAGGGCGGATTCCGACTGTCCCAGCAGCGGAACGAAGGTCGATACCCGTCTCGTCTCGCCAAAGGTCTGCGCAATCTTGAGCGCCGGCATGTTCATCTCGCCCAGCTTGACCACCGCCAAGGTCTCAGTCAGCCCAGGAACCGGCAGGGGCTGCGACAGGGGCGAATAGTCCACGACCCGGCCATAGGCGTCGCAATATTGCACGCCGTCCAAATTCTCCACGAGGAACTGCTTGAGGTTGAGGCCACCCTCGAGAGCTTCCTGTGCGTTGGTCACGAAGGTGGGCGTGCACAGCGAAGGGCTGGCCGCGATGACATGGCGCAGGGCCACGACACCATCCATCGCACTTGAATTGATGTGTGAGCTGACTATCTCAACATATAGCTGCGCATTCGCTTTTTCCCGGTACTGGACATAGGCGTCCAGCAGATAGTCCACCGCGATAATGGGCACAAACGCCAGTATGGCGCCCAAAAGCATCAGGACATGGGAAAACTTCGACTTCACACCGCGAATCCGAACCGGGAAATTCTTGCCTACTTGGGTAGCAAGCAAGGATTTAACGGACCATTAATGCTGGTTAATCCGCGCTAACCATAAGCAAAAGGGGCGGTCGCGGCCGCCCCTATGCAGTTCAATTGGTCCCCGGCAATCTAGCTCTGAACGTTCAACCGGATGCTCAGTTCACGAAGCTGTTTGGCAGCAGGAGCGCTGGGAGCCCCCATAAGGAGGTCCTCCGCCTGCTGGTTCATCGGGAAGGCGGTAATTTCGCGCAGGTTCTGCACCCCACACAGCAGCATCACGATGCGGTCGATACCGAAGGCGGCGCCACCATGCGGCGGAGCACCATACTGGAAGGCGCGATACAGCCCACCAAACTGCTCTTCGACCTCCTGGCGGGACTTGCCGGTCAGTTCGAATGCCTTGACCATGGTCTCCGGCTCCTGATTACGGATCGAACCCGAGGCAATCTCGAAACCATTGCATACCGCGTCATACTGATAGGCCGTAAGCGACAAGGGGTCTTCGCCGTTAAGTGCTTCCAACCCACCCTGCGGCATGGAGAAGGGATTGTGAGCAAAGTCCACGCGCTTTTCCTCCTCGTCCCACTCATAGAACGGGAAATCGACGATCCAGCACAGGGCAAAGCGGTCCGTGTCGACCACGCCCAGATCGGTACCGACCTTGGTGCGCGCCTCACCGGCAAACTTGTAAAACTTCTCCGGACGCCCAGCGACAAAGAACACCGCGTCGCCGTCTTCCAGCCCCAGCTGCGCCTTGAGGGCCGCCGTCCGCTCCTCGCCGATATTCTTGGCAATCGGACCCGACCCCTGCCCTTCCTTGAAGAATATATAGCCAAGGCCCGGCTGCCCCTCGCCCTGCGCCCAAGCGTTCATGCGGTCGCAGAACGCGC
Source organism: Devosia polycyclovorans (assembly GCF_042181575.1). Taxonomy (GTDB): domain Bacteria; phylum Pseudomonadota; class Alphaproteobacteria; order Rhizobiales; family Devosiaceae; genus Devosia; species Devosia polycyclovorans. The sequence continues at coordinate 2,399,874 of NZ_CP170082.1, read as the reverse complement.
GACCAATGGGCTCGGCGCCCGCCTTGTTCTTGGCCGGAATGGCCCAAACCTCAACCTTGGGATCGGCCTCGATCTGGTTGGCAAAAACCTTGAAACCGGAACCGGCGAAATGCTCAGTCACAGCCTGGATTTCAATTGGGTTGCGCAGGTCTGGCTTGTCCGAGCCATACTTGCGAATGGCTTCGGCATAAGGAATGCGCGGCCAGCCCTTGGTCACCGGCTTGCCGTCAGCGAATTTCTCAAACACCTCGGTCATCACCGGCTCGACCGTGTTCCAGATGTCTTCCTGGGTCACAAAGCTCATCTCCAGGTCGAGTTGGTAGAACTCGCCTGGCAGACGGTCAGCACGGGGGTCCTCGTCGCGGAAACACGGAGCAACCTGGAAGTAGCGGTCGAAGCCAGCCACCATGAGCAGTTGCTTATACTGTTGCGGCGCCTGCGGCAGGGCAAAGAACTTGCCGGGATGAATGCGACTGGGCACCAGGAAGTCGCGCGCGCCTTCGGGTGAAGAGGCCGTCAGGATCGGAGTCGAAAATTCGGTGAACCCGGCCTCCCCCATTCCAGCGCGCATCGCGGAAATGATCTTGGTACGCTTGACGATGTTGCCGTGCAGTTTCTCGCGGCGCAGATCGAGGAAGCGGTAGCGCAAGCGGATGTCCTCGGGATATTCGGCTTCGCCGAAGACCGGCAGCGGTAGTTCCTTGGCCGCGGAGAGCACCTCGATCTCCCGGATGAAAACCTCAATCGTTCCGGTTGGTATGTTCGGGTTCACCACCGCCGCGTCGCGCAGCTTCACCTCTCCATCGATCCGCAGCACCCATTCGGACCGCACGGTTTCTGCGGTGGCAAACGCGTCAGAATCCGGGTCGATGACGCACTGCGTAATGCCATAATGGTCGCGCAGATCGATGAACAGCAACCCGCCGTGATCACGCACGCGATGCACCCAGCCTGAGAGGCGCACATTATTGCCCGCATCGCCCGCCGAAAGGGCACCACAGGTGTGGGAACGGTAGCGATGAAGGGTCATGTCAGGTCTCGAAATTGCTGAATAAAGGCCGGAATCTCGGGCGGGAAAAGCGCATGGCGCGCCCCGCTTGTCAAGGCGGCAGGACTTCTCGCGATCAGCCTCTTCACTGCGAGGAAAATCCAAGGTGGAGCTAACGATCCGCACCTGCTAGGAAGAATAGTGACGAATTTGAGACGGTAGTACGTATGGACCTCATAGTTTCCACAGAAGCGCTGGCGGCTTTCTGCGAGCGCGCTTCCCAGTTCGAATTTGTGACGGTCGACACAGAATTCCTGCGTGAAACCACATACTGGCCGCGGCTTTGCCTGATCCAGGTTGCCACTGATGACGAAGCGGTGCTGATCGATCCGCTGGCGCCCGACATCAAGTTGGCACCGTTTTTTGCTCTTCTCGCAAACCCCAATGTCACCAAGGTCTTCCATGCCGCGCGTCAGGACGTCGAAATTTTCGTCAAGCTGACGGGTGCAGTGCCCCACAACATCTTCGACACTCAGGTTGCCGCCAGCGTTTGCGGCTTTGGCGACAGCGCCTCCTATGACAGTCTGGTCCGGTCGATCTGCAAGGTCGAACTCGACAAATCCTCGCGCTTCACCGATTGGTCCGCCCGCCCGCTTTCCGAAAAGCAGCGCATCTACGCTTTGGCTGACGTCACCTGGCTGCGCGACATCTACCGCGAATTGCGCAAGCAGGTCGAAGCCACGCGACGCTGGGACTGGGTCGAAGACGAGATGGCCACGTTGCGCAGCATCGACACCTATGTAGTCCAGCCTGACCAGGCTTGGAACCGGCTAAAGATGAAGTTCAATCGCCCGCGCGATCTGGCCGCCATCAAGGTGCTGGCGCAATGGCGCGAGCAAAAGGCGCAGGACACCGACCAGCCGCGCAGCCGCATCCTCAAGGACGACGTGCTGGGTGAATTGGCGACCCAGCGCCCGCTCACCGCCGACGCCTTCGAAAAGTTGCGCGCCGTGCCCCGCGGTTTTGGTCGCAGCGCGGCCGCCGCCGAGATCATGACCCTGCTCCGGGAGGTTGATGCTCTTCCCAAGTCGGCTCTGCCCAGCCTGCCCGAACGTTATCGCGGTCCTTCACCCAAGGGTGCGATCGGTGATCTGGTCCGCGTGCTGCTCAAGGCTGTGGCCGAGCAGCATGGTGTTGCCGCCCGGATCATTGCCACATCAGACGAGATCGACGCGCTTGTGCTGGACGACGATGCCGACGTGCCCGCCCTGAAAGGCTGGCGCCGCAAGCTGTTCGGCGAAAAGGCGTTGGCAATCAAGCATGGCCGTATCGGCCTGGTGGCGACACGCAAGGGCATCATCGAGTTCTCGGTGAGTCAGACCGAGGCAGCCGAATAGGCTCGGCGCCTACCCTACATCGACCCGCCATTTGGCGTGCCCCGCACCCTCGGCAAACTGCCGCAGGCGGTTCCGCAGGTGGTCGCCATCAAGGAATGCGAAGTCACCCGGCAACTTAAGGACGAGCGTATCCTCGTCAAGACGGAACCGCGTCCTTGGCAGGATGCCAGGCATCGCCGCCGTCATTGGATAGGCCACGCGCATCATCGATCCGATCAGCCGCGCGCGCTGGGTCAGGGCCTCCGACCCCAGCGGCGCGAGAACCAGCGCCGACTTGGCCTTGAGGCCGTCATAGCGAACCGCGAGCGTCTGTGCCAGAAATGATCGGCCCGGGTGATCGACACCGGTTAGTGACCCATAGGCCACCGAATCCACGCTCTGCGGCCCGCGATAGTCCGGGTGCGAGCGCCAGCCTATATCTGCCAACAAGCACGCAACGACCCGCAGCCGCGCTTCCGCTGCAGTTTCCTCGATGCCCACGGCGGAAAAGTACTGCGCCGAAAACTCGACAAGGTCATTGGCATGGGCCGGCGAACGGGAACGCAGCACGGACAATTCTTCGGCGCCCTGAATGAGCGGATCGATTGCACGCTCCCGCTCATCGAGCATTCCAAAGAGGTAGCCTTCGCGAACCCCCAATGCCGAGAACACCACACTGCCGAACTGTCCGGCCTTGAGAATCTCGGCCATGATTGCCGCACCGAAAGGAACTAGTTCCCGGCGAGAACTGCTGACGTCCCCCGCGCCCAGGTAACCCTTGAGCGCATCGGCTGCTGCAATTTCCTCGCAGAAGGCGACCATGTCATCGGCGGGCACCACATAATCCTGCACCATGTGCAGGGGATAGTCGCGCAATCCCTGGTGAAGCTTGGCAAGGGCGCGCCAGGTACCGCCGATCGCCGCGAACTGCGCGCCCTTCTTCGCCGTCTTCAGGATCGAGCCCTCGAGCCGTTCCCGGGCCAGCGCCGCCGCCTTTTTTGGCGAGCCATCCGCATCATCCTGCAGCCGGATGACACCTAGCTCAAAGCTTTCGCCATTGGTGTCGTGACCATCGGCGATGTCGGAGAGTTCAAGGCTCCCACCGCCGAGGTCCCCAACAATGCCGCTGAAGCCGGGAATGCCGGCGACCACGCCCAGCGCCGCGTAGTGCGCCTCTTCCTGGCCACTCAGCACGCGGACCGGCGCGTCCATGATAGCCTCGACCGACGAGACGAACTCGTCGCGGTTAGCCGCATCGCGAACGGCGGAGGTCGCCAGAATATAAACTTTGCCGACACGCATCATGCGGGCCACGAGCGCGAAGCGCTTCATGGCCTCCAAGGCCTTTTCCATATTGGCATCAGCAAGGCGCTTGCTCTGCGCGATGCCGCGGCCCAAGGCGCAGGCAGACTTTTCGTTGTACAGCGGCGTCAGGGCACGTGCGTGTCGCTCATAGACGACAAGGCGAACCGAATTGGAGCCGATGTCCAGAACCGCAACGGGTCGGGCGCCTTTGATTCGCCCTTGTGCTGTCGGATCGGCATCGACGCCCCAAAACTGTGTCAATTTAATCCTCGTCAGTCTCCGCCTCGCCCGCACTGCCGCGGCCGGACAGCGAAGGATTGGTCATGAAGTAGTCGTGGGCGTTGAAGGGTTCTTCGCCCTCGCTCACCCTTACACGATGGGAGCTGCCATCGGGAAGCACTTCCCAGCTCTGCTGGTTGTCCTTGAGATAGGCAACCATAATCCGGTCCAGAATCTGCTTGTGCACCGTTTCGTTGAGGATCGGAACCAGCGTTTCCACTCGCCCATCCAGATTGCGCCCCATGATATCGGCCGATGATATATAGACCTTGGCCCGCGGCGAGGGCATGACTTCGCCATTGCCGAAACAATAGATGCGGCTGTGCTCAAGGAACCTGCCGACCACCGATTTGACCCGGATATTGTCGGAGAACCCGGGAATTCCGGGCCGCAGGCAGCAGATGCCACGAACGATCAGGTCAACCTTCACACCAGCCTGGCTCGCGTCGTAGAGCGCGTCGATCACCTGTGGATCGACCAGAGAGTTCATCTTGAGCAAGATGCCCGCGGGCTGGCCGTTGCTGGCCAGCTCGATTTCATGAGCGATATTATCAAGCAGCGTCTGGCGCAGATTGACGGGCGAAACGGCGATAGTCTCGAGTTCTGTCGGGCGCGCATAACCCGTGATGAAATTGAACACCCTCGCCACGTCGCGCGTAATCGCCGGGTCGATGGTGAAGTAGCTCAGGTCGGTATAAATCTTGGCGGTGATCGGGTGGTAGTTGCCGGTGCCGATATGGCAATAGCTGACGAGCTTGCCCTTTTCGCGCCGTACCACCTGGCTGAGCTTGGCGTGTGTCTTGAGCTCGACAAAGCCGAACACCACCTGCGCCCCGGCCCGCTCAAGATCGCGCGCCCAGCGGATATTTGCTTCCTCATCGAAGCGCGCTTTCAGCTCCACCAGGCAAGTCACCGACTTGCCCGCCTCGGCCGCCAGAATGAGGGCCTTGACGATCGGGCTGTCCGAAGAGGTGCGGTAAAGCGTCTGCTTGATGGCTACGACATCCGCGTCACGCGCCGCCTGCATCAGAAACTGCGCCACCACGTCAAAACTCTCGAACGGATGATGCACCAGGATATCCTTGGCACGGATGGCAGCGAAGCTGTCGCCATTATAGTCCCGGATACGTTCCGGGAACCGAGCCAGATAGGGCGTGAACTTGAGATCGGGGCGATCGACGTCGCAGATCTTGCGCGCATCGGCCAATCCCAGGAAGCCTTGCACCTCAAAGACATCAGCTTCCTTGACCCCGAGCTGTTCGCCAATCTGGCGCTTGAGGGCCCGCGGCATGGACCTCTCGATCTCCAGCCGGATCACCTGACCGCGGCGGCGTTGGCGTAGCGCACTCTCAAATTCCACCACTAGATCTGCGGCTTCATCGTCGATTTCGATTTCGCTGTCGCGAATGACCCTGAACGCCCCCGAACCAACCACTTCATGGCCCGGAAACATCTTGTGAAAGAAGAGCTTGACCAGCGTATCGATGGTCACAACCTCAGAACGGCCGTCTGAGACCAGCCCGCTGGGCAAATTGATGAAGCGGTCCAGATTGCTCGGAATGCGAACCAGGGCCGTCAGATGCTGATCGGAATTCGGACGTTTCAACTCGAAGGCGAGCGCCAGGCCCAGATTGGGAATAAACGGGAACGGATGGGCCGGGTCGACGGCAATTGGCGTCAGGACCGGAAAGATTTCCTCGCGGAACAGCTTTTGCAAATAGGCGACCTGGTCACCGGTCAGATCGTCGGTCTCGTGTATCACCACGTTTTGCGCAAATAGCTCTTCGCGCAGTTCCTTCCAGTGATCCTGCTGCTCGAGCTGCAGATGCTGGGCAAGCGTCGCAATTTCCTCAAGCTGTTCGGCCGGCGAGAGGCCATCGGCGCTCTGCTTGGTCATGCCAGCGCGAATTTGGCCCTTCAGCCCCGCCACGCGCACCATGTAGAATTCATCAAGGTTATTGGCCGAGATGGAAACAAAGCGCAGCCGTTCCAGCAGCGGATGCGCTTCATTCCCGGCCTCTTCAAGCACCCGCATGTTGAACTGGAGCCAGCTGACCTCGCGATTGACGAAGCGCGCCGGGCTGGTGCGCAGCGCCTCGACATCCGGAACCGATCCTTCAGCTTCGGCAATTTCGGTCATCTCATTCATCGATTTCAGCGTCCCAATCCTGTGGCCGGTCGTGCCCACGCGCTCGGCGGCGCAGCGCCAGGGCCTCCGACGCTATTGTGCGGGTAATAGCCGACCCTTTGGCAAGAGCCAGCCTGTCCATAAGTTCAACAAGGCTCGCGGCTTCCTCGGAGCTGCGCTCCATGCGCGGCACCACATAGCCGATCACCTTGGGGTCGACCTTGATCTGTCGATCCCCAAACAATTTCACGAACATCTGTGACAACTCAATGTCGTCCGTGATTGCGAGCCGGAAAACTGGCGCCCTACGTATCCGGGAGCGCACATCATCGGTCTCAAGCGACCAGGTTGCAACCTCCTCCCGCGCGGTGAGAAGCAGAGTCCGGGAGCCGCGCATGGCCTGGTTGAGCAGGTGAAACAGATGGTGCTCGTCATAGTCCAGCCGGTCGACATCCTCGACCAGAAGAGCCTCCTGCCCAGACTCTGAAGCAATCTGGGCAATCGAGTCTGGAGTCACCATCACGGCCTGGCTTCGTTCGCAGAAGATCCGGGCCAGATGCGACTTGCCCGACGCTGTCGGGCCAATCAACAGGGTCACGCCATCGGGCCAATGCGGCCAGGCAAGGATGCGGGCATGCGCCATCGCATTGCCCGCCCCGACCAGGAAGTCGTCCTCAGCATGGGAAGGTTCATGTCCTAGATCGAGCGGCAACTGCCGCGGACCATGCTCAGGATGCAACATCGTCATGGGGCGCTCGCCGCGGACCGAGATAGAGCGAGCTTTCCTTGTACTTCCGCACACCGTAACGCACCAGCACCGAGGCAATGGCTGCCATGGGCACGGCGAGCAACAGCCCCACAAAACCGAAAATGGCGCCTAGGCCCAACAGGGCGAACATCATCCAGACCGGATTGATGTTGATCGAGGAGCCCACCAGCTTGGGATAGAGCACATTGCCCTCGATGAACTGCCAGAAGAAGTAAACCCCAGCCACCAGAACGATCATCCACCAATTGGGCGCGTATTGCACCAGAGCAATGCCGACGGAAAGCCCAAGGCCCAGGGCAAATCCGACAAAGGGAACGAAGCTGAACAGCCCCGCGATCAAGCCAACGGCCAGGCCGTAATTGAGGCCAATCACACTCAGCGCAGTGGCATAGAACGCCGCATCGAGCAGCAACACGCTGCCCTGCCCGCGAATGACCCCGGCCATGGACTTGTCGATCTCGCGCAGAACGCCCTTCACTTCGCCCTTGTGCTGCTTGGGCAGAAGGTCGTCGATGCCGCGAACCATGCCTTCCCAATCAAGCAGCAGATAAAACGCAACCACGGGCGCCAGCACTGTGAAACCAACCACAGCCGCCCCGGTCAGGCCGATATTGACCAGCTCGGCCGGCAAGGTGGCGATAAAACCCAGCGTCTGGCGCGTCAAATCGTTCAGGCTGGTCTGCACTTGCGCAGCGCGTTCCGGCCCTAGCCAGGCATTGATTTCCGGCGACCAGGCCGCGGCAAGCTCCTGCAAATCGCCGACATAACCGGGCAGGCGCTGTATCAGACCGATGATCTGCTGGCCGATCAGCGGTACAAACATGAAGAACAGGCTGATCACAACGGTCAGGACGCTGAACAATACCACCACGGTCGCCCAAGCGCGGCTGAACCGCCACTTCTGCAATTGGTTGACCAGCGGGTTCAGCAAATAGGCCAGCGCGGCTCCTACGACAAAGGGTAAGAGTATGCCGCGGAACACCCAGAGCAACAGGACCAGGGCGATGAGCAGCCCAATCCAGATGAACACTTGATTTCTGAGTGCCATGGTGCCGGGCGGCCCTTGCGTCTGGGTAATCGAAAAGCTATCAGGCCGTCTAACGGCCAGCACCGAAAAGATCAACCAATCCGGTTCGCGCGCACGCTGTTGCGCCCGCAATCCCCAGCATGGCAAGAAGGCACATGTCCGACGCACAAAATCTGCCATCAAACGGCCTCTCATACAAGCAGGCGGGAGTCGACATCGACGCAGGCAACGCCCTTGTTGAAGCCATCAAGCCGGCCGTCCGCTCCACCCGTCGCCCTGGTGCTGACGGCGAGATCGGGGGCTTTGGCGGATTGTTTGATCTCAAGGCGGCCGGCTTTGTTGATCCGGTTCTGGTCGCGGCCAATGACGGGGTCGGCACCAAGCTCAAGATCGCCATCGACACCGGCAAGCACGACACCATCGGCCAGGACCTGGTGGCCATGTGCGTCAATGACCTCATCGTGCAGGGCGCCGAGCCGCTGTTCTTTTTGGACTACCTGGCCACCGGCAAACTCGATGTCGACCAGGGCAAATCCATCGTTGAGGGCATCGCCCATGGCTGCCGCCTCGCCGGCTGCGCGCTGATCGGGGGCGAAACCGCCGAGATGCCCGGCATGTATCACGGGAATGATTATGATCTGGCCGGTTTCGCGGTGGGGGCCGCCGAACGCGATGCCCTGCTGCCACGCAAGGACATTGCCGCAGGCGACCTGCTCGTGGCCATCGCCTCCTCCGGCGTCCATTCGAACGGCTATTCTCTGGTTCGCAAGATCGTTGAGCTCTCCGGCCTCGCCTGGGACGCACCGGCTCCCTTTGCTGCGGGCAATACCCTGGCCGAAGCGCTGCTCGAACCCACCCGCATCTATGTAAAGCCCCTGCTGGCTGCTCTGCGCGCCGGGCTCGGCGTCAAGGCGCTGGCCCATATCACCGGTGGCGGCTTCATCGACAATATCCCCCGCGTCCTGCCTGACACCCTGGCTGCCGATATCGATCTGGCTGCAATCACCGTCCCGCCTGTCTTCGGCTGGCTTTCCAAGACCGGCGGCATGAGCGAGCGCGAAATGTTGCGCACCTTCAATTGCGGGGTTGGCATGCTCGTCGCCGTTCAGGCGGAAGACGCGGACCGGCTGGTCGACAGCCTGACGGCTTCCGGCGAACTCGCCGCCATTGTTGGCACATTGATTGAGCGCACCGCTGAGCCGGTCACTTTCAAGGGCAAGCTGGCGCTGTGACGACCAAGAAACGCGTCGCCATTCTCATTTCCGGGCGCGGCTCCAACATGGCCGCACTGATCGAGGCTGCCAAGGCACCAGACTATCCCGCACAGATCGTTGGGGTGTTTTCCAACAAGCCTGATGCGCCCGGCCTCGACTTCGCACGCAAGAACAACATTCCCACGGCATCCGTCTCGCACAGGGACTATGCCAGCCGCGAGGCCTTCGACGCAGAGATCGAGAAAGCGCTCACCAATTGGGCTGCCGACTTCGTCTGCCTTGCCGGCTTCATGCGCATTTTCAGCACAGAGTTTGCCCAACGGTGGACGGGGCGCATACTCAACATCCACCCTTCCCTGCTGCCCAAATACAAAGGGCTGCATCCCCAGCAGCAGGCCCTGAACGCTCACGAGAGCGAAAGTGGCTGCACGGTGCATTGGGTAACCGCAGAACTGGATGCGGGACCCACCATACTGCAACGCCGGGTTCCCATCCTATCGGGCGACACGGCAGAGACGCTGGCCGCGCGCATCCTGGTTGAAGAACACCGGGCTTATCCCGAAGCCCTGGCAAAGCTGGCCCGGGGCGAGGTCGCCTACGCGGGCTAAGCCAGAACAGTCATCACTGCAATTGATGACTCCCATAGTCAAAATCGGTTCGACCTTTGTTCCGGTCAGGCGTAGCGTGCGGACGTTTTCGCTAAGGTCGGTGACATGAGTCTGCGTGACTGGTTCTGGATCATACTGCTGGGCGCCATCTGGGGGTGTTCCTTCGTCTTCAACGCTGTCTTGATCCGTGAACTGGGCCCGCTTTGGGTTACCTCTCTGCGTGTCGGCATAGGTGCCCTGGGCTGCTGGGTGGTTCTCTTCGCCCTGCGTAAACCGATCCCGCGCGATCCCGTGCTCTGGCTGCAATTGGCCGGCCTCGGCGTCGTCGCCTATGCGATTCCATTCGCGCTGTTCCCACTCGCCCAAGCGAATCTGGCCAGCGGCATTGCCGCGATTATCAATGCCCTGACACCCATGGTGACCGCGGTCATTTCTCACTTCTGGATTGGCGGGGAGAAAGCGACGGCGACCAAGTTCACCGGGGTTGGCTTCGGTTTTGTTGGTGCGGCCATCCTGGTCTCTCCCGCGCTCTCCGTGGGTGGCACGACCCAGCTCTGGGCGGTGGCCGCCTGCCTGGGGGCAACCCTGTGCTACGCGCTCACGCTCAACATCACCCGCAGCTTCAAGCACATCGAGCCGACCGCCTTCGCCTCGATCGCACTCACTGGAGCTGCTGTCGTGGCCATACCAGTGGCCATCTGGTCTGAAGGCATGCCGGTGATGACTCGGCCCGAGACCTGGGGTGCGGCCTTCGCAATTGGCCTGCTCTCGACTGCCTTCACCTTCCAGATCATGTATCGCATCCTGCCGCGCGTCGGTGCGACCAATTTTGCCACCACAACCTTCATCGCGCCGATTTCGGCCCTGATAATCGGTGTCACCGTTTTGGGAGAGACCATCCTGCCCATTCAGCTGGTTGGCATGCTGGTGATTTTTTTCGGCCTTCTGTTCATCGACGGGCGCATTCGCGCCATCTGGCGCCGCGTTCCCGTCTAGATCATATTGGTTCCAGTTCGGCAGCGCGCGCCGTGCAGGAGACATCCAGATGTATCTCAAGACCATCGAGCCAGCCCAGGCCATGGGTGAACTGGCAGATCTCTACAATGCAGAAATCGCCTCAATGGGGAGAGTAATGGCGGCGACCCAGTGCTGGTCGGCCCGTCCCGATATGATCATGCCTATCGAGCGCCTGCTTCACCAGATGCGGGACAATTTCTCGCTGGGGCTGCTCAATTTTCGGCTGATTACTTTCATCGCCGCCAAATACGTCCCGTCCAGCTATTGCTCCCATGTCTATTTCAAGCTGATTTCGAACGCCCTGGGCCGGGAGAAGGCCTTGGCGATCCACCGGGATTATCGAACTGCCGGGCTCACCGAGCAGCAGGTGGCGATGCTGGCCTATGCCGAACAGATTACGAAGGACGCCTCGCGCATATCCCAGACGGACATTGACCACCTGCGCTCCGTTGGTCTGAGTGACCTCAATATTGCTGACATCGCCTTGGCAGCCTCCTACCGGAATTTCATGAGCAGATATTTCGATGCAGTGGGGGCCAGCACGGAGCCGGATTTTCTCGATGCGGATCCTGAGGTCAGGGCAGAAATGGCGGTCGGCAAGCCTGCTTAGCGCCCTTCCGTCGATTCCCACTGGTCGGGAACTCTCTTGCCAGCCACCCGTTGGTCGGCAGGAGAAGAGATATGCCCGACAAGCCCGACATTGACCCACGGACGAGCCCCGAGATCGTGCCGCAACCCGAGCCTCCGCAGCCCCAACCTGTCGATCCGGTGCCGCCAAGGCCGAACGAAGTTCCAACGCCGGATCAGCCGGTGGAAGACCCCTACCGCTCGCCCTCGCCCGAGATTCCGCCAGATCCACAGCATGACCCACGCCCGAGGGAGGTCTAGATGCGAGATCCATTGGAACGCCGCCCGGAAAATCGCGATATCACGCCCGAACAAGTGCCAGCGATGCCAAGGCACTTGCCGACCGATGATACCGACAATCCTCACAGCACCCCGCTCAGGCGGGAGCAGGACAGCGAGACACCCAATGATCGTGATCCACGGGAGCGCAGCGACGACACCGCTCCGTAAGGTTATTCGATCCCGAGCTTCTGCTTCATCATCTCGTTGAGCGCTTGCGGGTTGGCCTTGCCGCCCGACGCCTTCATCGCCTGACCGACGAACCAGCCAATCATGGTCGGCTTGGCTTTGACCTTTTCGACCTGCTCGGGATTGGCCGCGATGATCTCGTCGACGATCTTCTCGATCGCCCCAAGATCGGTCACTTGCTTGAGGCCGCGACGCTCCACGATCTCGGCGGGCTCCCCTTCGGGTTCCTCGGCGATCAGGATTTGCAGCACGTCTTTGCCGCCCTTGGACGAAATGACGCCACCGGCGATCAGGTCAACCAGCCCTGCAATTTGGGCCGGTTGCAGATGCGTTTCCCATACTGCGAGACCCTGGCTATTGGCATAGGCGGCAACATCGCCATTGAGAATGTTGGCCACGGCCTTGCCGTCGCGCTTTTTCCCGCCATGAGCGACGCAGGATTCGTAATAGTCTGCCGTCTCTCGGTCGAGCGTCAGCACCATCGCGTCATAGGGCGTCACGCCGTAATCGGCGATAAACCGCGCCTGTTTTTCGTCCGGCAGTTCCGGCAGGTGCTGGGCCAGGTCGCTGATGAAAGCGTCGTCAAATTCGAGCGGTAGCAGGTCGGGATCTGGGAAGTAGCGATAGTCATGCGCTTCTTCTTTGGAGCGCATCGACCGGGTTTCACCCAGCTTGGGATCGAACAGCCGCGTTTCCTGGTCGATCATGCCGCCATCTTCGAGAATGTCGATCTGGCGGCGCGCTTCATATTCGATCGCCTGACCGGCAAAGCGGATCGAATTGACGTTCTTGATTTCGCAGCGCGTACCAAATTCGCCACCCGGCCGACGCACCGACACGTTGACGTCGGCGCGCATCGAGCCCTGCTCCATGTTTCCATCACAGGTGCCCAGATAGCGCAGGATGGTCCGCAGCTTGCTCAGATAAGCCTTTGCCTCTTCGGATGAACGCAGATCGGGCTTGGAGACGATCTCCATCAGCGCAACGCCCGACCGGTTGAGGTCCACAAAGCTCATATTGGGGTGCTGGTCATGGATCGACTTGCCGGCATCCTGCTCCAGATGCAGGCGCTCGATTCCGATTTCGATCTGTTCGCCATCGACATCGAGCAGCACCTTGCCCTCTCCCACAATGGGGTCCTTGAACTGGGAAATCTGATAGCCCTGGGGCAGGTCCGGGTAGAAGTAGTTCTTCCGGTCAAACACCGACCGCTTGTTGATTTGGGCCTTGAGCCCCAGTCCCGTCCGCACCGCCTGGCGCACGCACTCTTCGTTGATCACCGGCAACATGCCGGGCATAGCCGAATCCACGAAGCTCACATTGGCATTGGGCGGATTGCCGAAGGCGGTCGAGGAGCCGGAGAACAGCTTGCTCTCGCTGGTCACTTGGGCATGCACCTCCATGCCGATGATCACCTCCCAGTCGCCGGTCGAACCGGAGATCAGGCGCTTTTTGTCGGGGGTGCGGGTATCAACGAGGGTCATGTTCGCGCAGTCCTACGCCGCTTCCCGCAACGGCTTGCGGAAGCGGATTTTGTCCAGTTCATAATTCAGGCTGGCGGAAAACTTCATACCGCGCCAAACGGGTTCATACCCCTGACGCAGATAGAAGCGCACCGCCCCGGCATGGCCGGCATAGGTTTCCAGCTCTGCAAACGCAAAGCCCTGCTTGGCGATAACCTCTTCCAGCGCCTCAAGCAAGGCCACTCCCACCCCTTGCCGCTGCGCGGCGGGCGCAACCCAGAGATCGGAGATGACATGATCCATGTCTTCGCGCGCACCCCAGCCAAGAATGGTGCCGTGGCCGCTGGCAACGAGAATGGTTTGCGGCTTGTCCCGACAGAAAGTCACGAACTCTGCTCGCAGCTTTTGCCGGTCGGTTCGCCCGGCATCGTCGTGCCCAAAAGGGCTGTTCTGCCAGGCGTCGAAGCCAATGTTGCCGACTGCTTCAGCCAGCTCAGGCTGCGCCCGAGAAATCCGCAGATCGACCAGCCTCACTCTTCCTCGATTTCCCCGTCATAGGGGCGCAGGCGCTTTTCCAGATGCACGCTCATGAATGGTGAGTGGCCCTCCCGCCCGTCAGGACGCAGTGCCAGAATGCGATAGCCCTGTCGCTCATAGAACCGCACAGCGCGGACGTGATCGGCTGGTGTCTCCAAGTGCACCCGATCCGCGCCATGCAGTTCCAGTATCGTCTCCATGCGGTCGAGCAGCGTAGCCCCGATTCTGTGGCCCTGCATCTCGGGCATGACAAAGAGGTAGGGAATATAACTGCGGCCCGGCACGCGGGAACACCAGCCAACGACCACGCTGTCGATTTCGGCCGCTATGGTGTGTCGCCAGCCCTGCGCCACCGCATGCGACAGCCTGCGCCGCTCCGCGTCCTTCAGTCCTGGCTTGTCGGTGAGAAAGGGAAATATGCCATGTTCCCACGCGCGAAAGGCGATGTCGGCCAGTCGCGGGGCATCCGTCATTTCCGCCTTGCGTAACAGAATGCCCGCCATCTGTGCCTCCTATTTGGCGCGCTTGCGCGCCGCAATGATGCCCTTCTCGTAATTGATGTTCCAATTGATCAGGGTTCGCCAGATAAGTTCGGCCTGATCTTCGTCAAGATCAAGCTCCAAACTGAGCCCGCGGACCTTCTTGATAATGGCTTCAATCCGCGCCGGATCGAACGCCTCGTGCGGATCGGTCTTTATTTCGGCCATGCGCGTCACGTAACCATGCCGTTCCGCGAAAAGATTGAGCAGTGCCTGATCGATGCGATCAATCTCAGCACGCACATCATCCTTGGACTCGCATTCAGCAGGCAGTTTGGCAGCGGTCACGGCGCCCCCCATATGTTCGTATAGTGTTGCTGGTTTGCACCACCCTCCCGTGGATTTCAACCCGGACGGGCGGCAGTCTGGCACCGCTAGCGGCGGCGCCCTGGTATCAAACTGATGTTTAGTCAGTCCGAGATTGCCTGAGACCCCGTCCTCTTGTGACGGGGAATGAATGAACCGGACGTTGCCGGCCTTCGGATCAGCGCGGCCAAGTTTGTTCGCGCTGGCTGATTAGCGGGCTATCACCGCTCATCTTCAACAAGCTCAAAGCCAAGAAAGCCATCCGGTCGCAAGCCGGCCAGCCCTACCGGATCACTCGGCGCGGGCTGGTTCTGGTGCGCAGCCAGGTGGATAACCGGTAATCTTCTCACCTCTCCCCGCAAGGGGAGGGGTGACCAATTCAATGCCTGGTCACATCGCTTAATGCTGCCGCGATGTGCTCCCACTCCTGGGAGACGCTTGCGGTGGCGCGTCGCTTGCCGGCCCGCCGATACCAGTAATCGGCATTACCCATGTCGGCTTCGATCCAGTGCATCAGGGCATGCACCCAGTCGAAGGCCTGAACGCCCTCCATGGACTGGACGATATTGTGCGCCCTCTCCCATTCGGGCCCCACGCGCAACTCACCCTTCTTCAGCCACCACAGCGCCTGCAGCGGCTTGCTCATATCCTTGGGAGGCTCGGACCAGTCGAGCGAAGTGAAGATATCTACGGCCATCGGCGGATTTCCTGTTGGCCCGGACGCGGCAAGCGGGCGCGTCTCCACCAGTTTTAGTTTGTGCATGTGCGGCAAATAGTGCGGAACGGCAACGCAATCAAGCGCTGCCCTTGGTGCCTTGCCTCGTCCATCACCACCAAGGCTTGGGAGCAAAGTCCCCGCTGGAGCTCTTTTCGATGACGCGCGCCGCTGCGAAAAGCGTCTCCTCATCGAACGGTTTGCCGATCAGTTGCAGGCCCAGCGGCAGTCCCTGCCCGTCCTTGCCAGCCGGCACCGCAATGCCCGGAAGGCCGGCCATGTTCACCGTGACGGTGAAGATGTCGTTGAGATACATCGCGACAGGATCGCTCGCCAGGGCCTCGTCACCAATGCCGAAGGCCGCCGACGGCGTCGCCGGGGTCAGGATCGCATCGACGCCGGAATTGAAGGCGTTTTCAAAGTCCTTCTTGATCAGTGTCCGAACCTTCTGCGCCCGCACATAATAGGCGTCATAATAACCTGCAGACAGCACGTATGTGCCGATCATGATGCGGCGTTTGACCTCGCGCCCGAAGCCTTCGGCACGAGTCAGCTCGTACATGTCGGTGATATCTTTCCCAGATATACGCAGTCCGTATTTTACGCCGTCATAGCGCGCCAGGTTCGACGACGCCTCGGCCGGCGCCACGATATAGTAGGCGGGCAAGGCGTATTTGGTATGCGGCAGCGAAATATCCTTGACGCTGGCACCCTCGGCCTTGAGCCACTCGAGCCCCTCCGACCAGAGCTTTTCGATCTCGGCCGGCATGCCGTCCATGCGGTATTCCTTGGGCACCCCGATGGTGAGGCCCTTGACGCCCCGCTCCACGGCCGCCGCAAAATCAGGCACCGCCAGGTCGACACTCGTCGAATCCTTGGAATCAAACCCGGACATCGAGGTCATCAGGATCGCCGCATCTTCCACCGTGCGGGCAATCGGTCCGGCCTGATCGAGCGAGGAGGCAAAGGCCACCGTGCCCCAACGTGAGCATCGCCCATAGGTCGGCTTGATCCCCACGGTTCCAGTAAACGCCGCCGGCTGGCGGATCGAACCGCCCGTGTCGGTTGCCGTTGCTCCAGCACACAGCCACGCCGCGACGGCTGCGGCCGAACCACCCGAAGATCCCCCTGGCACCAGGTTAGCATTGCTCCCTTCGGCGCGGAACGGACTGACCACGGGGCCGTAGTACGATGTCTCGTTGGACGAACCCATGGCGAATTCGTCCATGTTGAGCTTGCCCAGCATCACCGCACCATCGCGCCAGAGATTGGCGGTCACGGTGGATTCATATTCCGGCTTGAAGCCATCCAGGATATGGCTTGCCGCCTGGGTATGCACGCCCTTGGTCGCAAACAGGTCCTTGACGCCAAGCGGAATACCTTCCAGCGGCCCGCCCTGCCCCTGGCTCAGCTTCTCGTCGCTGGCTCTGGCCATGTCGCGCGCCTGTTCCGGTGTGGTGGCGACATAGGCGTTCAGGCTCGGATTGGCCGCTTCAATGGCACCGATATAGGCGTCGGTCAGCTCAAGCGCGGTAAAGCTCTTGTCCTTGAGACCCTTGCGGGCATCGGCGAGGCTCAGTCGGGTGAGGTCAGTCACAACAAATCTCTCTATTTCGTCACGGCGGGGGCCATTAGGCCACGCGCGCCGCGGCCGCCAGGTTCAGTTCAAAAAAGGCCGACCATTCGCTGTCGGGATAGTCCAGAAACGGACCGCGCGGAGTAAACCCGTAACGGGTATAGAGCCGATGCGCCTCGGCCATGCCATCGCCAGTACCGGTTTCCAGCATCACCACCGGCAAGCCGCGTTCGCGCGCCAGGTCCACGGTCCGTTCCAGCAATTGTCGGCCCACGCGTTGTCCGCGCACTTCGGGCAGGGTGAACATGCGCTTGACTTCACCCAGTTCCGGTCCATGCATTTTGAGCGCCCCCATGCCGACCGCCTTGCCAGCCTCGTCGCGGGCGACAAACAGCGTGGTTGCGCTATCCGCCATCTGCTCGACCGTCATCTTGAACTGGAATTCCAGCGGCGAGAGCGGCAGCAGATGATCGTTGAGCTGGTCCACCAACGCCCGGACATCGTCCTGCAGCGGCGACTCTATGGCGATTGTGACCGCCATTTACTCCACCACCTTCGGCACCATGAAGAAATTGTCTTCGGTCAGCGGAGCATTGCTGACAATCTTTTCGGCATAACTGCCATCGGTCACAACGTCGTCGCGGCGACGCAGCGTCATTGGGGTCACCGAGGTCATCGCCTCAACCCCATCGACATTAACCTCGTCAAGCTGTTCGACAAATCCGAGAATCGCATTGAGTTCGTTCTGATACCCGGCGACTTCCTCTTCCTCGATACGAATGCGCGCGAGGCGCCCGATGCGCTTGACGGTGGCGGCGTCGACAGACATGCAAAAAACTCCGGCAGGAAAGGCGTGTTGCCGCGTTATTAGCAATGCCCTGCGGCAAATGACAATGAAAATGCCTTATGCGACGGATCAGGCTTCCACAGCCAGGCCCGGCTCAAGGGCAATGAGGCCCATGCCCGAGAGCTGGTTGCCCAGATGTTCGAAGGTCGCATCGACTTCCGCACTGCCGCCGGCCAGCGCCGCCAGTCTCGGGCACGCCCCGTTGTGCAGCCTCTCCGTGCGCTCCCGTAGATGCGTTCCAACCAGCACCACCACTGCCTGCTCAGCCCATCGGCCAACAACCGGCGCATCGACATCGTGGAGGAACACGAGCGGCGCTTCATCCGGCGCATCGAGGACAATGCAACCCTCGCCCGCCTTCCGCGCCTCAACCCGTCCTTCCGGCCCCTCCAGTGTATCCAGTAGCCGGAGCGGCTTGCGAGGCGCCCAGCTCGAAGGTTCCATTTCTGCCAGCGCATGGCCAAAATCGGGGATCAGCAAATCGGCCCCGCTCGTCAATTCATGGCTTTGAACACTAGCGGGGGCGCCCTCGGCGTCGATGATCACAATCTGCCCCCCGATGTGAATGCGAAATGTGCTGTTTCCAAACCAGGTAAGCTTCATCGGGCCTTTTCCGTCGCCAAAGGACGCTTGGGAGCCTATAGGACAATCCAGCCCTGTCCAGCGAGCCCCACGTGACTGAAGACAATCCCCTCTCCGAAATTCCCGATCGCGGCAAGATCATGGGTCTCGACCTTGGCACCAAGACCATTGGCGTGGCGGTGTCGGACGGCATGCGCTATTCGGCCACGCCGCTCGAAACGATCAAGCGCACCAAGTTCACTCAGGATGCCGAACGCATCATCGAACTGATCGGCCAGAACCAGATTGTCGCTCTTATCTTGGGATTGCCTCTCAACATGGATGGCACCGAAGGACCGCGTGTACAGTCGACCCGTGCCTTTGCCCGCAATCTGGCGCCAAAGGTCAATCTGCCCATTGCCTTCTGGGACGAACGTCTTTCCACCTCGGCGGTAACCCGCATGATGATTGAAGCTGATCTCCGCCGTGACCGCCGCGCCGAAGTGGTCGACAAGCTCGCGGCCAGCTACATTCTGCAGGGCGCGCTTGATCGCCTGCGTCCCCGCTAGCCTGGCCGCCGCAGACTGCCTGGCGATTCTCCGAAAAACTGCTTGAACGCCCGGCCAAACGCGGCCTCGGACTGGTAACCCGCACTGCGCGCGACCTGGCCGACGGCAGCACGGCTTTCCAACAGGGCCAGTCGGGCGCGGTGCATCCGCCAGTCGGTCAGGTAACGCATTGCCGGCTGTCCCACCATATCGGCAAAGCGAGCCGCAAAGCCCGAGCGCGACATGCCCGCCAGCCGGGCCAGCCCATCCAGCGTCCAGTCGTGCTCCGGTGTGGCATGCATGGCCATCAGCGCTCGTCCCAGCATTGGGTCACGCAGCGCCGCCAACCAGCCTCGCTGGGCCTCTGCTGCCCCATCCAGCCAGGTTCTGATGGCCTGGATGATCAAAATATCCGCCAGCCGCGTGATAACGGCCTCACCTCCGGGTTTGAGCGTCGCCGCTTCGTGCGCAATCAGGTCCAGCGTGCTGCGCAGCCACCCCCCCGCAACATCATGCCAGCGGTCCACAACCAACAACTCGGGAAGCAATGCAATGAGCCGCCTTGCGGCCACATCATCGACCGAGATCACCCCGGTCATGGCGCGGGTAACCGCACCAGGCCCCTCGATCTCCATCATTTCATAGCGCTCGCTGACCTTGCGGGCCGGGTAATCAAACAGCGGCAGGGCCGCCTGCTCTGGCCCGCTGGCCAGATCCACTGCATGGCCACGCGGCAACACCACCATGCTCCCCTCGCGGATCAGGACACTGTCCCGGCCGGACATGCGCAGCCAGCCTTCACCCGACATGATGACGACGAACAACATCGAGTTGTCCATTCTGGGCATGGCCACACCCCAGGGGGCGCACAAGGTCGCCCGGCAATAGAGGGTGCCATTGAGCTTGAGCATATGCAGCACTTCACCCAGCGGATCGCTGGCACCCGGCGGCCGGAAATGGACTTCTTGCATATCTGTTCGTCCACAGCTTTGCGCCCAAACTATCGTTCTGGACGATTTGCATAGATCATTGGCTAATTCGCAATGGAAAGTCCAGATGCCAGCGACAATCTTCCCTCTGCAATCAACCGCAACGGGAGAATTTCAATGACTGCATCACCAATTCTGGTCATCGGCGCCACAGGCAAGGTCGGGCGGCGCGTCGTCACCAGTCTGACCGCGGCCGGACACGCGCCAAACGCAGTGGGCCGGAATAGCGCCCTGCCCTTTGACTGGCGGGATCGCAGCAACTGGGCCGAGCATTTCACCGGCGTGGAAACTGCCTATGTCTCATACTACCCGGACCTTGCTGCGCCGGGAGCCGATGACGATGTCACCGCCCTGGTGGCGGTGGCCAAGGCGGCGGGCCTCAAACGTATGGTCCTCCTGTCCGGGCGCGGCGAAAGCGGTGCCCAACGCTGCGAAAACATTCTCGCCGAAAGCGGGCTGGGCTACACCCTGTTGCGCGCCTCCTGGTTCAACCAGAATTTCTCCGAAGGCATGCTGCAGCCGGGTGTCATGGCGGGCCTTATCGCCTTGCCGGCCGCCATGCGCCTCGAACCCTTCATCGATATCGACGACATTGCCGAAATCGCTTCCAGCGCCCTGCTCGATGATCGGCACAACAACCAGCTCTATGAACTGACCGGGCCGCGCCTGATGACCTTTGCCGATGCGGCCTCCGAAATCAGCGCGGCATCCGGACTGGATGTCAGATATGCCCCGATCTCGCCGGAAGACTTTCATGCCGGTGTGAGCGCCGAGGCCGGTTCGGACGTCGCTGATCTCCTGGTCGCCCTGTGCCAGGAAGTCTTCGACGGCCGCAACGAATCTATCGGTGATGGCGTCATGCGGGCACTCGGTCGCCCACCACGGGATTTTGCCGAATTTTGTCGCCAGGCAGCAGCCGGCGGCGCGTGGAAGCAGGCGGCCTGACGCATGCCGACAGCAAACCGGGTGCTGCTCGTCCTTGGCGGCACCCTCGCGGCGGCCCTGTCCTTGGCCATCCTTTTCTCACCCGCTGCATTTTATGCCAGCTACGATATCGAAGTGGATGGGTTGACCAACCTGCTCAATGAGCTCAAGGCACCCGCCCTGGTCATTCTGGCCCTGGGCGCAATACAGGCGCTGGGCGCACTTCAGCTTCGGCATCATCGCCTGGGTATCGGCGCCGGGATTTTGCTCTATCTGGGGTTTGGGCTTTCAAGGCTCGTGGCCTTGGTGACAGACGGCCCACCCGCGGCTGCCCTCATCGCGGTCACGGCAAGCGAGCTGGTCATCGGGCTCTTGTTTGTGCTTGCCTTCTGGCGGTTCAGGACCTCAACAGCAGGATAATTGCGCGAAACGGCACGGGTGGGCTTGCCCCACCCTGCCCCCTCGGCTAGACCGCAGCAAATCGCAAGGGATGCGACATGCCGCAGCACAGCCCCGCCCGCTTTTCAGGCGACTTCCCCCCGTTTTCGCAGCGCCACCTGATTTCTATCGCTGATCTCAAACAGCACGAGATCGTCGATCTGCTCGACCGCGCCGAACGGATGATCGAGATTTCCCGCCAGGAGCGCAAATCACTGCCCACTCTATCGGGCAAGACGCAGATCAATCTCTTCTTCGAGCCCTCGACGCGCACACAGTCTTCCTTCGAGATTGCCGGAAAGCGTCTTGGCGCCCTGGTTGTCAACATGTCGGTCAAGACCTCCTCGGTCTCCAAGGGCGAGACCTTGGTCGATACGGCCGCAACGCTCAATGCCATGCGCCCGGACGTCCTCGTGGTTCGCCACTCAGCCGCCGGCGCCGTCGAGCTGCTCTCCCAGAAGGTTGGCTGTTCGGTGGTCAATGCCGGCGACGGCGCGCACGAGCACCCCACCCAGGCGCTGCTTGATGCCCTGACCATCCGTAACCACAAAGGCACGCTTGCGGGCCTGACCGTCGCCATTTGCGGCGACATTGCCAATTCCCGCGTCGCCCGTTCGAACCTGCTGCTCCTGGGCGCACTCAATGTCCGCACCCGCGTTATCGCCCCTCGCACCCTGCTTCCAGCCGGGATCGAGAACTTGGCGACCGAAGTCTTCACCGACATGGAAGAAGGCCTCAAGGGAGTCGATGTGGTCATGATGCTGCGCCTGCAGCATGAGCGGGCCAGCGGCAAGATGATCCCATCGGTCCGCGAGTATTATCGCTTCTACGGCCTCGACGAGGCCAAGCTCAGCCATGCCAAACCGGACGCCATCGTGATGCATCCTGGTCCCATGAACCGGGGTGTTGAGATCGACCCTGCCATCGCTGATGGTCCACGCTCGGTCATCAACGATCAGGTCGAAATGGGCGTGGCGGTCCGCATGGCTGTGCTCGATGCTCTCCTGCCGGCAAGGAACGAAGCATGACAAGACCGCTCATCATCGATAACGCGCGGATCGTCGACCCGGCATCGGGCACCGATCAAGTGGGCGCAGTTTTGATAGAAGACGGCCGTATCAGCGATCTGGCCATAGGCGGCCCAGCCGGTGTTCCCGAGGGGGCCGAGGTCCTCAATGCCGACGGGCTGGTTTTGGCCCCCGGTCTGATCGACATGCGCGTCTTTGTGGGCGAACCCGGCAAGGAATACCGCGAAACACTGGCTTCGGCCGGCGAGGCAGCCGTTGCCGGCGGCGTCACCAGCTTCGTGATGATGCCCGACACAACGCCAAGCGTAGACGATGGAGCCCTGGTCGACTTCCTCATCCGGCGTGCCCAGGCGCAGTCCCCCGCGCGCATTCTCCCCGCGGCCGCCATCACCAAGGGCCTGGCGGGCAAGGAAATAACCGAGTTCGGCCTGCTCAAGGACGCCGGCGCGGTCTGCCTGACCGATGGCGCACAGTCGATCCAGTCTACATCACTGCTGCGCAGCGCCATGGGCTATGCCGCAAACTTCGACATGCCCTTTGTCCACCACCTGTCCGATGCCGGCCTGACCGGCGAAGGCGTGATGAATGAAGGGCTGTTTGCGACAGTTTTGGGTCTCAAAGGCATCCCGCGCGAGGCCGAAACGATCCCGCTTGCGCGGGACCTGCAATTGGCCGCCCTGACCGGGGTGCGCTATCACGCTGCACAAATTTCAACTGCTGGTTCCGCTGATCTGCTCGAAACCGCCAAATCCCGTAACAATAAGGTTACTGCGGGTATTTCGATCAACCATCTTTGCCTCAACGAGAACGACATTGGTCGCTATCGGACTTATTTCAAGCTGACGCCGCCTTTGCGCACCGAAGATGACCGCCAGGCCATGATCGAGGCGCTGAAGTCAGGCGTCATCGACACGATCCACTCCGATCACGATCCCCAGGACACCGAGGTCAAGCGCCAGCCCTTTGCCGAAGCCTCCAACGGCGCGATTGGCCTTGAGACCCTGCTGGCCGCTGCCCTGCGGCTCTTGCATTCAGGTGACGTCGGTCTCACGACCATTCTGCGGGCCATGACCTGCCGTCCAGCCGAAATCCTCGGGCTGGAGACAGGCCGCATCGCCAGGGGCACACCCGCCGATCTCATCCTGATCGACCTCGACTATCCCTGGCAGGTTAGCGAGAAGAGTTTCCGCTCCCGCTCGCGCAACACCAGCTTTGAGGACGCCCGCATGCAGGGCAAGGTCATGCGCACCATCGTTGGTGGCAAGAGTGTCTTCATGCACGAGGATGCCGCGTGACCATTCCATTTTTTGACGGCCACAACGACACCCTGTTGCGCCTGCTTGACCACGCTCGTGCCGACAAGCTGGATTTGTTCATCAAGGGTAGCCAGGAGGGTCATATCGACCTGCCCCGCGCCCGTTCAGCGGGCATGGCCGGCGGTTTCTTCGCCATCTTCCCCCCGCCACTTAAGGCCGGACTGGCCCAAGTCGCCGCCGCCCCGGATTACGCAAAAGGCCAATTGCCACCTCAGCTTGACCTCGCGGACGCGCAAAAATCGACCCTCGGCATGGCCGCACTGCTGCTCCAACTCGAGCGCGCCGGTGCCTTATCCGTCTGCCGCACGGCCGCCGAGCTCAAAAACGCTATGGCAGACGACAGCTTAGCGGCCATTTTCCATATCGAGGGCGCCGAGGCAATCGACACCGAATTCCAGTCCTTCGAGGTTCTCTATGCCGCTGGCCTGCGCTCGATCGGCATCACCTGGAGCCGCGCGAATGCCTTTGGCACCGGCGTTCCTTTTCGGTTCAATGCCGACCCCGATATCGGGCCGGGCCTGACGGATGCAGGCAAGGAACTGGTACGTATCTGCGACCAGCGCGGCGTCATGATTGACCTCAGCCACCTCAATGCCGCCGGCTTCCGCGATGTCGCGGCCATCTCCAGCAAGCCCTTGGTGGCCACGCACTCAAACGTGCATGCGATATGCCCGTGCACCCGCAATCTGACTGATTGGCAGCTGGCTGCCATCCGGGAAAGCGGCGGCGTGGTCGGCCTCAACTTCGCCACCGGCTTTCTGCGGCCCGATGGGCGATTTTTAGCCGACACGCCCATCGATCTCATGGTTCGCCACGTCGACGCACTATTGGAAGCGCTTGGCGAGGACGGAGTAGCCCTTGGCAGTGATTTCGATGGCGCGATGGTGCCGGCAGAGATCGGCGACGTCACCGGCGTTCCCAAATTGCTTCAGGCCCTGCTGGACCATGGCTATGGCGAGCAACTCGTCCGCAAGATCGCGCTCGAAAACTGGCTCAGCGTGCTCGAACGCACGATCGGCTAAGGCCCCGCCTCAGAACGGCACGTCTTCCGAACCGGCCGGCTTCTTGGCAGCAGCCTTCTTCGGTGCCGCCATCTTGGCGGTCGCTTTTTTTGCAGCGGGTTTCTTTGCAGCTGGTTTCTTCGCCGGCGCCTTCTTCTTGCCGCCTGTCGCCTCCGCCCGAGCGGCAATCAATGCAATCGCCTGCTCCAGCGTAACGTCCTCGGGCTTGAGGTCCTTTGGCAAAGTGGCGTTGATCTTACCCTGATTGACATAGGGTCCATAACGTCCCGATCGCACAGTGATCGGTCCACCGTCATGCTCGAAAGTCTGGATCGCGGCTACCGCCGCCCCGCGTCCACCCCGGCCGCCATTGGCGGCCTTCTGCGCAATCAGGTCAACGGCACGGTTGATCCCAACCGTGAAGACTTCCTCCACCTCGGGCAGGTTCGCATATTTGCCGTCATGCAACAGGAACGGCCCATACCGGCCCAGCCCAGCCGAAATCGGCAACCCCGTCTCCGGATGCAGGCCCACCTCGCGTGGGAGCGAGAGCAATTGCAGCGCCTTTTCCAAAGTCAGGCTGGCGGCATCCCAACCTTTCGGCAGAGACGAGCGCTTGGGCTCCTTGCCCTCGCCAAGCTGCACATAGGGTCCGAAACGGCCAGACTTGAGAAACACCTCTTCGCCGCTGGCCGGATCCGTGCCCAACACACCATCGCCGGTGGCGGCCTCGGATGACTGACCTGTGGCGGCGTCCGAAAGCTGCATGGTGTGCTTGCACTCGGGATAGTTCGAGCAGCCGATAAAGGCCCCGAACTTGCCAAGCTTCAGCGACAGCGTGCCGGTTCCGCAAGTGGGACATTTGCGCGGGTCCGAACCATCTTCCTTGGCCGGAAAGATGTGGTCGGCCAGCATGTCATTGAGCGCGTCCAGCACTTCGGACACGCGTAGATCCTTGATCTCCTCGGTGGCGACCGTGAAATCCTTCCAGAAGTCACGCAGCAGCACCTTGTAGTCGAGTTCGCCTGCCGAAACCTGGTCGAGCTGCTCTTCGAGATGGGCGGTAAAATCGTACTCGACGTAGCGGGAAAAGAAGCTCTCCAGGAACGAGGTCACGATGCGCCCACGGTCCTCCGGATGCAGCGCCTTGCCCTCAAGCTTGACGTAATCGCGATCCTTGAGCGTGGTCAGGGTCGCCGCATAGGTCGACGGCCGGCCAATGCCCAGCTCTTCCATCTTCTTGATCAGGCTCGCTTCAGTGTAACGCGCCGGCGGCTGGGTGAAATGCTGCTCGATCTCCACCTTTTTCAGCTCAGGCTTGTCGCCGACGGCCAGAGGGGGCAATTCGCGGCCTTCGTCGTCGCCGTCGCTGTCATTGTCATTGTCAGATTTGGCCTCTACCCCGTAAAGGGTCAGAAAGCCTGGGAACTTCACCACCGAACCGGTCGCGCGCAGGGTTGCGGCCCGGCCGGGCACATTGACAGCGATATTCACCGAGGTGCGGTCGATCTCGGCTGACGCCATCTGGCTCGCGAGCGTCCGCTTCCAGATCAGACCGTAAATCTTGGCCTGATCGGCATCGAGATTGAGGCTCTCGGGCCGCTTGAACATGTCCGTCGGCCGGATGGCTTCGTGCGCTTCCTGCGCATTCTTGGCCTTGGACTGATAGATGCGCGCCTTTTCAGGCAGATATTCCGCGCCGAAGTATTTCCCGATCACCGAGCGGGCCATGGCAATGCCCTCAGGGGCCATTTGCACCGCGTCGGTTCGCATATAGGTGATCAACCCGTCTTCGTAGAGACGCTGTGCGATCTGCATGGTGCGGTTCGGCGACAGCCCCAGCCGCGAAGACGCGTCCTGTTGCAGGCTCGAAGTCGTAAAGGGCGCGTAGGGATTGCGCTTGGTCGGCTTCTTCTCGACATTGGCAACGTTGAACTGGCCGGCCTCAATCAGCTCTTTGAGCGCCTGGGCATCTTCGCCGGTCTTGATGTCGAGCTTGTCGGTCTTCTTGCCATCAACGGCAAACAGCCGCGTGACAAAGCTCTTGCCGTCCTGTGCCAGTTGCGCCTCGACGGACCAGTATTCATCGGGCCGGAATTTCTCGATCTCGCGCTCTCGATCCGACACCAGCCGCAAGGCCACCGACTGCACCCGCCCCGCCGAACGCGAGCCAGGCAGCTTGCGCCAGAGGATCGGCGACAGGGTGAACCCAACCAGATAGTCAAGGGCACGACGGGCCAGATAGGCGTCCACCAGCGGCATATCGATGTCGCGGGGTGCAGCCATGGCGGCCGTCACGGCGTCCTTGGTAATGGCGTTGAACACCACGCGCTGGACCGGCGTGTCCTTCTTGAGCGCTTTCTTCGCGCGCAGCACATCCAGAATATGCCAGGAGATCGCCTCGCCTTCCCGATCCGGGTCAGTTGCCAGGATCAGTCCGTCGGCCCCTTTGAGCGCTGAAGCGATGTCGGAAATGCGCTTTTTTGCCGCCGTATCGACTTCCCATGACATGGCGAAATCTTCATCCGGTCGGACTGAGCCGTCCTTGGCAGGCAGGTCACGAATGTGGCCGAAGCTGGCCAGGACCTCGTAGTCCTTGCCCAGATATTTGTTGATTGTCTTGGCTTTAGCCGGACTTTCAACGACGACGACCTTCATGGAATAGCTTTCCGCAACGACCAACTCAAAGAGCGCGCAACATGGTGAAGGCCGGTGCCGGTGTCAACGGGGAGGCAGAACAGGACCATCTTCAATACATCGGCATTCGACGATACAGACCTTGCACATGATCTTCCATACATGCTCAGATGGCGAAGCGCGTCCTGCGCTCTAGCAAACAATCGCCATGCCTGACTAAGCCGCACTTGCTGTCGCACAAGATGGGCAATCATGGCCGACGCAATCGAGGAAGAAAATCAATGGAGTATCGCAATCTCGGCAACAGCGGTGCCGTCGTTTCGCATCTATGCCTGGGCACCATGACCTTCGGGGCTGAAACCAACGAAGCCGACGCACACGCCTTGATGGACGCCTATGTCGAGGCTGGCGGCAACTTCCTCGACACCGCCGATGTCTACTCGGCCGGTGTATCCGAGGAAATCGTGGGCCGCTGGCTGAAGAGCAAGAAGCTGCGTGATCTGGTTGTGGCGACCAAGGGGCGCTTCCCCATGGGCAATGGTCCCAACCATATCGGTCTTTCGCGCAAGCATCTTTCTGAAGCACTCGACGCCTCACTGCGCCGGCTCGGCGTCGAGCAGATCGACCTCTACCAGATGCATGCCTGGGACGCGCTGACCCCGATCGAGGAGACCCTGCGCTTTCTCGATGACGCCATCAGCGCCGGCAAGATCGCCTATTACGGCTTTTCGAACTTTCTTGGCTGGCAGCTCACCAAGGCCGTCTGGATCGCCAAGCTGCAGGGCTTTGCGCCACCCGTGACCCTCCAGCCGCAATACAATCTGCTTGTTCGCGACATTGAACACGAAATTGTTCCCGCCTGTCAGGACGCCAAAATGGGTCTGCTGCCCTGGTCTCCACTCGGTGGCGGCTGGCTCTCGGGTAAATACAAGCGTGATCAGATGCCGACCGGCGCCAGCCGCTTGGGCGAGAACCCAAAGCGCGGGATGGAGGCCTATGAGGCCCGCAACGCCCAAACGCGCACCTGGGACGTTATTGGAACTGTCGAAGACATTGCCACAGCGCGCGGCGTCAGCATGGCGCAGGTTGCACTGGCCTGGACAGCCGCACAGCCTGCAGTGACGTCGGTAATCCTGGGTGTCCGCACCGAACAGCAGCTTAGCGACAATCTCGGCGCGGCAGGCCTGGCCCTGACAACTGAGGAACTGGATCGCTTGGGCACCGTCAGTAAGCCGGAACTGGCGGACTATCCCTATGGGACCGGCGGCATCAATCAGCGGCATCGCAAGATCGAAGGCGGACGCTGACGCGCGTTTGCGGCCCCGCACATCCGTGCCGGGGCCGCATTCTCTCTTGCTTGAGGGACGGCAAAAGTGATGTCTATGCGCCCGATGACCGACATTGCTACAGCCCTGATTCCTGATTTTGACCTGACCGCCCACAACACTCTGGCGCTGCGGGCTCGCTCACGTTTCGCCGTGATGATCGATCAGCCTGCCCTTTTGCCGGCACTCTTCGATTATGCCGCGACGCAAAACTTGCCGCTGCGGATTCTGGGCGGCGGCAGCAATGTCGTGCTGTCCTCCCGGTTCGATGGCATCACCGCCCTGCTTGCCCTGCGAGGCCGGTCGATCGTCGAGCAGACGAGCCAGGCAACGCTGATCGAAGCCGCGGCAGGCGAGGTTTGGCATGATCTGGTGCGCTGGACAGTGAACCAGGGCGTCGGTGGACTTGAGAACCTGGCATTCATCCCCGGCACGGTCGGCGCAGCACCGGTGCAGAATATTGGCGCCTATGGCGCCGAACTGGCCGATATATTCCACTCCCTGACAGCCTATGATCGGGCGTCTGGCGCCACCCTGACAATAGACAAGAAAGACTGCGCGTTCGGCTATCGTGACAGCACCTTCAAACAACAACCAAACAGATATGTCGTGCTCTCGGTGCGCCTGGCCTTGCCTCAGTCATGGACACCCAATCTGAGATTCGCCGGCCTCACGGATCTCGCGGATGCGACAGAACTCGACCCGCAAAAGGTCATGGAGCGGGTCATCGCGCTACGCACCAGCAAGCTGCCCGACTGGCGGACGACACCAAATGCCGGTTCTTTCTTCCAGAACCCGATTGTCACCACAGAGAACGCCGCCCCTGTGCTGGAAGAATTTCCCTCTGCCCCCTGCTACCCGCAGGCTGACGGACGCGCAAAACTCTCCGCAGGCTGGCTAATCGAGAATTCCGGTCTGAAGGGTTACCGCATGGGACCGGCCGGCATTTCTGAGCGTCACGCCTTGGTCCTCGTCAACCACGGCGGCGCGCAACAGTCCGACATCGCGGCCTTGGCGAACCATGTCAAAGCAACGGTATTGGCACGCTTCGGCATAGAGCTCCACGAAGAGCCGATATTTCTCTAACTATAGCGTAGCGCCACCAGTTGGCCGCTCGACCACTCGATCTGTCCGCCAATGTCGAGCTCCAGCAGCAGGATTTGCATCACCTGCGGCGCTATCCCCGTCTGGGCAATCAGTTCATCCACCTCAACTGGCGTTGTGCTGAGCGCTTGAACAAGCTTGCTACGGTCATCTGATGCCGGTTCGACAGACGGCGAGGCGGTCTCATCCGGTAGCCACTCAGGCTCGAACAGCGCTTGACGCGCCGGATCCACACTACTCACAACCTCGATGATGTCGGCCGCACTGGTCACCAGCCGCGCACCTTGCTGGATCAACAGATTGCCACCCTCCGCGCGCGGATCGAGCGGAGAACCGGGAACGGCAAACACATCCCGGTTCTGTTCAAGCGCCAGTCGGGCTGTAATCAGCGACCCTGAGCGCTTGGCGGCTTCCACAACGACAATTCCCAGCGACAGACCCGAAACCAGACGGTTACGTCTTGGGAAGTCACGAGACCTTGGCTCCCACCCCAACGGCATTTCGGTCAGCAGAGCCCCGCCATTGTCGAGAATGTCGTGTGCCAACGGGATGTTCTCGTCCGGGTAGATGCGATCAAAGCCGCCCGCCAGCACCGCTATCGTACCGGTCGCCAGGCTCGCCCGATGCGCAGCCGTGTCGATCCCGCGGGCCAGCCCCGAAACCACCGAGTACCCTGCCTCGCCAAGCTCGGCGGCCAGCATTCGGGTCATCTTGATCCCGGCGCTCGACGCATTGCGTGCACCGACAATCCCGACAGTCCGGCGCCAGTCCAGCCGCTCGCCACCCGCCAGGGTCAGCAGCGGCGGCGCGCCGGAGATCTGCAGCAAATGCTCGGGATAGCCCGGCTCGCCCTGTGCCACAATGCGCGCGCCATAGCGGTTGAGACGCGCCAGTTCATCCTCCGCCCGGGCCTGACTGACGGGTGACATCGGCCGGCCCGCCTTGGCGCTGATGTCGGGCAGCGCCTCGATTGCGGCCTCGGCAGAACCGAAGCGGTTGAGCAACTGCCGGAACGTGACCGGCCCGATATTGTCGGTGCGGATCAACCGTAACCAGGCAATGCGTTGGGCCGGCGTCAGCTCTCTGGTCACCCGGCCCGCCTGCATCAGCCTGCCTTCTTGCCGCCACCAATGGTCGGCTCGGTCCCCTTGAGCAGCCGGACGATGTTCTCGCGGTGCTGGAAGAACAGCAGCAGCGCCAGCCCGGTTACGACGAGGGCGAGTCGCTCCCCGGTAAACACATAGGCAAAGATCGGCGCAGTTGCCGCAGCGGTTAGCGCGGCAAGTGACGATATTTTGCGGGTAAAGGCGATCAGCAGCCACACGGCACAAAAGATCAGGCCAGCGGGCCAACTGAGGGCCAGGAGGGACCCGATCATCACCGCGACGCCTTTGCCGCCCTTGAAGCCCAGCCAGGCCGGAAAGCAATGCCCGAGAAAGGCGCCGAGTGCCGCGACGCGGGCGGCGTCTTCACCCCAGAAATAGCGCGCTACCAGAATGGGAGCCACGGCCTTGAGTGCATCGAGCACCAGCGTTGCCGCAGCGATCGGTCGGTTGCCCGTGCGCAGCACATTGGTCGCCCCGATATTGCCCGACCCGATGGTCCTTATGTCGCCCATGCCGGCAGCTTGGGTGAGGATCAGGCCGAAGGGTATCGAGCCGGAAAGATATCCCAGCACCAGGGCGAAGATCAGCGGCAGTATTTCGGCGGGCATAAAACCACCCCTCTTCTTGGCATTGGCCAAGGTCTAGCCTTTCACCGCCCATTGTCACAAGAGGGTGAGTGACTCTGCGCACGTGCATGGTGACGGCCGCGTTTGGCAAAGCGCCTCCGATCCCCTACATAGGGATCGAACCTCAAGAACACGCTATTCATGGCCAAAACCCCAAAATCAAAGAACACCTCTGGTCCGAAGCGGCCGCGACTGCCCGTGGCGGAGCGCTTGCCGACACGGGAGCAATTGCTCGAAGCGCTTGCCCAGGAAGACAACATCAAGGGCAAGCGTGATCTGGCCAAGGTGTTTGGCATCCGCGGCGATCTGCGCCGTCCCTTCAAGGACATGCTGGCCGAACTCGAAGGTGAAGGGGTCATCACGCGGACCCGCAAGGCGCTCCGCCGTACCGCCGCACTTCCTCCGGTCACGGTGCTCGACATTCCTGGCGATGCCGACCCGGACGACCTGCACGCCTTTCCGGCCCAGTGGAATCCCGAGGAAGGTGAAATGCCGCGCGTCCGCGTTCTCGTGGGCCCGCGCGCTCGCGTGGCGCCTGCCCCCGGAGACCGCATTCTCGCGCGTATCGACGCTGGGGACGACGCAATCCCGAACTACACCGCCAAGCCCATGAAGGTGCTGGACAAGCCGCGCCGCGCTCATATCGGCATCGTCCGCAAGGACGAGGATGGCGCTCGCCTGATCCCGGTGGATCGAAAGCAGAAGGAAATGCGCATTGCCATGGGCGACCTTGGCGAAGCATCCGACGGCGACCTGGTGGAAGTGGAGGTCAAATTCTCCGGTCGACTGATGATTCCGCGCGCCCGGGTTACCTCGGTCATCGGCAATCCGCACTCGGAAGGTGCCATTTCGCTGATCGCCATCCACAATCTTGAAATCCCCCACGTCTTCCCGCAAAGCGTCATCCGCGAGGCTGAGGAGGCCAAGGAAGCCACGCTCAAGGGCCGTGAGGACTGGCGCGACTTGCCGCTGATCACCATCGACCCGGCCGATGCCAAGGACCATGACGACGCTGTGCACGCCGCACCGGACGAGGATCCGGGCAACACAGGCGGCTTTGTCGTCACCGTCGCGATTGCTGACGTCGCGGCCTATGTACGCCCCGGCACGGCGCTTGATCGCGAGGCCTATCTGCGCGGTAACTCGGTGTATTTCCCCGACCGCGTCGTGCCCATGCTGCCCGAGCGCATCTCCAACGAACTATGCTCGCTGAAGGAAGGTGTCCCCCGGGCGGCCCTGGCCGTGCGCATGGTGCTGGGGGCCGACGGACGCAAGAGAAACCACAGCTTTCATCGCATCCTGATGCGCTCTGCAGCCAAGCTGTCCTACCAGCAGGCGCAAGCGGCCATTGACGGCAACCCGGACGATCAGACCGGCCCTTTGCTTGAACCGATCCTGCGGCCCCTATGGGACGCCTACGAGGCCATGGCGGGTGCCCGCGACCAGCGTGGGCCGCTTGACCTCGACCTGCCCGAGCGGAAAATCCTGCTCGACGACAAGGGCATGGTCCGGGACATTCATGTGCCCGAGCGCCTCGAAGCCCATCGCCTCATCGAGGAGATGATGATCGCTGCCAATGTCGCGGCCGCCGAAACGCTCGAACAAAAGCGCAGCGAGTTGCTGTACCGCGTGCATGACGAGCCTTCGTCCGAGAAACTTCAGGCACTCCGTGAGTTCCTCGGCAGCCTCGACATTGCTGTCAAGAAATCCGACAGCGTTCGCGCGGCGGATTTCAATGGCATCCTGCATCAGGCCCGCAAGGCCGGCAATGTCGAACAGGTCAGCGAGATGGTGCTGCGCAGCCAGGCGCAGGCTGAGTATTCAGCCGAGAATTACGGTCATTTCGGCCTCAATCTCGACCGCTACGCCCATTTCACCTCGCCGATCCGCCGCTATGCCGACCTGATCGTGCATCGGGCCCTGGTCCGTGCGCTTGGGCTCGGCGATGACGGCCTGACCGAACAGGAGGTGAGCAAGCTCACCGGCATCGGTCAGCACATTTCAGCCACCGAGCGCCGCGCCATGCTCGCGGAGCGCGAGACGTCTGATCGCCTGCTGGCGCAGTTCCTTTCCGAACGCATCGGGGCTCGCTTCATGGGTCGTGTCTCGGGAATTACACGCTCGGGCCTCTTCATCCGTCTGCTCGAGACCGGCGCCGACGGGTTTATCCCGGCCTCCACGCTCGGGCAGGACTACTATCGCTTCGTCGAAGAACGGCAGGCCATGATTGGGGAGCGAACTGGGGAAACCTTTACCCTTGGCGATCGCGTTGAAGTTCGTCTGCTCGAAGCTGCACCCGTAGCCGGCGCGTTACGCTTCGAGCTCCTTTCGGAAGGCAAGCGCGGCAATCCGCCATCTGGCAGACGCCCCAGAAAAGGTGCACCACGAAGCTTCGGCCCCAAGTCCTCCAGACCCACTGGCCGGAGAAAGAGGTAACTGATGACAGATCAGTCCCGCACTCTCGACGCGCGCCACATTGGTACAGCCATGTGGCGCGGTACGCTCTGCCGCTGCCCCCATTGTGGTCAGGGCAAGATGTTCCGCGCCTATTTAAAGACGGTTGACCACTGCGACGCCTGTGGCGAAGAACTCAGTCACCACCGGGCCGATGACTTCCCGCCCTATATTGCCATCACCATAGTAGGCCACATCATCATCTTCCTGATGCTGCATCTGGACATGACCTACCATGTGCAGCCCATCACCTATGTGGTGACCATGGTGCCGCTGGCCATCGTCCTGCCGCTGGCCATGCTGCCTTCCATCAAGGGTGCTATTGTCGGCCTGCAATGGGCCAATCGCATGTATGGATTCGGTACCGGTCAGCGCGACTGATTATCCAAAGGAACTGCCTTCCTTCGCCTTGACCAGTTCTCGCGGGCGGAACCGCAGTGCTGACCACGTGTTATCGAGGGCGACCGCCCGCACAGGCCGCCACCCGGCGGCACTGAGGCTTTCCCAGCCCAGGTCTCGGTTCAGGCCAGCCGCTTTGGCTTGTGGCCCCTTGCGATAAGCCACCCAGAGCAGACCATCGCGCGGCATTTGCGCGAGTATTCGCGGCATGAGCGCCGGCACCTCCGCAGCCGTCCCGAAAAAGGCCAATACGCCGTCATATCCGTCCGCTTCGTGCACGATCTCAACCTCCGCGCCTGCGGATATTTCCTCGGCAAGAGCGCGCGGAACATTGATGAGCCAGAGCTTGGCCCCGGCCTTGATCTGCAACTTGCTGAGCAGGGCTGTCGGTTGGGTCATGTGAGTTCTCCTCGGCTCCATCCTATCACTTGACAATGGCCCGCAAATCCGTAGGTTGCGCGCAAATTCCGGCGCTGCCCCGCTGCAGCGCTTTTCGCTTTGTGAAGGACTTCAGAAATGGCCAAGGCCGCCACCATCAAGATCAAGCTCGTCTCGACGGCCGATACCGGCTTTTTCTACGTGACGAAGAAGAATGCCCGCACCCAGACCGAAAAGCTGGCTTTCAAGAAGTACGACCCGGTCGTGCGCAAGCATGTCGAGTTCAAGGAAGCCAAGATCAAATAATCTGGTTTCCTGCTTTGAATGAACAAACCCCCGCAAAAGATTGCGGGGGTTTTGTTTTGTGTCTGATGCGCTCCGGCAGTGCTTCCCCACTCCTCGCACAGGCGCCGGATGGGTCTTTCACGAGGAATGGGCGCCACTGCGTCCACAGGTGCCTGCGCACAACGCGTCCAACTATGATTGGAAAGAGTGGCTGGTCCGGAGCGGCATGTCGAAGAGGCCACTCTGTCCGCATCCGGACCAACCGCCCTACGGGAACTCAGGAGTTGCGGCGGACCTGAGATGGGCCGTAGGGAGCGGGCGGTATTGGGATTTCTCCCAAGACCGTCTGTTGATGACCCTAATCCCAACCCATCGAAACGCCAAGCGAATCCCGCTTTGGCGAGTGCGCAACCGATTGTTAATTATAACAAATAACCCTAATGCCGGGCATTTTAGCGATCAGCCGCTACGCCGCGTCGAAAATGACCCGGTTTCGCCCTTCTCGCTTGGCACGGTACAGCGCCACGTCGGCACGCTTGATCATGCCTTCGGGTGTATCCACCTGATTGTCCTTGAGCGCTACGCCGGCGGAAACGGTAACCGATAGCGGGCGCGAAGGTCCCACTTCAAACGGCTTTTCCGCCATGGCCTGGCGGACACGTTCAGCCACGGCTTCTGCCTGTCCGGTGTCGGTGTCAGGCATCAGCACCACGAATTCCTCTCCGCCAAATCGGCAGGCCAGATCGACCCCGCGGATATTACGCTTGAGACGGGCCGCAAATTCACGCAACACAGCATCGCCCACATCATGGCCATGGTTGTCATTGACCGCCTTGAAGTGGTCGATGTCCAGAATCAT
Organism: Devosia polycyclovorans; assembly: GCF_042181575.1. Classification (GTDB taxonomy): domain Bacteria; phylum Pseudomonadota; class Alphaproteobacteria; order Rhizobiales; family Devosiaceae; genus Devosia; species Devosia polycyclovorans. The sequence continues at coordinate 2,364,107 of NZ_CP170082.1, read as the reverse complement.
CAGTGCGATGTCCCGATCCTGCTCCTGCGCCTTGTTCAGCATCACATTCAGATGGCGGTCGAAATAGCGCCGATTGTAGAGCCCGGTCAGTTCATCCGTAACGGCCAGGGCCATAGTGTTGTTGACGCTCTCGCGCAGTTCCATGGCGTAGCGATGCCGGCGGATCTGCGTGCGCACACGAGCCTGCAGCTCGTTCCGCTCCACCGGCCGGCTGATATAGTCGTTGACCCCCAGGTCAAGGGCCCGGACCACGCGCGGCTTATCGGAAGCATCGGCCATCAGGATGATCGGCAGGTTCCGCGCATGCTCGACAGTGCGAACCTGTGAACTGACTCGCAGCGGATCGAAATCATCAAGGCTCATGCTGATCAGAGCCAGTTCGTAGCCCCCACCTGCCACCTGGAACACAGCATCGGCCGGTGCGGTGAGAATGTCGACCTTATGGTCTGGCGTCAGATAACCCTGAATTCGCTCTGCATGGCGGCGGTCAGTATCGATGATCAACACCGAGCCGCCGCTGGCCGAAATACTGTCCATGGCCCGCAGCGCATCTTCAATGGCGATCTGCTGGCCGGTAAGGGCGCGCGCGCGCAACTCGTCGGTCAAGGACTTGAGCCGCACCAGGCTTTTCACGCGGGCCATGAGCTGCGTGTCGTCCACCGGCTTGCTCAGGAAGTCGTCTGCACCGGCCTCAAGCCCCTGTACCCGGTCCGATGCCTGGTCGAGCGCAGTAATCATCAATACGGGCAGGTGATGTGTCTTGGGATTGGCCTTGAGGCGCCGACACACCTCGAACCCATCCATTTCAGGCATCATGACATCGAGCAAGACGATGTCGACATCCTGATTCTCGCAAACGTCCAATGCCTGGGCGCCGGAGGTAGCGGTCAGGACTTCATAATATTCCGCGCTCAGCCGGGCTTCGAGAAGCCGGACATTGGTTGGAATATCATCGACGATCAGAACACGCGCGGTCACTGCACTACCCCGGACTGGTACGGCCCGCCAGCGTGTCCCCGCCAGCTTCAAGCCCGCCGCAACCGATCGCGCTTCCCAAAGCGCCGGTCAGGCAGGCCCAATGTAGTGGGCAATGGTTTCCAGAAAGTGAGACACCGAAATTGGTTTGGAAATGTAGCCCTCGCAGCCGCCCTGCAGGATGCGCTCCTCGTCACCCTTCATGGCGAAGGCCGTAACGGCCACCACCGGGATGTGGGCGAGTTGATCGTCATCCTTGAGCCACTTGGTCACCACCAGGCCAGACACCTCGGGCAACTGGATGTCCATCAGGATCAGGTCCGGCATATGCGCGCGCGCCAGGTCAAGCGCCTCCATACCGTTCCGGGTCTGGATCACGGCATAGCCGCGCGATTCCAGCAGATCGTTGAAGAGCTTCATGTTGAGCTCGTTGTCTTCCACGATCATCACAGTCTTGGGCATTATACCTCGCTTGGCACCGCCTGGCGCCCTGGCCGGAAAACTTGGGCCATCCCCCAGGCAGGCCTTCGCTTTCACCTGGTTTCTGGGCTAGCATTCAAACTCTAACAAAACACCAAGTGAGACCGCCTCGTGCCTTCTTCCACCCATTCCGCACCCGACATTTCGACCCTTGCCGATCTGTGCCTGGGCTATCTCGCGGAAAATCCGGAAGAGCTGTTCGGCTTCATGCAGCATGCCGGCCTGTCCCCCGACACCCTTCGTTCGGCTGTCGGTACGGTTCGGCTGCAACATGGCCTCATTGACTACTTTGCCGCAAACGAAGCGATTCTGCTCGCCCTCTGCGCAAATTCCGGCACGACGCCGGAGCAGTTCATGCGGGTCTGGCATCGCCTCAACGCTGTGCAATGACATGGCCACGGATTGGTTCTGCCGCGACTGCCTACATGCTGGCTCAAGCGAGACGGTCCCGGGCCGGTGTCCGGCCTGCGGCTCACCACGCCTCAGAAGTCATGCCGAACTCTTCGCCCTGTCCATCGCTCATGTCGATTGCGACGCATTTTATGCCTCGGTGGAGAAACGCGACAACCCTTCGCTCCGCGACAAACCCCTGATCATCGGCGGCGGACAGCGCGGCGTTGTCTCGACCTGCTGCTACATTGCCCGTCAATCCGGCGTGCGCTCCGCCATGCCCATGTTCAAGGCGCGGGAACTCTGTCCCGATGCCGTGGTCATCAAGCCAGACATGGCGAAATATGTTGAGGTCAGCCGCCAGATTCGCCGCCATATGGACGCCATGACCCCTCTCGTCGAGCCGATCTCCATCGACGAGGCGTTTCTGGACATGACCGGGACCGAGCGTGTGCATAAGGCGCCCCCTGCCCTGAGCCTGGCCCGCTTTGCCCGAACCATCGAGCAGGAAATTGGCGTCACCATTTCGGTTGGCCTCAGTCACAACAAGTTCCTGGCCAAGGTCGCCTCGGATCTCGACAAGCCGCGCGGCTTTGCCGTCATCGGCGCAGCCGAGACCTTGGAATTCCTGGCGCCCAAACCGATCAACCTGATCTTCGGGGTCGGCAAGGTTTTCTATGATACGCTCAAGAAAGACGGGTACCAGACCATTGGCCAACTCCAGCAGGAGGACCCGGCGCGGTTGATCCGCCTATACGGCGAGGCGGGTGCGCGCCTTGCCAGACTAGCGCTGGGACAGGACGCCCGCCGAGTGTCCTCAGATGGCGAAATGAAGACGGTCTCCTCAGAGACAACCTTCTTCCGCGATCTGGCCAGCCTTGAAGAATTGTCCACCGAACTTCTCAAATGTTCCGAACGCCTGTCGGAACGCCTCAAGGCCAAGGGTCTGGTCGGCGACACGGTCACAATCAAGCTCAAGACGGCTGGATTTAAGTTGCGCACACGGGCACGACACCTGATGATGCCGACACAGCTTGCCAACGTTCTTTACGAAACGGGCATGAACCTTTTGGCGCGAGAGATCGACGGAACGCCATTCCGCCTTATCGGGATTGGCGTTTCTGGCCTGGAGATGGCAGATGGCACCGATCCCGGCGACCTTCTTGAGCCGCAAGTGGCCAGAAGGGCAGCGGCCGAACGGGCCATGGACAAGGTGCGCACGCGTTTTGGCCGTACCGCCGTCGTGCGTGGCAAGCTATATACCGCTCGACCCGAAACACCATCGGGCCCGATATCCGAAGAAGAAGCAGACGACCTCGAAGGCAAGACCAGATGACCGACCCGATCGAAAAGCTCCGCGAATATGGCTATGAACTGCCCGCACCCAAGGCCCCGGTGGCCAGCTACGTGCCGGTCAACCGCAGTGGCAACCTGCTCTATGTGTCCGGCCAGCTGTCCAGCAATGACAGCGGGGTGGTGCAGGGCCTTCTGGGAGACACGATGAACGTGGTCCAGGGCGGCAACGCCGCCGAGCTCTGCGCTGTCAACATTCTGGCCCAGATCGTCCACATGGCGGGTGTTCCGCTGCACGAGGTCAAGAAGATCGTCAAACTGACCGTGCTGGTGGCTTCGACTCCCGACTTTACCGAGCAGCACCTGGTCGCCAATGGCGCGTCCAACCTGCTGGTTGGTGTCCTTGGCGACAAGGGCAAGCATGCTCGCGCCGCTTTCGGGGTGGCATCCCTGCCCATGGGGGCTGCCGTCGAAATCGAAGCAATCGTAGAGGTTTAGCGTCCGTCCCGGTTGTCACCGGGGGAATGACGCACCATATCGCTGAGACACGTTCCAAGGCCTGCCAACGAAGTGTCCAACACCCGCTACACTGCAACCATCCACCCCAGCACCGCCTCAATCCCCGAGGCGGTGTGGAATGGCCTGGTGCCTTCGACCGAGGGTGTGGTCGACAACCCATTTCTCGATCATGCCTTTTTCCTGGCTCTTGAAGAGTCCGGCTGCGCGACGGGCAAGACCGGCTGGCAGGCGCAACACATTCTCCTGGCTGACCAGGCCGATAAACCGGTCGGCCTGCTGCCGCTGTTTTTCAAGAACCATTCCATGGGCGAGTATGTCTTCGACCACGGCTGGGCCAATGCGCTGGAACGGGCCGGCGGCCACTATTACCCAAAACTCCAGGGCTCGGTACCTTTCACACCCGCGACGGCACCTAAATTGCTGGTGCCGTCGCACGATATCGAATTGCAGGCCGCGTTGCTTTCAACTGCGCAAGAGCTCGCAACCCGTCATGACGCGTCCTCGGTCCATTTGACCTTCTTGCCGCCGGAAGAAGCCGAGTTGGGCGGCTCGCTCGATTGGCTGCGCCGCGTCGATACCCAGTTCCACTGGCACAATCAGGGCTACGAAACTTTCGACGACTTCCTCGCAACCCTGGCCTCCCGCAAACGAAAGACTATTCGCCGCGAGCGACGCGATGCGCTAGCCGATGGGCTGACAGTCAAGTGGCTGAGCGGGTCGGACATCAAGGAGCATCACTGGGACGCCTTCTTCGACTTCTATGAAGACACTGGCGCCCGCAAATGGGGCCGGCCTTATTTGAACCGCAGCTTTTTCTCCCTGCTCGGCCAATACATGGCCGACCGGGTGGTGCTAATGCTGGCCTATGATGGCGATACCCCTATCGCCGGCGCCATCAATTTCCGCGGACGTGATACACTCTACGGGCGCAATTGGGGGGCCACCCGCGACGTGCCTTTCCTGCACTTTGAAGTCTGCTACTACCAGGCCATCGACTACGCCATTGCCCACCGGCTTGCCGTGGTCGAAGCCGGCGCCCAGGGCGAACACAAACTGGCCCGAGGCTACGAGCCCGTGCTGACGCACTCGCTGCATTGGATCGCCCACCCGGGCCTGCGTCACGCCGTCGCCCAATATCTGGAGGATGAGCGGCCTGCAATTGAACAGCAGCAGGAACTGCTCGAAGGCTTCACGCCGTTCCGGAAGGGCGAGCGGCAACAGCGATAGGCCCTTGCCTCTAGGCCAGAAGCCATCAGCGAGTGCATTCGATGGGCTTGACCCCGGTGCACTTCCCTTGCCAAATCCGCCAACAGAAGCCCCCGGGACCAGCATCATGACATACGACCCCAGCAACATCTTTGCCAAAATTCTCAAAGGCGAGCTGCCTTGCCACAAGGTCCACGAAGACGACAAGGCGCTGGTCATGATGGACATATTCCCTCAATCCAGAGGGCATACTCTCATCGTACCCAAGGCAGCGTCCCGCAATCTGCTTGATGCCGATCCGGAAGCCCTGTCGGCTCTCATGCCGCTGGTGCAACGTGTCGCCAAGGCCGTCAAGGCGGCCACCAATGCCGACGGGTTACGCCTTGTCCAGTTCAACGAGGCTCCGGCGGGGCAGACGGTGTTTCACCTGCACTTCCACATCATTCCAGTCTATGAAGGCACGCCCTTGGGCGCCCATGCTGGCGGCAAGGCCGACGACGCCGAGCTTGCTGCTTTGGCCCGGGATATAGCGGCGCATCTCTAGAGCGCGTCCAGCAAAGGCGGCAACGGTTTTGCGTTTCGGAAACGCAACATAGCAAGGGCTTGGAGCGGTCTCACCGTTTCAACGAAACGGTGAGACCGCTCTGCCACCACGCCAGAGGATCAGTGGCCGACCAGCAGGTCGCCATTCGCCTTGTGGTGCACGCCCAGATCGTCGACGATGGTGGCGCTGGCCTTGTTCATCCCAGACAGCGTCACGTTGACGCCGAGCGACCTGAACTTAATGACGGCCTTGTCCACGCTCGCCACGCTGGAAATATCCCAGATATGAGCGTGCGTCAGGTCAATCACGACGCGGCTGACCTTCTCATCGAAGTCAAACGACCGCATGAATTGCTCAGCCGAAGCAAAGAACAACTGCCCTTGGACATGATAGACCCGGGTCTGGCCGTCTTCGCTCAGCTCTTTGCGGACCTCGAAAATCTGGGAGATCTTCCAGGCAAAGAAGACACCCGAAAGCAATACGCCCACCAGCACGCCGATGGCCAGGTTGTGGGTATAGACCACAAACGCGACGGTGGAGAGCATCACCATCGACGATGATCGCGGATGATCGCGCAGATTGCGGATCGACTGCCAATCGAATGTGCCGATCGAAACCATGATCATGATCGCGACAAGTGCCGGCATTGGAATGATGCGCAGAATGTCACCCAGCACGACCAGCAATATCAACAAATAGACCCCGGCCAGGAATGTCGAGAGGCGCCCACGCCCACCCGATTTCACGTTGATCACGGACTGGCCGATCATGGCACAGCCGGCCATGCCACCGAAAAAGCCTGAGACAACATTGGCAATGCCCTGGCCAATGCTCTCCAGACGCTTGTTACTGCCGGTGTCGGTCATGTCGTCCACGATCTGCGCGGTCATCAGGGATTCGAGCAGGCCCACAGCCGCCACACCCACCGAATAGGGCAGAATGATCCAGAACATCTCAAGGGTCAGCGGGACATTAGGGATGAAGAGGAACGGCAGAGCAGTGGGCAGTGCGCCCATGTCGCCGACCATATGCACATCCAGTCCGCCGAAGAAAACGATGAGAGTGAGCACGATGATCGCCACCAGGGGCGACGGGATAATCGTGGTCAGGCGCGGAAACAGATAAATGATGGCCAGGGCGAGGGCGACCATCGGATAGGTCATCATCGGCACACCGATCAATTCGGGAAGCTGCGCCATGAAAATCAGGATGGCCAAGGCATTCACGAAGCCGGTCATCACGGACTTCGACACAAAGCGCATCACCTGATGCAGCTTGAGATACCCTGCCCCGACCTGAAGCAAGCCTGCCAGGATGGTTGCCGCGAGCAGATAGTCCAGCCCGTGCTCGCGCACCAGCGAACCGAACAGAACCGCGGTGGCAGCCGTTGCCGCCGAAATCATCGCTGGACGGCCGCCGAAGATGGATATGACGATGGCAATCACCACCGAAGCATAGAGCCCCACTTTCGGATCGACCCCGGCAATAATGGAAAAGGCAATCGCCTCCGGCACCAGAGCCAGAGCCACGACGAGACCGGAGAGCAGGTCTCCCCGTACATTCCGCACCCATTCGGCGCGGTAGTTTTCAAAGTTGAACATGAACAAGACCCAGGGCGCTTCCTGCACGGGCGTACAGTCAATCAGCGCGATGATACTTGTGACCGGGGGATAGGCGCCCGGAGAAGCCACTCGGAAGGAGGAACCGAGTCCGACGAACCTCGCCCTTTTGCCAGCCTCCTCGCCAGTTGACAACAGCCTTCGGCGAATTGCAGCCCTGCCAGTATCGGCTCGCTTCTGCATAAAGCGTCTATCCGCTACACTGAGCGCAGACAGGAGGGATACTCATGGCAAGAATATTGGTGCACATAACCGTAGGCCCCGACAACCCCACGAAGGCGGCCCTGGCCTTTCTGATAGCTAAATCAATAGTGGCAGAAGGCCATCAGTTGGCTCTGTTCATTGCCGGCGATGGAGTTCATTTGCTCACGGCACAAGCGGCCGCCAGCACAGAAGGTTTGGGAACGGGTAAGCTGCAGGAACACTTCGAAGCCCTCAATGCCGCAGAGGGCACGGAGTTCTATTATTCTGGCATGTCGGCAAAGGCGCGCAACATCGCGCCCGAGCAGGTAGTGCTGCGCGGCGCGCAGGCTGCCATGCCGGCGACGCTCGTGCAGCTTACCGTCGCGTGCGACAAGGTGCTCTGCTACTAGCCGCAACGGCAAAGGCCCGGATCGCTCCGGGCCTTTTTCATGCGTATTGCGCTGACAGCTCAGTTCTTGTCGGCGGTCGCCTTGGGTTTTTTTGGCTTGGGCAGGGCTTTGGGCTTGGCCGGGCGCGGCGGCACGGCCACCAGTTCCAGCTTGGCTTCTGCCCCTTCACCGACCACCGCCACGGTCACCGAGCCCCCATTGACCAGCTCGCCAAACAGCACCTGATCGGCCAACGGCTTTTTGACATGCTCCTGAATCACGCGTCCAAGCGGACGGGCACCCATGCGCTCGTCATAGCCATGCTCGGCAAGCCAGTCGGCGGCTTCAGGCGTGAGGTTGATTGTAACGCCGCGCTCGGCCAGCTGACCTTCAAGCTGGAGCACGAATTTCTCAACCACCCGGCGCACCACTTCGCGCGGCAGTGGCGCAAAGGAAATGATGGCATCCAACCGGTTGCGGAATTCAGGGCTGAAGGTGCGGTTGATCGCATCCTCGTCGTCCCCCTGCTCCCGCTTGCGGCCGAAGCCGATAGGCGCACGCGCCAACTCTGCCGCACCCACATTGGACGTCATGATCAGGATGACATTGCGGAAATCGACCGCCTTGCCATTGTGATCGGTCAGTTTGCCATGGTCCATGACCTGCAGCAGCACGTTGTAGAGGTCCGGATGAGCCTTCTCGATTTCGTCGAGCAGCACCACGCAGTGTGGATGCTGGTCGACACCATCAGTGAGCAGACCACCCTGGTCAAACCCGACATAGCCCGGAGGCGCGCCGATCAGCCGGCTGATCGTGTGGCGTTCCATATATTCGGACATGTCGAAGCGCAGCAATTCCACGCCCAACGTGTCCGCGAGCTGCTTGGCGACCTCGGTTTTGCCGACGCCCGTCGGACCGGTGAACAGATAGGAGCCGATCGGCTTTTCCGGTTCTCTAAGACCTGCACGCGCCAGCTTGATAGCCGAGGACAAAGCCGTAATGGCCGAATCCTGTCCGAACACAACCGTTCTGAGGCTTTGTTCCAGCCCCGAAAGCAGTTCCGCGTCAGACTTGGAGACTGACTTGGGCGGAATGCGCGCAATCGAAGCAATCGTCGTCTCGATATCCTCGACGTCGATCGTCTTCTTGCGTTTGTCCTCGGGCAGCAGCATCTGGCTCGCCCCGGTTTCGTCGATCACGTCGATCGCCTTGTCCGGCAACTTGCGGTCGGTGATATAGCGCGCGCTCAGCTCTACCGCCGCTTTCAGGGCCTCGTCGGTATATTTGAGCTTGTGGAACTCTTCGAAATAAGGCCGCAACCCTTTGACGATCTCGATGGCGTCCGGAACCGTCGGCTCATTGACGTCGATCTTCTGGAAGCGCCGGACCAGGGCCCGATCTTTCTCGAAGAACTGGCGATACTCCTTGTAGGTGGTCGAGCCGATGCAGCGGATCGCCCCTGAAGCCAAGGCAGGCTTGAGGAGGTTCGATGCATCGAGCGCTCCGCCCGAAGTGGCACCCGCGCCGATCATGGTGTGGATCTCGTCGATGAAGAGCACCGCATTGGGCATCTTCTCGAGTTCCTTCATCACCGCCTTCAAGCGCTCCTCGAAGTCACCGCGATAGCGCGTACCAGCCAGCAGCGCGCCCATGTCCAGTGCATAGATGACCGCTTCCTTGAGCACCTCGGGCACATCACCCTCGATGATCTTGCGCGCCAGACCCTCGGCAATCGCCGTCTTGCCCACGCCCGCGTCACCCACATAAAGCGGGTTGTTCTTGGACCGGCGGCACAGCACCTGGATGGTCCGGCGCAACTCGCTGTCACGCCCGATCAGCGGGTCAATCTTGCCCTGCCGGGCCTTCTCGTTGAGGTTGACGCAAAAATCTGCCAGCGCCGAGCTCTTCTTGGCCTCGGTCCCGCCTTCAGAGTGGCCATCCCCCTCTTCGGCCCCGTGCACCTTGCGTTCCTCGCTCGGGCCGGACTTGGTAATGCCGTGGGAAATGAAATTGACCGCGTCCAACCGGCTCATATCCTGCTGTTCGAGGAAATAGGCAGCGTGGCTTTCGCGCTCGGCAAAAATGGCAACGAGCACGTTTGCACCCGTAACCTCTTCGCGACCGGATGACTGGACGTGAATGACCGCGCGCTGGATCACGCGCTGGAATGCGGCGGTCGGGCGCGCATCCTGGCCGTTCTGGACCACAAGGCTGTCCAGCTCTTCATTGATGAAGTCTTCGAGATCGCTCTTGAGCGCGTCGATATCCACATCGCACCCGGTCAGTACAGCGAGGGTATCGCGATCGTCCGTCAGGGCCAGAAGCAGGTGCTCGAGCGTGGCGAACTCATGGTTGCGCTCACGGGCCAGGTTCATCGCCTGGTGCAGGGCCTTTTCGAGTCCGCGCGAAAATGAGGGCATATGATGTTCCTACTGTTTTTCCATCACGCATTGCAGCGGATGCTGGTTCTTGCGTGCCGTATCCATGACGCGGGTGACCTTGGTCTCGGCCACTTCGTATGGATATACGCCGCACTCACCGACCCCCTTCTGGTGGACGTGCAGCATGATGCGCATGGCGTCTTCGCGTGACTTGTTGAAGACGTCCTGAAGCACCAGAACGACGAATTCCATCGGCGTGTAGTCGTCGTTGAGCAGCAAAACCCGATACAGGTTCGGCCGCTTGGTTTTGGGACGCGTCTTGGTCACCGTCCCCGTTTCGAAATCCGCATCGTTTCCGCCCGAACGACCACCCTCGTCTTCACCGGGGCCGGCATGGACGCGTGACAGCGTCTTGTACCGGCTCTGGGTCGGCAGGTTCTGGATGGGCAGCATGGGAGTCTCAGTCATGGCAGTCGCTCTGTCACCAGAGGAAACGAAGCAGTTGGTTGGACCCATTATGTAGGCAAAATCGGCCGCGTGTTAAGGGCCATCACTTCCCGAAAAAGTGAGCAGACGCAAACGCGCGTTTTCGTAGCCATATCGGCCTCCGTGTGCCGCTCAACGTTAGCTGTCTGTTACCCAAATATCGCCCCACGCCAGAAAATGATCGCATTTTACGGATTCGTAACGGCGGCAGCTTAACCTCCTTGAAGGTTGAAATTTCGGGGTCAGGACACCCGGGATCGGCCTGCGTCAAACGAGTAGCGTACGGGCCTGTTGCCCGATTGAGTAATTGGAGTACCGGGTGAGTTTCCTGGCAAAGACCCTCTGGCGCACCGCCTTTTTGCGCGCCGTTGCCGCCGTCCTTGTGACCTGTGCGCTGGGCCTGTCGGCCGCAACGCCGGTCCAGGCCATTGAAAACCTCCGCAAATATGCTGGTATCGTGGTCGACGCCAAGTCAGGCAAGATACTCTACGAGGAACAGGCCGATTCAAGGCGCTATCCCGCCTCTGTTGCCAAGGTGATGACGCTCTACGTCCTGTTCCAGGAATTGCAGGCCGGCAATCTCAGTCTTTCCACCAAGATGACCGTATCGCGCCACGCGGCATCGGCCGTGCCCACCAAGCTGGGCCTGCGCGCCGGCTCCACCATCTCGGTCGAAGATGCGATCAAGTCGCTCGTGACCCTTTCGGCCAACGACATGGCCCGGGTGATCGCCGAACACATCTCGGGCTCCGAATCCAAGTTTGCCGAACGCATGACCGCTACAGCGCGTGCCATGGGCATGACGAGTACGACCTACCGCAACGCGTCCGGCCTGCCGGATGGCGGCCAGGTGACCACTGTGCGCGACCAGGCCATTCTGGGCATCGCGGTCTATCAACATTTTCCTCAGTACTACGAGTACTTCCAGACCACCTCCTTCCGCTATGGCGGCAAGACCTACGGCAACCACAACCGCGTGCTGGGCTATATGGGGGCGGTCGACGGGATCAAGACCGGCTACATCAATGCCGCCGGCTCGAACCTGCTGACCGCGGCTCGCAAGGACAATCGCCACATCGTGGTCGTAGCCTTTGGCTTTAACTCGGCCGCCTCGCGAGACGAGAAGGTCCGCCAGCTCGTGTCGAATTATCTCTCCAAAGGCCGCCGAGGAGACTACCTGCAGACGGCCATGGTTCCCGTCCCGGGACGTCAGGGCAACACGCAGTTCGCCCTCGCCCAGCCGCGCAAGCCCACCTTTGCCATGCCCACGCCCATGCCCGATTTCCGGCTTGCCGCGCTGGTCGCTTCCAACGGCGCGCAGCCTCAGCAGATGCCGGAAGTTGCCGTCGCCTCCGCGGCGCCGGTCGCCATGCCGACGCCGGCACCGGCCGATCTGGGGCTCTCCCCCGCCGTTCAGGCTGCCAATGTGCTGGCCGCACCCACGCAGGCCGCACCGGCCTATCCGAGCCAGGATGTCATCGGCGCTTGGCTGAGCGAAACGTACAACCTTGGCGCGCCTCCGGCGGCCTTGGGCCAGACAGCACCCTCTACGCCGCTCCTGCCTCCTGCCGACGTATCCGGCGGTGCAGGCCAACCAGTCGACCTGATGCATTCCGGGTCCGTGGCAGAGGCCGCCCCGATCAGCGGCTGGATCGTACAGATTGGTGCTGGTCCTTCCGAGGACAGCGCCCGGGCCATGCTCTCGGATGCCGCAGGCAAGGTCGGCGCACTGGGGGATTTCCGCTCCTATGTCGAGCGATTTGAAAAGAACGGCCAGATTTTCTATCGCGCCCGCTTTGTCGGTTTCGGCGATCGCGATGCGGCCAACAGCATGTGCAATCGCCTCAAGGACCAGGATCTGGCCTGTCTGGCGATGCAGGGCTGACGCAGGCATCGAACCGAATGGTGCTGCACGGTTTCCGGGCAGTTCCGATGCGTGACTGAAGACGACACGGCACGGCGGATCAACTGTCGGCCGGATCATGGGTCCCCAATCCGGGGCCCCGGGGAAGCAATTGGTGCTTGTGTATGGAGTAGCCCAATGAGTGAACGTAGTGCTCTTGTCGAACTGGCCAGCTTCATTGGCCGTTCCCCCCTCGCCTCACCCGACCTGAAGGTCCGCAACAAGGCCCTCTCGGGCATGACCGAACGCATGCTGCCGCGCCAGAAGCGCTCGGTGGGGGACCTGCTCGGTGTCGTGATGGCCCTCTCCGCCAGGACCCGCCGCATGGCGCACGACCCGGCTCGTGTGGAGATTGATGTTTTCTCTCCTGAGGGTGTCCGCGCGCTCCGCATGACGCTAGGCGACCACTAGACTAAGTGGCGCCCTAGACGAGCGCCACGATCTCCTTGCGCTTCCAGACGAACTGGTACCAGCTAGCCTGCAGCACCAGCATCATGGTGAAGCTCGCCGCATAGGCGACCCATATGCCGGTCAACCCCAGGCCGGTCTGGCTCAGCCACACCGCACCGGGCAACTCGATCAGCAGAATGCAGGACAACGACAGCGCCATGGGCGCATAGACCGTGCCGCTGGCCCGCATGATGCCTGAAAACACCATTCCCCAGCCAAAACAGAGAATGCTCCACAGAACGACGTGAAGCAGTGACACAGTCAGGTCCACCACCGTCGGATCGGTGATGAACAGTGCTACGACATGCTCACTGAACAGGTAAGCCAGTACAATCAGGCCCCCTGTAATCAGCAGGTTGAGCGTCAGTGCTGTGCGGGCAATTGCGCCAAGCTGCTGGTTCTGTTTCGCACCAATCGCCTGGGCAGCAAATATCGAGGCCGCGATACCGATCGACATGGCCGGGAACTGTACATAGCTCATCACCTGTCCCAGAGCGCCATAGGCGGCCGTCGCATCTGAACCGAACCGGTTCACTAGGCCAACAACCACGATCCCGGCGAGGGACGAGACGACCATCTGCAGTCCGGCCGGAACCCCCAGTCGCAGAATAAGCCCAAGCAGCTTGATGTCCGGCTGCAGCATCGACTGCAGCAGCACACGGTCCGGCGCCAGCGGCATGTTGCGGGCACGCATATAAAAGAACAAGAAGCCCAGCACGGTCAGGAAGCCGGCAATCATGGCCACGGCCGCTGCATTTACCCCGATCTGGGGCAGTCCAAACCAACCCAGGATCAGGGCCGGGGTCACAATCGCTCCCACCAGCAGCGACATGATCAGCGAAAACAGCGGCGTAATCGTATCGCCGACACCGCGCAGGATCGACGTCACAACGAGGAAGAGAAAGAACCCTGGCATGCCAATCAGCGCAATGCGGGCATAGCCCACAGCCAGGTGGAGAATATTTTCAGGAGCTCCGAGCAAGACGAGTATCTGTTCCGTCCAGATTCCGCCCCCAATGGCCACAAAGACGCCGAGCACGACAGTTGCGGCAAGCGTCGTTCCCGCCACTTGCTTGACTTTGTCGATATTCTTGGCACCCCAGGCCTGCCCAATCAGCACGGTGGAACCGGCGGAAAGCCCGATAATGAAGCTCATCAGGAAGAACATGATGGGAAAGAAGATGGCGATGGCCGCAAGCGCCTCAACACCAATCAACTGCCCCACATAGATCGAATTGATGGTCCCGGACAGAGCCTGCAGGATATTTGCGGCCATCAGCGGAATGAGAAACAGGCTAAATCGCTGCCAAAGCGGTCGGGTAGACATCGGGTCCATGAAAGCGTCCACCTCGTCGACAAAAGGTCCGCGTCGTGGCCTGGAACCCCGAAGCCGGCAAAAACTGAGCAAGAGTTCAGACCGCAGGGGGGACCAATTCACACCGCATATCACGATGCCGGCTGGACGGGCGCTGGAGGCAGGGCAACGACGCGGCTCGTTTAAGCCGCTCATCGCTAGGCGTCAATTCCGGATTAAGCGGCCGTGGTCGCCCTTCAGCCACCACGGCAACAAGGTCAGGCGCCGGCCCGGGGAAGGGCAGAACAGTTCGAAGGTATCTGGAAATGGTGCCCCCCGCGAGACTCGAACTCGCACGCCTTGCGGCGGAGGATTTTGAGTCCTCTGCGTCTACCATTCCGCCAGAGGGGCACGGGCTGGGTTCCTAGCTTAACCGCAGCCTTTGCGCAACAACTCCGAGCGGTCATTTCGTAGTGTGCACAAGTCTGCTCAATTTGACAGGCTGCGTGGCGGCGACAGGCTTTGGTCGAGGAACGTTCCCTGCCCGCTCGGCCGCGTGGTGGTGAACGACCCTCCATATTCCTGCTGCATCAGCTGGTCGCGCTGAATGGCGTCGAACGCCTGCACATCCAGACCGATCACGGACGTCATCAGGTTGGGGCCCGTACCTGGCTTGAATGCCTCGGCGATTGCGGCTTCCCCTTCAAAGGCCTTCACCCCCGTGCTGGGGTTGATCCAGGCCGTCTGCATCCCTGTGGGAACGTTGAAAGGCGTAGCCGGCTTGCCCTGCAGTGCCTTGGCCATGAAATCGGTAAAGATTGGCACGACCATGCCGCCGCCAGTCGATGCAGATCCCATCGAGCGCGGCTGGTCATAACCAACATAGATACCCACCGCCAGCTCCGGCGTGAAACCGACGAACCAGGCGTCCTTGTAGTCGTTGGTCGTGCCGGTCTTGCCAGCCACCGGGCGGTTGAGCGCTCGCGCCGCGGTCCCCGTGCCACGCTGCACCACACCTTCCATCATCGAGGTGATTTGGTAGGCCGTCATCGGATCAAGCACCTGCTGGCGGTTGTCGATGATTCGCGGCTCTCCCTGCCCGTGCCAGTCCGCGGCTGAACACCCATCGCAAACGCGCTGGTCGTGCCGAAACACCGTTTCGCCATAGCGATCCTGAATGCGATCGATCAGCGTCGGCACAATTTTGCGTCCGCCATTGGCAATGGTTGCATAGGCCGCAGTCATGCGCATGGCGGTGGTCTCTCCCGCCCCCAGGGCCATGGCCAGCACAGGCTGCATATTGTCATAGATGCCAAACAGCTGGGCATAGTCGGCGATCAGTGGCATCCCGATGTCGCGCGCCAGCCGCACGGTCATCACGTTCCGGCTGCGCTCGATGCCTCGCCGCAATGTCTGTGGTCCATAGAACTCCTGTGAGTAGTTCTCGGGCCGCCACACAGAGCCATCCGACATACGCACCTCGACTGGCGCATCCAGCACCACCGAAGCGGGTGTGTAGCCATTGTCGAGCGCCGCCGCGTAAACGATGGGCTTGAACGAAGATCCCGGCTGCCGCAGTGCCTGGGTCGCCCGGTTGAACTCGCTTTCGGCAAAGGAGAACCCGCCAACCATGGCCAGCACACGGCCCGTGCGCGGATCCATCGCGACCAGCGCACCCTCGATCTCGGGAACCTGCTCGAGCGTATAGATTCCGTTCTTGCCAGCAACCTGGCTGACATAGACGACATCGCCGACTTTAAGGATATTCTGCACCGGCTGGGACACCCAGCGGATTTCGGGGCCGGAGAGAACCCCCTCGATCCGATCTGGCGCCACTGCGCCGTCCACGTCATCTTCAGGCCGCAGGCCAATGCGCGCCTCGTTGCTGCCAACCTCAAGAACCACCGCGAGCTGCCATTCAGGCACATCGCTCAACGGTTCGATTTCCGAAACGGCCAGGCCCCAGTCCTCGCCCAACTCGACGCTGGCTACCGGTCCCCTGAACCCACGCCCGTGATCAAATTCGATCAGCCCGTCCATCAGCGCCCGCCGCGCATATTCCTGCAGACGCGGCTCCAGGGTCGTGCGCACCGACAGGCCGCCGCCGTAAAGCTGGTCCTCGCCATAGAGCTTGGCCAGTTCCCGGCGCACCTCCTCGGTGAAATATTCGGCCGAATAGAGCTGGCTGCCAGCCGCGCGTGGAATGACGTTGAGCGGCTCCTGCTTGGCGGCGGAGGCTTCCTCATAGCTGACATAGCCATTCTCGACCATGCGATCGATCACCCAGTTGCGGCGTTCGATGGCCGCCTCGGTCCGGCGAAACGGATGATAATTGTTCGGCCCCTTGGGCAATGCCGCAATATAGGCCGCTTCAGGCAGCGTAAGCTGATAGAGTGCCTTGTCGAAATAGTTCAGGGCTGCAGCGGCAACGCCATACGAGTTCAGACCAAGGAAAATCTCGTTGAGATAGAGCTCCAGAATCTTGTTCTTGGAAAAGGTAGACTCAATCCGCAACGCCAGAATGGCTTCCTGAATCTTGCGATCCCAGGTCTGCTCGGACGTCAGCAGGAAGTTCTTGGCGACCTGCTGGGTTATCGAGGAACCGCCCCCCTGGATGGCGTTGTTGCCGTCCATGCGCGCAAGCAGATTATCCCTCAACGCACGAACGACACCGTCAATGGCGATGCCATTGTGATTGAAGAAATCTTTGTCCTCGGCCGACAAAAAAGCCTGAACTACGAGTGGCGGTACCGTCTCAACAGGCTGGAACAGGCGGCGCTCACGGGCATACTCGGCCAACAGTGTACCATCCGCCGCGTGCACGCGCGTAGTCACCGGTGGCTGATAATCCTGCAGCACCGTGTAGTCTGGCAATTGCGCGCTGACAGTCGCCAGATAAACAGCCGCGGCCGCGACCCCGCCAAGGGCGAGAAACATGCCAAATCCGAAAAGCCAGCCAAGCAGTCTGAACATCTAGGTCATATACCTCGTGCCGCCGCAGCGGTCCGCCTGTGAGCGTAGCAGAGTCGGAAAAACCTTGTGATCACAGCTCTTCCTCAAGGCTATCGAAGTAGGTCGAGATACCGCGCGCAACAGCCTCCGCAGTGCGGTCGCGCCAGTCCGACTGCATCAAGTTTGCGATATCGCTGGCGTTGGAAAGGAAACCCAGTTCCACCAGCACGGACGGCACGTCTGGTGCTTGCAGCACGAAAAAATCGGCTTGCCGCACCGGAAACCGTCGCAGGGCCACGCTGGGCTCAAGCTGATGCACGATCGATTGGGCAGCCATGAAGGACTGCACCCGCATTTCTCGCCGCATCAGGTCAAGAAGGATATCGACGACCTCCGGCGCCATGGTCGTAGGCATGGCAAACCCGGCGATCACGTCGGACGCGTTCTCATTGTCAGCCAACACTTTGTCGAGCACGTCGGTGGCGTTCTCGTCCCGCGTATAGACGCTTGCACCGCGGATCTCCGGCTGCTGGAAGCTGTCAGCATGAATGGAAATGAACAGATCGGCCTTGTTGGTCCGCGCCAGGTCAACCCGCTCTTCCAGACGCAAATAGGAATCGTCCTCGCGTGTCAGCGCCACGTCGAACCGGCCTGAGGCCACCAGCAATTCCTGCAGGCGCAGCGAAAAGGCAAGAACAATGTCCTTTTCCTTGACCCCTTGGGCCGTTTCAGCGCCCGAGTCGATGCCCCCATGCCCGGGATCGATGACCACCAACGGCTTGGTGGCAATGGGCAGTTCCGAACCGCCGGCCGGCGTCGATGCGGCCGGCTGGGCTTTTTCAGACGCGGCCAGGTCACGCTCGACATTGGCCGCAAACTCTTCTTCAGTCGCCGGGATGATGTCGACCACCAGGCGTGCTGGCTGGCCCTCGAATGCATCCAGAACATAGGCCTGCTGCACCTGGGCTGGCGCTGCGAGGGTAAGCGTGGTGCGCACCCGGTCAGCAGCGGCCTGCTCGATGACGTAGGCGGAAATCAGCCCGTCCTCCGCCACAGTGCCCTCTGAATTGGGGACAGAGAATGTCTCTGCCCTGACATCAATCGCCAGCCGCTGTGGTTCATCAAGGGAAACGAATGAAAAATCTGTCCGGTCGGCGAGGTCAACCACCAGCCGTGCCCGTTCCGGCGCCACGGTCACGCGTGCATCGATGACATTGGGAAGCGGAGGCAGCGCCGCGCTATCCTGAGCGACCGCCAGGGCAGACAAGCCCAGAAGGGCAACCAGGCCGAAAAATAGGCCAATCAGTGATTGTCGGGTCAAGACGGCGATCGTGCTCCCAGTTTCGCGCCTCTGCGTGCCGACGAGATGCGGCGAATCTTCGGCATAAACCGCCTTATGCGATGATTTGCCCGAAGGGCCAAGAATGGAGCAGCCAAAACTTGCTCGTCCCGCTCGATTTGACTTTCTTGTTGCCATTGGGGCGCAACTTTTCTACACGCTTAGTATGTAGGCGCGTGTGTTTCACGGTCGTTTTCGGGGCATCACCTGCCCCCTATGACCTGAGACGGAAGTTGCGGTTTCAGCGCCCTGCACCAACGAATTTCGGCCCAGACCGGGCCGGACGGCAACAGGCTCTCAGGCCTGCTGCCCATTAGGAAGAGGTCATATGGCCCGCTGGCGAACAGAGCGCGACGCGATCGATACGAATGATTGCCGCTTTGCTTCGCCCAATTTGCCGGCCCAGACCGCGACGTCTTCGGCGCTGAACGTGAGAGGTTCGCGCCACCCAGTATCAAACCTATTCGCCCCGCAATGCGCCACGAACAGGACGCCGGCCTCCCGGTGTCAGCCTGTCGGCGCGCGGGTGCGCGGAGTTCATTATGGCGACCAAAAGAATGCTGGTGGATGCCATCCACCCGGAAGAAACACGGATTGTCGTTACCGCCGGTAACCGGCTCGAGGAGTTCGATTTCGAATCAGCGACCCGCCGCCAGTTGCGGGGAAATATCTACCTCGCGAAGGTAACGCGGGTTGAGCCCAGCCTGCAGGCGGCCTTTGTGGAATATGGCGGCAACCGCCACGGTTTCCTCGCTTTCTCGGAAATTCACCCCGACTATTATCAGATTCCCGTGGCCGATCGCGAAGCCCTGCTGCGCGACGAGGAGCACGAGGACGATCACCACGACGACACCGACGAAGCTGTTTCGCTCCCCGAGGGTGTGACTGAACCGGACGCTGAGGCAGACCCTCAGGAACCCGGCGATGCCGATCACATCGAGCAGACCCCCGCAAACAGCGAGCCTGTTGAATCAATCGGCGGCGGCGACGCGCTTGAGGAAGTTCCCGAACGTCGCCGCTCCACCCAGCAGCGCCGCCACCAGTACAAGATCCAGGAGGTCATCAAGCGCCGCCAGGTCATGCTGGTGCAGGTCGTCAAGGAAGAACGTGGCAACAAGGGTGCAGCCCTGACGACCTACTTGTCGCTGGCCGGCCGCTATTCGGTGCTGATGCCCAACACCGCCCGTGGCGGCGGCATCTCGCGCAAGATCACCAATGCGGCAGATCGCAAGCGTTTGAAGGAAATCACTGCCGATCTCGAAGTGCCCCAGGGCATGGGCGTAATTCTGCGCACTGCCGGTGCCTCGCGCACCAAGGCCGAGGTCAAGCGCGACTTCGAGTATCTGATGCGCCTCTGGGAAAGCGTCCGCACGCTGACGCTGGAAAGCCAGGCACCATGTCTTGTCTATGAGGAAGGTTCGCTGATCAAGCGGACCATCCGCGACCTCTACAACAAGGACATCGATGAAGTTCTCGTGGCTGGCGACAACGCTTATCGCGAGGCCAAGGACTTCATGAAGATGATCATGCCGTCCCACGCCAAGAACGTGAAGCCGTATGGCGAAGAGCAGCCGCTGTTCTCCAAGTACAACGTCGAAAACCAACTCGACCAGATGTTCTCGCCCACGGTCACCCTTCCTTCGGGCGGCTATATCGTCATCAACCCGACCGAGGCACTTGTCTCGATCGACGTGAACTCGGGCCGCTCCACCAAGGAGCACAATATCGAGGACACCGCGCTCCAGACCAATCTGGAGGCAGCCGAGGAAGTCGCTCGCCAGCTCCGGCTGCGCGATCTCGCAGGCCTCATCGTCATCGACTTCATCGACATGATGGAGAACCGCTCCAACCGGGCAGTGGAGCGCAAGCTCAAGGATTGTCTGAAGGACGACCGCGCCCGTATCCAGGTGGGCCGCATCTCGCATTTCGGCCTCATGGAAATGAGCCGTCAGCGCATCCGTTTTGGCGTGGTGGAGAGCTCCACCCACAAATGCCCCGTCTGCGAAGGCACGGGTCTAGTTCGCTCCACCGAGAGCCTGGCGCTGATGATCATGCGGCATATCGAGGATCACGTCCTGCGCAAGCAAGGCCAGTCCGTCAATGTCCGCGTGCCGGTGGAAGTTGCGCTCTATATCCTCAACTACAAGCGCGAGACGCTTTCGCAGCTTGAGATGCGCAACAACCTCTCCATCACCATCACCGCTGATGGCAAGATGACAGGTCATCAGTTCGCTATTGAAAAGGGCGAAACCCGCGTTTCGGCCTACGCTGATCACCGCGCCGCTGCCCATGTCCGTGTCGACAGCGCCGTTATCGAAGACGTGACCGAGGAAGACGAGGTCGAAGAGACAGAAGAAGTCGAAGCGCGTGCGCCGGACAGCGAAGGCGAGGGTTCCGGCCGCCGCCGCCGCCGTCGCCGCCGTCGTGGTGGTCGCAACGGTGACCAGCAGGGTCAGCAGTCCGCCGAGGGCGCCGCCGACCAGGATGAAGAAGCCGACAACGGTGGAGATGACGATCAGGCCGACGGTGAACAGGACGCTGCCCGCCAGGCCGTCGAAGGGGATGCCGATGGCGACACTCGCCGCCGTCGCCGTCGCGGCCGTCGAGGCGGCCGGCGAAACCGCCGTGAACAGAACGGCGACGCAACGCCCGAAACTGCTGAGGCCGCTGTCTCCGCGCCGGAGGATGCCGTCATCGACCATGTCGAGGTGAACGCAGAACCTGCCGCCGACGCACCTGCTGCTACTGAGGAAAAGCCGGCCGGAAAGCCCAGGCGCACCCGTCGCAAGAAGGTTACCGAAACCGAGGAATCAGCCCCAGCTGAAACAACTCCGGTAGAGGCCATTAGCGAAGACAGTCCGGCCGAAGCGGACGCCGAGGAAAAGCCGGCCGAGAAGCCCAAGCGCAAACCTCGCGCGCGCAAGCCGAAGACCGAAGCTATTGAAGCAGCGGCGGAGCCTGCGATTGCCGAAACGGCACCAACCACCGCAGCTGAGCCCGTTGCTGAGGAAAAGCCGACGCGCACGCGCCGCGCCAAGAAGGAGCTCCCGCCTGAGGGTGTCGTTGTCACCTCAAGTGCCGCTCCGGACGCCGAGGCTTCAGCGCCCGCAGAAGGTGAGCCGGAACCGGAAAAGAAGAAGAAGGTCGGCTGGTGGCAGCGCCGCCTGGGCCTTGGCTAACACGCAAAAAGGGCGGCCAATTGGCCGCCCCACTTCTTTCTGGGCCGAACTTGAGAAGGCCAGCCTGTAGGCTTCAGGCAGAGTAGCGATACACAACGTCACCTTCATCCTGCGGCGCTGCGCTTTCGTCGCGAAAACCGCCCAGACGCGCCGAGACCGCCATGGACCGATAGTTCTCAGGATGAAAGTAGCTCACCAAGGTGTCGAGCTTTTGCGTCTCAAACGCCCAATCCTTGAGAGCACGGCCCGCCTCGGTGGCGTATCCCTTGCCCTCACATCCGTCGTAAAGCATCCAGCCCAGTTCCTTCTCAGGAAACATTGGGCCGTGATTGATCCCGACCTGACCGACACACTCCCCGGTGCCCCTCACCTCAATCATCAGCGCGCCATGGCCAAAAAGCGCCCACATTGCGACATCGCCAGCAAACATGCCCCAGGCCGCCCAGCCAACATGCGGGCCACCCATCATGCGCGATCGATCCGGCGCCATGAAGTCAGCATATTTGCAAAAGTCCGCGATGACCGGCGGGCGCAGAACCAGTCGCTCTGTGCTCAACGTCGGAATGGCGCTCATGGTCAGCCTCCGGCGTCCAGGAATTCGCGCATGCGTTCCAGAGCCCGTTCGACAGTCTCGGATTTGCCCGCATAGCTGAAGCGCACGAATCCGTTGCCATCGGTTCTGTCAAAATCAATGCCTGGCGTCGCTGCCACTCCGGCCTTGTCCAGCATGGTCAGGCAGAATTCCATCGCATCATTGGAGAATCTGCCGATTCCGGCATAGGCATAGAAGGCGCCATCGCCGTCTTGCGCTAGATCAAAACCCAACTCCCGCAGCCCTTGTCCCAGTAGTCGGCGATTGTCCGCATATCGCGCCTTCTGCTCTTCGGCATAGTCGCGCTCCTCGATCGCCACGGTCGCTGCGATCTGGCTCAACGTCGGCGCCGATATGAACAGGTTCTGCTGCAGGATTTCCGCACGGCGGATCAGGGCCTCAGGCAAAACCATCCAGCCGATGCGCCAACCAGTCATGCAGTAATACTTCGAGAAACTGTTGATCACGATGGCATCGCGCGTCAATTCAAGGGCGCTGACCGACGGACCGATGTAGTCCAGTCCATGATAGATTTCATCGGATATGAGCGTCACCCCAAGCCGCGCACAAGTTGCGACGATGTCGGCAAGCTGCTCGCGCGTTACCGAAGCGCCCGTAGGATTGGCCGGGCTGGCAAACAGTAGCCCTTCAAACGGTTGCCTCGCATGCGCCGCAGCAATATCCGCGCCCGTCAATCGCCAGCGGTTGCCGGCTGAAAGAGGGATTTCCGCCACACCGAAGCCCAGCCCGATTAGCGTATTCACATAGGCCGGATAGCCCGGTCGGGTAATGGCAATGCGCGCACCCGGCTTGAATGCGCTGTGAAACGCCAGGATGAACCCAGCCGACGACCCCATGGTCGCCACGATCAGCTCGGGATCGACTCGCACCCCGTGTTGCCGTTCATAATGACAGGCCAGGCCTTCTCTAAGGTCGGTCACCCCCTTGGCATTGGTATAGCCCTGCGGCTCCGGCAGCGCGCGGGAAACAGCCTCGATGACGCGTGACGCCGGCGGCGCTCCGGGCTCTCCCACCTCCAGGTGACACACAGTGCGCCCCTGCACTTCCAGCAATTTCGCGCGCTTGAGAATATCCATGGCGAAAAAAGGCATCAGGCCGTCGGCAGCTTGGGTCATACGATCTCCGTTCTTGCCCTTGGGCTAACCCGAAGTGCCCCAGTTCTCAACAACAATTGATGGCTCGGTAAACCTCCGGCCAAGCGCGCGGTGCCAGAGTCCGCAAAGGTCTGATAGACAGAACCCAACCAACTCTCCTGGAGCCTCTGGATGAACCGTTTGACGATCCTCTTCGCTGCTTTGGCCGGAATTTTCGCCGGCGCCCTGGGCTATGGCTATGTCACACGGCCGGCGCCGCAAACGGACGAAGTGGCCGTACGAGCCATTGTCGAGCAGGTCCTGGCCGAACAGGCGACCGAAACAGCGTCGGCACCTGCCGAAACAGAAATTGCCAGCATCGATCCTGCGGTGCTCAATCCCATGATCGAACAATATCTGCTTGCAGACCCCAAGGTGCTGCAACGGGTTTCCGATGCGCTTGAGGAGACGCTGAAAGCTGAAGAAGCGGTGCGATCCGAAGCCGCGCTGGCAGATTTTCACGACCAGATATTCAACGCCCCTGGCCAGGTGGTGCTCGGCAATCCCGAGGGCGACGTCACTCTGGTTGAGTTCTTCGATTATAATTGCGGCTACTGTCGGACCGCCGTGCCGGATATGGCCGCCCTGCTAGCCGAAGATCCCAATCTCCGGATTGTCCTCAAGGAATTTCCTATTCTTTCGAACGAATCCATCGACGCGGCGCGAATCGGTGTGCTGGTGGGCGAAAGCGACGCGGACTACTGGAACTTCCATGCCGCTCTTTTCACCAGCCGGGGCAAAGTCGACAAATCCGTGGCTCTGGCCGCAGCTCAGGACCTCGGCCTGTCGCCTGTTGAACTCGAACTGCAGATGAACGAGCCGCGCGTCGCCGAGACCATCCAGTCATCCTATGAAATTGCACAGGCCCTCGGCATAACCGGCACACCGACCTATATCATCGGCAATGAGATCATTCCCGGTGCCATAGGCGCCGATGAGTTGCGCGCCCGGATCGCGGATATGCGCGCATGCGGCAAGAGCCGATGCAGCTAGGGAAGGCTCTCTGAAGCTACCGAGACGCGCCTCATGACCACGCCTCACTAGCCTTTTCGGTGCATTTCGTGTAACCGCCCTTGCGCTGGCCGAAAGGGCCGGTGCACAAGGCATGGATCATGGCAAAACGCGTTCTCGTCCTCAATGGCCCGAACCTCAATCTGCTCGGTACCCGCGAGCCGGGCACCTATGGTGCCGAAACGCTCCATGACGTGGAAATGCTGTGCCAGCAAGCAGCCCAAGACCTCGGACTAAGCCTGGATTTCCGGCAGTCCAACTATGAAGGTGAGCTGGTCACCTGGATTCAGGATGCCCGCAAAACGGCCGACGGCATTCTGATTAACCCTGCCGCATATTCGCACACTTCCGTTGCCATACACGACGCTCTAAGAGCCGTGAACCTGCCGGTAGCCGAAGTGCATCTGACCAATATCCATCAGCGCGAGGCCTTCAGGCACCATTCCTATGTGTCATCCATTGCCTTCGGCGTTATTTGCGGCTTTGGCACGCTTGGATATAGACTGGCCCTCATGGCCTTGGCCGATAAACTCAAATAACGCTTCAAGACGAGAAGCCGGGAGACCGACAGAATGACCAAGTCATCGGTGGATCAGGAACTGATCCGCGCCATTGCCGAATTGCTCAACAAGGAAGACCTTGCCGAGATCGAAATCGAGCAAGAGGATTTGAGGGTTCGCGTCACCCGCTCCTACCCCAGCGAAGCGCCGACCTACGCCCACGCTCCCATGCAGTATATGGCGCCCCCCTCTGCGCCAGCAGCAGCGCCTGCGCCGAGCGCACCTTCCGGATCCGTCCCTGCCGCTGCACCCGCTGCTGCGGAGGACCTGGCGTCCAACCCCGGCACTCTGACTTCGCCCATGGTCGGCACGGCCTATCGCTCACCCGAGCCCGGCAAGCCGGCTTTCGTGGAAGTTGGCACTAAGGTTTCCGAAGGACAGACCATCCTCATCATCGAAGCGATGAAAACCATGAACCAGATTCCGGCGCACCGCTCGGGCACGGTCACCCGCATACTCGTGGAAGACGCCCAGCCGGTCGAATATGGCGAGCCGCTCGTCGTTATCGAATAAGGGGACTTTTTGATGTTCCAGAAGGTCCTGATCGCCAATCGCGGCGAAATCGCTCTGCGCATCCTGCGCGCCTGCAAGGAAATGGGCATCCCAACTGTGGCAGTTCACTCCACAGCCGACGCCAATGCCATGCATGTGCGCCTTGCCGACGAAAGCGTCTGCATCGGGCCCAATTCGGCCAAGGATTCCTATCTCAACATTCCGTCCATCATGGCGGCCTGCGAGATTACCGGCGCCGATGCCGTGCATCCCGGTTACGGTTTTCTCTCGGAAAACGCCCGCTTCGCCAAGATCCTTGAAGAGCACAACATCACTTTCATAGGGCCCTCGGCGCACCATATCGAGATCATGGGCGACAAGATCACGGCCAAGAAGACGGCTGTCGAACTTGGCATCCCCGTGGTTCCCGGTTCGGCCGGTGCGGTAGAAACCGAGCAGCAGGCGCTCAAGACCGCCCAGGAAATTGGCTATCCGGTCTTGATCAAGGCGACAGCCGGTGGTGGCGGTCGTGGCATGAAAGTCGCCCAGACCGAAAAGGAATTGCTGGTCGCCTGGTCGACTGCCCGGTCCGAGGCCAAGGCTGCGTTCGGAAACGATTCCGTCTACATGGAAAAATACCTCGGCAAGCCGCGCCACATCGAGGTGCAGGTGCTTGGCGACGGTCAGGGCAATGCCGTGCATCTTGGTGTGCGTGACTGTTCGCTGCAACGACGCCACCAGAAGGTTTGGGAAGAGGCAGGTGGCCCGACCATCAAGCCGGAAGAGCGCGATGAGATCGGCGAAATTTGCGCTGCTGCCATGCGCAAACTCAAATACTCTGGCGCCGGCACGGTTGAGTTTCTGTACGAGAATGGCGAGTTCTATTTCATCGAGATGAACACGCGTCTGCAGGTGGAGCACCCCGTAACCGAGCGGATCACCGGTATCGACATTGTCTACGAGCAGATCAAGGTCGCCTCGGGCGAGAAACTCTCGATGACCCAAGATCAGGTGCAGTTTTATGGCCACGCCATTGAAGTCCGCATCAATGCCGAAGACCCGCAGACATTTGCGCCCTCGCCCGGCACAATCACTTTTTACCACCCGGCAGGTGGTGTTGGCGTGCGCGTCGATTCGGCTGTCTATCAGGGCTACAAGATCCCGCCCTATTACGACTCGCTGATCGGGAAACTGATTGTCTATGGCCGCACCCGCGAGGAATGCCTCAAGCGCCTCAGCCGTGCGGTGGACGAATTTGTGGTGGACGGCGTCAAGACTACCCTCCCCTTGTTCCAGCGTCTCATCAGGGAGCCGGACATCCTGGCCGGGACCTACGACATCCACTGGCTGGAAAAATTCCTGGCCGCGAACAAGGCTTAGTATTGAGGGGCGCGAGAGCGCCCCTTATCTTTGGACACATGGCCCGCCAAACTGATCCATTTTCGGTCGAGATCACCCCAGAGCTGATAATCCGCGCCTATCGGGCGGGCATTTTCCCCATGGCTGAGGATGCCGCGGACAATGATCTCTTCTGGGTCAGTCCGGACATGCGCGGCATCATCCCGCTGGATGGCTTTCATGCCAGCAAGAGCCTTCGCAAAGTGATGCGCAAGTCCGGGTGGTCGATTCGCGTCGATACCGACTGGGACGGTATCATCGACGGCTGCGCCACGGTGGGCAATGATCGCCAATCCACCTGGATCAATGGCACAATCCGATCTGTCTATGGTGAGCTGTTCCGGCGCGGCATTGCCCACACGGTTGAAGTCTGGGATGGAGACGACCTGATCGGCGGCCTCTATGGCCTGGCAATAGGCGCGGCCTTTTTCGGGGAGTCCATGTTCCACCGGCGCACCGATGCCTCCAAGATGGCCATGGCGCATTTGGTCGACCGCCTCAATGCCGGTGGCTATGAATTGCTCGACACACAATTCCTGACCGACCATCTCGCCTCGCTGGGCGGCATAGAAATTCCCCGTACAGAATACGAAGACCGTCTGAGCCTGGCTCTGCTACGCGAAGGTAGTTGGCACGCCTGGACCATAGATGAAGCCTGACAATCTCCCCGAAAGCTTCTCGCCGCTCCGCGACCTTGACTGGTCGCCGATTAATATTGGTGAGTCCATCGCATCAGTCTGGCGCATTGCCCTGGCCGATGGCACCGCAGTCTTCCTCAAATCCGAGCCATTGCATGCGCTCGCCGAGCTCCCTGGCGAGATAGAGCGCCTGAACTGGCTCACCAGCATGGGCTTCAAGGCGCCCCGCGTCATCGACGCCGAGCAGGGCGCAGAGGACTTGTGGCTGTTGATGAGCGCGGTGCCGGGCCGGGACCTGACCCATTATCTCGACCAACCGGACACCTTTGTCCGAGCCTACGCTCAGGGCCTCAAACGGCTGCACGCACTCGACACCACCACCTGCCCATTCGACCACGGTATCGACGCGCGCCTGGCCGAGGCAGAAGCCCGCTTGGAGGCCGGCCTCGTAGACGAAACCGACTTCGATGAGGAACGCTCGGGCTGGACGGCCGGCCAGGTGCTGGACTGGCTCAAAGCCAATAGACCTCAACCCCGCCAGCAGATCGTTACCCACGGCGATGCCTCGACGCCCAACATCCTTGCCGTCGACGGACGCTTCTCCGGAATGGTCGATTGCGGCCGAACGGGCCTTGCCGATGTCTGGCAGGACCTGGCTCTTGCCTGTCGCAGCATCCAATACAATCTTGGAAGCGAACACATCGCGCCCTTCCTGTCCGCCTACGGGGCCGAATGGGACGAAGCCAGATACCGCTTCTACTGCGCTCTGGACGAGATGTTCTGATGCCTAATCCCTGAGCTTGAAAGCCAGCGTGGTCACCCACTCGTCCATGTTCGGAACCTGCGCAGGGTCGCTCTCGTAGAGCTCAAGACGACAGGCAAAGTAGTCGTCCTTGCCTTCGGTGCGTTGATCGAACGGCTGCTGCGTCAGACGCGACCAACCGATCAACACGCCGGTCACAGTCTCGAGCTTGTCCGGATGGCCGTGCCAGGTCACGCCCATAAAGTTCCCGCCCGGCAAGGTGCCTACCTTCACGACACCCTCCTCCGGTCCAGCGCTGTCCACCGCGATTCCCGCCTCGACATCGAGCGTTTCCGCCATATTGATCCGCCGGTAGTTGTAGAACGCCGCCCCGATACGTTTCAGGCCATGTTTCTCGACATAGGCAAACACCTGCGGGAAACCTTCATTGGCAGGCCTCTGCATCTGCTGCATGGTCACGGTGAAGGGCACGTAGACATAAGTCTGTTCGGTCCGCACGGTAATTTGAGGCAAGGTCATCATGGCTGGCTCTCCTTTGTGGGCGGTGGTCTGACTTCTCGACGAGAGAAGCATTCAACTTCGACACTCAAGGAGAAAAACTATCGCTGGTCAGGCGGCGGTACGTTGGTGGAGGTCTTGCACTCGATCAGCCACACATCATAGACGGCGTGATCTACAGCATTGAGCGCAGGACTGTCGGCGAACATCCAGCCGGTGAAGATCCGTTCACCTGAACCATCCAGGCTCATCTGGTTGACCTCGAGAAAGGCAGATGTGCGCTGCAGCGTATCGCTGCTGGGCCGGTCGTAGCAGGCCCGCGGCGTCAGTTCGAGCGCGCCGAACAGCACGGTCTCATCGATATAGACGTCAAACCGCGTAATCCGCCCGGTGATTTTGTCCAACCCTGCAAAGGTTGCAACAGGGTTCGCCACCGGCTGAGCCTGCGCTATCGGAGCCAAAGCAACAAAAGCCGCTGCCAGCAGCGGCCAAACCATATTTCTGGTGGATTGCCGCAAGCCGGGCACCCTTATTCGGGCGACCAGGCCTGATAGTCACCGGTGACGCGCGGACGTTCACCTTTGTTGAGCAGGCTGCCATCGGGGCGGTAAGCCGCGGCAGTACCGGTGAGATTGGGCTGGTGCGGTTTTTCCCAGGCGCGCGGCTCATACTCGGCGTTGCTAGGCACTACATCAGACCTATGGTGCATCCACCCGTGCCAGCCCGGCGGAATGGCAGAAGCATCGGCAAAGCCGCCGGCGTAGGTTACATAGCGCCGATTGGCTTTACGATCCTGATAGTAGCGATTGCCGAATTCGTCCGAGCCGACATAGTCGCCAAAACGGCGGATCCAGAGACGCGTCCCCCAGGTGTTACCACCCCACCACGAGAAGATTTCGGTCAGAAACTGCTTGATACCGGATTGGGCCAATTTTCGATTCCGTATCTGTGGCGTCGATTTTGGCGCCGGTTTAGCATGGCTCGCCGGGTGAGCCTAGCGTTTCTTGGCAGTTCGATCCGTCCGGATGTTAGCATTGGCCAGTCCCGCCCAATCACATCGACCTCATAGCCTTCGTCGCTTCCTGCGGCTCTACTACGCCTATGCCTTCCTGTTCGATTTCATCCTGGCATACGCCTTCTATACAGCGCTGTTCGAGCTTGAAGGGCTCTCGCTGAGCGAAATCGGACTTTTGCTGGCTTTCTGGTCGGCAACGGCCATCGTGCTCGAAATGCCCTCAGGAGCCTTGTCCGACCACTATGACCGGCGCTGGCTGCTTGTCGCAGCGCCACTCTTCAAGACTCTGACCTTCCTGTTCTGGATCTTTGCCGCAGGCAATTTCTGGTTCTATGCCGCGGGCTTTTTCTTCTGGAGCCTCGCCCAGGCGCTGCAATCTGGCTCGCGCGAAGCGCTGCTTTATGAGCGCATGGATCACGAGGGTCTGAGCGCGGAGTTTGACAAGGTACTGGGTCGCGACAATGCCGCCGAGGAGTTCGGCATTGGGCTGGGGGCGCTGCTGGGCGGCTTTGTCGCCTATTTCAGCTTCGATTGGGGCCTCTGGTTATCAATTCCACCTCTGCTGCTGGCGTCGCTGATTGCGGTCTGGCTGCACGATACCCGCCGCGGGTCCGCAGCGGCGAGTCCAGCTTTGTCACCAACGGGGTATTTCTCACATTTCGTCGACGCGATTGGCGAGTTTCGCCGCCATGCCAGACTGCGCTTTGTGACCACCTATATCGCTGTCGGGCTGGTCGTCTTCGAACTCATCGAAGAATTCGACCAGCTCTACTTTCTCGCCGTCAACCTGCCGGTCTGGGCCTGGGGCATAGCCGGCGCCAGTATTGAGTTCTTCTACGCCTTGTCGAGCATCCATGCTCACCGCCTGTCCGGCCGCCCCTGGCTCGCCTGGCTGCTGCCGCTCATTGGCGGTGGTCTCCTGGTCCTTGCCTCCCTTGGCACAACCCCGTGGTACGTGCTCCTGCTCTGCCTTGCCTATGTTTTGATGGCGCCACTGGGTGTGCTTGCAGAAGCCCGGTTTCATCGGGTGATGGAAGGCACGAGCCGCGCCACCACAACTTCCGCTCTGGTGATGGCGGAAAACGTCTCGGGCATCATTGGCACACTTGCCTTCGGTTTTCTGGCCGAGCGCGTCGGCATCCTGCCAGCCTATGGCTGGGCGGGTCTTGCCATGGCGCCCCTGGCCCTGTGGGTGGCTCTTGGGCAGCGCCGCGGCCTCCGGGCCATCGACTAAGGGAAATCGGCCCGTCTGGCCTCACCGCCCCAGCAAAAAATCCCGCGCTTCATTGATCTTGGCCGCCAGGAACTCCGACCCGCCACGATCCGGATGCACACCCTTCATCAGCTCACGGTGAGCCGCCTTGATCTCCTCGTCGCTGGCGCCGGGCTCCAGACCCAACACGGCATAGGCTTCCGCTGCCGGATCGCGAGCTGAACCATTGCCGGCCCGCTCGCTCCCGCCGCCTGCGTCTTGCTCGGCGAAGTGCTCCCTCCAGCCCGCACGGTTCGTGTCGAGCCAGCTTTCGAGCAGATTGACGCTTTCCGCGTCGTGTCCGATCTCATTGATCAGCGCCCGCGTCTCTGCTTCGCCCAAATCCATCAAATCCCAACCGGCAAACTGTCCGTCCAGCACGCGGCCTCCCAGTTCGCCGGTATCATGATCGAGCTCCATGGCGAGGTAGCGGCTGCGCACCTTGGACACATTGGATGGGCCGGACCCGATGCTGTCGAAAGAAAACTGACCGAGTCGACCGCGCAACAGAATTGAGGCGGCCACCGCCCCCAGGATCATGGCAATATCGATGCGCCGAAACACCAGGGCCGCAGCAGCGATAGCAGCAGCCCCTCCACCCACGATCCAACGCAGACCGCGCATGACAATGCGACGGTCGAAATTGCGCAGCGCATAGCCCAACCAGAGAATGCCAATCAGACCAAGTGCGCCCAGAAAAATCCAGCTCATCGCTTCTCGATTTGGGTAAGAAGAGCCCGTGCCGCGCCGCTCGACTGCAGTTTGAGATGTGCCCGCCCGCCGCTGGCATAGGCAGCGACGGCCTTGAGCAGGTCCGCCAATTGTTGCGGTGCAGAACTGTCGAACCGCGCATAGGCACCCGTGGAGAGTCGCGCGAACTCGCGGAACGCCGCCTCGACTCGACTGTCATGGCCCTCCTGGAAAACAAAGAGCGGCAAGCCCATTGCGCCGAGCTCCCCTGCCTGGGCGCACAACGCGTCGACATTTTCCTCAATCGCGTCTCCGACATAGACCGCTGCGTTAATCCGCCGCTTCCGGTGTTCGTCACGCGCGTGCGAAAATATCCGACCGATCTGCGTATTGCCGCCTTGACAGGAAATGGTGCTCATCAGCCGGGCTAATGCCGTGGCGTCAAGCACCCACTTTGAAGCGCGGCATTCGCCCAACCCTCGGAAATAGATCAACTGCACCTGGAGATGCGAATCCCTGGGAATGGCCTCGAACATGCCCGCCTGCAACGAGATGGCCATGTCCCAGGTCGGCTGCCGGCTCATGGTGGCGTCCATACCGAACAACAGGCGCCCGTCCTCAGCCGCATTTGGACGGGCCATAAGTCCCACTTTCCGCACAAAGGCGGACACCTCGTCCCGGACTTCTCCCTTGGGCGTCACCGCGTCGGCGCGGCGAGCTGGATTTCTTTCGCTCATGGATTGAATATGTGACCCCTAGGACGTCTGGGCAAGGCGGGGCGCGGAACGAAAGATAAATTTCGCTTGTCCGCGTCGATCGGCAGGCGCTTCATCAGGTGTATTCCTGCACGGAGGGACAATCCAAACGGATCGGCATTATGGTTGGGTGATCGTGGCCGCTGTCTGTCTTGCAGTTGCTGGCCCTGGCTTTGCCCCCACGGTGAGGAGACGGCACCCTAGACTACCGTCCCTGCATAGTGCCGATCAGGCGGGGCTAGCCACTTCTGCCCCGCCGCTTTCGCCATCATCGTCCTTGTTCCTGGCATAGGCAGCTGAGAGGTCCCGATAATAGCGTGAATTGAAGGCAAGGATAGTCGCCAGAAGGCCGATCAATCCGGCAACACTGAAGACCAGCGCCATGCCGCGGTCGGGGCCCGTGCCAAACCAGCCGCCTATCATCTGCGCCCCGGTCCCATCCGTCATGAAGGGTATGACTGCGAACTGCGTGAAGGGCCCGATCAGGAATGCCGTCAGCGGCGAAGCCGATTGCTCCACCGACTGGGCGAAGCCAAACACCCTGCCCTGGCGTTCGAGCGGCACCACTTTTTGCAATGTGGTGTGTTCGGCCGCCTCAGCATAGGGCGCCAGGAACATCCACACAAAACATCCTGCCGCCAGCAGCCAGAACGAGGACTGGATGGTGAAAACGCAGCACACCGACCAGGTAATGACATTGACCAGCAACAGGGTGCGCAGCGGATTTTTGCCCAGGCCAGTCTTGGAAATGATTATGCCCGAGAGAATGAACGCGGTGGACAGGACGCCAAAAGTCAGACCCCAGATTTCCACCGGCACCAGCGACAACCCATAGGCATCGAGCAATGCCATGAAGATGCCGCCCAGAAAATTGTTGAAACACGCAAAAAAGATCAGGGCGAACAGGCCCGGCACTGCAGCCACCACTCGAATGGTCCCGGCAATATCCACCCGCTTGGGTTCGAGCGGCACCTCCGGATCTGGCGCCACGCGCCCCTCGTCAATCTGAACCAATGCGAGGTGCAAGAAGACGAAGCCAGTGGCCGCCAGGGCCAGCACCATCACCCCGAACATGCCGGTATAGGCCACCAGGAAGCCGGATATCACCGAGGTGGTCAGGAACCCGATCCCGGTCACCATGCCCACGAGCCCATTGGCCTTGTCGCGCTCATCCTCGGCAATCAAAATTGTCACAAGGGTCGGCAGGGCGATCGATCGGATATTGCCCGCAATCACGCCCAACATGATCAATAGGACAAAACCCCACAGGTACCACCCATAGGGATCGCGAAAGGCCCCTTCAGGCTCCGCCAGCATCATCCCCAGGGCAAGGACGTAGAACAGTGCCGAAGCTACGCTGGAGGCGAGCATGGCGTGCTTTTTGGCATTGTGGTCGACAATCGAGCCGAACCAGAAGCCAAAGCCTGCGGTGAACACGAGATAGAACCCTGCGATCATGCCTGTGGCAAAAACCGACTTGGTCTCGAGGAACACCCAGAAGGTAATGGCGAACCACACCGTGAAGTTGGTGATATTGGCGACCAGGTTGTTCGCCAGGATCTGGTGAAACGGCTTCATGGCTTGCGTCCAGTGCTTTTGGCCGAGGAGACATTAGGAGGCCCGGCCTCTGGTCTCAACGGCTAATCGGAGGTGATGACAAAGCGTGTCAGCGGTCTTGATCGACCCCGTCAACTGTTCCGCGACGAGCGAGGTCAGCGCATCTCGACGCCGGCCCGCGTCAGATCACCTGGGCCAGTTCCCACACATGCCCGGCCGGATCGGCAAAGGCCGCAGTGCGCCGCCCCCAAGGCCGATCGGTCGGGCCATTGAGCAGTGCCACGCCCAACGTCTTCAGCCTGGCGCTTTCGACGTCGACATCCTCGACCCTGATGGTCAGCAGCATATGGATGCCCTCGCCGCCCGTCTCCAGAGGCGAAACCAGTTCGGGCGCCTGCTTCGATTGCAGCAAGTTGACCATCACGCCCCCGAAACCGAAGACCGCAGAAACGTCATCCGAATAGACGATATCCACATTGAATACCCACTCGTAGAAGGCGCGCGTCGCCGCGATGTCCCCGACGAACAGTGTAACGACTTCCAACTCCTTCAGAACCATGCTGATCCCTCCTGTGTACTGCTGACGCGACGACAGGAACGACCGCAATTCGACAGATGCGTCCGAATTGAGCGAAGACGCAGACCGGGCAACACACAGTGCCGGCCATTTACCACTCGTAAACCATAAGCGCGCAGGCTTTCCGCGCTCTGTCCATCAAGGAGTGCTGAGATGCACGAGGATATACAACGTCGCGCCTACCAGATGTGGGAGGCCGACGGCCGTCCCCAAGGTCAGGATCAGGCTTATTGGTTCAAGGCGGTTTCCGAGATTGCGGCTGAGGCAGCCAAGACCATCAAGTCACCCCGCAAGCGGGCTCCCCGGGCGGCAAAGACGAAAAAGGCCGCATGAGATAGCCCATTGTGCTGGCCGCGATACTTGTCGCGGCCAGTTCCTCGAAAGGCCGGCGGCTTGTCTCGAACTGGCTTGGCGAACCTGCGGTCCATGATAGATTTCGGGTCATGAAAATTCTCTATCTCATGGCCGCAGAACCAGAACTTGGCCCCTGCCTGCGCGCGCGCATCAATCCTCACATGATCGGCATCGGTCCGGTGGAAGCGGCCGTGAACACCACGCGCATTCTGGCAGCAATGGCCGGAAGCCTGCCAAAGCTGGTCGTATCATTGGGATCAGCCGGTTCGCGCAGATTGGAGCAATGCTCAGTCTATCAGGCTGTTTCGGTTTCCTACCGGGATATGGACGCGTCAGCGCTGGGTTTCCCCAAGGGCGTAACCCCGTTCAGCGATATGCCGGCGACCCTGCCGCTCGAGCCGGCGCTGCCCGGACTCAATCAGGCGACGCTTTCAACCGGCGCTAATGTGGTGTCCGGCGTGGCATATGACGCAGTCCCCGAAGACATGGTGGACATGGAAACCTTTGCCATCCTGCGCGCTTGCCATGCCTTCGGCGTACCCCTGCTCGCCTTGCGCGGCATTTCTGATGGCAAGGCCGAGGTCACCAAGATGGCCGACTGGACGCAGTATCTGCATATCATCGATCAGCGCCTCGCCGAGGCCGTGGACGTGATCGAGGCACACTACGCCCTTACGGCGTAACGCTACTTGCCGCCCCGCTTCTTGTCGCGACGAGACCGCTGCCAATTGGTCCACCAGCGGCTGCCACGGAGCACGGCCGTGTTGACGGGACCCTGCAGGAAAATCAGGTCTACGGCTAGCAGCAGCAAGCCCAGCGGCAGCATCCAGATTCCGAGCACCGGCAAGAAGCTGAATATGCCGCCCAGTACGAGCAGGACACCCAGCGGAATTCGGACCCAGCGTGCCCCCGGCCGCCGCAGCCGCGCCAGCCAGTTGGCTGCCAAATTCGGAATCCGCCTCTCCAGACGGTCAAACAACCGGTTCAGCCGATCTGTGCTCTTACTCATGCGGGTCCCCTCCATCCTCACTAGATGGCGCTGGTCTCAGGTAGTTCAAGGCATGGAACTACGCCGACATTCTGACCGTTAACCGTCAAACACGGAGCAAATCATGTCCCTGGACACCTTGCTGGCCCATCTTGGAATTCACCGGCACGATCCGCATAGTCTGGAATCACAGTTGCAAGCTATGCGGCACGACGTCCGGCGCTTGAGCAATATGCTCGGTAAGCAGACTGGAGATTGGAGCGATCGGGTGCAGGAATTTGGCCATATGGCCGCCTCGCACGGCCGAGAAATCGCCGATGCCACCGGTAAGCAGGCCCTTCGGGGGGCAAATATGGTTCGTCGCGACCCCCTGCCCGCAATTGCTTTCGTCTGCACCGCGTTGCTGCTCTCGCAGCTGCTGAAGCGCAGGTAAGATACTGTTCACCGATCCGATAAGGGTTTCCTTAAGGCTGCGCGCGCATTTTCGGGATGAGCGACTTTTTCGCCACGTCCCGGACTATCTTATGCACCTCTCAATCCAGCCCGTTCTTCGCCTAGTCGCGGCCGCCATCGCCGGTCTGAGCCTGGCCGGCTGCAGCGTCATGGGTCTCAACTTTGGCATGGCCCAGCTAAGTGAGAAGGAATGTATGATGCGGGCAATGTATTTCGAGTCCAACCGTTCCAGCGCCGAAGGCATGCTCGCCGTCGGAACGGTTGTCATGAACAGATTGCACGATCCCCGCTACCCAAAATCCGTCTGCGCTGTGGTGGGTCAGAAGAACCAGTTCGCCCAAGGCGTCCTGACACGGCCTATGACCGATAGTGGCGCTGTTCTGGCGGCGCAGGTCGCTGATCAGGTGCTCGCCGGCGCACGTCACCCCGGGGTGCAGAATGCGCAGCACTTCCACACAGCCGGGCTGCGCTTCCCTTACAACAATATGTTCTATGTGCTCGAAGCGGGCGGCAACGAGTTCTACGAAAAGCGCAGCGTTCGCTGAGCGCTAGAAGTCGCCGCCGATATCGAAGCCAGCCCAGTCATCGCCCCCGTCAAAACCCTCATCGGCCGGTGGCTCCTCGGGTTCTGCCGGCGCTTCCGCAGCTTGTGCCGGATCGCTGAACATACCAGCAATGGCCGATCCCAGCAGCAGTCCCCCGGTCACTCCAAGGGCCGTTTGCGCAGCCCCGGCCAGGAAACCTCCGCCAGGCGGTCGATCCCAGGGACCCCTCTGACGCTGTTCCGGAGGCTGTTGCGGGCGCTGGCCTCGGGTGTCATCTCCAAAGATGCTTCCCAGAAATCCCGACCCGCCGCTCTTTGCCTCATGCTCGAGAGTCTCTATCCGCGCCTGCTGTTCGCGCAGCGCGGCCTCCTGCACAATGATGGTTTGAGCCATGTAATAGGCGGCGGCGGGGTATTCTCGCAGCCGCTGGTGGATCAGCGCTTCCGCATCCGCATCGCGCGGCCCGCTATTGCGCTCCACCCGGCGCAGCCGCTCAAACAAATCCTCACTGGCGCGTTTGTCGTCGTCTCGCAACATGGCACTCTCCCTGTCTGTCCCGCTCAAAGATGGGAAGTCTGCCTGGCTCTCACAAGGTCAACGTCTGGTCTGGCGCAAGACGTACCCAATGACTACGGCCATGGCGTCATAAAGCTCGATGGGTATGCTCTCGTCCAATTCGACCCCGCTCAGGGCCTCTGCCAGAACCGGATTGGCCTCGATCACAACGCCATTTTCTTCTGCCAGTGCGACGATCCTGTCAGCCAGCACGCCTCGCCCTTTGGCCACCACCCGAGGTGCTTGTTTGGAACCCTCCTCATAGTGCAACGCCACTGCCAGCGACCGCGCCTTGGCATCCTCATCCTCACTCATCGCGTCGCGTCCAGATTCTGCCCGTAAGGTTGAGCCTGTAACATTTTGGGTGCCGGCATGGGCGCTCCGGTCCGTATCACCACCGCGCCCGGCGTCAGCCCGACCCCACTCAGGGCTTCTTTTAACCCTTCGGCGTCCTCTGCCAGCATCGCCGCCGTCTCGGCCCGGTCGGCCCAGAGCAGCACGCCCGCGGTGTTGGCCCGCAAGGAAATCTGCGCGCCAATTTCCCCCGCATCCGATAAATTGATGGCGAAGCGAATTTGCCAGCCGCGCCCCTCAGGGCGATCCCCTTCGCTTTCGGGATCCTTGTGTATCTGCATCTGCAGTAAATGCTGCTGCCCCGCCACGACCACGGGCAAGTCGAGACTCCATTGGGCATCCTGCCGGGATGCATGCGGTTCCGGGATCGATGCGCTTTGGTGCAGGCGCAAGCGCGATAACGCCGCGTCGGTCCGTTCCAGCAGGATTTTGCCAGCCTCCAGGACATCGTCAGGCAATGAAGGTGTCCCGCCATCGCCGGCCCTGGCACGCGGCAACAGCCCGCGCAAGGGCGGTGCAACGCTTGCAACCTGGGCAACCGGCGCCTGCTGCCCGAGCCATGCGCCGAGGCTCTGTCGCAATCCCAGCAGGGCCGATTTGGCATCCCCAGCGGCCTGAGCACCTTGTCCGGCGGCCAGCATCGCCTCCTGAAAAATTCCGGACTTTTGCACGGCCAATTTGAGGGCTGCGCCAGTGACTTGCTGACCGTCCAGGGCTACACGCCCAGCAAGCACCTGCTGTGCTGCCTTGGCCACAGGTTCGGGCAACACGAAAGTGCTGACCGCGGCGGTAAGTGCGGTCGTGAGCCCAACCATGCTATCCTGCCGTGGCAAGGCCTGCTGAACCATCTGCGCCAGCGCGGCCTGGGGGCTGCTGGCCGCCGGCACCTGCGCCGCAACCTGCTGTACTGGCCCATTGGTCGCTGTCGAGGCGCCCCCTGGATTGGGCGATGGCGCATGCTGGCCAACAACGCTGGCCGGCACGGTCTCTGCAACGGGCGGGAGAGCCGTGCTAGCCGATCCAGCCACGCTGACAACAGGCACAGGCCGCCCGACCGCCGGGGCCGCAACCGCATAGTGAATGTCGACCCTTGGCATGGCGATCGTTGGTGGACTGGCCGACAACTGCGCCGCCGGCGCGGAAACCCCAATCTGTCCCAGCGGTGCGGGCGCCTGGCGCACATTGACCGACGCCGCAGATGCCGTTGTGACGGCACCGCTGACGGCCGGAGCTTCCGCCGCCGCGGCCGGCAGAGGAGCGGATTGAGCCCCGGTAGCAACTGTAGGACGCACGATTGGCGAGCCGCTGGCCGGCGACGCAGAGGTGCCCGCGCTGGGAGGCAAAGAGGCGGCAGCATCGACCCGGGAGCCGGCCGGTGCCGGGGCAGATACAACCACAGGTGCCGGCACCGCTCCACCGCTTTGCGACTGC
The DNA here is from genome assembly GCF_042181575.1 of Devosia polycyclovorans. Lineage (GTDB taxonomy): Bacteria > Pseudomonadota > Alphaproteobacteria > Rhizobiales > Devosiaceae > Devosia > Devosia polycyclovorans. The sequence continues at coordinate 2,324,893 of NZ_CP170082.1, read as the reverse complement.
GGGTTGCCTAACCCATACGGACCCGGCGACGGAGCCGACTGTACAGGGCGTGAAACTGGAGCAGATGCCGCTGTGGACACACCTCCTGCTTGCGAAAACTGCGTCTGGTTGGATGACTGAACAGCAGGGCCCGCCGCAGAGTTCAGGACTGGTGTGCCCCCGGACAACGCCGCTGGCGACAGCTGCACCTGCGTTGCTGGCGTATGCTGGGTCGGGCCGGACACGAGTACCTGTCCGCTCACCGGCAATCGCACAGCCTCCAGCGTCAGGCGCAATTGACCATCAGCCTGCTGCACTGACAACGTGAGCGTCGCGCCCACCGGCTGACTTTGCGGCAGATTGAGCGACACGACCTGCCGCCCGATCTGCACATGCGTGGCGCCGTTACTGGCCTGGGCCAGAACGCGGGCTTCCACGGTCTGTCCGGCCGCTTGGGCGAGCGCGCGGAGGCTGGCGCTGGCCAGCGCCAAAGGGATCGGTGGAAGCTGGGACGATATGCTCATCGGCCGGGCGACTCCGGCCACGACATGTGGCTGGCCGGAGTTTAGCGCATTGTCCGCGCAACGCTACCCACAGCCGCCGGCATTGGTGAGCAAGCTATTGCGGCCGGATGTCGGTATAGTTTTTGGTCTTGGGCTTGCCCCGAAAAGTCACCCAGAAGAAGTTCAGGGTATACGTACCGGCTGTGCGGAACACGCCTTCCTTCTCCAGGCGCCGGCCTGAGGTCTTCATTTTGAGCGCATAGGTCCATTTGACCCCGCCCACCCGCGAAAGTCGCACGGCAACGTCCGTGTCCTCGCCGAAAAACTCGATGCTCCGGTCATACCCACCGACATCGGCCCATGCTTGGCGCTTGAAGACAAAATTGCCCCCCTGCACCACCGAGCCCACCCGCAGCACGAAGCGGTTGAGCACATAGATGAGATAGGTCAGGCCATAGAACAGGCTGATCAGGAAGCGATTGAAGGGAGCCATGTCGTAATAGACGTAAGGACCACTGAGGCAAACCAGCTTGTTGTCCTGGCTGAATTCGCGCATCACCACATCGAGCCAGCCCTCAGGCACGATCGTGTCGCTGTCGATATTGGCCACCAGTTCATAGCCCTCACTGGCCGCAAAGCCGGCGTCTCGCGCATTGACGAGGCCCTTCTTGGGCTCATCCACCACGCGCACACCGGCAAAGCTTCGAGCGATTTCCCCCGTCCTGTCGGTCGAGGCATTATTGACGACGATTATGTCCGCATCGGCGCCAGAGCGCTTGATTTCCGCCATCACCGATTCCAGGCATTTGCCGATCAGCGCTTCTTCATTGTAGGCGGGAATGACGAAGGCCAGCTTCATGGGGTCCCCTTGTCCGGCCTCGCGCCGGTTGTTGTTTGTGCTGCACATAGCGCGCCTCGGTCCAGGCGGCAACCAGTCGCTCTACCCTATGTATGGGTCAGCGGGCGGCGAACACCCCGTTACGCGCAAGCCCGAATACTGCTAGTATAGCGAAGGATCTGGACGGTTCATGTCCCGTTCAGCGGCAGTGTTGAATGGATATCGCCATGAATAGACTTGCAGCCTTCTTCGCCATCTCTATGGTCAGCCTACCCGGCCTGGCCCTTGCTGCCGCAGAGGGCACAGCCGTCGGCGTACGCCCCGACGCGCTTGCACGGGCTGGTTCGGCAGAGCGGACACTCGTCGTGGGAACAGATGTTTCGGTCGGTGAAACTATTGTCACGGGCCCATCCGGCACTGTTCAACTGCTATTCGACGATCAGACCCGGCTCGTGGTCGGTCCGCGCAGCTCGCTTCAGATCGAAACCTACCTGCTGGCTGGCACTGGCGCGGACAAATTCGCAGTCAACGCCCTGGCCGGCACGTTCCGATTCATCTCTGGCAACAGCCCGAAACCCGTCTATTCCATTGACACGCCGACGGCCTCCATCGCCGTGCGCGGCACACGCTTTGACCTGACGGTCGGTGGTGGACAGAGTTTGGTCATGCTCTTCGACGGCGCCTTGCGCCTCTGTCAGGGCGCATCCTGTGTCGATCTCACGGATCGCTGCGACATAGGTGCGGGGGTGGGCGGAAATGCCAACCTCTTCACCTGGTCTGACCCGGAGCGGAGCGGCGCAGCGGCCAATTTTCCACTGCCCAACATCCAGTCCAGCTTTCTCCCGCAATTCCGCGTCTCCGGTGCCCAGGCCTGCCTTGTGGCACCCAATCAGTCGCCTGCCGGTTCCCTGGTTTCGGGACCGGGATCAGGTACGCGGCAAAACCAGAACCAGAACCAGCCTTGCACAAATCCGCAACTCTGTTGAGCCAAGGCTCATCCAAGCGCGCTGGGTGGGCCTTGAACTAAACCGCAAATCGTCCTCTGTTGAGCGCCCAGCCTGCGCCGAACAAAGCGAGCCACAGTGGCCTCCCCAGATACGTCAACCTCAAAAGACGACAGCGAAGACTCTGCACTGAACCGCCTCCGCTCCAGGCTGCGGTTGCTCTATCACGGGCAATCGGCCAAGGCCCTGCGATTTCAGACCGTCATTTTGCTGGTCGATTTGGCGATCATCGCGTTCTTTATCGCGACCCCATTGTTGCGGGAGAGCGAGACTTTCCTCTGGATCGACTACTCAATTGCCGCCATCCTGGCCATTGATCTGATCGCCCGCGGCCTTGCCGCAACCCACCCCATGCGCTGGCTCCGGCAATTGCCAGTCATCATCGACATCTTCATCCTGATAACCCTGCTGGCGCCCACATGGCTATTCAACCTGGGCTTCCTGCGCATTCTGCGCCTCTGGACCCTGTCGCGCAGCAGCATGGTATGGCGTCCGCTGGAAAAGCGTGGCCTGGGCGAATATCGGGAGACGATCCAGGCGGTCATCAACCTGCTTGTCTTCATCTTCGTGGTGACCGGCTTTGTCTATACTGCCTTTGCCCGGCGGGATTCGGGCATCGCGGGCTATATCGATGCCCTCTATTTTACTGTAACAACCATGACCACAACGGGCTTTGGCGACATCGTCCTGCCTGGCACCTTCGGCAAGCTCGTTTCGATTGTGGTGATGATCATAGGCATTTCCCTGTTCGTCAGGCTTGCCCAATTGATCTTTCGGCCGGCCAAGGTGAACTTCCCGTGTCCGCAATGCGGATTGCACCGGCACGAGCCCGACGCAGTGCACTGCAAGGCCTGCGGTCATCTGCTCAATATCCCGGACGAAGGCCAGGGATGATAGTCGCTATTTGACCACGGGCAGCCGGACGCGAAAGCAGGCGCCCGGCAGAGAACCCGGCACCAGTTCCAGGGTGCCGTTCATCCGTGCAATGATCTGACGGCTGATGGCTAGGCCCAGCCCCGCCCCGCCCTGATCACCGCCCCCTTCGACCCCGCGCCAGAACTTTTCGAAAATCAGCTTGCGGTCGGACTTCGAAATGCCCGGCCCATTGTCGGCCACATCAACCAAAAACTGCCCACCGCGTACGCTCGAGCTTATTCGGACTATGGGATGGTTGGCATCGTTGTATTTGACCGCGTTGGAAATCAGGTTGATGAACACTTGGCACAGACGGTCGCTGTCGCCGTCCACTATGGTGGTATGCGCCCGCTCACCAAACTCCACCCTCATGCCCTTCTGCCGCAACAGAGCGTCGCAGACAGCAATGGCGCGATCGAGTGCTTCCTCTGCATCCACGGGCATGTTCTGCCAGTTCCGCTCGCCCCTTTCGAGCGCGCTGAGGTCGAGAATCTCGTCCAGCAGGCGGGTCAGGCGCAGGCTTTCATGGTGAATGGTCGAGATGAAGCGCTGCCGCTGCCCCTCATTGAGTTCTCCCGGCTCCATGAGAATTTCCGAGAATGACCGGATGGAGGTCATTGGCGTCCTGACTTCATGGCTCACCTGGCTTAGGAATTCGTCTTTCTGGCTGTCCAGCTCCCGCAATTGCGCATTGGCGTCTTCCAGCTTTCGGGCTGTTAGCCGCAGTTCGGCGGAAGTCTTCTCCAGCTCCTGGGAATACTCGATGACCTGCTGAGTCTCGTCGGCCATCTGCATCATCTCTTCCAGCGACACGTCGCCGCCAGCCACCACCTTCGCCAGCATGACATGTGCAGAGGCTGACCCGATCGAACCAGCCAGTTCCCGTTCCAGACGCGAAATGAACTCGGGCGTTGGCTCCAGCATGGCCGGTTCAACCCCCCGCTCTTCAGCTGCAGCCTCAAACAGCGATGCCGCGCGTCTTTCGCCCAAAACGCGCTCTGCCACGAAATAGAGATCGTTGGCTGTCGCCGAGCCAGGTATGAATCCGCGGTGTGCGAATGGCCGCCTGCGGAAAACATCGACAAATGCTGCGGCCTGAATACGCTCCAACGCCGACTGGCTGGAAAAGAGCGACCCAAGCACAAGGAAAACACAGTTGAGCAGCAGGCTCCAGAAGACCGAGTGCACCAGCGGGTCGAGCCCGTCTAAGCCAAACAGGTTCTCGGGACGCAGGAACCCGATGCCCCAGGGTCCGTACAACATGACGTCCGACACCCAAGGCAGCACGGTTTCAAAGCTGGGGAGAAACATGGTCCATGCCCAGACCACAAACCCCACGAAGATCCCACTCGCCGCGCCACGCTGCGCTGCCTCGCGCCAGTAAAGGCCTGCCAGGATCGCAGGAAGAAACTGCGCCACGCCAGCAAAAGAGATCAGTCCGATGGGCGCCAGCGCATCGTCCCCGGTCAACGAGAAGTACAGAAATCCGAGCGTGAGAATAACGCCGATCGACACCCGCCGGCTCAGCAGGAGCAATCGGCGCACGCCCTGCCCATCACCCTGCCCCACATTGGACGAGCGCAGGATGATCGGCATGATAATGTGGTTCGACACCATGATCGACAAGGCGATTGATGCCACGATAATCATTGAAGTTGCAGATGAGAAACCGCCGATAAATGCCAACAGGGCAATGCCTGACTGGCCCTCGGACAGGGGCAATGTCAGCACGAACATGTCAGGATTGGCCCCAGCCGGCATGACGGTCATGCCGTAAAGCGCGATCGGCAGGGTGAAGACGCTCATCAGCAGCAGATAGGCCGGGAAAGCCCAGCCTGCGACGCGCAGGTGATCCTCGTTTGCATTTTCCACCACCGTGATCTGGAACTGACGCGGCAGGCAGATGATCGCGGCTGCAGACAGCACCGTCATGGCCACCCAGCGCGGCCCAAATGGGTCATCCTCGTAAATGGCGATCCCGGCCGCCTCCGCGCCGCGATAGACGCCCTCGAAGCCACCGCCCAGACCGAAGGTCACAAAAATCCCGACTGCCAACAGGGCGGCCAGCTTCACCACCGCTTCAAAGGCAATAGCGGCCACCACCCCGTGATGCTGTTCCTTGGCATCGACGTTGCGGGTGCCGAAGAGAATGGTGAACAGCGCCATGCCGGCTGCTATCCCGAAGGCCAAAGCCCCGTCGTCGACGCCGACAAGGCTGCCGCGCGCGCCCTCCGCCGATTCAGCAACAACCTGAATGGACGCCGTAATCGCCTTGAGCTGCAGCGCGATATAGGGCGTGATGCCGATCACCGCGATCACTGTCACGAGCACGGCCAGCCGGCTCGACTTGCCATAGCGCGACGACAGCAGGTCCGCGATCGAGGTGATGGCCTGCATGCGTCCGATCCGCACAAGTTTGCGCAACACGAACCACCATCCGACAAAGACGATGGTTGGGCCTAGATAGATGGTCAGGAATTCCAGCCCGCCGCGGGCCGCATTGCCTACCGCTCCATAGAATGTCCAGCTCGTGCAGTAGACCGAGATGGAGAGCGTGTAGACCGCTGGCGAACGCAGGAAGGAGGACTTGTTGGCCCGGGTATGCCGGTCCCCGAAATAGGCCAGCACGAAGAGCAGGCCGACATAGACTATGGCCGTGATTATGACGAAATCGGCCGAAAGCATCACTCCTCCCCTTCGTGGACGTCCTCGTCCGAGGCGCGGGGGAGGTAATGCGTCAGCATGGCGGCACCGATAACCAGGAGGGCCCAAACCCCGAACAGATAGAGGACGATCTGGGGTACGCCGAAAAACAGGATCGGGTGATTGAAGATATAGACCAGCGGCGGAATGATCAGCAGGGCACCAAACACCGCGAAAACGAAGACGCCGCTTTCGAGCTTACGGCGCGCCGTCATCGTCACCCAGCAACTGACGCACCGCCCCGACAACTTCGGCGTTGGAATAGGGCTTGGTTACAAAACCATCGGCGCCGAGTTCCTCGGCGATGCGGCGATCCTGCTGCTGGCCCTTGGCCGTCAGGATCAGGACGGGCAGGATTCGGGTTGCCGCCTCGGAACGCAATTGCTTGAGGACGTCAAAGCCACTGCGCTTGGGCAGCATGACATCAAGCACCAAAATGCGCGGCAGCTCACGACGCACCCGTTCCAGAACAGCCTCGCCATCGGTCACTGATTCTACGCTCCAGCCAGCGCGGCGTAGGATAAAATCCAGCGACTCCAGAATGCTAGGCTCATCTTCGGCGATCAAGATATCGACGGCCAATAGTCCCCCCAAATGCCTACGGTCTCCCCTCCGCAGGCCATGCTAATTAATCCCAATCATGCGCCTTCGCCAAGGGTAATCCCGTTTGGCACGAGCGACGTCCGCAAATTTTCCCGTCCCGGCGAGGGCGCCAGCGGCTCTTCCTGCCGGCTGGCACAGTTGGATCGCGTACAAAGTCGGCAGGTCGGGCCAACCTCCACATCCGCTTCGGTGTCTGCCAAATCCAGTCCCTGCGCATAGACAGTCTTGTCCGCATGCAACACATTGCACGCCAGCATCACCGAAGCCATGACCGGCGGCTCATGGAAAGCCGCCGCTCGTCTCTGCACTGTGCGAGCAACAAACAGGTAGCGGGACCCATCTGAGAAGCGGACTACTTGGCGCACGGGCATGTCAGGTGTTCGAAATGCGCCATAGATCGCCCAGAGCGGACAAGCATGCCCTGAATAGGGCAATAGCAACCCAGGCAAAGGATAGTGCTTGGTCAGGCGCCCTGCCGGGTCGGAGCGCAGAAAGCCGAACGGCACCCCCTCCTCCCCACCCCGCCTTAGCGAAACCAACCGGTGTGCAACCTGCTCGTAGCTCGCGTAAAAAGTTTGCCGCAGTTGGTCGATGTCGTAGGTCATTGCTTCGGCCTGCTCGAGAAAGCGGGAGTAAGGAAAGACCATGGCCCCGGCCAGATATGATCCTAGAGCGCGCCGCGCCAGGCGCAACGCCGCCTGGGACGCCAGCGCAGCCTTTCCCAGCTCCGCTTCGATGACCGAACCCGCTGCCAACTCTCCATAGAGCCGGGCCAGTTGAAATTGTCGCGTGGCAAGCGTGGTCGCGCCCTGCAGCCACATGGTCGAAAGTTCAGGAAAGTAGCGATATTGACCGGGAAAGTCCTCAGGTCCCCCCGGCGGCAATCCCCCAACGACTATTCGGACGCCAAACTGTTTCTCAAGCGCCGTCATCAGGCTCTGCACTCCGAAGACCCCATGAGTTTCCACAGCGCCACGCAAGCTGCCGGCCGCGTCTTCCAACGCTGGGAAATAGTTTGTTTTCTCGATGAGTAGATCGTCGATCTCGCGTGCCGCCGAGACACTGCGCCGCCCGGCGCTGGCATTTTCGAAGTGACCAATCAGATTGCGGGCCACCGCGCCCAGATTCCGCGTCTCGCGTCCAATGGCGGCAACAAAGCGATCCCGCTCACCCTCCTGCAAGTCCGGCACCTCTTCCAGGATTTCAGCACTGGAACGTACCGCCGTTACGCCGGAAAGTACCTGATGCAACAATTGACCGAGCAGCGGATCGGACCGTAGCCGGTCCGCGAAAGCGTCCGCGCTGGCCACAGCTTCGGTATAGGCACGGTGCAGCCGAGTCATTGCGAGCGCACTCGCGGGATATTGAGCCACCATCTGCCGCCGCTCGTCAGGCTGAAACGGCAGCGACTCAACCATCGGATCGGCATAGGCCTCTTCCAGATCTTGCAGCAGCTTCTGCTCTGACTGGCCCGTCAGATCGTCGATGTCGATATTCAAATGGAGCGCCACACGCTGCAAAAGCGCTCCGCCCACGTCCCGCTTATTGTTCTCGATCAGGTTGAGATAACTCGGCGAGATTCCCACGAGGCGCGCCAGCGCCGCCTGGGAAATCCTGAGTGATTTCCGCCTGTTGCTGATCCGAAATCCAATCGGCGCACGCATGGCATTCCTCCAAGAACCGCCGCCCTGTCAACGAATTGACAGGAACTGCCATCAAGCAGAACAACTATTTACAATTTTTGATAGGAATTACAATGGTGTATTGCCTACGTTTTCAAATGTGTCGAATAGTAGGCAGGCGGTGAGTGGCTGGCAAAGTATCGGTCGCCCCGCGCCAAAAGGAGGAGATCGATGACATTTTTGAAGAGCGGGATGTCCCGCCGCAGGGTTCTGCAGACAGGCATGGCCGGCATAATCGGTTCCGGCGTTGCTCCCATGATGTTCACCAAGGGGGCGTGGGCGCAGGAGTTCTGCAACAACCCCACGGGCGACACGGTCACTCTTGGCCTCAACCTGCCCTTGACCGGCGCCTATGCCGAAGAAGGCGCTGACGAACAGAAAGCCTACGAGTTGGCCATTGCCCACCTCAATGGCGAAGGCGACGGTGGTCTGCTCAATGTGCTGACCCCTTCTGCCCTGAAAGGCAACGGCATCCTTGGCAAGAAAGTCGGCTTTGTCACCTCTGACAGCCAGACCAAGTCCGATGTCGCCCGCGCCGGCGCAACCCGCATGATCGAGCGTGATGGTGCCATCATGATCACCGGCGGTTCGTCCTCAGGCGAGGCCATTGCAGTGCAGGGTCTCTGCCAGGAAATGGGCGTCATTTTCATGGCCGGCCTAACCCACTCCAACGACACCACTGGCAAGGACAAGCGTCGTTACGGCTTCCGCCATTTCTTCAACGCCTACCAATCCGGTACGGCACTGGGTCCGGTGCTGAGTGAAGCCTATGGCAATGATCGCCGCGCTTACCACCTGACCGCCGACTATACTTGGGGCTGGACCCAGGAAGAATCGATCAAGAACACCACTGAAGGTCTCGGTTGGGAGACGGTAGAGGCCGTGCGCACCCCACTTGGTGCCGGCGACTTCTCGCAGTTCCTCACCCCGGTTCTCAACTCCGGTGCCGACGTTCTGATCCTCAACCACTACGGCAACGACATGGTGAACTCGCTGACCCAGGCGGTCCAGTTCGGCATGCGTGACCGCCAAGCGAACGGCAAGGACTTCCAGATCGTGGTTCCGCTGTTCTCCGAACTGATGGCCAAGGGCGCCGGTGAGAACATCAAGGGCATCTACGGCACCTCGAACTGGCACTGGAACCTGCAGGATCCAGGCTCCATCGCCTTCACCAAGTCGTTCGGGGCTGCCTATGGTTCGCCGCCGTCGCAGGCCGCGCACACCTGCTACGTGCAGACCCTGCTATATGCTGATGCAGTTGAACGCGCTGGCACCTTCTATCCGCCTGAAGTCATTAAGGCGCTGGAAGACCACGAGTTCGACGGCATGGGCAATGGCCGCACGCTCTACCGTGCCGAAGACCACCAGTGCATGAAGTCTGTGCTCGTCGTGCAGGGCAACGATGCCCCCACCAGCGAATACGACGTTCTCAACGTGGTCCAGGAAGTCCAACGCGATACGGTCGACTACGACGCCTCGATCTTTGGCGGTGAGCTCGGTCCCGCAGAACCGGCACCCGTCTGCGCCTAAACCAGTAGAGGGGCAAGGAGCGATCCTTGCCCCTTCAGGTCCGCCAGCGCCCGGTCCGCCGGGTGTTCCCGCCTGCGCATCTGCAGACCGGGGTCTTCGGAGCATCCGATGACGGCACTGCGCGGGTATCGAGAGAGCCTCGCCATTAGCGGAGCATCAAATGTTCGAAGTCATCTTTCTGCAGTTTCTCAACGGGCTTGATAAGGGCGCTGCTTACGCGCTGATCGCCCTTGGCCTCACCCTGGTATTCGGCACACTCGGGGTCGTGAATTTCGCGCATGGCGCCCTGTTCATGCTTGGTGCCTTCTGTGCCGTCATGTTCCGTCAATTCCTGACCCTTGAAACGGTCACCATTGATCCCACCCAGACATCGCCCTGGGGCGCACCACTCGAAATCAGGACGCCGCTGGTGCAGGCCTGGTTTGGAGACTTTGGGGCGGTTCTCGTCAATTACTCGGTACCCTTTTCCATCCTGATCACTATCCCGATCATGCTGCTTGTTGGCATTGCGCTGGAACGCGGCATCATCAAGCACTTCTACAAGCGCCCCCATGCCGAACAGATCCTGGTCACCTTCGGCCTGGCCATCGTGGCGCAGGAAGTCATCAAATCCGTCTTTGGACCCAATCCCATTCCCCAGCCCATGCCGACCGATCTGCGCGGTGCCGCCGATATCGGAACCTGGATTGGCTTCCAAGCCAACGTCATCACCTATCCACTCTGGCGCCTCATCTACTTCCTGTTTTCGGTTGTCATCATCGGTGGCGTCTTCGCCTTCCTGCAATTCACCACGTTTGGCATGGTCGTTCGTGCCGGCATGGCCGATCGCGAAACCGTTGGCCTTCTGGGCATCAATATCGACCGCCGCTTCACCATCATGTTCGGCCTGGCCGCCGTGGTCGCCGGCATGGCAGGCGTTATGTATACACCCTTGCTCCCGCCCAACTATCATCTGGGCATGGACTTCCTGGTGCTCAGCTTCGTCGTGGTGGTTGTGGGCGGCATGGGCTCCCTGCCCGGCGCTGTCGCCGCCGGCTTCCTCCTGGGTATTTTGCAGTCGTTTGCGTCCATGACCCAGATCAAGGCCATAGTTCCCGGCATCGACCAGATCATCATCTATCTCGTTGCCGTTATCATTCTGCTGGTTCGCCCGCGTGGCCTGATGGGCCGCCGCGGTGTGATGGAGAACTGACATGACCAATTTCATGTCCCGCAACGATTTACTGCTGCTGTTGGGCTTCACCGCCGTGGTGCTGACCATGCCGATCTGGCTCACGCCCTTTGGCGCCGGCTATCCGGATCTGCTGCAGCGCTTCATGATCTACGGCATCTTTGCCGTCGGATTTAACATCCTGTTCGGCCTCACGGGTTATCTCAGCTTCGGCCACGCCGCTTTCTTCGGTGTCGGCTCCTACGCTGCGGTCTGGTCGTTCAAACTGCTGACGCTCGACGCCATCCCTGCCATGATCTTTGCCGTTCTCATCTCGGGCCTCTTCGCTCTGGTCATCGGCTTTCTTTCGCTGCGGCGCTCGGGCATCTACTTCTCGATCCTGACCTTGGCCTTCGCCCAGATGAGCTACAACCTCGCCTATTCGGTGCTTACACCAATCACCAATGGCGAAACCGGCCTGCAACTCACCCTGAGCGATCCTCGTGTCCTGGACGCGGCTATGGGCCAGACTTTTGTCGGACAACCCGTCCCCACCCTTCTGGGCCAGCAACTGGGCGGCTATGCCGGCTTCTACTTCTGCGCCGGCTTCCTGATCCTCTCGTTCTTCTTTGCCCAGCGCGTTGCAGGCTCGCCCTTCGGCATGATGCTCAAGTCCATCAAGTCGAACCAAACCCGCATGCAATTCACCGGCTTCAATACGCGGCCTTATGCCCTGTCTGCATTCGTGATTTCGGGCATGTATGCGGGCCTGGCCGGTGCCTTGCTCGCCGTCACCGACCCGTTGGCCGGCGCCGAACGCATGCAATGGACCGCCTCGGGCGAAGTCGTGCTGATGACCATTCTGGGCGGCGTGGGCACACTGGTCGGCCCGGTAATCGGTGCCTGGATCATCAAGTACTTCGAGAACATTCTCTCGGCCCTCAACGATAACATCCTTGCCCAATTCTGGAGCTTCCTCCCTGAGGGAGTGGATGACGTGGTCGTCAAAGTGACCAGCAAATTCGTCGGCGACGGCTGGCACCTCACTCTGGGCCTGGTCTTCGTGGTGATCGTGATCTTCCTGCCCGGCGGTATCATGGAAGGCGTGCGGCGCATCATTGCAGCCGCCCGCCGATCAGGCCCGCCCAGTGCCAAATCCCACCAGCCCCAACCCGCAGAGTAGGACAGACAGAAATGGCAAATTCCAATGTTGTCCTGCACGTTGCGGACGTTCACAAGCGCTTTGGGGGCCTGCACGCCCTCGCGGACATCGACCTCCAGGTCGAGGAGGGCAAAACCCACGCGATCATCGGACCCAACGGCGCCGGCAAATCGACGCTGCTCAATGTCATTATCGGCAAATTGGCGCCAACCAGCGGGCAGGTAGTTTTCGACGGCGCTATCCTGACAGGCCGCAAGCCGTTTCAGATCAACCAGCTTGGCATTGCCCGGGTGTTCCAGACGCCGGAAATCTTTGCTGATCTCACCGTTTTGCAAAACGTGATGATCCCTGCCTTCGCCAAGCGCGACGGTACATTCACCCTCAACATGCTGCGCTCGCTCGACAGCGAAACCACCATACGCCAGGAAGCCGAGCATATGCTCGAGGATGTGGGTATGCTCAATCGCCGGGACATGCATGCTGGCAGCCTCTCGAGAGGCGACAAGCGCCGTATGGAACTGGCCATGTGTCTGATCCAGCACCCGCGCCTGCTGCTGCTCGACGAACCGACTGCCGGCATGAGCCGCCACGACACCAATACCACCATCGAGCTTCTCAAGAAGATCAAGAGCCGTGGCATGACAAAGGTGATCATCGAGCACGACATGCATGTGGTGTTTTCACTCGCCGACAAGATTTCCGTACTCGCCCAGGGCCGTATCATCGCCGACGGCAATCCCGACGAAGTGCGCGGCAATCCCAAGGTGCAGGAAGCCTATCTCGGAGGAGCTCACTGATGAGTTCAGTCGCCATGCAATCTGAAACGGCCATCGGCAGCAATGCCGCAGAACTGGAAACCACCCGCCCCTTCTTCTCGGTGCGCGACATGCACGCCTATTATGGCGAGAGCTATATCGTGCAGGGCGTTTCACTCGATGTCCGAAAGGGCGAAATTCTAGCCTTGCTCGGTCGCAACGGAGCGGGCAAGACGTCCACATTGCGCACAATCGCCCGCACCGACAACCCGCAGATGCGGCAGGGCGAAATCTGGCTGGACGACCAACCCATTCACAAGATGTCGAGTTTTGAAGCGGCCCGGGCCGGCATTCAACTTGTGCCGGAAGACCGCCGGATCATCCAGGGTTTGACGGTCGAGGAGAATATCACCCTGGCCAAGGTCGCGCCCGGCAATGGCTGGAGCCTGGAGCAGATTTACGAGAGTTTCCCGCGTCTCGCCGAGCGACGCACCCAGGAAGGCGTAACGCTTTCCGGTGGTGAACAGCAAATGCTCGCCATTGCCCGGGCCCTCGCGCGCGACCTCAAGCTCTTGCTGCTTGACGAGCCCTATGAGGGGCTGGCGCCGGTGATCGTTCAGGAAATCGAACGCATCTTGCATTCGATCAAGCCCATGGGCATCACGACTGTGATCGTGGAACAAAACGCCGTCGCGGCTCTCAAGCTCGCCGACCGCGCTGTCATTCTCGACACGGGCGAAGTCGCCTTTGCCGGCTCTGCCAAAGAAGTGCTCGACAACCCCGACCTGCGCCACGAATACCTGGCCATTTAGGCAATCCTATTGGCCTCAAGGCCATACCAGCAACTCTGGGTCCTGTGAGAACCAAGGCATGTTGCCGATCTCACCCTCTCCCCCTCGCAGGACCCAGGGTGCTTCGAATTGCCCCTGAAGGGCGAAACGCTCCGGTGGCGCGTTCCGAGGTAGGCTATGAGACCTGTGCTCGGATGGCTAACCGGCTATTCCGGGCAAGTTGCACTGGTGGAGCGAGACTTGCCACCAAACTCATGGCATCCGCCTTATATCTCCACCCCGCGCTCCACTTCGGGTACCGCTGGGGCTACGGTAATCCCCTCACCTTCCAACGCATGCCGTACCTGACGGGCCAGGTTTACGGCGCCGGGCGTATCACCGTGCAGGCAGATCGAGCGTGCACCCGATTTCAGCACCGTCCCATCAACGGCCACAATCTCACCATCCCTGGCCAACCTCAGACAACGCGCAATCACCGCTTCCTCATCGTGAATGACAGCTCCATCCTTTGCCCGCGGTACCAGCAAGCCGTCCGCCGTATAGGCCCGGTCGGCATAAGCCTCTCGGATCAGCGGCAGACCCACTGCCTTGGCTGCGCGCACCTGCTGGCTATTGTCCAGCGCCAACACGGCCATGTCCGGGTCCATCGCCTGGATGCTGCCGAATATGCCCACGGCGAAAGCCAACTCCTCGGCCGTTTGGTTGGCGAGGGCGCCGTGCAGCTTCACATAGGACAGCGCCACCCCGACTTCGTCCGCGATGTGGCGGACTAAAAGGAGTTGCCCCCTGATCTGTCCAAGCAACTGTTCAAGCGGCATGACGAGGCGAAAACGGCCAAACCGTTTGGGGTCGACATAGCCCGGATGCGCGCCCGCGCGCACCCCGCTGGCTTTGCAGAATTCCAGTATCCTGCGAATTGTGGCCGCGTCGCCGGCATGCCCGCCGCAGGCGATGGAGGCACTCGAGACGATCTGCAACAAATCGTCATCAGTCCCCATGCCCTCGCCGAGATCGGCATTGAGGTCGATGATGGTCATACTTGGCGGCTCCGCAACAGGCGGTGCGCATGGTCCACGCTGACGGGCGCAAAGGCAACAGAATCCCCGGGCCTGATCTGCGCAAATCGATCAAGATCGGCAGAAATGATCGTACCGATCCTTGGATAGCCGCCAGTTGGCTGATGATCGCGCATCAGCACGATCGGTGTTCCGTCTCCTAGGATCTGTATATCACCGGGCATGATCGGATCCGACACCAGTGATAGGATGCTCGCCCCTGCAAATACGGCCTTCTCATCGGTAAGCCGCACACCCATCCGGTCCATCGCGGCAGTGACGCGGAAAGGCATTTCGACGAAGGCGCGGCGCACGGCTGGGTCAAATCTCTCGGCATGAATGCCCCAGATGAAACGAATCGGCCCTATCCCGTTTACATTGGAAGCAGCAGGACCCTCAGCGGCCGGTCTGCCAGAGCCACTCAGAAAATCGAGAACATCACCCGCTTGAAGCGCCCGCCCAGAGAGCCCACCAATGCGTGCCCGCGTGCTGGTGGCCTTGCTGCCCAACACGTCCGGCACGTCAAAGACCCCGCCAAAACGCAAATATCCATAATTGCCCGCTGGTCCCGGGGTGATGCTCAATTGGTCACCAGCAACCAACATACATCTTCCAGGCCAAGACAATGGTTGCCCATTCAGTCTCACGCCAAAGGCGCCTCCGGCCCAGCCAACCGGCACTTCGCCAGCCTCTGCAAGGACATCAACCCCGGCCTGAGTGAATTCTATGCTGGCATCATCAGCAGTGCCGACCTGCACGCCGGCCAGATCATGTGCCGAGCGATCCATCGGTCCGGACGCGCTGATCCCATGCGCCAGCAGACCCGGACGACCAAGATCCTGTATCGTACAAAGCGGCCCGGCTCTCTCGATCCGTATCCTGGCACTCACGAGACGACCTCAAAAATCAGCTGGTCCCCAGCGCGCAGTCGTGTCGGTGGATTCTGGTCTACATCGAAGTTGCGGAAATCGGTGTGCCCGATGACATGCCAGCCGGTCGGAACCTCGGTGGCAGTAATGGCCGTTTGCCCAGCAGCAAACAACACGCTGCCTGCAGGCACGCGGGGCTTAACCAATTCGCGGCGCGGCACATTCAGGGCACTGTCATGAAATCCACAATAGACGAAACCAGGCGCAAAACCTGTCGTCAACACGCGTAGTCCGCTCCGGTTATGCGCCGCGACAAACGCTTCCCGCGAAAGGCCGAGCAAGGCTGCGACCTCGTCTAGATCCGGACCGTCGAACCGTACCGCGACATGCTGCACCCGCGCTGTTTCCGGCGCGTTGTCCGATATCAGCCGCAGCCCAAGCTCACCGGCAAGGCGAACCGGCCCGATGATCATCGGATTATAGCGCACAAGCACCGAAACCAGGCTCGGCACGACCTCGCTCACGCCATCGATCGAATCGGATTGCATCCGCGTAGCAAAGGCCAGCGCTGCACTATTGGCAGCTTCATCGAGACTCTGGCCGAACCGAACCAATAGGGCGCAATCGCCCAGAGGCAAGATTTGTGGCAGGTCCGACCAGTGGTGATCGTCTCCACGCAGGGGCTGTTCTGAAAACTTCTCCATCGGGCATGCAGTCGTTCAGATTGCACCGCATGCCGTCAAGCCGTCGGTCGCCAGATATACCCCTGCGCAAGTTGAAGAACACAGGGCCGTGATGCGAGCTTAGGATGGTTCGATCGGTCAGTTGGGGTCGCGACCCTCCTGCTCAACAACCGCCTCGAACAGGGTGCGGGCCTGCCCTGCCCCGATAGCCTCAATGGCCACGGCGGCGATGGCTGCAAACAGCTCCGCAATTTCCTGGGGATCGGTGATTTCGGCGTCGTCTTCGTCGGCGTCGGCGTTGATCAGGGTAAACATGAGGAACGCGCCTCCACACAGGGGCGGGATGCGGAAGTAGGGAGACGGTTTCCGCAGAAGCCCGCGACCACAATAGTCTGGAACCAGACTGGCTCCAGACGAGCCTACGAGATTGATTGTGCGTCGATTCCGTTACCGCTTAAATAACGGAAAGCCCTGTCATGGTGCAGAACCGGGCTTGCCGATCAGGTCAGCCTCGCTTACGCTTCGCCCGCTTTCACAAATTTGTCGCACTCGCGGGAAAGACCATTCCGCCCAGTAGCTTGAGGCCGTACAGCGGCTTCAGCATATCAGCTCGATTCTTCGTCAAGCCTTTCGAGCCAGGCCTCGATATCATCCAGCGAGGCCGAATACGGCTTGGGCTGATCGCCAAAGACGATCTTGAAGCTGTCATCGTCACGCACCGCATGACCGCCGGGCTGTCCCAGCACCTTGATCTTTTCGGAGGTGAGAATGGTCAGCCCGTGCCGAGCCGCCACCCGTTTCATGCGCCGCATGCGCGAAGCATCAAATTCCTTGCGGCTCATTTTTCGGGCCCCGGTGAAGTGGCGGGTAGGGAGGGATTCGAACCCCCGGAAGGCTTGCACCTTCGCCGGTTTTCAAGACCGGAGCATTCAACCACTCTGCCACCTACCCGTGGACGTGCGTTTAGCGGCGGCGGCGCAACCTGTCTAGAGGCTAGCGCCGCCTAATCCTGACTTAGGGCATCAACACCACTGATCCGGTGGTTTCCCGTGCCTCGAGCGCCCGATGCGCTTCTGCAACCTCTTCCAGCGGATAGGTCCGGCCGATCTCGACCTTGATATCACCGGCCTGGATCGCCTCGAAGAGCGCCTTGGCGCCTTCGAGCAGGTTTTCGCGCTTGGGGAAGTAGTGGGTGCCGGTCGGACGCGTTACGAACAACGACCCCTTGCGCGCCAGCACGCCTAGGTCGGGCACGCTGACCACGCCCGACGCGTTGCCAAAGCTGGCTAGCAAACCGCGCGGCCGCAGACAATCGAGCGAACCTTCAAAAGTTGCCTTGCCAACGCCGTCATAGACGACATCTACCCCCTTGCCCCCGGTGAACTCCTTCACCAGCCTTGGGAAATCCTCGATGTTGTAGTCAATGACGTGGTGGCATCCATGATCGAGCGCCTTCTGCACCTTCTCGGGGCCGCCAGCCGTGCCGATCACCGTCGCGCCCAGCGCCCGCGCCCACTGTGTCGCGATCAGGCCAGTACCGCCGGCGGCCGCATGCCAGAGAATACTTTCGCCTGCCTGCACCGGCCAGGTCTTGAACAGCAGGTAAAAAGCTGTCAGCCCTTTAAGCAGCACTGCCGCAGCGGTCCGGTCATCCACACCATCAGGAATGGGCACCAGCTTGTCCACCGGCATCAGCCTTTCCTGAGCATAGGCGCCGGGCGAGCCCTGATAGCAGACGCGATCCCCGACCTTGACCTCGGTTACGCCCTCACCCACCGCTATGACTTCGCCGGCCCCTTCATTGCCCGCTACAAAGGGCAGCGGCAGGGGATATAGGCCTGAACGCTGATAGGTATCGATGAAATTGAGCCCGATAGCCGTCTGCCGGAGGCGAGCCTGGCCTGGTCCCGGCACACCGATATCCCAGTCTTCGATTGAGAGAACTTCCGGTCCGCCGACGGCGTTGACGGCGACTACTCTGGTCATTTGGGTGTCCTTGGCTTGCGCGGCGCCGATTTGGGCCGTGATTGTGAGCGGCTGGCATTGCTCGATCGCGTCCGTGGACGAGACGGCGCAGCTTCGACCCTGGGCGTTACAGCCACGGGCGCGCCGCCGTCAATTGCCGCAATTGCGACACTGGCCGAAACCGACCCAGTATCACCCGTGAAGGGTGTGAACTCTACCGCTCCCGTCTTATGTCCACTTCCTCCCAACTTGCGGTTCTTGGCGAAGATATTGATCGCTTCCACCAGCACCGAGAAGGCCATGGCCGAGTAAATATAGCCCTTGGGGATATGGAAGCCGAGCCCATCGGCCACCAAGGTCACCCCGATCAGCAGCAGGAAAGCCAGTGCCAGCATCTTGGTGGTCGGATGATCAGCCACAAATTTTGCGATCGGACCCGAAGCGAAGAACATGACGGCTACGGCCACAAGCACAGCAGCAATCATCACACTGACCTGGTCGGCCGGCACCATCCCCACAGCGGTAATGATCGAGTCGATGGAAAACACCATGTCGATGATCACAATTTGCACCAGGATGGCCTGCAAGCTTGCCTTGGCAGCATCGGCCAGCCCCACCTCATGCGGCTCCTCAATTGCCGCGTGCATTTCGTGGGTTGCCTTGTAGATCAGGAACCCACCGCCAGTGATCAGGATGATGTCCTTCCACGAGAAACCGTGCCCGAAGGCCTCGAAGACAGGGGCCTGCAATTGCACAATCACGCTGATCAACAGCAGCAATATGATGCGGAACACTAGCGCCAGCCCTATACCGAGCTTACGGGCAAATTCGGCCTGCTCGCGCGGCAGCCGTGACACAAGAACGGAGATGAAGACGATGTTGTCGATCCCCAGCACGATCTCCATCACGGTGAGCGTGGCAAAGGCAATCCAGACATTGGGGTCGGCAAGCAATTCCAGCATGATGGGCTCCGCAATGCGAACGGTTGCAAAGCCCCAATCTAAGCAAGCCTCCTTTGGCGGTGAAGGCATATTCGGAAATTTTGCCCCTGCGGCATCAAGCCCGGTCAACGCGCCGCGCCGCCGCTGGCATGGCATCGATCGCCAGTGCTAGGCTACCACTTCAAACTGAGCGAGACGAAACATGGACAGCTTCACTCCACTCACCGCCACACTGGGAGGACTCCTCATCGGTCTGGCCTCTGCAGTGCTGTGGTTGGGCAATGGCCGCATTGCCGGCATATCGGGCATATTCGGGCAATTGTTACCCCCTGCCCAAACGGTCGTTTGGCGCGTCGTATTTCTGGTGGCCCTGGTCGGCGCCACAGCATTATCGGCATGGGGTTTTCCGCAGATTGGCGTCGGCGGCAGCGAGCCAGCATTGCTGGCGACGCCACCGGCGGCCTGGGGTGTACCCGCACCCATCTGGCTGATCGTCGCCGGTCTATTGACCGGCTTTGGGACCAAAATCGGCAATGGCTGCACGTCGGGCCATGGCGTCTGCGGCCTCGCGCGACTTTCCATGCGATCGCTGGTAGCCGTGCTGGTCTTCTTCGCCGTCGCCATTCTGACCGTCACTATCACGGGTATCGTCTGATGACCGCTTTGCGTTTGCCCTACCTCGCTACTGCGGCCGTGAGCGGCGCCCTATTCGGCGCGGGGCTCTATGTGTCCCAGATGGTCGACCCGCTAAAGGTACTGCGGTTCCTCGACTTCTCCGCAATTCCCACCGGCGGGTGGGACCCGAGCCTGGCCTTCGTCATTGTCCCGGCCATTCTCGTCATGTTCACTACCATACGCTTTGGTCGCCGTCGGCCCGCGCCCTTGTTCGACACTGAGTTTCACGAACCTGAATACAACAAGATCGACCGTCGGCTCGTTGGGGGCGCCATTCTGTTCGGTATCGGCTGGGGCATGTCAGGGATTTGCCCGGGACCTGCGATCTCGCTGATTGCATTTCAGCCCGATGGCCTGTGGCTATTTCTGGCGGCAATGCTGGCCGGCTCGCTAGCAGGTGGCTTGATATTGCCCAGTGGACACCGCCGCCGACTCGCGGATGCGACGCGATGACCCAAGCCGCCGACATCATCGTCGTGGGCGGTGGCCTGACTGGCTCAGCCGCCGCAATTGCCCTGGCGCGGCGGGGCCTCCACATCATCCATCTGGCCCCGACGGCGCCGCCGGACCGGCGGACATCCGCCCTCATGATGCCCAGCATGGAGTTCTTGTGCGAAACAGGGCTGATCAATGATCCAGACGCCATTGGCCACCCCTTGGCCGCTATCCGCATCATTGACGCAACACCGCGGCTGATCCGGGCCCCGGAGACGCTGTTTGAGGCCAAAGAGGCCGGTTCGTCGGCCTTTGGCTGGAACTTCGCCAATTCTGCTTTGCTGTCGCAATTCCAGATAGCCGCCCCCGCTGAAGGCCTCACAATCCGAAACGACACCGTTACCGGTTACCGCCGAGAAGGCGATCTTGGGGTCTTGACCTTGTCCGATGGTCAGGACCTTGCAGCGCCGCTCATTGTTGGGGCGGACGGCAAGAAGTCCCTGATCCGCACGGCCGCAGGCATCAAGGCGCACGAACACCAGTTTAGCGAAGCCGCCCTCGTCTGCGACCTGGAACTGCAACGCTCGATTGGTGAAACATCCGTCGAGTTCCACTACCCCCATGGCCCATTCACCTTGGTGCCTGCGGGCGGAAACCGAGCCAATCTCGTGTGGATCGATGAAGAGCCCAGGCTTAAACAGTTGCAGGCAGCCGGCCCGGAAGCCCTGTTGTCGGCTGTCTCAGACCGCTCGCAGCGCCTGTTCGGGGCTGTCACATTGGCCTCGCCCAGCTTCGTTTTTCCGTTGTCGACCCTCACAGTCGAAGCTGCGGGGAAATGCGGCGTCGCTCTGGTCGGCGAGTCAGCCCACGCTTTCCCTCCCATTGGGGCACAGGGGCTCAATCTGGGCCTGCGCGACGTCGCCGACCTCCTCACCAGCGTCGAGGCGACCGACCGCAGCCAGCCAGATTGGGGGCAAAAGGTTAGCGAGGCCTACGCGCGCAATCGAGCTCCCGACCTCGCACGCACAGGCACGATGGTCGACGCGCTGTTCCGCTCGCTATTGGCAGAAATGCTGCCCGGTCAGGCCTTGCGTGCAGGCGGCCTTTGGGCGCTCAAGCTCTTGCCGCCCTTGCGGCGCCAGGCCTTTGGCCTCGGCATGGGACGACGCTGAGACACGAAAAAGGCGCGGTCACCCGCGCCTTCTCAATCCGTTCGAACTGCCAAGCTTACTGCGCTGGGGTCTCTCCGGCGGCGGCGCCTTCCCCGGCAGGGGCGTTAGCGCCCTCGCCCGACAACTGCTGGCGCAGCTGTTCAGCGCGGTCCTGCAGCACCTGCTCCAGTGCATTCTGGCCCGATTCCTGCTGCTGCAGCTGTTCGAAGGTCAGCGCGGCATCACCATCATAGGTTGCCGTGAACCCAGCAAGATTGATCTCGACGGACAGGTCCTGATTCTGCCGGTTCTTCGCCGTCAGCGTCAGCTTGGCGCCACGCTTGAGTGAGTTGACATACTGCTCGTTGATCACGAGCTGGGTCGAACAGGACTGAACGTCACACAGCATGTAGGGCACACGGACAGGCTTGGCGTTGTCGATCTGCCAGGTCAGGCCAAACGGCAGCAGCACGCCGAGCGGCACTGCTGCCACGGCGAGCAGCCGGCTTTCCTGGCCCGGATCGTCGCGCAACAGGAACGAACCAAGGAACTGTCCATTGGCCAGCACCACCTGGCGCATCAAGCACGCCTTCTGGCCATCAGGCAGCGGATCGCAGACCTTGAGCCAGTTCTGCGAAGCCAGATTGTCTACCGCAGCTCCGACCTCATCGGTTGCAGCACCATCGGCCGGCGCCGGATCGGCGGCAGCCGGTGTCTCAGCGGCTGGCTGATCAGTGGACGCGTCCTGGGCGAATGTCGCGAGCGGGGACAGCATCAGTGCGGCCACCGCAACACTGGCGACGAGGGGTTTCCTGAAAGTCATAGAATGTCCTTGCCTTCCTTGGCGGTCCCGGCGGCGCAAAGCCGCCTAGTAATTCGAACTGCCCTTCAAGGGCGCAAATCGGGCAATAACATGACCGATGCTCCTTGCCAAAACATTATGCGGGCAAGTTGCGGCCGAGGCACGCTCAGGCCCCGCTTTCCGCTAGTTTTGCGAGCTTTGACAGGATTGCGGCCGCCCCTTTCAGCCGCTGCTCGGCGCTGGGCCAGTTGCGCGCGAACACAAGTTTCTGATCGGGCTTGATCCGAACCTGATTGCCCGGATCGCTCACCAGCTTCACCAAACCCGCTGGGTTGGGGAATTCATTGTTGCGCAGCGAGATGACCGCTCCCTTGGGGCCGGCATCCACTTTCTCTACATTGGCCTGCCGGCACAGCGACTTGACAAGGATGACCTTCAGCAGCGCTTCGACTTCTTCGGGCAGCGGTCCGAACCGGTCGATCAGTTCTGCGCCGGCCGCGTCGATTTCGCGCATATCGGTGAGATCGCCCAGCTTGCGATAAAGCTGCATGCGCAGCTGGAGATCGGGCACATAGTGCTCCGGAATCATGACGGGCATGCCCAGCGAAATCTGCGGGCTCCACTCGTTACGGTCCTCATATTCCTCTTCGCCCGACTTGAGGGCGGCGACGGCCTCCTCAAGCATGGCCTGATAGAGTTCATAACCCACTTCGCGGATATGCCCGGACTGTTCGTCGCCCAAGAGATTACCGGCGCCGCGAATATCCAGGTCATGGCTGGCCAGCTGGAACCCGGCCCCCAGGCTTTCAAGCGACTGCAGCACACCCAGGCGCCGCTCCGCAGTGTCGGTGAGTTTCTTGTCCGGCGGCACGGTGAACAGCGCATAGGCGCGCGCCTTGCTCCGGCCGATACGGCCCCGGATCTGATAAAGCTGGGCGAGACCAAACTGGTCGGCCCGATGCACGATCAGCGTATTGGCATTGGGAATATCGAGCCCCGATTCTACGATCGTGGTCGCCAGCAACACGTCAAACTTGTTGTCGTAGAAGGCATTCATGATGTCATCGAGTTCGCCTGGCGGCATCTGCCCATTGGCGACCACGAATGAGACTTCCGGCACTTGACTGCGCAGAAACTCGGCAATGTCCGGCTGGTCCTTGATCCGCGGGACGACATAGAAACTCTGCCCGCCCCTATATTTCTCGCGCAACAGCGCCTCCCGGATCGAGAGCGGATCGAAGGGCGAAATAAAGGTGCGGATCGTCAGGCGGTCCACTGGCGGTGTCGCCAAGAGGCTAAGGTCGCGCACGCCGGTCAGCGCCAGTTGCAGCGTCCGCGGTATAGGCGTCGCCGTAAGCGTCAGCACATGCACATTGGCCTTGAGTTCCTTGAGCCGTTCCTTGTGCCCCACGCCAAAATGCTGCTCCTCATCGATGATCAGCAGGCCCAGATCCTTGAACTTGATCGATTTGCTCAGCAGCGCATGGGTGCCCACCACGATGTCGACCTGACCATCGGCTAGACCATCCTTGGTCGCCTTCAACTCGGCCGCGGTCACCATGCGCGAGGCATGGCGCACCCGAACCGGCAAACCGTTGAATCGCTCTGCGAAAGTCTTGAAATGTTGCCGCGCCAAAAGCGTGGTCGGCACCACGACGGCCACCTGCTTGCCGGACAGCGCCACAGCAAAGGCCGCGCGCAAGGCGACTTCCGTCTTTCCAAAGCCAACATCGCCACAGACCAGCCGATCCATCACCTTGCCCGAGGTAATGTCGTCAAACACGGCCTCGATGGCGCCGAGTTGATCCTCAGTCTCTTCATAGGGGAAGCGCGCCGCGAACTCGTCATAGGCGCCGCTATTGATGTCCACCACGTCCGCCTTGGTCAGCAGGCGTTGGGCAGCGAGCTTGATGAGCTGTTCCGCCATCTCGCGGATGCGCTTCTTGAGCTTGCCCTTCTTGGCCTGCCAGGCCACACCGCCCAGCTTGTCCAGCGCAACCGTGGCGTCATCCGAACCATAGCGCGTCAGAAGTTCGATATTTTCGACCGGCAGATAGAGCTTGGTATCGCCGGCATATTGCAGCTCGACGCATTCATGCGGCGCTCCGCCTGCCTCAATGACCTTGAGGCCAAGGAACCGACCGATACCGTGGTCGACATGCACCACCAGATCGCCGGCCGATAGGCTCGCTGCCTCTGTCAGCGCATCCGACGCCTTCCTGCGCCGCTGCGGCCGCAGGATGCGTTCGCCGAGGATGTCCTGCTCGGAAAGCACCAGTAGGTCCCTGGTCTCGAAGCCGGTTTCGAGCGGCAGCACGACCAGCGAAGTTGTTGCTGCGCTGGTGGTCTCGGCATCGCGCCAGTTTTCCGCCAGGCGCGGATTGGTCAGGCCATGGTCCTTGAGCACCTGCACCATGCGGTCGCGCGTGCCCGCGCTCCAGCAAGCAATGACCGCCCGGCGCCCATTTCGCCGTTCAGCTAGCAGCCGATCTACTACCGCCTGAAACAGATTAACGTCCGACGCTGCGCGCTCAGCCGCAAAACTGGGTGCAATATGCCCGCCCGCGTCATCGCCACGTGCCGTGTCGGGCGACAGAAACGGAGAGAGCCGCACCACCGACGCCCCTGCCAGCGCCGTCGGCGACGCATCCAGATCGTAGAGAAGGTCTGGCTTGATCGGCTTGTAGGGCGCTCCCGCCCCAGCCACCTTAGGCTCCTGCCTGGCGGCTTCGCGCGCCTCATAATAGTCGCGGATTTGCTCGGCGCGCTCGGCAAAAGCCTCGGCCACCTGATCGTCGAACACGAAAGGCGCGTCTCCGGCATAGTTAGCCAGCCGGTCCATATGATCGTAGAAAAACGGCAGCCAATGCTCGGTACCCGAATAGCGGGAACCGCCGCTCACCGTGGCGTAAAGCGTGTCATCGACAGTATTACCGCCAAACGCGGCGGTGTAGTTCTGCCGGAAGCGCCTGATGGTCTCCTCGTTGAGCACCACTTCGCTCATGGGCGTCAGATCAATGCGCTTGAGCGTTCCGGTAGTGCGCTGGCTATCGGGGTCGAATGTGCGGATCGATTCAAGCTGGCTGCCGAAGAAATCAAAGCGCAATGGCGCGTCCGACCCGGCAGGGAAAAGATCGACCAGCCCACCGCGCACAGCAAACTCCCCGCTCTCCCGTACCGTGGGCACGCGCAGATAGCCATTGTTGGCTGCCCAGGCGATCAACTTGTCGCTATCCACCATGCGCCCGACCGCTGCGGAAAAGCTCATGGTTTCGACAAGGTCGCGCGGTGGCAGTTTCTGAATCAGCGCGTTAACGGCAGTCAGCACAATCGCGCCGCTATTACCGCTGGTCAGCGCTGCCAGCGTATTCATCCGTGCCGCAATAGTGACCGTGTTGGGCGAGACGCGATCATATGGCAGGCAGTCCCAGGCCGGCAGCGTCAAGATCGTATGCCCCGGCAGCATAGCGCCAAGCACCTCGGCCATGCGCTGCATCCGCCGCCCGTCACGGGCGACAAACACCAGGCTCGCAGGATCTTGCGGCGCATCCTTGAGACGCTGCTCGACCAGTTGCGCCAGCACCATGGGCTGCATGCCGTCCGGCACGTTTGAGATCGTCCGCACCTGCGGCGCGACTCCGCTCATTTCGTTCATTTTTCGATCCGGGCCTGGTGGTCTGCAATCACCAGATTGAGGAAGTCCAGGTCGACATGAGCCGGCGGCTCTTCCTGCCGCATCACCCATTTGAGCAGCGGAGGATCTTCCTCGTTCATCAACGCTTCCAGGCGATCCAGGGCCGATGCATCGAAGCCGTCGACATTCGCGTCCGCGAAGGGCCCCAAAATCAGGTCCATCTCCTTGGTGCCTCGATGCCAAGCCCTGTAGCGCAGGCGCTTGCGCCGAATGGCAATATCCTCACCGGCCGTCATCTGACACCCATGATCCCAATCTGTTCGCGATTTGGACGCTTACTACGCGCAAACGAACGCGCTGTCACGGCCTGATGGCCGTGCCAGTGGCGCGCTCATTGACGTCGCCTCAGATGATATTCAGCAGTCTCAGTACGCCAAATAAGGCCACCCAAAGCAGGATGTTCAGGCCGACGATGATTGTGACCCGATTGACAAACCGGAACTTGCGACCACGAACCTCGGCTGACGGGGCTCCAACCAGGCCATTTGCCCTTCGCAACTGTCTACTCCTCGAGGGATTTACTTCCCTTCTGGAACAAAACCTGCGCCTCTTGCGTCCACTTGGCAAGACACCGTCCATCACCAATTCGTAGGTGCACCAAGCCTGGCCGCGATTCCCCGGCTTTGCCGCATTGGGCATGTGCGTTTCCTGGCGCCGCCGGCCCGTGCACAATGCCATGAGAAAAGAATCACCCGTTCACCAATGCGGTCCCTATCCGGATGACCCGTCCACAAAACCTTCTGCCGCTGTTTCGTTCCCTGCACACGATAAAGGGTGTAGGCGACAAGCTGGCCGCGCTGCTGACCAGATATTTTGGCGCACCTGATGGCCAAGAGGCCATCGTGCTGGACGTGCTCATGCATATGCCTTCGGGTGTGGTCGACCGCCGGCGTCAGGTCGGGGTCGCTGAGGCCTATCTCAACCAGGTCGTCACGCTTCGTCTGCACATCGACCGCCACCAGCCCCCACCGAGGGGCAAACCGCATGTGCCGCACCGCGTTTTTGCCCACGACGAAACTGGAGACATGCAGCTTGTCTTTTTCCGTGCCCAAGGTGGCTGGGTCGAACGCAGTCTGCCGGTCGGTGAAGAACGCTTTGTTTCGGGCCAGATTGGGTTCTTCAATGGCGAAAAGCAGATCACGCACCCAGACTACGTGGTGGAGCCCGACAAGTTCGGGACGCTGCCCCTAGTCGAGCCGGTCTATCCCCTGACCAATGGGCTCAGTTCCAAGGCACTGGCCAAGCTGGTGCGGCAGGCTGTGGAGTCAGTGCCTGAACTGCCCGAATGGATCGCCAAAGACACGTTGAGCGCGCGCAGATGGCCCAGCTTCGCAAGTGCCATGCGGATGGTGCATCTTCCAGAGGACCCACAACAGGCCGAGCTCTGGTCACCCGCGCGGCAGCGGCTGGCCTATGACGAATATCTGGCGGGGCAGATCACGCTACAGCTTGTGCGCTCTAGCATGGTTGCTGCGCGCGGAGTGGCCCGACGGTTCACGGGCGAGATCGCGCAGCGGGTCGCGGCTGCTTTGCCCTTTTCGCTCACTGACGGCCAGCACCAGGCATTGAAGGAAATTCAGGCAGATCTGGCTGCACCTGACCGAATGTCGCGGCTTCTGCAAGGCGATGTCGGCTCCGGCAAGACGGTCGTTGCGCTCATGGCGATGGCCACAGTGGCAGAAAGCGGCGCTCAATCGGCCCTTATGGCGCCCACCGAACTCCTCGCCAGCCAGCATTTCCGCACCATCCAGCCTCTTTGCGAAGCTGCGGGCCTGACCTGCGCCCTGCTCACCGGCAAGATGTCGGCCCCCGAGCGCCGGAGCATACTGGCCGGCCTGGCCGATGGCACCATTTCCATCGCGGTCGGCACCCACGCGCTGTTCCAGTCCGACATCGCCTTTCATGACCTGGGTCTGACAGTGGTCGATGAACAGCATCGCTTCGGCGTGTACCAGCGCCTGGCACTCTCAGACAAGGGCCGCCACACGGACTTACTGGTGATGACGGCAACGCCAATACCACGCACCCTCGTGCTGACCCATTTCGGAGACATGGCCGTCAGCGTTCTCCGCGAGAAACCCCGAGGCCGCCAACCCATCGACACGGCCGCGATGTCCATTGGCGACTATGCCCGCGTCCTTTCCCGTCTACAGGCCCGCCTCGCCGAAGGCGCACAAGCCTATTGGGTGTGTCCTCTGGTCGAGGAGAGTGAGACATTGGAAGTCGTCTCCGCCGAGGACCGGTTTGCCGAACTCAAGAAGGCCTTCAACGATCAGGTGGCGCTGGTCCATGGCCGCATGTCCGCGGCTGCCAAGCAAGACGTCATGCAGCGGTTCAAGGCCAATGAAATCAAGCTGCTTGTGGCCACGACGGTCATAGAGGTCGGTGTCGACGTCCCCAATGCGACAATCATGATCATCGAGCATGCCGAGCGCTTTGGCCTCGCTCAACTGCATCAATTGCGTGGCCGCGTTGGCCGCGGCTCGCAGCGCTCAGCCTGTCTTCTGCTCTACAAGGACCCGCTTTCGGAAACTGCCAAGGCGCGGCTCGAAACCATCAAGTCCACCGAGGACGGCTTCCTGATCGCCGAAAGGGACCTCGAGCTGCGCGGCCAGGGAGACGTTCTGGGCACCCGTCAGTCCGGCATGCCCGGGTATCGTCTCGCCGTACCCGATGTACACCGCCACCTGCTCGAATTCGCGCATGACGAGGCCAAGGAACTGATGCACCGAAATCCGGGCCTCACCGGCCCCGAGGGCGAAGCGGCCCGCACGCTGCTCTATCTGTTCCGCAAGGACCTGGCGATCCCGCTGATCAGGGCCGGCTAACACCTATTCGACCGTCACGGACTTGGCCAGATTACGCGGCTGGTCCACGTCGGTCCCCATGAACACCGCGGTATGATAGGCCAGCAGTTGCACTGGAATGGTTGCGAGGATCGGCGCCACAAATGAGTGCACATGCGGGATTTCGATGATGTCAGCGACGCCATGCCCCACGGTCTTTGCGCCCTGGGCATCAGTGATCAGGATGATATTCCCGCCACGCGCCGCAACTTCCTGCATGTTGGACAAGGTCTTGTCGACCAGCTCGTCCGATGGCGCAACCACGATCACTGGCATGGCTTCGTCCACAAGCGCGATCGGCCCATGCTTTAGCTCACCTGCCGCATAACCTTCCGCATGGATGTAGCTGATTTCCTTGAGCTTCAGCGCCCCTTCCATCGCTACAGGGAACATCGCGCCGCGCCCCAGATAGAGCACATCTTTGGCCTTGGAGAGGCGCTTGGAAATGTCCATGATCTGTTCTTCGGCGCCGAGTGCCGCAGAGACGGCTGAAGGCAGAGCAATCATGGCGCGCACCAACTCGGCTTCCTGTTCAGCCGAAATCACCCCACGGGCCCGGCCTGCCGCAATGGTGAGGCTTGCAAGGGCGGTAAGTTGGGCTGTCAGCGCCTTGGTCGAGGCCACCCCGATTTCCGGCCCGCACAGAATTGGGAAGACCACACCCGATTCCCGGGCAATGGTCGATTCCACCGTATTGACCAGGCTCGCCACGTGCTGTCCCTGGCCCGCGCAATAGCGCAGCGCCGCCAGCGTGTCCGCGGTCTCACCCGATTGCGAAATGAACAGCGACAGCCCACCCTTTTCCAGCGGCGGCTCGCGATAGCGGAATTCGCTGGCCACGTCGATATCCACCGGCAGCCGCGCATAGTGCTCGAACCAGTATTTGGCGATGGCACCGGCATAATAGGCCGTCCCGCATGCGCTCATGGTCAGCCGCGACAGATCGGCAAAATCGAACGGCAGCGCCTCCCGGATAGCCACCTTCTCGGCGCCCATATCCACGTAATGACTCAGCGTGTGCGAGATAGTCTCGGGCTGCTCGTAGATTTCCTTGGCCATGAAATGGCGATGATTGCCCTTGTCGACCAACAACGCTGAGGCCTGCGACACCATCTGCTCACGTTCGACAAGCGCGTCCTTGCCATCGCGGATCGTCACGCCGTTCGGCGTAATCACCGCCCAGTCACCATCCTCAAGATAGGTCAGGCGCGAGGTGAACGGCGCCAGCGCCATGGCGTCCGACCCCAGATACATTTCGGTAGTGCCATAGCCCACCGCCAACGGGGCACCGTGGCGGGCGGCAATCAGCAGCCCATTCTCGCCCTTGAACATGAAGGCCAGGGCAAAGGCCCCTTTCAGCTTCTTAAGCGTCCGCGCCACAGCCAGCTCAGGCTCGGCACCGTTGTCCAGTTCGCGCGTGACCCAGAGAGCCACCGATTCCGTGTCCGTCTGGGTCTGCGGGCGGTACCCGTCCTTTGCTAGATCTTCGAGCAGTTCGCGGAAATTTTCGATGATACCGTTGTGCACGATGGCGACGCGCTCGGTCGCATGAGGGTGAGCATTGGTTTCGGTCGGGGCGCCATGCGTGGCCCAGCGTGTATGACCAATGCCGATATGACCGCCGAGCGGCTCCATGCCCAGCTTGCTGGCAAGATTGCCAAGCTTGCCTTCCGCACGGCGACGCGCGATCGCGCCATCTTCCAGTGTTGCTACACCGGCGCTGTCATAGCCGCGATATTCGAGGCGCTTGAGCGCATCCACGAGCCGGCCAGCCACCGGCGCATCGCCGACAATCCCAACGATTCCGCACATGCTAGTTTCCTTTCGCCGCCTTCTTGACCAGGGCGCGCTCCTTGAGCTTGGGCGCATAACCGGACTTGTTTTCTTGCCGGGCTCGGCCCAGCGCCAGCGCATCAGCCGGAACATCTTCAGTTATTACACTGCCCGACGCCGTATAGGCGCCATCTCCAATTGTCACGGGAGCCACCAGCGACGCATTCGAGCCAATGAACACATTGTCCCCGATAATGGTCTTATCCTTGTTCACCCCATCATAGTTGCAGGTAATCGTACCTGCACCGATATTGGTCTTGGCTCCGATCTCGGCGTCACCCAGATAGCTCAGGTGCCCTGCCTTGGTGCCGGCGCCGATCCTGCTTTTCTTGACCTCGACGAAATTGCCCAAGTGTACGTCCGGGCCCAGTTCCGCGCCGCCACGAATGCGCGCGAAAGGCCCGATGCTGGCGCCCTCGCCAATCACAGCATCCTCGATGTCGCAAAAGGCCCGGATTTCCGCGTTGTCGGCGATTTTGACGCCCGGCCCGAACACCACATTGGGAAAGATCGTCACATCCCGGCCGATTTCAGTGTCCCAGGAGAACCAGACGCTCTGCGGGTCACGCAATGTCACGCCGGCAGCCATGATTTCCTTGCGCTTGAACTGTTGAAACGTTGCCTCGGCTTCCGCCAGCTTTTCGCGATTATCAACGCCAACCAGCTCCGCGGCATCCGCTTCGATAAAGTCGATACGCTTGCCGTCGCCTGCCGCGAGTTCGACCGCATCGGTCAGATAGTACTCGCCCTTGGCATTTTGATTGCCGATGCGGTCGACAACGCCGCGTAGCGTATCGCCCCGGAACCCTATAATCCCGGAATTGCACAGGCCGATCAGTCTTTCATCGTCGCTGGCATCCTTGTGCTCGCGGATGGCCCGCACGCGTCCGCCTTCTGTAATCAGACGCCCATACCCCGTGGGGTTCTCCGGCCGGAACCCGACGACCACCATGTCGGCGCCTTCGTCCAGCTTGCCCACGATCTGTCCGATCGTAGCGGAAGTCACCAGGGGCGTGTCTGCATAGAGCACCAGCACATGGCCGGCGGCCTTTTCATAGGCGCCGCGCGCCTGCTGCACTGCATGGGCCGTACCGAGCCGGTCAATCTGCTTGGAAATCTGCGCCCCAGCATCAAAGCGGGTCACAGCGGCTTCAACAGCTTCGTGGCCCGGGCCAACGACAACCGCCACCTTCGAACCAAATCCCTGCACCGTGCGCAACACATGACTGACGACCGGCAAGCCTCCGACCGGATGCAACACCTTGGGCAAGGCGGACTTCATCCGCGTACCCTCTCCCGCTGCAAGAATGATCGAAAGCAATTCCGCCATTGCGCTCTCTCCGACCTGTCGCTCTTCTTCCGGCATTTACACAAATTTATGGCAGCCAACAGTTGGCGAACCGATAACATTGAGACCACTCTAGCCACGACACTCCCGGCGATTCGGGCGTTTCAGAGGGTCCTCGCTTGGCTAAAGCATCCGAACAGTTCCGGCAATCCGATGTGACGGTCTGGGGTGTCGTCACCTTGGTCTGTGTCGCCCTGGCAGTCTTTGGCTCCAACATTGCCCTGCTGGTGCCGCAAAGCATCATCGGTGGCTTGCATCAGCCGCGCGTGGCCGGCTCCTCGATCGAGACCCTGCGTCGCGAGGTCTTAGACCTGCGGGAGGAAACTATCCGCCTCAAGCGTGAGAACGAGCTGTTGGTGACCCGCTTCTCCATGCAGGAGCGCTCCGGCAACGACATCACTCGCCGCGTCGGCGCACTTGAAACCACCGTCCCGCGCATACTTGAAAGCCTGCCGACCGGCGCGGCGGTTGATCGCTCCAACTTGACGGCCTCTATCGGTGCAGGCCAGACCCTGACCTTCGAAACCGAGGGCGGATCGGTGGCCGTCAGGCAATCTGCGATGCCCCAGGCCACCGCGGCTGAGGCGGTCGGCCAACCGCTCCCGGCTCCGGTCTCCAGCCGGGAAGCCGCGGCCATGGCCATGCCGAACGAGAACGCCTATGGCATCGCGGTCGGTGCTGCGGTGCCCTTCGAGCAGACCCCTGCGCTTTGGAGTGACCTCACTCTCAAACTGGGACCTCTGTTGTTCGGGCTGTCGCCGCTGGTGGTTGACCAAGCCAATGGCGACGACAAGCGCATCGTTGTCGGCCCGATAGCCGAATTGGCGGAAGCGCGCGCTCTTTGTCAGCGGTTTGAACGCGTTTCCATTGCCTGCATTCCCATGCCCTATTCGGGAACTCCTCTGGACATGTCGCAATAGCGGCCAAATTCGGTTGACAGGCGGACAAGTCCGGCTATGTTCCGCCGCGACGCCACAGGGCGTCCTTGGCAGCCTTCCGGTCCGGTGTGTTTTTGGTCTGGAGTGCAGCTTTCTAAATCGTAGGCGCCGGTAGCTCAGTGGTAGAGCATTCGACTTTTAATCGAATGGTCGAGGGTTCGACCCCCTCCCGGCGTACCACTTTCTCTTCTTTTCGAGCTCCGTTGTCGCGACATCGCCTCGCTTCAGGGCGATACTAATGTGGTCACTCCTGAATTCCCGGCCATGACCCAGACCTGCACAGATCCTGACCCCTATGCCGAGCTCGACAACCGGGCGGACGCGTTCGAACTGTCCGAAGAGTTCCGCAAGCCGATCCGTATTCAGCGCGGCTGCGTCGCCGCGCCGCGTATGACCAGCACACAACTGTCTGGCGCCAGACGCCGCATTCCAGTTTGAGAATCACCGCCATGCCGTACTATCGGCTTTGGGCGCGGGCATTGGGGATTGAACATGTCTCAGGAGACGACGGACCTGCTCAAGGTCCTGGCGATCACGTTGCTGGTCTTCGCCACCAGCACACTTGTCATGCTCTATGCCATTTTGCTCTTGGCCCAATACGGCGCCAACTTGCCCATGGTCGGATCCGTTCCGCTCAACGCTCCGCCCGAATTGGTCCCGGTTCTCACTGGCAGCGGTGTCTTTGCCACGCTCGCCGCCGTTCACGTCACCGGTTCGGGCATCGCCCTGCTGCTCACTAGCAGCACCATCGACATGGCCCTCCTGATCACCTCCAAGGCCGTCACCGTGGTCATTATGGCCCTGCTCGGCTTCGCTGGCGGCCATATGGTCTATCTGCAACTGAACGAGAACACTGCCCTCAACCTCAATCCGCTACTGCCCGCACTTGTAGGCCTCGTCGGATTCCTTGTGCTCTCGACGGTCCTGAGCGTCCCGGCACTGCGGCGCCTCGGCAATTTGCGCTATGCCGTGGGGATCGGGCTGATCATTCTTGGCCCCCTGCTGTTGGTCTGGCTGTAGGAGGCCTCTACCCCGCAAGCGTCACGATCACAGCACCGCGGGGCGTTGCCACCAGCGTGTGTTCATACTGGACCGTCGGTGCCAGAGGCTCTGCGGTCAGCGTCCACTCGTCATCCTCATACATCTGCTCAGCTATTTGTCCGCCCAGCGACAGGAACGGCTCAATGGTCAACACCAGCCCATCCTGAATGCGGCGCCGCTCGGACTTGTCCGGCCAGGTTGGCACTTCGCCCGGCTCGTCATGCAGGCTGTCACCGACGCCGTGGCTGGCAAGGTTCCGGATCAGCGTGTAGCCGCCCTTCTTGGCAACCTTACCGATGGCTGAACCGATATCGGCGAGCGGCGCGCCGGCTTTGACCGCGTTGATCCCTGCCCACATGGCCTTCTTGCCGTCCCGGCACAGCTTCTCCAGCCTTGGATCGCCCTTCCCCAGAATGTAGGACGCTCCACAATCGGCAAACACCCCGTCCTTCATGGCCGAGACGTCGATATTGACCAGATCCCCCTCTTCCAGCACCCGATCACCCGGAATGCCGTGGGCAATTTCCTCATTGATCGAAATGCAGGTCGCGCCCGGAAATTCATAGGTGAGGATGGGCGCAGAAACCGCGCCGTAGTCCGCGAGGAATTTCGCACCGATCTCATCGAGTTCGAGCGTTGTCATACCTGGACGCATCGCGGTGGCCATGGCCTCGCGGGCCATGGCGCAGATGCGGCCGATTTCCTTGAGCTTATCGAGTTGCTCGCTCGTCGAGATGATCAAAAGTCAGGCCTTGTTGGCGAGATAATAGTCCAGCAAGCCCTGCGTCGAAGCATCGTGCCCTTCCCCACTCTCGTCGCCCTTGACCTTGGGCAACAGCGCCTTGGCCAGCTGCTTGCCCAGTTCCACGCCCCACTGGTCGTAGGAATTAACGTTCCAGATCACGCCCTGCACGAACACCTTGTGCTCATAGAGCGCAATCAGCGAACCCAGCACTTCGGGCGTTAATTGCTTGTAGAACAACGTGTTGGACGGACGATTGCCCGGGAACACCTTGTGTGGCGCCAGCGCCTTTATCTGGTCCTTGTCGAGGCCCTGGGCCTTCAACTCAGCCACGACCTCGTCCTTGGTCTTGCCCAGCATCAGCGCTTCGGACTGTGCCAGCACATTGGCCACCAGCTTGTCATGATGCGGCGGCAAGCTTTCGTGCGGCTGCGCGGCGATCAGGAAATCGCAAGGAATGACGTCGGTGCCCTGATGGATCAACTGGTAGAAGGCATGCTGTCCATTGGTGCCGGGTTCGCCCCAGACGATAGGACCGGTCGGCCAGCCGACCTTCTTGCCCTTGAGCGTTACCGACTTGCCGTTGGATTCCATGTCTTGCTGCTGCAGGTAGGCGGCAAAGCGGCTCAAACGCTGGTCATAAGGCAAAACGGCATGGGTCGAAAAGCCCCACGCATTGCGATACCAGATGCCCATAAGCGCCATGATGACGGGCAGGTTGTTCTCAAGCGGCGTTTCGAGAAAGTGGCGGTCCATGGCATCGGCGCCTGCCAGGAATTTTGCGAAATTGTCGTAGCCGACGGCCATCGCAATGGGCAGGCCGATGGCCGACCACACCGAATAGCGCCCACCGACCCAGTCCCAGAACCCGAAGATACGGTCCTCGCGAATACCGAACTTGGCGCAGGCCTCAAGATTCGTCGAAACCGCTGCGAAATGGTTGGGCACTGCCTCTTCGCCCAGCGCGTTGGCAATCCACTTCCGCGCCGAATTGGCATTGGTCATGGTTTCGTCGGTGGTGAAGGTCTTCGAGGCCACAATGAACAGCGTCTTCTTGGGGTCGAGGCGCTTCAGCACATCATGGATATGCGCACCATCGACATTGGAGACGTAGTGGGCGCGCAGGTCAGCGCGCGTATAGGGCTCCAGCGCCAGGGTCACCATCGCCGGGCCAAGATCAGACCCGCCAATGCCGATATTGACCACGTCTGTGAACTGTTCACCGCCATGACCGCGGATGTCGCCCGAGCGCACCGCGTCGGTGTAGGCCTCGATGGCCTTGAGGACACCGCGCACATCCGGCATCACGTCCTTGCCGTCCACCTCAACCGGCTTGTCGCCCTGGTAGCGCAGCGCCATGTGCATCACGGCGCGGTCCTCGGTGATGTTGATGTGCTCACCTTCACACATCTGGCTGCGGCGTTCTTCCACGCCCGAAGCCCGCGCCAACTCGAACAGGGCCGCCATGGCGTCTTCGTCTATCCGGTTCTTGGAATAGTCCAGCAGGATGTCCGCCCCGGTCGCCGAGAATCTCTTGAAGCGATTGGGATCGAGCGCGAACATTTCGCGCATTGTCACTTCGCTCAAGCGTTTACGCTGCTTCATCAGCGGGTTGAGCACGTCGCCACGTTCGCCCTTGGCCATAGTCTTGTCCCTCTGGAGAATTCTTAGAGCACCGGCAGATCGCCAGCGGCCCATGCCGCCCGCGTCTCTGCCGCAAATTCGTTCATCCGGCCATCCTGGATAGCCGCCCGGCAGCCCGCCGTCAGTTCCTGATAGTAGGCCAAGTTGATCTGGGAAAGCACCATGGCGCCCAAAATCTCTTCAGTACGAACCAGATGGTGCAGATAGGCGCGGCTCCAGCGCCGGCAATTGGGGTTCGGCGACGCCTCGTCCAGCGGTCGATGGTCATCCTTATGCCGCGCGTTTTTCAGGTTGATGACGCCAAAGCGCGTATAGGCATGGCCATGCCGCCCGGCGCGCGTGGGATGAACACAGTCGAACATGTCAATTCCGCGCTCGATCCCGCCCAGAATGTCGTCCGGCTTGCCAACTCCCATTAGGTAGCGTGGCCGGTCCGTCGGCAACTCCGGTGTGATCTCGGACAGCACCCGGAACATCACCTCCTGCGGCTCGCCCACGGCCAGGCCACCGACGGCATAGCCGTCAAAACCGATATCCTTGAGCCCCGCCGCGGAGCGCCCGCGCAACTCGGCGTCGTCGCCGCCCTGCACAATGCCGAATAGCGCCCGGTTCAACTGGTTGTTGAACGCCGTCTTGGAGCGAGCCGCCCAGCGGATGGAGAGCTTCATTGCCCGTTCCATCTCCTTGCGTTCGGCCGGCAAGGCAATGCACTCGTCAAGCTGCATGATGATGTCACTGTCCAGCAGCGTCTGGATTTCGATCGACCGTTCCGGCGTCAGCTCATGGCTTGACCCATCGATATGCGACTTGAAGGTCACGCCCTGCTCGGTGAGCTTCCTCAACTTGGCTAGCGACATGACCTGGAACCCGCCGCTGTCGGTCAGGATCGGCCGCTGCCAATCCATGAAGTCATGGAGCCCTCCGAGCGAGGCCACACGTTCTGCACCGGGCCGCAGCATGAGATGATAGGTATTGCCCAGCAGGATATCGGCGCCGGTCTCACGGACCTGCTCGGGATACATGGCCTTGACCGTGCCTGCGGTCCCTACGGGCATGAAAGCGGGCGTGTTGATTTCGCCGCGCGGCGTATCGATGCGGCCGCGACGGGCTATGCCGTCGGTGGCGAGAAGGGAGAAGGTGACTTGTTTGGTCGGTGCGTTCATGGCGCGGGTTCTAGCCTGTCCACGCCACTTGGGAAAGTGGCCCTATCACGTCATTGAATCCAGGGCCGCCAGGCCCAGGTGGAACGCCCCAACAAATATCGCCAGCGCCACGGCCAGCCCTATCGCTGTGGCGATCAGCCCCACGATCACCCCAGCGCCGTCCCGGTTCAACATGGAGAAGGCGATGATGCAAAGTCCCACATTGGGTATGGCATTGATGAACGGGATTGGCAGCGCCATCACCACGCTGACACAGATGACCAGGATGGCATAGGGGAGGTTGGCTTGTGCGCCGGTTATCCAGCGCAGCCGCGGCCGCGAGAACCGCGCCAGGACACCGGCAACCTTGACCACCTGGGCGCTGGCCTTGACCATCAGGTCGAGCGGCAATTCACGTTTGCCGATAATGCCTGGCAGACGGATCGGCCGGCCCGTCAGCATGCCCACGGCAATCGCACAGGTGGTCCAGGCAATTGTGCCGCCATAGCCCGGCGGGCCGGGGATCATGTTGAACAGCGAGACGACCAGCAGAAGCAGGCGGTGAGCGCGCGGCCCGAGGATTTCCACCAGATGCGACAAGGTCATGTGCGACTGATCGCTATTGGCCGCACGCTCAAGAGCAGAGGCGATGCGCCGCGTATAACGGGTTATCGGCGCAACGCGCTGCGTCACGCATCATCCTCGGCGTGCCGGGCCCGATGCAGGAGCGAGGAGTCTCCATAGGAATAGAAGCGGTAGCCACGCTCGATGGCATGAGCATAAGCCGCCTTCATGGTCTCAAGCCCGGAAAACGCACTGACCAGCATAAACAGGGTCGACTTGGGCAGATGAAAATTGGTCATCAGCACATCGACCGTCCGGAACCGGAAGCCCGGTGTAATGAAAATGTCCGTATCGCCGATAAAAGGCTTCAACTCCCCCGTGGCGCGCGATGCCGTTTCGAGCAGCCTGAGGCTGGTGGTACCCACTGCCACCACCCTGCCCCCGGCAGCGCGGCGTGCATTGATCCGCTCCACGGTTGCCTGGTCGATCTCGCCCCATTCCGAATGCATGACGTGGTCGTCCGTATCCTCCGCCTTCATCGGCAGGAAGGTGCCCGCGCCGACATGCAGCGTCACGCGTTCCATGGCCACGTCCATGTCGCTAAGGTCTTGCAGCAGCTTTTCGGTAAAGTGCAGTCCGGCAGTCGGTGCCGCCACCGCGCCGTCCTCGGCGGCGTAGACGGTCTGGTAGTCGACCTTGTCGCGCTCCTCCACGGCCCGCTTGGCCCCGATGTACGGCGGCAGAGGCATGGCGCCGTGCGATTTGATCGCCTCGTCCAGTTGCGCCCCGCCCAGTTCGAACTCAAGCGTCACTTCCCCGGTGTCGCCTTTGCCTGCGACGCGGGCAACCAGCGGTTCTGCATCGCCATTGCCCAGTTCCAGCCGGTCGAGCAGGTGGAGTTTCTTGGCCGGTCGGGCGAAGGCGCGCCAAGTCTTGGCGTCGACCCGCTTGTGCAGGTTGAACGAGACATTGGCCCGCGCATCGCCGCGTACTCTGGTGCCCTTAAGTTCGGCTGGCAAAACGCGCGTATCGTTGACCACCAGAACGTCACCCGGCCGCAGCAGCGTCTTGAGGTCTGGAATATGCTGGTCGGAAAGTGGCTGGTCGGGACGCACCACGAGCAGACGCGCGCTGTCGCGCGGCTCTGCCGGGTGCAGGGCGATCAGGTTTTCGGGCAGATCGAAGTCGAATTCGGTTACGCGCATGACGGCTCGTTAGCATGGGAGAGGCAGTGACGGAACGGGGTTCGACGCAAAGGCCTTGCGCGATCTACTGGCCCAAGTCGCTTGACTGGCACGTGACGGTCCAAAGTCCTCCAGCGGCAACGGCAACCACACCACCCACCAGCGCTTGCCGAGCCTCAAAGACCCGGCCGATGCGAAAGCTCATTGCCGTGTGTTCGCGGCCATCCTCGTCCTTCCATGATACATTGGCGCCTTCCACGTCATTTTCCGCAAAGCCGTACGAAACATATTCGCCATCATGGTTGGGGTGCTCAGGGTCGGTCGAAAGGCCGTAGTCCCCGGTCAACTGCATCTGGACGCTCAGCACCGGCTGCACCAGCGCCTCCCCCAAGGTATAGGTGAAGGCGACCTCGCCCGCCTCATCGGCGCAGGACACCGTGTCGACTGCCATAGCGACAGGCGCCGCAAGGAGAGTAGCCGCAATGGCGGCCAAGAGGGAGCAGAGCTTAATCTTCACGGCAGGAGACCGCCCAGACACCGAGCCCGATAATCCTGAGTGTTCCGGCAAAGACATGCTCGCCAGCCTCTTGGGCATGGGACAGCCTCAGCTCCGCGACCGGCAGATTGACGATCTCATCATATAAATCGACCTTCATGATCTGGTCGTCGGCGAAGCCTTGCCCGATGGTGAAAATGGCACCGTCCCCATAGGCAAGATCGGTCGTCCAGTGCCGGGTGTCATGACGCATATTGGCGGCAATGCCGCCGAACCCACCAGCGGTGCCCAGTAGCAGTCCGACCTCGGTATTGGCCTCGACATCGGTGCAATACATCCATTGCGTCGCCGAGGCCGGAACGGCCGAAAGGCTGGCGGCCAGGACCGCCAGCACCAGCTTATTCGGCAATGTCAGCCGCGACCTTGACCGAAACCATCTTGTCCGGATCGACAACCGGCTCGCCGCGCTTGATCTGGTCGACATTCTCCATGCCCTCAATCACCTCACCCCACACAGTATACTGGCGGTTGAGGAAGGGAGCATCTGCAAAGCAGATGAAGAACTGCGAATTGGCGCTGTTCGGGTCCTGCGCGCGCGCCATCGAGGCGGTGCCGCGCTTGTGCGGAGTCTCGTTGAACTCCTGCTTGAGGTTCGGATAGTCCGAGCCACCCATGCCGGCGCGCGACGGGTTGAAGCTGGCTGAGGTGGAATTGCCAAACTTGACGTCGCCGGTCTGGGCCATGAAGCCCTCGATCACGCGGTGAAACACCACGCCGTCATAGGCGCCTTCGCGGGCCAGCTTCTTGATGTGCTCGACATGGCCGGGCGCCACTTCAGGCTTCATGGCAATGACGACCTTGCCCTTGCTGGTTTCGATGACGAGGGTGTTTTCCGGATCTGCATAGGCCATGGATGGTCTCTTTCGTTTCAGGATGTGGCCGGGGTTTAGGGCGAATGCACGAAGGGCGCAAGCCTCAGGGCCGCGCCCCTCGGGATTGGAGCGCCTTACCGATATTCGATCGCGGCCGAAACGATCTTGTCCGGATTGGCCACCGCGCCATTCATCTCCTGCGGGCCTTTTTCCAGAGCGTCGACTGCTTCCATGCCGGAGACGACCTTGCCGAACACGGTGTACTGCCCATCGAGGAAGCTGGCATCGGCAGTGGTGATGAAGAACTGCGAGTTGAACGAATTGGGGTCCTGCGAGCGGGCCGCGCCGACAATGCCGCGCTGGAAGCTCTCGGAATTGAATTCTGCTTCGACATCCGGCAGGTCTGACCCACCCGTGCCCGCCATCTGCAGATTATAGGACGCATCGGTCGAATCGCCATTGGCGATGTCGCCGGTCTGCGCCATGAAGCCATCGATCACGCGGTGAAACACCACGCCATCATATTCGCCCGCTTCGGCCAGCGTTACCACGCGCTCCACATGCTTGGGGGCGATTTCGGGCAAGAGCTCGACATCAACCACGCCGTCTTCCAGGGTCAGGATCAGGTGCGGCGTGCCCGACTGGGCCAGAGCCGGTGCGGCAGCAAGGGACGCGCCCAGAACGAGGGCTGCGAAGGTACGGCGGGTCAATTTGATCATTTGGACTTGAGAGCCTTGAGCACGATTTGCGGTACAAAAGCGGAGATATCCCCGCCCATTTCAGCGATCTGCCGCACCAATGTGGCCGAGATATGCCGCACCGGCGGGCTGGAGGGCAGGAAGACGGTCTGCAGATCGGGCGCCATCTGGGCGTTCATCCCCACCATCTGCATCTCGTAATTGTAGTCGGTGGTGTCGCGCAGGCCGCGGATGATCAGCTTGGCGCCGTTTGCCCGCGCCGCATTGACCATCAGGCCAGAAAAATCGACGATCCGGAAATCGGTGTTCGTCCGCGTTCCCACGGCCGGCAAGACCTGCTTGAGGATTTCGATCCGGTCCTCATGGGTGAACAGAGGGTTTTTCTTGGTAGCGCTGATGCCAACCGCTACCACCAGTGTGTCCACCAGCTTGCAGGCGCGCTCGATGACATCGAGGTGCCCGTTGGTTAAGGGATCGAACGACCCTGGATAAAATCCAACCAATTGCGTCATGGCATCCCCCTTCCCCTTGTAGTTGCGAAGGTTTTGTCACGCGCACCGCCCTGACGCAAGGCTGGGCCATGAGACCCGCCATTCGAGTTTGGTTCTTGGCCCTCTCACCCAAAATCTTCTGACGTGAGGACTTTGCCCTACGGGCGGGCGTGACTTCAAGCCGGTCAGCCTTGCGGCTTCCGGTTGCGGTGGACGTGTTCCGAGGCACGTGCGTCTCGGTAAAACTAAGTAATAGAGACGTCGCCGCCTCGGAACGCCGGGTTTCTCCTGCATTCTGGGTCCCTATTGATCGCTCGTCGCAAGGCGACCCAAATTGCAGGCGAGCCCTGGAGCGACCCAGTCTCACCGGCCCCTCCCGCGAAAGTTCGCTGCAGTCCGTCCGCTGCGGGAGTGATGGCAAGATTATGGGGGAGGTTTTGCAGACGTGGATAACTTTGACTTCCGCTGCCAAACTCTAGTTGCACAGTTGAGAATAGTCGGGATCAATCGTCAGGTTCGGCCCCGCGCAGCAAGAGTGACGACGCCCAGGCTGACCAGCGCAACACCACCTACCACGAAGGCCACCGGCGTTCCCCACTGGCTGGCAATAGCGCTGCCGATCAGCGGCGCCGACAGCATCGAGCCAACAATCACCGCCTCACCAGCCGCAAACACACGTGCGATGCGGTCTGGCGGTGCCTCTTGCTGGACAATCGTACGGTAGGGCACAAGCATGAAAGCGGTTGCACCGCCCATGAAGCACAGAACCAGCAAGAAGGCCGCCACCTGCACCGGCCAGCCGAGTATGGCGGTCGTGGCCAGCAAGATCGTTGTCGTGCCCGACAGCATCGCCGCCAGTGACATGGACAGAATGGGGTGTTGCGCCGCTGCCCGGCCGGCGACAAGGGCGCCGAACAGGCCACCAAAGCCAGAAGCGGCAATGGAAAAGCCAAAGATCGTCGCGTCAAAGCCAAATCCCTCCGCGAGAAGGGCAATCAACGCATCATAGAGGAAGAAGGCGAAATAGGCGCATGACGAGAAGATCAGTGCGATCAGCAACCGCTTGCTCCGCCTGAACTCGGCAATACCCTTGAGGGATTCGGTGAAGAACGACTCACGCGGCTCATCGGCAGGAACGCGGGGCGGGAGATTTAGGGTCAGCACGAGGAGCGTTGCGATGACGGAAAGCCCCGCATTGAACAAGAACACCTGCTGTGGCTGCCAAATGGCGAGCAGCAAGCCCCCAATTGCTGGCCCGGCGATCTTGGATGTCTGGTTGATTGCCTGATGGAGGCCATTCGCATGGCCGCGCAGATCAACCGGCGTTGTGGCCTGGATCGCCGCTTGCCGTGCCGGGGTGAATGCTGAGTCGATACTGCCGCGAAGAAAGACCAATGCCAGCAGCACATAGGTCTGCCCGGTGAAGGCAAAGGCGAGCGTCGCCAGCCCGCGGCCCAAATTGCTGACAACGAGGACGGTCCGGATTGGCACACGATCAACCACCACAGCGATGAACGGACCTACGATGACGTATGGAAGGCTCAGGGCCAGCGCGAGCAAAGCCAACGCGAGGGGCCCCTCGCCCCAAGCAAAAACCACCAGCGCTATGACGGCTGCATAGTCCAGCCAATCGGAGAAATCCGCTGGCACGCTGGCCAGCGCCAAACGCCGCGGCAAGGGCAGGCGCAGCAGCGCGCGATAGCTGGGAGGCTCGACCTTCTGGTCCATCAGGCGCGCTTCTGCAGCGCCAGCCAGACACCACCCGCCATCAGAATGACGCCGGAAAGTCGAGACAGCACACGCACACGCGCTGCGCTCAGCAGGAGCCGTGCGCGCCCCGCCACCAGTGCATAGACAGCATCCGTCGCCCCGGCGACGAACATGAAGACAAGTCCCAACACCATCACCTGCGGAAATGTCGGCTGGGTCACATCGACGAAATGAGGCAGAAATGCCCCGAGGAAAATCAGCATTTTCGGATTCGAGAGAACGACGAAAAATCCCTCAAGCGCAATGCGCCGGTTGGACT
Organism: Devosia polycyclovorans; assembly: GCF_042181575.1. Taxonomy (GTDB): domain Bacteria; phylum Pseudomonadota; class Alphaproteobacteria; order Rhizobiales; family Devosiaceae; genus Devosia; species Devosia polycyclovorans. The sequence goes on along the minus strand of NZ_CP170082.1, from coordinate 2,281,140 downwards.
TGCCGCGTTCCGCCCGCACAGTCCCGAGGTCCCCATCGCTGCGCAGCATCTTGTAGCCCAGCCAGATGAGGTAGGCGGCCCCGACCAGCTTGATCCAGTCAAAGGCCGCGCCCATGAAGGCCACCAGCGCCTGCATGCCCAGCGCGACAATCACCGTCATGACCAGCACACCCGCCTGGGTCCCAGCCACAATGGCCAGCCCTGCCCCAGTGCCCCGCGCCAATGAATTGGCGACGATCACCGTCACCGTCGGTCCCGGCACCACGGCCAGAAGGAAACAGGCGCCTAAATAGGGGATAAGCAGGGCGGGATCGATCATGGCGGTCTCCTACATGTCAGGAGCAAGCCACCGCCTGCGGGAAAAAACAAGGGGCGCCGCAGCGCCCCTTTAATCTCATTCGCCGTTCGGCTCGCTCGGGCTTTCACCCTCACCCTCGCCATCAGTGGGCGGCGTCTCTGGCGTCCCATCCGCTGAAGCTTCAGGCGGCTCCTCACCCTCCTCCGCTTCCGGCTCGCTGATGCGTTCTACCGAAACGACCTTCTCGTCCTCGGCGGTATCGAACACGATGACCCCCTGGCTGGACCGGCCCACGATGCGGATCGGCTTGTCGCCACCCACCGGCAGGCGAATGGTCTGCCCGCCATCGCTGATCAGCATGATCTGGTCTTCGTCCTCCACGGGGAAGGAGGCGACCAGCTTGCCGTTGCGCTTGTTGACCGCCATGGCGACGATGCCCTTACCCCCGCGACCGGTAATCCGGTATTCGTGGCTCGAGGTGCGCTTGCCATAGCCATTTTCGGAAATGGTCAGGATGAACTGCTCGCTGGCGCTCATTTGGGCGTAGAGCTCGGGGCTCAATTCGCCAGCCACCACATCGGCTTCGTCCGAACCAGCATCCTCGCCCTCGGCTTCGCCACGCACCGCGCGGCTCATCTTAAGATAGGCGGCACGCTGTTCCGATGTTGCGTCCGAGTGGTTGATGATGGCCATGGAGATGACCGTGTCGCCCTCGGCAAGCTGGATGCCGCGCACGCCCATGGAGTCGCGGCCCTTGAACAGGCGCACATCATCGGCCCGGAAGCGGATGGCCTGGCCCAGCGCCGTGGTCATCAGCACGTCGGTGTTCACCGTGCAGGTGTCCACGCCCACGATCGCATCGCCCTCATCGAGCTTCATGGCGATCTTGCCGTTCTGACGCACCTCGACGAAGTCGGCCAGCGAATTGCGGCGGACCGTGCCGCGCGTCGTGGCGAACATGATGTCGAGATTGCCCCAGGAGGTTTCGTCCTCCGGCAATGGCATGATCGAGGTGATCCGCTCGCCCTGCTCGAGCGGCAGGATATTGATCAGCGCCTTGCCCCGGGCATTGGCGGCCGCCAGCGGCAGGCGCCAGACCTTAAGCTTGTAGGCGATGCCGCGGCTGGTGAAGAACAGCACCGGCGTATGCGTATTGGCCACGAACAGCCGCGCCACGAAATCCTCGTCGCGCGTCGCCATGCCGGAACGGCCCTTGCCGCCGCGATTCTGTGCCCGATAAGTCGAGAGCGGCACGCGCTTGATGTAGCCGCCATGGCTGACGGTCACCACCATGTCCTCGCGGGCAATGAGGTCCTCATCGTCGAAATCGGCGGCGTGATCGGAGATCTCGGTGCGCCGGGGCGAGCCAAACTGCTCGCGGATCGCTTCGAGCTCCTCGCGGATGATCGTGCGCACACGTTCGCGGCTGCGCAGGATATCGAGATAGTCTTCGATCTCGGCGCCAAGGCCATTGAGTTCTTCGCCGATTTCATCCCGGCCCAGCGCCGTCAGGCGCGCCAGACGCAGTTCGAGAATGGCCCGCGCCTGCTCTTCGGAGAGGTTGAAAGTGCCATCTTCGTTTATGCGGTGGCGCGGATCGTCGATCAGCTTGATCAGCGGCGCCACATCGTCTGCCGGCCAGCGGCGGGTCATCAACTGCTCGCGCGCTGTCGCCGGATCGGGCGCCGTACGGATCAGCGCAATGACTTCGTCGATGTTGGCCACGGCAACGGCCAGACCGACCAGCACATGGGCGCGATCGCGCGCCTTGTTGAGCAGGAAGCGCGCCCGACGCGTAACCACTTCCTCACGGAAGGCAATGAAGGCATCCAGAATCTGCTTGAGATTCATCAACTCCGGCTTGCCGCCATTGAGCGCCACGAAATTGCAGCCAAACGAGGACTGCAGCGGCGTGAATCGATAGAGCTGGTTCAGCACCACATCGGGCAGCGCATCACGCTTGACCTCGATGACGACGCGCATGCCTTCGCGGCTGGATTCGTCGCGGAGATCGGCAATGCCTTCGATCCGCTTGTCACGCACCAGCTCGGCGATCTTCTCGACCATCGACGCCTTGTTCACCTGATACGGGATCTCGGTGATGACGATGGCCTCGCGTTCCTTGCGCACTTCCTCGATGGTGGAGCGCCCGCGCACCACGATCGAGCCGCGGCCCGTCTCATAGGCCTGGCGGATGCCGGAGCGCCCCAGGATGATACCGCCCGTCGGGAAATCCGGCCCAGGCAGGTGCTCGAGCAGTTCCTCGGTCGTCGCGAACGGGTTGTCCAGCACCGCCAATGCGGCGTTGATTGTCTCGGTCAGATTATGGGTCGGAATATTGGTGGCCATGCCCACGGCGATGCCGCCACCACCATTGACCAGCATGTTGGGGAACCGCGCCGGCAAGACTGTCGGCTCATGTTCGGAGCCGTCATAGTTGTCGCGAAAATCGACTGTATCCTTGTCGAGGTCATCCAGCAGCGAATTGGTAATCCGCTGCATCCTGACTTCGGTGTAACGCATGGCGGCCGGCATATCGCCGTCCACCGAGCCGAAATTGCCCTGGCCCTCGACCAGCATCTCGCCCATGGAGAATTGCTGGGCCATGCGCACCAACGCCATATAAACGGCGCTGTCACCATGCGGATGGTATTTACCGATAACGTCGCCGACCACACGCGCCGATTTACGATAGGGCTTGTTGTATTCGTAGCCATTCTCGCTCATCGAGAACAGGATGCGCCGGTGCACCGGCTTCAACCCGTCCCGCACGTCAGGCAGCGCACGGCTCACGATCACGCTCATGGCGTAATCGAGGTAGCTCTTGCGCATTTCGTCGGTAATGAAGATCGGGGCGATGTCGGAAGACGAAGGTCCACCGCTCACATCATCAGGCGTATCTGTCACGGGGTGATTCTACGTTGGTTCTTGTTGCCTGATAGATAGGCGATTCCGGCGCCGATTGCCAATTTTCGCCCGCTTTGAGCTGTGGAGAGATCAGCGCTCGATTCTGGATCAAGCGCGCCGCGGTGCAATCGCGTTCGACACGATAACCAAGCCGCCGCCCCCAGGGCCGGTTCGGTGTCGCCAAGCCGGGCTTCTCAGGCCGCCTGAAACAGCGCCGGGTCCGATGCGCTCCTGACCCGGCATTTACCGCCCAATCAGTTTGCATCCGGCCCAAGCTGGACGCACTAGACACAAACCCGTAGAAATTTACGAACAATTGCCGCCCATGGGGGAGTCGGGTTCTGGTGTCTTCGGGTTCTGTCGCGTCTCGTCTTGTCGACTGGTTCACCACCAGGCGGTCGATCGGTTTTGGTTTCGAGTATCTGGGCGTCGCGACCCTGCGCTATCCGCGCATCATGTCGGTGATCGTGCTGCTGTTCTCGGTTCTCTGCTTCTGGCAGATCCCGCGCGCCAATGTCGATGGCGACCTACTGCGCGTCTATGCCCATTCCGGGCACTACTACGACGCCTACGACAATCTCTCCAAGACCTTCGGCACCTTCGAGAACGATATCTACGTTCTGGTCAACGCGCCCAATCTGGTTGATCCCGAAGTGCTCGAGGAGGTCCGCAACCTCGCCTTCGATCTCGAGCTCAACGAATATGCCGTGGGCACCATGTCGCCCTTCACGCTGCGCAAGCCGAACGGAACCGGCGGGTCGGTCCCGGCCGTGCCCGAAGGCATGCTCAATGCCGACGAAGTCGCCATGGCGCTCATGGACCTGCAGCAGAACGATCCCATGATGCGCAATCTGATCACGCCGGATCTGACCGGCGTAGTCCTCATCATGTTCCCCAACCAGGAGCTGGTGCGTGAAAACGGCACCAAGGCCATGATCGCCAGCCTGCGCGAAACCCTTGCCTGGTATGACGATAGCGGCCTCGACATCGAGCTGACTGGCCCACCGGTCTGGACCTCGGAAATGCTCAATGCGGCGGTCGACGATCAGATCAAGTTCACCGTCTATGGCTTTGGCCTGGGTGCCTTCATCGCGCTATTTGCCCTGCGCTCGTTCTGGGGCGCCATCATCGTCGCCGCCACGCCGTTCGTTGCGGTCATGTGGTCGATCGGCACGGTACTGCTGCTGTTCGGCTCCTTCTCCTTCCTCACCATCATCGTCACCACGCTGGTGCTGGTCATGGCCTTTGCCGAGTCGATGTTCTTCATCTTCAACTGGCTGGCCTATTGGCGCGACGGCATGGAGCCCAACAAGGCCGTCGATACGACGCTGAAACTGGTTGGTCCGGCGACGGCGCTGACGACCCTGACCACGCTGGTTGCTTTTGCCTCGCTCTATTTCTCGCCGGGCCAGGGCGTGCAGGAATTCGCACTGGCTGGCGCCGCCGGTAGCGCCATCATGTTTGTCTGCCTGATGACGGTCATGCCCCTGCTGCTCAAGCTGGCGCTGCGGCTTGGATTCAAGCTGCCCAAGGCACCCAATTTCGCGCTCAACGCACCGATTCCCGCCGCAC